>NZ_JAHBDK010000040.1 GCF_019956415.1 Pseudomonas sp. GL-B-19
GGCAGGTGGTGGTGGTGGTGGCGCCGGTGGTGGTGGCGGTCACGGAGGCGGCGTTGGCGGTGGCCATGGCGGCGGTACAGGCGCTGGTCACGCTGGTCACAACGGTTCCGATCACTCCGGCGGCACTCACAGTAACGGCCGCGGCAATGGGCTCAGCAGTGATCATGCCGGCAGGGCCGTTCGCGATCATGGTGAAAGCGGAAATCACTACGGCAGTGAGCACAATAGTGATCGCGGTCATGGCCAAACGACTTCAGGCATCGCCCACTCCAGAGATACTCATGGCATAAGCAAAGCCAGAGCTATTGCTGACTCGACTCCAGGCGATCACAACTCGAAAGGCTTGAGCAAAACCGGGATGTCGGTATCGAAAAGTCGCACTGATCATCCATAACGGCTGACCGGGAAGTGCAGCAGACTCAATTGCAAAGTCTGCTGTACGCTTGAGGTCAGTTCGATTTCTTCGGTGGGGAGTTTTGTCCAGAGTGGTAGGTGGGAATCCTCGCCTACCCTCTGCGAGAGAGTTTTGCACGGCCAATTGCCATAGGGATATACGGACCAAAAGCGCGCTATCCGGACCTATCGCGCACGGATTTTCATCCGTCGGCAATCTGTCATATTCGGTATTTCTTCATTACAGATAGTGGTCAGCCCAATGCGTATAAATGAGGCTGCACCGTGTTTTCACGTCTTCTGTGTTCACTGTCCGTTTTGAGCCTGTCTATCGCGGCTGCCCAGGCTGCCGAGACCAACTCCCTCGACACCCCCCGCTTGAGCAGCATCGACAACTTGCGCGATGTCGCCGGCACCACCACCGCGTATTCCACGGCTACCGACGGCACGATGCGTAACGGCGTGTTCTACCGCTCCAACGCGCTGACCCCGTCAGCGGCGGATCTGGGCACCTTGAATGGCCTCGGCATCAAAGCCGTCTACGACCTGCGCACGCCGAGCGAAATCGCCGGTACGCCTGACACCCTGCCCAACGGTGCTCGCTATTTGAACATCGACATTCTTGGCAACGCCACGTCCGGTTCAAACCTCCCCACGGGCCCGCTCGAAAGTGCCGCCGACGCCATCGCCATGATGCAGGGCATCAACCGGTCATTCGTCAGTGATGCGGGGGTGCGCGGTCAATTCAACACGCTGTTCAATGAGCTGGCCGAAGTTGACGGCGCCGCTCTGTTCCATTGCACGGCCGGCAAGGACCGTACAGGCTGGACCGCCGCCGTGTTGCTGAGCATTGCCGGGGTCGACAGCGCCACCATCATGAGCGACTACCTTGCCACCAACGAATACACTGCCGCGCGCGTGGCGGCGACGCTGGCGGCCATGCCACCGAGCATGGCCGCGATCTATGCGCCGCTCCTCGGCGTGGAAGCCAGTTTCTTGCAAGCCAGTCTGGATCAGGTCACCGCGCAGTACGGCAGCATGGACAATTACCTCAAGCTAGGCCTTGGCCTGTCCCAGGAGACCATCTACGTGCTGCGCGGCAAGATGGTTTTCTACAACAGCCTGCCTGGCCAGGCAGGCCTCCTCGGCAACGCCGCCGCAGGTGCCGGGTTGCTGCAACAGCTGCAGAACAGCAACCTGTCAGGCACCTACAGCGACTACAACTATTACCTGCAATCGGCGATTGATGCCGGCACCCTTGGTGGTGTCGAGTCCACTGTCGGTGGCCAGGTGCACGCCGACTCTGCCAGCTACTTGCTGCGCCAGGGGGCGATGATCGACCGGGCCGCTGCGCCCTTCACCAGCGGCACAGATCTCAAGATCGGCCAATACCGTTTGTGGAGCACTGCACTGGCGGGCTATCTGGGCACCGATGGTTCGTCCGAAACCGCCAGCAGCAACGAGCACAGCCAAGGGTTGATGATCGGCCTGACGCAGCGCTTCACCGAACAACTCAGCGCCCACGCGGGTTTCGGATACAGTCGCGGTAATGTCGGCGGGGCGGGCGGTGAGGTGGACACTGACTGGACCTTTCTCACCGCCGGCGCCCGCTATGCCCCGGACGGCCTGGAGCGCGGCCTGTTTGTCGACGCCGACGCCAACGCCGGCTGGCTTGACTACGAAAGCAAGCGTGACCTCGGTGGCGGACTAGGGACGGCCAAAGGCGACAGCCATGGCAATCTCTCCGGTGCAACCCTGGCGCTGGGCTATCGTGTGCCGGTGAGCGGCATGATCGTCGAACCGAGCCTCGGCCTTCGCGTCAGTCACCTGAACGTGTCCGGCTTCCAGGAGAAGGGCAGCGAGCTGGCTCTCGACGTCGACGATATCAATGAAACCCGGCGCAGTGCGGTGGCCAATCTGAATGTGTCATTTACCCCGGTCGGCATGGGTAGTTGGCAACTGGTGCCGGGTGTTCAGGTGGGTTATGAGCATGTGCTGGGCGATAACGAAGTCTATAGCGAAGGACACCTGCTGGGTCTGGATGTCGAACAACGCGCAGCCTTTGATAACCGGGATCAGTTCACCGCCGGGGTCAATCTCATGGCCAATATCGGCCCGCTGAGCCTTGGGGGCGAAATTGGTGCCAGCGGTGGAGGGGACAGTCACGGCTTCAGCGGTGGCATCAACGCCAGCTATTCGTTCTAACACTGCGGCATGGGTTCCGGCCGCCGGTATTCGGCGGCCTTGGCTTTATGCAGGACGAACCGGTTAGCGTCGGGCGCGCGGGCGCCCTGATTTCAAATCAGCGGGACTCACACCATAGGCGTTCTGGAAGTACTGGCAAAACCTGCCGACATTGCTGAACCCGAATCGCAAGGCCACCTCGGTCACGGACGTCGGGGCATCCTGCGCAAGCGCATCGTAGGCACGCTCCAGCCGCACTTGCCGTTGATAGGCGACAACCGAAATGCCCACGAAGCGCCGAAAACCTTCCTGCAACGCGCGCTGGCTGACGTTGCTCAGTCGGGCCAGATCCGTGCCGCTGACTAGTTGATCGGGATGATCCTGAATGTACTCGACGGCCCGCTTCACATGCCGTGGCGCTATCAGCGGAGCAGGGCGCCGAAGGGCTCGCGTGAAGTTGTGCGGCCAGGCCTCCAGTACCGCGTCGATCAGCATTTCCCGAAGACGTGAAGGCATCAGAGTCCCCGCGTTGATCAGCAGGCCGAACTCGGTGCCCGTCGCCAGATCGATCAAGGCCTTGATGCCCTGGAAGGCCGGGATTTTCAAATCTACCACCGGCTCGAAGTGCAGCTTTTCCAGGACCGGCTTTTCCAGCAACGTCGACAGTCGCTCGGTGAAGAGGGCGCGTCTGATCGAAATCCCGTGCTGGGCATGATTGTCGAGAAAATGCATCGAGCGAATATCGGCTTTGTCGATTGCCAGACCAACGTGGGTGACGCCCACCGATTCGGTTGTGTGATTGAAGACGATCTTGCCGGCAGTAGGAATGACGAAGGTGATTTCATCATGGGGATCGGGAAAGATCACCGTGAAGTCGCCGCGGTAATGCATCCTGCGAAAGCTGACGCCTTCATGCCTGCCGTAGACGCCCCCGATGATGATGTTGGCAGGTGGGGGCGGCGTATCGGAGTAGCGGTTGCCGAACATGGTCGAGAACAGCGCGCCAAAGTCATCGCAGCGCATGTCGTTGGATCTGAGGATGATTGGCTGGCGTGGTGGGGGTGAGTACACCTTGAGTGGCACCTTGGGTCGAGGGAACTTGGGTACAGGGACGATGGAATGTGGGGTACGCGGGGAGCATGAGGACGTTAGCAGGCGCGGGTGACAGGTTTGTGATGGCGTGGAATGTGGAGGGCGGCGATCGATCCAAATCGGGCATTAACAGGGATAGCAGTACTCAAGTTCGCCGGCTGGATGGACCGTTGGCACGTCATCGATGACTTCCCCGCTATACAAACGTAATCTTGCCGATTCGCGTACCAAGACAAGAAAAAAAACAGGAGTCATTGATGCAACCAATCCGTCTCGGCCTGGTGGGCTACGGCAAGATTGCCCGGGATCAACACGTTCCAGCGATCAACGCCAACCCTGCGTTCCAGTTGGTGTCTGTCGCAACGCAAGGGCAGCCCTGCGCCGGGGTAGAGAATTTTCAGTCCCTGAGCGAGCTGCTCGAAAACGGCCCGCACATCGATGCGATTGCGTTTTGCACACCGCCGCAAGGGCGATTCGCTCTGGTGCAACAAGCGCTGGCCGCTGGCAAACACGTGCTGGTAGAAAAACCGCCGTGCGCCACGTTGGGTGAAGCGATGGCGTTGGTGAATCAGGCAGAGGAGCAAGGTGTCAGTGGTTTGTTCGCCTGGCATTCACGCTACGCGCCCGGTATCGAAGCCGCCCGTGACTGGCTGGCCACCCGTGCCCTGCAAAGCGTACAGATCGACTGGAAGGAAGACGTGCGCAAGTGGCACCCCGGCCAGGTGTGGATCTGGCAGCCCGGAGGCCTGGGCGTCTTCGATCCCGGCATCAATGCCTTATCGATTGCAACCCATCTGCTGGCTTTGCCGCTGTTTGTCGAGTCTGCCGAGCTGCGCGTCCCCGGCAACTGCCAGTCGCCTATTGCCGCTTCCATCAAAATGTCTGATGCGCGCCACCTCGATGTCCGCGCGGAGTTCGATTTCGACCACGGTCATGAGGAACTCTGGAGCATCGAGTTTCGCTGCACTGAAGGCATCCTGCGACTGGACAATGGTGGAGCACTGTTGAGTATTGACGGCGTGCGCCAAGCCGTATCGGAGGAGGGCGAGTACGCGGCGGTGTATCGACATTTTCAACAGCTGATTGACGACAAAGCCAGTGACCTGGACCTCCAGCCGCTGCGACTGGTTGCCGATAGTTTTTTTGTCGGCAGTCGGGCGTCGGTTGAGCCGTTCTACGATTAGCGGCCGCTGAAAGATTTAGCCAATCTGCTGCATCGACTGGTTGAATCAAAGCCGACTGTGATGACAGGCGGCTTTGGGATTGAAACGGTCATATAAGCGGTTTTTTTCGTTTGCTGACGACAAAACCAGCCGTTTGATAGACGACGCTAGCCTCTGCCTTTACCTCCGCTGCCACCGCCACTGCCGCTGCCGCTGCCGCTGCCGCTGCCGCTGCCACTGCTGCTGCTGCTGCTGCTGCTGCCGCTGCCACTGCCACTGCCACTGCTGCCACTACCGCTGCCGCTGCTATCTTCCGGGTCATTGTTGACATTGGGCTGTGGCCCGACGCCATCTCCCGTACGGAATGTCGGTAACGCAACCGAGGCCACGAATTTCACGCCGTCCCAGCTAGGCAAGGGTGTGGGCATCAATTGGAACTGGCCCGGGTGCTCAGAGTCCCAGCGCAGGAGCATCGACGTGTCCTCATGCTGTGTGTTGTGGCAGTGCTCCATGTAGGTACCGGCAAACTCACGGATGCGTATGGCCATTTCGACATCGTCGAGGCTGTCGGAATCGCGGCCTACACGGTAGATATCTTTGCGCGCGCCTTTTTCCCATTCTGGCGGCGGTTTGCCACCTCGAGTGAGAATGACCCCTTCCTCGAAGTGCACATGCACCGGGTGAGTCCAGCCATTGCCGCCGTTCTGGATCTTCCAGATTTCCAGCGTGCCTTCACCCTTGAACCCTGCCGGTGTCGGGCCAGTGGCCAGTTGTGGCGCGGCTGAAATCCGGCGCGGGTCCATGCCGAAGCCTTCGCCGCCATCGGTCTTGATCGTCCAGGGCTTGAAATCCGTGCCGTTGGAGCGGCCAAAGATAAAGGTGCGGTGCCGCGCCTGGGCAAGCCGGGCGATATCGGCAGGGTCATCACGGTTCAAAGGCAGGGGGATCATGAACCTGCCCTCGGGCTTGCCAGGTTTGGCGGGCTCGAAGTCGACCGGATTCATGCTCACGTCCTGCCCGGTGTAAGGCTGGACGTTCAGTTGCAGGAACAGGCCCACGCCCGGGTCACCGTTGACCCACTGTGGCCCGTGGCTGGTTTGCCTGACAACGGGCAGGTACTTCCCGGAGAGTACATCCGCCAATGGAATGTCGCGTTTGGGACGCTTGCCGTCTTCATGCTCCTCGATGTTGACGAAGAAAATCTTGTCGCCCGGATTGATGCCGTTTTTCGCGAAGTCGATTACGATGTCATAGCGTTCGGCAACGCCCAGTATCGGCAGAATGGCATTGTTGTCCTGTGTGTCGCCGTCGCCATCGAGGTCCAGGCTGCCATCGAACGGCACCGCGTGCTCCATGATATTGCCGTCGTTGGCAATCATGTGGAACGGCACCCGGTTATAGGAAACCCCGGAGCTTTTCGGGCCAGGAAACTCGCCACCATTACCATTGACCTGACGCACCACCGCCAGCTTGAAGTAACGAGAAACCGATCCGTCGAGAATGCGGAAACGGTAGCGGCGGGCACGTACGTCCAGGAAGGGCTTGTACTCCCAGTTGGTCAGCACCTGGTCACCGAGAAAACCGTCGGTGTTGAAGGGGTTGAACCACAACTGGCCGGTCTGGTCCCAGGCTTTGTCGGCGATCGTCAAGTTGACGTCATAGTCGCGGTTACCCCACCCCAGACCCGAACCACTGGGCAAGCGCAGGTTGACCCCGTCGTCGACCGACTCGTTGCCACGGTCCACGGCGCTGTAGTAGTTCATCATCGTCGCGTTGCCCTTGTAGACATTCTGCGCGGTGAAATCGAGCATGTGGTCGTGGAACCAGTGGCTGCTCATGGTTTCTCGCCAGTCGCCACGGATCTTGATGGTGCCGTTGTTGCAGGTCTTGAAGCCGGGGGTGGCGTCGTTGACGAACAGGATCTCACCGGGGTCGCACGGGAATGCCGCTCGCGGATCCTCAGCGCTGGTATTGATGGAGTCGTAACCGGCCAACTGGATCGGCCAGCGATAGTCGTAGTACTGACCCGGGAAGAAGAACGCGTTGGCAAAGCCGTCGCTTTCCGCGGGCGAGTGGCCGTTGTGTTCATGGGTGGTGAGGGTGTGCAGGCCAAAGCCCCGGTTGGCCGATGGGTCAATGGGCAAGGCATCGTAATGACGCATCAGCATCGCCTGGCCATAGCGGACTAGAAGCAGTTTGGGCGGAAAGGTGCCGTCGAATGTCCACAACGCATTATGGTCCTGGACAGGAAAGTTTTCGTGAAACTGCACTTCAATGCCCTTGGTGGTGCCCTCGTTGGCCGGGGTGCCGTTGGTGTTGTGATAGAGCCCGCCTGGCGCAAATTCCCCCACGGCGTAGTTATGCCGTTGCATGCGATCACGTAAACCGCTGTTGACGTGCGCGCCTGCTTGCACCGTCTTGAAGGCGTCGCGCGGGAAAAACTCGTTGAAACGCTGGTGCGACCAGCCTTTTCCCGGTGGCCGGCCTTCTGCGGGCGAATCGACTCGACGATTGAGGAAATCCTCGATCTGCGCCTTCCAGGGGTTGCGGTCAAGTACATTGGAGAACTCTGTCGGGAAGGGCGTCAATGCCGGCTGCCTGAGAAAGGCATCCAGCGCAGTCGGCGATGGGCCGCTACGAGCCACCTTCAATGGATCTTGCGCCGGTGCGGGGCCCACCGTCGGGACCGGAAACGGAACGGGTGATGGCGGGTCGGTCGCATCCAGTTTGTTCGAGCCGAATTCCTCGAACAGTTCAAGCTTCTGTGTGAACGGTTGAACCCCGAACACCGGGCTGGCATTACCGTTAGTGGGGATGTTAAAGCTGGGTTGCAGATTGGGTGGCAGCACATTGTCGACCAAGGGGGTCTGGCGGTTTCCGGTCACACCATTGGGTAAGTCGAAGGCGCCGACGTTTGCGGGAGGCAGCTTGAGCAAGTCCCGCAATGCGGCATCGGGATCGGCAGGCGGATTGGTGAACGCCGATGGGTCGGTAGGAGGCGGGGGATCGGTGTTGTCGAGGGGGACTGCCTGGGTCTGGGACAAGCCCAGCCCCAACATGATCACGGCAGCAGAGATACTCAACGCCAGCCTGGTTTTGGACAAGGGACTAGGATTCAACCTTCCGGTATCTAGTTTCATCGCAAACACCTCTGACGGGTTCCTCGAAGCGCGTGGCAATACATGGGCAACGAACCACGGCTTCTGGCCCAGCTGGCGATTGATTTCGAGCCGGGATGGGGACGATGCATATTTCCAGCCAAAAGTGACAGGAAGTGACTAATGGCTCTACGCCACGCCCCCCTTATCTGCTGGCTTTAAGCCGGCGAATGAGAAGCCAGGATGAAAACCCCGATGACGGGGGATATCCCCCAATACAGGGTGCGATTGTGCGGGGTGTTTTGGCAAAGCGAAGTTGTGCCTAAGCGCAGGAGAGCGACTGTTGGTCGGATGAAAGATGGATCCGGGTTTTATGAGGCTGTCTTTTTTTGATGTTTTTAGCGGCCTTTTAAAACAATGGGTTGGGGTATAAATGTATAGAGTCTTGTAATCATGATTGCTTATTGACGATCGGATTTTATCCGACCTAAGTCTGATATCCGAGCGCCAGGAGCCTGGAAAACACGACCGGTGATCGGCGTCATCCTGGGTTCCCTGCTATTAATGAATGAATGTTCGAGTGTTAATCCTTTCGGGAGCGCGTCATGAATCCATTCATTCGCATCTGCATTGCCGACGACCATCCGATGTTGCGTGAGGGCGTTGCCAATACATTGAGAAAACGGGCGGATTTTCAGGTCGTGGAGCAGGGCGCCAGTGCGCAAGATGCCAGGGATATCGCCCAGAGGGTGCGTCCGGATGTGATGCTGATGGACGTCAATATGCCAGGTGATGTTTTCGCCGCGGTGCGGTTCATTTCCAATGAGCTGTCGGATGTGAAGGTGCTGATGCTGACGGTTTCAGAATCCGAAAATGACGCCTTTTTGGCGCTGGAGGCCGGCGCGCGAGGGTATGTGTTGAAAGGTGTCAGCGGACCGGAACTGGTCCAGGCGATCAGGTTGGTTGCCAAGGGTGAAACGTATGTCACCCCCGAGTTTGCCAACAAACTGCTGAGTAACACCAAGAAACACGAAGCGGAAATTCACACGTTTGATCTGACCCATCGCGAGGAGGAGGTCATTCGTGAGGTTTCAAAGGGGCTGACCAATAGGGAGGTTGCGTCAAAGCTGTTGATCAGCGAAAAAACCGTCAAGCACCACATGGGCTGTGTGATGCAGAAACTGAACGCCCGAAATCGTGTCGAAGCGGTCACGGCCCTACGGCATTACAGGGAGCGCGAAGCTGTCGGGCGACTTCACATCGGCGCAGGGAATACACCAATGGATGCCCAAAGCGGCCCCTGACTAGAGTTTGAACTGTGCATTGACCGACGTACCAGAGGCGCAGGAGTCGATGCTGAACAACCCGCCCAGAGATTCAACGCGATAACGCAAACCGGCGAGCCCCAAACGGGTTCTGTCGGATGTATCGAGCTGCATGGCGTCCGCCGCCATGCCCGGACCACTGTCCCTGACGCTGATATTCAATACCTGATCAATGTATTGCGCCTGGATGACCTGACCCTCGCCGTTGGCATGACGGTAAGCGTTGTTGAGGGTTTCTTGCACAAAACGGTACAAACAGAGTTTGAGCGGCAGCGGCGTGGCCTTTGGCAGCGGCCCCAGGGTTAAGGTGACCCTGGTGCCGGTACGTTGCTCGTGCCGTTGCGCCACCAGTTGCAATTCTTCCACCAGGCTCAGGTCGTTAATTTCCGGAAGTGCCAGGCCTCGTGACAAATCGCGGACCTCACGCAATGCGTCGGTGGCGGCGCCACGAATGGTTTCCATCGACTCCTGATCGACAGCCGAGCAGTTTTCGGCCAGGTCATCGAGCCGGATCAGAATCAAGGTCAATAACTGCGCCGGCCCATCGTGCAGGTCTGCACCAATGCGCCGCAAGGTAAGTTCGTTGACCCGGGAAAACTCCTGGGTAGCCGTCGCCATCTTGCGCTGGAGTTCGGCATTGCTGATGTGCAAACGGGTTTGCTCCTGCAACCGTAAGCGCAGTGCAACTTGTTGTTGCTGGATAATCTTGTCACCGCGTCGCACGATGAAGAACAGTAGCGTCAGCATTGCCAGCGTCGCGGCGCCCACAACCCCCCATACCTGCTGTCGGACCCGATTGATCTCGCGTTTCAGACTATCGGCCTTTTCATAAAATTCGCCCACCGCGACGATATTCCCAGAGGTTGAATCCCGCAGGGGCGCGTAGATCTCATAGAGCGGCAGGTTGAGGTTGCGCTCGAACTCGTTCTCCTCCTGGCTCAGGTCTTGAAGGTCAGTGACCACTTTGCCCTTGAGTGCCTCGGTGATCTCATCCAGTGGGAATTTTCGGTTGGTGATGGCTTTATTCGTGCCGTAGATCACCGTGCCATCCGCTCGCCAGATCTTGATCGAGACAATGTGCTGTTTTAGCGAACGACTTTCCGCGAGGCGGTCCAGGAACTGGACACTTTCAGCCGAGAGGCCGTTGTCCCGGCTCATCTCCTGCACATAGGGCTCCAGAAACGTATCCATGTACTGAGCGGCTGCTTCTGCCGCGCTTTGTACCGCGGCACTTTCTATTCGTTCGCTCACCAGTTTGCCAACGAAGAACATGGTCAGTCCCAGGATCACCGTAGCGGCAATGACAAACTGGGTCGAGCGACTCAGCTCGCGCGCCCGGCCCCTGATCCGTGTGCGCCAGATTCCATTGCGAGCCACATCGGAAGCAGGGGTTGGTTCGACCAGAGCCTCAGTCTCCTGCGCGATAAAAGTCTCGTTTTCTGATTCGACTTTTGCATTTTTTACCATCGATTTGGTTCCCTGATCATCGTGATAAACCGGTTGGAAAACCCTGCAACTCAACGGATATCTGGAGTCTGGCATGTATCGGCTAAAGCGCTTCCCCTCAATCAAAATGATATTTCGTTTCTTGACCAGCAGGTTTCCTTTTCGACTTTAGCAACTGACTCTCATTGTTATGTTGGTGGGATTTTCGACGGTGTTACGTAAGTGAGCCATTCTTACCGGGATATCGATCGCCGCTTCATCACCTTGGCCTCATGCGAGTACAGCCATGCTCTATTGGATGTTGGTCTTCGTCCCCATTCCTATCCTCTTGAAGTTCATTGCGCCACAGCAGGACTTGCTGATCTTTCTGGCGGCATCTCTGGCCATCGTGCCACTGGCCGGATGGCTGGGCCGGGCGACCGAGCAACTGGCGGAGCGTTCTGGAGAAGGGGTCGGTGGACTGCTCAATGCCACGTTCGGCAACGCCACCGAACTGATCATCGCCATTAGCGCATTGCGGGCCGGCTTGCACGATGTGGTGAAAGCCTCCCTGATCGGCTCCATTGTCGGCAATATCCTGCTGGTGCTGGGAGCCGCCATGCTCGCCGGCGGGTTGCGACACAAGGAGCAGCAATTCAATGCCCTCGCAGCTCGTTCCCAAGCCACGTTACTGACCATGGCGACCATTGCACTTGTATTGGCTGCTGCCTACAACGCCGTGGTGGCGCCTCGTGCACCTGAAGGGCTGCAGAGGTTGAGCTTGTATATCGCCGTGGTCTTGTTGCTGGTTTATGGGCTGTTTCTGGTGTACTCGCTGATTACCCACAAGAACCTGTTTGCCGGGGACCCTCATGTTGCGAGCGATGGGCAGCAGTCCCCGCTCTGGTCAAAGAGCAAGGCGTTGCTGGTTTTGACCGTGGCGACGCTGTTGATTGCCTGGGTCAGCGAGATTCTAGTGGCGGCCATCGAGCCGAGTGCGCATCAACTTGGACTCAGCAACCTCTTTGTCGGTGTTTTTATAGTCGCGATACTAGGAAACGCCGCTGAGCATTCTTCCGCGGTTTCGGCGGCCATGAAAAATCGCATGGACCTCTCGCTCTCGATTGCGATTGGTTCCAGCGTTCAGGTTGCCCTTTTCGTGGCCCCCGTTCTCGTGTTGGTCAGCTACGCCATCGGTTCGGCACCGATGGACCTGGCGTTCTCCGGCGGTTTGGTCCTCAGTGTGCTGCTGGCCGTTCTGATTACCGGTCAGGTGGCCGGCGACGGACGATCCGACTGGCTGAAGGGGGTGCAATTACTCGCCGTGTACTTGATCCTCGGCCTGGCCTATTTCTTTACACCTGATGTGTTGGCCTGAACGCCTGGGGATTGCGAATCTCTCAATTGCAGGTGATCATGCGCCAAATAGGTAGGGGGGGTATGGTATGGCGCACATTCACGGGCAAAAAGACGATCTATTGAAACGAGTAAAACGCATCGCCGGACAGGTTCAGGCGATAGAGCGAGCGCTGGAGTCCGAGGCCGACTGCGCCAAGACTTTGCATCTCGTCGCGGCGACTCGCGGGGCCATGAACGGTTTGATGGATGAAATCATCGAAGCTCACGCCCATGCACATGTCGCCAATCCTGAACTGAGCGATGAGGAGCGGGCCAAAGGCGTCGAAGAACTGCTCGAAGCCATCCGCCGTTACTCCAAATAGGCCCGGTAATGCCAAATTTCGCAGAACTGCTTCAACAGGGTGGCGCCCACGCGTGGCTCTATTTCCCCAGCGCGATACTGCTGGGGGCCTTGCACGGGCTTGAACCCGGGCATTCAAAAACCATGATGGCGGCGTTCATCGTGGCCATTCGTGGCTCGGTCAAACAGGCGGTGTTGTTGGGTCTGGCCGCAACGCTGTCGCATACGGCGGTGGTCTGGCTGGTCGCTATCGGTGGCATGTATTTGGGCAAGGGGCTGGATGCTCAAACCACCGAGCCGTATTTCCAACTCGCATCCGCTGCACTGATTATTTTGATAGCGCTCTGGATGCTGTGGCGCACCTGGCGTGGCGAACAGATGTTCAAGTTCGAGCAGGGTGAAGATCACCACCACGGCGAACATGACCACGGTCACCACGATGAAACCCAGCGTATCGATACCGGTCATGGCCGTGTCGAGCTTTCGATTTTCGAAGCCGGCATGCCGCCGCACTGGCGTCTGAAAGCGTTGAGCGGGCATGCCTGGGGCGCTGCGGATGTCCGGGTGCTGACGACGCGTCCGGACGGCAGCACCCAAGCGTTCTCATTTATTGAGCATGACGGTTTTCTGCAATCGACGGCGGACATTCCCGAACCCCATGAATTCAGCGTTCGCTTGAGCCTTGGACACGCCGGGCACTCTCACGACTACGACCTGGAATACCTGGAGCATGATCACGGGCATTCGCACGCGGAACTGGAAGGCCTGGAATTGTCGGTTGATGGTTATCAGGATGCGCATGAACGTGCCCATGCCAATGACATTCGCAAGCGCTTTACCAATCGTGAAGTGACCACCGGCCAGATCATCGTGTTCGGTTTGACGGGAGGGTTGATTCCTTGCCCGGCGGCCATCACCGTTTTGCTGCTCTGCCTTCAGGTCAAGGAAGTCGCCTTGGGTGGCGCACTCGTCTTGTGCTTCAGTATTGGTTTAGCAATTACGCTGGTATCGGTCGGCGCGGCGGCAGCCATTGGCGCCCGTCAAGCCACCAATCGCTGGCCATGGTTGGGTGCGGTTGCGCGTCGGGCACCTTATTTGTCCGGGGCGTTGATTATCGGCGTGGGCTTGTATGTCGGCATTCATGGCTGGATCGGGTTGAACGCTTAACACGCATTGCATGGGCGCGGATCTGTTTCGTGCACGAAAAAGCCCGGCTGATCAGGCCGGGCTTTTCATTGAGTGCCGCGCTAATGCCATGCATTTGATGCCGACGATGGATGCATCAGCTAGGGGTAAGGTCATTGAGCGGTGACACACAGCTCCCCGGTGGCGCGGATCAGGGCCTGACCGTGCAGTTGATCCTTGATCAGGCTCGCTCGCTCGGTCCCCAGCCAGTTTGGGCAGTTGGGGTCATTGCGATAGGGCACGAAGTCGGCGTATTGCTGCAGCAGGCGGTGTTGCAGCTCATCCAGTTGTGGCCTGATTTGATTGATCAGGTCCGGCCGTGGAGTGTCTGGCGCCTTGTCCGCCGCGCGCCATTGAGCGAGCAGGCCGTATTGCACCAGCTTGTTGGCTTCGATTTGTGCGGCGATCAGCTCGGCAACTTCGTCCGGATTCAGTTTCTGGCCCTCGGCTTTCTTCCTGGCGTTGTCGATAAGCTGCGTTTCCCGGGGCGTATCCTGGATCGGTTTGCCACTGTCCCATTTGGTCAACGCCACCAGATCAGCAATGTTCAAGCGCTCGTTGATCGTCACCAGCAGCGGTAACAAACTGTCGGGCGCAGGGGAGGGTGTACCGGCCTGGACGCCGCCAGCGAACAAACCGAACAGGGCGCAGCTCAGCAGGTGCGGCAAGCGTAGGGAGTGGAGCATGGGCAAACCTCATTGAGCGCAAAGTTCACAATCAGGTCTTATGTACCACAGGTGCGGCAGAGGCTTTAAGTGGGGACTGGTTTATTTTGTGCGTGAAAAAGCCCGGCTTGTTTGGCCGGGCTTTTCGTTGAGTGCTGCGGTAGAACCCTTCATTTATACCGCGCGGCTTTCGATCAGACGGTCGGAGCCACCTTCGGCAACGCGGTTCTGCATCAGGCGGTCGGAGCCATCAGCGGCTACACGGTTTTCGATCAGACGGTCGGAGCCATCAGCGGCCACACGATTCTCGATCAGACGGTCAGAGCCATCAGCGGCCACACGATTCTCGATCAAACGATCCGAACCCCCTTCAGCCACACGGCTTTCAATCAGACGATCCGAGCCGCCTTCAGCGACTACAGGTTGAGCAGAAGTAGCGGCAAAAGCGTTAACTGCGAAAACTGAGAAAGCGATAGCGAGAAGAGTTTGGCGTTTCATGGTGGTGTGCTCCGGGGTGCTTATTGGTTGGTATGGAGCTGATGTTACGCCGGGGATTTTTTAAGAGAACTTCATTGAGTTGATGGTGACTATCGATGTCGGCAATGGATCATTGCGCGCGGTGACTTCACCGCGCGGCACTTGAGTTCCGGGTGTCTAAACGGCGGGAATCCCGCAAATGCGCCGTACTAAATCAGCCTTTACTGGCCGCCAGATAAGCGCCAAGGCGTTGTCCCATATGCTCGCCCAAGGCTTGCAAACCGCTCAAGGGACGGACCATCACTTCAAACTCAACGATTTTCCCCTGTTCATTGAAGCGGATCATGTCGATGCCCTTTAACTGTTTGCCGCCCACGTTGGCGCTGAATTCCAGGACGACGTTCAACCCGTCTGCCGTCGCCAGTTCGCGGTGGTAGGCAAAGTCCTCAAACACGTTGACCACGGTGTTGAGAATCATCGAAACGACGGCCGCGCCCGGATAAGGCGTGTGAGCCATCGGCGAGCGGAACACCGCTTGCGGGTCCAGCAAGTCTGGCAAGGCGCTCAAGTCATCCGTGCGGATCATCTCGTGCCATTGCTTCAAGGAGGCCGTCGCGTTGGGATGCAGGTTCAGTTCAGACATTTTCTACTCCTGTATTTTTATTGTGGGTTCTGCAATGTCGAAAGGCGTGGTGTTGCGAAAGCGTTGGTCAATGACCGCCGCCGCATCGTCCGCCCACTGACTGTATATCGCAGGACCAGGATGGAAGCCATCCCGTGCCATCGAACCCGTCACGGGGGCCAACCGGGTCGTCAGCATCGTGCAGTGATCGATGCGCGCCACCAACTCGGCAAGACGCGTGTTGAAACCACTGGCCCTGCACCCCAGGTACCAACGCAGCGGTTGCGGCAGCGCTGGAAACAGGTGCATGGGCGGAAGAGGGGACACCACGATCTGCCTCACCGCGTACTTGCTGCGCAGCAGGTCCATCAACTGATCTTGTCGAGCGACCCACTCGTCAGCCGCCAATGTACTGGTGACATCGTTGACGCCGATAGACACCAGTGCCACATCGAAGGATTCTGGAGCGCTGCTGTCGAGCAGCTCCAGCAGCGCTTGCGAATCAAGCCCGGACCTGGCCCAGAGTTTCCAGGACACCTGGTAATCACTGGCCAACTGGCTGACCAGTTGGCCGCTGAGTGCTTCGTCCTGAGTCGATGCTCCAACGCCAGCGGCGGCGCTGTCTCCCACAATCAACAACCGCAGGGCTACGCCGCTGCCGGCCATGCCTTGGCGCTCGCCCTCGGCCTCCGGCAGTCTGGGCGTTACCCATCGGGTGTAAACGCCCTGCATGAGTAACAAGGGACCGAGCAGAATTCTGGCGAGCGCTTCAGTGTGGTTCATGCAGGGGTGCCGTGTTGAGGGCCATGGTTATCTGGATAGTTCGTCGTCGAAAATGCTTTCGATGGGCCGTGTGCTAACCGTTGTCAGCGATATTTGTATAACGCCAGCGCGGCAAGTGCATCAAAAATAGCTCAAGAAAAAGCCCGGCTGATCAGGCCGGGCTTTTCATTGAGTACTGCGCTAAAGCCCTGCATTTATGCGGCGCGGCTTTCAATCAGACGGTCGGAGCCACCTTCGGCAACGCGGTTCTGCATCAGGCGATCGGAACCATCAGCGGCAACGCGGTTTTCGATCAGACGGTCAGAACCATCAGCGGCCACACGGTTTTCGATCAGTCGGTCAGAACCATCAGCGGCTACACGATTTTCAATCAAACGATCCGAACCACCTTCAGCCACACGGCTTTCAATCAGACGATCCGAGCCGCCTTCAGCGACCACGGGTTGAGCAGAAGTAGCGGCAAAAGCGTTAACTGCGAAAACCGAGAAAGCGATGCTGAGAAGGGTTTGGCGTTTCATGATGGTGTGCTCCGGGGTGTTATGGGTTGGTATGGAGCGGATGTTACGCCGAGGATTTTTTATGAGAACTTCATTGAGTTGATGGTGACTATCGATGCCGGCAATGGATGCATGCGGCCCCCGTTTTTCATGCGTTCCACCGCAGCCAGTTCACATTCACGCTTCACTGATCTTGCTGACACTGGTGATCTGGCCATTCCAGATCATCTCGTAATGAGCCGTCTGAACAATCGATGCAACCGGTCGCGGCGTCATCAGCGCCCAGCAATAACTACCTTGCATACGCACCGAGCGGTAACGAATACCGGGACATCCCGCTTCTTTGATCGATCTGCCCAATTGACGGGAATGCGTGTAATCGTCCGGCGCATAGACAGGATCCGTCAGCGCAATGGACGTAGCATCTTTCATCGCCACGTCCACAAAGGAACAGGACAGCCCACGAAAAACGAAGCGCTCATAGTTCAGGTTACGAACATTCGACCAATACAGACTCTGGTGATGCCGCACTTCAGCCAGTGCCGTTTCCATGGAGTCCGCCAGATACAACACCCCAAAGCTGCCATCGCTGAACCGCGAACCTGAAGGGTTGACGTGAGTAAAAGGCGCTATCGCGTAAGAGCAGCCAGGAATACCGAACGGGATCTGATCTCGCGCAATCAACTCGAGACGACCCACTTCGTTATGCAGTCGGGGATTTGTCAGCGCCTGTATTTGATACAGCACCTCAAACTCGTCCGCGTCTGCCACGTCATCAAACAGCGCAATCGGTGGAAACTTCGAATTGACCAATCGGTAGGCCTGTAACTGCTCGCCGGCAAGCGCTGCCAGTTCGCTCACCCTCACCATTGCGCGCCCCGCAGTACATCAATGCGCCGAAAGGTTTCATACAGAGAAATCATATCGCCCTGGGACATGATCTCGAGGGGGGAGCGCCCATTGAAAAACTCGTTGTCGTTGGCCATCGACGGAAAACCGTAGACGTTTTCCGGATTATCGAAAACCAGGCGCAGCGTTGCGTGGATGTTGAGCACAAAACTGATGCGCTGCATCTGATCCGCGTCCAGCGCCACCGCCCATTCGGGATCGCGCTGCCGGGCGCGGGTGTAGGTGCTGCGGGAAATGCGCAGGATGCGACAGGCCTGATCGCTGGACGCGGACCATTTTTCGAGAATGCCTACTGCTGCACGCAAGCCCGTGACGCATTGGGTCTTGGTGAGTGCTTGTTCCTGAAAGGGGGCTGCCATCTTCTAGATCTCAATTGATCCGTAGACTCAAAAATACATAGATTGGGTCTACAGATCAATAGTGCATCGAGTAGCCATTCGGTTTCCTCGAGACTGGGTTCCCCTACGGACAGGCTAAGCAACACCTGCGCAACAATCGTCACTTGGTGGTGACTCATGAGTTCGTCAAACAGTCCCACCAACAACAGCAGTCGATAATGCCCCGAAGGACGTGGCGCCTGGCAACCGAGCACCGCTCTCGCTTTCAAACAGGGCTGGCAATGCCCATGGTCCTGGTTGTCGGTGCGGCCATCGCCTGCTTTGTGAAGGGTTGGGACATTGATCCAACTGAGCAGCGCTTGATGGGGGATCCGGACTCGTTACTCGGGTGGGCATTAATCGTAAGCGCCAAAAACAACTCCAACATGGCCACACAACATGCACCCGTTACGACAAAGCCTGCACAACGAACTGCACGCGCGCCCGTCACTGTATTTCGATGAGCCGGCCCATGTGTTTCATCTGGCCTTCCTCGGCAGCGATCAGGAGTGCAATGCATTCCTTCAAAACTGCTGCCCTGGCTCCCTCGACCTGAATGCCGCCCAAGGCATTACTCAACTCGATGGTCATGCACTGAAATGGGAGCGCCATGCCGAGTTTTTCACCCTGACCCTGGTGGTCACTTCATCCTGCAATGACTTGTCCTGGACAACGCTGCCCGAGGTGCTGGCACGGAAGGTCGAGGGGCATTTGTCGACGCTCATCAACTCGGTGCAGATCGTCGTGCGTGGTGAAGCCGACCTGGATCTCTCCCGTTATGGTTTCAAGGACCCGAGCGGTTCTTGCGTGGGTGGTGGCGATGCGGTGGTCTGGAGCGATTTTCGTATCAGCGAGGATGGCAACAACCACCTATTGTTCGTCAACCGGCGCCTGAACGCCTACCGCCAAGGTCGAATGATACGTCGCCTTCTGGAAATCGAGACCTACCGGATGATGGCCTCGTTATCCTTGACCATGGCCAAGTCCTTGAGCGCGCAACTCGATGTTTTTGACAAGACTTTGGTCACGCTCTCCGAACGTAACGCCCATGCCGACGGTAATAATGCGAAAGCTCTGCTTGCAGATATTTCCAACCTGTCTGCCCAAGTGGTCAGCAGCACCGCGAAAACCCGCCACCGCTTCAGTGCCACTCAGGCCTATGCTCAACTGGTGTTTGAACGCTTGGGTGAGTTGCGGGAAAGTCATGTGGGCGATTGCCAACGCCTTGGCGTGTTCATCGAACGCCGCTTCAAACCCACCGTCAGGTATTGCTCCGCCACCGAACAGCGGTTGGAGCACTTGGCCAAAAGCGTGGCCAACCTGGGCGATCTGTTACAAGCACGGGTCCAGGTAGAAATGGAAGAACAGAACTCGGAAATTCTCAAAAGCCTGAACGCCCGCGCCGATGCTCAAATCAAGATCCAGCGCGCAGTGGAAGGTCTGTCGATTATTGCGATTACCTACTACCTGATTAACCTGCTCAAACTTGGCTACTCGGGGTTGCACTTGCTCGGCGTTGCAGTGGCCCCGCGAGAGGCCATGCTGGCGATGACGCCGCTCGCAATCGGCATTCTTGCGTTGATTGTGCTTCGTATCAAGAAAGTCAAAGAGCATTAAGGCGATGACCCTGATGCTCACTTTTTACCAGGGTGCGTGGTCTTGAACGATTGGGCAATTCCCCAGCTTCCGCCATTTCCAGGCAATCAACTCATGGATTCGGCAGCACCGTTGGTGGGATCCCCTTCAGACAGCATCTGCTTGAGGCATTCTCGCTCTTCAATTCCAGGCAGCACGCCAGAAGTCGTCGCTTCCAGCACTGTGATGCCTTCAGCATTCTCAATCCTGACTTCGGCTTTTGCGTGACCGCGTTCATCGATATCAGCGATGAGCCAGTGGCAGATGAGTTGTTCTCCCGGGTACACCGGTCGTTTGAACTCGAAACTCATCCCTGTCGCCAGCCAGCCGATTTGCCCGCCAATTTCGGTGACAAGGCTGGCGGTCAGCAGGCCATGGGCAATGGGTGCCTTGAACCTGCGCAACTGCGCATAACGTGCGTCGCAGTGAACCGGGTTGTAGTCGCGAGAAATCTGCGCGAATTGACGAATATCAACCTCTGAAAAACAGCGGACTATCGTGAACCGGTCTCCGATCTGGAGGCCTTCGGCAGCACGTTCTCTTGGACTCTTCATAAACGCTCCCGGGTGGTAAAGGCGTAGGTTAGTCGCTCATTGGAGTTGGCTCGCTGAAAAAAGAATCAACCCATCTGCTCGGTGAGCAGCACCACCGCGATAATGACCATGGCCGCTCCGGATAGACGGCTGACACCGCGAGCCGCCGCCGGACGTGCTTGCAGTACAGCCTGTGAACCAAATCCAACCAGCAAATAGATAACGCCGCAGCTGACGGTGTGGATGAGTCCCAGCGCAATCATCTGCATCGGCACAGGCCAGGCAGCGGCTGTGTCGGTGAACTGAGGCAATAGCGCCAGGAACAACAGAAACACTTTCGGATTCAGCCCACTCACGCAAAGCCCCTTGATCGCCCAGCGACTCCAGGAGCCCGACGCCTGTATGTCATCAGCGCGCGGTGTAGCGGGGCGGGCAAGCATGTTGATGCCCAGCCAAAGCAGATAACCCGCTCCGGCAACGGTCAGTGCTGACAAGGCTATGGGATGGTTAACAACCAGCGCGCCGGCACCACCGGCCACAATCACGGTTGCAATCAAATGACCGGACAAAAGTCCGCCCACGGCGGGTATGACGACTCGGCCTTTCAATCCCGCCGAAATTGCGTAGGCCCAATCTGCGCCCGGTGTGATGACGAACAGAATCGACACTGCCCAGAATGCGATGAAAACGCTGACGGTCATGGCGCTACCCATACCTGCTGTTGCGATTTTGTGACCTGCATCGTCCTGCTCCTTGAATCAAAAGCCGCCTCTGGAAGAGGAGTGCGGCAAATATTAGTCAAAGGAAGAATAGTGAAATGTGGTTAGAATTAACTTTCAAAGATCATCATTTACGTGCGCAGGATTGGGAGATTGTTCCGAATGGACAGGATTGATCGCAAGATTCTTTCTGAGCTTCAAAAGGACGGCCGTCTTTCGGTTACCGAACTTGCTGAACGCGTGGGTCTGAGCCTTTCCCCTTGCCATCGACGGGTGCGGGCGCTGGAAGAGTCGGGAGTGTTGCTCGGCTATAGAGCCCAACTGGACCCCGGTGCATTGGGTTTCAACTTTTCCGCCATGGTGTTTGCCACGCTTCGCGAAGGGAATAGACAAGCTGTCGCTGCCTTCGAGGCGGCGCTCATTGAAATACCGCAGGTGGTCGATGCCCAGCGATTGTTTGGGGAACCGGACTACCTGCTGCACGTCATTGCCGAGGATTTGCCGGCGTTCCAACGGCTGTACGACGAGAGCCTATCGACATTGCCTAATGTGCAGCGCCTGACCTCAACCCTTGTCATGAAAAGGGTCATTCAGGACCGGCCGCTCCCGTTGTGATGGCAGGGCCGGGGCTTCTGGCTTTGCCTTTCATACAGAGTTTGCGTTGATACGGAGTGACCCGATCTGGCCGTTTTCTGCTTGTCGTGACCGGCTGTAACCGACCCATAACGGTCATTTGTCCACCGACGATGGAAGCTTTAGCGCTGAGCTACTGCTTGACATGCCGGTCCTCTGGAGATTTGGCTGCCAAGCAATTTGCCGATTCAATCCCCCATCAACGCACCGAGACTGGTGCTGTTACCACCTTGCCAAGCGCAGACGTGACAGTGATGGTTGGGTTTGGCGCCGGCCCGGCACCGGCGGTCGCCACCAACACTCGCCACTTCGCACCCGTGCCGACTTGCGTGAGCGTGGCCTTGCCCAGATTAAGCGTCCCGGCGGTAGTGGACGCGGTCACCGTCACGCTATTGCCGGTAAAACGCGTGGTGGTGCCGGAAATATCCCAGGTGTAGCGATTGTCGCTACGAACGGTGACGAAAGCGCTGGTGACCGCCAGAGTCTCGTTGGCCGCTGCAGCGGTGACATTGACGGACACCGTCGCCGGGTCCGAATTCGCGTCCTTGGCATCGCTGGCCCGATAGGTGAAGGTCGCGGTGAACGGTGCGGGGACGATGGCCGGTGGGGTGTAGATCACGCGCAGACCATCGGTGGCGACCACGCCCTTGCCGGAGTCCGGTTGCTCCAGACCCACCACTTTAAGTGGCACGTTACCGTCGGGGTCGCTGTCGTTGGCCAGCACGTTGATGGTCACCGGTTGGCCGGTGTTACTGATGGCGCTGTCTGGGTTGGCAATTGGTTTTTTGTTTTCGCCTTCGTTATTGTCACGTTTATCGCCAGTGCGGAAGGTCGGCAGCGCAGCGGAGTTGACGTAAGTGACGCCGTCCCAGCCGGGTATGGGCGTTGGCATCAACTGGAACTGGCCCGGATGCTCTACATCCCAGCGCAGCAGCATGGACGTGTCCTCGTGCTGGGTGTTGTGGCAGTGCTCCAAGTAGGTCCCGGCGAATTCGCGGAAGCGGATCGCTATGTCCACGTCCACCGAACTGTCGATGCCTTCGCCGATGAGATAGACGTCCTTGCGCGCCCACTTTTCCCATTCCGGCGGCGCCTTGCCGTCGCGGTTGAGGACGATGCCTTCTTCGAAATGCACGTGCACCGGGTGGCTCCAGCCGTTGCCGCCGTTCCTGATTTTCCACACTTCCAGGGTGCCGTCGCCGGAGAACCCGGCAGGGGTCGGACCGTTGGCCAGTTGCGGAGCGGCGCTGATGATTCGAGGGTCCATTTGGAAGCCTAAACCTCCGTCGGTCTTGATCGTCCAGGGTTGTTCGTCGGTACCGTCGGAGCGGCCGAAGATGAACTCGCGATGCCGCGCCAGTTTCAGTTTGGCCTGCACCGCCGGGTCGTCGCGGTTGAGGGTCAGCGGAATCATGGTTTTACCCGCCGCCTTGCCCGGTTTGGCGGGTTCGAAGTCGGCAGGGTTCATGCTCACGTCCTGGCCGGAGTAAGGCTGGACCACCATCTGCATGAACTTGCCCACCACCGGGTCGCCGTTCTCCCATTGCAGCCCTTTGCTGCCCAGCTTGAGTACCGCCTTGTACTTGCCGGACAGGACATCGGCCAGGCTCAGCGGATTACTCTCCGGACCTTTACCGTTCTGATGCTCCATCAGGTTGACGAAGTACAGCTTGTCGCCGGTGTTGATCCCGTTTTTCGCGAAGTTGACGATGATGTCGAAACGCTCGGCGATGCCCTGGCTGGGCAGGATGGCGTTGTGGTCCTGCACATCGCCGTCGGCGTCCAGGTCCATGCTCCCATCGAACGGCACGGCGTGTTCCATGAGGTTGCCGTCGTTGGCGATCAAGTGGAACGGCACGCGGGTACCAAACAACCATCTCCAGTGCGCGGTCATTGTGCGAGTCCGCCAGTGTGGAAGAGTGGAAGCCGACAGCGTTCTGGTCAGCGAGTGCGATAGTAGTCAGCCAGGTCAACAACAGGGCGCCAAAAGCTATTTTCAATGTCGTTTCTTCCTTGATTAGACAAGTGCATGGCAACCTGAACCCGCCGTTAGGCGCAGCCACCTTCGTAGGAAGTCGAAGCTAATGTGGCTGCATATAAGCATGGACATTAAAGCCCTCATTCGAACCGCCGCGCATAACTTTCATCGTTAACTCTGTTCGCGGTCTTTAGTGAGAAGGCTGAACGTCCCTCAAGTCGACAATCACTGTCCAGCTACAGGATTGCAGCCTCACCTTTACCCAAGCGGATATTTTGGGGAGCTCTGTAGCCTTTTCGGGCACTCTTTACTTTGCGATTTCGCATGTGGATCAATACTACGAATCAGTGAAAGACAAGGTCGCCATTGCTTGGCCGCTTCAAAACATGCCCTATGGATCAAGGGAGTTCGGGCTCCGCGATTGCAATGGCTACTACCTTGCGTTCACGCAAATTTCGGCAGGTAGCAAAAATTCTGGCTGAGCATTCTGCTGCCTCACCATTGGCCTGCCACGATCTGAATCACTGCCGTTTAGCAGCCATCGTGAGTGGCGGTTTCCGGGTGTTAGCTGCCCGCTATTGAGGGTGAGTTTTAGATACTGGTATCAGGGGGAGGCCCGCGTCTATTTGCACTATAGACGCGGGAAAGCCGTTACTTGCGCACGTTCTGGTACAGCATCAACCGTGAGGTTTCATGCATGGCGCGGGTCAACTCTGACAGCCGCTTGAACTCTTCGGGGTGTTGCTCGGCGACGTTGTCCAGCGGCGTCGGTGAGGCCAGGTCATGGAGACTTGGCGAGCTGCCGTCGTGTTCCATCTGTACCAGGTAGTGTTGAGTCACGCCGGCAATCAGCGGGAACGTGCCTTCGCGCAACACCAATGGCACCACGCGTTCGCCTTCGGGCGCGGGCTGCTGAATATCACGGCCCATGCCGCTGTTGCGAAACTCAAGGCCGGCCATACCCGCCACGGTTGGCAGCAAGTCCACCAGGCCAACGGCTTCCTCGACCTTGCGCGTCCCGATCATGCCTGGTGCGTGGATGATCATCGGCACCGCGTTGCTTTCCAGACCCAGTTGCTCGTAGGCCGGTGCCAGGAAAGGGATCTGGGCGATACGGGTGTTGTGGTCGCCAAACAGCACGAATATGGAGTTTTCGTACCAGCCGCCGGCCTTGGCGATTTCCATCAAGCGTCCGATGTTGAAGTCCAGCAAGCGCACGGCGTTGTATTGCTCGACACTGCGCGAGCCTGCGGCCTGGACTTCCTCCAGGGTAGGGTGCTTGACCTCGAATCCGTCATTGGTCTTTGGAATCGTAAAGGGGCGATGGTTACCGGCCGTTTGCACATAGGCGAAGAACGGCTTGTCCTTGGGCAGCGTTTGGAGGATCTGATCCGTTTCCTTGAACAGGTCCAGATCCGAGATCCCCCAGACATCCACCACTGGGGATTTCCAGTCTCGCTCGTCGAACAGACGAACGCCGTCGATACTTTGCTTGATCAAGGCATTCATGTTGGCCCAACCGGAGTTGCCGCCAATGGTGTAGATCTTCTCGTAGCCGGTGAAGGCATTGACCAGCGTGTTTTGGTTGGTGATCAGTGGATTACGTGTCGCGGTTTCCTGTCGAGTAACGTCGGGCACCCCACTGATGCTGGCCCAGACAGTTTTTGCGGTCCCCGTCACCGGCACATAGAAGTGCTTGAAGAACCAGCTCTGCGTCGCCAGGCGATCGATGTTGGGCGTTGGATTAATCGGGTTGCCATAGGCCCCGACGGCGCTGGTGCCCAGCGATTCGAGCATGATGAACATCACGTTCGGTGGCCGCGAGCCCGGTACTTTGTAGGGTTGTGGCGCCTGGTGGCGGACGAAATCAAGGGTCTGCGGGTCGGGTTGGTCGACGCCCAGATAGTTGGCCATGACCGCGTAATGTTCGCGCACCTGCGCTTCGTCATAGCGCGACTGGCCGACCTTGACGGTGTCGTAAAGGAAAATCACCGGGTTCAGGCCCAATGCGGCGACCTGGTTATTGCCCGAGAAAAACGCATCGCTCCAGCGCAGCGGTACAGGGTTTTCAATATTCAAGTGTTCGACACGACCCAAAATACCCAGCAGCACCAGCACGACCATCAACGCACTGCCCCATGTCGCGGAGAACCGGTGAATGACTTTGCGGGGACGGTCCAGCGTGACGCGCTCCAGACGAACCAAGGCCAGTGTCACCAACGCGACTGTTGCCAGCCAACCCAGTGAAATCCAGATAACCGGGTAGGTTTGCCAGACCATATCACGGGATATTTGCGCATCGTCGATGAAGCGCAACACTGTGGCGTTGATCCTCACGCCGAGGTACGCGTAATGGCCAAAATCGATGATGTAGATCAGCAGCAGAGCGCTGAGCACGGCAACCAGATACACCCGAGCGATGCAGCGAACGAGGCGGCTGTCGATCAGGTTCCAGCGAGGGATCCAGGCCAACAACGCCAACGGCAGCATGACCAGAATGGCCAGGCGCAAGTCGAAACGAAAGCCGATGCCCAGGGTTGTCAGGACGGCATTGTCGTCGCTCAGGGCTTTAGCGTCGAAACCGGAAAAGCCGAAAAAGAACACCACCCGCAGCAGTGCAAACAGCACAAACGCGATCGCTGTTGCGCCCAGCCAGTAATGCAAACGTCTCGATTTCAGCCAACCCATCGAAGTTTCCCTATTAAAAATGTCGTTAAATTTCAAACGGATCTGTTACTCATTGGTCTGCGCAACGTGATGAGCCGGCGATACGCCCAGCGTGTCGCCATTACCAGCACTGCCAGGCAGCAATACAGGCCCAGCAGCGGATCAATCAAGTAATCCCAATAGTTGTGGGAGGGTTTGATCCCGGCGATGAAGGCCAGGGTCGCGCTGGTCAACAACACGACGGCCAGGTAATTGCGCAGGTAAAACAGGCTCAAGGTCAGCAGTGCGACGACAAACAACAGGGGGCGCGGGCTGAAACCCCGCCGGTAAGGGTCCAGATCACTCAAGCCCAGGGTTGCCGGGTACAGCACCAGGGCCATCGCGGCGAAGAGGATCAATACGCCGACATAACCCTTCTGCGCAGGCGGCAACACACCCAGTCGACGCAAACAGCCCCACCCCATGAACACCAATGAGGTGATCGCGAGGTCATCAATATAGCTGCGCAAGTAAGCGGCCAGCGACACCTCGCCCAGGGGTATGAAGCTGGCGGCCAGCAATGCCAGCAACAGCGCGATACGCCAGCCCCTGTTCAGACCAAAAGCCGGCAGTATCAGGAAGATGATCATCGCGAAGCTGGCATGGGCTTGCCACAGACTAATCATTTGAGACGCTCGGACAGCCAGGCCTCGTTGAAGGAGACGTGTTTGATGAAAGTGTTGTTCCAGGTATAAACCAAGTGATACATCCCGTCGGGGCTGCGGATGAAGTACGGGTATTCATATTCAAACTCACACCCTTCGCTTTTACAGACGCGTTTGTCGAGGTTGTCGAGGAATTGCGCCTCCAGCGGTTGGCGAAGCTCGCCACTGGAATCGCGGAACTCTTTCCCGATGATTTCCTTGTAGGCGAGGGGTGAAAACGGATCGCCCTCGGGATCCGGTGATTTGTCCAGATCGTGCACCAAGCGCCAATCGTCCATTTTCGCATCGGTGAGATAAAGGCTCAGCTTGAAGCGCCCCTCTTGCAGGTCATTGAGCGCTACCAGCAACCCGTGTTCGGGCGTCGCAACGGCCGCCAACGAGGAATTGGGGTTCGAAGGATCGAGCGGATAAGGTTCGCTCCAGGTTTGCCCGGCATCCTCGGTGCGGCTCGCCAGGACTCGGTGGTGGGTGTCGCCGGCATAGCGCAACATCGCGATACCGCGCTGACCGTCCAGCGGAACGACCGCGGGTTGCAAGGAATTATTGCCGTGGCTGATGCGGTATTTATCGATCACTTCACCGTCTGCGCTCAAGTACAGGTACTCGGCAAACTTGCCCAGAAACTCGTGATAGACCGGCAAGCCGATGGAGCCGTCGACATGGAACACCGGTGCCGACCGGACCAGGGTGCTGATGTTCAGAAAGGGTGAAGTGATCAATTGGCGCGGCACCGACCAATTCACACCAAAGTCGTCTGAAACCATCACATTGACCGCGCTGCCGGCCCAGCCGCCCATGGATACGGAGACGTAGAACAGCCACAGGCGATTGTCCGGCGCCAGTGCAACGACCGGGTTGCCGAGTTTGCGGATGTATTTTCGAGTGCTTTGCTGGGTTGATTCCCGGGTCGCCATGACCTGTTCCTCCCCCCACTCGCCGGTGCTCACGTTGAAACGGGCGGAGCGCACCTGCACATCGGCTGCGCCTTCGCGAGTGCCGGCGAACCAGACCGCCATCAGGCTACCGTCAGGCAAGGCCGTTACCGCCGAGGAATGCACGAAGTCCACCAGCCCGGAGGAGGCGAAACGGCTGGTATAAATGGGCTTGGCCGCTTCATCCGCCTCAGGCAAAGCCGGACTTATCAGGGCAAAGGAAGAGTGCTTGGGGGCAGGGTGGGTGAACCATGCACCCGCAAAGAGGCAAGCCAGGGCAAGGTAAACACCGATGGCAGGAATGCTGGGGAGCTTTATGCGCATAACGAAGGCTTTGGCCTCTCATGGCCCGATAAAGCGCACAAGCTAACACTCGGTAGTACAAGATCGGATTTTATGAGTTTCTATTGTGTAAGCAGGTATTTATAGCGCTACTGCGCTGTCGGCGAATAAAGACGGATTGAGTTGCTGACACCACCGGGTTTGATGGTTTTCGCCTCGGTCCAGGATACTCGTCAGCCATCTTCACCGCTGGTCGAAAAACTGGACCTGAACAGGGAGGAGCCAGACAAGGAAGCTGAATTATCGATTGAATTCACAATCGCACAGGCCGCTTACGTTGTGATGGCGGGACCGTCTCTGGCCGAAATCAGCCTGATGCGAAAGACGGTAATCGGCCTAAAGAAACTTTTTGCGCGCTGGTTATGGGTTAGCTGTGGTCAGGTTTTACTGCATATTTAATCCAGGTATCAAGCTCTGTAACCATTCTATTGACCTCACTATCTTTCTGTTCCGAGGGTCGAACAATAGCGTTCCAGGCGATATCAAGGCCGTCATTCAGGGCTGCCCACGCAAGCTCCCCACGTTCTAGGCTGGGGGTCACCAAATCGCGTTGCAATATGCTGATTCCGTATCCTGAGCGAACCAGTTCGACGATGGCTTCGATCAACTCCACCGTGATCATACGGCGCGGCAAGATGCTGGCGGGGGCGAAGAACCGATCATATTCCCAACCACTTGCTCGATCAGTTGAGTACGTCACCAGGTTGTAAGTTTTGAAGTCTTCGGCATAGATGTTTTTCCTTCCTGCAAGGGGATGATCGGTTGCCATGATCGCAATCAAGTCGTCCCGGAAAAGTGGCAGTTTTGCTACACCACTAGGCACCATGCCGTCATCGATAATGGACACATCAAGCCTTCCTTGCATCAGGCTCGCGTAAACGTCATTACGAGGTACGGTCACCAGTGTTATTTCGATGTCAGGCCGAAGGTTCGAGTAATGCTTGATGAATTTTGGAATCCAGCGAAACGGGCCGTAGGAGGTGACGCCCATACGCACAAAAGCCGTGACGCCTCCGGCCATCGACCTGGCTTCAGACTCGGCTTCATTCAGTATCGAAATGATGTCTTTGGCCGCCCGTTCCAGGCGTACGCCGGCAGGGCTGAGTCTTAGTTTTCCGCCTGATCGTTCCGTCAGGCTCACACCTAGCCGCCGCTCGGCTTCGCGTATGCGGTGACTGACGGCTGAAGGTGTCAGCCATAAGCGCTCGGCAACCGCCGTTATCGAATCGACTTCCGACAGAGTTTGCAACATCACAAGGTGATCCAGCGTGAGTCTCATGGCGAGCGACCTGAAAATAATTCACGAAATTGCGTAAAATTATGAGCGTGACTTGTTTTTGGTGTCGATGCAATCTGAATCCAGCAGAGCCACCGGAGACCAACAATAATGACTACCTTGCCTTTCGCACCTGCGCTATCACTGGACGACATCGTCGATCTCGAGCGTTACCCCATTACCGATCGCGCCAACCCCGCCTATCTCGCACTGGTCACTCACAGTCAGTCATTGCTGGGACAAGAGGGCGTTGCGATCTTCCCGGGTTTCGTTCGCAATCCATCGGTTGTCGCAATGGCGGATCAGACGCTTGCCTTGCACTCGCGTATGTTTCATTTTCGGGAAAACCACACGGTTTATTTCAAACCTCAAGATGAAAGCGTTGATCCAGAACATCCGCTACGACGGTTGATGAACACTGCAAAAGATACCGTCGCTTATGCCGATATCCCGGCCGATCATTTGATCAGGCAGATCTATGAGTCGGATGAAGTACTTTCTTTCATCAAGGATGTTTTGGATCTGGACACGCTCTATCGTCATGCAGATCCGTTGGCCGCCCTTAACTTGCAGGGCTTTACGGCGGGGCAGCAGCTGGGCTGGCACTTTGATCGTTCCGACTTCAGCGTCACGCTGTCCCTTCAGGCGGCGAGCGCTGGTGGGGATTTTGAGTACGTACGCATGCTGCGTAATGAAAGCGACGATTGCTATGACGCGGTCAGGCAGTTTCTCGATGACCCGAACACACAGCAGATAGAGGTTCTGCCTCAAGTGCCCGGTACCCTGACATTGTTCCGTGGCCGCTATTCATTGCACCGGGTGACGCCGGTGGAAGGGGGCAGGTTGAGGCTCAACGCAGTTTTCGCGTACGTGGACCAGCCCAACGTCGAATTCAGTGCCTATGCCCGCCAGTTGTTCTACGGGCGTACCACCGTAGATCCATTGGTTTAAGTTTCGCCAATAACAATAAAAGCAATTGATTCACTTCTTCGCTTCACATGTTTGCGCACGCACCTGTCCATACTGAATCTGATGGGCTCGTTTGCTCCTGTGTCGCACACAACAGTTCGCTGCCCCCAATAATAATGATTCGGAGCGTCTGATTATGAAAAACAGGAAGAGTTTGCTGGCCTCGTTACTCACCCTTGGCTTGATCGTCGGTAGTGCTTCAAGCCAGGCTTCAGGATGGTGTGAATCGGGCAAACCGGTGAAATTTGCCGGTCTGAATTGGGAGAGCGGGATGCTCCTCACCGATATCATGATGATCGTGCTCAAGGAGGGCTACGGTTGTGCAACAGATCAGTTGGTGGGTAACACCATCATTCTTGAGACTGCTTTGGCCGGCAACGACATTCAAGTGTTTGGCGAAGAGTGGATGGAGCGCAGCGAAGTCTGGAAAAAAGCGGCGGCCGCTGGAAAGGTTGTCGGGGTTGGCGCTCCGATCATCGGTGCGACTCAGGGGTGGTATGTACCGCGCTATGTCGTTGAGGGGGACGCAAAGCGCAATAAGTCAGCACCCGCACCAGACCTCAAAACAGTCTCTGACCTGAGCAAATACCCGAAGGTTTTTCGAGATTCGGAGGAACCGTCTAAAGGGCGCTTCTATAACTGCCCTGCTGGTTGGATTTGTGAGCAGGACAATACCGAGATGTTGAAAGAGTATGGTCTTGAAAACACCTTCACGAATTTCCGTCCGGGAACCGGTGCCGCATTGGATGCGGCTGTCCTGTCCAGCTATAAACGCGGTGAGCCGGTACTGTTTTACTACTGGTCACCGACTCCGCTAATGGGGCAGATCGATGCGATAAGACTGGAAGAAAAGACCGGGGCCGACAAAAACGTCATTACCATGGTTGGACTCTCCAAGCCTTTTCATGACCAAGCTCCCGAACTGGTCGCGGTGCTGGAGAAGGTTAATATTCCTATCGATATGTTGAACCAGAACCTGGCGAGGATGGTCAAGGAGCGCATCGAATCACCGAAGCTGGCCAGGTTGTTCCTTAAGGAACACCCGGAAGTCTGGCATGCCTGGGTCGATGAAGCCGCTGCAAAAAAGATCCAGGCATCACTCTAGTCGGTCACGAGGGCAAGGACGCCCGCCCTTTGTAACGCCCCTCTGAACACATTCTCTTTACTGATTTTTACTGCTTCTACACAGAGGCGGTCCCTCTTTGCGTCCGGGAATTACAAACATGATCAAATCACGAGCGGCCGTTGCCTTCGCGGCAAACCAGCCTCTTCAAATTGTCGAAATCGATGTGGCTGCACCACAGTTCGGCGAGGTACTGGTACGCATCGTTGCGACAGGTGTGTGCCATACCGATGCGTTTACCCTGTCCGGTGCCGATCCAGAGGGGATCTTCCCCGTCATTCTTGGCCACGAAGGTGGCGGTATCGTCGAAGCGATTGGCGAGGGGGTAACTTCACTGGCGGTGGGCGATCATGTGATCCCGCTCTACACCCCGGAATGTGGCGACTGCAAATTCTGCAAGTCAGGGAAAACCAACCTCTGCCAGAAAATTCGTGCGACTCAGGGTAAAGGCCTGATGCCAGACGGCACCAGTCGCTTTTCCTACAACGGCCAACCGCTGTTCCACTACATGGGCACCTCGACCTTTTCCGAGTACACGGTGCTGCCGGAAATCTCGTTGGCCAAAATTCCGAAGGAGGCGCCGCTGGAGCAGGTTTGCCTGCTCGGTTGCGGTGTGACGACCGGCATTGGCGCGGTACTCAACACGGCAAAGGTGGAAGAGGGGGCATGCGTGGCTATCTTCGGTCTGGGCGGCATTGGCCTGGCAGCCATAATCGGTGCCACCATGGCCAAGGCCGGTCGAATAATCGCGATTGATATCAACCCGGCCAAGTTCGAGATTGCCAGGCAACTGGGTGCTACCGACTTCATCAACCCCAAGGATTACGACACACCGATCCAGGACGTGATCGTCGAGATGACGCAAGGTGGTGTGGACTACTCATTCGAATGTATTGGCAACGTCAATCTCATGCGCGCTGCCCTGGAGTGTTGTCACAAGGGTTGGGGGGAGTCGGTGATTATCGGTGTCGCCGGCGCGGGCCAGGAAATCAGTACTCGACCGTTCCAGCTAGTGACCGGTCGCGTCTGGCGCGGCTCCGCTTTCGGCGGCGTAAAAGGTCGCAGCGAATTACCCACTTATGTCGAGAAGGCTCAGACCGGCGAAATCCCGCTAAACACCTTCATCACTCATACCATGGGACTTGAAGACATCAACAAGGCCTTCGAGTTGATGCATGAAGGCAAGAGCATACGCACCGTTATCCATTTCGATCGCTGATAGAACCGCCCTGGCGTACATCGTCAATCGAGCAGCGCCCGGTCGAACTGCATTGCCCATCCCCTGTGTTATCAAAGAGAGAATCAAAATGAGCATCTTCACTCATGTCACCGTCGGTACCAACGATCTGCAAAAGGCCCGCCGTTTTTACGACAATGTACTCGGCGCACTCGGCCAGAAACGCATCGCTGATCTGGATGAAAATGGCTCTATCTGGGGGGAGAACGCGCCGTCCTTCTTCGTGCTGAAACCGGCAAACGGCGCGCCTGCCAGTGTTGGCAACGGCGTCACTGTCAGCTTTGAAGCTCCGGATCGAGCTGCCATCGACGCCTTCCACGCGGCAGCGCTGGCCTGCGGCGGCACCGACGAAGGCGCACCCGGGCCACGGGGCTGGGCACCTGATGCTTACGCCGCCTATGCCCGAGATCTGGACGGTAACAAACTGGCCGCGTACTGTTTCAAGCCTTGAGTAAGCGAGTGGCGAATCAAAAGGTGGTTTTCATCGTCAGGTACATGGCACCACGGTCCTCAATCGTTGCGCCAACACCGGAGAAGGACGAGTAGCCACCGGCGAAACAGGCGTAGTTTTCGTTGCCGCTAAAGGCGTTCGGTGTGGGGCCGTCACCATCGGTCGGGCCGGTGCTCACGCCACTTGTATTGCACTTGTCGGTTTGGCCGAAGGCGTCCACGTACTTCAGGTCGACAAAGTATTTGTTGTACACAATGGCACCGACGCCCAACGCGTAGTTGCCGGTGTCCTTGGCACCGCCACCGGACACCGGTGACACGCCGGCGAGGCCGACGTTGACGGACACTGGCGCGTTGAGGTCAACACCAGGGAACACCTGGAACCAGGTCGGTGTGAAGTTGACCGCAAGGCCCCAGTTGTCCCGGGTCGGCTGGTCGACGCCGCGATAGGTGCCTTTGCCTTTGTAGAGTGCTTCGTTCTTGTCATCGAGCTTGAGCAGGTTGCTGTAGTACAGCTCGGCCAGCAGGGTTGCCGAATCGAACAATGGCGTTTTCGGCAGGGGCAACAGACCGTTCAGCGTCCAGTGCAAGGTGTCACCGGTGGCGCTCAGGCTGTCGCCGCGGCTCGGGGTGTCGTAGATCACCCCCGTGGAAGCGGTGCGCGCCGGCAACAGGCCGAGGCCTTGGCCCAGGCCCAGCGGGCTGGTGGTGCTGACGATGGCCGGGATACTGGCCAGCGGCATGTTGTGACGCACGTTCAGGTCCGAACCTACACTCACAACGCCGACATCCTTGGACAGACTCAGGCCGAAAATCTGAATATTGTCGGCATAGGCCAGTTGATAGGTGGCGGTGCTCAACGAGTTGAGCGTGTTGACCAGCGCCGGCACTTGCCCGGCTGGCCGGGTGCCGTTCGGGTTGGCCGAGGAGATGCCTCTGGCATCCAGCCAGGCTTGCGGCAGGATGTCCGAGGTTTCGCGGTAGTAGACGCCGAGCGTCCCGTCCAGCCAGGCCGGCGACCACTTGGCCATCACGCCCCAGTCACCGCTGTTGTGCGGATCCAGGTCATGACCACGACGCACGTTGGTCAACGCGTTGCACTGTGCCAGGCCACAACCCAGAGGGCTGCCCGGAACCACGGCGTTGGTGTTGCCCAACAGGAACGATTTGGCGCCAAAGCCCACCAGATCGGAACCACCGTAGTAGGTGCCCGCTTCGGGCAGGCGAGCGGCGTCCCAATCCAGGAAGTACTGCGCACCCACGGTCAACTCGGGGTTAACGGTGAACGACATCGACAACTGGTTACGCGGAACGAACAGCTCCTTGGTTTCCGTACCCGGCGACGCCGCCAGTTTGGCCAGGTCGAGGCCGGACTGGCCGTAGCTGATCGAGTGCACCGGGTTGAGAATGGTTTCGCCCCAGAACACGTTGTGCTGACCGGCCTTGGCGCTGAACAAAGACTCTTCGCCCACTTCGGTGCTGTAGAACACGAACGCATCGAGAATTTCGCCAGACGGCCCGGTGTAATAACGCTGGGCGTAGTTGCTCAGGTGCGGGCTGCCAAAGCCGACGTCGTCGTTGGTGACGCCGGCCAGGCGTGGATCGTTAGCGATCAGGCCGGACCGTGAGTCATTGCCGTTAACGAACGGGTTGGAGTTGGAACCGGTGTTTTCATACGCCTTGTCGTACCAGCTGGCAGCACTGACACGAAAGCCCATGGCGTTCTTGTAGACCACGTCCATCTCGGTCAACAGGTCGACACGGTTGGTGATGTCGGTACCGGCCTTGCGGAAGTTGTAGTCGCCATCGTTGTTGTTTGGCGTCCCCAACATGCGCTTGTCGGCGCTTTCGGTGCGCACACCGTAGTTGTACCTGACGGTGTTATCGATACGCGCGGCCCAGTCCGGATTGCCCGTATCCAGTTCAACCGCCTGGGCGGTCGGCATGGAAGCCGCCAGGATGGCCGAAGCCAGCAAGGTGTAGCGCGGAACCGTGAACCCTTGACGCTTATTGTTGGGCATTGCGTGTCCCCGCCTGCTTTTATTTTTTACAAGCGTAGCGGCATTCCCGCACTTCCTTGTTCCACGGACTTTTCTTGATGACGTTTTTTACCGGGTAAAGGCACCGAGCATGGCAGTGGAGTAAAAAACTCACAGTCTGGTCGTGGAAGAGGGGGGCTTTCTCTACGACTCTAAAGGCGTGGCCTTGGTCGCAGGGATTTGAAATGCACGGCGTTGCTCGGCAGAATCGTGTCCCGATCTGGCCTAAGGTGCCGGACGTTCGTGGTGAAAAGGAACTGCAGTTGAACGAACAGACATTGTCCATGCGCCTGGAGCGCGTGGCGGCGCATGTGCCAGCAGATGCGCGCCTGGCCGATATCGGCTCGGATCACGGCTACCTGCCGGTGGCGTTGATGCGCCGGGGCGCCATCGTGGCGGCGGTGGCCGGCGAGGTGGCATTGACGCCGTTCCGCTCGGCTGAACGCACCGTGCGCGAGAACGACCTCGACCAGCGAATCACCGTGCGCCTGGCCAATGGCCTGGATGCGATCGAACCGGGAGACGGGATCACGGCGATCAGCATCTGTGGCATGGGCGGCGAGACGATTCGCGACATCCTCGACAGTGGCAAGGCGCGCCTGAGTGGCCAGGAGCGACTGATCCTGCAGCCCAACGGCGGCGAGCAGCCACTGCGTCAATGGCTGATGGAAAATGGCTACCGCATCCTCTGCGAGGAAGTGCTGCGGGAAAACCGTTTCGACTACGAAATCATCGTCGCCGAGCGCGACGGGCCGATGGTGTACACCGCCGAGGAGCTGTATTTCGGCCCTCTGCAGATGCAGGCGCGCAGCCCTGCGTTCCTGGTCAAGTGGCAGCGCCTGTTGCGCGAGAAACAGAAGACCCTGAACAGCTTTGCCCGGGCTCGGCAGGCTGTGCCCGAGGAGACGGTGCGGGACATCGCCCGGCAAGCCCGGTGGATCACCGAACTGCTGGCTTGATCCCGCCCAAGGTGTCTGGGTACTGATGCCGACATTCAGAGCTTTCATTGACGGAGGGCAGGGGAGTCCAATCGCTTTGATGGATTAATCTGAAGCGAACTATTTACCTTGTATACGGGAAATCATATATTCGTTTTCCCGTATATGAGCTGAGACTTCACCCTGACCAGCAAAGCCTGTGTCCTTTCGCTGGTGAGCGTTTCGATCAGATCATCACTCTCTTGGTCAAAAACAAACACTGAGAAACGATATGGCTGACCCTCTGACACCGACCACTGTCTTCAAATGCCTGGCTGACGACACTCGGGTCCGCACGATGATGCTCATCACCCGTGAAGGAGAGCTATGTGTTTGCGAGCTGACCTGCGCGTTGAATGAGAGTCAGCCAAAAGTCTCCAGACACCTCGCGCAGTTGCGCAGTTGCGGTTTGCTGTCGGACCGTCGGCAAGGCCAATGGGTGTATTACCGATTGCACCCAAATCTCCCTGATTGGGTCCATCAAGTGCTGACCACTGTGCTCGAAAGCAACCAGCATTGGTTGAGCCCTGACGCCAAACGCCTTGAAGAAATGGGTGACCGTCCTGAACGGGCACTGGCCTGCTGCGAAAGCTGAATCGCCGATTCCGCTTCATTGAATACATCGGCCAGTTCGACACCCGGTCGAATTCCCACTGACAACAGATACAGAGCACAACAACATGACTATCAAAGTTGGCATCAATGGTTTTGGCCGGATCGGTCGCCTCGCTTTGCGAGCAGCCTGGAGCTGGCCGGAGTTTGAGTTCGTGCAGATCAACGACCCAGCTGGGGACGCGGCGACTCATGCGCACCTGCTGAACTTCGATTCGGTACACGGCCGTTGGAATTACCAGGCCGATTCCGAGGGCGACAGCATCGTCATCGACGGCAAACGAATCAAGGTAACGGGCAACACGGTAATTGCCGCCACCGATTGGTCGGGCTGTGATCTGGTGATTGAAGCCAGCGGCAAGATGAAGACCGTCGCCGTGCTTCAGGCTTACCTCGACCAAGGCGTGAAGCGTGTGGTGGTCAGCGCCCCGGTGAAGGAAAAAGGCGCGTTGAACATCGTCATGGGCGTCAATCATCAACTGTTCAATGCGGCGCAACATCGCATCGTCACGGCGGCGTCATGCACCACCAATTGCCTCGCTCCAGTCGTTAAAGTGATCCACGAAAAGCTGGGTATTCGTCACGGTTCGATCACTACTATTCACGACCTGACCAACACTCAGAGCATCCTCGATCAGCCGCACAAGGATCTGCGCCGTGCGCGTGCTTCGGGTATGAGCCTGATCCCGACCAGCACCGGTTCGGCCACCGCCATTGCCGAAATTTTCCCGGAGCTGCGTGGACGCCTCAATGGTCACGCCGTTCGCGTGCCGCTGGCCAACGCTTCGCTGACTGACTGTGTCTTTGAAGTCGAGCGGGCCACCACGGTCGAAGAGGTCAATCAGTTCCTCAAGGACGCTTCCGAGAACGAGCTTAAAGACATTCTCGGATTCGAAGAGCGTCCACTGGTGTCCATCGACTACCGTACCGACCCGCGTTCATCGATTATCGATGCGCTGTCGACCATGGTCATCAACGGCACTCAGGTCAAACTCTATGCTTGGTACGACAACGAATGGGGCTATGCCAACCGCACCGTCGAACTGGCCAGAATGGTCGGTCTGGCAGTCTAAGGTGCGGTCATGACAGCGTTGTCAGCCCTCGCTCCGCAAGTGCGGCAGTACCTGCTCGTGACGGGCAACTACTGGGCCTTCACCCTCACCGACGGCGCCTTGCGCATGTTGGTGGTGCTGCACTTTCACGCGTTGGGCTACAGCCCGCTTCAAATCGCGGCGTTGTTTCTGTTCTACGAACTCTTTGGCGTGATCACCAACCTGGTGGGTGGCTACCTCGGCGCCCGGCTGGGTCTGAACCGGACCATGAACATCGGGCTGGGCATCCAGGTCGCGGCGCTGCTGATGCTGACGGTTCCGGTGGCCTGGCTAACCATTCCATGGGTGATGGGGGCTCAGGCGCTGTCGGGGATTGCCAAAGACCTGAACAAGATGAGCGCGAAAAGCTCCATCAAGCTTCTGGTTCCGGATGGGCAGCAGGGCAAGCTCTACCAGTGGGTGGCGATCCTCACCGGCTCGAAGAACGCACTAAAGGGTGTCGGCTTTTTTCTGGGTGGCGCCTTGCTGGCATTGATTGGCTTCAAAGGCGCCTTGCTGGCCATGGCGGGTGGCCTGGGTCTGATCTGGATCAGCAGCTTGATCTTGTTGAAGAAGGACCTGGGCAAAGCGAAAGCCAAGCCGAAGTTTCGCGACATCCTGTCCAAGAGTCGGGCGATCAATATCCTCTCCGCGGCGCGGATGTTCCTGTTCGGTGCCCGTGATGTCTGGTTCGTGGTGGCCTTGCCGGTGTACCTGAGCAGTGTCTTCGGCTGGGACTTCTGGAAGGTTGGCGGGTTTCTTGCGGCCTGGGTGATTGGCTACGGCATCGTGCAGTCCTTCGCGCCCAATATCACGGGAAAGAAGCGTGGGCACGTACCGGATGGTCGTGCAGCGTTTCTTTGGGCGCTTGCACTGGCGGGCCTGCCTGTGGCCATTGCTCTCGGGCTGAACACCGGCCTGTCGCAACAGGCAGTGCTGCTGGGTGGACTGATGGTTTTTGGCGTGCTGTTCGCAGTGAATTCGTCGCTGCACAGCTACCTGATCGTGTCCTACGCCAAGGAAGACGGCGTGTCGCTGGATGTGGGGTTTTATTACATGTCGAACGCCTTGGGGCGGTTGATAGGTACGGTGCTTTCCGGTTGGGTTTACCAGGTGTCCGGGCTGGGGGCGTGCTTATGGATATCAAGTGCATTCGTGCTGCTTGCTGCTTTGATTTCGATTGCATTGCCCCGTCACGCGCTGAGTGAATAACTGCTTTGGGTGATAGCAGACACTCTCCCAGGTTGGGCTTCGCAGCGGCCCCAAAAAGGGACCAACTGCAAAACCCTGCGTCACTTACCTGCTTATCAACGCAGACCGCAACTAAGCAGGCATATCAATTTTATCCAGCACCCGGTTAGCCGTGATCTCCGCCACCATGATGCTGTTTGAAATGCCCAGCAACGCGTAGCGGGCTTCACCTTCCAGATGGTCCACCAACTGATGGACCATCACATCGACCGAGGCCAGTGTTTCGACCAAAAACACCACAAGGGTTTCGTTGGTCGCCTCTTGGTCAACGGAAAACAATTTGCTGGGTGTACGCGCGGTGGCTTTAATGTCGGCATTCGATGGGAAGTGGAAGTCGAGGGCGCGTTCGGCGGCCTCGTTGAGTTTGTTTGAATCGGGTTCGTACGGGGAGACCGGATCGGTGTCCGGTGGGTTGGGTGTGACCTTGAACATATGCTGAGTTACCTAATTGTGTGCCACCCCTCTTGCGACTAAACGAGAGAGGAGGCAGCTGCACGCAGGTTAGTCGACCGGGAAACTCAGCAATCCGGCGCGCCCGAGAGCGCCCTGCGTACAGCCACCATCAAGTACAGGAAATGAAAGACCTGCATGACAGATGCACGCACAACTGAGTTAACACGAGCGACTAAACCCGACCACTGATGGGCAGTGGCAGGGAAACAATAGAGGCCAAGCCCAGGGCGCACAAGCCGGCGGATTCTGGCGTAACGGTAGGCAATGGCGCAAGGTCTTGTAGCTTTCAGGACGTAACCTTGATGGGGATTAAACAAGCACCTCCCAATGACGTTTAAAAAGCAAAAGAACAATAGTTTCGTTTTACCTAAGTGCTCACAGCAGCATCTTGGCGAGGACGGGGTGCACTCGTCACTGAAGTATGCTCGGTCTGAATAGGCAAAGTGCCATGCGTTGATTCGCCTTACCTTGAGTGTCACCCTGCGACTGCAAATCAAGGATCAGTCCCAAGGAATCAAGGAATGAGTGGTTATGTCCCTAAGCCTGCACTACCCAATACACCGCAGAACTTGCGTAATCCAGGAGTGACACCGGTCAATGTTCACGCTCAGCGCTGGGCGGAATACGAAAAGTACGGCAAAGAGCCCGCAACCGAGGCACAAAAAACCGGCATAGCGTTACGCATCGGTGTCTTCTTTGATGGCACCGGTAACAACGCCAACAACGCGGAGGCGGGCCTGCTCTGCGGAGCCCATCACCCCATTGCACCAAAAGACATCAACGCCAGTTGCAAGCCGTTCATGAGTGATCCGGACAGCAGCTATGGCAACGGCACCAGCAATGTGAAAAAGCTGAGTGATCTGTACTACGTCACTCCACAAGCAGAAGGCAATGGCCCGCAAAAAAGCGCCTCCCGTGTCGTATACATTGAAGGCATCGGTACCCAATCGGGTGAAGCAGACAGCGTCTTGGGGGCGGGCACTGGACGCGGCGATACCGGCGTCGTAGGGCGCGTTCAGTCTTCGTTCGTATTGATCAAACAGAGCATCAATGAAGTGTTGGTCGACAACCCCGGCAGTGAAATCAGTTCACTGACGTTCGATACTTTTGGCTTTAGTCGCGGTGCGGCTGCCGCTCGACACTTTGCCAATGAAATCGTGCGTGGCAAGCAAGGCCCTTTAGGGGACGTTCTGCGCGGCAACTCCAAAGCCTTCAGTTCGACCTTCATTGACCAATACAAAAGCGACATCAACATGGGCTTTATTGGCCTGTTCGATACCGTGCCATCAATTGCCGGCTGGTCCAACCTGGGGAATATCAAAAGCCCTGTCGCGACAGGCATCAAACTTTACCTTGATCGGCGCTTTTTCACTGACGTCGTCCAGTTGGTGGCGCGAGATGAATGCCGAGCCAACTTTGCCCTCAGTCGAATCAAACCGGCCTTCCCGGAAATTACAGTACCCGGTGTTCACTCGGATGTCGGCGGAGGATACCTCGCCGAAGCACAAGAGTGTGTATTGGTCAGCCCTATGCAGGCTTTGGAAGTGCCTATCAACACCGACGTTGTTACCACCTCGATCTATCGCGACGCCGAGAATGTAAAAAACCAATGGCTAGTGAAAGGCTGGCCTCCTGAACTCCTGGAGATTGTCACTCCCCCTGCGTCCGAAGTGCCGCAACAGCGACTAGACCGGCTCAGTCCAGGTCGGAAACGCGTTTATGCCGCATTGCAGCTCAAGCGTCCGGTAAGCGGCAAGCTTTCACTCGTTTACCTGCGTGTGATGTATCAATTGGCGAAGGAAAAGGGGGTTCGCTTTAACGATATCGTTGATGCGCCTGAACTGGCGGTACCAGTAGAGCTTCAAGCGCTCTGTGACAGGTTTATCGCGAGCGACTACAGCACCACACCGCAAGAAGAACAGCTCCTGAAACTGAAGTACATCCACACCTCCGTCAACTGGAACCACCCACTAGGTAGAAAAGACGGCAGCGGTCTAAAGGCTGTTTACATCAATGCCCCCACACAGGATGCGATCCGCGTGCAACACCCTCATGTACCTGACTGGACGCTTTGGTAATGAAACTACTCATCACGCTACTGGGCATCCTACTCATTGCCGGCTGCCAGTCTGTCGACCCGCTTTCAGCAAAAAACGACCCCAAGTCCCAGTGGTGGGAGCTCGATTTCACCGAACCCCTCTACATGAAGGTATGGGTTGAGGACAGCGCCGTGGAAGACATCAATGGCAAGCTGTTCCACCACACTGGCGGGGGTTCCGCCTCGGGTGGTGAGCCCGAAGACGGAACAGAGTCCGCAAGAGGTTGGCGAGGCGTCGGCGGTTCCGGAAAAGCGGTGGTCGGCGCCGACCTTCCCCAACGTATTTTTGTGCGGTGGCAGTCCATGGTAGAGCCACAGACCTATAAAGTCTGGGTGGACATTCCCGATCAAGCCAGACAACTTATGCACTCATCAATCATGCAGCGCTGCCCGGCAACCCCTGAACAAGAGGCCCGGTATAGGGCCGCTATCTATCTGGGCCTTGCCCCTGGTGGCGTCGTACAGGTATGGGTCAGAGACTCATGCCACCGTCCCGTCAAAGTAGCTCGGGCCCAAGCAGAGATTGAGCCGCTGGGACCTAGTCAAGGAAAAAATGAAGGCCGTTATGGCTACCCCGTCAGTGAAAAGGCAAAGCGATACATAGAAAAATACGGCATTCCTTACGGTAGCTGGTGAGGACCCAACATGACTGATAGGCCTCCCCACCTCATAGGACGTGCGTTACTAAAGATGCTCTTGCGTCACTTGATTCCATATTTCATCTTGAGTGATGCGATTACAAATTTTGCTTCATAAACTAAGCCTTGCATGGTTGGTTTTTCTTTGAAACAAACAATCGTATTGGTCGTATTGGTCGTATTGGTCGTGTTTGGGTAGGTGAAAAAGAAGCTCTGTCCGCCATAGGTAGTTGCAGTTCAGTACGCAGTATTTCCTACCGTAGTCGCAGTTGCCTGTGTCGTTGTCGGTGTTACATAGCTGGCGCCTGTAGAGTCGTCAGCCATGTTTACAATCACAATAGAGCTGGCCAGACATGTGAATCACGACCCACTGCGCTCAAATCTCGTAGCGTAGAATCCCCAAACCGCGCCCCATCCGAGACGGACCCTCCATGCAAACCCCCGCCCAATCAACCCCGCTTTGGAAAACCTACCTCCTTTTCCTCGCCCCGATGGTCCTGTCGAATTTCCTCCAATCCATGTCAGGCACCGTCAACAGCATCTATATCGGCCAGATGCTCGGCACCCAAGCCCTGGCGGCCGTATCAGGCATGTTCCCCATCGTTTTCTTCTTCATCGCCTTGGTGATCGGCTTAGGCGCGGGCGCCAGCGTGTTGATCGGCCAGGCCTGGGGCGCGCGTGAGCTGCACCTGGTGAAGACCATCGCCGCGACTACGTTGCTGTTGGGCGCAATGATCGGTCTGTCCGCCGCGGTGCTGGGCAGTGTGTTCGCCAGGCCAGCCTTGCAGGGTTTGGGCACGCCGGCCGATGTGCTGGACGACGCGGTGTCCTACGCCCACGTGATGATGTGGATCATGCCGTCGCTGCTGGTCTACGTGCTGTTCACCCAATTGCTGCGCGGGGTGAGCGATACGTTGTCGCCACTGATCGCGTTGGTGGTGTCGACGTGTATCGGGTTGGCGCTGACGCCAGCGTTGATTCGTGGCTGGTTCGGGTTGCCGATGATGGGGATTCAGAGTGCGGCGTATGCCGGGTTGGCGGGTAACTTGTCGGCGATGGGGTGGCTGGCGTGGCGGTTGATTCGCAAGGGGCATCCTTTGGCGCCGGATCGGGAAATGTTTGCGGCGATGAAGCTGGATCGGGTGATTCTTGGCAAGGTGTTGCGCATCGGCTTGCCGACCGGGTTGCAGATGGTGGTGTTGTCGGTCTCGGAACTGGTGATTCTGGCGCTGGTGAACCAGCACGGTTCGCAGGCGACGGCGGCGTATGGGGCGGTGACGCAGATCGTCAATTACGTGCAGTTTCCGGCGCTGTCGATTGCGATCACGGCGTCGATTCTCGGGGCTCAGGCGATTGGGGCAGGGCGCCTGGAGCGCATGGGGCCGATTTTGCGCACGGGGCTGCTGATCAATGTGTGCCTGACCGGAGGGTTGGTGGTATTGGGTTACTTGTTGTCGCACTGGTTGTTGGGGCTGTTCCTGACGGATGACTCGACGCGGGCAATGGCCGAGCACTTGTTGCACATCATGCTCTGGAGTCTGTTGGTGTTTGGCTTTCAGGCGATTGTCGGCGGCATCATGCGCGCCAGTGGCACGGTGTTGGTGCCGATGGCGGTGTCTATTTTTTGCGTGGTGTTTTTGCAGTTGCCGGTGGCGTATGTGCTGGACGGGCATTTTGGTTTGCAGGGCGTGTGGATGGCGTTTCCGGTGGCGTATCTGGGGATGCTGGCGTTGCAGACCGCGTATTACAGCTTCGTTTGGCGGCATCAGAAAATCCAGCGATTGGTGTAAGCGGCGCCGCTTGATGTCGGCCACGGTCAGGCCGACAATTCTCTGGGACTGCGTGATGAAACCGACGGGCGTGATCGTCTGAGGAGGTTTTCAAATGAGTCCCCCATCGAACATCGTTTTGCAGGACCGGGCAGCGGCCGGTCGGCGTCTGGTGGCGCCGTTGCTCGCTTACGCTCATCGTCCGGAAGTGATCGTCCTCGCCTTGCCCCGTGGCGGCGTGCCGGTGGCCTATGAAGTGGCCACGGCGCTGGACGTTCGCCTCGATCTGATGCTGGTGCGCAAGCTCGGTGTGCCGTCGCACGAGGAGTTCGCCATGGGCGCGATAGCCAGCGGCGGCATCCAGATTCTCAATGAACAGGCGTTGCGAACGCACCCGATTGATAAGGATGCATTCGATGCGGTGGTCGCCCGGGAGACGCGGGAGTTGTTGCGGCGCGAGCAGGTTTACCGGGGAACGCGCGCGCCTGTGCAACTCAAGGATCAGGTGGTGATTCTGATCGACGATGGTCTGGCGACAGGCGCCTCAATGATGGCGGCGATTCACGCGGCGCGGGTGCATGAGCCGACTGACATCGTGGTCGCGGTGCCGGTTGGGCCACCCGAGACAGTCGAGACGTTGCGCAGTGAAGTGGATGAATTGATCTGCCCGCTCATGCCTGAGTGGCTGATGTCGATTGGGCATTGGTACATGGATTTTTCCCAGACCTCGGATGCGGAGGTCATCAGGCTGTTGCAACGAGCCTGGGAGAAAGAGGGCTGCGCCGATCAGCCGAATCCCGAACCTTAATTGCCAAAAATCAGAGCGCTCACGGGCGTGCGGGTAACGCCCAGACCGGGCACCCTCGACACCTGAGATTTCCTGATTTAAAAAGTATGACTGTTTTAGTTACTGTGCCCTTAATGCGAGTCGCTCGCTATTACGCGCGCCCTGACGTGGTCAGCAACTAATGGATCCAATAAATTTATTATGAAGTCCATGTAAATTAAGCAGGCCAGTTATCATGGGCCTATCAGGGAAGTCTACGACTTAGTGTCGGCGCGATAAGTCACAAATTCTAACTACCGTTTGTCGGTAGTGTGCTCAAAAAATGAACATTCGGGTATTCTTGGGCTCTCATTCTTCAGCAGTCATTCATGACTTGCACCAGAATCCGTAGTAAAGAAGTGGAAAATTGAACCTCATGTGCATTGAATGCTATGGGGATTTTTTTTCACTGAAACCCGGGAGAAATACTTAAGCAGATCGTTGGTTCGCTGTGCGAATCAATGATCTTGGCCGTGCCAAGTCTATGAGTTGGCTTATCTTGAATCAGTAGGATCGAACAGGTGTATTTGGAATAAATATATAACCTGTAGAGCATCGATCAGTACTGTCGAATAAGGTGGAGAACGTATCGTGGCGATAAATACAATTATGAGCCTGATTGAAAATAAAGAATTCATGGAATTCTTACGATTGGGCGTTGTTTATGTCCATTTAGTTGCGTGTTGTGTCGCCATTGGTTTGGTATTGACCAGCGATATTGCGATGGTGAGAGATCTATTTAAGCGAAAAACATTTACGGAGCATGATAATGCTCACATGGAAAGTCTTCAGAAGTCTGTCAGTGTTGCGTTGATAGCCTTGTGGGTAACAGGTGCCGCGATCATCGGTATCGATTACCTGGACAAAGGCATGAACTACTTTATGAATCCAAAACTTCAAGCCAAAGTCATTATTGTCGCCTTGCTGACTTACAACGGTGTCGTATTGCATCGCCTGGTACTGCCTGCTCTGCAAAAGGCCGGCTCATTGCTCAATCTCGGGTTCAGCGCCCGGATGACAGCACTGTTCTGCGGCTCGCTGTCGGCAGTATCCTGGATGTACGCGGCCATGTTGGGGGTCGGTCGTCCGCTGGCCTGGAAGTATTCCCTTACTGAACTATTGATGGCCTATCCGGTGCTGATTGCACTGGGGTTCCTGGCGATGCTTGTGTTGACTCAGCGGGCGAAACAACCGGACTACGCCATTGCGTCTCCGCGGACATTCGCAGCCGCTTGTTAAGTCGGTTAAGCGAGTAGACCTTACAGGCTTGTTCGGAGCCTGACAGAAGCGACCTCCTTTGTGCTGGGCAACTAATGCCAGCATCAAGGAGGTCGTTTTTGTTTTACAGCCACCCTCACCGTGGCAGATGGGCGCCTAGTGGGTCTTGAGCCAATCCTGAAAGCGGGTCGCACCGACGATGGGGTTGGCGCCCGGTGTCAGCGACTGGTTGTTGATTGGCGCACCAAAGTAAGGAACCGTGTTGTCCGCTACGGTTTGGCGCGGGTCGTTGGTGTGCTTCAGGTAATCGCTCGCGAATTCAACGAGAGGGCGGTTATCAGGTCCAGCCACTTCGACGGTCTGATTGACAGGCGCTTTCAGCGCGATTGCTGTCAATGCCTGCGCAACATCCGCCGAGGCCACCGGTTGCAACGCCGCAGACGTTAAGTGAATGGTGTCGCCTTCTTCACGCCCGGAGTGAGCAATGGCATGGATAAACTCAAAGAACTGCGTAGCCCGCAGGATGGTGTAGGGAATACCCGACTTCTTGATGAGATTTTCCTGCGCCATTTTTGCCCGGAAGTAACCGCTGTCGAGCATCCGTTCGGTGCCGACGACCGACAGGGCCACATGGTGTTTGACGCCGTCGAGCTTTTCCGCCGCCAACAGGTTGTGCCCGGCTGTTTCAAAAAAATGCAACGCTGCGTGGTCTTCGAAAGAGGGCGAGTTCGCGACGTCGACCACCACGTCGGCGCCTTTTAGCGCCTCCTTCAGCCCTTCGCCGCTGATGACATTCACGCCGGTACTCGGTGACGCCGCGAAGGCTTCATGGCCCAGATCCTGCAGATTTTTACAGACTTTGCTGCCGATCAGCCCGGTACCTCCGATAACGACGATCTTCATGTCCTGTCTCCCGCCGTGGTGAGTTCAGCAATTATTAAAGACCCGCACAGGTGGCAGGATCGGGCGCTGAGCCGTGTTGGCCGACAAGTGGTCGCATGTCAGCACGGCAAGTGGAAGAATTGGTCGTTGTTTGCTTTAGTCCACCTATCGCTGGCGTAGGTGTGCGAGCGTTTCGGCTCATGACCGGACGCCTTGACCGGAGAATCCCATGACTTTTCGATTCCCGCGGCTCGCTGTTCTGGTTGCCTTGCTCACTGTCGGCGTCTTGCCCTGCGCGCAAGCGGTTCAGTACACGCAGGTCAATCAGGCTGCGAGCAAAATCTCCTTCACGTACAACCAGTTCAGCTCGCGGGTGTATGGCACGTTTGGCAAGTTTGAAGCCAAGCTTGATTTCGACACGGCCAACCCCGCCGCGGCCCATGCGTCGCTCACCATCCAGCTCGACAGCATCGATGCCGGCAGCAGCGAGGCCAACACTGAACTGCAAAAAACCGCCTGGTTCGATACAGCGGCTTATCCGGTGGCGACCTTTGAATCGACCGATGTGAAGGCACTTGGCGACAACAAGTACACAATCATCGGCAAACTGACACTCAGAGGCATTACCCGTGAGGTGGCGGTTCCGGTCCAGCTGAAGGCGAAGAAGACCATCGGGATTTTCGATGGCCAGTTAACGCTCAAGCGAAGCGACTTCAAAGTCGGCGACGGTGAATATGCTGATGCCGTCGTTTCCGACGACATCAATATCCGGTTCAAGATGGTTGCGCCGCAGCGGTAGCGCGTTGCCGCTGAGACAGTGGGGGCGAGTCCATACATAGCAGCTGGCGAAGCCTGTGGGAGTGAGCCTGCTCGCGATGACGGAGTGTCAGTCGACAGCTGTGTTGCCTGATATACCGCTATCGCGAGCAGGCTCACTCCCACAGGCTACGCCAGCTGCCACCAAAAAAGTGTGGTCCTTAAGCGATCGGCATGTGATTCGTTTGTTTGCCTAAGTGGGAGGGTGTCACAATCACTTTTTTGTCACAGCATCATGATCAGGAGGATCAAATGGGTGGCCCAGGATATCGGCACGATCAGGAGATGTTCATCACCGCGCAAGTGCGTGGTGACCGATTGCGCCAGCTATTCCATCAATCCGTGTCTGCTGTGTTCGGCAGTTACCTTGCCGCGATCATGTTGTGTGGGCTGTGCTGGGAGCGTATTGATCACCGCGTCGTGTGCGGCTGGATTGTCCTGCTAAGCGCCTCGTCGTTGCTGCGCATCCTGATGTTTATTGTCTATTTTCGTAGCCCGGAAAGTGAGCGCACACCTCAACGCTGGGAGCGGACCTATTGGATAACGCTGATGTTGTCTGCCAGTATCTGGGGCGCAGGCGCTTTGGCGGTCATTCCGGCAAACGACCTGCTGGCCCAGTCGCTGGTCATGCTCTTCGCCGTCGGCATGTCGGTCAGCGCGGTGTCGTGTTACTCGTCCTATCGGTACATGACGTTAGCGTCGATTGGCCTGGTGTTGTTGCCGTGTACCACGTGGCTGTTGTTTCAACCGTCGGCCCTGCAATTCGGTATGGCGCTGGCGGTCCTGGTGTTCGCCTCATTTGTCGTCAACGCGACTCGAAAACTGTCCGAAGCCCTGGAAACAGCTTTCCGCGTGACCCGTGAAATGGAACAGGCGCACCGCATTTCCACACTCGCCGCACAAACCGATGAACTCACCGGGTTGAAAAACCGCCGGGCTTTTTTTGAGCGCGCGCAGCAATTGTTCAATGACTGCCAACACAAACGGTTGCCACTGTGCGTGGTGATGCTGGATATGGATCACTTCAAGCACATCAATGACACTTACGGTCACCAGGTCGGTGACCAGGTATTGCGTCAAGTGGGTGTCATCATCAGTGGCTGTTTTCGCGAAACGGACGTATACGGCCGGTTGGGTGGCGAGGAGTTCGCCATCCTGCTGCCGGACACGCCCATTGAGGTCGCCCTGAATCTTGCCGAGCAACTGATCCAGGCTATCGGTGGTTTGATGTCCGGCCCTGTCCACCGCATATCGGCCAGTCTCGGCGTCGCCTCAATGGAGTTCCACGATAATGATCTGCAAAGGTTGATGAACAATGCGGACAAAGCGCTTTATCGGGCCAAGGCACGCGGGCGTAATCAAGTGGCTGTTTCAGAGTAAGGG
>NZ_JAHBDK010000041.1 GCF_019956415.1 Pseudomonas sp. GL-B-19
CGTGAGCTCAACCAATGTTGGCCAGAAGCCAAAGATGGCTTCCTCGAATAGGCCTTATACATAGATGCAACCGGGTAGCAGTGTTTGAAAAGCAGGTAGACAGTGGGGGCGAGTCCATACATAGGAGTGAGCCTGCTCGCGATAGCGGTGTGTCAGCCAACAGGGATGTTGAATGTACTGCCCTCATCGCGAGCAGGCTCACTCCTACAGTTATTGAATCAAGCCAGCAATGCCTTGAGGTCGTTACATAAAGCCTCAGGAATCTGCACCCCCTCCACCAGGCTACGCGCCCGCGCCTCGTATCGGCGTTGGGATGGCAAGCGTGCGCCCTGCCCTTCGATACTCTGGAACAATGCTTCGGCTCTGGCCAGATGTACCTCCGTCATGTTCCCCAAAAAGCGCTGCGGATCAAGGGCAATGATCAGTTCACCGTGATACGGCGACGACTTGCTGCCCGCGTCGTAAGCCAACGACTCGGCGCTGGTGAGGTCACCGATCAACGGCCCGGCAATCAGCTCCACCATGGCCGCCAGCGCCGAGCCCTTGTGCCCGCCGAACGTCAGCATCGCGCCGCTGTCGAGCACGACGTTGGCATCGGTGCTGGACTGCCCCTGCGCATCCACGCCCCAGCCCTCGGGGATCGCTTTGCCGGCACGGCGGTGCAGTTCGATGTCGCCACGGGCAATGGCGCTGGTGGCGAAGTCGAACACAAAAGGATCATGTCCCTGACGGGGCCAGCCAAAGGCAATGGGGTTGGTGCCGAACACCGGCAAGCACCCACCGGCCGGGGCCACCCAGGCATGACTTGGATTACACGCCAGCGCCACCAGGCCGGCAGCGGTCAACTGCTCGATCTCCACCCAAAGCGCCGAGAAATGCACGCAGTGATTGATCGCCAACGCCGCGATCCCGTTGGCTCGGGTTTTCTCCGTCAACAGCGGCAAACCCGCCTGAAAAGCCAGCTGCGAAAAACCACCGCCGGCATCCACCCGCACAATCGACGGTGCCTGGTCGATCAACCGGGGTTCGGCCGTGGCCGACACCTTGCCGGCCCGCAGGGAATTGACACACCCCAGAATCCGGTACAAGCCGTGGGAAGCACAGCCATCGCGCTCGCCGGCAATCACCGTCGCCGCCACCGCACGCGCATGGGCCAGGTTAAAACCGTTGTACAACAGGATCGATTCGGCCAACGCATGGGCTTCGATCAGGGTCAATCGGATCATGGTCATCTCCTTGGACAGACCGGTCAGGGTGGTCTATTCAAGGCGATAGGGCTTGATGGGTTTGCACGGAGGGAGTGACGAAATCAGCACAGGTGCTTCATCAACGACCCGCGACAGTGCAATGTCGATCCATGCACTGCCGCCCCTGTCCGTCAGGCCTTCGTGCTTCGTGCAACCGGCACAGTCAGCGCTGACTTCCTGGCCAGCAGGTAGTAAAGAACCCCCGGCACCACCAACCCGACGATCCAGGAAATATCCACGCCACCCAGCTGCGCGACCATCGGCCCGGAGTAGAAGTGTGTGTCGACAAAAGGCAGCTGGATCAACACGCCGCTGACATACACGCTGATGCCCAACACGTTCCAGCGACCGTAACGCCCGGCCGGGTCGGACAATGCCGGGATGTCATAGCGCTCCTTGTTGATGAAGTAATAGTCCACCAGGTTGATCGCGCTCCACGGGGTGAAGAACGTCAGCAGAAACAGGATGAAGTACTTGAACGAGTTCAGGAACGAGTACTGGCCGACCAATGCGAGCGTGGTGGATGCCGCGACGATCAGCAATACAAACAGCATGCGCTGGCGGGCGGTGATTTCCAGGCGACTGCGGAAACCGCTGATGATGGTGGCCACGCACATGAAGCTGCCATAGGCGTTAAGCGTCGACACCGTGACCTTGCCGAACACCACGCTCAGGTACAGCAGCGACGCCATCACCCCGGTACTGCCCAGGCCGACGATGGTCGCCACTTCGTGACCGCGAAAGTTGGCGCCGGCCAACGCAGCGGCAAACACCCCCAGCACCATGGACGCCTGGGCGCCTAGCACAGTCCCCAGGCCGACGGCGGTGAAGGTTTTCCAGGACGAGGTTTTGCTCGGCAAGTAACGCGAGTAGTCGGCCACATACGGGCCAAACGCAATCTGCCACGACGCCGACAGCGACACCGCCAGCAGGAACGTGCTCCAGCCAAAGTGGCGGTTTTCCAGGAGCAGGCCGATGTCGTTGAGGGTCATCAACCGGGTGAACAGGTAAGCGAAGGCGATGATGCCCAGCACGCTGGCCACCCTTCCCACCAGGTGAATCACCCGATAGCCGAAGATCGTCAGGAACGCGATGCACGCGGCAAATATCAGGATGCCGGTGCTGTCGCTGACGCTGATCAACTGGGCAATCGCCTGCCCCGAAAGGACCGCGCCAGTGGCGCTGAAACCGAGGTACATCAGGCACACCAGCACAATCGGTATGGCCGCGCCGTAAACCCCGAACTGCACACGGCTGGAGATCATCTGCGGCAACCCGAGTTTGGGTCCCTGGGCGGCATGCAAGGCGACGACGGCGCCGCCGAGCAACTGGCCGATCAGCAAACCGATCAATGACCAGAACACATCACCGCCCAACACCACGGCCAGCGCCCCGGTGACGATCGCCGTGATTTGCAGGTTGGCACCCAGCCATAGGGTGAACTGACTGTAGAGGCTGCCATGACGCTCGGCCTCGGGGATGTAATCGATCGAGCGGGTCTCGATCAGGGGACTTCGTTGTTGGCTATCGCCGTGCTGGGTCATTATTTTTATTCTCTTCAAAGGTAGAACGAATCCACGCAGTCCAATGTGGGAGCGAGCCTGCTCGCGAAGGCGGCGGCACATTCAACATTGATGCAAGCTGACTCACCGCTTTCGCGAGCAGGCTCGCTCCCACAGGGAATGTGTACTAGGGGGCGGTTATTTTTGATGTTCGGTCATGGCCACCTGCCCCACGAACGGCGCCTTGGCCCACACGACTTTGCCACCGACCACCGTCATCAGCACCGCGTTGCGAGCCAATTCTTCTTCAGGCACCTGCATGAAGTTTTTGTCCAGCACGATCAGATCCGCAAACTTGCCGACCTCGACCGAACCGACGACGTTCTCCAGCTTCAGTTGCTCGGCGGCGTTGAGGGTGATGGTGCGCAGCACTTCGGCACGGGACAGCGCCGGGTCGGCATTCAGGCGGCCGGCGTACTTGGGGCCATAGCTGTGCGGGTTCAGCGGATCACCTGAGCGGGTGACACCGATCTTCAGCGCCAGGAACTCGTCGAGGGGGTCGACAGGCCAGTCGCTGCCATACGCCACACGACCGCCAGCGCGGGCGATGCTGCCCGAGGGTTCCATGCGGGCAAAACGTGCAGGCCCGAGGTGATCGCTGGTGCCGTCGACCGTGGACGGCGCTTGCTGAGCCCATTGGAAGGACATGTTGGCGGTCACGTCGAGGGCCTTGAAGCGCCCGTAGTCGGCGGGGTCCACGGACTCGTTGTGCGTAATGGCCGGGCGAAAGCCGTTGCCGGGCAATTGCTGACGGACGTATTCGATACCGTCGAGGGAGTCACGCACGGCGCGGTCGCCGGTGGCGTGCAGGTGCGGGTCGAGGCCGGCTTGCACGGCTTGCAACAACAGCGGTTTGAGCACTTGCGGCGGGAAATACAGCTCGCCAACGTTTTTGCCCGGCGCCCATTTTGGTGCCTTATCGGTGCCAGCGTTGTGCAGGTACGGCGTCAACATCGCACCGGTGTCCGCCGGCGCATTGATGATGCCATCCATGAACAATTTGACGTGACGCATGCTCACGCCCGGCGCGACGTTGGCGTCGCCCTGGTCGTACGTGGCGGCCAAAGCCTTGGCCGCGGCGATGGTCTTCGTCGGGTCGGCCGCTGCGGCCGCCGGGTCCAGTTTGATCGCCAGCAAGGCCCGGGCAGTCAGCTCACCCGACTGCTGCAAGGTGGTAAACGCTTTGCCATTTTCCGGCCCCGACAAGGCATCGAAGAAACTGGTGATGCCTTGCTGGCGCATGGCGTCGAGCGCGGCGCGGGTCTGGTTGAGTTTTTCCGCGTCGGTGGCCGGAGGCACCACGGCGGCCATCGCATCGGCCGCGCCGTCTTCGCAGATGCCGGTGAGGTTGCCGGCACTGTCGCGCACGTACTTGCCATCACTGGGGTTGGCCGTGTGCTTGTTGATGCCAGCGACCGCCAGGCCGCGCGAGTTGGTCAGCACGGTATGAAAATCGGTGGAGCGCACCTGAATCGGCCGGTTGGTCTTGAGTGCGTCCAGCGTCGATTTGTCGGGGTCGCCGTCGAGTCCGTCCATGCCCATCCGGTCCCAGCTGCCGACTTCGAGCCAGACATCCGGCCCTTTATCCTTGTCGGCATCCAGGCAGGCCTGAATGGTTTTCTGGAACTCTTTACGCGTCATGGTCTGGTATTTCAGGTCGCACAAGGTCATGGCGCGACCGCCATCCCCCGGATGCATGTGCGCATCGATGAACCCTGGCATCAGCATGCGCCCCGCCAGATCGATCAGCTGGGTTTGCTTACCGATGTACGAGGCAACCCCTTCGTCATTGCCGACATAGACAATCTTCCCACCCGTGACGGCAATCGCTTGCTGCACCGAGTTCTGGCCATCGACGGTGTAGACATAGCCGTTGCGCATGACCATGTCTGCCGGGGTCGAACCCTGCGTCTGGCACCCCACCAGCGCCAGACCGGAAAATGCGGTTGTCGCTGCAATGGCGACAAAAAGCCTGGAAAATTTCAACTGCCTCACCTCTGTTTTTATAGTTTTGGAAGAGGCCCGAACAGCCTGCGCGCAAGCCCCTGATATGCAAGGCATACCCTAGCGTGCGTGGGCGTTGGAGGGACCTCCACAAATGAGGAGGGGTAAAGCGATTAGCTGGCCTGCCAGACAGGCCTATCTAGATGTATTCAGGATCACTTAATTTTCACCACCAATACGCACTTGTATTTGCGAAAGGAAATCGTCAGGAAGCATTACATTGCTTAGAGAAAAACGTTGATTCGTCTCTTTTAAATCAATGATAAGCGTCTTGAAAAATGGATTACGCCGAACTCGGACTGAGCGTATTTCTTCGTTCAGGATCAGGTCTTGACGATGAAAACCAACAGCCTCATCACGAAAAATCAATCCTTCGGGGACAATGGATATGCTGACTTTATGGTCACGCCTTGCGAAGATGCTGGTGGTGCCCAGTATTATGGTCACCAGCACTGAGATACCAATCGGCCACAGCCCTAAATAACCACTAAACTGGAGAATAGGAAAAACAAGCAGAAGTGTCGTCACGATGCCACTTGCACAAAACCAACTCATAATTCCAAGTCCAACTTTCAAATCAAAACCAGCCTGCATAATTTTTCCTTTTTTAATGGTGACGCTGCTCAACGACATGTCGAGTACCTTTAGCGTTCCAGATCAACTAGGCGCGTGGTAGGACCGTCGCCTTTCAGACGTTCAGAGACAACTTTCGGCCATAAGTTGCGGGAGCGGCGTTTGGCGAGGCTGTAGGTGAGTTCTTGAATGCGACAGGTGGGATAGAAGCAAAGATCGAGTACTAAGCCCAGTACATCGATGCCACGTAAAAAATTCTTGCCTCCGCTTTCTTGCTTCGCGTGTTTTATCCGTTCCAGTGTTTGCTTGAAGCTGTCGCTCATTTTGGTTCGCACGGATAGTTGGCTTTTTACAAATGTATCCGACTCACTGTGATTACCGTGCTCGTCGAACCAGGGGCCATTGTTCATATAGGAGCGGATGTACTCCCAAAAGCCTTTCTGCATCGCCAATGATTTACCGAGCGGTGAGCCGAGGCTGACCATCAGTGCCGTATCCGGGGTTTGAAATTTCCAAACCTGAATTTCCAGCGATGCGCTTTGCATGCCGCCGATGTGGGGGCCGACTAGTTGAAACTCATTGGCTACGGCAGAGATGCCTTCCCACGGAGTGTGGAACAGTTCGCCGTCGTGATCGAAATATACTTCGCGGGTGCGACGGTTAAACAGAATAGGTAGCGGTAGCGGTCGTAGAGTTTCCCATAGAAATGGCACTACAAATAGCGGAGTACATATTGAAAGCATTATGAAAAGCCCCTCAACTTCACCGCTGTGTACAAGACTGACAAGTCCAAGCCCGATTCCTGCGACCCCACCAATACCGCCCAACACACCCGTCATCAGCCCTCGGTAAGAATCACCTCCTGATTGCAACGCCAAGTAATGCTCGGTGTGTTCATCGGTAATAAATAGCTCCATCGGCTGTTCGCCAGTGGACTTGTTCGCTTCAAGCGCGACGATGGGCGTAGAACTATAACGTGGTGCTTCTGGCATATTCATATCCATGCTCGTTCCATGATTTTTACTGCTGGCAGCGTCAGCCCTTCTTGTGGGGAATAGATCAACTCGCCTTCGATACGCTTCAAGTCCCGCACTCCGTTCTCATGGTACACACGGCGATAAGGAGTGATGCCAACGGGTACAGGAATGCGACTGCCACTATGTAGAGCAAAGTCTTTGCCCGTCCATTCGACCTTTTTAATTTGCTCCGAGTGATAGCCGAGCGTATCACCCCACACTTCGATGCCCTTGAAGTGAATCATCGTGTCGGGCAACGGTACGTTTTCACCCGGCAGTTTCAGCATCAGATAGGTGGAGGTGACCTGTCCTTGGTAGGGATGCATTTCCGCCAGCCGGCGAGCATCAAAACTGATCGGAAACAAAATGGGGTACAGCTTCTCCATGGACAGGGTGTAGCTGTTCGACCAAGTGTCGTCTGGACTAATCCCAAAACGGCTGTTTTTTACCCACTGTTCCAGAGGCGAGTCTGCTGTATAGAGCCGGGCAATAACCCCGGTAACAATCACCAAGGTGAGGCCAAGTATTTTTATGGCCACATGCGGTGCAACATTCATCCCCCCCGCAATGGCTGCAGCCTTACCGATCATCACGGCGACTTGTGCGGCACGGTAAGCCCGGAAAAGTTTTACATAGAGCACGATGCCGGCCAGTTCGGCGCTGGCGATAGCCAAATTCGTCGCCATGGTGTCGAAATCGCCTTTTTGGTACGCCTCAAAGGCTTCTATCCCATAGATCACAACGTCGAACGCCAACACAGCAACCTGCGCCCCCGCGGTAATCGCTGCGCGCCCCAAAGTTTTAATCAACATTAGTCTTGATGAGACTGAAAATTTCCCGGTCTGGCGGACAGCCATTTCCCAATTAACTTCACCGACTCGCTGCCACACAGCTGCGCCTGCCGCACCAACTCCAAATGCAGCCCCGACTGCGGCAAAGCCATTTTTTACCGTTTTCTTATCAACAAATGCACTACCGGACGAAGCAAAATTCACCCCCGCCACCAACGTCACAATGGACTTGATCGGCGCCTTACTCAGCGCACTTTTCAACTCAAACACACTGCTCAACTCAACATTCGCCGCCAGATTCACCGGCAACGGTGGCAACTTGGTACTAGCTGGCACCAGGTGCATGAAGGGGATACCGTCAGCCACCCCGCTGGCCACCGGTGCAACGTTCAAAGCAGCAGGCAATGTCTGGCGTGTCCCCATCAAATCGCTGAACCACTCGCCCATTTGGCGCGGTGTGACGCCGGAGGTCTGGATGCGTTGGTCGCTGCGGGCAAGGGCTGCCGCCATGTACACCCGCCCGACTGCGCTGGTGGCATTGTCCGCCTGATGCAATTGCAGCGCCGCGACGGGGGCGATGGCCAGAAATAGCGCTTCGAGACTGGATGCAGGCTTGTGTTGCTTCAGTTTGTCGGCGGTTTTGTTCAGCGCATCGGCATAACCGAACGCTCTGGCGAGTTTGCTGGCGCCATCTTGCACAGCCGCCTGGTTATCGCGGGCCACATCACTGAAGTCCACAAGGTATTTGATTTCTCCAACACCCAGCCGTAACGGCAACCCAAGCAACGCCCAAAGCAACCATGGCTTACCGGCCCTGTCACCATCCAGACTGAGGGTAATGGCCTCGGCCCCGACACTGGTGCTGGCCGGTCCGAGGCAGGCTTCAGCAAAATGCAGTTCCAATGCCTCACGGGCAATCGCCTGAGTAATGTCGAAATGACCGCAAGCCGTGTCCATGCTCGACGGACCGAAGATTTGCAGGGTGTTGAACCACGCCACCCAGAGTTGGGCCAGGCGCCGCGTGTCGGCGGTGTACCGATCATTCTGGATGTCTTGATCTTTCCATGCCCGCTGGAGTTCGTCATAGCGAGTGATAGACGGCAGTTGTGCACTCAGTTGCCGGTCGCCTTCGCTCAGTGACTTGAGGACACTGGCCATCGCCCACTTTTCTGCGTGATGTTCCTGATAACTGTCAAACCCAGCCTTGCGAGCACGCATCAACGCGGCAAGGTCGAGCAGCACGCCCCAGGCATCATCAATGACGGCGTAAGCCTGTTGTTCACAACGTGCCATCTGCTTGAGTACGTTCAGCCAGTCGGGTGCGTGCTCCGTTTCGGGCTGACCGCTCCAGCCATAGCGTGTCGCATCGCTGTATTCGCCAATCTGCTTGGCGATGGTCCCGACCGGAGCGCTGAACGGTGCAATGCCGGGTACAAAACTGCGCATGATGCGTTGGCGCACGGCGGGGTCAGTTTTGGCAGCCAGATATTGCGGCTCACTCCAACGGGTGGGCGACCAAACCAATCCGGCAGGATCACCCGCTCTCAACACCAAGTGAGGTTTGACCCGATCATCAATGACCTTGCCAGCACGGGGCGTTTGCTTGAACTGAGCCACTTCGACTTGATACTCCACCAACCTGGGTGGGTTGCTTTCCCAAACGTACAACCAACCATTGCGCAGTAAGCGGGAGGTGTAATTCAGCGAGTATTGGCTCAAGTCAGGATGACGGGGACCGAGTTCGGGAAAGTGGCCCTGCAGCGCAGGCAAATCATAGGCACTAGTATCGACAGCGGTTGTTGGACCGAGGGCATATCGAAGTGGCAAAACGGCGGCAAAAATCGGGCAGGTTCCGAAGCGCGCTGGATCGAGGGTGCTCATGCATCTTGCTCCATGCAGGCTGGCAAGCTGAGGGCCTGCAAAAGCGCCTCGGGCAGGGTGATTTGTGCGGTCACCCCGTTATTGGCCGGCGCCAAGTCGTATTCAGCCCTTTCGTTTTTCCAAGCGCACACCGCCGAATCCGAATGCCGTAACCAGACGCTATCAACGCCACACCAGAAACCTGCCGGCCACTGCGCGCCTGCCATCCAGGCACGGTTCAGTGCGGGACCATCGGCCAGACGTAACCAGAACTCCCGTTGCTGTTGATCAAAAATACGCAAGCGACGTTGCAGAACCGGAAGCAGTTGTTGGGCACTTTTAGAAGTGGCCAACCACACTCCTCGCTGCAAATCCCTACCGCCCCACCACGCGGTATAGGCGACAGTACCCAATGAGGCATTCAGTAAAAATGGCCCCGCCCCGGCAATCGGTTCGTACGCCGTACCTTTGAACAGCGATTGGGGAGTGTCCGGGCCGTAGTGTTCGCCAAGCCAATCGATAGCGTCGTCATACTGAGCGCCATCCAGTAAAAGCAGGCCCTTTTCCATAGTTTCGGCGGTCATGCTTGAGCCTCCTCGGCGTCCTGAGTCTCTTGAGCGGCATCACACACCGGACAAATCCCCGTGCTGGCTTCACGAAACACGATGTTTTGTTTGAGCAGGGTTTCGCTGGGAAGGGTGTTAATGACCAAGACTTCGGCTGCAAGGGGATTCGCTGACAGCGCTGGTAGCGCTGACACACCGGCCACCGGCGCCCCACCCTGAACAATGGCCACGCTGCTGAAAATCCCGGCGGCGTTGATCACGATGTGCTGACCGCCGCACTCAAGCGTCAAGCTCGAATCGCCCTTGATCACCACATGGCTGGCGGTGACATGGGCGTGAGGCCCCGCCTGAATCACCAGCGTGCCCTCTGCCGTCGTGCTGCTGTTGCCGCTGATGGTGATCAATTCATTGCCGCCGATCACGGTGTTGCGCGCACCTTCAGTGGTGTGCAACTCGTCGCCCTTGATCAGGCTGGCGCTATGGTTGTCGACCTGTTCGAAACGGTCGTTGCTGATCAGGCTGTGGCTGTCACGGGTGATCTGTTCGCGGCGGTCGTTACCAATTTTGGTATCGCTGTCGTTGAGGATCAGTTGTTCGAGGTCGCGTTGGGCGCGCAGGTAGATATTCTCCTGCCCGGCGCGGTCTTCAAGCGACAGTTCGTTGTAACCACCGGTGTATGGGGAGCTTTGGCTGCGCAGGACGGTTTTGGTTTTGTGTTCGGGCAAGGGGTATGGCACCGCATTGACCTTGTTCGGCGCGCACCCGGTAATGAACGGATGATCGGGATTGCCGTCTTGAAAGGTGACGATGACTTCCATGCCGACACGCGGAATCGTCATCGCACCGAAATGTGGACCCGCCCATTGCGTCGAGACGCGCAGCCAGCAGCTGCTTTTTTCACTGTTGAGTTCGGCCCGGTCCCACGGCAGTTCGACCTTCACGCGACCATATTCATCACAGTAGATCTCTTCGCCGGCAGGTCCGGTGACGCGGGCGGTCTGGCTCACCAGCGGCGTTTTGCGTGAGCGCATCGGCGGCCGGTAAATCACGTCCCATGGCAGGACGCTGAAGCGGTTGCGATAGCCTTGGGTGAAGCCGTCTGCGGGTTGGACGTCGCTGGTGATGGCTTCTTCCAGTGACTGCGGCTGTTTTCCGGAATGCGTCACGCTGAGCAACAGCCACAGGTCGTTATAGACTTTGCGCGGGTGGTCGGTCAGGTCAAAAAAGTGACCACTGCGCAGGCTCGGCTGATCGCTCTGGCCCTCGATCAACTGGTAATCGGCACGGTGGCGTTCCAGGGCCTGGCGAGCGAGTTGTTTGCCGCGCTGTTCGTTATCGATCAAAACCCGGTAACGGTAGTCTTCAAGCTCAGGAGTGAACTCGGCCGTGAAGCGGTTTTCCAGCAGCAGATTCGGGCGTTGGAAGTCGTAGTGCCGGCGCGTGGTGGTGCTGGGGCGGGTGCTGAAGCGCATCGAGAACTGGCTGACGACCGGTTCGTCCGCCACCATGCCGGAGTCTTGTTGATAAGCGGTTTCGCCCAGTTTGGGAAACCAGGTCTGGTCGTCGGTGAACACCAGCACATGGCCTTGCGGGGAATGCTGGAAATGCCATGCGATGCCGTCTTCGGCGCACAGGCGCTGGACCAGCTCGTAATCACTTTCCCCATACTGCGTGCAGTACTCGCGCTCGGGGCTGGTACTGACATGGAAGGTAAACGCATCGGCCTGTATGCCGTGACCTTTGAGCACCTGAGCAATGATTTGCGGCACGGTCAGGTGCTGGAAAATTCGCTGGTCGTAACTGAACTGCAAATAGTGCAGCGCGGGCACCAAGGTCAATTGATAGCGGGTCAGGCGTTTGCCGGACTCACCGACGAGCACGTCTTCAATGTGGCCATGAAGACCTTCGCCGTGATGACCGAACTTTAGAAAGGCGGGCTGACTGAGCAGGCTCTCGATACCGAAATCCGGGTTTTCGCTGACCAGCTCAACCTGGATCGCGTACAAGGCGCTGATGGCCTCGACACCGTCAAAAGCGAGGACTTTGAAATCATTGCGAACCGCAGGGATGTGCAGCGTGAAATGCGCCGTATTGGCCGAACCGAACATACGCTTATCCTTAAGCAAAGAGGAAATAAAGCGCGATGTCCAAACCGTCCATGGTCTGTGCACGCGAAATGGGCGGACACGGTATCAATGGAATACACGAATTGATGTCGGACACCTCTACAGAACACGTAAGAGTTTTCCGCATTTCAAAATACTGCTTCGACTCCCAAGTGGAGGCAATAAAACCGATAAGTATCCGAAGAACAGGGGACAATTCCCGTGCTATGACCCCCCGTGTTTTTGGGGGGGGCAAATACCTAATCGCGGCGGATGGCTTGCGCGGACAAGACAGAACCCAGCTCAACCTTGCTCTTCACCCCAAGCTGCAAATAGCAGTTGCGAAGATAAGTGCGCACAGTCGCAGGACTCAAGCCGAGGATCCTGGCGATCTCCTTATATGAATGACCGGCCGCAAACAGCATCGCCGCCGTCCGCTCCCGTGGCGCCAGCACCACGCCGCGTGACTGGGCTTCAAGGGACAGAATGACGTGTTTGGCATTCGGGCTGAGGGTCAGCGCACAGCGTCCCAGGCGTATGACGCACGGCGCTTTTGGCAGTTGGGCGATCACCTGCGCCGGCAGCATCGACCCGCTCCACCCCGGCACTTCGCGCTGGATCGCCGCGCACAGGCTGGCGCCCACGTACAGCAGCGTGCCGTCCATGCGCGCGACCCCGAAGTCGCTGGCGCCGTTACCGGTGTCGATGCGGATCATGTCCTGCACCTGAAAGCGCCACAGCTGCAACAGGTGATCGCAAAAGGCTGAAAACAACGCGGCCTCGCTGTCGTTGAACCCTGACGCGTGTTCGCCGCGATAGAGGCAGACAAAGAACATCAAACCGCTTTCGGGCAACTCGAAGGTGATGCATATCACATGGTAGAGGTCATGACGGCGAGCGAACGCATCGACTTCTTCATGGGGATCGGTGTAACCACTGTCACGCACCACTGCGCCGGGTTGGCTCAAGGTGTCATGGGAGAATTTGTCGCTGCCTGCGCTCTTGTGCCATTCGGCGGCAAACGATTCGGGCAGGTCTATGCGCCCGTGCATCCAGCTTTTCGGCGCCACATGGGCATCTGACGTGGACATCTCGCCCCACCATGCCGCCGCGAACGGCACCAGTGGGCGAAAGGCTTGCAGCCCGTCTTCGATGAATTGCGAGGCACCGCGCTCCCGTGCCAGTCGCCCGAGGTGCAACACGCATTGATTGAATGCCTTGAGCATCGCCATCGACGGTGTGCCGCCGACCTCATTACCCTCCTCCATCAATTTGATCCTGTTGGCTGCGTGGCATTTTTTTCGACCATGCCACAAGGGCAGTGATGGCGTCCACAAGCCCCGTATTCATGCGCAAACCGGCAACAGTGTTTGTCCTTCTGGCCGCTGTTTGAGGCAAGGACTACCCCCTAGCATCGTCCCTACCCCGTGAGCATTCAGCACGAACTCACAAGGTGAAAAACGGACGATCAAACCGGTCGCCCAGCCATCCTCAAACGATACGGTGAACACCATGAACCTTTCGAAAATCGCTCTCTTGCTGGCGCTTGCCAGTCTAGGTGCACCGGCCTTCGCCGACGACAGCGCGTCAACGGCCGCAACCGCCAAGACCCCGGTTGAAACCTATACCTACGACACCCACCTCGACATCAAACGCGTTATCAGCGTGACAGACGTGGGCGACCAGTGCGGTCCGGTGCCGGCGCAAATGACGTATGAAGACTCTCACGGTCAGCAACACGTCCTTGAGTATCAAGTCATGGGAACCGGGTGTTCGAACGGTTGAGCAACGTGCAGACGATGGAGGGTCGACACTCCATACCGGCGGCACTGGCGATTATCTGTTTTTCGTTGAGCCCACGATCTTTTCATCGGAGGCCAGCAGGACCGGAATGTAATCCTTGAGAAAATCCACCCAGGTCTTGATTTTCGCATCGACGAATTTGCGCGATGGGTAGATGGCAAACACATTCAGCTCTTCAAAATGATACTCAGGCAACACGCGCACCAAGGTCCCCGCTCTCAAGCCGTCCACGGCAGACGCAATCGGTTGAATCCCGATGCCCATGCCGTTGGTGATCGCGACCGTCATCGCATCGGCGGTATTGACGTGAAACGGCGACAACGGTGTGTTCACCGTCTCCACGCCTTCAGGCCCTTCAAATATCCAGTTTTCTGCCGGCATCACGGTGTTCACAATCCTCAGGCAATCATGTGCGCCCAGTGCACCTGGCGCGTCGGGAACGCCGCGTTTCTTCAGGTACGCGGGCGAGGCGCAGAGAATGCTGTAGGTAACGCCGAGCCGCTGGGCGACGAAGCCTGAATCGGGTAAATCCCGCGCCAACACAATCGACATGTCATAGCCTTCTTCCAGCAAGTCCGGCAGCCGATTGGTCAGGGTCAAATCAAACATGACCGAAGGATGCGTCTCTCTGTACCGGGCGATGGCGTTGATCACGTAGTGATTGCCAACGGCTGACATCGCATGAATTTTCAGCCGGCCCACGGGTCTGGTTTGAGCCGTCCCCGCTTCTTCATCGGCTTCACGCATCTCTTCAATAATTTTCTCGCAGCGTTGCAAATAGCGCAGGCCCGCTTCGGTCAGGGCCAGGCGCCGGGTCGTGCGGTTGATCAGGCGTGTTTGCAGCCGGGCCTCCAGGCTGGAAACTGCTTTGGAAATGTTGGTGGTCGAGGTGTCCAGCATCACCGCTGCGGCCGTAAAGCTGCCGCTCTGCGCGACCGCTATGAAACAACGCATGGTTTGGAAAACGTCCATCCTTTTCGCCTCGGCGCAAAAATGTACCTGTAGAAAAAGTGGCGGCCTGACATCAGGCCGCCGCTTTGGCATGGGTTACTTTGAACGCGGGATAAAGCCGGGGATACCGGTTTCCACCACCGAGTTGAACCGCACCCGAGTCGTAATTTCCTCCTTGATTTCAAGCATGGCCCGGTGCGGCAGCGTGGCAATATCAAAGTTCTCCTGAATATGGCTCAGTGTTGCAGACGTGGTCAGAAACGCCACACCACGCTGCACCGACCAGGCCAAGGCGACTTGAGCCGGGGTTTTCTGCACGTGTCGCGCGATACCGGTAATCACCGGGTCTTCCAGCACGGCAGGCTCCATGCCATGGCCGAGGGGTGCAAAGGCGAGGACGATGATCCCATGCTGTTTGCAGAACTCCAGAAGCTCCCATTCCGGCAGATAAGGGTGGGATTCCACCTGCACGACGGCGGGTTTGATCCGCGCCACTTCGACAATCGCCTGCAACGCCTCCAGCGTGATATCCGACAAGCCGATGGACTTGCAGCGCCCTTCATCCACCAGCTGTTCAAGCGCCCGCCACGTCTCGATCAGGGTCACGCCCGAGTCGTAAATCATGTGGCCGAACGGGTCTCTTGGCTCTTGGTCATCACCGGGCTGAAAGGCAAACGGTGTATGGATCAGGTAGCAATCGATGTAATCCACCTGAAGCCGTCGGCAACTGGCTTCGAACGCCGGCAGAACCCGCTCAGGACGATGGTTGGTGTTCCACAGTTTGGTGGTAATGAACAAGTCCTCGCGCCGGGCCTTGCCCGTGTCGAGGAAGGCCTTGAACGCCACGCCCACCGCCTCTTCGTTCCGATAACGCTCGGCACAATCGAAATGGCGGAAGCCTGTTTCCAGCGCCTGTGTGACCGCTTGGGTCGTGACGCTGAGGTCGCGGAACAACGTGCCAAAGCCAACGGCCGGCATCTCGACCGAGCCGTGGTTCAGCGCAAATTTTGTCTGGCGAAGTTCATCGTGAAAGGCTTCGTAGGTCATGTCTTTACTCCACTCTCTGAGGCCGCAGCCTTTACTGATATGAACGTTTCGGTGCTTCGCGACTGGCGACTCGTTGCTCAAACACGCCAACGGAATTGCCGCCGAGGGCGACAAACAGCTGAACGGTGTCGAGGTACTGCGCGGTCTTCACCCTGATCTGCCCCAACAACGCCTGCTCATAGGCGCGCTCTGCTTCCAGCACCTGGAGAATGCTGTTCTCCCCTTGGGCGTACGCTTGCTGGTTCAAGCGAAAACTGCTGTCGGCGGCACGCAATGCGTCTTCCTGGGCGAGGTTTTCCTCGGCGTCATGGTTGATGGCTTGCAGCGTGTCAGCGACCTGACCGAACGATGTGATGACCGTCTGCTGGTAGTCCGCGAGCGATGCGTTGTAGCCGTCGACCGCCGCCTGGCGTTCAGCCTTGAGGGTTCCGCCATTGAAGATCGGCCCCGCCACCCCGGCGGCGAAGCCCCAGAGCGCAGCGCCGCCGTTGCCTGTCGCCGACTGTGCGAGAAATGCGGAAAGCTCCACATGGGGATAGAGGTTGGCGGTCGCGACACCGACGGCGGCGCTGGCCATGTGCAGTTGTGCTTCGGCTTGCAGAACGTCCGGCCGGGTGTGGGCCATTTCCGAGGGCAGACTGACGGGGATGTTGGCCAGGGCGAATTCACTCAGGTCGAAGTCCGGCGCGATCCAGTCCGCCGGGCCTTTGCCCGTCAGGATCGACAGCGCATGCCGTGCCGAATCACGCTGCTGAGCCAGCGGCGGCAACAGAGTGCGGTCCTGCGCGAGTCGGGTTTCGGCCAGCGATACATCGATCTGCGTGGTGCTGCCATTGAGGTGCGCCATGCGCACCAGTTCGAGGTTTTTGGTGTCATTGGCCAGCAGTTTTTCCACGGCTTGCATCTGTGCATTCGCCGAGGCCATCAACAACGCCTGGCTGGCGACATTCCCCGTCAGGGTCAGGTACGCCGCTTCGTAGCGATGTGTCTGAAAGTCAGTCAGCGCCTCCTGTTGTTCGACCTGGCGCTTGTTACCGCCGAACACGTCCAGGTCGAAGCCGACCCGAGGCCCGATGGCATAGAAGTTGGAAACGACGGGGGCACGACTGTTGTGCGTACGCACTCGGCCGGCCTGGGCGGAAAAATCGACCTGCGGATATAGCGCCCCCTGTGCCGCCGCGACGGAGGACGCCGCTTGGCGGATCGTGGCATCGGCAGCGACGAGTTCCAGATTGCCGTCGATGGCTCGGCGCACAACGTTGTCGAGCTTGGGCGAACGAAACGCAGTCCACCAATCGCCATTAACCTTTTTGCCGAGGTCGATGCGCTGGCCAAGACGCTGCTCGGCTTGCTGATCGTAGTGCTGCGACGGGCTGGGTGGCGGCATTTGGTAATCGGGGCCGACCGTACAGGCGGTCAGGAACACCAGCACCGACACCGCGCCGAACGTGGTGTTGAACAGCTGTCTGTTGAGGAAGCGCGCATTGGATTTCATCAGGCAAACTCCACGAAAACTATTTGGTCGCAACGGGCTTGCGAAGAAAGATCACCAGTGGGCTCACCACCAGCATCGCGTACATCAAAATCTTGAATTGGCCGACCACACCGATAAACGCCGCCTGGCCGGTGATCATTTCGTTGAGCCCCGCCATGGCTTGCAGGGACGTCGCCGCCGAATGCGCCGCCGCGCCATAGGGTGTCAAGTTGCTGGCCAGCGCCATGTGCATCGCGTGGGTGTTGTTGAAGAAATACAACTGCACGATCGCAACGCCGAGGGTGCTGCCGTACACACGCGACAGATTGAAAAGACCGGTGCCTTCCGGGCGCAGCGTCGGGTCGAGGGTGCTGAAGGCGACCTTGGTCAGCGACGGCATCAACATGCCGATGCCGATGCCCTGAATTGCGCCAGCCACTGCCACCGGCCACCAGTCCATCAGCGGCGAATAGCCGAGCATCAGCCAGTTGGCATACACCACGATGGCCACGCCCGCCGCCACGAACAGCCGGCGGTCGAAACGCTCCGGAACACGGCCCATCAACAGAAACGCACCGACCAGTCCTATACCGCGCGGTATGGTCAGCGAACCGGTGGTGTCAGGCGGGTAGCCGAGAATTTCATCGAGCATCGGCGACGTCAGCGCCATGGTCGACAGCAACACGAAACCCACGGCAAAAAAGATCACCGTCGACAGCACGAAGTTGCGGTCGTTGAACAAACGCTTGTTGAGGAAATGCACCTTCGCAGTCAGCACATGCACCAGGAACAGGTAGAGCCCGAGCGCACAGCCGATCGCTTCCAGCCAGATCTCGGTCGAGGAAAACCAGTCCAGGCGTTCACCGCGATCGAGCAACATTTGAAGGCTGATCAGCCCCAGGGTGAAAGTGCCGAAACCAAAGAAGTCGAACACTGGACGTTTCTCGGCCTTCTTCTCGGCCAGCAACAGTGCGATCACCAGGAAGATATACGCCGACAGCGGCAGGCTGATGTAGAAGATCGGGCGCCAGCCGAAATGTTCGGCGACCCAGCCGCCGATGCTCGGGCCGCTGACGATGCCGATGAGCACGATGGCCGTCCACGTTGCGCCGAACTTCGCGCGCTTCTCCAGTGGCAACGTTTCCAGGGCAATCGCCATCGAAAGCGGTGCCAGCACACCACTCGCCAGGCCCTGGATAATGCGCGCGCCGATGAACTCCAGCGGCGTCGATGCCAGGGTGGCGAGCACCAGGCCCAGGACGAACACGGCCAGCGCGGTTTGATAGACCCGCTTCAAGCCATAGCGACCGGCGAGCCATTGCGCGATCGGCATGGTGATCGCGCTAGCCGCAAGGTAGGAAGTGAAAATCCATCCGGCCTGGTCGTCAGTCATCGACATGCTGCCCTGAATCAAACGGAGCACGGCATTGGGCAAAGGCAGGTTCGCCGATTGCATATAAGTCGCGAGCAATGCGGCAAACCTTAATGAGCCCGCAGGCCCAGCAAGGTTGGTGTTCATCAGAAGGCTCCTGCAGTCATCAGCGCTTTGAGCGGATGCCACCATGGCGTGCGGTGCCCGGTATCAACCTTGACCGTGGCGCTGATCCCCGAATAGAGCAGCATCTGCGGATCGAGCTCGTCGAGTTCGAGCCGCACCGGCACCCGCTGCACCACCTTGACCCAGTTGCCAGTGGCGTTTTCGGGCGGCAGCAAGGCGAAGTCCGATCCGGCACCGGGGCTCATGCTGACCACATGGGCTTTGAATTCGTGATCAGGGTAGGTATCGAGGTGAATGGTCGCGGCCTGACCCGGATGCATGTGCGTCACCTCCGTTTCGCGGAAGTTGGCTTCCACCCACACCTGGCGATCGGACAGCAGCGCAAAGGCCGGCGCGCCGTTGTTCACATAGTTGCCCACCTGCAAATCATCGACCTTGGCGACGATGCCATCGTCCGGCGCATACACCGTTGCGTACGAGAGGTAGAGCTGCGTTTCATCCAGCTGCGCCTTGGCCTCGCGCACGGCCGGATGGCTGTCGACGTCGATGTTCGGATTGCCGTTCAAGGCAACCACCGTGCTGGCGATCTGTTGTTCGATGGAGGCAATTCGTTGGCGTGACACTTTCAGGTCGGTGTCTGCGCGCTCATAAATCGACTTCGACACGAACTCGGAAGCGACCAGCGCCTTCTTGCGGCCAAATTCCTTTTGGTCGAAATCGGCCGACTCTTTGGCCGATTGCAGTTCAGCCTGTTGCTGGCGGTAGCTGGCCTTGAGCCCATCAATGCGCAGCCGTGCGACGCTCAGCTGGGCTTGCGCGCGGTCAACGGCGATCTGCAACGGTTTGGGATCGATGCGGAACAACACCTGGCCCTTGCGAACCGACTGGTTGTCCTCGACTGCGATTTCGATGACTTGGCCCGACGTGCGTGCATTGATCGATGCCTTCGCCACTCTGGCGTAGGCGTTATCGGTCGAGATGTAAGGCTCACCGGCTACATAGTGTGCGTACCCAACCGCCGCGAAGAGCGCCGGTACACCCACCATCAGCAATGGCCGCACGGTCTCTTTAAGGGTTTTTTTGCCGGGCGTTCCGGTCGGGTTCGGCCCTGGGTGCTCAAAGGTTTGTGAAGCTGGAATATCGAACTGTTTAGTCATGATCGAAAACACCTTTAACCGGGAAGTCAGGGGCTAATACCCATAAAAAACAGCCATACCGTGCGCAGTCAGAAGGATCGCTCCGCCGCACCCTGTTTCGTCGCCGCTATACCCAGTTCGAGCTCCGCTACAACAAACTTCAAATTCAGGAACTTCTGATTCCTTAATTTTGTGCGATGGTGTAAGAATATGCCTCGACCTACCTTCACACAAGGATTTTGTACGCCATGGCACAAAATAAGATTACGCAAGGAAAAGGTCGCGGACGCCCCCGCGCCTATGACCCACAGACCGCGCTGCAGCAAGCGCTTGGGGTGTTTTGGAGTACCGGCTATTCCGCTGCGTCACTGGATAGCATCGCCACGGCAGCGGGCATGAATCGCCCGAGCCTGTATGCCGCGTTCGGTGACAAACACGCGCTCTATATCAAGGCGCTAGAGCAGTACTGGGAATTCGCCGCTGCCGACATGCATGAGGCGCTGACCGACACCCAGCTGACCTTGAGCGAGGCGTTGATGCGTTTCTATGAGGGGCAGTTATCGATCTATTTTTCGGGAGACGGCCAACCCCGTGGCTGTTTTGCGATCGGCACGGCAACGACCGAAGCCGTCGAGGATGTGGAAATCCGTGAGGTGCTGTCGGACCGTCTCAGTCGACTCGACGCCGATCTTGAAGCGCGCCTGCGAACGGCCATTACTGCTGGCGAACTCAAAGACAACGTCGACCCGGCAGCCCTCGCGGTGCTCGCCTCCTCCCTGCTGCACAGCATTTCGATCCGGGCACGGGCAGGCAAATCCCGAGAGGAACTGACCGAACTGGCCCGCAACGCGGTCAGCGTAATCTGCGGTTGAGAGGCGGTATGGCAGGTGAAGGACTTGAAGACATACTGGCCGATCAGCTCGACGTGATTTTCTGCGGGATCAATCCGGGCATGACGGCCGCCGCCCAAGGGCATCACTTTGCGGGCCGGGGCAATCGCTTCTGGCGCACGCTCCACCTCGCCGGGTTTACGCCCGAGCAAGTGCGCCCGGAAAACGACCGGACGATCTTGCAGTACCGCTGTGGTTTGACCGCCGTGGTCGACCGGCCCACGGCGCGCGCAGATCAACTGTCGTTGCACGAGTTCATCGCCGCCGCTGCGGACTTTGAACAAAAGATCCTGCACTACGCACCCCACTTCGTAGCGTTTCTCGGCAAGGCCGCGTACTGCGCGTTATCCGGCCAGCGAGATATTGCCTGGGGGCTTCAACCCGACACCTTCGGCAACGCAAAGGTATGGGTCTTGCCCAACCCGAGCGGGCGAAATCTGGCGTTCTCGCTCGATCAATTGGTGGACGCGTATCGCCAGCTCTATCAGGCATCAAGCAGCAAAACTTGCACAAATCGACAGTAGGCTAAGCTAAGGATCAGCTTCTTGCACACGATGCTCGCTCCGGCAGGGTTTGGGTTTTTCTGAAGAGCGTCTGCAACAGCTATTTCAGACTGGCCCACACTATTCACGCAGGACTGACGTGATGACCGAGCCCCTCCTCAGCTTTGATGAATTGAAGCGTGCCGCCGTGTCCGGCGAAATCGATACCGTACTGGTCTGCATGGTCGACATGCAGGGACGCCTGGTCGGCAAGCGATTCCAGGTCGAGTTTTTTATCGACAGCGGCCATGAAGAAACCCACTGCTGCAACTACCTGCTGGCCGACGACATCGACATGGAACCCGTGCCGGGTTACGCCGCCGCCAGCTGGAGCAAAGGCTATGGCGACTTTGTGCTCAAGCCCGACATGTCCACCTTGCGCCGGGTACCGTGGCTGGAGTGCACGGCGCTGGTGCTCTGCGATGTGCTCGATCACCACCATCGACGCGATTTGCCGCACAGCCCGCGGGCGATCCTGAAGAAGCAAATCGAACGCCTGCGCGAGCGTGGCTATACCGGCATGTTCGCCTCGGAACTGGAGTTCTATCTGTTCGACGAGAGCTACGAGGCCATCCACGAGCGCAACTACCACAAGCCAAAAACCGCCGGCCATTACATCGAGGATTACAACATCCTGCAGACCACCCGCGAAGAGCCGGTGCTGCGGGCGATTCGCAAGCATCTGCAGGCCAGCGGCATTCCCGTGGAAAACTCCAAGGGCGAATGGGGCCCTGGCCAGGAAGAGATCAACATCCGCTACGCCGATGCGCTGACCATGGCTGACCATCACGTCATCATCAAACACGCCTGCAAAGAGATCGCGCAATTGCAAGGCAAGGCGATCACCTTCATGGCCAAGTGGCGCTATGACGCCGCCGGGTCCAGTAGCCACATCCATAACTCGCTGTGGGACAAGAACGGTAAAAAACCGTTGTTCTTCGACGCCAAGGCCGAATTCGGCATGTCGAAACTGATGCGTTCCTGGGTCGCCGGGCAGCTTAAATATGCCAACGACATCACCTGTTTTCTAGCGCCCTACATCAACTCGTACAAGCGCTTCCAGGCCGGCACGTTTGCGCCGACGCGGGCGGTATGGAGCCGGGACAATCGCACCGCAGGTTTTCGTCTGTGTGCCGAAAGCAGCAAATCCATCCGCATCGAATGCCGCATCGGCGGCGCCGACCTCAACCCGTATCTGGCCTTCGCAGCCCTGATCGCAGCGGGCCTGGCCGGGATCGACGAGAAGCTCACCCTCACACCGCCCTTTGAAGGCGACGCCTACCTCGATGAACACTTGCCGGAAGTCTCCAAGACCTTGCGCGAAGCCAGCGCCGCACTCCAGACCTCCGCCATGTTGCGCGAAGCATTCGGCGACGAGGTGATCGACCACTACGTGCACACCGCCGAATGGGAGCAGAAAGAGTACGACCGGCGGATCACTGACTGGGAACTGCAACGCGGATTCGAGCGCTATTGAGGTCACCATGACGGCAACCATTCAACTCATCTCCCCGGTCGATGGCCGGGTTTACGCCGAACGCCACTACGCCGACGCGACGCAAATCGAACAGGCTCTGACGGCGGCCGCCACCGCCCAGGCGCAATGGAAACGCCGGCCCCTGAGCGAACGTGCCGCTTTTTGCAGTGCAGTGGTGGACGCGATGCTGGCGATGAAGAATGAAATAGTGCCGGAACTGGCTTGGCAGATGGGCCGCCCAGTACGTTATGTCGCGGGCGAACTGCGCGGTTTTGAAGAGCGCGCCCGACATATGATCGCCATTGCGCCTGAAGCGCTGGCCACGATTGAACCCACCCCGGTCAGCGGTTTTCGACGGCACATCCAACGTGATCCACTGGGTACGGTGCTGGTCGTTGCGCCGTGGAATTACCCCTACCTGACGGCCGTGAATACGATCATTCCGGCGCTGATGGCCGGCAACAGCGTCATCCTCAAACACGCGTCGCAAACGCTACTGGTCGGCGAACGGTTCGCCGAGGCCATGGCCCGCGCCAACCTGCCCGCCGGTCTGTTTCACAACCTGCTGCTCGATCACAACCAGACCGCCGCAATCATTGGCTCCGGACGTGTTCATCAAGTCAATTTCACCGGTTCCGTCGGTGCCGGCAAGGCCATGGAAACCGCAGCCACCGGGCGCTTCCTTGGCGTGGGTCTGGAGCTCGGCGGTAAAGACCCGGCCTATGTTCGCGCAGATGCCAATCTCGACCATGCGGTAGAAAACCTGGTGGACGGCAGCTTCTTCAATTCCGGGCAGAGCTGCTGCGCCATTGAACGCATTTATGTCGATAAGAAAATCTACCCAGCCTTTATCGAGCGTTTCGCTGCCCTGACCCGTCAATACGTGCTGGGCAACCCACTGGACGAAGCCACCACACTCGGCCCCTTGGTCACCCCGGCAGCTGCTGATTTCGTACGTGGTCAGATCGCCGAAGCGCTTGCACAAGGCGCCAAGGCACTGATTGATCCGCAGGCGTTTCCCGCTGACGTACCGGGCAGCGCCTACCTCGCGCCACAGGTATTGGTCGACGTCACCCACCACATGTCAGTCATGCGCGAGGAAAGCTTTGGCCCGGTGGTCGGCATCATGCCGGTGGAAGGCGACGACGAAGCCATCGCCTTGATGAATGACAGCGAGTTCGGGCTCAGCGCCTCAATCTGGACCCAGGACCTTGCCGCCGCCGAACGCCTGGGCAACGAGATCGACACCGGCACCGTTTTCATGAACCGCTGCGACTACCTCGACCCGGCCCTGGCCTGGACCGGGGTGAAAAACAGCGGGCGCGGCGTCACCCTGTCGCGCCTCGGTTACGAACACCTGACCCGCGCCAAATCCTTCCATTTGCGCCACGAGATCTGAGCCATGAGCCTGACCGCGAACTGGAATTACCCCACAAGCATCCGCTTTGGTGTCGGCCGCATCGCCGAACTCGCCGACACCTGCCGCAGCCAAGGAATCGAGCGCCCGCTGCTGGTCACCGACAGTGGCCTAGCGCGTGCGCCGATGACCATCGCCACCCTGGAAGCCCTGCGCACCGCCGGCCTGGGCGTCGAATTATTTTGCGACCTCAAGCCCAACCCGGTCGAAGCCAACCTCGCCGGCGGCCTCGACGCCTGGCGCGCCGGCAACCACGATGGCGTGATCGCCTTCGGTGGCGGCAGCGGCCTGGACATGGGCAAGCTCATCGCCTTCATGAGCGGCCAAACCCGCCCGGTCTGGGATTTCGAAGACATCGGCGACTACTGGACCCGCGCCGACGAAAGCCGCATCGCCCCGGTCATTGCGGTGCCGACCACGGCGGGCACTGGGTCGGAAGTGGGCCGTGCAGCGGTGATCATCGACGAGGCCACCCACACCAAACGCATCATCTTCCACCCGAAAATGATGCCGCGCGTGGTCATCAGCGACCCGGCCCTGAGTGTCGGCATGCCGGCCAAAGTCACCGCCGGCACCGGCATGGACGCCTTGGCCCATTGCCTGGAAGCCTACTGCGCCCCCGGTTTTCATCCGTTGGCCGACGGCATCGCCGTGGAAGGCATGCGCCTGGTGGCCAACGCCCTGGTGCGCGCCGTGCACACACCGTCCGACCTTGACGCGCGCGCGCACATGCTCGCGGCGGCAGCGATGGGCGCCACCGCGTTCCAGAAAGGACTGGGCGGGATGCATGCCCTTTCGCATCCGGTGGGCGCGCTGTACGACACCCATCACGGCATGACCAATGCGACCTTCATGCCCTACGTCCTGAAATTCAATCGCCCTGCCATCGAAGAACGCATCACGCGCCTGGCTGCCTATTTGCGCCTGCCCTCCCCCGGCTTCGACAGTTTTCTGGCCTTCATCCTCAAGCTGCGCAAAGACATCGGTGTGCCGCACACGCTGGTGCAGTTGGGGGTGGATGACCAACAGGCCGACCTGATCGCGGACATGGCCGTTGTCGACCCTTCCGCCAGCGGCAATCCGCTGCCATTGACGAAGGCCGGTGCGGCAGAGATTTTCGACGCGGCGTATCACGGCCGCCTGTAGAGCAGTTGACTGCCTGTGCTCAGCGCACGGGCAGGTTGTACCGGTTGGAGACAGGAGCAGTACGACAAGGGGTTGAAGGCCAGCCCGTCCGGCATTCCGGATGGATGCGTATCAAAACCTGATGGGGCACACAACATGAATCCAGCAAGCCAGCCCGGCACTGACGCGCCGCATGACGACGACGTCAAAGTGCTGCACAGCATGGGCTACGCCCAGCAACTCTCGCGACGAATGGGCGTTTTCTCCAACTTTGCGATTTCCTTTTCAATCATCTGCATCCTCTCCGGGGGCATCAACTCCCTCGCCCAGGGCACCTCCGGCGCGGGCGGCGCGTCCATCGGAATCGGCTGGCCGATTGGCTGCCTGATCTCCGGGGTGTTCGCCATGGCCATGGCGCAGATTTCCTCGGCTTATCCCACCGCTGGCGGTCTGTATCACTGGGGCTCGATTCTCGGCAACCGCTTCACCGGATGGCTGACCGCGTGGTTCAACCTGTTGGGGTTGGTCACCGTACTGGGAGCGATCAACGTCGGCACCTATTACTTCTTTTTCGGTGCTTTCGGCCCGGCGCTGGGCATGGAAGACACGACCACGGTCCGGGTGATTTTCCTCGCGGTGCTGACCGGTCTTCAGGCCTTGTGTAACCACTTGGGGATCGGCCTGACCGCCAAGCTCACCGACTTCTCCGGTTACCTGATTTTCGCCACGGCGCTGGCGCTGACCATCGTCTGCCTGATCTCGGCACCCAGCTATGAATTCGCGCGGTTGTGGACCTTCAGTAACTACTCCGGCGAGGCGGGTGGCAGCGTCTGGCCACAGGTGTCGAACGGCTGGATTTTCATGCTCGGCCTACTCTTGCCGATCTACACCATCACCGGCTATGACGCCTCCGCGCACACCTCGGAAGAGACCCGCAATGCCGCCATGTCAGTGCCACGCGGCATGGTCATGTCGGTGGTCTGGTCGTTGCTGTTCGGCTGGGTGATGCTCAGCTCGTTTGTGCTGATGCTGCCAAGCATGGATGAAGCCGCGTCACATGGCTGGACCGTGTTTTTCTGGGCGATGGACACTCAGGTCAACCCAACCGTGAAGCTCGCGCTGTACGTGGCGATCTTCATCTCGCAGTTTCTCTGCGGGCTGGCGACCGTGACCTCGGTTTCACGCATGATCTTCGCGTTCTCACGTGACGGCGGCCTGCCCTGCTCCAAAGCGCTGGCCTCGGTCTCGCCGACCTTTCGCAGCCCGGTGGCAGCGATCTGGACCGGTGCCACCCTCGCGGTGTTGTTCGTCTGGGGCTCATCGGTGATCTCGATCGGTGAAACGCCGGTCTATACCATCGTAGTGTCCTGCACGGTGATCTTCCTGTTCTTCTCCTTCGTCATCCCCATCGTGCTGGGCCTGTTTACCTACGGGACCTCGAAGTGGCCGACCATGGGACCGTGGAACATGGGACGCTTCTGGTACACCGTGTTTGCCCTGCTCTCGGTGCTTTCGATGGTGATCATTTTCATCATCGGCATCCAGCCACCGAACGATTGGGCGTTGTACATCACCATTGGTTTCCTGGTGCTGACGGCCATTGTCTGGTTCGGTTTTGAAGCCCGCCGCTTCCAGGGGCCACCGGTGGGCGACGTGATTGCTCAGCGCCAGGCGCAAATTGCAGCGGCTGAGGCGGCGTTGGATAAGCGGGTTTGATGCGGATCGTGGGACGCTCAGCGTAATGCCGATCAGCTAAGGAGCAAAACCTGTGGGAGCGAGCCTGCTCGCGATGGCGGATTGTCAGGCAATGCAAGTGTTGACTGTGCCACCCTCATCGCGAGCAGGCTCGCTCCCACAAAGACTGCGGCGTTCAACGCCTTAACTCATCGGGCGTATCCCCTCGCCACAGAACAGCGGCTACACGGATGGCTCAACTTTATCCAGCACCCGGTTCGCCGTGATCTCCGCCACCATGATGCTGTTGGAAATGCCCAGCAAGGCATAGCGTGACTCACCTTCCAAATGATCCACCAACTGATGAACCATCACATCGACCGACGCCAGCGTCTCGACCAAAAAAACCGCCAGGGTTTCGGCAGTGGCTTCTGGGTCCACGGAAAAGAGAGTACTGCGCGTTCGCTTGGTGGCTTTGATGTCGGCATTCGAGGGAAAGTGGAAGTTGAGGGCCCGTTCGGCGGCTTCGTTGAGTTTTTTTGAATCGGGTTCGTACGGGGACACTGGATCGGTGTCTGGTGGGTTGGGTGTTACTTTGAACATTGGCTCAGACCTCATATGAGTGAGGCTGCAACCCGCTCGCGACTAAACGAAATGGAGGCAGCTGTGCACAGGTTAGTCGACCGATGAGCCAAGAAATCGGCGCGCCGAAGCGCCCTGCGCACAACCGCCATCGAGTGCAGGCATGGGATACCCGACTGACAGAGACATTGTGCGTCTTGACATCAACGGGCGACTAAACCCGATCACTGATGGGCAGTGACGGGAATCAAGTTACCGAGCAGCACCAAGGCGCACAAGCCGGCGGATTCTGGCGTAGCCGTAGGTAAAGACGCAAGGTCTTGTAGCTTTCAGGACGTAACCTTGAAGGTGTTTAAACACGCGCCTTCAACAGCTGTTGAACGAGCTGACATGCGCTTCCTACAGGCGGTGAAGGCCGGAAAAGCCTCCAGGAAACCACCATGAATAAACGATGTGGACTCCTTATTGAGTGCAACCAATAAATACAACCCTGAACAATATAGCCATTGTTGCGAATACGCTGAGCGTGATCTGCATGCCAGCAACAAGTATCGGATTATCGGGTTTGTTTAATTTCAAAAGTGACAGAAATTGGCTTGGCTTCGTTTCTGTTGGACTTTCTTTGTAATCTTGTAGTAAACGCCAAATTTCGAGCGCGGCCACTTGGGACGCTAGGATCAGCCGACAGTTCAGCAATGAAAATAATAAATACACTGTAGCAAGTCCGATCAGTAATTCGGTTGGAGGTTTGGTTGATGCCCAAGCGAAAGCTACTGCCGCTGCAGTGATTGCTTGATAATAACCCCAGAATTTGTGCGCCTGTTCTAAAGAGTATCGAAAATATGAAATCGCATCAGACAGTTCCATTTTTCTCCTTTATTACTAATAATTTATTTCAAGGCTGTAGAAGAGTGTAGATGGTATAAAAATCAATGCATACCCATGTCCCCACAGTGCTATCGATAGCACTGGCTGAAAAACCGCTCGTACGATTAATACCGACAAGTTGCCTGCACTGAAATTCCATTCGCACTGTTTTCGTAGTTGGCACTGTATTCAGGTTGAAGGCCGGAGTTGTTCGACTGCTTTACTGAGACTTTGGAATCCCAGAGATAGCCATAAGCAAAGTCTATCGTCAGATCGGCATTCGGCGAATAAGCACCGCCCAAAGTCACGGCTTGGCGATTCCCGACCGGAACGCGCACGCTGCGATCGGCATTTCTAATCGGCGACGGATCATAGGCGTAGCCTGCACGCAGCAGCCATTGTTGGTTCAATTGATAAGATGCACCAACCGCGGTGGCCCAAGTGTCGTGCCAGTTCATTTCTTCGGTCACACTTCCCAGACCAGCCGCCTGACCCAAGGGGGAAAGACCGCTGTTGACTGCCTCGACCTTCTTGATCCGGCTCCAACGTTTCCAGGTGGTCCCCACGTATCCCGTCCAGCGACTATTGAAATGATGGGTGATAGACGTGTCCACGGATTCGGGCATAGTGATGTCTATCTTGTTGTCATAATTTCCGTCCAGCGGTACAACGCTCGGGGAGCCGGTAACCTCAGTATGCCCTTTGAGTTCATAGCTCACCTTCGAGTGATAGTTAATCCCCCAACGGGTCGCATCACTCAAATCAAACAAGACGCCGACGTTGTAGCCAAGTGCCGTGTCATCGCCTTTGATGGTAACCAGTGTGTCCTGGCCGTTGTTCAGGGCGCCGGTGGCCAGGTAATTCTGAAGCTTTGCATTGAAACGGTTTATGGTCGGTCCGCCACCAATGGACACGTAATCATTGATCCGATAGGCAATGGTGGGCTGCAGGGTTATTTCCTTGGTCGTGCTATAGGAACCATGGTAACGGCCCTGAAAACTGCTCTCGTAATCATTGATCAGACCACTCGGAGCATAAAGGCCCAGACCAATCGAAAAACGATCGTCAAGCGGCGTCGACATATAGGCGAAGGGCACAACCCCCAAAGGGACCGAGTCGCCCTTATTCGTTCCTGGGGCACTGCTTTGCGCATTGCTAATATCGTCGCTCACCGAGACGACCGCGGCGCCGCCGGAAATCTCACTACGCTTCAACTTGGTCAAGCCTGCAGGATTTCCAAAGATAGTGCTGGCATCCAGCGCGGAAGACGACCTTCCCGCATAAGCAGTTCCCGCACTGCTTGCACTTTGTTCGTTCAGGGCAATGCCATTGGCACCCGCAGTTGTTGAAGCGGTGAGTATGGCTACAGCGCCGGCAAACTTGATCCAGAAAATAAACCCTTGTTGATCAAAGAAACACAGGATCGCGCGGTTATTCACTTTCATTGTCCACCTCTTATTCTTTTTGTTGGTTGCGCACAGGCAAGGCTTTGCCTTCCCATGCACGTCTGAGTGCCGGTTGGAGTTGATCGAAGTTGTAAAAATGGCCCTGGCTAATGAGTACCAGGGCATGCTTGCTTAACTTATAGAGGCGGACTCGCTCTCAGTTATCCACTCAACCTGGAAGCTATACCGTCCTAGTAGAAGGGCCAGGGCCTCCTGATTGCCTCCCGCCCGGATGCATGCGACTAGCCCGCGTCGTGCATCCTGTAACACCTCTACCTCAACTTCCTGCAGACACATACGTTCCACTTCCTGCTGGACGACTCTATAAATCTCCCGCTGCTGCAAAGTGGGCTTGAATATCTTGCCAACGGCAGTCAGTGGCAGCGCTTCAAGAATTTCAATGCGCTTGGGAACCGCTGCCCGCTCGCTGATGTTGAGATGAGCGAATGCCACAAGTTCTTCGGCGTTGCAGGCATGCCCGGGGCGCAGTTGAACGTAGGCGACCGGCACCTCGCCCGAGTAGGCATCGGGGCTGCCGATTGCAGCGGCCAAGGCGACAGCGGGATGCGTCTGCAGAGCCTCCTCGATTTGCTTGGGATCGATGTTGTGGCCGCCGCGAATGATCAACTCCTTCTTGCGCCCGGTCAGCCAGAAGTAACCCTGCGCATCCTGGCGACCCAGATCGCCCGTATTCAACCAGCGCTGGCCGTCGATATCGATCCAAAGGCCCTGGTTATGACGCGCCTCCAGATAGCCATCGAAGAGATTCGGACCACTGATCGTGATGAGACCGATCTCATCCACGTTGGCGTCGCGCAGGTACTCTCCAGAATCATTGAGCATGACCGCACGCATTTTCTGGTAGGGGATCCGTATCCCGATGGAGCCAATGCGGCGCTCACCATGGGGCGGATTGATTGAGGAGACGCAAGCGCCCTCGGTAAGACCATAACCTTCCAGGATCTTTACCCCGGTCCGGCGCTCGAACTCTCGGAAAAGCTCGGCCGGCATGGGCGCGGCGCCACACATTGCAAAGCGAAGACTGGATAGGTCGCGACCCTGCCATTCATTTTGCAAAAGTGCAGCGTAGACAGTTGGCACGCCGGAAAAGAGGTTGATACCGAAGTGCTCGACCATCTCCCAGAATCGTGGGATCACCCCCTCGCCACGATACCCAAGAGGCGTCCCGAGGATCACATGGTCGCCTTGAGTCCAAGGCATCAGTCCAGTAACCAGTTGTCCATTGACATGAAATAGCGGCAGGCCACAAAAGATAACCTGGCCGCCACTGCGTGGCTGCAAGTGAGCGGCCACAGACCATGCATTGAATACTTCAGAGCCATGGGTACGCGCGGCGATCTTGGGGAGCCCGGTGGTGCCGCCAGTACAGATATAGGAGGAGCATTCATCCTGGCGGATTTGCCGACCGCTCATCAGGTATGTGTGCGGCTGAGCATTCATCAGCGACCGCCAATCATGGATCGGGATGCCGCGGTGTAAGTCTCGCTCCTTCAGTGCCACGGCTTTCAGAGCCCCACGCACAGGTTCGGCGACATAGGACTCCATGCTGACCCAAACGACAGACCTGACCGTGGGTAACTGATCCAGCTGCGAAGCCAGTTTGGGCCACAGATCACTGCCCGCAGTCGGCGCAAGCGTCACTACCACGGATACCTTCGCGGCATTCAGCAAGCCGGCCATCTGCTTGGCTTCGAGCAGAGGGTTGATCGCCATGACGATGCCCGCCGCCTCCCCGCCCCATATAGTGAAGTGGGTTTCCGGCAAGTTGGGCAGGATGAAGGCAAGCACCTCGCCCGGTTTTATGCCCAGGTCATGGAACGCATTTGCAGCGCGCGTGATATCCGCGAAGAGCTGAGAATAATTCCACTCATAGGTGCGTCTGAAATCGGCAGCATCGGCGAAGAAGCTTAGCGCCGGAGCCTGGGGGGTGCACTCAGCCGCCTGTCGAAGAGCTTCATAGGTGCTGGACGCCAGGCCACGCTCCGACAAGGGGACTCGTTCAAGATTTTCAATGTCGCTCAGGGTCTGCACCACCATCAGGCTTCCCCCACGACTCGGTTGCGTTGCACACCGAGGTCGATCACACCATCGGCGCTGCGAATACGCGCCTCAACCACGTCACCCGCCTTGAGATACTGCGGCCGGCTCTCCTGCGCCTTGAGAAAAAGTTTCCACTTGGTGGCTTCTGGCATCAGAGCCGCAATGCGCTGTTTGGCAGGCGAAGGAATCGTTAGCGCACAGCCAGCCGGAGTACCGGTGGCGATCAGGTCTCCAGCGGCGAGGTCTTGCAAGGAGGAGAGCTCGGTAAGGGTTTCAGCGGGGCCGTAAACCAGGTTGGCCGTGCTGTCGCTCTGTCGCACCTGGTCGTTGACTGTCAGGCGCAGCTGCAGTGCTTTGAGGTAATGCATGTCCTTGGCATCCAGAAGACAGAGGTAGGGACCGACCGGGCCGAAAGTGCGGAAGCTCTTGCCCTTGTAGAACTGCATCTGGGGAATCTGAATGTCGCGGGCCGAGTAGTCATTGACAATGACGACGCCGGCGATGAACTCATGCAGATTGGCGTCAGTGACAGACACGGAACCGGTGATCGCGCGTTTCATCACAAGCCCCAGTTCAATCTCGTAGTCGAGGAAGCGCACGGTGCGCGGCTTGATCAGGTCGCTGTCAGCCGCCACCAGGCAACTCGTCGCCTTGGTGAAGATCATGTTGAATTTCTTCGCATCCGGGTCCATGCCCGATTCGATCATGTGCTGACGGTAATTGGCGCCCTGGCAGACGAACTGCTGGTTCCGGGTCACCGGCGACAGCAATTTCACTTCGCCCTCCTCCAACTCCGCGCCTTTCAGTTGAGCGAGGTCGTCGATACTGTTCTGGCGAATGAAGTCACCGGTGGTTTCAAAAACACCGGGGATGACCGTGATACGGCCCTGGCGAAGCACGCCCCAGTGGATACCGTTCTGAAATTCAAAGCGGACTACGTGTACAGCAGACATTGAAGGTACTCCTGGAGCGGCGTTTGTCCCGCACTCAGCGGCGCGAGAACTGTGGTGTTGTTCCGTAGGGGGCTGACCGTTGCCCGACATGGCGGCAGCTCTATCCAAACATCCGCATGAGTGTTACCAACTTTCGAATTGTCAGGTCCGGGCTGCGTCGCAGGTTGCGGATCAACAGAAGCAGATTGGTTAAGCTCATCTTGGGTTTTGTAAAACTCTTGGGCATGCGCTGCCCCCACTGGGCCATTGCCTCGGGGCTCACCGGATGAATGCCCGTAGGCCGAGTGGCCGTGAAAATATCCCCGTCGCAGTAATGCTCGTGCTTATCGCCCCATGGGTCTTGCCAGTAATCGAAGATCTGACTGCCCAGAATGTGTCGGCCGATGCCCCATGAGTGCTCCCAACCGCGCTCGCGCAGGACGCGCTGCCCCATTCCCACCGCGTCTGCATCGACGACCTCATAGGCGCTATGGCTATAGGTCGCCATGAACCCTTGCGCTATCGCGAGCGTATGGTGCGCCGCGGGAATTTCACCGAGATCAAGACGCATGAAAGCGACAATAGGTGTGCCGTCGGGGAGTACTTGGACATCGCTGGGAATAAACCCGAAATGCTGGGTATACCAGGCACAGGTCGCTTGGTAGTCGGCCACTTCAATTACGATGTGGCCAAGCCTGAGCACTTCCGGCGGAGCAATCGGTGGGCGCTGCGTGGCGTTGATTCGCGGTTGCTCCTGCGCCAGATTCCAAGGAAGAGGAGCTCTATGTTCAAGAGTTTCACTTGGAGTCTGGTCGCAAATGGCTTCCACAATGAAACCGGAAGGATCCGTCAGTCTGACGTAATACCCTTTACCCGGATGTTCCGACTTCTCTACCGAGGACGCCCCTGGGATTCGAGTGAGTTTTTCCAGGTCCTCTAAAGACTGCACTGCAAGTCCGAACCCGATAAAACGTGCATGTTCGGCACGTTGGACGCGGTAACAGTATGAAGTGGCGTCGGTGGCGCGTAGATAGAGCGTATCGGCGTCCTGCCGACTTACCGTCAGGCCGAAGTCGGTCAGGAAACGCGCCGCCTCATTCAAGTCCGGTCTTTGAAAGATCAGGTGAGTCAGATCCTGGGCCTTCACCGTCGGCTGTGGATGCCGGGCAGGTTGTTGTGTCGCCAACCGGTACACTTCGTTTTTGTTGTTCATTGTTCTTGTTTTCCGGTTTTTTAGGGCAAAGCTGTCCCGAACCCCTGAAAAACCAGGGGTGTTGTCTAGTTGAGTCAGTTAGACGCTCAGTCGAGAGACGGGAGTGCCGGCAACTCTTTGGTCGCCAGGGCACGAGCCTCCTCTGGCGGCACACCCAACGCCCGCAGCACCAGCTCGGCGGTGTCAGCGCCCGATTCGCGCCACGTTCTATGACCTTCCAGTACGAGGAAAATTGAGCCAAGCACGCTGCTCGATATCAGCGTCAGTACTGAGAGCAATTGCTCCTGCGCAAACGTGTACCGCCCAGTGGAAAGTCCGCTCAGAAGATCCGTAGTCGCTTGGCTGCTGAACATTTCGCGCAACGAAGCATTGCTCATGGCGAATTTGTGGATGAATGCTCCCCACTGGGAGTCCTCATGAGCTCGACGAATGAAGAATCGAATGCCATTGGCAAGGCGCTGAGCGGGATCAGACAGTGAATCGAAGCTCTTGTTGACGCGCTCATGCATCTCCCTCGCAAGATGGCTGGCGACCGCCTCGAACAGGCTTTCCATGCTGTCGATGTTGCTATAGACCGTTCCGCGCGCCACTCCTGCCTCTTGTGCGAGGTCGAGAATGTTCACTTGTGAGGTGCCTCGTTCAGCAAACAGGCGAAAGGCGGCTTGATGAATGCGGCGCTGTGTTGGATTTAGGGATTCCACGGTTCTCTCTCCAGGATTACCTTATGGACAGATTGAACACTCGTGTTCATTTTCCGTCAACCATATTTTTAAACGTGTAGGTTTTTCTGTCTGAAAATCGGCCACAGCCAAGTCAATTAAAGTCCTACGCCATTGACACAATTGAACACTCATGTTCAATTGTGTTGTGTTTCAGGCTTGCCTTCTCGACACATCAAGCCCTGCGATGGTTGGCCGACTTTTCATTAGCTGAAGGACAGAACATGACCGGCTCAAAGCTCTTCAAACCGCTTCGATTGCCTAACGGCACGGTGATTCCAAACCGAATCGCCAAGGCTGCTATGGAGGAGAATCTTGCCAATGAGGATCACGCTCCAGGGGAAGCGTTGGTTAATCTTTATCGGCGTTGGGCTGAGGGTGGAGCCGGTCTGATCATAACGGGCAACGTCATGGTTGATCGCCACGCCTTGACCGGACCGGCTGGCGTGGTGCTTGAGGACGATCGGAACCTGGTGAATTTCCGGCGATGGGCCGATGCCTGTCGCAGTCGTGGAGCCCAGGCCTGGATGCAAATCAATCATCCCGGACGGCAGCTATTGGCTTCAATGGGGCAACCGGCAAGGGGCCCCTCCGCAGTTGCGGTCGATATACCCGGACTGTCAAAAGCTTTTGTGCCGCCCAGGGCCTTGAATGAGCAGGAGATCGAAGAGCTGATTGAGCGCTATACCCAAGCGGCGGTGTTGGCAGAGCGCGCCGGATTCACTGGCGTGGAGATTCATGCAGCGCATGGCTATCTATTCAGTCAATTCCTGTCGCCCTTGACCAACCAGCGTAACGACCGCTGGGGCGGTAGCCTGGAAAATCGTGCGCAAATTCTGCTGCAAACCATCGACGCAATACGTCAGCGAGTGGCACCGAGCTTTTGCGTCGCGGTGAAACTCAATTCCGCTGATTTCCAGCGGGGTGGTTTCGATGCCGAGGATGCGGCTCGTGTAGTGGAAATGCTCAATACCAAAGCGGTCGACTTGGTCGAGTTGTCTGGTGGCAGCTACGAAAGCCCGGCGATGCAGGGGCAAACCCGCGATGGCAGCCGCTTGGCTCGAGAAGCGTATTTTCTCGAGATCGCGCAAAGAATAGGAGAAATAGCACGCATGCCGCTGATGGTCACTGGCGGCGTGCGCAGAAAGGAGGTCGCGGAGCGAGTGGTGAGCGGCTCAGTGTCGATGGTCGGACTTGCCACTGCGCTGGCAATCGAGCCAGCCCTGCCGAAACAGTGGATGGCCGGTCGGGACATCAAAGTGGAGCCCATTGTCGTTCACTGGAAGAACAAGGCGCTGGCATCGCTCGCAGTGGCGTCGGTGATCAAGAAGCAGCTTGGCTTGTTGAGCCAAGGGAAACGGACACAACCTGGGACGTCGCCACTTATGGCACTGATAGGTAATCAGCTGAAGTCTCGTCGCCAGGCGAAGAGTTATCGGAAATGGATTGATCAAGCCTGGCAGATCGAGGGTGACACCAAATCAGGCGGGTAGCGGTTTTCCGGCGATTTTCCTGGCTCTGGCAGGCGTAACGCCCAGAGCCTGGAGAATCATTTCCGCGACCCGCAGATCGTGCTCCGCCACCGCACGGCCCTCGACAACTGAGCGCATTGCTCCGGTTGTGCACGACAGAACTATGTCCATGGCGACCCCTTCATCCTCGTAAGCAAAAGTGCCCGCACGCAGCCCCTCACGCAGATCGCCAAGTACATGGGCAGCCAAACGCGAGCGCATTGCCTGGTCGAAATGGATGATGCGCAGCAGCGCATTCGCCCATTGGTGGTCGGCGGCGGCTCGACATACAAACATACGTACGCCGATCGAAAGCCGCTGCGCACCGCACTGAACGTCCGAGTTCAAAACGGAAATGGCGTCAGAGAACTCAGCGGCCATGGCAATGCCAACCGCCTCGAGTACTTCGTCGCGAGTCCGAAAATAGTTGTAGATGGTGCCGTTGGATACCGCTGCCTCCGCAGCTACTTCAAGCAGTGCGATCTCCCCCACCTCCTTACGCGCGATAAGACGCAATGCCGCGTCCACCAGGCCGCGACGGGTGCGCTCACGCTTCTTGTGCCCCCTGGTGAGAGGTTCTGGTGCAGCAGCTTCTAAAGGAGGTGTGGGGGAATGCATGATTAAGCTCGTAATCTAATCGGCTCGTTGATGGTAATGGAAACGCTGTCAGAAGTGGCGCCATCACTCATCAGCAGACCCCTGCAGTCTTGAAGGAGCCTGCTTGCCTCTGTGCCTGGGGCGTGATGCATGATGATACGGTCCGGACGAACGGCGACGAGTGTTCCTTTCGCAGCCAGCGGCAGGATGTCATGGTTCATGTCTTCGATGAAGTCACAACTGCCGCCGGAACGTTGGCCGCGGGGTCTAACCTCTAAGAAGTGGCCCCCCATCTTTTCCCAGGAAACGATCTGATCAGTGGTGAGCAGTGACAACGGGTCAACACCGAATCCAACCAGGGTCAGGTTGTCTCCCAGTGTATCGTCGCTCAGCTTGATCTGCTTTTGCAGGGTGCGAACCCAAGCTTGGGGAAACAGGCTGCCACGTACCAACTTGTCACCCCGACGATGCTGCACGAACAGGCCGTGCTTGAAGGTGTTCTTCGGCTTGATGTCCAACTGCTCGAAGTACCTCCTGGTAGCGGGAGTCAATGCCAGCATACGCATCAGGCCGTGGATGAAGAAAGCCGCGATCTTGTTCTTGGGCATTACCAGACGGCCCATGAGTTTTGCCAGATCGATCATCGCCTGAGCATGCGGGCGGCGCTCTACATCATAGGTATCGAGTATCGCAGGCGCGGCGTGGCCACGAAGAACCCAAGCCAGCTTCCAGGCAAGGTTGGCACCATCACGAAGGCCCGCTACGAGACCTTGCCCCACAAAGGGCGGGGTGATATGTGCGGCGTCGCCGACAAGGAAAGTACGTCCCTTGCTGAATTTGTTGCAGCAACGCGCGTGGAATCGATACACCGCCTTGCGCTCGATTTCCAGCTCCTGCGGATTGACCCATGGCGCAATGAGCCGCGCGATGCTTTCCGGGCTTTCCAGCTCTTCCCGGGATTCTCCGGGTTGCAGCATGAATTCCCAGCGTTCCCTTCCACCGGGGGCGGGCATGTGCGGCGTGGGCCGCCGCGGATCACAGAGAAACTCAATGTGATCAATGGCTGACCGATGCCGGTTCTTGGCATCGACAATCAGCCAATCCTCTGCATAGGTTTGTCCTTCGAACTCCTGGCCGATCAGCGCCCTGACCTTGGAGCTGGCGCCGTCCGCACCGATCAGGTACTGGGCGCGAACAGAATGCGATTGCCCATTTTGATCCCGTACGGTGGCGACCACGCACTTCGCTTCTTCGACCAGACTCTCCAGTTCGAAACCACCCAGGCTGGTCACTGATTTCAGCCGGGAAACCTGGCCACGCATCGCTCGTTCGAGGTCGGGTTGATAGAACGTCACAAGCTTGGGATGGCCATCGATACACCCTTCAGTATTGGCCCGACCGAATTGACCGAGGACCGGAGAGTGCATCTTCACTTCAGGGATAACGATCTTCTCGAAAGCGTCCTCCGACAATCCGGCGAGTTGCAGGATGCGCAGGGCCTCGTTGTCCAGAGCGATGGCACGAGGCATCAGTACGATTTCATGGAGCTTATCCAGCACCAAGGTCGTAACCCCATAGCGGCCGAGCAGCGCCGCGATCGTTGCACCTACCGGACCGTTACCGACGACCAGCACGTCGACGGCGGAGGGAGGCAATTCGGAATCTTTTTTGTTGTTGTTCATTTCGAGCCCTTGTTGTGATTGAAGTCGTGAGGCGCGCAGGTCTCATCGTCAGGCAGGGTTCAAGGTATGCAATATTGAGAGATATTTCAATATTGATGTTTTTGTCATTAATTTTTGAGATCATGGAAAAGCCGTGATATGACCGACCGGACGAGCTGAGATACAGGCGTAAGTGGCCGCGGTCAGGCGAAGAAGGCTGGTGGCGTGAAGTTGCGCGCGTGTCAGTTTCCGACCGACGTCGCTTGGCTTCAGAGCCGATCAGCGTTGTCATGGGTGCAATGGCCCAGGACTGAAGTGCGTGGCTGCCAGGGCCCCAGCCGAAGTTGGAGAACAGTCGGTGCAAGAAGACGTGTCGACAGGACCAGAACGGCAGGAATATTGTTTTTTCAACACTGGATCACGTGCGAATCTTCAGCGCACCACCATGTTTTAAGTCTTTAGGAATCAACCGTGGCGCGTCCGCAGCCCCATCCGACACCCGTCCTGCTTGACTTCGGCGAGTTCGAACTCGACGAAGCCAACGCTTGCTTGTTGCGTGATGGGCAAGCGGTGGCGGTGGCACCGACCCCTTTCCTGTTGTTATGCGTGCTCGCACGCCAGCCGGGGTCGCTGGTATCCAAAGACGCCTTGCTGGATGCCGTGTGGGGGCATCGATTTGTCAGCGATTCGGTCCTGAAGACGGCCATCAGCGATCTGCGCAAGGTGTTGAGCGATGACCCCAAGCATCCTCGTTTTATTGAGACTGTGTCGCGGCGCGGCTATCGCTTCATTGCCGTGTCGCCCCCTGCTGCTTCGATGCCGCCTACATCCACGGCGGTTACGGCGACCGACACACATCCGTTTCCGTCATTCATCGGTCGCATTGACGAGGTCTCCAGGCTGCAACGGGCGTGGGAGCGGGCTAGTGGGGGCCAGCGGGCCGTGGTCTGGCTTGCTGGAGAACCGGGGATCGGCAAGACCACGTTGATCGAACATTTCCTCGCCGGCCTTGGCGGCATCGCCTGCGCACGCGGCCATTGCATGGAACACTTCGGCACCAGCGAACCGTACCTGCCGGTGCTGGAGGCGTTGGCCGAACTGTGCCGCAGCGACCCGACCCTGCCGGCGTTGTTGCACGAAGTGGCACCAACCTGGCTGCTGCAATTGCCCTGGCTGAGTAGCACGGAGGAGCGAGACGCATTGCGGCGCGAACTGGCCGGCGTCGGCCCGGAACGCATGCTGAGGGAATTCGGTGAACTGTTGGACCGCTACACAGAGCTGCGCCCGCTGTTGCTGGTGACCGAAGACCTGCACTGGAGCGACCGGGCGACGGTTCAGCTGATTAACTACATGGCGCGACGCCGTGGCCCCGCACGGCTCATGTGGCTGTCAAGTTTCCGCCTTGCCGAAGTGGTGGCGCTCGACCATCCGCTCAGTTCATTGCGTCACGAACTACGTCTGCAACGCTTGTGCGAGGAAGTGGTGCTCGACCCGTTTTCCGAAACCGAGGTCGCCGACTATGTGGCGCTGCGTTCAGCCTCACTGGCACGCGATGAAGCCTTCGTGCGCGCCCTGCACGAACGGACCGACGGCGTGCCGTTGTTCGTTTCCTCAATCATCAGTGAAGTGATGGATGCAAAAGAAGACGAAACCACCATCGAAGCTCGACTGGCGGATCTGGCGGTTCCCGACAACCTGGCCGCCATCATTGATCACTACATCGCCAAGCTTGGTCCGGAACAACGTACTCTCCTTTCGGCGGCTGCGGTGTGCGGGGCCGACTTCCGGGTTGAGACGGTTTCGCTAGCCCTGGAGCGCAATCTCTCTTCAGTGATCGGTGCCTGTGAGGAACTGATGCGTGAGCAGGTATGGCTCACACAATCGCGGGCTCCCGATGTTGACGAGGCGGTAGAGCCTCCTTACTCGTTCCGACACGCCCTTTTTCGCCAGGTGCTGTATGACCGCACGCCGCGTTCGTTGCGCATCGATCTCCATGGCCAGGTTGGCACTGCCCTCGAACGCGAGCGCTCGGCCGGTGTGTCGGTTGCGGCCTCGGAACTGGCGATGCACTTCGACCGTGCCCGGCTGCCGATGATCGCGCTGCGCTACTACGCCGAGGCCGCAGAAGCCGCGCTACAACACTTCAGCCCGGACTTGTGCATCGGCCTCACTGAGCGCGCCCTACTCCTTCTTATGCAGGCACCCGAAGGGACGGAGCGCGATACGCTCGAAATTACCTTGGCCACGTTGCAGGGGGTTTCGGCCTTCCACATGTTTGGTGTCGGCAGCGAAGCCAAGGGCGCTTTCGAACGGGCGTACACGCTGCTCGCGTATGTACCCGAGCACCCTATGCGCGGTCGCCTTCTGCACGGATTCGGCTATCTGCTCGGTCTGCGCGGCGACTATTCGCAGGCTTTGGAAGTGGCAGAGCGTGCTGAAATTCTCTCCCTAAACGCAAACGATCAAGAGCTCATGCTGGCAGCGTGCATCGTTCAAGGCGAGGTGCATCACCTCCAGGGCCGCACGAAAATGACACGCAGCTGGTTAGAGCGCGCCCTCACGATCGCCGAGCCGCTGGGCATAGGGACAAACGAGATCTTTGCGGCAGATCCCCAGGTCATGCTGCACGGTATGCTGGCCATCGAGCTGGTGCGGTCTGGCCTGATTGAGCAAGGGCGAACCCATTTGCAGCAAGCAAGAACCCGCGCGCATACGCTTGAACAACCTATGACATGGCTGGTCGCTACCTGGCAGGAGGTGTTGATCGAGGTACGACTGGGAAACCCTGTGCGGGTGGCAGCGCTGGCTGACGACATGCAGAAGCTCGTCGATGAATATTCGCTCGCGCTCGGACGCACGGCTTGCCGCTGGTGGCGCGGCTGGGCCGACGCGCGCAACGGTGCCCCCCACGACGGCTACCGGCACATCCGTGAGGCCTACGAGGAACACACCGGACTCGGTATGCGCTCCGGTGCCAGCGAAGTACTCGGCTACGCCGCCGAGGCGCTGCTACTGGCAGGCGATTACAACGCAGCGCACGTTGAATTGCAGGAAGCCTTCCGGGTGGGAGAGGAACTGGGCGAACGCGTATACCTGCCGCAGTTGTTGCTGCTGGAGGCCGCGATCGCGCGAGCTCAGGGTCGATCGGATGCCAGCAGCGTGGCGGTGCGGCGTGCGATTGAGGAGGCACGCGCCCAGGAAGCATCGTGGCTGGAGCTGCTCGCAATGGTCGAGCTGAGTGAGCATCACGACGTTACAACCGAAGATCACCTGGCATTGGTGAAGCTGATTGACCAATTGCCCGAAACTGACGGAACCGAACTGGTGAAACGTGCGCACTCACTGCTTCTGGCTGCTAAGTCGACTTGAAGCGACGGCGTATCCTTCATCGCCTGGTGAACTGATATCGCGCCCACTCAGCGTGGCTAAAACCGCGTGACCACCAGCGTTCCGCTGGTCACCGTCTCAGTTTTGTGGGTGCTGTCCCGACTAAACCCTGACCTTTCGCTTACGACTTCTCCCGGGGGGCGGCTTACGCTGGCATCGAACTTTCTCGATCCCCAGGTCTGCGATGAGCCTTAACCCTGAATCCAAATACCCGAGCCGCCGTTCATACGTCGTCAAGTTGCGCAGTGATGCCGAGCCGGACGCCCTGAAGGGCCGGCTCGAAAACCTGGTGACCGGGCGTCAGCGCGAGTTCTCGTCCGCCACAGAGTTGCTCGAGTCAATTGGCGCGGATCTGACGTCAGCAACCGGTGAGCAGGCAATAGAAAGCGACAGCAAATGATCCTTTCCGGCAACGACATACAGAGCGCATGGCGACCGAACGGTGACGGTTCGCTGACGACTTTGCGTACACGGTACCCCTACGCTGACGCCACCTCGAACTACACGAGTCCATTTCTAATGCCGCGACTTTCCACCCCCCTTCCGCTGCCCCGCCATACCGGTGGGATAACCTTGCAACGGACCAAGTGCTCGACTGGGTTCGCCATGGCGGCAGCCCTTGTCACTTCGATCGCCCTCGCCCTTTCCGGTTGCTCCACGCCGGTCGTCAAGCCATCGCTCGACGTACCGAGCCACTTTGCCGCGAGTACGGCCTCCGAGATGGAGCCCGAGGCAGCTTGGTGGGAGGTCTACCACGACCCGTTGCTGACGGATCTGGTGCGCCGAGCCGCGCGTGAGAACCGCGACGTCAAGATTGCCGCCGAACGCTTGCGTGCAGCGCGAGCCGGAGAAACGGTCAGCCAGTCCTGGCTGCTCCCGAGCGTCGGCGCATCCGTCTCCGGCAGCGACCGCAGCAGCGGCTTCAACTCGGCCGTAAAACAGGGCTATCCGGATATCAAGACCGCCAGTGTGGGTCTGGACGTCTCGTGGGAACTCGATCTGAGCGGCCGTCTGCGAGCCGGCGCGGCGGCGGCAGACGCCGATGCGCTAGCCGCGGAACACAGCATGCGAGGAGTACGCCTGCTGGTGATGAGCGATGTCGTCAGCAACTATTTCACACTGGTCGGTGCACAACGCCAGGTCGCGACGCTACGCGCAATCTCGGCGATGCAGGATGAAACGCTGCGCTTGGTTACCGCGCGTCAACAGGTGGGGCTGGCATCCGCATTCGACGTCGAACGCGCACAAACCGACGCCTTGTCGGCGCGGGCGCAGATTCCGCCGCTGGAAACCCAAGTGGCGGTGGCACGCCACCGTATCGCGGTGCTGATCGCCGACCAGTCTTTCAACACCACAAACATCCAGCCTCCGAGCGCAGACTTGGCCGACGTACCCCAGGCCAAGCCCGGGCAGCCCGCCGAGTTGCTGCAACGCCGACCTGACGTACTGGTGCTGATGGCACAGCTCGACGCCGCCAATGCACGTCGCCAGCAAGCGAAAGCTGAGTGGTTCCCGCAACTCTTCCTCGGCGCGTCCTTTGGCCGCCAGGGCCTGAGCCTGAACGGTGCCGATCTTGGCGTTGCGCGCTTCACTAACGTCGCGGGCCTGCTGGCGATGCCGCTCTTCAATGCTGGGCGCACGCAAGCGATCAACGAAGCGGCTGAAAGTGCTCAACAAGAGGCTCTGCTGCGCGCCGAAGACGGCATCGTGCGGGCGCTCGAGGATGTGGAAAACGCCCTCGTCACGCTTGCGCAGGAACGCCGCCGTTCCGGGTCGCTGCAATTGGCCGCCGCGTCTGCGGAGACGGCACAGAATCGCGCTCAATCGCTCTATAACCGCGGGCAGATCGACCTGTTGCCTCTGCTGGATTCGCAGCGCGCGCGTCTGACTGCACGCCTGAGTGCCAACGAAAGCAACACCCGACTGCTGCTCGACAGCGTGCAGCTTTACAAAGCACTGGGCGGGGGCTGGCAGGTGTTCGAACAACCCGCCAACTCAACCGCCTCCGCTAAAACCGACCGGCCACCACTTTCCTAAGTATTTGTCGTTTTCCAAAGAGGAACCGTCTTGAAGAATTCCCTTACTGCGGCCGGCGCCTTGGCCGTCGCCGTGATGCTTTGCGCGTGCAGCCCGGACCAGCCGTCCGTGCCGGCCCCCAGAGCGGTACGTACCGTTGAAATCAACTACGACAATGCCCGCGACGTCAGTCGCTACGTGGGCACCGTGCAGTCGCGGCACGAAGTCGAGCAGTCCTTTCGGGTGGGCGGCAAGGTTGCCCAGCGCAAAGTTGATGTAGGTCAGACGGTGCACGAAGGCGACATACTGGCTGTGCTGGACGACAGCGACTACCGTCTCGCGGAGGAAGCGTCGCAACAGCAGTGGGCTGCTGCCGTGGAGCAGACGCGTCAGGCGGAATCGGATCGCCAACGCCTGACGGCCCTGAAGGCTGATGGCTCAGTCAGCGCGGCCGACGATGAGCGTGCGCATACCAATGCCCAGACCACGCGTGCGACCGCCGAGGCCGAGGCGCGAAAACTTGAGCTCGCACGCAACCGGCTCAAGTACACCATACTGCGCGCCTCCCGTAGCGGCGTGGTCACGGCGGTACGCATCGAAGCGGGACAGGTCGTGGCGGAGGGTCAGCCAGTGATCTCGGTTGCGAATCCGGACGAATCCGAGATCGTCATCGATGTGCCCGAGGATCAGCTGTCCACCTTCAAGGAGGCGCGTTTCAAAGCCTCGCTGGCCAGTGCGCCGAACGAGACCTTCGATGTCACCCTGCGCGAGCTGTCGCCGCAGGCTGCAACGCAGACGCGCACCTATCGCGCCCGGCTCAAGCCGGTGCAGGCGCTGCCGCTCGGCGCCACTGCCACGGTTATGGCCGAGCGCGAGATGACCAGTGTCTCGGTGGCAGCAGTGCCAGCGACGGCACTGACGCAAACCGGCGGCCAGCCGGCGCTGTGGGTGGTCACGCCCGAGGGCAAGAATCCGGTGGGCACTGTCGAACTGGTGCCTGTGGCGGTATTGGGCTATCGCAACGATGAGGTGCTCGTCTCCGGGCCGCAGGCCGGAGTATTGGTCGTCACCGCCGGGGTGCAGAAGATGGCATCCGGACTGAAGGTCGCGCTTCCCGGCACGGCGATTGTTGATGCGAACGCCACGCAGCAGGCCGCCCGATGAACAATCTCAACCTCACCGACTGGGCGCTGCGCCATCGCGCCATCGTTCTGTTCATGCTCCTCATTGTCGCGGCGGCCGGCGCGTTCAGCTTCACCCGCCTCGGTCAGCTCGAAGATCCGAATTTTTCCGTGCCCTCCATGACCGCCATGGTCATCTGGCCGGGCGCCACTGCCCAGCAGTTGCAGGACCAGGTCCTCAACCGCATGGAGAAAAAATTCGAGCAGATCGACAACTTCGAGAAGGTGGTCACTTACGCGCGGCAAGGCTACGCGGGCATGACGCTCACCGTGCGCGGCGGAACCTCCAAGGCTGACCAGCGCGAGGCTTGGTACCAGGCGCGCAAGAAACTCAACGACCTGAGCCTGGAGATGCCTGACGGCGTGATCGGCCCGATCCTGAACGACGAGTACGGCGACGTGTATGGCCTGATGTACGCGGTCAAGGGCGACGGTGTCGGCCACGCCGACCTGTCGGACGCGGCCGAAGACATCAAGCGCCAGATGCTGAAGGTGCCGATGGTCAAGAAGATCGATCTTATCGGCAAGCAGGCCAAGCGTATCTACGTCGAGTTCTCGCACGAGCGCCTGGCAGCACTGGGCATTACACCACTGGCCATCGCCGAAAGCCTCAAGAGCCAGAACGCGATGTTGCCCGCAGGCCAGATTGACACCCGTGGCGACCGCGTCATGGTGCGCGTGAGTGGCCAATTCGCCAGCGAAGAGGCTATCCGCAATGTCCCCATCTCCGCGGGCGGCCGGCTGATCAAGCTCGGCGACATCGCGACCGTTACACGTGGCTTCGAAGATCCGCCGACCTACACGGTCCGCCACAACGGCCAACCAGTGCTGATGCTCGGTATCACAATGACCAGCGATGGCAACATCGTGGACCTTGGCAAGGCGATGGACACGGCAGTCGCCAAGATCCAGTCAGAACTTCCGCACGGCGTGGAGCTGGAGCTGGTGGCTGACCAGCCAACCACGGTGAAAGATGCAATCCTGGACTTCGGGCGAGCACTGGCCGAGGCGCTGATCATCGTGATCGCTGTAAGTCTGGCCAGCCTGGGCTGGCGCGCCGGCCTCGTGGTCGCAGCCACGGTGCCGCTGGTGCTGGGCGGCGTGGCGTTGGTGATGCTGGCGATGGGCTGGAACCTCGAGCGCATCTCGCTCGGCTCATTGATTATCGCGTTGGGACTGCTGGTGGATGACGCCATCATCGCCATCGAGATGATGGTGGCGAAGATGGAAACCGGCATGGACCGCGTGAAAGCGGCCGCCTTCTCCTATCAGTCCACCGCCATGCCGCGCCTGACCGGCGCACTCATCACCGTCGTGGGCTTTCTGCCGATCGGCCTCTCGAAGTCCACCACCGGCGAGTACGCAGGCGGCATTTTCTGGATCGTCGGTGCCGCAGTGCTGTTCTCGTGGATCTGCTCCGGCATCTTCACGCCGTACCTGGCGGTCAAGATGCTGCCCAACGACTTGGGCAAGCACCAGCACGGTGGTCAGCACGACACAAAGTTCTACCGCAACCTACGCCGCCTGATCGACGCCGCCATCGAGCACCGCTGGATGGTCATAGGTGCGACGGTTGGCGCACTGGTGCTTGCCCTCGCTTGCATCAAGTTGGTGCCGCAGCAATTCTTCCCCAACAGTTCGCGCCCTGAGCTGGTCATTGACTTGCGCGTCAAGGAAGGCGCCTCGTTCGCCGCAACGACCGAGCAGGTTAAGCACATGGAGGAAATCCTGGCGAAGGACGAGGACGTGCGTTTCTATACTGCCTACACCGGCGCCGGCGCGCCGCGCTTCTATCTCTCGCTCAACCCCGAACTGCCGAATCCGGGATTTGCCCAATTCGTTGTGATGACCAAGGACCTGGATGCACGCGAGCGGGTACGTGCGCGGCTGGTGACCTCGGCCGACCAACAATTCCCACAGGCATGGGTGCGCGTGACCCGGCTCGAGTTGGGGCCACCTGTCGGCTACCCGGTGCAGTTCCGCGTGGTAGGCCCCGATACCCAGGTGGTGCGCAAGATCGCCCGCGACGTGGAGAAGGTAGTTGCGTCCAACCCGAAGGTGCGCGACCTCCAGCTCGACTGGAACGACCCGGTGCGCACGATGAAGGTGGAGCTCGATCAGGACAAGGCGAGCGCGCTTGGCCTCACGCCGGCCGACGTGTCGCTGGCGACCCAGACCGTGATGAACGGCGCAACCCTGTCGCAACTGCGGGAGCGCGAGGATCTGATCGACATCGTAGCCCGTGCCGTACCGGAGGAACGCTTGAACCTCGACACACTGAAAAACATCAACCTTTACACACGCCAGGGCACGGTGGTGCCGCTGTCGCAAGTCGCACAGGTGCGCTCTGAACTGGAAGAGCCGGTACTGTGGCGCCGTAACCGCGACATGGCGATCACTGTGCGTGCCGACGTGAAGGATGGAGAGCAAGGTGTATCGGTGACGCAGGAAATCCAGCCATTGCTTAAGGACATCGAAGCCAAGCTGCCGACCGGTTACCGCATCGATGTGGGTGGAGCGGTTGAGGAAAGCGACAAGGCCAACAAGGCGCTACTCGCGGTGGCACCGCTGATGCTGATCACCATCCTGCTGTTACTCATGCTGCAATTGCAGAACTTTTCCCGCATGTGGATGGTGCTGCTAACCGCACCGCTGGGCCTGATCGGTGTGGTGCCCGCACTTCTGGTGTTTCAATCGCCGCTGGGCTTCGTCGCGATCCTGGGCATCATCGCTCTGGGTGGCATGATCATGCGAAACGCGGTGATCCTGATCGATCAGGTACAAATCGAAATCGCCGAGGGGCGTGACCCGTGGAATGCTGTGCTGGATGCCGCCATTCACCGAGCGCGACCGGTAATGCTGACGGCACTGGCCACCGTGCTCGCAATGGTCCCGCTCACACGTAGCGTCTTTTGGGGGCCGATGGCGATCGCGATCATGGGTGGCCTCACTGTGGCGACGCTGCTGACGATTTTCTTCGTCCCGGCGTTGTACGCCGCATGGTTCAAGGTGGGTCGCCAGACGGCCGCGGATACCCAACAGGTACGGGGAAACACTGCGCTTGCTTCCAAGTGATGAGTGCCGTGACCTTTGCCCCCCCGACCTCACCGCTATTAGAGAGGTTTGTGAAGCGCCGTTTCTGAAAACAACCCAGGTCAGCCGTGAGGTACTGCGAACGTTACTGTCGTTCGCTCCTCGCGGCTCACAGGAAAGACTGGCCATAAATAGCTGCTGACGACAGACTGATATCGGCCGATTCTGTTGAAAAAGTCGGCCATGGTTTGCGCATCAGAAAAGTACGCGTCCGAGATTGAAATCTTTACTTTTGGCAGAGGCTTCCTGACTCGGATTTCACGTAGCAGCGTGCAGAAAAGGCGTTTTCACCAGTCAATGATCAGGCAGTTTGGGCAGACCGCCTTTTTCAACAGAATCGGCCAAAAGCGGCCCAGAGTGTGTAAAAACGCATTCGCGAACCCTTGCTATGATTTCTGAGGATTTCATCGCAGGGATCGCCCATGAAGCGCTTTATCCAAGGTGAACATCGAGGCCAAGGCACCTTACTTCCCGA
>NZ_JAHBDK010000053.1 GCF_019956415.1 Pseudomonas sp. GL-B-19
GGGAACAAACTGGTCTGGGTACGGGACTGTCCCTGGATGTAGGCCATAACGAAAAATGCTCCGTATCTTTCGATGCGGAGCATTTTCTTTGATCGCCAGGCAGATTGCTAGGTTTTCACACAGTCTGTTCGTGGCCGGTTTTTTGTGTTCAGGGAATTTGCACGCCTTCGGCCAGCAGCATGTCGATCAGGCGGATCAGTGGCAGGCCGATCAGGCTGGTGGCGTCAGGGCCTTCGGTGCTTTGAAACAGACTCACCCCCAAACCCTCGGCCTTAAAGCTGCCAGCGCAGTCGTAGGGCTGTTCGGCGCGCAGGTAGCGTTCGATGCGTGCCTGATCGAGTGCGCGCATGTGGACGGTGAACGGCACGCAATCAACCTGGCAGTCGCCAGTCTGGCTGTTGAGCAGTGCCAGTCCGGTGAGGAAGGTCACGCTGGCACCGCTGGCGGCCAGCAGTTGTTCGCGGGCCTTTTCGAAGGTGTGGGGTTTGCCGATAATCCTGTCACCGAGTACCGCGACCTGGTCGGAGCCGATGATCAGATGGGCGGTATGGCTGCCCGCAAGTGCCAGGGCTTTTTCTTTGGCGAGGCGCTTGACCAGTTCAATGGCCGGCTCACCCGGTCGATGGCTTTCGTCGATTTCCGGCGAGCTGCAGGTGAAAGGCAGCTGCAAGCGGGCCAGCAATTCCCTGCGATACACCGAGCTTGAAGCGAGTAATAAAGGCAGCATGCGCAACTCCAAAAGTCAGGCGTGAATTCTAGCGGAGGCTTGCAAGTGACGGACAGGGCTGAATTTCCTTTGACATGGCTGGGGGCATCCCTATAATGCTGCGCCTATGTTGAATGACCCGATTCCACCTCACGTTGACCCGCGCAAATTGGCTGATCGTGGCACCACCCTTCAAGGTGAACTGCTGCTGGCCGATTTGGAGAGACTCTGCGACCCGCTTTCCGACACTGTCGGTACGGTGCAGGCTAAATTCGTTTTTGAACGAGATGAACGTAAATCTGTGGTCATCCACAGCTTTATCGACACCGAGGTCAAAATGGTTTGCCAGCGTTGTCTTGAGCTGGTCACCCTGCCGATCCATAGCGAATGCAGTTATGCTGTGGTGAAGGAGGGTGCGAATACCCAGTCGTTGCCGAAAGGTTATGACGTGCTGGAACTGGGCGAAGATCCTTTGGATCTGCAGTCACTGATCGAGGAGGAGCTTCTGCTCGCCTTGCCCATTGTGCCTGCTCATCATCCGGAAGAATGCCAGCAGCCGGCGGGTCTCGATGAGCCCGAACCGAGCGAGGACGAGGTAACGCGGTCCAACCCGTTCAGTGTATTGGCGCAGTTAAAGCGTGACCCAAACGTTTAGGAGTTAATCAATTATGGCTGTTCAGCAGAACAAAAAATCCCGCTCCGCCCGTGACATGCGCCGTTCGCACGACGCTCTCGAGGCTAGCACCCTGTCTGTAGAAAAAACCACCGGTGAAGTTCACCTGCGTCACCACGTATCGCCAGAAGGCGTATACCGTGGCCGTAAAGTGATCGACAAGGGCGCTGACGAGTAATCACTTGTCCGCTCAAGTCATCGCGATTGACGCAATGGGCGGGGACTTCGGTCCCCGCAGCATTGTTCAGGCCAGCCTCGCTTGCCTGTCTGCTACACCCTCGCTGCACCTGACCCTCGTCGGTCAACCCTCCCTTCTTGAAGAATTGCTCTCTGGCCAATCGGCTGTGGATCGCTCGCGCCTGTCGATTGCGCCCGCGTCTGAAGTCATCACCATGGACGAAAAGCCTGCGCAGGCTCTGCGCGGCAAGCCCGACTCGTCGATGCGCGTGGCGCTTGAGTTATTGCGCGATGGCAAGGCTCAGGCTTGTGTCAGTGCCGGCAATACCGGCGCGCTGATGGCGTTGTCGCGGTTTGTGCTCAAGACCTTGCCGGGCATTGATCGTCCGGCAATGGTGGCGGCGATTCCGACGCAAAAGGGCTACTGCCAGTTACTCGATCTGGGCGCCAATGTTGATTGCAGTGCCGAGCACTTGTTGCAGTTCGCGGTCATGGGCTCGGTGGCGGCGGAAGCGCTCGGCATTGCTCGTCCGCGTGTCGCGCTACTGAACATCGGTACCGAAGACATCAAAGGTAATCAGCAGGTCAAGCTGGCGGCCACCTTGTTGCAGGCTGCTCGTGGCATCAATTACATCGGTTTTGTCGAAGGTGACGGTTTGTACCGTGGCGAGGCGGATGTGGTGGTGTGTGATGGCTTTGTCGGCAATATCCTGCTCAAGTCCAGCGAGGGGCTGGCGACCATGATTGCCGGGCGCATCGAAGCCTTGTTCAAGAAAAACCTCGCGTCGAAAATGGTGGGGGCCTTGGCGTTGCCGCTGATGAAGCGTCTTCAGGCTGAGCTCGCACCTGCGCGGCATAACGGCGCCAGCTTCCTTGGTTTGCAAGGGATTGTGGTGAAAAGCCACGGTTCGGCCGGGGTTCAGGGGTTTCAAAGCGCCATTTCCCGTGCGTTGATCGAAATTCAGGAAAATCTGCCGGAGCGGATTCACGGTCGTCTGGAGGATTTGTTGCTTTAGGCGTTTTCGTCGGACAATGCTTAAATGTGACCGCTTGGGCCAATTGGCCATCCAACTGTCAGTTTCTTGCGTCCCCCACTTGGGACATCAATTCTCCGACGACAAGATCATTAGGGGCTTGTTACATGTCTGCTTCCCTCGCATTCGTCTTTCCAGGACAGGGTTCGCAGTCCCTCGGCATGCTGGCCGAGTTGGGCGCGCAACATCCGGTTGTCCTCGAAACTTTCAAAGAAGCTTCCGATGCTCTGGGTTACGACCTGTGGGCACTGACCCAGCAAGGGCCGGAAGAGCAACTCAATCAAACCGATAAAACCCAGCCGGCCATTCTGACCGCCTCGATCGCCTTGTGGCGTCTGTGGCTGGCTGAAGGCGGCGCGCGTCCGGCTTACGTTGCCGGTCACAGCCTGGGCGAGTACAGCGCTCTGGTTGCTGCGGGCAGCCTGACCCTCGGCGATGCTGTCAAGCTGGTTGAACGCCGTGGTCAGTTGATGCAGGAAGCCGTTCCGGCCGGACAAGGTGGCATGGCCGCCATTCTCGGTCTGGATGATGCTGACGTGCTGGCAGCCTGTGCCGAAGCGGCGCAAGGCGAAGTGGTCAGTGCGGTGAACTTCAATTCCCCGGGTCAGGTGGTGATCGCCGGTGCCAAGGCGGCAGTGGAGCGCGCCATCGAAGGCTGCAAGGGTCGTGGTGCCAAGCGCGCCATGCCGTTGCCGGTCAGCGTGCCGTCGCACTGTGAGCTGATGCGCCCGGCGGCCGAGCGTTTTGCCGAGTCCATCGCTGCAATCGACTGGCAAGCGCCGCAGATTCCTGTGGTACAGAACGTCAGCGCCAATGTGCCGGCCGATCTGGATACACTCAAGCGCGATCTGCTTGAGCAGCTCTACAAGCCAGTGCGCTGGGTTGAGTCAGTCCAGGCGCTGGCCGCCAAGGGCGCGACCCAACTGGTCGAATGCGGTCCCGGCAAAGTGCTGGCTGGTCTGAACAAACGCTGCGCCGAAGGCGTGTCGACATCCAACCTCAATACCCCAGACGCTTTCGCTGCCGCCCGTGCAGCGCTGGCCTGAATCAGGAGAAGCTTGCATGAGTCTGCAAGGTAAAGTTGCACTGGTCACCGGCGCGAGCCGCGGGATCGGCCAGGCCATCGCCCTGGAACTGGGTCGTCAGGGTGCCACCGTGATTGGCACCGCGACCTCCGCTTCTGGTGCCGAACGCATCGCCGCAACCCTGAAAGAAAACGGTATTCAAGGCACCGGTCTTGAGCTCAATGTCACCAGCGACGAATCCGTTGCTGCAGTACTGGCGAGCATCACTGCACAGTTCGGTGCGCCGGCGATCCTGGTCAACAATGCCGGTATCACCCGCGATAACCTGATGATGCGTATGAAAGACGACGAGTGGCATGACGTTGTCGATACCAACCTGAACAGTCTGTTCCGCCTGTCCAAGGGCGTTTTGCGCGGTATGACCAAAGCCCGTTGGGGACGAATTATCAGTATTGGCTCGGTTGTGGGTGCCATGGGCAACGCAGGCCAAGTAAACTACGCAGCCGCCAAGGCCGGTCTGGAAGGTTTCAGCCGCGCACTGGCGCGTGAAGTCGGTTCGCGTTCGATTACGGTAAACTCGGTGGCCCCAGGGTTCATCGACACCGATATGACCCGTGAGCTGCCTGAGGCACAGCGTGAAGCCTTGCAGACGCAGATTCCGCTGGGACGTCTGGGGCAAGCTCAAGAGATCGCGTCTGTGGTCGCTTTTCTTGCGTCCGACGGTGCGGCTTACGTTACTGGGGCTACAATCCCGGTGAACGGCGGGATGTACATGAGTTAAATGTGACGGATCGCTTCAAAAAAATGTCATACGAGCTGTCTAAAATCCGTTATAAAGCTGCAATCTATTTTATAGGCAGAGGGCTGTCGGGTTTGAGGAGTGAAGCTTTCAGTTGAAAAGCTGAAAAGTCTTTCTATACACTTACCCACTGGCCAGCTGCCTGAATTTGTCCATTAGGAGTGAAAACAAGGTATGAGCACCATCGAAGAGCGCGTCAAGAAAATCGTTGCTGAGCAACTGGGCGTTAAAGAAGAAGAAGTGGTCAACACTGCTTCCTTCGTTGAAGACCTGGGTGCCGACTCCCTTGACACCGTTGAGCTGGTGATGGCTCTGGAAGAGGAATTCGAGACCGAAATTCCTGACGAAGAAGCTGAGAAGATCACTACTGTACAAGCCGCAATCGATTACGTTACTAACCACCAGGGTTAATAGCTTGTAATCGTTGCTTGCTGTCATGGAAAAACCGCACTGCCATCACGGCGTGCGGTTTTTTCTTTAGGCATGATGCAAAGTCGTCATTTGAAAAAAAAGGAGAGTGCTGTGTCGCGTAGACGCGTCGTAGTCACCGGTATGGGTATGTTGTCGCCACTGGGCACGGATGTGCCGAGCAGTTGGCAGGGCATTCTGGCTGGCCGCAGTGGCATTGGTCTGATCGAACACACCGACCTTTCTGCCTATTCCACCCGTTTTGGCGGCTCGGTAAAGGGCTTCAATGTCGAGGAATACCTGTCGGTCAAGGAAGCTCGCAAGCTCGACCTGTTTATTCAATACGGTCTGGCCGCAGGTTTTCAGGCTGTACGCAATTCCGGTCTGGAAGTCACTGACGCCAACCGCGAGCGTATCGGCGTGGCGATGGGGTCGGGTATTGGCGGTCTGACCAATATCGAAGAAACCAGCCGCACCCTGCATGATACTGGCCCACGGCGGATCTCTCCGTTTTTCGTGCCTGGCTCGATCATCAATATGATTTCCGGTTTCCTGTCCATCCACCTGGGTGCACAGGGACCTAACTACGCCATCGCCACCGCGTGTACCACCGGTACTCACTGCATTGGCATGGCAGCCCGTAACATCATGTACGACGAAGCCGACGTGATGATTGCCGGCGGTGCCGAAATGGCAGCGTGCGGGCTGGGCATGGGGGGCTTTGGTGCTTCCCGCGCACTGTCGACCCGCAACGATGAGCCGACCCGTGCCAGCCGCCCTTGGGATAAGGGCCGTGATGGCTTTGTCTTGTCCGACGGTGCCGGTGCTCTAGTGCTAGAAGAACTGGAGCACGCCAAGGCGCGCGGCGCGACCATCTACGCCGAGCTGATCGGCTTCGGCACCAGTGGCGATGCTTACCACATGACCTCGCCACCGGCGGACGGTGCAGGTGCTGCACGTTGCATCACCAACGCCCTGCGCGATGCCAAGGTCAACGTTGATCAGGTTCAATACGTCAACGCCCACGGTACTTCGACCTCGGCCGGCGACCTTGCCGAAGCCTGTGCGATCAAGTCGGTGTTTGGCGATCACGCCTACAAGCTGGCCGTCAGTTCGACCAAGTCCATGACCGGTCACTTGCTGGGCGCAGCGGGCGCAGTCGAGGCAATCTTCAGCGTGCTGGCGATCAACAGCCAGGTAGCGCCGCCGACCATCAACCTCGATGAGCCGGACGAAGGCTGTGATCTCGACTTTGTTCCGCACACTGCGCGCAACATGGACATCGATGTGGTGCTGTCCAACTCCTTCGGTTTTGGCGGGACCAACGGCTCGCTGGTGTTCCGCCGGTTCGCTGACTGATGGACAGCTGGGTCGACGGTCAGCCGGCAGACGCTCTGTCGCTGAAAGATCGCGGCCTGGCTTACGGCGATGGTCTGTTCGAGACCATTGCTGTGCGTGGCGGGCAGCCGCTGTTGCTGGACCGGCACCTGTCGCGTCTGGCGCAAGGCTGTTCGCGCCTGGCGATCGCTGTTGATCACGAGCTGGTTCGCAACGAATTGCTGGCCTACGCCGCAGCGCTTGGTGAGGGTGTGCTCAAGCTCATTCTCACGCGCGGCGACAGCTTGCGCGGTTATGCTCCCGATCCTTCGGCGCAAGCCCGACGCATTCTGCAAGGCAATCCTCCTGCTGCTTATCCGTTTGTTCATGCAGAGCAGGGCGTCCGTCTGTTCCCCTGCGTCACGCGACTTTCCAGACAACCCTTGCTCGCCGGGCTTAAACATCTGAACCGTCTTGAGCAAGTGATTGCCCGTGGCGAATGGCAAGACACCGAACATGCCGAAGGCTTGATGCTCGATCAGGCCGGTCGCGTCATCGAAGGTGTGTTCAGTAATCTGTTCCTGGTGCGCGATGGCGTGCTGATCACCGCCGATTTAAAACGCTGTGGCGTGGCCGGCGTGATGCGTGCCGAATTATTGTTTCAAGCCGAGTCACTGGGGATTCCCACGCAAATCACCGACATCAGCCTAGATCAGCTGCAATGGGCCGATGAAGTCTTTGTCTGCAACAGCGTGTATGGCGTTTGGCCGGTGCGTGCCTATGCTGCGTTGAGCTGGCCGGTTGGGCCGCTCACCCGTAAACTCCAAACCATTGCCCGTGCGCTACTGGATGCTTGATACGTGAGACGTAAATTCTTGCTGCTGCTGGAAACCGGATTGGTTCTGGCGGGGCTGTGTCTGGGCGCTTCTGCCTGGAAAATCCATTCGGCGCTGGAACAGCCGCTGAACATCACCCAGGAAGAACTGCTGGAAGTGCCCAAGGGCACGACGCCAACCCGCACCTTCTATCGACTCGAAGCCAAGGGCGTCATCAAGGATGCGTTCTGGCTGCGCGTTTACTGGCGCTTCAATCTCCCCAAGCAACCTTTGCACAGTGGCGAGTACCGCATGATTCCGGGCATGACGGTTGAGGGGCTGATCGAGCTGTGGAAACGCGGCGAAATGGTTCAATACAGCCTGACCCTGGTCGAGGGCTGGAATTTCCGTCAGGTTCGCGCAGCCCTGGCCAAAGACGAAAAACTCGAGCAGACCATCGACGGGTTGAGTGACAGTCAGGTGATGGAGAAGCTCGGTCACCGCGGGATCTTTCCGGAAGGTCGCTTCTTCCCCGACACCTATCGGTTTGTGCGTGGCATGACCGACGTCGATCTGCTGAAAAAAGCCTATGACCGCCTCGACGAGGTCCTCGGCAAAGAGTGGGATCAGCGCGCTGCTGACGTGCCATACACCGAGCCCTATCAGGCGCTGATCATGGCCTCGCTGGTGGAAAAGGAAACCGGCGTGCCGCAGGAGCGCGGGCAGATTGCTGGCGTCTTCGTTCGACGCATGGCGATCGGCATGTTGCTGCAGACCGACCCGACGGTGATCTATGGTCTTGGTGATCGCTATAGCGGTAAATTGACCCGTGCCCACCTCAGGGAAGCGACCCCGTACAACACTTATGTGATCTCGGGCCTGCCGCCGACACCGATTGCCATGGTCGGTCGCGAAGCCATCCATGCCGCGTTGAACCCGGTGGCCGGCAACAGTCTGTATTTCGTCGCGCGTGGCGATGGCAGTCATGTGTTCTCAGATGATCTGGATGCTCACAACAACGCGGTGCGCGAGTTCCAGATCAGGCGTCGAGTCGACTATCGTTCCAGCCCGGCGCCGATCCCTGCGCCAGAGACGGCGAATGGCGAATCGCTGGACACCGAGGCGCCGATTCCGGCGGCTTCGCCGGGTCCCGATCCCGAGGCTTTGCCATCCGTGGCGCCGCAAGAACCGGCTCCTGAGCCGGCTCCTGCGCCTACACCTGAAGCGGCTCCTGCACCGACGCCTGAACCTGCACCTGAGCCCGCGCCGGATGCAGCCGCTCCGCAAAGCCCGCAATAATTCTGACTAAGGACTGCCCGTGACTGGCTTGTTTATTACCCTGGAAGGCCCGGAAGGTGCTGGCAAAAGCACCAATCGCGAATACCTGGCCGAGCGCCTGCGCGCTGCCGGTATCGAAGTGGTGCTGACCCGCGAACCGGGCGGTACGCCGTTGGCCGAGCGGATTCGCGACGTGCTGCTGGCGCCAGCTGATGAAGTCATGAACCCCGACACCGAATTGTTGCTGGTATTCGCCGCGCGCGCCCAACACCTGGCCGAAGTGATTCGCCCGGCGCTGGCCCGTGGTGCGGTGGTCCTGTGTGATCGCTTTACGGATTCTACCTACGCCTATCAGGGCGGTGGTCGCGGTTTGTCGCTGGAACGCATCGCGACCCTGGAAACTTTCGTCCAGGGCGATCTGCGCCCGGATTTGACGCTGATCTTCGACCTGCCGGTGGAGGTGGGACTGGCCCGTGCCAGCGCTCGCGGTCGACTGGACCGTTTTGAACTCGAAGGCCGAACCTTTTTTGATGCGGTGCGTAGTGCATTTCTCAAGCGCGCTGAAGCGGACCCTGCGCGGTATGTACTGGTCGATGCGGCCCAGCCACTGGCGCAGGTTCAGCGGTCTCTGGACGTTCTGCTGCCGCGTCTGCTGGAGTTGACACGTGGCTGAAGCCTATCCGTGGCAAGACAGTCTCTGGCAGCAGTTGGCCGGTCGTAAGCAACACGCTCATGCCTATCTGCTGCATGGCCCGGCCGGGATCGGCAAGCGCGCGCTGGCCGAACGGTTGATGGCCAGTTTGCTGTGCCAGCGCCCGACCGCGCAGGACGCTTGCGGTGAATGCAAATCCTGTCTGCTACTGAAGGCTGGCAGCCATCCCGACAATTACATCCTGGAACCGGAAGAAGCCGACAAGGCGATCAAGGTCGATCAGGTGCGCGAGTTGGTCAGCTTCGTGGTGCAGACCTCGCAGATGGGCGGGCGCAAAGTGGTGTTGATCGAGCCGGTCGAGTCGATGAATGTCAACGCTGCCAACGCCTTGCTCAAAAGCCTTGAAGAGCCGTCGGGCGATACCGTTTTGCTGCTGGTCAGCCACCAGACCAGTCGACTGTTGCCGACCATCAAAAGCCGCTGCGTCCAGCAAGCCTGCCCTTTGCCAAGCGAGGCGATGAGCCTTGCCTGGCTGGCCAAAGCCTTGCCGGACTGCGCGGAAGAAGAACGTATCGAACTGCTGACCCTGGCCGCCGGTTCACCACTGGCTGCGGTCACCCTGCAAGCCCAAGGCGTGCGCGAGCAGCGGGCACTGGTGGTCGATGGGGTGAAAAAGTTGCTCAAGCAGCAACAATCGCCAACGCAACTGGCCGAAGGCTGGAATGCGATCCCGCTATTGCTGTTGTTCGACTGGTTTTGTGACTGGTCGAGCCTGATTCTGCGTTATCAATTGACTCAGGATGAAGAAGGCCTCGGGCTGGCGGACATGCGCAAGGTGGTTCAGTACCTGGCGCAGAAAACCAGTCAGGACAAAGTCCTCGGTATTCAGGACTGGATCCTCGCCCAGCGCCAGAAAGTGATGAGCAAGGCGAACCTGAACCGGGTGTTGTTGCTGGAAGCGCTGCTGGTGCAATGGGCATCCTTGCCTACCCAGAAGTGACCGTCTGCGCCTAGACTCTGTGCATCTGCACCCACCTGGCCGGAGCCCTCAAGTCCGACCGTCCCACTCATACGATGTAAGTTGCAGCCCTTTTATGCTCGTAGATTCCCATTGTCACCTTGATCGCCTCGACCTCGCCGCCCACGACGGTTCTCTGGATGCAGCACTCGATGCGGCTCGTCAGCGCGGGGTAGGGCACTTTCTGTGCATCGGCGTCAGCGTCGACAACGCCGCCGACGTCAAAGCCCTGGCCGAACGTTATGACGACGTCGACTGTTCGGTCGGCGTGCATCCGCTGGATGTGCAACCGGGCGCTGCGCCCGCGCTGGATTGGCTATTGCGCGAGCTCAATCACCCCCGTGTGGTCGCGATTGGTGAAACCGGTCTGGATTATCACTACGAACCGCAAGCGGCAGAGTTGCAGCAGGAGTCGTTTCGCCTGCACCTGCAAGCGGCCCGGCAGACTGGCAAGCCAGTCATCATCCACACCCGTGGTGCCCGCGCCGATACCCTGAGCTTGTTGCGTGAAGCGGCACTGCCTCAGGCCGGTGTACTGCATTGCTTTACCGAAGACTGGGAAATGGCCAAGGCTGCCTTGGACATGGGCTATTACATTTCCTTGTCCGGTATTGTCACTTTTCGCAATGCCGATGCATTGCGCGATGTGGCCAGCAAGGTGCCGGCCGACCGTTTGCTGGTGGAAACCGACTCACCGTACCTCGCGCCGATCCCGTATCGCGGCAAGCCGAATCTGCCGCAGTACGTGCGTGAAGTTGCGGAGTTTCTGTCAATGTTGCGAGGCGAGCCCTACGAGCGATTTGCCGAGCAGACCACTGAGAACTTCAAGCGGCTGTTCCCGCTGGCGCATGTGAAAGGTTAAATCGCAGGCAAAAAAAACCCGGGTTCTGGGGGGTGAATCCGGGTTAAGACCATTAGGAGTAAAACAATGGCACGCGGTCCGTTGGTACCAATATCGGCGAAACACTTGGGGGAGATGTCTCGCCGACAGTTCAAGTATTGATCACTATTGCGCCTCGTCCAGTTTACCGGTCGCGATTTTTAAACAATTTTGGAATACGGCCGCTTCGGAAGAGTTCTCATCAGTGGGCGACCCTGCTGGAAATCATCACGAAACACAGATATGGTCGGATGATCCGTGCATTTTTGCGTAAGTTAGGCATAATACGCGGCTTCGAATTTTGACCCCCAACAGACCTTTTCTTATGCATAAAGAACCTCGTAAGGTCCGTGAGTTTCGTCGCCGCGAGCAAGAAATTCTCGATACCGCGCTCAAGCTGTTCCTCGACCAAGGTGAAGACAGTGTCACCGTCGAGATGATTGCTGATGCCGTCGGTATCGGCAAAGGCACGATCTACAAGCACTTCAAATCCAAGGCGGAGATTTATCTGCGCCTGATGCTCGATTACGAGCGTGATTTGAACGAGCTGTTGCATTCGGCCGATGTCGACAAGGACAAGGAAGCGCTGTCCCGGGCTTACTTCGAATTCCGCATGCGCGATCCGCAACGCTATCGTTTGTTCGACCGACTGGAAGAGAAGGTGGTCAAGGGCAATCAAGTGCCGGAGATGGTCGAGGAACTGCACAAGATCCGCGCCTCCAACTTTGAACGCCTGACCCTGCTGATCAAAGGCCGGATCAGCGAAGGCAAGCTCGAAGACGTGCCGCCTTACTTCCATTACTGCGCGTCCTGGGCGCTGGTGCATGGCGCCGTGGCGCTGTATCACTCGCCGTTCTGGAGCAATGTGCTGGAAGATCAGGAAGGCTTCTTTCAGTTCCTGATGGACATCGGCGTGCGCATGGGCAACAAGCGCAAGCGCGATAGCGACACCCCGAGCAGCTGAATCATTCAGCTGCCTGATTGCGCCATGATTTATCTATATGGCGCAGTACCGCAGGAATATACTCAGGCATGGGACTTGCTAAAACTTGAATTCTGAGTCAAGTTTTGCGCGTTCCAATTTCCCATCGCCGGAGTGATCCATGATCGTTGACCGTCAAGGCAGGCGCTTTCGCAATTTGCGGATCAGTCTGACCTCAGCCTGCAACTACGCTTGTACCTACTGCGTGCCTAACGGCAAGCGGCTGGTGGCTGCGCAGGATGAATTGTCGGCCGAGGCCATGGCGCGCGGCGTGGCGTATTTGATCGAAGCGGCAGGCATCGAGCGTTTGCGCATCACCGGTGGCGAGCCGCTGGTCAGCCCCAAACTCGAAGCCTTCATGACCGCCGTCGGCCAGATGGGCCTGCAAGACATCAGCCTGACCACCAATGGTCAATTGCTGGCGAAAAAGCTGCCGTTGCTGGTAGATGCCGGCATTCGTCGTATCAACGTTTCCCTCGACACCCTGGACGCCAGCGCTTTTCGCAGCATTGCGCGCGGCGGTGATCTGGCGACCGTACTTGACGGTATGGATCAGGCCAGCGCAGCGGGTATCAAGATCAAGGTCAACATGGTGCCATTGCGCGGACAGAACCTTGATCAGGTGATGCCGCTGCTCGATTACTGCCTGGAGCGCGGCTATGAATTGCGCTTCATCGAACTGATGCGCATGGGCCACCTGGCCACCGACTCCAATGCTTTCCTGCAACAGTTCGTCAGCCTCCAGCAGTTGCTGAGCCTGATTGGCGAGCGCTATGAATACCTGCAAGCCGATGCGCCGGTCGATGCCACTGCGGTACGTTATGAAATTCCAGGGCTGGGTCACTTCGGCGTGATCGCCAACGAAAGCGTTCCGTTCTGCCGTACTTGCTCACGTTTGCGTCTTTCATCCACGGGTTGGCTGCATGGCTGCCTGTCGTCGAGCAATCGCCATTACGTCGGCGACTTGCTGGACAAGCCTCGCCATCAAGCGCTGCCTGCTTTGCAGCGGCTGCTGGTGAAGGCCTTGGGTGACAAGCAGGAAGTGGCGTTTTCGGGTGGTGCGACGATCATGAAGATTATTGGCGGCTGACTCTCCCTCATCGCGAGCAGGCTCGCTCCCACAATGATTTGCGCAAAACCTGTGGGAGCGAGCCTGCTCGCGATTGCGATCTATAAGGCGATAATCAACTTGAGCTGGCGCGGAAGCTGCATCCAATGGCCATTCGCCGGTTTTCCGTCACCGGCCTCTGGAGGGTAGGATGCGTAGTCTGGTTTTGCTTCTGGCCGTTTTGGCGCTGGGTGGCTGCATGAATGTCAGCGACATGGCTGAAGAGACTCGCTACCAGATGAGCGACGTGGGACTGCTGGATCACAGCAACAGCCGTCGGGTAAACAACCTGCGCATTCAGCCGGACTCGTTCATCTACATCGCCCAAGGTCCGTTCGCGCCACCGGGCAGTGTCTATCCGCGCCCTAACGCGGTGGCCGAAGAGGCCTTCAACGGCTTTATCGAATACTTCCCGATGGTACGCCGCGCCCGCACACCCGAAGGTATCGACCGAGCCATGGCTGAAGCTCGCGCCGCCGGTGCCCATTACCTGCTTTACACCCGGTTCGCCAACGCTGACGACCGCATCGGCAACATGGATGACTGGATCGATCAGGAATACGTGGATCGCCTCGGTATCGACAGCGGCGTGATTCAGATCATGTTGATCGAGACCAACACCCAGTATTTGATTGATACTGCAACCATCAAGAGTCGTGGCGGTTTACTGACGTTCCACGACAACAGGCCAGAAGACCTGATTGGCCCGCCGCTGCAGCAATATGCGCGCAGCCTGATCGGGATCAGCGACCAGTAAATTCAAGGAGTACGCCATGAGTGACCCGCAAAAAGCCAACGATTTGTTGGGGCAGATCCCCAAAACAAAAGGCTTGCCGCCGGTTCACCTGTGGAACCCTGATTTCTGTGGCGACATCGATATGCGCATCGCCCGCGACGGCACCTGGTATTACCTGGGCACGCCGATCGGGCGCAAGCCGATGGTCAAACTGTTCTCTACCATCATTCGCCGCGATGGCGATGACTATTTCCTGATCACGCCGGTCGAGAAGGTCGGGATCAAGGTCGATGATGCACCGTTTGTGGCGATCACCGTGGATGTGGAAGGCGAGGGCGAAGCTCAGCTCCTGCGGTTCACCACCAACGTTGATGAAACCAGCGAGGCGGGCGCAGAGCACCCGATACGCGTGGTAATCGACCCTGTCACCCAAGAGCCGGCGCCCTATGTCCACGTGCGCACCAACCTCGAAGCGCTGATTCATCGAAACGTGTTCTACCAACTGGTGGAACTGGCAGTGACCCGTGAAATCGACGGACAGCGCTGGCTTGGGGTGTGGAGCGGTGGCGAGTTCTTTCCCATCGGTCTCGAACCTTAAGCAGCTCAAAATGTAGGAGTGAGCCTGCTCGCGATGGCGGTGTGACATTCAACATTAATGTTGAAAGTTATGGCCTCATCGCGAGCAGGCTCGCTCCTACATTTGATCTCCATGTTTCCCGAAGAATCCAATTGACACTCAATCATATGATGATTAGCGTGTTGCTTCTTCGCGCGCGGTTTTGAGGTTTCCATGTCCAGCAGTTTTCATGCATCGACCGTTGATTGGCTGGGTTGCTGGATTGCCGCTGGCCAAGTGAAGCCCGGCGAAACGCTCAAGGTTGAAGCCGATCTGGGCGAGCAGCTCGGTGTCAGTCGCACGGTCATTCGCGAAGCCATCAAAACCCTGGTCGCCAAAGGCATGCTCGAAGTCGGGCCGAAAGTCGGCACCCGAGTGTTGCCGGTGCGCCGCTGGAACCTCTTTGATCCACAAGTCGTCGGCTGGTTGTCACGCAGTGGTTTGCCGGAAAACTTCGTCGACGATTTGCTCGACCTGCGCCGTACCATCGAACCCATGGCCGTGCGCTGGGCCTGTGAGCGGGCGACGGTCGAGCAAGTGCAGGCGGTGCTTCTGGCCTACAACGCGCTGGAGCGGGCGGTGGAAAGCGGTGTCGATTACAACCGCGCGGACCAGATTTTCCACGAGTGCATCCTTGCCGCCAGCCACAATCAATTCATTGAGCAAATGGTCCCGGCCTTGGGTGCGCTGCTAGCGGTGTCGTTCGAAGTCTCTGCGGCCGATCCTGACGAACTGCGTCGCACGTTGCCGATTCACAAAGACATGGCCGACGCCATCGCCGCCCGCGACTCCGCGCGCGGGGTGTGGGCCTGCATGACCCTGATCGATAACGCGGACCTGGCGATCAAGCGCTTCTACCCGCAAGTCATGGCCGACAAAAAAGCCGGCTGACCCGACAAATCCCTTGTAGGAGCCGAGCTTGCTCGCGATAGCGGTTTGTTATCCGACATCATTGCTGTCTGATCCACCGCTATTGCGAGCAAGCCCGCTCCCACACAAAAAACAAGAACAAGGCAGGAGGTTTCATGACGTTGAATGCGCTTACCCAGCACCGCGCGCGGCTTGGCGAAGGCCCGTTCTGGGATGTACCGACGCAGGCGTTGTACTGGGTCGATATCGCCGGCAAACAAGCGCTTCGGCTGATCGGCGCCAACGTCGAGATCTGGGAAATGCCGGAACATATCTCCGCCTTCATCCCCTGCGAAAGCGGTGATGCGCTGGTCGCGTTGAGCAGTGGCGTCTATCGGCTGGACCTCGACTCACCGGGCCTTGAACCGTACCTGACCCTGCTCTGCGTGGCCGACCCGCAACCCGGCAATCGCCCCAATGAAGCCCGTTGCGATGCGCAGGGCCGGCTCTGGCTCGGCACCATGCAAAACAACATCGGCGAAAACGGTGAAGACCAGCCTGTCACCCGTCGCTCCGGCGGCCTGTTTCGTATCGACCGTGATGCGCGGGTGACGCCACTGCTTCGCGGGCTGGGGATTCCCAACACACTGCTATGGAGCGAAGACGCAACGACGCTGTTTTTCGCCGACAGCCTCGACGCCACGCTGTACCGGTATTTCATCCACGCCAACGGCAATCTGGACACCGCTTATGTCTGGTTCGGTCCCGACAAGCGTGGGGTTCCCGATGGCTCGGCCATGGACGCCGAAGGCTACATTTGGAACGCCCGCTGGGATGGCAGCTGTTTACTCCGGCTGACCCCGGACGGTCATGTTGATCGAATCATCGAACTGCCCATCAGCCGTCCCACCAGTTGCGTATTCGGCGGCGAAGACCTGAAAACCCTGTACATCACCAGCGCTGCGAGTCCACTCAACCATTCGCTGGATGGTGCGGTGTTATCGATTCGAGTGGATGTGGCCGGAAAGCCATGCGTGCGTTTCGCTGGCTGAATCCCAAAATATGGGATGTAAAATTATATATTGAGATTGTTTGGTGGGCGGGTTTATAGTCGGCCATCAGTTACACGCACTCACACTTAAAAAAACAAAACAGGTGAAGTGATGCAGCGATTTTCCAAACAGTCTTTTGACCGGACATCGACAGATGCCCGGTTTTTGTTGTGCCCGCAAAAAGGAGCGTTGATTCATGGCTGAATCTCTTTCCTTGCCACCGGTGGCTGAACCGCCCAAGGGCGAGCGCCTGAAAAACAAAGTGGTGCTGCTGACCGGTGCCGCTCAAGGCATCGGTGAGGCCATCGTTGCGGCGTTCGCGGCCCAGAAGGCCAAGTTGATCATAAGCGACATCCAGGCTGAAAAAGTCGAGAAAGTCGCGGCGCATTGGCGCGAACAAGGCGCCGATGTGGTGGCGATCAAGGCTGACGTATCGCGCCAGCAAGACCTGCACGCCATGGCCAGACTGGCGATTGACCTGCACGGCCGGATCGACGTATTGGTCAACTGCGCCGGGGTCAACGTGTTCCGTGATCCTCTGGAAATGACCGAAGAAGACTGGCATCGCTGCTTCGCCATCGACCTCGACGGCGCTTGGTACGGTTGCAAGGCAGTATTGCCGCAAATGATCGAGCAGGGCATCGGCAGCATCATCAACATCGCTTCGACCCATTCCACCCACATCATCCCCGGCTGCTTCCCGTACCCGGTGGCCAAACACGGTTTGCTCGGCCTGACCCGCGCACTCGGCATCGAATATGCGCCGAAGGGCATTCGCGTCAACGCCATCGCACCGGGCTACATCGAAACCCAATTGAACGTGGATTACTGGAACGGTTTTGCCGACCCGCAGGCCGAGCGCCAGCGCGCGTTTGACTTGCATCCACCGCGTCGCATCGGTCAACCGATTGAAGTAGCCATGACCGCCGTATTCCTGGCCAGTGATGAAGCGCCGTTCATCAATGCCTCGTGCATCACCATCGATGGCGGGCGCTCAGTGATGTATCACGACTGAACAAAACGGCTTTCAGGCGCGGAACTCCGTCTGAAAGCCAATCATCATACGATATGACTATTAGCTTCATCGTTTACACCGGCTTTCAAATAACGCTCAAAAAAAATAACAAGGAGTCAGCTTATGAATCGTCGTCGGATCCGTTCCCTGTGCTGTGCCGCTTTGGCGGTCACCGCGGTTAGCCTGAGCAGTACGCTGCTGGCGGCCGAGGAAGTGAAAATCGGTTTCCTGGTCAAGCAAGCGGAAGAGCCCTGGTTTCAGACCGAATGGGCATTCGCCGAAAAGGCCGGGAAAGAGAAGGGCTTCACGTTGATCAAGATTGCGGTGCCGGACGGCGAAAAAACCCTCTCGGCCATCGATAGCCTTGCCGCCAACGGTGCCAAGGGCTTCGTGATCTGCCCGCCCGACGTGTCCCTGGGCCCTGCGATCATGGCCAAAGCCAAGCTGAACGGTTTGAAAGTGATCGCCGTCGATGACCGCTTTGTCGATGCCAGCGGTAAGTTCATGGAAGACGTTCCGTACCTCGGCATGGCTGCGTTCGAAGTCGGCCAGAAACAAGGCAGCGCCATGGCCACCGAAGCGAAGAAACGTGGCTGGGAATGGAAAGACACCTACGCGGTGATCAACACCTTCAACGAACTCGACACCGGGAAGAAACGCACTGACGGTTCGGTCAAAGCGCTGGAAGACGCCGGCATGCCCAAAGACCACATCCTGTTCTCGGCGCTGAAAACCCTCGACGTACCGGGCAGCATGGACGCCACCAACTCGGCGCTGGTGAAACTGCCGGGCTCGGCGAAAAACCTGATCATCGGCGGCATGAACGACAACACCGTGCTCGGCGGCGTGCGCGCCACCGAAAGCGCCGGTTTCGCTGCTGCCAATGTCATCGGGATCGGCATCAATGGCACCGACGCCATCGGCGAACTGAAGAAAGCCCACAGCGGTTTCTTCGGCTCGATGCTGCCTAGCCCCCACATCGAGGGCTACAACACCGCCAGCATGATGTACGAGTGGGTCACCACCGGCACGGAACCGGCGAAATTCACCGCGATGGACGACGTAACGCTGATCACGCGCGACAACTTCAAGCAGGAACTGGAAAAGATCGGCCTGTGGAACTGAGGCTCGGTTGATTTCAACGGTGGCCCCGGCGACGGGGCTGCCTGACCTGTGAAGAGGTGTTTTATGCACGCGCAAGTACAGACATACGAACACAGCGTTGGCGGCAGCCTGCGCTTCAACGGGATCGGCAAGACCTTTCCCGGGGTGAAGGCGCTGGATGGCATCAGCTTCGTTGCGCACCCGGGGCAGGTTCACGCGTTGATGGGCGAGAACGGCGCCGGCAAATCCACACTGCTGAAAATCCTCGGCGGCGCTTACACGCCCAGCAGTGGCAACCTGCAGATCGGCGAGCAGACGATGGCATTCAAATCCACCGCCGACAGCATCGCCAACCGCGTCGCGGTGATCCATCAAGAGTTGCACCTGGTGCCCGAAATGACCGTGGCAGAGAACCTGTTTCTCGGCCACCTGCCGGCCAGTTTCGGCCTGATCAATCGCGGTACTTTGCGCCAACAGGCATTGGCTTGCCTCAAAGGCCTGGCCGATGAAATCGACCCGCAAGAGAAAGTCGGGCGCCTGTCCCTTGGTCAGCGGCAACTGGTGGAAATCGCCAAGGCGTTGTCCCGTGGCGCGCATGTGATTGCTTTTGACGAACCGACCAGCAGTCTGTCGGCGCGCGAGATCGACCGTTTGATGGCGATCATCGGACGCCTGCGCGATGAAGGCAAAGTGGTGCTGTACGTCTCCCATCGCATGGAAGAAGTGTTCCGCATCTGCAACGCGGTGACGGTGTTCAAGGACGGTCGTTACGTGCGCACGTTCGAGGACATGAGCGAACTGACCCACGACCAATTGGTGACGTGCATGGTCGGTCGCGACATTCAGGACATCTACGATTATCGGCCTCGCAAGCGTGGCGCGGTCGCGTTGAAAGCCGATGGCCTGCTCGGACCCGGCTTGCGCGAGCCGGTGAGTTTCGAGGCGCACAAAGGCGAGATTCTGGGGTTGTTCGGACTGGTCGGTGCCGGGCGCACAGAGTTGTTCCGCCTGCTCAGCGGCTTGGAGCGCAACACCGCCGGACGCCTGGAATTACGCGGCCATGAACTGAAACTGCGCTCACCTCGTGATGCAATTGCCGCCGGGATTCTGCTGTGCCCCGAGGACCGCAAGAAGGAGGGCATCATCCCGCTCGCCAGTGTCGCCGAGAACATCAACATCAGCGCACGCGGCGCCCACTCCACCTTCGGGTGTTTGTTGCGCGGCCTGTGGGAAAAGGGCAATGCCGACAAGCAGATCAAGGCGCTGAAGGTGAAGACGCCCAATGCGGCGCAAAAAATCATGTACCTGTCCGGCGGCAATCAGCAGAAGGCCATTCTCGGTCGCTGGCTGTCGATGCCGATGAAAGTCCTGTTGCTCGACGAACCGACCCGCGGCATCGACATCGGGGCCAAGGCCGAGATCTACCAGATCATCCATAACCTGGCCGAAAGCGGCATCGCGGTGATTGTGGTGTCCAGCGACCTGATGGAAGTGATGGGTATTTCCGACCGCATTCTGGTGCTCTGCGAAGGCGCGATGCGCGGCGAGTTGTCTCGCGCCGAGGCCAATGAATCCAACCTGCTGCAACTGGCTTTGCCGCGCCAACGCGCTGACGGCGTGGCGAACTGAGAGGTGACTATGATGACAACCCAAAACAACGCTCTGCCGACCCAGCGCAAACCCCTGGACCTGCGGCGCTTTCTCGATGACTGGGTGATGCTGCTGGCGGCGGTCGGGATCTTCGTGCTCTGCACGTTGCTGATCGATAACTTCCTTTCGCCACTGAACATGCGCGGCCTGGGGTTGGCGATTTCCACCACCGGGATTGCCGCGTGCACCATGTTGTATTGCCTGGCGTCCGGGCACTTTGACCTGTCGGTGGGTTCGGTGATCGCCTGTGCCGGCGTGGTCGCTGCAGTGGTGATGCGCGACACCGACAGCGTGTTCCTCGGCGTGAGTGCCGCGTTGGTGATGGGGCTGATTGTCGGGCTGATCAACGGGATTGTGATTGCCAAGCTGCGGGTCAATGCGTTGATCACCACGCTGGCGACCATGCAGATCGTTCGCGGACTGGCTTACATCTTCGCCAACGGCAAAGCGGTCGGCGTGTCGCAGGAGCAGTTCTTCGTCTTCGGTAACGGCCAGATGTTTGGCGTGCCGGTGCCGATCCTGATCACCATCGTCTGCTTCCTGTTTTTCGGCTGGCTGCTGAATTACACCACCTACGGGCGCAACACCATGGCCATCGGCGGCAACCAGGAAGCGGCATTGCTGGCCGGGGTCAACGTTGACCGGACCAAGATCATCATCTTCGCCGTGCATGGCGTGATTGGTGCGCTGGCCGGGGTAATTCTGGCGTCGCGCATGACCTCCGGGCAGCCAATGATTGGCCAGGGTTTTGAGCTGACAGTGATTTCGGCCTGTGTGTTGGGCGGGGTGTCGTTGAGTGGCGGGATCGGCATGATTCGGCACGTGATTGCCGGGGTGTTGATTCTGGCGATTATTGAAAATGCGATGAACCTGAAGAACATCGACACGTTTTACCAGTATGTGATTCGCGGTTCGATTCTGTTGCTGGCGGTCGTCATTGACCGCCTGAAACAGCGCTGATACCCCGTACTGGTAGGAGCGGCGGTGCGGCGATCGACTTGACCGCGAAAGCGGTATGTCTGACGCATTAGTATTGGATGTGCAGACGCCTTCGCGGGCAAGCCCGCTCCTACAGTGGATCTGCGTCACACACAGATCCCTTGTGGGAGCGAGCCTGCTCGCGATGGGGCCAGTAAATTCAACAACAATCCTGAGTTTTACCCAGAGTGTTCAGCTATCCAGTTTGCGTGCCGCCTCAACCCCGGCACTGCTGAGTTTGATCGGCAGATTCACCGTGTGCTCGCCAGCCTCATCGCAGGTCACATGGCCGTGTTGAATCAGCCCCCGGTCCTGCAGGGCTGCGAGGGTACTGGCCACGACTTTCTCCCCCCGATAATTGTCCAGAACCTCTTTGCCCAAGCCACTCGGGTGGGCATGCAACAGGCGGATCAGGACTTCTTTTTCCAGTTTTTTATCGTCGTTCATGCTTACCTCTTGATGTGTGTGGAGAGGTCGCTCGCGTGGGCGAACTATTAATAGGCACCGCCCTCGGAGCCCGAGCCACCGGTGGTGGTTTTCGAGCCGATGCCGCTGCCGGCATTGTCGGGTGTCTGGGTGTCGGGCATGTTCAGTCCGCTTTGACGGCCCGCGTCATTGCCCTGGATCCGTGGGTCAGTGCCCGTCGCGGGCGGCAGGTTACTGTCGATACCGGTGCCGTGGGTGTTCATGCTGGGTGCGCTCTGGATGGCGGGCGCTTTCGGGCCCTCGACCGGGTTGGTCGGGCCCGTTCCTTCAGCGAGTGTGGCGGCGAACGCAGCAGAGGACAGCAGTGTGGCGAGAGCGAGGGCGGTCAACCTGGACATGAACATGGCATCGTCTCCGTTTAATAGAGTCTCTACCTGATATTGGTCCGCCTCGCGTTCGAATTGGTGCCTGATGAATGACGAACGGTTCAGGCCTGCTGCACGGATTTAACCGGCGCGACGCGACGCCAGATCAACCGGCCTACGGTGATCAACCAGTTCAGTATAGCCACGGCCAGCACGGTCAGGAGCAACGCGGGCATCCCTTGTTCGACTATGATTTTTCCGGCCAGCAAGGGAAAACCAAACACGCCGATGAAGTAGGAGAGGCTGAACAACAGCAAGGCTTGCGAGGTCGTGCCGTGCGGCGCTTCGTTGGCCGCCAGGCCGTTGATCACCGAATAGGTCAGACCGTATCCGACCCCGAGCATCACGGCTGCCAGTACATAACTGAGCCCGCTGTCGACCACGAAACCAAACAGCACAATCGACCCCATCATCAGGCCCGACAACAGGCACGATGCGCGGAACGGGTCACGTTTGACCACGATGCCGGCAATCAGCATTCGGCTGCTGATCGCCGCGCCCATGAAGCCAAAAAAGAACAGCGAATAATCCAGCGAGCGGGATTCGGCGTAACTGGTCTGGAAGCTCGACAGGCCGCCGAACACGCAACCACCAAGACCGACCATGAGGATCGGGAACACGGCCCGGGACGACAGCACCTGGGCCGTTGCGCGCCAGGAAATTCGCGCGACCGAGGTGGCGGGTGCGGGCGTTTTTCTGATCTGTGCATCCAGTCGCCAGAACAGTAAAACGCCGATCAGGCTGGCCATTGCAGCGAGGTAAAACGCGGCGGTTACCGGATAGCCGAGGGCGCTGGCAGCGCGGCCCAGTAAAGGGCCGCTGCCGATCCCGGTCATCATGCTGCCCGACAGCAGCGCAAAGTATTTGGCCCGTTGGGCCGGTGTCACCAAGCTGGCCACAATGATCGGCCCGAGGGTGTAAAACACGCCCCAACCCAGCCCCAGCAACAGTCCAAAAAACAACAGCGCAGTGCCGAAGCCCGGGGTCAAGGCGAAGCCGAGGCTGGCCGCCACCAGTAAGACGCCGAACAAGGCAATCGAGCGCGCGGCACCGAGCCAGTCAGACAAATGCCCCGAGACGATCACCGCCGCGAACGTGCTGAGCATGGCCGCCGAAATCACACTGCCTGCATCGTGTTCATTGCCACCGCGTGAGCCGATCAGCAACGACAGCAAAAAAGTCGAGCCGTAGGACAGCGACAGCAAATAGCTGGCAAGGCAAAACAGGCCGAACAACCGGCTGGAGACTGGGGGTGTTGCGCTGGACATGACGCGGTTCCTTGAGCCGATAGAAATGAGCGTCTGATATCTATCACGCATCGCGCCGATGTTAGGTCCTGGGTTAGCGATTTCAGGATTAGCGCTGGCCGGAGTATTGCCTTCAGCAGACGCCGATCTCTTCCTTGAACTGCTCCATGAAACCTTTCAGACGCTCATGCCTGAGCTGTGCCAGGCGTCGACCGGTGGCGGTCTGGAAACCGTCCGCCAGGTGCAGCAGCTTGGTCTGGAAATGATCGAGGCAAAAGCGTGTGTCGTCGTAGTCACGGTACTTTGCTTCTGGATCCTGCGGGTCGTACAACGCGCTGCCCATGCGCCCGGCAACGTAGAACGTGCGCGCGACACCGAGCAAGCCGAGGGAATCGAGGCGATCGGCGTCTTGCATGATTTTCGCTTCGAGCGTAGTGGGGGTGATGTTGGCAGAAAAGCTGTGTGCTTCGATAGCGTGGGCTACTGCGCTGATTCTTTCGTTCGGCCAATGTAGGTCGGCCAACACGCCGGACGCTTTTTCGGCAGCCAGTCGAGACGCCTGCGAACGCAACGGCGAGTTCTTCTCCACCGCCACGCAATCATGCAACAGCACCGCTGCCAGCAGCACCTCAAGCTCGCCACCTTCTTGCGTATGAATCGTGCGCACGTTGTGCCAGACCCGCTGCAAGTGCGACAGGTCATGAGCACCGTCCTCTGAGGGCTCCAGCGCGTAGGGCAGCAATTGAGCGGCGAGGTTTTGCAGGGGGGCGAAAGTATCAGTGGTCATAACAGTCCTTTGAATGTGAAAACGTTGCACCATAGTTCAGCTTTGAATTTCCAGTGTGACGGACGTAGCCTGGCAACTTAGTATGGCGTTTTCAACCTTTGACGAAGGCACGTCCCATGACGATCGAGATCCGCCCGGCGACCCCCAGCGATGCACCGCAAATCCTCGGGTTCATCACTGAACTGGCCGACTATGAACGTGCCCGCCACGAAGTCATCGCCAGCGTCGCCGACATCGAGCGCAGTCTGTTCAGCGAAGGCGCCACCGCTCACGGCCTGATCTGCCTGCGCGACGGTCAGCCGATCGGCTTCGCCGTGTTCTTCTTCAGCTATTCCACCTGGCTCGGCAGCAACTGCCTGTACCTCGAAGACCTCTACATCACCCCCGAACAACGCGGAGGTGGTGCGGGCAAAACCTTGCTGCGCCACCTGGCGAAAATCGCCTGCGCCAATGATTGCGGGCGTTTTGAATGGAGCGTGCTGGACTGGAACAAACCGGCGATCGAGTTCTATAAATCGTTGGGTGCGCAACCACAGGAAGAGTGGGTGCGATACCGGATGGATGGGGCGGTGTTGCGCGAGTTTGCCGAGGGTAATTAAACGCCAGCATCGCCGGTTAAAAGATCGCAGCCTTGAGTTGCGATTTTTTTTGCGTTAATCCCAATATATGGGAGTGATATTTATATATTGAGATTATTGCGCTTCCCGGTTTATAGTCCCGCTCACTCACTGCCAATAAACAAAACAGGTGAAGCGATGCTGGCGCAATTGATCGCGCTCGATTGGGGGACAACCTCATTACGTGCTTACAAACTCGCCGCGAATGGCCAAGTGCTTGAACAACGTTCGTTGTCGTTGGGGATCATGCAGCTGCCCAAGACGCCGCGAATCATTAAAGGTCAGGCATGCACTGACGGTTTTGAACTGGCCTTCGATGAGGCCTGTGGTGACTGGCTCGACGCGCAGCCGGATTTACCTGTGATTGCCTGTGGCATGGTCGGCAGCGCTCAGGGCTGGCGCGAAGCGGCCTACCGCGATACGCCGGCGAACGTCGCCAATCTCGGAAATTCCCTACAAACGGTTCGCAGTCTTCGCGGTGTCGATGTGCACATCGTGCCGGGTGTGATTCAGCGTTCGCCGTTGCCGAACGTGATGCGCGGCGAAGAAACCCAGGTACTTGGCGTTCTGCACACTCTTCAGGGCGAGGCGGGCAACGATCTGCTGATCGGCTTGCCAGGCAGTCATTCGAAATGGGTGGAAGTGGCCGACGGCTGCATCGTGCATTTCGATACGTTCATGACCGGCGAAATTTTCGCCGTGCTCAGCGAACACAGCATTCTGGGGCGCACCCAGCAAAAAGGCGCGTCATTCGATGGCCAGGCTTTTGATCGTGGGGTGCAAGTGGCCTTGTCGGTGGACGGCGAGATTGGCCCGTTATCGACATTGTTCAGTGCCCGCAGCCTCGGGCTGATCGGTGATCTGAGCGCCACGGCCCAGGCGGATTACTTGTCGGGGCTGTTGATCGGTCATGAACTGTCAGCGCTGGCGACCGCCCAGCGACGTCGGCGCAATAGCGTACACCTGCCTTCGATCATCCTCATCGGTAATGCCCAACTCTGTGCCCGCTACAGCCGGGCCCTCGACGCCTGCGGTTTTGCTCGGGTGCTGCTGGCTGAGCAAGCCACCGAACGCGGGTTGTGGCAATTGGCGCTCGCCGCTGGACTGATCACACCCAACCCATCCCGTTAAACCTGACTGGAGGTCTGACATGCTCAAACACGCCTTGGCGCAAAACGGCCTGATCGCGATCCTGCGTGGCCTGCACCCGGAAGAAGCGGCGGCCATCGGCGAAGTCCTGTACGCCGCCGGATTTCGTGTCATCGAAGTGCCGCTCAATTCCCCTGAGCCGTACGAAAGTATCCGCATCCTGCGCAGTACCTTGCCTGCCGATTGCCTGATCGGTGCGGGAACGGTGCTGACACCGGAGCAAGTCGAGCAAGTGAAAGCCGCCGGCGGCCAAGTGATCGTCATGCCGCACAGCGATCCCAAGGTGCTGCGCGCAGCGAAAGCGGCGGGGTTGTTCCTGTCACCGGGTGTGGCGACGCCGACGGAAGCCTTTGCCGCATTGGCCGAAGGTGCGGACGTGCTGAAGATGTTTCCCGCCGAGCAGATGGGGCCGGCCGTCGTCAAAGCCTGGCTCGCGGTATTGCCTGTCGGAACCGTTCTGGCGCCGGTCGGCGGTATCACGCCGGACAACATGCAGGTGTTTATCGACGCTGGCGTCAAAGGCTTCGGCCTCGGTTCAGGTTTGTTCAAGCCGGGGATGACGCCAGCGGACGTGGCCGTCAATGCCAAGGCCTACGTGGCTGCCTGGAAAGCCCTTCGCTAAGACTTTTTGGCGCTGTGAGCGCTGCATCTATAAGAGCTGCATTTATAAAAAGAGAGCAGAGATGAAAATTACTAAACTCACCACCTTCATCGTTCCACCGCGCTGGTGCTTTCTCAAGGTCGAAACCGACGAGGGCGTGACCGGTTGGGGCGAGCCCGTGGTTGAAGGCCGCGCCCACACGGTTGCGGCTGCGGTTGAAGAATTGTCCGACTACCTGATCGGCAAAGACCCACGCAACATCGAAGACATCTGGACTGTGCTGTATCGCGGCGGCTTCTACCGGGGCGGCGCGATCCATATGAGCGCGCTGGCCGGTATCGATCAGGCGTTGTGGGACATCAAGGGCAAGGCGCTGGGCGTGTCGGTCAGTGATTTGCTCGGTGGTCAGGTGCGGGACAAGATTCGTGTGTATTCGTGGATCGGCGGCGACCGGCCAGCGGACACTGCGCGCGCGGCGAAAGAAGCGGTCTCCCGTGGTTTTACTGCGGTAAAAATGAACGGTACCGAAGAACTGCAATTTCTCGATTCCTTCGAGAAAGTCGACCTGGCCCTGGCCAATGTCGCCGCCGTGCGTGACGCGGTCGGACCGAACGTCGGCATCGGCGTCGACTTCCATGGCCGGGTGCACAAGCCCATGGCCAAGGTGCTGATGAAGGAACTCGATCCGTACAAACTGATGTTCATCGAAGAGCCGGTGCTCAGCGAAAACTATGAAGCGCTGAAGGAACTGGCGCCGCTGAGCAGCACCCCGATTGCCCTCGGTGAACGGCTGTTCTCGCGCTGGGATTTCAAGCGCGTACTGAGCGAAGGTTACGTCGACATCATCCAGCCGGATGCGTCGCACGCCGGTGGCATCACCGAAACCCGTAAAATCGCCAACATGGCCGAAGCCTACGACGTGGCGCTGGCGCTGCATTGCCCGCTGGGGCCGATCGCCTTGGCGGCGTGCCTGCAACTGGACGCGGTTTGCTACAACGCGTTCATCCAGGAACAGAGCCTGGGCATCCATTACAACGAGAGCAATGACCTGCTCGATTACGTGAAAGATCCGCGGGTGTTCGACTACGACAAAGGCTTCGTGAAGATCCCGAATGGCCCGGGCCTGGGTATCGAGATCAACGAGGAATACGTGATCGAACGCGCCGCCGTCGGCCACCGCTGGCGCAACCCGATCTGGCGTCATGCCGATGGCAGTTTTGCTGAGTGGTGATTGATTTCTGATCCACCCCAAACCCCCTGTAGGAGCTGGCTTGCCAGCGAAAGCGTCCTGTCAGTCACATCAATGTCGGACGTCATGCCGCCTTCGCTGGCAAGCCAGCTCCTACAGGGGGCGCTGCAAGTCTTCTAGACGACCTCAATAAACATAAGAAGAGGCACTCCTCATGCAATCGCAAACCCTCACCGGGCAAGCGTCGTTGGTGACGCCCAGTCGCAAGCGATTTTTCATCATGGTCCTGCTGTTCATCACCGTGGTGATCAACTACCTGGACCGCAGTAACCTGTCCATCGCAGCCCCGGCGCTGACCAGCGAACTGGGCATCGATCCGATCCACGTCGGGCTGATCTTCTCGGCCTTCGGCTGGACCTACGCCGCGATGCAAATTCCCGGCGGCTGGCTGGTGGACCGTGTTCCACCGCGCATCCTCTACAGCGTCGCCTTGTTGCTGTGGTCGATCGCCACGGTCATGCTCGGTTTCGCCGCGAGTTTCATCGCGCTGTTCGTCTTGCGCATGGCGGTCGGTGCCCTGGAAGCCCCGGCCTATCCGATCAACAGTCGCGTGGTCACCACTTGGTTCCCCGAGCGCGAACGCGCCACTGCCATCGGTTTCTACACCTCTGGGCAGTTCGTCGGCCTGGCATTCCTGACGCCGGTACTCGCATGGTTGCAGCATGAATTTGGCTGGCACATGGTGTTCATCAGCACCGGTGCGGTGGGCATTCTGTGGGCGGTGATCTGGTACGCGGTGTACCGCGAGCCTCGGGATTTCAAAGGCGTCAACGATGCTGAAATCGACCTGATCCGCGAGGGTGGCGGGCTGGTGGATATCCAGGCCGAGCAAGCCAAAGTCAAAGCGAAGTTCAGCTGGACTGACCTCGGGATTGTTCTGACTAAACGCAAACTGTGGGGCATTTACCTCGGCCAGTTCTGCCTCAACTCGACGCTGTGGTTTTTCCTGACGTGGTTCCCGACTTACCTGGTGAAATATCGCGGCATGGACTTCATCAAGTCTGGCCTGCTGGCGTCGCTGCCGTTTCTCGCCGCCTTCGTCGGTGTGTTGTGTTCGGGGTTCTTCTCTGACTTCCTGATCCGTCGCGGTTACACGGTAGGTTTCGCCCGTAAATTGCCGATCATTGGCGGCCTGCTGATTTCCACCTCGATCATCGGCGCCAACTTCGTCGAATCGACGCCGCTGGTGATTGCCTTCCTCGCGCTGGCCTTCTTCGGCAACGGTCTGGCGTCGATCACCTGGTCGCTGGTTTCAACCTTGGCACCGGCACGATTGTTGGGACTGACCGGCGGGGTGTTCAACTTCATCGGCAACTTGTCGGCGATCACCACGCCGATTGTCATCGGTTTCCTGGCGACCGGTGATTCGTTTGCCCCGGCGATTACCTACATCTCGGTTCTGGCATTGATTGGCGCGCTTTCCTACATCTTGCTGGTGGGCAAAGTCGAGCGTATCAAGTTGTAGTTGCGGGCATCGGGCGACCATAATGCCGCCCGTCACTCGCTCAACGGTAAAGGCTGGATATGCAGGAAGACGCCCCAAAAATCGCCAAGGACGCCGCGCCGACCGGCACCCAGACACTGCTTCGTGGTTTGGGTGTGGTTCAGGCTGTGGCCAGCGGCGCCCGCGATCTCAAGGAAATCGCCCGGCTGATCGGCACGACGCGCAGCACCACCCATCGTCTGGCCAGTTGTCTGGTGGACGAGCGTTACCTGCGTGTGGTGCCGCAGGTCGGCTACCTGTTGGGGCCAAAGCTGATCGAACTGGGTTTCCAGGCGCGCGAAGAGTTGCCACTGGTGACGTTGGCCGGGCCGTATCTGGATGAATTGTCGGCGTTGACCGGCGACACCATTCACCTGGCAATTCGTGAGGGCGACGAGGTGTTGTACCTGCACAAGAATCCGGGTCGCAATGGCCCGGAAATGCGTTCGCGGGTCGGCCATCGCATGCCGTTGGCGCGCACCGGGATCGGCAAGGCGCTGATGCTGGATGACACGCAGGAAGAATGGCAGCGGCTGTACGAAATCAGCTTGCCGGCGGGTGGGAAAAATCTGTTTTGGCCGCAGCACCCGGAGCAATCCTGGGAGCAGTTTCAGCAGCGCATGGTCGAGTACGTGGCGGGCGGTTATGCCTTTGATCTGGAAGACAACGAACCGTCGATCCGTTGTGTGGCGGCGCCGATTCGTGATGCCAGCAAGCGCATCGTCGCCGGCATCAGCATCGCCAGCACCGTGCCGTACATGCCGCTGGAAAAAATGGCCGAGCTGATTCCCCTGATCAAAGGGGTCACAACCCGGCTGTCGGCAGAACTGGGCTTGAAGGTTTAGACCTTCAAGGTCGCCATGTCGATAACGAAGCGGTATTTCACATCCCCGGCGATCATGCGGGCGTAAGCCTCGTTGATCTGGCGGATGTCGAGCATTTCGATGTCGCAGGTGATGTTGTGCTCGGCGCAGAAATCCAGCACTTCCTGGGTTTCGGCAATACCGCCGATCAACGAACCGGCGAGCACGCGACGTCCCAACACCAGTTTGGCGGCGTGGACCGGTGGATCGATCGGTTCAATCAAACCCACCAGAATGTGCACGCCGTCGAAACGCAGGGTGTCGAGGTAGGGGTTGAGGTCGTGCTGCACCGGAATGGTGTCGAGCAGGAAGTCGAATTGGCCAGCTGCAGCCGTCATCTGCTCGGCATCGGTAGACACGATCACGTGGTCTGCGCCCTGGCGACGACCTTCTTCGGCCTTGCTCGCCGAACGGGTGAACAGGGTGACTTCGGCGCCCATCGCCTTGGCGAACTTGATGCCCATGTGACCGAGGCCGCCCATGCCGAGGATCCCGACTCTATCACCGGCCTTGACGCCGTAATGCTTGAGCGGCGAGTAGGTGGTGATGCCGGCGCAGAGGATCGGCGCGGCGCTGGCCAAGGCGAGTTTTTCCGGGATGCGCACGACAAAGTGCTCGCTGACCACGATGCTGTCAGAGTAGCCGCCCATGGTGTTGCTGCCATCGACCCGGTCCGGGGTGGCGTAGGTCATGGTCGGACCTTCAAGGCAGTATTGCTCAAGGTTCGACTGGCAGGCTTCGCAGCTGCGGCAGGAATCGACCATGCAGCCGACGCCAACCAGATCCCCGACCTTGTGCCGGGTCACGTTCGCACCGATGGCGGTCACTTTGCCTACGATCTCGTGACCGGGCATCAGCGGGTAAACGGCAATTCCCCACTCGTTGCGCGCCTGGTGGATGTCGGAATGGCAGACGCCGCAGTAGAGAATCTCGATCGCCACATCATCGGCCCGAGGGCTGCGACGTTCGAATTTCACGGGGGCGAGGGGAGTGGTGGCCGACTGGGCGGCGTATCCGATGGCGGTGTACATGAGGAACCTCGCAAAAGGTGTGACAGGTGAGGCGGTGCATTCTGGGCGCCGCACCTTGCACCGGCCATGGCGATTCCTCCGGGTGTCATGCCTATTCCTCCGGCATCCACGTGCGATTGATCAAATGGATGATCAGACCTGCGAAGATGCTTTCATCCCTTTTTCCGCGACTTTTTTGTGAAGAGCTCCCATGTTGTTGACCCGTCATCTCGATGCCAATGCCACGCTGGTTTCGTTGATCCAGCCGCTGACCACTCGCGACGGCTTCGCGCCCACCGCGTTGCCGGGAGTGCAGGTGTTGCGTGCCAGTTGCGATGTCGCCCGTGGCCCGCAGATTTATGAGCCGAGCCTGGTCATCATCGTCCAGGGCAGCAAATTGGCGTACCTGGGCCCGCGAACTCTGGAGTACGGCGCTGGGCATTATCTGATTCAGGCATTGCCGGTGCCGTTTGAGTGCGAAACCTTTGCCGCGCCGGATGGGCCGATGCTGGGCATTTCCATCGCGATAGACCGGATTTTGCTCGGTGAATTGGTGTTGGCCATGGGGCTCGTGTCCGGGCGCAGTATTGCTGCGCAAACGCTGGAGTCCATGACCTCGACAGTGCTCGACGACGCGATGCGTGGATGCGTGGAACGGTTGCTGCGTTGCCTGCACGATCCGCTGGAATGTCAGGTCATGGGCCAGGCGCGTTTGCGTGAGTTGTTGTTCGTCGCGTTGCGCGGGCCGCAAGCCGATGTGTTGCGCGCGCTGGTGGAGCAGCAGGGGCAATTCGCCCGGGTTGCGGCATCGCTCAGCCATCTGCATGCGCATTACACCGAGCCGCTGAATGTCGAGACCCTGGCCAGTTGCGCGAATATGAGTGCGTCGACGTTTCATGAGCATTTCAAACGCAGCACGTTGTTGTCGCCGGTGCAGTACTTGAAGCGTTTGCGCTTGCTCAAGGCGCAGCAGTTGTTGCTGTCTGAAGGCTTGGGGGTGGCGCAAGTGGCGCATCGGGTGGGTTATCAGAGTACGTCGCAGTTCAGCCGGGAGTACAAGCGCTACTTTGAGCGTAATCCCGGAGAAGAACGCGCTGCCTGAGTTGGCAAAAGATCCCCTGTAGGAGCCGAGCTTGCTCGCGATAGCGGTGTGTCAGCCAACATCACGGTCGACTGACACGCCGCTATCGCGAGCAAGCTCGGCTCCTACAAAAACGGGAATCGCGGGCAACAAAAAGGCCCCCATTTCGGGAGCCTTGATGTTCAGGCGTTCAACTTACATGTTCGGGTAAGTCGGGCCGCCAGCACCTTCCGGCGTCACCCAGGTAATGTTCTGTGCAGGGTCCTTAATGTCGCAGGTCTTGCAGTGAACGCAGTTCTGGGCATTGATCTGGAAGCGCTTCTCGCCGTCTTCCATGGTGATCACTTCGTACACGCCAGCCGGGCAGTAGCGCTGGGCAGGCTCATCGTACAGCGGCAGGTTTTTGCTGATCGGGATGCTTGGGTCGGCCAGCTTCAAGTGGCACGGCTGTTCTTCTTCATGGTTGGTACCGGAGATGAACACCGAGCTGAGTTTGTCGAAGCTGATCTTGCCGTCCGGTTTCGGGTAGTCGATCTTCTTGCAGTCGGCGGCGAGCTTGAGGCAAGCGTAATCCGGCTTGGTGTCGTGCAAGGTGAACGGCAGTTTGCCGCCGAAGATATTCTGGTCCAGCCAGTTGAAACCACCGCCGACGATCGCGCCGAACTTGTGAATCGCCGGGCCGAAGTTGCGGCTGGCGAACAGCTCGTCATAGAGCCAGCTTTTCTTGAACGCGTCGACGTAAGTGGTCAGTTCTTCGGTGCCATCTTTCTCGGCGAACAGCGCGTCGGCCACGGATTCAGCGGCGAGCATGCCGGACTTCATCGCGGTGTGGCTGCCTTTGATCTTGGCGAAGTTCAGGGTGCCGAGGTCGCAACCGATCAGCGCGCCGCCCTTGAAGACCATTTTCGGCAACGAGTTCAGGCCGCCTTTGCTGATGGCACGGGCGCCGTAACTGATGCGCTTGCCGCCTTCCAGGTACTGCTTGAGCACCGGGTGGTGCTTGAGGCGCTGGAACTCATCGAACGGCGACAGGTAAGTGTTGCTGTAGGACAGATCGACGATCAGGCCGACAACCACCTGGTTGTTTTCCAGGTGATAGAGGAAGGAGCCACCGGTGTTCTCGGTGCCCATGATGTCCAGCGGCCAGCCGGCGGTGTGAACCACCAGGCCTGGTTGGTGCTTGGCCGGGTCGACTTCCCAGATTTCTTTCAGGCCGATGCCGTAGTGCTGGGCGTCGGCTTCGCTGTCGAGGTTGAAACGCTTGATCAACTGCTTGCCGATGTGGCCACGGCAACCTTCGGCGAACAGCGTGTACTTGCCACGCAGTTCCATGCCCGGGGTGTACAGGCCTTCTTTCGGATTGCCTTCGCGATCAACGCCCAGGTCGCCGGTAATGATCCCGCGCACCACGCCGTTCTCGTCGATCAGTGCTTCCTGAGCGGCGAAGCCAGGGTAGATTTCTACGCCCAGGTTCTCGGCCTGCTGGGCCAGCCAGCGGCACAGGTTGCCCAGGGAGATGATGTAGTTACCTTCGTTGTGCATGGTCTTGGGCACAAAGAGGTCAGGAATTTTTTGCGCGCTGTCTGCGTTTTTCAGAACGAAGATGTCATCGCGGGTGACCGGCGTGTTCAGCGGGGCGCCAAGTTCTTTCCAGTCCGGGAACAACTCGTTCAGGGCGCGTGGTTCGAACACGGCGCCAGACAGGATGTGAGCACCGACTTCGGAGCCTTTTTCGACCACGCAGACGCTGATTTCCTTACCGGCTTCAGCAGCCTTCTGCTTCAAGCGGCAGGCAGCGGAAAGACCAGCGGGGCCGGCACCGACGATGACGACGTCGAATTCCATGTATTCGCGTTCCACAGGTTATCTCCTACTCAAGGCTCAACAGTTTTTTTTCTAATTTTGGAGGTTTGGTGTCGCATCCATGAATCCCTGCGCGAGCGCGGAACAGGACAATCGATAGTCCACCTTTCTCTCTGGGTGGCGCATTATATCTACACCACTCCCAGCGTCCAATACAAACGTTTGTTTGAATTGGCTCAAAGCCAGAGAAATCAAAGTCACGCGGCTTACGAACGGCCATTTTACCGTATTGACCGGAATAGGCGTTCCGGTCAAGATACGGTCGGTTTTGCGCTCGCCGTAGGCACACTGTTGGTTTCAAGAGCACCTCTAAAGACAGGGCGATGGCAGTACAAGGTGATGCGCAGTGCACGTATAGCGCGCAGTTTACACGCCGCGATAATGAATGACTCGTCGGTCACCACTGACAAACGGTCATCATCATTGTGAGCGATGGTCACTTGACACTTTTGCCAGCGTTTTTAGAGGTGCCCTTGCGCCGATGAGCATCAACCGCCAGGTTCGCCTAGGCGACTTTCTTTTCACCGGAGAGTAACGAGGAATCCATGAAGGTTCTTGTAGCTGTCAAACGCGTTGTGGACTACAACGTCAAGGTCCGCGTCAAGGCGGACAATTCCGGCGTCGATCTTGCCAACGTCAAGATGTCGATGAACCCGTTCTGCGAAATCGCCGTGGAAGAAGCCGTACGCCTGAAAGAGAAAGGTGTTGCGACTGAAATCGTCGTCGTCTCCGTCGGCCCGTCCACCGCTCAAGAGCAACTGCGCACCGCGCTGGCTCTGGGTGCCGACCGCGCCATCCTCGTCGAATCCGCCGAAGACCTGACTTCGCTGGCCGTTGCCAAACTGTTGAAAGCTGTTGTCGACAAGGAACAGCCTCAGCTGGTGATCCTTGGCAAACAAGCCATCGACAGCGACAACAACCAGACTGGCCAGATGCTCGCTGCATTGAGCGGCTACGGTCAGGGCACGTTCGCGTCCAAAGTTGAAATCAGCGGCGACAGCGTTGCCGTGACTCGCGAAGTCGACGGCGGCGCGCAGACAGTTTCCCTGAAACTGCCGGCCATCGTCACCACCGACCTGCGTTTGAACGAGCCGCGCTACGCGTCTCTGCCAAACATCATGAAAGCCAAGAAGAAGCCTCTCGAAGTGCTGACTCCGGACGCTTTGGGCGTTTCCACCGCCTCTACCAACAAGACCGTGAAAGTCGAAGCGCCTGCTGCACGCAGCGCGGGTATCAAGGTCAAGTCGGTGGCTGAACTGGTCGAGAAACTGAAAAACGAAGCGAAGGTAATCTAATCATGACTATCTTGGTAATCGCTGAGCACGACAACAAGGTTGTGGCTCCTGCCACCCTGAACACCGTTGCTGCTGCCGCCAAAATTGGTGGCGACATTCACGTTCTGGTCGCTGGCCAGAATGTGGGTGCTGTTGCAGAAGCCGCGGCGAAAATCGCTGGCGTGTCTAAAGTGCTGGTGGCCGACAACGCCGCCTACGCTCACCAACTGCCGGAAAACGTCGCGCCGCTGGTTGCAGAGTTGGGAGCTGGTTACAGCCACATCCTGGCTGCCGCCACTTCCAACGGCAAAAATATCCTGCCGCGCGTTGCTGCGCAGCTGGACGTTGACCAGATCTCCGAGATCATCTCGGTCGAAAACGCTGACACCTTCAAGCGTCCGATCTACGCCGGTAACGCCATCGCTACCGTTCAGTCCAACGCTTCGGTGAAAGTCATCACTGTGCGTGCTACCGGTTTCGACCCGGTTGCAGCTGAAGGTGGTTCGGCTGCCGTTGAAGCCGTTGCCGCTGCTCACGACGCTGGCACTTCCAGCTTCGTCGGCGAAGAACTGGCCAAGTCCGATCGTCCGGAACTGACCGCTGCCAAAATCGTCGTTTCCGGCGGTCGCGGCATGCAGAACGGCGACAACTTCAAACACCTGTACGCACTGGCTGACAAGCTGGGCGCTGCCGTCGGTGCTTCCCGCGCCGCGGTCGACGCAGGTTTTGTACCCAACGACATGCAGGTCGGTCAGACCGGCAAAATCGTTGCGCCACAGCTGTACATCGCGGTCGGTATCTCCGGCGCGATCCAGCACCTGGCCGGCATGAAAGACTCCAAAGTGATCGTTGCGATCAACAAGGACGAAGAAGCGCCGATCTTCCAGGTGGCCGATTATGGCCTGGTAGCTGACCTGTTCGAAGCTATCCCAGAGTTCGAGAAGCTGGTCTAATCCAGCGGCCTGACTTATAAAGAGCCCGACCTTTTGGTCGGGCTTTTTTTTTGTTCTTCTGTAGGAGCTGTTGTAGGAGCTGTCGAGTGAAACAAGGCTGCGAATTTTCAGGTCCGCTCGAATCCCAAGCGGAAGATCAAAAGATCGCAGCCTCGTTTCACTCGACAGCTCCTACAGGCGATATAACAGGGTTTTAGTGGAGAGTGTTGCCATGGATCTGCGTCGCGTGTGCGGCTGGCCATTACTGCTGGGTTTGATGATGTTGCCGGCGCTGTCCAATGCGGCGGGCAAGTGCGAGCGACTGGTCGTGACCGGCAGCCCGGACGCACCTCCGTACCTGTGGCAAGACCCGCAAAATCCTGAAAAACTGATCGGTGCCAGTGCTGATCTGTTGCAGCACGTGGCGGGGGAGTTGGGCATCAAGGTTGAACTGCTTTATGCCGGCAAACGCTCCCAGGCGCTGGACGAAGTGCGCAGCGGGCGCATGGACATGTTGGCCGATGCACCGTTGACTGTCAGCGAACTGGAAACCCTGGATTACATTCATCCGTCGCTGCTGGAAAACGACTACCTGGTCTGGACCCGCAAGAATTCGACATTGATCTACAACGAAGCTCAGGACCTTCACGGTCATCCCGGCGCAGTGTCGGAAAAGTCTCGAATGACCCCGGCATTCGGCACTTTTGCCGAGCAGCAATTGACCCTCATCCGTACACCCAACCTGACCCTGGCCTTCCAGAAGTTGCTCCTGGGTGAGGTGGAATTTGTCCTTGCTGGACGCTATTCAGGTATGGCGGTCGCGCAGACGCTGAGCATGGCCAACGACCTGATCGCCTACCCGCAACCGATCGACAAGCCCGGTCTGTACCTCGCGGTTTCCCATAACTCCGCTTGCAACGATCCGTGGTTGCGCGGACAGCTGGCCAAAAAGATGACAGAATTGCCCGCCTCAGGACTGACGGACGCCGCGTTGCAACGCAATATCGAGCGTTGGAAGGTGCAGCAACAGCAACAACCTGTCAGTACCCCAAAACAGTAGGGATTTTTAGTGAGTATTCGACCTCTTTTCGCTGCCCTGGCCGTTCTGGCTCTGGCGGGTTGTGCAGCCGATCCGGCGCCGAATGAACAGATTCGCCTGACCGAACAGGCACTCGTACAAGCCAAAGCCGTGGGCGCCACCGCCGATGACATGCCGGAAATGAAACTGGCCGAAGAAAAATTCGCTCGTGCCCAAAGCAACATGACCGAGCAGTCCTACAAACGTGCGCGCATGCGAGCCGAGCAGGCCGAACTGGACGCGCGCCTGGCCGAAGCCAAGGTGCTGACCCTCAAGAGCGAGGAGCAATTGAACGTGCTCAATACCCGCATCACTCGTCTGCGCAAGCAACTGGGAGATGCCCAATGAGCCTCAAGTCAAAAGTGCTCGGCAGCTTGATCCTCGCCGGTTGCGCCAGTCTGTATGGCTGCGCCGGGCAACACAGTGAAGCCGCGTTGCAAGAAGCGGGCGCCGACTTCCAGAAGGTCAAGGAAGATTCCAATGTGCTGCGTATCGCGCCCAAAGACGTGATCCGCGCCGGTGAATCCCTGGCCCGCGCAGATCGTCTGTCCAGCTATTGGGGCAGCGGTTCGGACGTGGTGCATTACGCCTACCTGAGCCAGCGCTACAGCGAAATCGCCCGTGAACACACCAATCAAGTGCTCAACGAAGAGCGTGCGGCGAAGCTCGAACTGGAGCGTCAGCGTCTGCAATTGGCGCTGCGCGAATCCAAATTGCTCAGCGTTCAGCAGCAGGGCAAGTGGCTCGAAGAACAGATTGTCGCATTGGCGACCACCCAGACTGACCGGGGCCTGGTGATGACATTGGGCGATGTGCTGTTCGATACGGGTGAGGCCGAGCTCAAAAACTCGGCGAACCGTGTGGTGCTGAAGATTGTTCAGTTCCTGCAGCTCAATCCGAAACGCGTGGTGCGGATCGAAGGCTACACCGACAGCACCGGCGGTAAACACGACAACCTCAAACTTTCGCGTGACCGTGCGCAATCGGTGGCTGACGTCTTGATGGACTTGGGCATCGACGACAAACGCATCCAGGTCGAAGGCTACGGCGATGAATACCCGGTGGACGTGAACGCTTCCGAGCGTGGCCGTGCGCAGAACCGTCGGGTGGAAATTGTGTTCTCCGACGAAAAAGGCCAGCTCGGCGCTGCCCGCTAAGGGTCGCGTCTCTGGAAAACCCGGCCTGCCAGACAGCGCCGGGTTTTTTTGCGCCTGCCAATTGTCTGGGTACATGGAAAAAAGCAGTACAGATTTTGCTGACACTGCACTGTACGGTCGACTATTGTGGCAACTGTCCCCGTACACTTCTAAACTGTTCCGGTATTGTTTCACACAAGAATAAAATGCCCGTGAAATCGAGTGCTGCGTCATGACCAATCTCTTGCTCTACCAACGTATTGCTCAACAACTGGCCGAAGACATCCGTCGTGGTGTCTATCAACCGGGGGAGCGCGTGCCTTCGGTGCGCAAGATGAGTTCGCAGCTCAACGTCAGCCATGCGACGGTGTTGCAGGCGTATGCCAATCTTGAAGACCAGGGGCTGATCCGGGCCCGGCCGCAGTCGGGCTACTACGTTCACCAGACGCCAGCCCTGACCGCGCCGACGCCGGACATCGCCCGGGTCGAGCGTCCGGGTCTGGTCACGCGCAGCAGCATCATTCAACAAGTGTTGGTCGAATCCCGCCGCGAGGGTGTTTTTCCGCTGGGCGCCGCAGTGCCCAGCGTCGATTACCTGCCGGTTCGGGCGCTGCATCAGCAATTGGCCAAAGTCACCCGATTCCATAGTCCGCGGGCGTTCAGCTACATGTTCAGCCCCGGTTTTGAGCCATTGCGCCGGCAAGTGGCGATCCGCATGCGCGATGCCGGCGTGGTGGTTGACCCCTCCGAAGTGGTCATCACCCATGGCTGCGTCGATGCGTTGCAGATGTCCCTGCGTGTACTGACCCGTCCTGGCGACCTGATCGCCGCCGAGTCGCCAACGTATTATGGCCTGCTGCAACTGGCAGACTTGCTCGGCCTCAAAGTGATCGAAATTCCGAGCGACCCGGCCACAGGCATGAGCCTCGAAGCCCTGCAACTGGCGGCCAACCAGTGGTCGATCAAGGCGCTGGTGCTGACCACGCGCTTGAGCAATCCATTGGGTGGGACCATGCCCGAGGAGCGGCAAAAACAATTGCTGCGCCTGGCGTCGGATTTTGATATCCAGATTGTCGAAGACGATATTTACGGCGAGTTGATGTTCGAGCAGGGGCGCACCAAATCGCTCAAGGCCTACGATCGGCTGGATCGGGTCATCTATTGTTCAAGCTTCTCCAAAACCCTGTCGCCAGGCGTGCGGATCGGCTGGATGATTGCCGGCAAGTACCAGCAGGAAATCCAGCGGCTGCAGACGTTCAGTACCCATTCGGCCTGCAGCGTCACGCAAATGGGCATTGCGGCCTATCTGGAAAACGGTGGTTACGACCGCCACTTACGTTACATCCGTCAGGAATACCGCAAGAACCTCAGCGCCTTCCAGCTGGCAGTCCAGCAGTACTTCCCTGAAGGCACGCAGATGACCCGGCCGACTGGCGGCTTCATTTTGTGGGTCAGTTTGCCGGGGCGGGTCAACACACAGGAATTGCACGTGCGGGCGTTGCAACAGGGCATCAGTATTGCGCCGGGGCTTATCTTCAGTAACACCGAGCAGTTCAATCACTGCATTCGGCTGAATTGCGGCACACCCTGGAACCGTGAGGCCGAGCGTGCATTGATGACCCTTGGGATGTTGGCCACGCAACTTTGCCAGGAAACGGCCGGCGGCTTCTGAGTCGGTCGTTCACTGCGGTGCTTGTCATGTGGCGTGCAACAGGGGAGCATATGGCCCTCTGCCGTTTTTTGCTGTTGGGTTCATGAAACCGATTTTTTCTGCCGCCTGCCTGTTTTTTTGCCTCTTGATGAGCGTTCACGCTGAAGGCGTCATGGCGGCGGGTCATGAAGAACCGGCGACCGGCGAAACCGCGGAAGAACCGGCGCCGGCCAAAAAAGCCGAGCCTGTCAAGGTGGTGAAAAAGCGTCCCCCCACTGCCTCCAAGTCAAAAGCGGCCAGCGAAGTGGTGAAAACCCAACTCCCGCCCGCCAAACTTGATTTGAAGTTGCCCCCGCAAATGGCACAAGAACTGAAACCGATCGGTACGATGCCATTGCCCCAAAACGATGCACTGCTGCCACCCATGTTTGGCGAAAAGACCGGCAGCAGCCCGTTTCAGCTCAACGGTCGGCTGCTCAATAACGAAATGCAGCTGCAACTGCGCAATGATGAGCGCCACGAAGTCGAAGGCGCGGCGCTGGATTTCGAGTTCAAGCGGTAAATCCTTCACTGTCCGTGACCCGCTGGCCAGACGCTTTGTCGGAGACTGGTCAGTCACGTTGATTTGAACGGAAAAACCCCGGTTCAGGTAATTTTAAACAACTGTTTTAGCGGTTACTCTGTGCCCGTCCTTTTTACACATCACTCCTCGTGAGGAGCCCGTCATCATGAAATGCCGTGAAGGCTGTGGCGCCTGTTGCATAGCCCCTTCCATCAGCTCAGCGATTCCCGGTATGCCCAATGGCAAAGCCGCTGGCGAACGTTGCGTACAACTTTCGGTCGATAACCTGTGCCTCATTTTTGGCCGTCCACAACGCCCGGCGGTGTGTTCGGCCTTTGAAGCTGATATTGAAGTGTGCGGAAGCAGCCGTGACGAAGCGATCAAATTGCTGGGATGGTGGGAGCAAATGACGGCGGTGTGATGTGTTCAACAACGGAACTTCAACAATAAGGAATAAAACTATGGGTTCGCTGCATCGTATCGCTGTGTTGTGTGGATTGACCGCTGTGCTCGCCGCGACGGCTGCCCAGGCCGAAGACTGGAAGGTCGCCAAGAACGAAGACGGCATCAAGATCTCCCTGAGCGAAGTGCCTGGCTCGGACTACAAGTCCTATCAGGGTGTAACGTTGATGAAGACCACCGTTGCCAAACTGCGCGCACTGCAAGAAGACGTGGCCGGCGCCTGTGCCTGGATTCACGAGTGCAAAATGCAGAAGCTGCTCAAGCACGAGGGCGACCAGAGCTGGACCTACACCCAGTTCAATACCCCGTGGCCCGTCACCCCGCGTGATTCGGTGTTGCACATCACCACCATTGAAGGCGCCGATGGCAGCCTGACCCGTAACCTTGAAGGTGTGCCGAAGTACGTTCCGGAAGAAAAAGGTTTTATTCGGGTGGCTCAAGTCAAAGGTTTCTGGAAGTTCGTGCCAAAAGGTGATCAGGTTGAAGTGACCTATCAAGTCCATACCGAGCCGGGCGGCAGCGTGCCGGCAATGGTCGCCAACAAGTTCGTGGTCGATGCGCCGTTCAATACCTTGAAAGCCCTGAAAGAACGCGCCGAGAAGTAATCGCACCGTTGTTCTGCAAAACGCCCCGACTGGTTCGGGGCGTTTGTGTTTTTACCAGTGCGCGGCTTTATTGTGTTTCCGGATATGCGTTGCACAAAATTTTCACAAAGCCTCCAAGACAATCCGCCCCGCATCTGCCAGCCAAACAGTAATCAATGGCAATGAGGCGGGTGATCGTGCAACATTTGCGCACCGCGCAAGCCCCAGGGTCAGGTATTGGCCAATAGAGGGCAATGCGCCGCCGTATTTTTGAAACTTCAACTTCCAATGGGTCCTAAAACGACATGGCAATCCCGGACGCCCTGAATCAGCAGCGAGCTTCTAGTCGCCTGCTGCAACCGACCGTCAAATCGCATCTGGCCTATACGCTGTTGTGCGCCTTGATCATGATGGTCATGTTCAGCCTGCTGCGTGTTGCGCTGCTGGTCTACAACCGCTCGATGATCCTCGACACACCGGCTGCGACCTTTCTTGAAGCGTTCGCCAACGGCCTGCGTTTCGACCTGCGTCTGGTGGTCTACCTCTGCATTCCGCTGTTGCTGGCACTGTTCAGCGCCCGGGCGATGGCTGCTCGCGGGTTCTTCCGCTTCTGGCTGACCCTCGCTTCGAGCATCGCGCTGTTCCTCGGCCTGATGGAAATGGACTTCTACCGCGAGTTTCACCAGCGCCTCAACGGCCTGGTCTTCCAGTATGTGAAAGAAGACCCGAAAACCGTGATGAGCATGCTCTGGTACGGTTTCCCGGTGGTTCGCTATCTGCTGGCGTGGGCCTTTGGCACATTGATCCTGACTTTGGCGTTCAAGGGCGCCGATCGTGCGACCCGTCCTCGCGGCCCGTTCAGCGGTGGCAGCATCAGTACGCGCCAGATCGCCCCGTGGTATGCACGCATCGGCGTGTTCGTCGTCTGCCTGCTGATTTGCGTGGTCGCTGCTCGTGGCACTCTGCGTCAAGGCCCACCGATGCGTTGGGGTGACGTCTACACCACTGACTCGATCTTCGCCAACCAGTTGGGCCTCAACGGCACGCTGTCGCTGATCGCGGCGGCCAAGAGCCGGATGTCCGAAGATCGCGACAACATCTGGAAAGCCACACTGCCGCAGCCGGAGGCTCAGCAGACCGTGCGTGACATGCTGGTGATGAAAGACGAAAAACTGGTGGATGCCGAGACAGCCGCCGTGCGTCGTGATTACACGCCACCGGCCGACAAGACCCTGCCAATCAAGAACGTGGTCGTGATCCTGATGGAAAGCATGGCTGGTCACTCGGTCGGCGCGCTGGGTGGACCGGGTAACATCACGCCGTACCTCGACAAACTGTCGAAGGAAGGCCTGTTGTTCGACCGTTTCTTTTCCAACGGCACCCACACCCACCAGGGCATGTTCGCCACCATGGCCTGCTTCCCGAACCTGCCGGGTTTCGAATACCTGATGCAGACCCCGGAAGGCAGCCACAAACTGTCCGGCCTGCCGCAATTGCTCAGTGCCCGTGACTTCGAAGACGTGTACGTCTATAACGGCGACTTCGCCTGGGATAACCAGTCGGGCTTCTTCAGCAACCAGGGCATGACCAACTTCATCGGCCGTAACGACTACGTGAACCCGGTGTTCTCTGATCCGACCTGGGGCGTGTCTGACCAGGACATGTTCGACCGTGGCCTGGTGGAGCTCAAGGCTCGGGAAAACGGCAAGCCGTTCTATGCCTTGCTGCAAACGTTATCCAACCACACGCCGTATGCCTTGCCGACACCTTTGCCGGTCGAGCGCGTCACCGATCGCGGCAACCTCAACGAACACCTGACCGCCATGCGTTACTCCGACTGGGCGCTGGGTCAGTTCTTTGAGAAGGCGCGTAAAGAGCCGTACTTCAAGGAAACCCTGTTTGTCATCGTGGGTGACCATGGTTTCGGTAACGAGCAGCAAATCACCGAAATGGACCTGGGTCGCTTCAACGTGCCGATGCTGATGATCGCACCGGGTATCCAGGAAAAGTTCGGCCAGCGTGACCACACCGTGGGCACTCAGATCGACATCGTGCCGACCATTATGGGCCGCATCGGTGGCGAAGTGCGCCATCAGTGCTGGGGTCGTGACCTGCTCAACCTGCCGGAAGGTGACGCCGGTTTTGGCGTGATCAAACCGTCGGGCAGCGAACAGACCACGGCCATTCTCACGGCTGACCAGATTCTGGTGCTACCGAAAGACAAGGATATGGAGCCTAAGATGTACCGCTACGAGCTGGGCGCCAATCCGCGTTCCGAGATCGTTCCTAACGATCCACACACTGCGGAGTTGAAGCTTAAGCTCGAATCGTTCCTGCAAACAGCGACCAAAAGCCTGCTCGATAACACCGCTGGTGTGGTTGATGGCAAGCCGGACTAAGTTTTCGGCGCAATAAAAAAGAGGCCCTTTTTCAAGGGCCTCTTTTTTTGTCTGTTAACTCGTTATGTCCGTTATATCCGGCCAAGCAATAGCAGGATCAACAGCACCACCAGCACCACACCGATGATACCCGACGGGCCATAACCCCAACTTCTGGAGTGTGGGAAAACCGGCAGACCACCGATCAGCAAGAGGATCAGAATAACGATCAGAATTGTGCCCATGTCTATTTCCTTGTTGAAAGTCTTCTGGAATGACCTGTCTTTAAACTGTCAGCTGGAAAGCAATAATTTCTAGCTGCTTACAAAATCCGACTGGTGCGCGAGTCGGAAAATTCCATGTTTTTTTAATGTTTTTCGAAGACAGACTTATTTCATTTGTTCCAGTGTTAGTTGAATCACACGCGCCCACGGTTTGCTCGGGCCATTCAGCAATCTGATGGAGCGTGGGTCGGGCAATGTCCTTCGCTACACTCAGCGAATCTTCCCCGGAACCACAAGGCTGTTTGCTATGCAAAATCGCATGATGATCACTGGCGCGGGCTCGGGCCTGGGTCGCGAAATCGCGCTGCGCTGGGCGCGCGAAGGCTGGCAACTGGCCTTGTCAGATGTCAGCGAACCCGGCTTGCAGGAAACCCTGAAACTGGTTCGCGAGGCCGGAGGTGACGGATTTACCCAGCGCTGCGACGTGCGCGATTACAGCCAGCTGACCGCATTCGCTCAGGCCTGCGAAGAAAAGCTGGGTGGCATCGATATCATCGTCAATAACGCCGGTGTTGCTTCGGGCGGTTTCTTCAGTGAACTGTCGCTGGAAGACTGGGACTGGCAGATCGCGATCAACCTGATGGGGGTGGTCAAGGGCTGCAAGGCGTTCCTGCCGCTGCTGGAAGAAAGCAAAGGCAAAATCATCAACATCGCGTCGATGGCCGCCCTGATGCAAGGCCCGGCCATGAGCAACTACAACGTGGCCAAGGCCGGCGTGGTGGCGTTGTCCGAAAGCCTGTTGATCGAGCTGGCACAGCAGGAAGTGAGCGTGCATGTGGTGTGCCCGTCGTTCTTCCAGACTAATTTGCTCGACTCTTTCCGCGGTCCGACCCCGGCGATGAAGGCGCAGGTCGGTAAATTGCTGGAAAGTTCGCCGATCACCGCCTCTGACATTGCCGACTACATCTACCAACAGGTGGCCGCCGGTGAGTTCATGATCCTGCCTCACGAACAGGGCCGCATGGCCTGGGCGATCAAACAGAAGAACCCGCAACTGCTCTACAACGAAATGACCGTCATGGCCGATAAAATGCGCGCCAAGGCCAAACAAAACGCTGGCTGAACTTGCCCGTAGGCAACAGCGTCGTTAGGGTGGCCGCCACCGGCCATCCTCACGAGGCATCTGCATGCTCAATTACTTGTGGTTTTTCCTCGCGGCGCTGTTTGAAATCGCCGGCTGTTTCGCGTTCTGGATGTGGTTGCGCCAAGGCAAAAGCGTTGTGTGGGTGCTTCCGGCGCTGCTCAGCCTGACCTTGTTCGCGCTGCTGCTGACGCGTGTCGAGGCCTCCTACGCAGGGCGCGCCTATGCCGCCTACGGTGGCATTTACATCATTGCTTCAATTGGCTGGCTGGCGGTCGTCGAGCGAATCCGTCCATTGAGCTCGGACTGGATTGGTGTGGCGCTGTGCGTGATCGGGGCCAGCGTCATTTTGTTTGGCCCGCGCTTTACCGCGTCCTGAAGGAACGGTCCTGCATTCAATCGATTTGTCGGACGCATCCGTCAGAGGTGATCGTCCAGCGCTGTAGGGCTGGGCTGATTTGCCGTCCTCGCCTTGAAGACCCGCTAAACGCCGGGCATCTTCAAGGACCGGCAATCCTCAAGGACCAATACCATGCTTGTACTCAGTCGCGTTGTGGGCGAGGTGATTTCCATCGGTGACAACATTTCACTGCGTGTCCTCAACGTCAGCGGCAACAGTGTGCGCTTTGGCGTCGAAGCGCCGCTGAACGTCAATGTGCATCGGGCTGAAGTCTATGAGCGCATCCAGGTAAAACTGGCCAAGACCAAGGGGCGCTGAGCCGTTCAGTCAAACAGGTGCTTGGGCACATCGTGCTTGAGCATCAATTGGCATTGCTCGCTTTCCGGGTCGAAAACGATCAGTGCCTGGCCTTTGGTCAATGCCTGGCGGACCCGCAACACACGGGTTTCCAGCGGCGTGTCATCACCATTGTCCGTACCGTCACGAGTCACGAAATCCTCGATCAGGCGGGTCAGGGTGTCGACTTCAAGTTGGTCGTAGGGGATCAGCATAGGCACCTCGGCTAAACAATGGCGCGATGCTACGGCGAATGATCGGTGGCGGCTAGCCTCGGCCTGATGTGTCGCCTGTGCGGCCGCCTTCGTCGGAACGCCGCCCGGAGCAAGCTCGCTCCCACAGTTGACCGCAGTTCCCTGTGGGAGCGAGCCTGCTTGCGATAGCGCAAGATCAAACAATGAAGATGTCAGCTATCGGAGCGCTGCCCCACCAGGCTATCCACCGATGGCACCCGCGTATCACTTTCCATCTGCGTGTCATGTTCGATCTGATGACTGAACCGGTCCAGCGACCCCTTCGCCGGTTGCGCATCGCTGGCAAAAACCGGCGGGCTCAGAATGTAGGCACCCAGTAAGCGGCTCAATGCCGCCAGGCTATCGATATGCGTACGCTCATAACCGTGCGTCGCATCGCAACCAAAGGCGAGCAGGGCGGTGCGAATGTCGTGCCCGGCGGTCACCGCCGAGTGCGCATCGCTGAAGTAGTAACGGAACAGGTCGCGGCGCACCGGCAATTCGTTGTCACTGGCCAAGCGCAGCAAATGTCGCGACAAGTGATAGTCATAAGGTCCACCGGAATCCTGCATCGCCACACTGACGGCGTGTTCGCTGGAATGCTGGCCGGGCGCGACGGGCGCAATATCGATGCCGACGAATTCGCTGACGTCCCACGGTAATGCTGCCGCCGCGCCGCTGCCGGTTTCCTCGGTGATGGTGAACAGCGGATGGCAGTCGATCATCAATTCCTCGCCACTGTCGACGATGGCTTTCATCGCCGCGAGCAATGCAGCAACACCGGCCTTGTCGTCCAGATGGCGGGCGCTGATGTGACCGCTTTCAGTGAATTCCGGCAAGGGGTCGAAGGCCACGAAATCGCCAACGCTGATCCCCAGCGAATCGCAGTCGGCACGGGTGGCGCAATAAGCGTCCAGTCGCAACTCGATGTGATCCCAACTGATCGGCAACTCGTCTACGGCGGTGTTGAAGGCGTGCCCGGAAGCCATCAGCGGCAATACGCTGCCGCGAATCACGCCGTTGTCGGTGAAGAGGCTGACCCGGCTGCCCTCGGCAAAACGGCTGGACCAGCAACCGACCGGCGCCAGTGTCAGACGACCGTTATCTTTGATGGCGCGAACCGCCGCACCGATGGTGTCCAGGTGGGCGGAAACTGCGCGGTCGGGACTGTTTTTCTTGCCTTTGAGGGTCGCACGGATAGTCCCGCGTCGGGTCATTTCGAATGGAATACCCAGCTCTTCAAGGCGTTCGGCGACATAGCGCACGATGGTGTCGGTGAACCCGGTCGGGCTGGGAATGGCGAGCATTTCCAGCAGGACTTTTTGCAGATAGTTGAGATCCGGTTCGGGAATTTTGCTGGTCATGGAAACTCCTGATGGGTACAGAACTGATCGTTCCCACGCAGAGCGTGGGAACGATCAAGAAGGGAACTAGGCAGCCGGCTGACTATGCGGAAACAACAAATCCACAAACCGCTCAGCCGTCGGCTGTGGTTCATGGTTGGCCAATCCGGCGCGCTCATTCGCCTCGATAAACACATACGCCGGCTGATCGGCAGCGAGCACCATCAAGTCGAGTCCGACCATCGGGATATCCAGCGCCCGCGCCGCACGCACCGCAGCATCCTCCAGAGTTGGATGCAGAATCGCCGTGACATCCTCCAGAATCCCGCCTGTATGTAGATTCGCCGTACGCCGTACGAACAAATGCTCGCCCGCCGGCAGAATGCTGCTGTAGTCGTAACCCGCCGCATGTAACGTGCGCTGGGTCTCATGATCCAGGGGTATTTTGCTCTCTCCGCTGGTCGCCGCCTGTCGACGCCGGCTCTGGGCTTCGATCAGCGCACCGATAGAATGCTGGCCGTCGCCGACCACCTCTGCCGGCCGCCGAATCGCCGCCGCCACCACCTCAAACCCGATCACCACAATCCGCAGGTCGAGGCCTTCGTGAAAACTTTCCAGCAGCACTCGACTGTCGAACTGGCGAGCGGCTTCGATGGCTTGCTGCACCTCTTCAATCGTCCGCAAATCCACGGCAACCCCTTGACCTTGCTCGCCATCCAGCGGCTTGACCACCACCCGCTCGTGCTCATCGAGAAACGCCAGGTTGTCATCGGCATTGCCCGCCAGTTGTTGCGAAGGCAGGTTCAGCCCTGCGCCTTTGAGCACTTTGTGCGTCAGGCTTTTGTCCTGACACAGGCTCATGCTGATGGCGCTGGTCAGGTCGCTCAACGATTCGCGGCAGCGCACCCGGCGCCCGCCGTGGCTGAGGGTGAACAGGCTGGCATCGGCATCATCAACGTGCACATCAATGCCGCGCCGATGGGCTTCCTCGACGATGATCCGTGCATACGGATTGAATTTGGCCTGCGGCCCAGGCCCGAGAAACAGCGGCTGATTGATGCCGTTCTTGCGCTTGATGGCAAAGGTCGAGAGGTTGCGGAAACCGAGTTTGGCGTAAAGGCTTTTCGCCTGCCGGTTGTCGTGTAAAACCGACAAGTCAAGGTAACTCAGCCCACGGCTCATGAAGTGTTCGATCAAATGTCGCACCAACACTTCACCGACACCGGGCCGCGAGCAGCAAGGGTCGACCGCGAGGCACCACAGGCTGCTGCCGTTTTCCGGGTCGTTGAACGCCTTGTGGTGATTGAGGCCCATGACACTGCCGATGATCGCGCCGCTGTCTTCATCCTCGGCCAGCCAATACACCGGGCCACCCAGATGGCGCGGGGTCAGCAGACTTGCATCGATGGGCAACATGCCGCGCGCCTGATACAGCTGATTGATTGCCAGCCAGTCCGCATCACTTTGTACCCGACGGATACGAAAACCGCGAAACACGCGCGTCGCCTGACGGTAATCACTGAACCACAACCGCAAGGTGTCTGACGGGTCAAGAAACAGCTGTGCGGGTTCAAGCCCCAGTATTTGCTGAGGCGCGGCAACGTACAACGCAATGTCGCGTTCGCCCGGCTGCTCATTGAGCAACTCTTGGGCGAGGCTGGCCGGATCGGGAAAGGTGTGCCCGATCAGCAACCGGCCCCAGCCGCAATGCACGGCGATCGGCGCGGCACTCAGTTCGCTGCCGTCTTCGGCCAGACGCGCCTGCAAGCGTTCATAGGAAGGCGTCTGGCCGCGCAACAAGCGTTGGCTGTAAGCCGTGGCGTTGGGTTTCATCGATCAGATTCCTTGCTCGCTGAGCCACAGGTTCAGGGCCGCCAATTGCCACAGCTTGGAGCCGCGCAGCGGGGTCAATTGACCTTGCGGATCTGTCAGCAGCCGGTCGAGCATGGCCGGGTTGAACAGGCCGCGATCCTGACTGGGATCGAGCAGCAATTCGCGCACCCAGTTCAGCGTATCGCCCCGTAAGTGCTTGAGGCCGGGCACCGGGAAGTAACCCTTCTTGCGATCGATGACTTCACTCGGAATCACCAGTCGCGCCGCTTCCTTGAGGACTTGTTTGCCGCCGTCCGGCAGTTTGAATTTACCCGGCACGCGGGCCGACAATTCCACCAGCCGATAGTCGAGAAACGGCGTGCGTGCTTCCAGACCCCAAGCCATGGTCATGTTGTCGACGCGTTTGACCGGGTCGTCGACCAGCATCACCGTACTGTCCAGACGCAGGGCCTTGTCCACCGCAGCGTCGGCACCGGGTTGTGCGAAATGTTCCTTCACGAAGTCACCGGCGGCGTCATTGGCTGTCAGCCATTTCGGCTGCACGGTGGCTGCGTAATCGTCGTAGCTACGGTCGAAGAACGCCTCTCGATAGGCCGTGTACGGATCGGCAGCACCGTCGACCTGCGGGTACCAGTGATAACCGGCAAATAACTCGTCCGCGCCCTGGCCGCTCTGGACCACTTTGCAATGTTTGGCCACTTCGCGGGACAGCAAATAGAAGGCGATGCAGTCATGGCTGACCATCGGCTCGCTCATGGCGCGGAACGCTGCCGGCAGTTGCTCGATGATCTCTTTTTCGTCGATGCGCAATTGATGGTGCTGTGTGCCGTAGTGCCTGGCGATCAGGTCCGAATACTGAAACTCGTCGCCGCGCTCGCCGCCGGCATCTTGAAAACCGATGGAGAAAGTCGCCAGGTTTTCCACGCCGACTTCACGCAACAGCCCGACCAGCAGGCTCGAATCGACACCGCCCGAAAGCAATACGCCGACGTCAACCGCCGCACGTTGACGAATCGCCACTGCGTCGCGAGTGCTGTCGAGCACACGGTCACGCCAGTCTTCGAGGGTCAGGTTCATTTCGTCGGCGCGTGGGCCGTAGGGCAGGGTCCACCAGATTTTCTGTTCGGTGGCGCCGTCTGCTTCGATGCGCATCCAGGTGGCCGGCGGCAGCTTTTCAATACCGGCCAGCAGGGTGCGCGGCGCCGGGACCACGGCATGGAAATTCAGATAATGATTGAGCGCCACCGGGTCGAGCATCGGGTTGATCTCGCCACCCTTGAGCAACGCCGGCAACGCCGAGGCAAAGCGCAGTCGCTGAGCGGTGCGCGACAGGTACAGCGGCTTCACGCCGAGGCGGTCGCGGGCGATGAACAAGCGCTGGGCGTCACGTTCCCAAATCGCGAACGCGAACATGCCGTTGAGTTTGGGCAGCAAGGCTTCGCCCCAGGCGTGATAGCCCTTGAGCAGTACTTCGGTGTCACCGCCGGAATAGAAGACATAGCCGAGGCTTTCGAGCTCGGCGCGCAGTTCCGGGAAGTTGTAGATTGCGCCGTTGAAGGCCAGGGACAAGCCCAATTGATTGTCGATCATCGGCTGCGCCGAGCCGTTCGACAGGTCCATGATTTTCAGGCGCCGATGGCCCAGGGCAATCGGTCCTTGAGCGTGAAAACCCCAGGCATCCGGGCCGCGAGGGGCCAGGTGATGGGTGATTCGTTCAACGGCCGCGAGGTCCGCCGGTTGGTGATCAAAACGTAACTCGCCAGCTAATCCGCACATAAAATCCTTACCGGTTTTTCCGTTGGGGAGGGTCAATCGATACCCGGCCAAAGCGGCGGGTACTCAGAAACTGACCCGGTGGGGGCGAGGGAGTTTTAGATCGATAAGTAATAAGTCCGCGGGACGGACAAGGAGGGCAACGCCATCGGGACCGTGCGCCTGACCCGGGACGTCATGAGTCGAGTGGATTCACTTACCCCGGATCAAACGCCGCAAGGCAAAACGGTTTGGATGACAGGCTTCGGCCACTGCTCTGGGCAATGGTAGTGGTTCGTCATCCAGCCATGCAGCCAGCAACTCGCCCGACAATGGCGCGGTGATCAGCCCTCGTGAACCATGGCCGCTGTTGACGTACAAACCGTCCAGCCAGGGGCAAGGGATGTCCGGGGTTTGCCGGGCATCCTTGCTCAGGGCGATATAGGCGTCGGCAAACGCCTGACTATCGGCCAAGGGCCCGACAATCGGCAAGTAATCCGGGCTGGTGCAGCGAAATGCCGCGCGACCCTCAAGGGCTTCAGGTTGCAAGGTGTCTGCGCCGAACCGAGCAACCAGATCCACCGAAATTTCTTCAAGCATGTGCAGGTTGCCGGCATGCTCGGCTGCCGTTGGCGTCAGGTCATCGTTGTTGAAATCGAAACTGGCGCCCAGCGTGTGTTCACCCAATCGAGCCGGGGCGACATAACCTTCAGCGCAAACCACGGTACTCAGGCTTTGGCTCTCAGGTGTCTGGTGCAGGCGAGTGATTTGTCCGCGAATACGTTTGAGCGGCAATTCGCTGCTGTATGGGAAGCGCTTGATCTCGGCGGCGCCGGCGAGCACCACCACGGGGGCGTCAGCTAATAATGATTCGCCATCCCAGGCTTGCCAGTGCCCGTCGACGCGGCGCAGTTCCAGTACATCGCGATGGGTAAGAATCTGGATATCCGGATGCGTCGCTTGCCAGTGGCACAGGGCGGGTGGATTCACCCAGCCGCCTTCGGGGTAAAACAGACCGCCTGATTGCAGTGCGATACCGGCGTGAATCTCGGCGTTTTCTCGATCCAGCACGTGCAGCAGATCTTCGGGAAACGCCGCCGCCAATTGCGCCTGACGTTGCGCTTCCTTGGCGTTAAAGGCCAGTTGCAGCACGCCGCAGTCGTCCCAGTCGACACCGCGTTGCAAATGCTCCAGCAAGCGTCGGGTGTGGCCAAAACCACTGACGATCAACTGAGACAATGCGGTGCCATGGGCGGAAAGCTTGAGGTACAACACGCCTTGTGGGTTACCTGAGGCTTCCTGGGCCAGTGCGTCATGTCGCTCCAACAAACTGACTTGCCAACCCCGCGTGGCGAGGCTGGCGGCTGTGGCGCAACCGGCCAGGCCGCCACCGATTACCAAGGCTCGACGTTCGCCAGTCAAGGCTGTCGGTCGAGCAAACCAGGGTTTTGCAGCAACGGGTGCCTCGGTGTCTTCGGGCCAGCCAAGGAACACACCCCGCAGGATTTCCCACTTGTGGCCAATGCCCGGTGTGCGCTTCATCTTGAAGCCTGCCGCATTCAGCAAACGGCGAACCCAACCGGTGCTGGTGAACGTACTGATGGTCGAGCCTGGCGCTGCCAGCCGTGCCAGTTCGGCAAACAATTCGGCGGTCCACATGTCGGGGTTTTTCGCCGGGGCGAAACCGTCGAGAAACCAGGCGTCAATCTGCGCGTCCAGTTGCGGCAGCTGCTCAAGAGCATCGCCGATCAGCAAGGTCAGCGTCACGCGGCCGTTGTCCAGGATCAATCGCTGGAAGCCTTGATGGATCGCTACGTACTGCGCGAGCAATTGATCGGCGAACCGTTTGAGTTCTGGCCATAACGCCAGGGCGCGTCGCAGATCGGGCAAGCTCAGCGGATATTTTTCGACGCTCACAAAGTGCAGTCGCGCACCCGCCACCGCGTGCTGTTCAAACAATTGCCAGGCACACAGAAAATTCAACCCGGTGCCGAAGCCGGTCTCACCAATGACCAGTCGACCGCCGTCCGGTAACGCGGTGAAACGTTCACGCAGATTGTTTTGCTCAAGGAACACGTAACGGGTTTCTTCAAGGCCCGACTTGTCCGAAAAATACACGTCGTCGAACACCCGCGAATACGGGCGACCCTGGTCGTCCCAGTCGAGTTGGGCGTGAGGCAATACAGGTTTCATGGCAGGCTCGGCGGCGGCAAGGTCGCCATTCTAGCCCCCTCGCCACAAAAGCCCACATCGCAGGGGATTTCTCTGCTTGCTATCGGCCCAATCCGCTAGTCTTGTTCAATCTGGAAAGGGAGCCGTCCAATGTTCGAATCCGCTGAAATCGGTCACGCCATCGACAAAGAAACCTATGACGCCGAGGTGCCGGCGTTGCGCGAAGCCTTGCTTGAAGCGCAGTTCGAACTTCAGCAGCAAAAACGTTTCCCGGTGATCATCCTGATCAATGGCATCGAAGGCGCCGGCAAGGGCGAGACGGTCAAGTTGCTCAACGAATGGATGGACCCGCGTCTGATAGAGGTCCGCACCTTCGACCAGCAAACTGATGAGGAACTGGCGCGACCACCGGCCTGGCGTTATTGGCGGATGCTGCCGGCCGCGGGGCGCATGGGGATTTTCTTCGGCAATTGGTACAGTCAGATGCTGCAAGGCCGGGTTCATGGCCTGTTCAAAGACGCCGTGCTGGATCAGTCGATCAACCAATCCGAGCGTTTTGAAAAGATGCTGTGCGACGAAGGCGCGCTGATCTTCAAGTTCTGGTTCCACCTCTCCAAAAAGCAAATGAAAGCGCGCCTCAAGGCCCTTGCCGACGATCCGCTGCACAGCTGGCGCATCAGTCCGCTGGACTGGCAACAATCCAAGACATACGACAAATTCGTGAAATACGGCGAGCGTGTGTTGCGCCGCACCAGTCGCGACTACGCGCCGTGGCATGTGATTGAAGGGTTGGACGCCCATTACCGTAGCCTGGCGGTAGGCAAGATCCTGCTTGAAGGTCTGCAAACTGCGCTGAAACGCCCCGATGTCCATCCCGACAAGGTCAATGCCGCACCGCTGCCGATCCATATCGATCAGATCAACCTGCTCGACAGTCTCGACTTGACCCTGCAGCTGGACAAGGACGATTACGAAGAACAACTGATCACCGAGCAGGCGCGGTTCTCCGGCCTGATGCGCGATAAACGCATGCGTCGGCACGCGTTGGTGGCGGTGTTCGAAGGCAACGATGCGGCGGGCAAGGGCGGGGCGATTCGGCGAGTCGCGGCGGCGCTCGATCCGCGTCAGTACAGCATCGTGCCGATCGCCGCGCCGACCGAAGAGGAGCGGGCACAGCCGTATCTGTGGCGGTTCTGGCGCCACCTCCCGGCCAAGGGCAAGTTCACGGTTTTTGATCGCTCCTGGTACGGGCGGGTGCTGGTGGAGCGCATCGAAGGCTTTTGCCCGCCGACGGACTGGCTGCGGGCTTACAGCGAGATCAACGACTTCGAAGAACAGATTTCCGACTCGGGCGTCATCGTGGTCAAGTTCTGGCTGGCCATCGACAAGCAGACACAACTGGAGCGTTTCCAGGCCCGGGAAGAAATTCCCTTCAAGCGTTTCAAGATCACCGAAGACGACTGGCGCAATCGAGATAAGTGGGACGCTTACCGCGCTGCGGTGGGTGACATGGTCGATCGCACCAGTACCGAAATCTCGCCCTGGACGCTGGTGGAGGCCAATGACAAGCGCTGGGCGCGGGTCAAAGTCTTGCGCACGATTAATCGGGCGCTGGAAGCCGCGTTCGAAAAGTCCGACAAGAGGGCCAGGAAGCACAAGAGCTGAGTCGATGGTTACGCATACGCGGGATGAATGATTGTCGCGGTCAGTTATGAGGTGGACTTATGCTCGGTCCACTCTCAACCGATAACAACAATGAGGTATGCCATGCGTGAAGTGGTGATCGTCGACAGCGTGCGGACTGGCCTGGCCAAATCCTTTCGCGGCAAGTTCAACCAGACCCGGCCAGATGACATGGCGGCGCATTGTGTCGACTCGTTGTTGGCACGAAATGGCATCGACCCGGCCAGCGTCGAAGACTGCATCGTCGGTGCGGGCTCCAACGAAGGCGCGCAGGGCTACAACATCGGTCGCAACGTCGCCGTGTTGTCGCGTCTGGGCATCGGCACCGCCGGCATGACCCTTAACCGCTTTTGCTCCTCGGGCTTGCAGGCGATCGCCATCGCCGCCAACCAAATTGCTTCGGGTTGCAGCGACATCATCGTTGCCGGTGGCGTCGAATCCATCAGCCTGACCATGAAAAGCGTCAATACCGATAACCTGATCAACCCGTTGCTGAAGGAGCAGGTGCCGGGCATCTACTTCCCGATGGGCCAGACCGCCGAAATCGTCGCGCGTCGTTACAACGTCAGTCGCCAAGAGCAAGACCTGTATGCCCTGCAAAGTCAGCAGCGCACCGCTCAGGCTCAGGCCGCCGGTCTGTTCGATGATGAAATCGTGCCGATGGCGGTGAAGTACCGGGTTGAAGACAAAAACACCGGTGAAATTCAAATTCTCGATGGCGTCGTCGATCGCGACGACTGCAACCGCCCGGACACCACGCTGGAAAGCCTGGCGGGCTTGAAACCGGTGTTTGCCGAAGACGGTTCGGTCACGGCGGGCAACTCGTCGCAACTGTCCGACGGGGCGTCGATGACGCTGGTGATGAGCCTGGAAAAAGCGCTGGAACTGGGCTTGAAGCCCAAAGCGTTCTTCCGTGGTTTCACGGTCGCCGGGTGCGAGCCGGATGAGATGGGCATCGGTCCGGTGCTCTCGGTGCCCAAGTTGCTCAAGGCCAAGGGTTTGCAGATCGTCGACATTGATCTGTGGGAACTCAACGAAGCGTTTGCTTCGCAGTGCCTGTACAGCCGCAATCGGCTGGGGATCGATAACGAGAAGTACAACGTCAGTGGCGGGTCGATTTCCATTGGCCACCCGTTCGGCATGACCGGTTCGCGTCAGGTCGGGCATCTCGTGCGCGAATTGCAGCGGCGCAAACTGCGTTACGGCATCGTCACCATGTGCGTGGGTGGCGGGATGGGGGCGACGGGGTTGTTTGAAGCAGTACGTTAAATCCGGAAAACTGTGTCGCCTGATCAACCGCCATCGCGAGCAGGCTCACTCCTACAGTTGACCGAGTTCTTCCTGGAGAAATGCGATCAACTGTAGGAGTGAGCCTGCTCGCGATGGCTGCGCCTCGGTTTATCGGCGGGCACTTAAAATCCGCATCTGCTCGATATACACCCGAATCTCCAGCTCCGCCGCCTGCGACCTGCACAGTTTCATTCGCGCCTGCTCGCCAACTGTCCCTGTGTGCCAGACGCCTCTGCGCCTAGAATGACGATTCTCGCCTTCTGGCTGTTGGGGTTCGCATGCACATTTCATCCGGTCGCTGGGTCTACGGTCTGTTTCTGGCCTTGTTGACTGCGCTGTTGTGGGGAATCCTGCCGATCAAACTCAAGCAAGTGCTGCTGGTGATGGACCCGGTGACCGTCACCTGGTTTCGCCTGATCGTGTCCGGTGGGTGCCTGTTTGTGTATCTGGCGGCGACCAGGCGTTTGCCGACTCGTAAAGTCCTCGGCCCGCGAGGTGGCTGGCTGGTGTTGATGGCGGTGCTCGGTCTGGTCGGCAACTACGTGCTGTACTTGATGGGCCTGAACCTGCTCAGCGCCGGCACTGCGCAATTGGTGGTGCAGATGGGCCCGATCATGTTGCTGATCGCCAGTCTGTTTGTGTTCAAGGAACGTTTCAGCATGGGTCAGGGGATTGGCCTGTTGGTGCTGCTGATCGGTTTCGCCCTGTTTTTCAATCAGCGCCTGGCCGAGCTGCTCACTTCGTTGACCGAATACACCACCGGCGTGCTGTTGGTGTTGTTGGCGTCCACGGTCTGGACCTTCTACGCCTTGGGGCAGAAGCAATTGCTGACGGTGTGGAATTCGCTGCAGGTCATGATGGTGATCTACCTGTTCTGCGCGCTGTTGCTGACACCGTGGGTGCATCCACTTGAGGCGTTGCAATTAAGCCCGCTGCAAGGCTGGCTGCTGCTGGCGTGCTGCATGAATACGCTGATCGCCTATGGCGCGTTTGCCGAAGCGCTGGCCCATTGGGAAGCGTCGCGGGTGAGTGCGACGCTGGCGATCACGCCATTGGTGACGTTTGTCGCGGTGGCCGTGGCCGCGTGGTTGTGGCCTGACTTCGTACAGGCCGAAACGATCAATGGTTTGGGTTATGGCGGGGCGGTGCTGGTGGTGTTGGGGTCGGCGCTGGTGGCGTTGGGGCCTTCGCTCATTGCAGGGCTCAAGGCGCGAAAAGCCAAAATGGCGCTAGGCTGAACATCTTCATCGCTGCCAATCGCGAGCAGGCTCGCTCCCACAGGAAAATGCGATTCCCTGTGGGAGCGAGACCGGCTTGCCGGCGATGGCAATCTAACTGACACTACAAATCTCAGCCCTTGGCCCCTGCCTCCAGCATATTCTCCGGCCGCACCCAGGCATCAAACTCTTCATCCGTCAGATACCCCAGCTGCAACGCCGCCTCCCGCAACGTCAGCCCTTCGGCGTAAGCCTTCTTGGCAATCTCCGCCGATTTGTCGTAGCCAATATGCGGATTCAGCGCGGTCACCAGCATCAACCCCTGCTCCAGATGTTCAGCCATTTTCTCTGCGTCCGGCTCAAGTCCGGCAATGCAATGCTGTTGGAAGTTGCTGCAGCCATCCCCCAGCAGTCGGATCGATTGCAGCAGGTTGTGAATGATCACCGGTTTGAACACGTTCAATTGCAGATGACCCTGACTTGCCGCGAACCCGATCGCGACGTCATTCCCCATGACCTGACATGCCAGCATCGACAGCGCCTCGCACTGTGTCGGATTGACCTTGCCCGGCATGATCGAGCTGCCCGGCTCGTTGGCTGGTAATTTCACCTCGGCGAAACCGGCCCGGGGACCAGAGCCCAGCAGGCGCAGGTCGTTGGCGATTTTCATCAGCGTCACCGCCAGGGTCTTCAGCGCACCCGACAGGGTCGTCAACGGTTCATGACCGGCCAGCGCGGCGAATTTGTTCGGCGCGGTGATGAAGGGCAGACCGGAGAGGGCGGCCAGTTCGGCAGCAATCGCTTCGCCAAAACCGTGAGGTGAATTCAGGCCCGTGCCGACAGCAGTGCCGCCCTGGGCCAGTTCACACACGGAAGGCAGCGCGCTACGGATTGCCCGTTCGGCGTAATCCAGTTGCGCGATAAACGCCGAGATTTCCTGGCCGAAGGTAATCGGCGTGGCGTCCATCATGTGTGTTCGACCGGTCTTGACCAGTTTCATGTGTCGCACCGCCAGCTCGGACAACCCGCCCGACAATTCACTGATGGCCGGCAGCAAGTCTTGCTGCACCGCTTGGGCTGCCGCGATGTGCATGGCGGTGGGGAAGCAGTCGTTGGAGCTTTGTGAGCGATTGACGTGATCGTTGGGGTGCACCGGCGACTTGCCGCCGCGGGGGTTGCCTGCCAGCTCGTTGGCGCGACCGGCGATCACTTCGTTGACGTTCATGTTGCTTTGGGTGCCGCTGCCGGTCTGCCAGACCACCAGAGGGAACTGGTCGTCGTGGTCGCCATCGAGCACTTCGTCGGCAGCCTGTTCGATCAGCCGGGCGACATCGGCGGGCACGTCGCCGTTACGGTCATTGACCCGCGCTGCGGCTTTCTTGATGAGCGCCAGGGCATGCAGCACCGCAAGCGGCATTTTCTCGCTGCCGATGGCGAAGTTAATCAGCGAGCGTTGCGTCTGAGCGCCCCAGTAAGCTTCATTCGGGACTTCCACCTGGCCAAGGCTGTCGGTTTCGATACGGCTCATCATGCACACTCCTGTAGGTCTGATAGCGCAGTTTAGGCTGTGATCGGCGGCTGTGGTTCCATCTGATCGGTTTTTGCCCCTTCAACCCCTCTAATTCAGTCCCGACAAGGCTTGGGGTTGAGCGACACACTTTTTTAGGCGCAGAATGGACGCCCTTGGGGTTTTACCTCGCCTGCTAGAAAAGGAAACTCGATGACTCGTCTTCGTGCCATCTGTACCGCGGTTGCACTGGTCTGCGCCAGCGGCCCAGTTTTTGCCGATACCGCCAGCCACAACGCCAGTGCCGAAGCTTTCCTGACCCTGGCGCACGCTGACAAATTGGGCACTCCGGTGTACATGCAAGTGCAGCAAATGTTCGCTCAGCGCTTTGAACAGACCAAAGCTCCTGAATCGAAAAAAGCCGTGCTGGAAACGTATCAGGCCAAAGCCAACGCCGCGCTGGACCAAGCCATTGGCTGGAATAAGCTGAAGCCGGACATGGTCAAGCTCTACACCACCAACTTCAGCGAATCGGAGCTTAAAGACCTGGTTGCGTTCTACCAGTCGCCACTGGGCAAGAAAGTCCTGGAAAAAATGCCACAGCTGACTCAGCAATCGGCCCAGATGACTCAAGCCAAGCTGGAAAGCGCGGTGCCTGTGGTCAACAAGCTGCTGGCTGACATGACCGCCGAGCTGGAGCCTAAAGGCGCCGCCGCTCCAGCCAAGAAAAAGCCTTAAGCGGAGTTCGGTATGACCATGCAACAACGCATTGAATCGACGCTGGGCCTGTTACAGCCACAGCATCTGCAAGTGCTGGATGAGAGCCACATGCACAGCCGTGGGTTGCAGACCCACTTCAAGGCCGTGGTGGTCAGCCAGCAGTTCGAAGGGCTGAATCGGGTCAAGCGTCATCAAAAAGTCTACGGCACGCTCGGCGAGCTGATGGGCGAGTTTCATGCGTTGGCGCTGCATACCTACACGCCTGAGGAATGGGCACAGATCGACGCGGCCCCGGCCTCACCGACCTGTGCTGGCGGCAGCAAACACTGAATTCACCACCTGTAGGAGTACGGCTTGCCGGCGATGGCGATCTTGAATACGCCATCGCCGGCAAGTCGTGCTCCTACAGGGGGGGGTATTTTTGTTAGACTGCACAACGCGCCGCTCACCCGGCGCGTTTTTTTTGAATCCGGTTCACCCTTTGCGAGGGTAGCCACCTGGAGAAACACCCATGACACAACAGATTGTCGTGGCGGCACTGTATAAGTTCGTCACCCTGGAAGATTACGTCGCTCTGCGCGAGCCACTGCTGCAAGCAATGGTCGACAACGGCATCAAAGGCACGCTGCTGATCGCCGAAGAAGGCATCAACGGCACCGTGTCCGGCAGTCGCGAAGGCATTGACGGGCTGATGGCCTGGCTCAAGAACGACCCACGCATGGACGACATCGATCACAAAGAGTCGTACTGCGACGATCAGCCGTTCTATCGCACCAAGGTCAAACTCAAGAAAGAAATCGTCACCCTCGGCGTTGAAGGCGTGGACCCGAACAAAAAGGTCGGCACCTACGTTGATCCACAGGACTGGAATGCGCTGATCAGCGATCCGCAAGTGTTGCTGATCGACACCCGTAACGATTACGAAGTCTCGATCGGCACCTTCGAAGGCGCCATCGACCCGAAAACCACCAGTTTTCGCGAATTTCCCGACTACATCAAAGCCAACTTCGACCCAGCCGTGCACAAGAAAGTCGCGATGTTCTGCACCGGCGGCATCCGCTGCGAGAAGGCGTCGAGCTTCATGCTCAGCGAAGGCTTCGATGAGGTCTATCACCTCAAAGGTGGCATTCTGAAGTACCTCGAAGAGGTGCCGCAGGAAGAAACCAAATGGCAGGGCGACTGCTTTGTGTTCGACAACCGAGTGACCGTGCGTCATGACCTCAGTGAAGGCGACTACGATCAATGTCATGCCTGCCGTACGCCGATCAGCGTCGAAGACCGCGCCTGCGAGCATTACGTGGCCGGTATCAGCTGCCCGCATTGCTGGAACACGCTGAGCGAGAAAACCCGCCGCAGTGCCATTGATCGGCAGAAGCAGATCGAACTGGCCAAGGCTCGCAACTTGCCGCACCCGATCGGTTACAACTATAAGCAAACCCCTTCCGAGGCTTGAATCATGTCTGCGCGCCGCCTGCTCTATGTGATGGATCCGATGTGTTCCTGGTGCTGGGGCTTTGCGCCAGTGGCTAACGCCTTGGTCGAACAGGCGCACGCAGCGGGCGTAGAGGTGCATCTGATCGTCGGTGGTTTGCGCACCGGCAGTGGTGCGGCGCTGGAGCCGACCACCCGACGCTACATTCTTGAGCATTGGCAAGCGGTTACCGAGGCCACCGGCCAACCGTTCAAAACCGAAGGCGCTCTGCCCGACGGCTTTGTCTACGACACGGAGCCTGCGTGTCGGGCGTTGGTGACCGCGCGCAGCCTGGCGCCGGATTGCGCGTGGAAGCTGCTGGGCCTGATTCAGCACGCGTTCTACGTCGAAGGTCGCGACGTCACCCACGCCAGCGTGCTGGTGGAGCTGGCCGAGCAGGCTGGTCTGCCGCGCATTGAATTCGCTGCTGCGTTCGACCGTGCGGATATGCACACCGCCACGGCGGCCGATTTCACTTGGGTCCAGGACCTGGGCATCGCCGGGTTCCCTACGTTGCTGGCTGAGCGTAATGGTCAATTGGCGTTGCTGACCAATGGCTATCAACCCCTGAGTGAATTGTCCCCGTTGCTCGGCCGCTGGCTGGAGCGCGCTGCCTGTGCATGATGTGCCCGATGACGCCCCGGTTCCCAAGCGTGTCGATCGACTGAGCTGGGCCGAAATCCGCCGATTGGCCCTGCACCATAAAAAATCCCTGTGGATTGCCAATGGCGTCGCGGTGCTGGCTACCTTGTGCAGCGTACCGATACCGTTGCTGCTGCCGTTGCTGGTGGACGAAGTGTTGTTGGGGCACGGCGACACTGCGCTGAAGGTCATGAACCACTTCCTACCCGATGGCTGGCAGAAAGCGGCGGGCTACATTGGCCTGATGTTGCTCGTGACCTTGTTGCTGCGCTGCGGCGCCTTGTTGTTCAACGTGGTGCAGGCCAAATTGTTCGCGGCGCTGGCCAAGGACATCGTGTATCGCATTCGCACCCGGCTGATCGAGCGGCTCAAGCGCATTTCCCTGGGCGAATACGAAAGCCTGGGCAGCGGCACGGTGACCACGCACATGGTCACCGACCTGGACACGCTGGACAAATTTGTCGGTGAAACCCTCAGTCGTTTCCTTGTGGCGATGCTGACCCTGGTCGGCACCGCGAGCATTCTGATCTGGATGCACTGGAAGCTGGCGCTGCTGATCATGTTGTTCAATCCGTTGGTGATTTACGCCACGGTGCTGTTGGGCAAACGGGTCAAACACCTGAAGAAACTCGAGAATGACAGCACCTCGCGCTTCACCCAGGCACTGACCGAAACCCTCGACTCGATCCAGGAGGTGCGCGCCGGCAACCGCCAGGGATTCTTTCTCGGTCGCCTTGGCCTGCGGGCCCGGGAAGTGCGCGACTACGCGGTCAACTCGCAATGGAAAACCGATGCCTCGAACCGGGCCAGCGGCTTGCTGTTCCAGTTCGGCATCGATATTTTTCGCGCGGCAGCCATGCTCACCGTGCTGTTCTCCGACCTGTCCATCGGCCAGATGCTGGCGGTGTTCAGCTACCTGTGGTTCATGATCGGTCCGGTGGAACAGCTGCTCAATCTGCAGTACGCCTATTACGCCGCCAGTGGTGCGCTGTCGCGGATCAACGAGCTACTGGCCCGGGCCGATGAGCCGCAATACCCCGGCGGCGTCGATCCGTTCCAGGGCCGTGACACCGTGGGCATTGAAGTCCAGGGCCTGAGTTTCGGTTACGGCGATGAGTGGGTTCTGAACAAAATGGACCTGTCCATCGCCCCCGGTGAAAAAGTCGCGATTGTCGGCGCCAGTGGTGGCGGCAAAAGCACGTTGGTGCAACTGTTGTTGGGCTTGTACACGCCACAGGCCGGGACCATCCGCTTCGGTGGCTCGACCCAACAGGAGATCGGCCTGGAAACCGTGCGCGAAAATGTCGCGGTGGTTCTGCAACATCCTGCGCTGTTCAACGACACCATCCGCGCCAACCTGACGATGGGCCGAGTGCGCAGCGACGAAGCCTGCTGGCAAGCGCTGGAAATTGCGCAGCTGCACCAGACGGTTCAAGCGCTGCCAAACGGTCTGGACAGCATCGTCGGACGCTCCGGTGTGCGTTTGTCCGGAGGCCAGCGCCAACGCCTGGCGATTGCGCGGATGGTCCTGGCCGAACCCAAAGTGGTGATTCTCGACGAGGCCACTTCAGCGCTGGACGCCGCCACGGAATACAACCTGCATCAGGCGCTGGCGCGGTTCCTCAGCCACCGCACCACGCTGATCATTGCCCACCGATTGTCGGCGGTGAAGCAGGCCGACCGGGTGCTGGTGTTCGATGGCGGACAGATTGCCGAGGATGGCGACCACCAGCAATTGATAGCTGATGGTGGTTTGTACGCCAAGCTTTACGGGCATTTACAACAGCTATAACGCCGGTAGTAATTCAGTGCGTCTTTGTCAGTGCAAGTCTTGAAGTTGGACGGTTTGCTTGCCGGGATCGAGATCGCACCCTAGTCTAGCGGTAGCGATCACGTTGGGATGATGATCTGGCAGTGCTAAAAAGGGACCTCATGAATCAAACCCGGACTCTCGGAACGCCACGGTTGTTGGGCATTGTCTGGCCATTTATTGCCGTCGTGCTGTTTCAGGCCCTGTTGGGGGGCGTCAGCCTGTACGTTCTGTCGGCAGTGCGCGGCTATGTTGCCGGTGAGAGTCTATGGTCGAAGGGGCAAAAAGACGCCATCTATTACCTAAACCTCTACGCGGACAGTCGCGACGAGGCGATTTTCCTCAAATACCAGAACGCCATTGCCATACCTCAGGGGGGGCACGAGTTACGCCTGGCGCTGGATCACCAGCCACCTGAAATCGAAACCGCGCGAGAGGCGATCCTCAAAGGGGGCAATCACCCTGACGACGTTTCCAGTCTGATCTGGCTCTACCTCAACTTCCGGCATTTCTCTTACCTTGAAAAAGCCATCGACCGCTGGACGGTGGGTGACGCGTACTTGCTGCAACTCGATGATGTTGCGCAAGAGATGCACCAGCGCGTTGCCGACAAACAGGTCTCACCCGCTGATATCTTGCGCTGGAAAGACCAGATACTCGTCATCAACGATGCAGTGACACCCGCCGCCAAAGCGTTCAGTGATGCATTGGGCGAGGGCTCGCGCTTGATCCTCCAGTTGCTGCTGGTGACCAACCTCGCCACGGCGCTGGGCTTGATCGCGCTTGCGTTGCTGCGTACCCACAAGTTGCTCAAGCAGCGGCATGAATTCGCCGAAGCGCTGCAACTGGAGAAAGACCGGGCGCAGATCACTTTGCAATCCATTGGCGACGGCGTGATCACCACGGATGTCGAAGGCGCTATCACCTACATGAATCCCGCCGCCGAGGCGCTGACCCACTGGAAAGCCGAACGGGCGACGGGTTTGCCGCTGGCGGCGCTGTTCAATTTGCTGGATGAAAACGCTCAGGCTGACGGGTTCACATTGATCGAACATATTTTGAGCGGTCAACTCAGTGGTGGCAGCGAACATTCCAAACTGATTCAGCGTCTGGATGGCAGTACGGTTTCGGTAACGTTGGTGGGTTCGCCGATTCGCAATGTGGGCAAGGTCAGTGGCACCGTGCTGGTGTTGCATGACATGACGCAGGAGCGCCAGTACATTGCCAATCTGTCCTGGCAGGCGACTCATGACGCCTTGACCGGGCTCGCCAACCGACGCGAGTTCGAGTTTCGACTGGAGCAGGCACTGCAAAATCTGGCGCGGCATACCGGGCGCCATGCCCTGATGTTTCTCGATCTGGATCAATTCAAACTGGTCAATGACACGTGCGGTCATGCGGCGGGAGATGAGCTGCTGCGGCATATCTGTGCGTTGTTGCAATCCGGGTTGCGCGAAGGTGACACCTTGGCTCGGCTGGGTGGCGATGAGTTCGGCATCTTGCTGGAAAACTGTGCATCGGACGCTGCCGAGAAGATTGCCGAAAGTTTGCGCCTGACCGTACAAAACCTGCACTTTGTCTGGAAAGGCCGACCCTTTGTCACCACGGTAAGCATAGGGCTGGTGCATGTCGCGCAACCTCCTACGACGCTGGAAGCATCACTGCGCGCCGCTGATATGGCGTGTTACATGGCCAAGGAAAAAGGACGAAATCGGGTTCAGGTCTATCACGCCGATGACTCGGAACTGACATTGCGTTTTGGCGAAATGGCCTGGGTGCAGCGCCTGCACATAGCGCTGGAAGAGAATCGCTTTTGCCTGTATTCCCAGGAAATCGCGCCGTTGGGGCATACCGAGCGCGGCGGCGGTCATATCGAAATCCTGTTGCGTCTGCATGACGAAGCCGGCCGCATGATCTTGCCGAACAGTTTTATTCCGGCCGCCGAGCGTTATGGGTTGATGACTGCACTGGATCGCTGGGTGGTGGAGAACGTCTTCAAGATCATTGCCCAATGCAGGGCTGAAGAGCGCCAAGGTCCATTAGCCATGTGTGCGATTAATCTGTCAGGCACAACTATCGGAGATGAGGCGTTTCTGGACTTCCTGCGTGAACAATTCGTTAACTATTCAATTCCACCTGAAATGATTTGTTTTGAAATCACAGAAACCAGTGCAATTTCCAATTTGGGCAGTGCAACTAGATTTATCAATGAACTCAAAGGTTTAGGTTGTCACTTTTCATTAGATGATTTCTGTGCCGGAATGTCCTCGTTCGCTTACTTGAAACATTTACCTGTAGACTTCCTGAAGATCGACGGGAGTTTCGTAAAGGATATGTTGGACGACCCGATTAACCGCGCCATGGTCGAAGTGATTAACCACATCGGGCATGTCATGGGTAAGCGCACTATTGCCGAGTTTGTAGAATCACCCCAGATTGAGCAGGCATTGCTGGAAATCGGGGTCGATTTCGCTCAAGGGTATGTGATTGAACGCCCGAATCCGTTTACCTGCGATAGTTTGCAAAGTCGTCCTGCCAGGCCTCAGCCTTTGTTATTCAAGGCCCCTGGCACGTTCCGTTGAAATCTCTTGCTGATCCGAACAATCACAATCAAAAGGAGCTCGACAGTGATCGACACATTCAACCGAACCGGACCACTCATGGAAGCGGCAAGTTATCCCGCCTGGGCTCAGCAGCTCATCAAGGATTGCAGCGAGAGTAAGCGCCGGGTTGTTGAACACGAACTGTATCAGCGCATGCGAGACAACAAACTCAGCGCAAAAACCATGCGCCAGTACCTTATTGGTGGCTGGCCGGTTGTTGAGCAGTTCGCGTTATACATGGCACAGAACCTGACCAAGACTCGCTTTGCCCGTCATCCCGGCGAAGACATGGCACGTCGTTGGCTGATGCGCAATATTCGCGTGGAGTTGAACCATGCCGATTATTGGGTGCACTGGAGTCGGGCTCATGGGGTCAGCCTGGAAGACCTGCAAGCGCAACAGGTTGCCCCCGAACTTCACGCCTTGAGCCATTGGTGCTGGCACACCAGTTCGGCCGATTCGTTGATCGTGGCCATCGCTGCGACCAACTACGCCATTGAAGGCGCGACTGGAGAGTGGTCGGCCCTGGTCTGCTCCAGTGGCGTCTACGCCGCGGCATTCCCGGAAGAAGATCGCAAGCGAGCCATGAAGTGGTTAAAGATGCATGCCCAATATGACGATGCCCATCCATGGGAAGCACTGGAGATCATCTGTACCCTGGCGGGCATGAACCCGAGCAAATCCCTGCAAGTGGAATTGCGACAGGCAGTGTGCAAGAGCTACGACTACATGCACCTGTTTCTGGAGCGCTGCATGCAGCTGGAGCATTCGGAAAAAGCACCGGTGGTGCGTGAGCGCCTGGCGCTGGCTGAAAGCTGATCCATAGGCAACACAAACCAATGTGGGAGCGGGCTTGCTCGCTCCCACATTGGTTATGCGGTGTTGCGAAAACTCAACCGGCCATCGTCAGCCGGTTACGTCCTTCGCGCTTGGCGACATACAGCGCACTGTCGGCCCGCCGCAACAAGCTTTCGGCAGATTCGCCAGGCAGCAGGGTCGAGCATCCGAGGCTGACGGTCAGCTCTATGGCATTGCCATCGGCCTGATAATCCTGGGCCTGAGCTGCCACCCGTAGTCGCTCACCGACCATGGCTGCTGCTTCCCGCGTGGTGTTGGACAGCAGGATCAGGAACTCTTCGCCACCAAACCGGAACACCATGTCGACATTGCGCAACTGGTTTTTGATCGCGGTGGCGACAGCCTTGAGCACATCGTCGCCCGCATTGTGGCCATAACTGTCGTTGACGTTTTTGAAGTGATCGATGTCCAGCATCAGCAATGACAAAGGCATCAAGTGGCGTCGCGACATCTCGATTTCGCGTTCCAGGGTCTGATCCATGGCAATGCGGTTACCGGTATCGGTCAGCGGATCGCGCAATGCGATTTGGGTAGCGGCTCGGTAAAGAAGCGCATTGCGCATCGGGAAGAGCAGTGCGGACAGCAACGACTCCAGATTGCCTTGATCCAGCTCGCTGAATCGCTCATTGCGCCGGAACACCAGTTCACCGAGCTGTTCGCCTTCATGGCTGAGGCTGTAACTGACCGAGTGATGACCACGCTGACCAAACTCCAGGCGCAAGTCGCTGGCTTGATGCTGATAGGTCAAGGCATCCAGTGGCACCAGGCGCTGAATTTCGCGGAAGAAAAGTCCGAGAATGCGTTGTGGCTCAAGACTGGTTTGCAGCTGCTGACCCAGTTGCTGGCGCAATTGCGCAAGGCTGACGGGCCGCTCCAGAAGGGGAGGCTGCTGTCCAAATCCCAGGCGTTGCAATTTGGCACTGTCGAAGTCAATTGCGTTGGTCTGGGAAGGTGATTTCATATGGCGTGCGCCCCTAAGCAGTAAAGCTGTCTTACAGGCTGGGTGAGAGCGGCTTTGGGCTGCGCGACATACTGGTCCATCAGTCCCGTAGGACATATGCCGCAAGTTTAGTCCGCTTCGCCGATGATTAATGAACTATCGACCCAAGCGTCCGCCCGTCTGCTTTCACACTGCTGTCTGAGCAGCTTTAGAGCGAAAGTCGTGCCATTCGGTTCATTCAGATAAAAATCTATATAAATCATTAGGTTGAATTCGATGGTGAGGGCGGGTGATGAAATGTGTGACAGTTGTTTGACTGGCAAGGGGGTATGGTTGTGGCGCACTTTGTGTGCCGCGCCGGGAAATCGGCACGGCACAAAAGCGACGCACGGTGTTACTGGGCGTTGAACGCCTGGCCATTGATGCCGGTACTGTCCGGGCCCATCAGGTAGAGATAGACCGGCATGATCTCTTCCGGGGTCGGGTTGTTGAGCGGATTTTCCGCTGGGTAAGCCTGGGCCCGCATGCTGGTGCGCGTGGCGCCCGGGTTGATGCTGTTGGAGCGTACCGGAGCCACGGTGTCCACTTCGTCGGCCAGGGTTTGCATCAGGCCTTCAGTGGCAAATTTGGACACGCCATACGCGCCCCAATAGGCACGCCCCTTGCGGCCGACGCTGCTGGAGGTAAACACCACCGAGGCGTCCTGCGACAGCTTTAGCAGAGGCAGCAGGGTGCTGGTGAGCATGAACATGGCGTTGACGTTGACATGCATGACGCGCATGAAGTTTTCGCCGGACAGCTGTTCGATCGGCGTGCGCGGACCAATAATCGACGCGTTATGCAGCAAACCGTCGAGATGGCCGAATTCGGTTTCGATCATGGCGGCCAGTTCGTCGTACTGGTGGGGCAGGGCGGTTTCCAGGTTGAACGGAATCACCGCCGGCTGTGGATGCCCGGCCGCTTCGATTTCGTCATAAACCTGAGTCAGGTTGGCTTCGGTCTTGCCCAGCAGCAATACGGTGGCGCCATGGGCTGCGTAGGTTTTCGCAGCCGCCGCGCCGATGCCGCGACCAGCACCGGTGACCAGAATGACCCGGTCTTTGAGTAATTCAGGGCGGGCGGAGTAATCAAACATAAGAAACCTCAACAAAAAAGAAAGCAGACCCTGTAGGAGCATGGCTTGCCAGCGATGGCGTTTTCAGAATCGCAATCGCCGGCAAGCCGTGCTCCTACAATCAGCAACTGCACAAAGCGCTATCGAGCACCTTGCGCAATTCCAGCGGATGATCCACCACCACGTCCGCGCCCCAGTGTCGCGGGTTGTCGTCAGGGTGAATGTAGCCGTAGGTCACCGCAGCCGTCTTGGTGCCGGCATCGCGACCGGATTCGATATCTCGCAGATCATCGCCCACAAACAACACACTGGCCGGGTCCAGGTCGAGCATCTTGCACGCCAGAATCAGCGGCTCCGGGTCTGGCTTGCTGTTCTTCACGTGATCGGGGCAGATCAGCAGTGCGGAACGCTCGGCCAGCCCCAGTTGCTGCATGATCGGCTCGGCAAAACGCAGAGGCTTGTTGGTGACCACGCCCCAGATCAGGTTGGACTTCTCGATGTCGGCCAGGAGTTCGCCCATGCCATCGAAGAGCTTGCTGTGAACCGCGCAACCGGCGAGATAGCGTTCCAGGAACTCGAGTCGCAGCTCTTCAAAGCCCGGCGATTCGGGGTCCATCGAAAAGGTTACGGCGACCATTGCCTTGGCGCCGCCGGAGATCTCGTCACGAATGTGCTTGTCATTCATGGGTGGCAAGCCACGATCGGCGCGCATAGCCTGACAGATGGCGATAAAGTCCGGCGCGGTGTCGAGCAGCGTGCCGTCCATGTCAAAAAGGACTGCTCTGATACGCATCGGCTTACTCCTCGCGCAGGGTCTGGATCATGTAGTTGACGTCCACATCGGCCGCCAGTTTGTAGTGCTTGGTCAACGGGTTGTAGGTCAGGCCGATGATGTCTTTGACGGTCAGGCCAGCCATGCGACTCCAGGCGCCAAGCTCGGAAGGGCGGATGAATTTCTTGAAATCGTGCGTGCCGCGCGGCAGCAGCTTCATGATGTATTCGGCGCCGACGATAGCGAACAGGTACGCCTTCGGATTGCGGTTGATGGTGGAGAAGAACACTTGGCCGCCGGGCTTGACCATGCGAAAGCAGGCGCGGATGACCGAAGACGGATCCGGTACGTGCTCAAGCATTTCCAGGCACGTGACGACGTCGAATTGCTCGGGCATTTCCTCGGCGAGGCCTTCAGCGGTGATCTGGCGGTACTCGACGTTCACGCCCGATTCCAGCTGATGCAACTGCGCGACTGCGAGCGGCGCTTCACCCATGTCGATGCCCATGACGGTAGCGCCGCGCTGGGCCATGGCCTCGCTGAGAATCCCGCCGCCGCAACCGACGTCCAGCACCTTTTTGCCGGCCAGATTGACGCGTTCATCAATCCAGTTGACCCGCAGCGGGTTGATGTCGTGAAGCGGCTTGAACTCGCTTTCACGGTCCCACCAGCGATGGGCCAGGGCTTCGAATTTGGCGATCTCGGCGTAGTCGACGTTGCTCATGGTTCAGTCCTCTAAAACTTGAAAAATCCTGTTGCCCCGGTGTTTGGTCCGGGGATCTTACGATTCGGTGTGGCCACTGATGCGCTGGCCCCAGGCCTTGGCGGTGGCACATAACTGTTCTTCATCCAGGCGGGTCAGGCGCCGGTCGTCGAGCAGTTGCTTGCCGGCGACCCACAGGTGTTTCACGCAGTCCCGGCCGGTGGCGTAGATCAGTTGCGAAACCGGGTCATAGACCGGTTGCTGCGCCAGGCCGGACAGGTCAAACGCCACAATGTCGGCCGCCTTGCCGACTTCCAGCGAACCCGTTTCAGCCTCGATCCCCAAGGCGCGGGCGCCATTGAGCGTGGCCATGCGCAAGGCGCGATGAGCACCCAGCGCGGTGGCCGAGCCGGCGACGGTCTTGGCCAGCAACGCAGCGGTGCGGGTTTCGCCGAGCAGGTCGAGATCGTTGTTACTGGCGGCACCGTCGGTGCCGACGGCCACATTGACGCCTGCCTGCCACAAGCGCTCGACCGGGCAAAATCCGCTGGCCAGCTTGAGGTTGGATTCCGGGCAATGAATCACATTGGTGTTGCTTTCTACCAGCATCACCAGGTCTTCATCGCTGATCTGGGTCATGTGAACCGCCTGGAACCTCGGCCCGAGCAGGCCCAGGCGGCCGAGGCGAGCCAGTGGGCGTTCACCGCGCTGCTCGACCGATTGCTGCACTTCGAAGGCCGTTTCATGGACGTGCATGTGGATCGAAGCGTCCAGCTCTTCGGCGATCATGCGGATTTTTTCCAGGTTTTCGTCGCCCACGGTATAGGGCGCATGGGGGCCGAAGGTGATTTTGATGCGCTCGTGGTGTTTGAGATCGCCAAACAATTCCACGCCCTGACGAATGGCTTCGTCCGCCGTACTGGCGCCCGGGATCGGGAAATCGAGGATCGGAATCGCGATTTGCGCGCGAATACCGCTGTTATGCACGCGCTCGCTGGCAACCTTTGGGAAGAAATACATGTCAGAGAAGCAGGTGATGCCACCTTTGATCTGTTCGGCGATGGCCAGGTCCGTACCATCTCGTACAAAGGCTTCATCGACCCACTTGGCTTCTGCCGGCCAGATATGGTTTTCCAGCCAGGTCATGAGTGGCAGATCATCGGCCAGGCCACGAAACAGCGTCATGGCGGCGTGCCCGTGAGCGTTGATCAGCCCGGGGCTGAGTAACATGTCCGGCAATTCACGGACTTCAGTTGCGTTAAGCTTCAACGCAGCCGAGCGTGGGCCGATAAACACGATGCGTCCGTCACGGATGCCCAAGCCATGCTCTTTGAGGACAACACCAGCGGGTTCGACGGGTACCAGCCAGGTCGGCAGCAACAACAGGTCGAGCGCAGCGGCAGTGTTCGGCATCGAGGGTGGGGTTCCAGTGCTTTTGTAAAGGATGGCGAAGTATACCCGAGCGTCTTCGCGGGGGGCTCGCTATAATCGGCGGCTTTTGTGCTTGAGTGCGGGGTGAGGGATGCGCGATCGACTGTTGGCTGCGGAGAAGGTGAAGGCCATCGATTGGCGTGATGGCGCCCTGTACCTGCTGGATCAGCGTATTTTGCCCTTCGAAGAAACCTGGATTGCCTACACAAGTGCAGCCGGTGTGGCCGAGGCTATTCGTTCGATGGTGGTGCGCGGTGCGCCAGCGATCGGCATCAGTGCGGCGTATGGAATGGTGCTGTCAGCCCGCGCCCGAATTGCCGAGGGCGGTGACTGGCAGGCAGCGTGGGAAGAGGATTACGCGTTACTGGCCGATTCCCGTCCGACAGCGGTGAATCTGTTCTGGGCCTTGAGTCGCATGCGTGACCGCCTGGATCGTCTCAAGGGAGACGCAGACCCTCTGGTGGCGCTGGAGGCAGAGGCCATCGCCATTCATGAAAGTGATCGCGAAGCCAACCTGACCATGGCCCAGCTGGGTGTGGACTTGATCCGCAAGCACCAGGGTAACGCCCAGGCGATCCTGACCCACTGCAACACCGGCGCGCTGGCTACGGGTGGCTTCGGCACGGCGCTGGGCGTGATTCGCGGGGCCTTTATCGAAGGCATGGTTGAGCGCGTTTACGCCAACGAAACCCGGCCGTGGCTGCAAGGTTCGCGATTGACTGCATGGGAACTGGCCAATGAAGGCATTCCCGTGACCCTGAATGCCGACTCCGCCGCCGCGCACATCATGAAAACCAAAGGCGTGACCTGGGTGATCGTCGGTGCGGACCGAATCACCGCCAATGGCGATGTGGCGAACAAGATTGGCACCTATCAACTGGCGGTCAACGCCATGCACCATGGCGTGCGCTTCATGGTGGTCGCACCAAGTTCGACCATCGATCTGAACATGGCCAGTGGCGACGAAATTCCTATCGAAGAGCGTGACGGCCGTGAGTTGCTAGAGATCGGCGGCAAGCGGGTCGGGGCGGATGTCGATGCGTTCAACCCGGTATTCGATGTGACGCCCGCGGACCTGATCGATGTGATCGTCACCGAAAAAGGCATCGTCGAGCGGCCGGATACCGCGAAAATGGCGCAGTTGATGTGCCGCAAGCGTCTGCATTAATAATTTCTGGCGCCTGAAAGATTGCCATCGCGAGCAGGCTCGCTCCCACAAGGGATTTGTGAACGATGCAGATCCTGTGTGGGAGTGAGCCTGCTCGCGATGAGGCCCTGACAGCCAACAAATACGCTTCATTCACCTCTGAAATTTTCCTCTAAGCCTCTCTCGTCTCCCTCAAGCCTGTCATCGGTCAACTAACTATGCTCCATGCGCGTCTGGGGGATAGGTGCGTGGCGGCTCTTGTGATAACATCCGGCGTTTTCCGAGGCAGCCCCACGGGGTTGTCTTTACTGCGCAAATCCATGGTTCATTTGTTGATTTGTCGTAAGTCGGTGTATGGCACTCAGCCTGCAGCGGCGAGCTTCGTTCGTCCCATATGGATGTGACGAAGTTTCACCAGAAAAAGGAATCGAGCTTCTCATGGGCGAACTGGCCAAAGAAATCCTCCCGGTCAATATCGAAGACGAGCTGAAGCAGTCCTACCTCGACTACGCAATGAGCGTAATTGTCGGGCGGGCCCTGCCGGATGCGCGCGATGGCTTGAAGCCCGTGCACCGGCGTGTGCTGTTCGCGATGAGCGAGCTGGGCAACGACTTCAACAAGCCGTACAAGAAATCTGCCCGTGTTGTCGGTGACGTAATCGGTAAGTATCACCCGCACGGTGATACGGCGGTGTACGACACCATCGTCCGCATGGCGCAGCCGTTTTCGCTGCGCTACCTGCTGGTAGACGGTCAAGGCAACTTCGGTTCGGTGGACGGCGACAACGCCGCGGCCATGCGATACACCGAAGTACGCATGACCAAGCTGGCGCACGAACTGCTGGCTGACCTGCACAAAGAAACCGTGGACTGGGTGCCGAACTACGACGGCACCGAAATGATCCCGGCGGTCATGCCGACCCGTATTCCCAACTTGCTCGTCAACGGCTCCAGCGGTATCGCCGTGGGCATGGCGACCAACATTCCGCCGCACAACCTCGGTGAAGTCATCGACGGTTGCCTGGCCCTCATCGACAACCCAGAGTTGACCATCGATGAGCTGATGCAATACATCCCCGGTCCGGACTTCCCGACCGCCGCGATCATCAACGGTCGTGCCGGCATCATCGAAGCCTACCGTACCGGTCGTGGCCGCATTTACATGCGCGCCCGCTCGACGATCGAAGACATCGACAAGGTCGGTGGCCGTCAGCAGATCGTCATTACCGAACTCCCTTACCAGCTCAACAAGGCCCGTCTGATCGAGAAGATCGCCGAGCTGGTTAAAGAGAAGAAGCTTGAAGGCATCACCGAGTTGCGCGACGAGTCCGACAAGGACGGTATGCGCGTCGTGATCGAACTGCGTCGCGGCGAAGTGCCTGAGGTGATCCTCAACAACCTCTACGCCCAGACCCAGCTGCAAGCGGTGTTCGGTATCAACATCGTTGCGCTGATCGACGGCCGTCCACGGATCCTGAACCTCAAAGACCTGCTGGAAGCCTTCGTTCGTCACCGTCGCGAAGTCGTTACGCGCCGTACCGTGTTCGAGCTGCGTAAAGCCCGCGAACGTGGCCACATTCTGGAAGGTCAAGCGGTTGCCCTGTCGAACATCGACCCGGTCATCGCCCTGATCAAGGCCTCGCCAACGCCGTCGGAAGCCAAGGAAGCGCTGATCAGCACCGCCTGGGAATCCTCTGCCGTGGTGGCCATGGTCGAGCGCGCCGGTGCCGATTCTTGCCGTCCAGAGACTCTGGACCCGCAATACGGCCTGCGCGACGGCAAGTACTTCCTGTCGCCAGAACAGGCTCAAGCCATTCTGGAACTGCGTTTGCACCGTTTGACCGGTCTGGAACACGAAAAACTGCTGGCCGAGTATCAAGAGATCCTCAACCAGATCGGCGAACTGATCCGCATCCTCAGCAGCGCCACGCGCCTGATGGAAGTGATCCGCGAAGAGCTGGAAGTGATCCGCGCCGAGTACGGCGATGTGCGTCGCACCGAGATCCTCGATGCCCGTCTCGACCTGACCCTGGGTGACATGATCCCGGAAGAAGAGCGCGTCGTGACCATTTCCCACGGTGGCTACGCCAAGACCCAGCCATTGGCTGCGTACCAGGCTCAACGTCGTGGCGGTAAAGGTAAATCGGCGACTGGCGTCAAGGATGAGGATTACATTGCTCACCTGCTGGTTGCCAACAGCCACACCACGCTGCTGCTGTTCTCCAGCAAAGGCAAAGTGTACTGGCTGAAAACCTACGAAATTCCGGAAGCGTCCCGCGCTGCCCGTGGTCGTCCGCTGGTCAACCTGCTGCCGCTGGACAGTGATGAATACATCACCACCATGCTGCCGGTCGAGGAATACACCGAAGGTCACTTCATCTTCATGGCGACTGCTAAAGGCACTGTGAAGAAGACCCCGCTGGAATCCTTCAGCCGTCAACGCAGCGTCGGTCTGATCGCGCTGGAGCTGGACGAAGGTGACGTACTGATCTCTGCCGCCATTACCGATGGCGAGCGCGAAGTCATGCTGTTCTCCGACGGCGGCAAGGTCACTCGCTTCAAGGAAACCGACGTTCGCGCCATGGGTCGTACCGCTCGCGGTGTTCGCGGCATGCGTCTGCCGGAAGGCCAGAAGCTGATTTCCATGCTGATCCCGGAAGAAGGCAGCCAGATCCTCACCGCTTCGGCGCGTGGTTTCGGCAAGCGCACGGCGATCACCGAGTTCCCTGAGTACAAGCGTGGCGGTCAAGGCGTTATCGCCATGGTCAGCAACGACCGTAACGGCCGTCTGGTCGGCGCGGTCCAGGTGCTCGATGGCGAGGAAATCATGCTGATTTCTGACCAGGGCACGTTGGTTCGTACCCGTGTCGACGAAGTTTCCAGCCTGGGTCGTAACACTCAGGGCGTGACCCTGATCAAGCTGGCCAGTGATGAAACACTGGTCGGTCTGGAGCGGGTTCAGGAACCGTCGGAAGTCGAAGGTGAAGAGCTGGAAGGTGAAGAGGGTGCAGAGTTCGTTGGCGAAGTCGTGATCGACGACGTTGTTGACGATCAGCAACTCGATGCCGCCGCCGACGAAGAGCCACAAGAGTAAGCGAACAAACAGGGGGCGGATGAGAATTCGCCCCCTTGTTGTTTGTCCTGTATGAAAATATCGACACCCACGAGGGTCCTGTGTGAAGGGGCTTTTTGTAGGAGCTGGGCTTGCCCGCGATTGCAGGCGCCGCAGTGCACCTCCAGTACCGCGGTGATGCATTCGCGAGCAGGCTCGCTCCCACAGGTTTTCTGCTTCGGCAGGGACTCTGTGTCGATTGATGTTGTGATGTATTGCGTGATTACCACCAAATCAGAGCGAGATTGGATGTGAGCAAGAGAGCCTATAACTTCTGTGCCGGTCCTGCGGCACTTCCCGAAGCTGTCCTGCAGCGCGCCCAGGGTGAACTCCTTGATTGGCACGGCAAGGGCCTGTCGGTCATGGAAATGAGCCATCGCAGTGATGAGTTCGTGTCCATCGCCACCAAGGCCGAGCAGGATCTGCGTGATCTGCTGAATATCCCCTCGAACTATAAAGTGCTGTTTCTGCAAGGCGGCGCCAGCCAGCAATTTGCTCAGATTCCTCTGAACCTGTTGCCGGAAAACGGCACTGCCGACTATATCGATACCGGTATCTGGTCGCAGAAAGCCATCGAAGAAGCTTCGCGCTACGGCAACGTAAATGTCGCCGCGACCGCCAAGCCTTACGACTATTTCGCTATTCCCGGTCAGAACGAATGGAACCTGTCGAAAGACGCGGCCTACGTTCACTACGCGCCGAACGAAACCATCGGTGGTCTGGAATTCCAGTGGATCCCCGAAACCGGTGATGTTCCGCTGGTGGCCGACATGTCTTCGGACATTCTGTCGCGCCCGATCGATGTTTCGCGCTTTGGCATGATCTACGCCGGCGCCCAGAAAAACATCGGCCCGAGCGGCGTCGTGGTCAACATCGTTCGCGAAGACCTGCTGGGTCACGCCCGTTCCATGTGCCCGACCATGCTCAATTACAAGGTCGCGGCCGATAATGGTTCGATGTACAACACCCCGCCGACCCTGGCCTGGTATTTGTCCGGACTGGTGTTCGAGTGGCTGAAAGAGCAGGGTGGTGTTGAAGCCATCGGCAAGCTCAATGAAGTGAAGCAGCGCACGCTGTATGACTTCATCGACGCCAGTGGCTTGTACAGCAACCCGATCAACAAATCGGATCGCTCGTGGATGAACGTGCCGTTCCGTCTGGCTGACGACCGTCTGGACAAGCCATTTTTGGTCGGTGCCGACGAGCGTGGCCTGTTGAACCTCAAAGGTCACCGTTCCGTGGGCGGCATGCGCGCCTCCATCTATAACGCCGTCGACATCGTTGCGGTCAACGCTTTGATTTCGTACATGGCAGAGTTCGAGAAGGAACACGGCTAATGTCTGAGCAAGAACTCAAGGCACTGCGCCTGCGCATTGATGCCCTGGACGAGAAAGTCCTGGAGCTGATCAGTGAGCGCGCACGCTGCGCCCAGGAAGTTGCGCGAGTAAAGATGGCCTCGCTGGCCGAAGGCGAAGTGCCGGTGTTCTATCGTCCTGAGCGCGAAGCTCAGGTGCTCAAGCGTGTGATGGAGCGTAATAAAGGGCCGCTGGGTAACGAAGAGATGGCGCGGTTGTTCCGCGAAATCATGTCCTCGTGCCTGGCGCTCGAGCAGCCGTTGAAAGTGGCTTACCTCGGTCCTGAAGGCACGTTCACGCAGGCGGCGGCCATGAAACACTTCGGCCACGCTGTTATCAGCAAGCCGATGGCGGCGATCGACGAAGTGTTCCGCGAAGTGGCGGCCGGTGCGGTGAACTTTGGCGTGGTTCCGGTGGAAAACTCCACCGAAGGCGCGGTCAACCACACCCTCGATAGCTTCCTCGAACACGACATGGTCATCTGTGGCGAAGTCGAGTTGCGGATTCACCACCACCTGTTGGTCGGTGAAAACACCAAGACTGACAGCATCAGCCGCATCTATTCCCATGCCCAGTCGCTGGCCCAGTGCCGCAAGTGGCTGGACGCCCATTACCCGAATGTCGAGCGCGTGGCGGTGTCCAGCAATGCCGAAGCGGCCAAGCGGGTTAAGGGTGAGTGGAACTCGGCGGCAATTGCCGGCGACATGGCCGCAGGTCTGTACGGGCTGACCCGACTGGCCGAGAAAATCGAGGATCGTCCGGATAACTCCACGCGATTCCTGATGATCGGTAGTCAGGAAGTTCCGCCAACGGGCGACGATAAAACCTCGATCATCGTCTCCATGAGCAACAAGCCCGGCGCGCTTCACGAATTGCTGGTGCCGTTCCACGACAATGGCATCGACTTGACGCGAATCGAGACGCGTCCATCGCGCAGCGGTAAATGGACCTACGTGTTCTTCATCGACTTCGTCGGTCACCATCGCGATCCATTGATCAAAGGTGTGCTGGAAAAGATCAGTCAGGAAGCAGTGGCACTCAAAGTGCTGGGTTCCTACCCGAAAGCAGTTCTCTAAGGGGTAGCAAATGAGTGATGACTTCCTCGCTCTGGCACAGCCGGGCGTGCAACAACTTTCGCCTTACGTCCCAGGCAAGCCTGTGGATGAACTGGCGCGCGAGCTGGACCTTGATCCGGCAAGCATCGTCAAACTGGCCAGCAATGAAAACCCGTTGGGCGCGAGTCCCAAAGCGCTGACGGCGATTCAGAATGCGCTGGCCGAGCTGACCCGGTATCCGGACGGCAATGGTTTTGCACTCAAGACCCTGTTGGCCGAGCAGTGCCGCGTCGAACTGAATCAAGTGACGCTGGGCAATGGCTCCAACGACATTCTGGAGCTGGTCGCACGTGCCTATCTGGCGCCGGGCCTCAACGCTGTGTTCAGCGAGCACGCATTTGCGGTCTACCCGATTGTGACCCAGGCCGTTGGTGCTCAGGCCAAAGTGATTCCCGCCAAAGACTGGGGGCATGACCTGTCGGCCATGCTGGTGGCAATCGATGCTGACACTCGCGTAGTCTTCATTGCCAACCCGAACAACCCGACCGGGACCTGGTTCGATGCCGAGGCGCTGGATGAATTCCTCCAGGATGTTCCGGCGCATGTGCTGGTGGTGCTGGACGAGGCCTACATCGAATACGCCGAGGGCAGCGATTTGCCGGACGGTCTGGACTATCTGGCGGCTTATCCGAATCTGCTGGTTTCACGCACGTTCTCCAAGGCTTACGGTCTGGCGGCGTTGCGAGTCGGTTATGGTTTGTCCACCGCCGTGGTCGCGGACGTGCTGAATCGCGTGCGTCAGCCGTTCAACGTTAATAGTCTGGCACTGGCCGCTGCCTGCGCTGCGCTGCAAGACAGCGAATACCTGGCTGAAAGCCGTCGCGTGAACGAGTCCGGCATGCTGCAACTGGAAGCCGGTTTCCGTGAGTTGGGTTTGAGCTGGATTCCGTCCAAAGGCAACTTCATTTGCGTCGACCTCGGTCGCGTTGCTGCGCCGGTGTTTCAGGGCTTGTTGCGCGAAGGCGTGATCGTGCGTCCGGTGGCCAACTACGGCATGCCGAACCACCTGCGCATCACCATTGGTTTGCCGGCTGAAAACAGCCGCTTCCTTGAGGCACTGACCAAGGTTCTGGCTCGTGGTTGATGTCACTGCACTGCAATCTGCTGCACCTATGATCGGTCGCCTGGTGGTGGTCGGTCTGGGATTGATCGGTGGTTCGTTCGCCAAGGGCTTGCGTGAAAGTGGCGTGTGCCGCGAAGTGGTTGGGGTCGATCTCGATCCGCAGTCGCGCAAGCTGGCAGTCGAGTTGGGCGTGGTGGATCGCTGCGAAGAAGACCTGGTGATAGCTTGTCAGGGCGCCGACGTGATCCAGTTGGCCGTGCCGATCCTTGCCATGGAAAAAATGTTGGTGCGCCTGGCTGCAATGGATCTCGGTTCGGCCATTCTGACCGACGTCGGCAGCGCCAAAGGTAATGTCGTCCGTGCGGCGACCGAAGCCTTTGGCGAGATTCCGTCGCGTTTTGTGCCAGGGCATCCGATAGCCGGTTCCGAGCAGAGCGGGGTGGAAGCCTCCAACGCCGAGCTGTTCCGTCGTCATAAAGTGATTCTGACGCCGCTGGATCAAACCGATCCGGCCGCGCTGGCGGTGGTCGACCGTTTGTGGCGCGAATTGGGCGCCGATGTCGAGCACATGCAGGTCGAGCGCCACGATGAAGTGTTGGCGGCGACCAGCCATTTGCCGCACCTGTTGGCGTTCGGTTTGGTCGATTCGTTGGCCAAGCGCAATGAAAACCTAGAGATCTTCCGTTACGCTGCCGGCGGTTTTCGCGATTTCACAAGAATCGCGGGAAGCGACCCGGTCATGTGGCACGACATCTTCCTCGCCAACCGCGAAGCTGTCCTGCGCACACTTGATACATTTCGCAGCGACCTCGACGCCTTGCGCGACGCGGTCGATGCAGGGGATGGGCACCAATTGTTGGGCGTGTTCACTCGCGCCCGGGTTGCCCGCGAGCATTTCAGTAAAATCCTGGCCCGCCGGGCCTATGTGGACGCTATGAACTCCAACGACCTGATTTTCCTGGCACAACCTGGTGGCCGCCTGACTGGGCGGATTCGTGTACCGGGCGATAAATCGATTTCCCACCGTTCGATCATGCTCGGTTCCCTGGCCGAAGGCGTCACCGAAGTCGAAGGCTTCCTGGAGGGCGAAGACGCTCTGGCGACCCTGCAAGCCTTCCGTGACATGGGTGTTGTGATCGAGGGTCCGCACCATGGTCGCGTGACCATTCACGGTGTCGGCCTGCATGGCCTGAAGCCAGCGCCGGGCCCAATCTATCTGGGCAACTCCGGCACCTCGATGCGCCTGCTGTCTGGCCTGCTGGCTGCGCAGAACTTCGACAGCACCCTGACCGGCGACGCTTCGCTGTCCAAGCGTCCGATGAATCGCGTGGCCAATCCGCTGCGTGAAATGGGCGCCGTGATCGAGACTGCCGCTGAAGGTCGTCCGCCAATGACCATTCGCGGCGGCAGCACGCTCAAAGGCCTGACCTACACCATGCCGATGGCCAGTGCTCAGGTGAAATCCTGTCTGTTGCTGGCCGGTTTGTACGCCGAAGGCAAGACCACCGTTACCGAGCCTGCACCGACGCGCGACCATACCGAACGCATGCTGCAAGGCTTTGGCTACCCGGTCACCGTCAATGGCGCGACTGCGTCGGTCGAGTCCGGGCACAAACTGACTGCGACCCATATTGAAGTGCCGGGCGATATCTCGTCTTCTGCGTTCTTCCTGGTGGCCGCATCGATCGCCGAAGGTTCGGAGCTGGTGCTGGAACACGTCGGCATCAATCCGACCCGTACCGGCGTGATCGACATCCTGCGTCTGATGGGCGGCGATATCACCCTGGAAAACCAGCGTGAAGTCGGTGGCGAGCCTGTCGCGGACTTGCGCGTACGTGCAGCTAAACTCAAAGGTATCGAGATTCCCGAGGCGCTGGTTCCACTGGCCATCGACGAATTCCCGGTGCTGTTCGTGGCTGCGGCCTGTGCCGAAGGGCGCACGGTACTACGTGGTGCTGAAGAGTTGCGGGTCAAAGAGTCGGACCGGATTCAGGTCATGGCTGATGGCTTGCTGGCGCTGGGCGTCAAATGCGAACCGACCCCGGATGGCATCATTATCGACGGCGGCCAGATCGGCGGCGGCGAAGTGCATGGTCATGGCGACCACCGGATTGCCATGGCATTCAGCGTTGCATCGCTGCGCGCTACTGCACCGATCCGCATCCATGATTGCGCCAACGTCGCGACGTCGTTCCCGAACTTCCTCGCGCTGTGCGCGCAGGTCGGTATCCGGGTAGCTGAAGAGGCTCAGTCGTGATCAACAAGTCGCCAGTCATTACCATTGATGGCCCGAGCGGTTCCGGTAAAGGTACGATCGCCGGGATACTGGCGAAGCGTCTGGGCTGGAACCTTCTGGATTCCGGTGCGCTGTACCGTTTGCTGGCGTTCGCCGCGCACAATCATGGTGTTGATCTGACCAATGAAGAGTTGCTGAAGGCGCTTGCAGCGCATTTGGACGTGCAATTCATCGGTGCGACGGACGGTCAGCTGCAGCGAATCATTCTAGAAGGCGACGAAGTCAGCGATGTGATTCGTACGGAAAGTGTTGGTGCTGGCGCGTCCCAAATCGCTGCATTGCCCGCAGTACGCGAGGCGCTACTGCAGCGTCAGCGTGCTTTTCAGGAAATGCCGGGACTGGTAGCCGATGGCCGAGATATGGGCACAGTGGTTTTTCCGGACGCGCCGTTGAAGATTTTCCTCACTGCCAGTGCCGAGGAGCGTGCGCGCCGTCGATACTTGCAGTTGAAGGGCAAAGTCGATGGTGTTAGTCTGTCGAGTCTGCTAGATGAGATACGTGTCCGCGATGAGCGTGACACCCAGCGAGCGGTAGCCCCGCTCAAACCGGCGGCTGACGCCATACAGCTGGATTCCACGGAATTATCCATCGATCAGGTGCTGGAACGCATCATGAGCGAGATCGCCATTCGCGATATCGCCGGGTGACCAAGAAGCCTCGCAGGGGACCAGTCATAGTCTTGCGGGTGCTTCTTCTAATGAACATAACCCACGTCGTCTGGGATGTGGAGATGGGCGTATCCTTCGCCCTTATTCAACAGGAATTAAAATGAGCGAAAGCTTTGCGGAACTCTTTGAAGAAAGCCTAAAAACCCTGAACCTTCAGGCAGGCTCCATCATCACCGGTGTTATCGTTGATATCGATTACCAAGCTCGCTGGGTAACCGTTCACGCTGGCCTGAAGTCTGAAGCACTCATCCCGCTTGAGCAGTTCTACAACGACGCTGGCGAACTGAACATCAACGTCGGTGACGAAGTTCACGTTGCTCTGGACTCGGTTGAAGATGGCTTTGGTGAAACCAAGCTGTCCCGTGAAAAAGCCAAGCGCGCTGAATGCTGGATTGTTCTGGAAGCAGCCTTCGCAGCCGAAGAAGTGGTCAAGGGCGTTATCAACGGTAAGGTTAAAGGCGGCTTCACTGTCGACGTTAACGGCATCCGTGCGTTCCTGCCAGGTTCTCTGGTTGACGTCCGTCCTGTGCGCGATACTACGCACCTGGAAGGCAAAGAGCTGGAATTCAAGGTCATCAAACTCGACCAGAAACGCAACAACGTTGTCGTTTCCCGTCGCAGCGTCCTCGAAGCCGAGAACTCCGCCGAGCGTGAAGCTCTGCTGGAATCCCTGCAGGAAGGTCAGCAAGTCAAAGGTATCGTCAAAAACCTCACCGATTACGGCGCATTCGTCGATCTGGGTGGCGTCGATGGCCTGCTGCACATTACCGACATGGCTTGGAAGCGTATCAAGCATCCTTCCGAAATCGTCAACGTTGGCGACGAGATCGATGTCAAGGTTCTGAAGTACGATCGCGAACGCAATCGTGTTTCCCTGGGCCTCAAGCAACTGGGCGAAGATCCATGGGTTGCTATCAAAGCCCGTTACCCAGAAAGCACTCGCGTTACCGCTCGTGTAACCAACCTGACCGACTACGGCTGCTTCGCTGAGCTGGAAGAAGGCGTTGAAGGTCTGGTACACGTTTCCGAAATGGACTGGACCAACAAGAACATCCACCCTTCGAAAGTCGTACAAGTCGGCGACGAAGTGGAAGTTATGGTTCTGGATATCGACGAAGAACGTCGTCGTATCTCCCTTGGCATCAAGCAGTGCAAATCTAACCCATGGGAAGATTTCTCTGGCCAGTTCAACAAGGGCGATAAAATCTCCGGCACCATCAAGTCGATCACCGATTTCGGTATCTTCATTGGTCTGGACGGCGGCATCGACGGTCTGGTTCACCTGTCCGACATCTCCTGGAACGAAGTGGGCGAAGAAGCCGTTCGCCGCTTCAAGAAGGGCGACGAACTGGACACCGTTATCCTGTCGGTTGACCCAGAGCGCGAGCGCATCTCCCTGGGTATCAAGCAACTGGAAAGCGATCCGTTCTCCGAGTACGTTCAAGAGAACGACAAAGGCGCAATCGTTAAAGGCATCGTGAAAGAAGTTGACGCTAAAGGCGCCATCATCACTCTGGCCGACGATATCGAAGCGACTCTGAAAGCCTCCGAAATCAGCCGTGACCGCGTTGAAGACGCGCGTAACGTTCTGAAAGAAGGCGAAGAAGTAGAAGCCAAGATCATCAGCGTTGACCGCAAGAGCCGTGTAATCCAGCTGTCGATCAAGTCGAAAGACGTTGAAGACGAGAAAGAAGCAATCCAGAGCTTGAAAGACAAGCCTGCTGCTGACGTCGCTGCTGGTCCTACCACTCTGGGCGACCTGTTGCGTGCACAAATGGAAAAACAGAACTAAGTTCTGTCAGACCATAGAAAAAGGGCGACTTCGGTCGCCCTTTTTTGTGCCTGCGATTTGATGGGCATCGTTGGTGCTTGCGGCTGCAATCGTTGTTTGTGAAGCCAATATCTGCGATGCGCTGTCTCTTTCTTTAACCAGATCAATCGTTTGTTTGCAGCTAACCTTTGGCCTGAAGTGAGCGGCAGTCGGGTGGGGTTTCTGGCATAAGGAAGTGAATGAACAAGCTCATTGTCGCAATAGCAGTACTGACATTGGCGGGTTGTACTACTAATGCCAAGACTCACGTCGTACGTGGGGTCAGTGGAATCGAGATTGATTGTTCGGGGCTGGGCTCCGGGTGGGAAAAATGCCGCAAGCGTGCGGAAAAGGAGTGTAAGGCGTCGGGGTATAAAATCCTGGCAAGGTCCGATGATGTGAAGGAAGAAGATGTATTTCCTTTTGGTTTCAATCCTGCAGGATATCTGACACGGACCTTGCTGGTGGTCTGTCGTTGAGGTTGATCTGTGTTGTAGCTGTTTGAGATTGGCTGGCTTCCTTGGTAAAGATATGTCAGCGCTCAGGCTGTTCAAATTCTTCCTGGCATGCTAAAACCTTTGAAGCGCTTTTCCTAGCTGCTTGAAAAAGAAGGGAAAAATATGACGAAGTCGGAGTTGATAGAACGAATTGTCACCCATCAAGGGCTGCTCTCGTCCAAGGATGTGGAGTTGGCCATCAAGACCATGCTTGAGCAAATGTCACAATGCCTGGCCACAGGGGATCGTATTGAGATCCGTGGGTTTGGCAGTTTCTCTTTGCACTATCGGGCGCCGCGGGTTGGGCGTAATCCGAAAACCGGTCAGTCGGTTAGCCTGGATGGAAAGTTTGTCCCGCATTTCAAGCCGGGGAAAGAACTGCGTGATCGTGTGAACGAGGACGAGGAGGAAGGGCTTTGACAGTGGCCGAAATCCTGGGAGGCGCTCATGCATAATCTCAAGCGCGTACTAATGGCATTGTTCGCTTTGTTGATGATTTTGGCGATTCTGGCTTTTATTCTCGAGAATCAGCAATCGGTTTCCTTGTTGTTTCTTGGTTGGGCGGGGCCGCAACTGCCGGTATCGCTGGTGATTATTCTTGCTTTGCTAATCGGCATGGTTATAGGCCCGATTCTCGGTTGGCTGCTGGGGCGTACGTCTAGGGCTTCTCGCAAGCGCCTTGTCTGATTGAGACGGGCACGAGGAGCACGTCGTATTTGCGTCGCAGATTGTCTGTAACTATTAGTAAAACCAGCACTAAGCTGTAAAATAGTGTGTTTTTCCGAGTGGTGGTATATGGCCACTCCAGTTGAGGTTAGCTCTGTCAGAGGCCTCAGTTAGCACGGATGGCTTTGCATTCATGGATTGGGCAGTGGTAGATCGATGGCTGTCGGGAACTCAAGGGTATAGTTTTGCATGAAAACGCTCGTAACCTGCGTCGCTGGATTTATCAGTTCGGTATTCATTCGTCATATCATCCCCAGTAAGAGCGACTCGGTAGTTAACGCCGATAAGCTTGCTTTCGCAGGCAGTCTTGAAGCGCCGGTCGACGTTAGCCAGAAGCCTCGTTATGTTTTGGATGGGCTTTATTGTCTTGTGGCGTCTATTCGTCAGTTATTTCCCTTGGGTCTCCAATTCTCGCTGATTGGGTGTTTACGTGTCGATTTGTCGAGAGTTGTTGGAGTTTTGCAGAGGTATAGCTCTGCTACTTATGCAGTGTTTTTTTATGTTTACTAGTTGGCTATTTTTTTAATTTTCGAAGGTTTTCGCGGAATGAAGTTATTACTAATAGCGCGCTTATTTAACAGGTTTGATTAGCGTATATGCGTATTTTGCTGATGTCCCAGTATTTTTGGCCGGAATCATTTGTAATAAATGATTTGGCGATCAAGCTTGCCAGTAAGGGGCATGAAGTTACCGTTGCCACAGGGAAGCCCAATTATCCCGATGGGGATATTTATGACGGTTACAGTGCCAAGGGGGTGCAGTGCGAGCGCTATTCCTCGCTGATCGATGTGGTTCGTGTGCCAGTTTATCCTCGTGGCAAGGGAGGGGCTAAAAAACTGGTATTGAATTACTTGTCATTTGTTGTGATGGGGCTTTGGTATTTCCCTAAACTCCTTAAGGGGAAAAAATTCGATGCGATTATAGTTTTTGCCCCTTCGCCTATTGTCCAGGTAATACCCGCGATACTCTTAAAGTGGGCCAAGCGCGCACACTTAGCTGTCTGGGTGCAGGACTTATGGCCGGAAAGTCTTTCTGCGACCGGGTTTGTTAAGAAGTCGTGGGTGCTCAAGTCAGTGGGGTATATGGTTCGTGGTATTTATAAGTGTTGTGATACTCTGTTGCTGCAGTCTCGGGCTTTTTTTGAGCCGACAAAAAAGTATGCTAGTTCGGAAAAATTGGTTTATTTTCCAAATTCAATAGATGGCAAAAATTTTTCAGTTATAGGGAATGTCATTCCCGAAACTCTGAAAAGTGAGCTCGAAAGCCATTTCAGCGTGGTGTTTGCGGGTAACATTGGTACGGCTCAGTCAGTGGAAAGTATTGTTGAGGCCGCGTCGTTATTAAAGCAAGAAGCAGGGGTGAGGATATTCATTGTCGGCAGTGGCAGCATGCTCGAATGGGTGGCAAGCCAAAAAAAATCACTTCATCTGGATAACCTGGTGTTGCCTGGTCGCTTTCCGGCGGATGCCATGCCTGAATTATTTGAATGTGCTGCTGCGTTGTTGGTTTCTCTGAATGATGAGGAAATTTTCTCTTATACTATTCCTAGCAAAATTCAGGCTTATCTTGCCGCTGGTCGCCCGATTATTGCGGCCTTAAGGGGGGAGGGGGCTCGGGTGATCAGTGAGTCAGGCGCCGGATTGGTGTGCCCCCCTGCAAGTGGTCAGCTGTTGGCTGCAACCATTTTAGCATTGAAAGAGAGCTCAAGCGTTGAGCGTGATAAAATGGGGCTGGCAGGATTGAAATATTTTAATGAAAATTTTGATATGGATTTTCAAAGCGGTCGATTGATTGATATCTTGACTGCGCGTCTCAACAGAAAATAGGTGCTGGAATGCGTGTATTGGTCTTGGGTGCAACAGGTATGCTGGGTAATGCTGTTTTCAAAGTGCTCAGCAGTTCGTCTGCATTGAGTGTTATTGGGACAGTTCGTAATGCTAAAGCAATTGATAGTTTTGATAGCAAAGTTAAAGGTAATTTGATCTCGGGCGTTGATGTTCTTGATCAAGACTCTTTAGTCGATGTCTTTGAGCGCTCTAAGCCTGATGTTGTAATTAACTGTATTGGGCTGATTAAGCAATTAAGCTCTGCTAAAGATCCTTTGTCTGTATTACCCATTAACGCAATGTTGCCCCATCGGCTGGCCAAACTGTGTGCTTTGGTCGGGAGCCGCTTAGTACATATTAGTACTGATTGTGTTTTTTCCGGTCGAAAGGGTATGTATAAAGAAAACGATGTTTCTGATGCTGAAGATTTGTATGGAAAATCTAAGTATATCGGAGAAATTGTTGACCAATCGCATGTTGTTACTCTTCGTACTTCAATTATCGGACATGAGCTGAATAGTCAATCATCGCTCATTGACTGGTTTCTTTCGCAATCCGGCTCTGTCAAAGGGTTTTCAAAAGCTGTTTTTTCCGGGTTACCAACAGTTGAACTGGCTCGCGTCATTCTAGATTTTGTAATCCCGCAGCCCGCCCTCCAAGGGTTATACCATGTCTCTGCAGAGCCAATCGATAAGCTGACGTTGTTGCGCCATGTCGCCAAGACTTATCAAAAAGAAATCAGCATTGTCCCGGATGAGCAGCTACAAATTGATCGGTCATTAGATTCGTCTCGGTTCCGAACGGCTACAGGGTATGCGCCTCCACAGTGGCCTGATCTAATTGAAGCTATGCGCGCTAACCGTTAGACTTCCATTTTTTAAATTTTGGTGATCAATATGTTCGACGATAAGATTCTGATGATAACGGGCGGTACTGGTTCGTTTGGAAACACTGTTCTCAAGCGTTTTCTCGATACAAACGTCAAGGAGATTCGTGTTTTTAGTCGTGATGAAAAAAAACAGGAAGACATGCGTATAGCGTTAGGTAATGACAAAGTCAAATTTTATATCGGCGATGTCAGGGACTACGCTAGTGTTTCCCAAGCGATGGTCGGTGTGGACTACATATTTCACGCCGCGGCGCTTAAACAAGTTCCATCTTGTGAGTTTTACCCGATGGAGGCCGTTAAAACCAACGTAATTGGTACTGAAAACGTACTCAATGCGGCTATTGCCAATAATGTCAGTCGAGTCGTTGTACTTAGTACTGACAAAGCCGTATACCCCATTAACGCAATGGGTATCTCCAAGGCTATGGCTGAGAAGCTTGTAGTTGCCAAGTCCCGGATCATTCCCGAAACCGGACCTGTCATCTGTTCTACCCGTTACGGAAATGTTATGGCATCTCGAGGGTCGGTAATTCCTCTTTTTGTCAAACAGCTTAAGGACGGTGATGAACTGACTGTTACAGATCCAAGTATGACGCGTTTCCTGATGTCACTTGATGACTCTGTAGATTTGGTTCTTCACGCATTTGAGCATGCCGAGCAAGGCGACATTTTTGTTCAAAAAGCACCGGCATCCACTGTTGCTGATTTGGCTCAGGCGCTTAAAGAGCTTTTCTTGGGCGATAACGCAATCAAAGTCATCGGTACTCGTCACGGCGAAAAATTGTACGAATCACTAATTTCACGTGAAGAAATGGCTAAAGCCGAGGATATGGGGCGGTACTATCGTATTCCTGCCGATAATAGGGATCTTAATTACAAGAAATACTTTGTCGAAGGCGAGCAAAATATTTCCGAATTGGATGACTATACTTCGCATAATACCGAGCGTTTGGATGTTCCTGGCATTAAAGAACTTTTATTGAAGTTGGACTTCATTAAGGAGCAATTAGATGCTTAAGGTAATGACGCTGGTGGGAACACGGCCCGAACTTATTAAGATGAGTCGTGTTATTGCAGAATTGGATAAGCAGACTGATCATGTTCTCGTTCACTCTGGTCAAAACTATGACTATGAGTTGAATCAGGTTTTTTTTGATGATCTTGAAATTCGAAAGCCCGACCATTTTCTTGGTGCTGTGGGTGAGACAGCAGCACAGACTATTGCTGAAGTTATCTCGAAGTCAGACGCGATATTCGAACTGGAAAAGCCTGACGCGCTTTTGTTGTATGGAGATACCAACACCTGCTTGGCCGTGATCGCGGCTAAGCGTCGAAAAATTCCGGTTTTTCATATGGAAGCAGGCAATCGTTGTTTTGATCAGCGAGTGCCCGAAGAATTGAATCGTAAGGTTCTTGACCATCTGAGTGATATTAACCTGGTTTTGACTGAGCATGCTCGTCGGTATCTCTTAGATGAAGGCATTAGGCCTGAAACGATCATTAAAACCGGGTCGCACATGGAGGAAGTTCTTGATCATTATATGCCGAAAATTTTGGCGTCTAATATCTTGGAGCGAGAGCAACTTGAGGATGGCAAATTTTTTGTAGTTAGTGCTCACCGCGAGGAAAATGTCGATACACCTGAAAACTTGATCGATCTCCTAGGGTCGCTTCGTGCATTGGCCGATAATTATGGATTTCCAGTTATTGTCTCTACGCATCCACGCACGCGTAAACGTCTTGAAGCATTGGGTGAGTCCCTTGAGCACCCATTGATTCGGTTTGTCAAGCCTTTTGGTTTGCTAGATTATATCAAGCTGCAGATGGGTTCGTTTTGTGTCCTGTCTGACAGCGGAACCATTACCGAGGAGGCCTCTTTGTTGAACCTCCCGGCGGTTACAATTCGTAATGCTCATGAGCGCCCCGAAGGAATGGATGAGGGAACGCTCATCATGTGTGGGCTTAAAGTTGACCGGGTGCTGGATGCCGTGCGGGTTGTGACAAGTCAGCATCACCGTGGGGCTCGTGTCATTCCTGTTGTAAAGGACTATCTTGGCGGCCCAGTCTCAAAACAGATAGCACGAGTTATTTATAGTTATACGGACTATATTAATCGTACCGTATGGTCTAAGGCATAAAAGGGTGGACGCATGCGCGTATTGGTGACGGGATCGTCTGGATTTGTTGGCAGTAGGCTGCTTAAGGTTTTAGCAAACAAAAAAAATGTTGAGGTTTTTGCAGCCGCGCGTCGTGAGTCTATCGATTGTCCTGATACGGTGCGCATGCTAAAAAATTTTGAACTTTCCTCTTCTGTGGATTGGACGCCAAATTTGATTGGTATGGACGTTATCGTCCATACGGCGGCTCGAGTTCATGTTATGAACGATCAAGCATTAGATCCTCTCGAGGCGTTTAGAGCAGTTAATGTTAAAGGGACGCTAAAGCTTGCTGAGCAGGCGGCCTCAGCTGGTGTTCGTCGTTTCGTTTTTATAAGCTCTATAAAGGTCAATGGAGAGAGCACGACAAAGAGTGATGCTTACTCACCTGAGACAGCACCTGCACCTTTAGATCCGTATGGTGTTTCCAAAATGGAAGCAGAATTAGGGCTGAAAGCTATTGCAGAAAAGACAGGGATGGAGGTTGTAATAATCAGACCTGTATTGGTTTATGGGCCTGGTGTTAAGGCGAATTTTCTGAAGATGATGCAGTGGCTTGATAAAGGCGTTCCTTTACCATTTGGCGCGATTCGAAATAGTCGAAGCCTTGTTGCGTTAGATAACTTGGTTGACCTTATTGTTTTATGTATGGAACACCCTGCGGCTGCCAATCAAACCTTCATGGTAAGTGACGGTGAAGACCTGTCGACTTCTGAACTATTGCGGAGAATGGCGCGTGCGTTGGACAAGCCCGCGCGCCTACTTCCTGTGCCAGTATGGATACTTCGCTTAGGCGCTCGCCTTCTTGGGAAGTCAGATCTGTCGCAACGGCTATGTGGGTCGCTGCAGGTAGATATAAGCAAGACTCGCGAAGTTTTAGGCTGGAAACCATTAGTTTCGGTGGATTCCGCCTTGAAGGAGGCGGCTATACACTTTCAAGAGAGTCGCAAACAATGATTTACTGGTGGTTAATTCCTGCTGTGGCCATTGCTTCGTTATGTCTTACTGCGGGATTACGTCGCTATGCGCTTGCGTTAAGTATTATTGATATTCCCAACGCTCGTAGTTCCCATTCGGTTCCTACTCCTCGGGGTGGAGGGGTTGCAATCGTTGTAGCTTTCCTGCTCTCACTACCATTATTGGGTTGGGCAAATTTAGTTCCCTGGGAAGCCCTGGTGGCTTTAGGCGGTGCTGGAGGATTGGTTGCGGTCATCGGTTTTATGGATGATCACGGCCATATAGCCGCTCGATGGCGCCTACTTGGCCATTTTAGTGCTGGTGCTTGGGCGTTGTTCTGGTTTGGTGGGCTTCCTTCTGTCACTGTTATTGGTTGGACAGTTGATCTCGGTTGGGTCGGACACCTTCTTGGGGTCATTTACTTGGTCTGGATGCTAAATCTTTACAATTTCATGGATGGAATTGACGGTATTGCTAGTATTGAGGCTTTGTGTGCTTGCCTCGGGGCCTGTTTACTTTACTGGCTTGGCGGGTTTACTGAGCTTTTATGGACTCCTTTGATACTGGCAATGGCCGTTGCCGGGTTTCTCTATTGGAATTTTCCTCCTGCACGTATTTTTATGGGGGACGCAGGAAGCGGATTTTTGGGTATCGCCCTGGGAATGATTTCGTTACAGGCTGCTTGGGTTTCATCGCAGCTACTCTGGGGATGGCTAATCCTCTTGGGCGTGTTTATTGTCGATGCGACATTTACACTGCTACGTCGGTTGGTTCGAGGAGACAAGGTTTACGAAGCTCACCGAAGCCATGCTTATCAGTACGCTTCGCGAATGGCTGGAAAGCACTTGCCAATCACGCTTGCGGTGGGAGGCATCAACCTGTTTTGGTTGTTACCTATCGGAATCTGCGTAACAAAGTTTGGGCTTGATGGCGCGCTCGGGCTGATGATCGCCTACTTGCCTCTAATCGTCCTGGCGATAATGTTTCACGCAGGGGAGTTAGAAAAGACGCCATCCTCAGGTGTTTGAGGCTTGATGTTGTAAAGTATTGATTGTATGCGAATGTGGCACTCAAAGTGTCTGACTAATAAAAGTGTGGTGAGAGGTGTTCGTAGGGGTATGGATAAGTTCCGAGCTTTGCTATTAGGTCTTCCGCGCCGAAGTAAACGACTTATTCAGGTGACGGTAGACATCGTCCTTGTCTGGCTAGCCCTCTGGATGGCATTTGTTGTTCGCTTGGGGGTTGATGATTTGATCAATCCTTTTACTCAACACCTTTGGCTCTTCCTAAGTGCCCCAGTGGTAGCCATTCCGCTCTTTATCCGCTTTGGCATGTATCGCGCTGTTATGCGCTACTTCGGGAATGACGCTCTTATCGCAATCATTAAGGCAGTCAGCCTGTCATCCTTAATTCTCGGCGTTGTCGTCTATTGGTACAGTAATCATCAAAATGTCGTACCTCGGTCAATCATTTTCAACTACTGGTGGTTGAATTTGATCATGATTGGTGGTTTGCGGCTGGCAATGCGTCAGTTTTTCCTTGGAGATTGGTTTTCTGCGGCTCAACATGTCCCTTTCACCAATCGTGATGACGGTTTGCCGAAAGTAGCTATCTACGGGGCTGGAGCTGCCGGAAATCAGCTCGTCGCAGCGTTGCGAATGGGGCGTATCATGCGTCCTGTTGCCTTTATCGATGACGATAGCAGTATTGCCAGTCGTATTATCTCCGGACTGCAGGTCTACAAACCCAAGCATATTCAGCAGATGATTGACGTGACTGGCGCGCAAGAAATTCTACTGGCGATTCCTTCATCATCTCGTGGTCGTCGTCGTGAGATCCTCGGTTTGCTTGAGAGTTACCCGCTTCATGTCCGTAGTGTGCCTGGGTTCATGGACTTGGCAAGCGGGCGGGTTAAGGTCGATGATATTCAAGAGGTGGATATTGCCGATTTGTTGGGGCGCGATGCAGTGCCTGCTCAAGAGGAGCTGCTTGAGCATTGCATCAAGGAGCAGGTGGTCCTTGTCACCGGTGCAGGCGGCTCCATAGGCTCCGAACTGTGCCGACAAATTCTGGCTCTTCGTCCGACTGCCCTTTTGTTGTTCGAACATAGCGAATTTAATCTCTACAGTATTCTTTCTGAGCTTGAACAGCGAATTAATCGTGAATCCTTGTCGGTAAAACTGCTGCCAATTTTAGGGTCGGTTCGAAACCAGCATCAACTTCTGGATGTGATGAAATCTTGGCATGTAGACACTGTTTATCATGCCGCGGCTTATAAACATGTCCCTATGGTTGAACACAATATTGCTGAGGGTGTGCTAAATAACGTGATTGGCACTCTTAATACAGCCCAAGCTGCTTTGCAGGCGGGCGTCTCGAACTTTGTGCTGATCTCCACCGACAAGGCGGTTCGGCCCACCAACGTAATGGGCAGTACCAAGCGGCTCGCTGAACTGACTCTTCAGGCATTAAGTAAAGAGGCCGGGCCGGTGTTATTTGGCGATAGGACTAGTATCTCTACGGTTAATAAAACTCGATTTACGATGGTCCGGTTTGGTAATGTTCTGGGGTCCTCAGGTTCGGTTATCCCTTTATTCCATAAGCAAATCAAGTCGGGTGGTCCGCTAACAGTTACGCACCCGAAGATCACTCGTTACTTCATGACTATTCCCGAGGCCGCACAATTGGTCATTCAAGCCGGCTCTATGGGGCAGGGCGGCGACGTATTCGTGTTAGACATGGGCGAGCCAGTAAAAATCGTCGAACTGGCGGAAAAAATGATTCATCTGTCCGGTTTAAGTGTCCGCTCAGACAAAAATGCCCATGGCGATATCGCTATTGAGTTCACTGGTCTGCGGCCAGGAGAGAAGCTTTACGAAGAGTTGCTGATTGGGGATAACGTAGCTGCAACTCAGCATCCGATGATCATGACTGCAAACGAGGATCATCTGGATTGGGATGTGCTCAAGGCCAGGCTTACCGAACTGTTGGCTGCGGTCGAGCAGGATGACTACTCCCGTGTCCGTCAATTGCTGCGTGAGACTGTCCAGGGTTATACGCCGGATGGCGAAATTGTTGACTGGATCTACCAGCAACGTCGACTTGAGCCCTGATCACATCATAGGGGAGTAGGATAGTCAGCATCGGAAGGGCTTCTACGTAGGTGCTGAGAAACTGCGTCGTGAATCCCATATTCGCAACTGCTCGCCAGACATTACGCGGAAACGTGAGGCATGTCTGGCAGTAGGTGTGCCATAAATGGGGGCGCGCCTCGTAACGCTTAGTGAAGTGCCATTAGCTCACCGGAGTGAGGTAGTAGGCTAACAGTGCCATTACTCCAAGCGACGATCAGAATGCAAAAAAATATCGATATCGAAGCCCTAAGAACTTACGCGGTCGGTATGACGGTGATCGCCCATTTAGGTGAGTTGATACCCGCTTGGACGTCATCTTTATCGGTATTTTGGTTGGGTAGTGGTGTAGATCTATTCTTCTGCATCTCTGGATTTCTAATCTGCCAGATTCTTCTTCAACAACGTGATTCAACGTTTGGTGATGTCGCAAAAGTATTTTGGGTCAAGCGAGTATCCAGGCTATGGCCTGCCGCGATGTTCTGGAGCGTGTTCTCGCTCTGGTGTGCCTTTTTTTTCAAAGATGGAGTTTTTGGTTCCTTTAATGACAGCCTGACTAATGCGCTTTTTAGTATGTTGCAGTTTGAGAACGGCTATCTTGTAGGTTGCGTGTATTTTCAATGGTTACCTTGCGCGATCAGTCCAAACTATTGGGTCTATTGGTCGTTGTCGCTAGAAGAACAGTTTTATTTTGTATTCCCGTTTCTGTTGTTTTTTGTTCGAATGCGATACTTGGTCCCTGCGTTACTAATAATGGTGCTTTTGCAACTCGCCATCGTCAGGCCGTGGGGGACACCGCTATGGTTTTTTCGCACTGATGCGCTATTGCTCGGAGTGCTTCTTGCTGTATTGAAACAAAACGTCTATTTAAAAAATATCCGTTTGTTCGACAATAATAATGTAATTAGAGTTGCCTGTGTCGTGTCGTTGTTGGCGGCGACAGTGTTGCTCGCTCGACGAGACTGGTTTTCTTTATTTCACAGTTATGTTGTTCTGGCAGCATTTGCTCTAGTTGTACTCGCTTCCTTCAACAAAAACTATATCGTGAGTTCGGAACGAGGGCGCCGGGTTTCATGCTTTTTTGGCGCGCGATCTTACTCTATCTACTTGATCCATACTATCGCGTATTATCTGACGCGCGAAATATTTATCAGGCTAGGGGCGGGAGGTGAACCTACGCAGGTACACATCGCTTTGATGCTTATAGTCGCCGCAGTTCTATTGGGGTTGATGGTAGAATTTTCGTACCGGTTGGTAGAGCAACCTTGTCGATTGTACGGACGTAATCTAGTCGCCAGTTATAGGGAGGAATAGTCTTGAACAGTGTAAAGAATGACAGTGGCCCCGGGGTGAACGGCGTAATGCAGCGTCTTGTGGTGATTGGCGGTACTGGTTTCGTAGGCCATCATCTTCTCAAGGCATTGTCGGATACCAGCAACGCTTTCGAGATTATTTTTGCGGTGCATCGGAACGAACCGGCTTGGTTGGCTGACTCATCGATACACGTTCAGCGCTTCGATGTAGAGAGTAGCGCTTCGCTGGCGGTGATATTGACCCCAGGCTGTATTGTATTGAATTTACTCCGCCCAGACGGATCTGGTTGGTTCTTGCCGGCGATTGAGAGCGTGCTGCGGGCTTGCCGCACCGCTTGCGTTAAGCGCTACATCCATGTTTCAAGTATCGATGTATTTGGAGCAAGTCAGGACAGTGTCTGTACATCTGCTTCTCCGATAGTCCCCATGACACCTTATGAACGAGAGCATGCAGCTGCGGAAGCGCTCGTACGTGCTGAAGCGGCCGAACATTTTGAGGTGTTGGTTTTACGGTTGGGAGCGGTGTTTGGTGTGGGAGGGCTGAATATCGTATCGTTCGTAAAAGAGGTTTCGAGTGCTCCCCATTGGAAGCTCGCACTACGTCGATCGTTGTATGGTGCCCGTCGTATGCATCTCGTTAGCGTTGAAAAAGTAGTCGAAGTATTACTTTTTATCACTACCGTAGAAACAATTGTCCAGGGTGAAATCATTGTCGTCACCGAAGATTCTGCGCCCGATAATAATTTTGCTTACCTTCAGGACTGCCTGATGAAAGCATTCGGTCGATCGGTTTTTTCTCGTATACCTTGTCTTCCTCCCAGTATCCTTCGTTACGTTTTGGATGTGCGCAAGGTTAGTAATTCTGATCCAATGCGACGTTTTCGTGATACTCGTTTGTCCGAACTGGGTTTTTTGGATTGTGCGCAATTTACGACTCGCCTTGATAGTTACGTTAAATATTTGAGGGCGAATGCATGAAGATCCTATTGGTTAACATTTCGCTGGATGCTCAGCGAGGAGGAGGTACGGCTGAGCGTACTCGGCATTTGGCCAAGGCTTTGTCCGAGATGACAGGCTCTCCTTGTGAAGTCATTGCTATGGCCGGCGACTCTTGGCAGTCAGAGTTCGATGCCAATGGTATAGAGACATACATCACGGGAAGGATTGGCCACCGTTTACCAGTCCCATTGGTCAATCCATTGCGGGCGTGGAAGGCAATTAAGTCCGCTGACGTTATACATATCATGGGTTACTGGAATTTGCTCAGCGTGTTTATCGGATTCTTGGCCAGGCTGGCAAAAACGCCTTACGTATTGTGCCCGGCTGGTGAGTTTGCGTCTGTCGGAAAGCCACGACCGATCATGAGGATTTTTCATGCTCTCCTTGGCAAGTCATTGATCAAAGGCGCTGCGGGCTTTATTGCGATTACTCAACTTGAACGGACGCTCATTGCGGAAATCTCCCGCCTGCCAGAAGACGGTATACCCGTATTTTCAAATGCAGTATCGGAGCCGGCGTTGCTTCCGAATCGTACCCAAGCAAGTCTCCCTCTTGAGCCCTACATCCTATTCATGGGAAGACTAGCGCCTGTAAAAGGACCTGATCTTCTGCTTCAAGCCTATCTCGCTACTCCTGCTGCGCAAGCTTATCCATTAGTTCTCGCTGGACCTGATTTCGGCATGCAGAGTGAATTACAGTTATTACTCGCAGATAGCGCGCTCGCGAATAAGATTCATTTTATTGGTTTCCTGAATGAGGCGCAGCGTAACGAAGCTTATCAACACGCGTTGATGTTGGTTATCCCGTCCAGATCAGAAGCAATGTCCCTCGTTGCCCTCGAGGCGGGTATTGTTGGCTTGCCGTTGCTGCTGACTGATACCTGCGGGTTCGACGAGGTACAAGCGATTGATGGGGGATACGTGGTCGAGCCCACTGTCGTCGGAATCAGTCAGGGGCTCGAACTCATGCTTTCTGATGTTGACGATCTGGCTAATAAAGGCAATCGTCTCAAAACGTACATCATCGATCACTACAGTTGGCAGGTTATTGCCACTGGAATGATCGAGTATTTTGAGGGCCGTATAGGAGTGGAAAAAGTGCGAACTACGAAGTCGTAGCCTTAGAGGTTCTCATGGTTGTCTTGTCAAGTATCAATTTAAGCACGAGTAAACCAACCAGGAATGCTGAAAGTTCTAAAATAAAGAACCAGAAAGCGATCGGAAAATTCATCTGAACGATGAGGTAAGCTAACGCAATGCCTACTGTTGCATTGGTCATGGCATTGTTTAGCAACTTTCTTGTGGCAAGTTCGATGCTGTAACCGAGGAAGAAAAGAAACATAATTCCGGCAAAAAGTACAAGGTGGCTACCGCTATAAAATAGGACCGCGATAGGGCCTGGAATTGTCATAAAAGTGAAATTCTCATAGTCTGCATACTTCGCATCGGATATACGCTGGAAGATTGCCTTAGTACCCTTTGCCGGATCTTCCTTTAGCCCTTCCGTTAATAGCTGGATGCTTAGACTTTGGTCGCTCGTCACTGCTAGCACGCCTTCGATGCCGACCCAGCGATCAACTATTAACTTGCTTATTTCCTTAGCTATCCGATTGATCTTCTGTTCGGGGGTTAGGGGCGGAGCGACATATGGTATTTCCGCCTCGCTAGGCTTCAATTCTTTTTCGGAAGGTTTGAGTGTGTCCTTGGAAGCGGTATCTGCATTACCTGCAAAACCTGCGTCACCTGCATTACCAGCATTACCAGCATTACCAGCATTACCAGCATTACCTGCATTGCCTGCGTTATCTGCATTCTCTGCATTATCTACATTTGCTTGTTGCTTCATTAACGTTGCATCCGTAACGGGTACCGCTTTGGCAAAGGATGCCAATCGGTCCGTTGAAACAGCAAGAAGCGAAAATACGAACAAAAGTGCCGTGGCACAAACTACTTTTATCCAGTCTCGTTTCGACAGCTGCCAGCCTAGGCGTTTGCCTTGAAGCAGGTAAATTACGAATGGAACCGCAACATGAAGAATCATCTGTGCCCGACTACCCATGGAAATAGCGGTCAGTGCACCTTCAATAATAACAATATAAAAAAGTGTGCGTGGGGCAAATGTGCCGTTTGCGACCATCCAGTAGGCTAGCGTTGAAAGAGCAATGACATTGCCCCAGGCCACCATGAACGCCACCACCACGTAGATGTAACTATTTAATTTTAAAGTTGGCTCGTAACCAATTTTCAAAATTGAAAAATAGTAATTGAATGTCAAAAGCCCTATGGTGAATAGGACCATTAATGCCAGTAGTGGAGGTAAAAGCCTGGAGTTTACTATGTTGTTTTTGAGTTCGACTCGGTCTTTGGCTTTGAATGCTACAGAGTAGTAGCAAATGAGCAGGGCACCGAACGCCGTGATCAGTACCGTAACAGCCTTGTCCCAAGCTGCCGGGGACTCATCGAAATCACCAATCGGTTCGTTGAAGTCGTTACCCAGGAATAAGTGCAAGACAATTTTTGCCCAGCAGCCGAGTGTCAGAAAAGAAAATAGAAAGAAACTGAAATAACTCTTTGCACGATTGATAAGCGTGGCATGTACTATCGCAATAGATAGAGCGCTATACGCTATAAATAATATTTTTGTTCCCGGATAATAAAAAGTTGCGCTGATACTGACCATGAGTACCATGGCGAGGATCGATAATGTGATTGGTTTATGCACCATAAAACTTTCCGGGATTACTTTCATTTTTTCACCGATCTGGATTTATAGATTCCAATGACGTAGCTGATCATCTTGCGAGAAAAAAGCGATGAGGGGTGCAGCGCAGCAGCGCGAGCCATTCTTTTAAAAGAGACTGCGTATCGACCAGAAAAACCGTGCATGAATCCAGAGAGCATGAGTGCGTTCGCCGTGGCTCTTTTCTTCCAGTGCAAGTAGGGTTTCGGCAAATCAGCACTGTTAAAGAAGCTCTCAATCACCTGGACCGGCTCGTCTGATCTCTGGGCCGTGGATCGATTATAGGTGGTCGAGCCAGAATGAATACGGAAGTCTGCCAGAGCTTCAGGGACCCTGATGAATGGGCCGCGCTGGCAAAGGCGTAAGAAAAAATCCATATCCGGAATGCTCCTTAATGCGGTGTTCCAATCACCCACTTGTTCCCATGTCGATCGTTTGAACAATGCGCCTGGGCCAGGTAAGCACTGAAAATTTGCGACAAGGAGTTCGCTGGAAAAGTCAGGAGCATTAATGGTTCGGACATAGGACGAATGTTCGTCGATTACGCAAAAGTCAGGGTACGCCAACACTGTTTCTGGCGACGACTGCATGAGCGAAACGATTTTTTCGATGGCCGTCGGGTGCAATCTATCGTCGGCGCTAAGGTAACCCAATAAATCTCCGGTACTTTGCTTCCATCCGAAGTTCATCGCGGCGCTCTGACCGGCATTCTCTTGTCGAAAATGCAAAAACTCGTCCGGAAGACTTTTCAGCAAGTCGGACGTGTCATCTGTCGATCCATCATCCACAACAATCAGCTCGACATTTTGATAGGTCTGCTTTTTGACGCTGTCAATAGCATCCAATACATACCGGCCGGTATTGTATGTCGGTATGACGATGCTGACCTTTGGCAGGTTCAGGGTTTTATCTTTCATGCGAAATCTCTTTGCGAAAGTAGACGCGAGCGAATTGCGTGAGTGATTTGTAGTTGGCAGTTGTTTTCAGGCCGAATATCCGACGTACGTAGTAAATCATCAGAGTGGATTGGATGATGCTGCCAACGCTATAGACGATAGCCAGCCCTATAATTCCATAAAAAATGATTGCTACACTTCCGCCGACAATCATCAGGACACCACTTACGACAGAAATTTTCATCGCGATATTTTGTTTTTGTAGCATGACCAATGCCATGCCAGCGGTACCAGCGTATGTCTGAACCACTTGCGCGATACCGAGAATAATGAATATATAGTAAGCCTGTGAGTATTCTTCGGGCCACGCTTTCGAAATGATGAACTTGCCAGCAGCGGCGAATAGTATGTAGCCGAAGATCGCCATTCCTGTCGCTGCTCCGGCGCCTATCCCCATTACCTTTTGAAGGTAGAGTCTTTTGTTGCGCACCCATATACGACCGATTGACGGTGCGATGACGGTGTTGATGACGGCCAGCGGTATCAAAACCAATGCAGCAAGTCGTGACGCTAAGCCGTAAATTGCGACGTCTGCAGTACTGCCAAAATACGCAATGATCCACAAGTCGGCTTGAGCAACTATGAACAGCACACTTGTTGTCGTAACGTTAGGTAAAGTTTGTCGGAGTATCTCTGTATAGCTGATAGGCTGGATGATTTCTCCAGTATGTGCTCTATACCAGCGCCACAAGGAGTAACCACCAAGCAATGCGGTACATAAAACACCGGATATTCCTGCCAGAAGCAATACGTCAAGCGGCAACGTCAATTTCGACTGCCAGGCAATGATTACGGTAGCGGCGCTCGCGACACCTGCCCCCACAACCAGGAAACTGGCTTGGACGAAGTGTCCTAATACTCGATGCTGTTCAGATAGCAAGGTTACCAGGGCAGCCAGTACCATACTGATTGAAATCAGAGGTGCGAGTGTTTGAAGTGCTCCCACTAATTCTGAATCTAATAAATTATTCAGCAAGTGAAGGGTTAGCCAGAAGCTAAAGGCGAAAGTGCAAGCGGCTAAACCACCAATTAACAAGGTCCGAAGTAATGTTTGCTTTATTCGGCCATTATCTTTAACACCCATCGCTCTCGAAATAATGGCTGGGGACGTAATACTCAAACCCAACTGACCCAATGTTGCAAGCGCCGCTATTATGGATTGGCAAAGAAAAAACAAACCAACCGACTCTTGTTTCATGGTGAGCGGTAATAAAATTCCGGTCAGGGCCCCTGTGCCAAGCAAGAGAAACCGGCCGATAATTGCTGCAGCACTTGCCGCTAATGGAGAGGATAGCGCGCTGATAGATTTCTTTGCAGCCATGTGATGAGTTCGCAGGGAAGACAGAAGGCGGTCGGCGATTTTCACGGTTTTTCAATGCTCTGTCTATCGCTCACCGTAGCTCAGGGCACAGGTATGTACAACAGATCCTGATTTTTTTCTGATGGTGCCAAGGCTTTCCGTTTTTAGGACGTGCTGATAGCGAATTGCAGCGATATTGCTTGCACCAGGTCCGGCTTCATAGGTGGCGAGCGCTTGCTCGGCATGAGTGTCTGATAGATCGGCTTCAGCGCTTTGCTCAGCTCGCGCCGCTTTTCCCAAGTGGCGTAGTCAATGTTGTTACGGATCAGATGGACGATGCAGGTCTGCGGTGTGTTCATGCCCGAGCACAAAATTTATGACTACGCCCAATGAGGCTGTCGATCGCATCCATCCCTGCCTTTATTAATTCATATCCTGTAACGGACACACTTTTGACAGTTCCATCCCATGGCCTAAGTTTGGAAGGCAGCTTCGGAAAGCTGCTTTCTAAATCGATGTCATGGAGCTTCAATTATGCGTACTGGCTATTTCTACTCTTTGGTTTTTGCCCTGCTCACCAGCGCTTCTGTTGCCACAATTGCCGCACCTGCGGCGAAACCCGAATCAGGCAGCGCACCTCTGGTGCTGGAGGTTTCCCCTAAGACGCAGTCTGGCAAAGTCGACCTCAATGCAGCCGATGCCCCGACACTGCAGCGCGAGTTGACCGGTATCGGAGAGGCCAAAGCCAAGGCGATTGTTGCCTATCGTGAGAGTAATGGGCCATTTTCATCCGTAGACGAACTGCTGGAAGTGAAGGGGATTGGTAAAGCGATTCTGGACAAGAATCGCGAGAAGCTCCACGTGAACTAAGCTTTTAGCTCAACGCCAGGGGCCGGTCATTGACCGGCCTTTTTGCTTTCTGGCGAAAGGGTCGGTGCTGCGCCTTTCATCGGTCAATAAAAAATTATGGCTATCATATACGGCTTAAATTATGTCTATAATTCATTTGTCGTTCGCTGACGCGTACTGGCATTCAGGCGCTCGCTTCCCCTAAACATCTCCCAGGAGCACAGTCATGACTTCCACCCAGTCCCAAGGTACAGCCCTCGTTACCGGTGCATCTTCCGGTATCGGTGCGATTTACGCTGAGCGGTTGGCAGCGCGTGGTTTTGATTTGTTGTTGGTTGCTCGTGACGAGCAGCGGCTTGAGGCTGCTGCGAGCAAGTTGCGCGCCGAGCACGGTGTTCAGGTGGAAGTATTCAAGGCAGACCTGACACAAAAGGATGATGTACTGAAGATCGAACAGCGTGTTCGCAGCGATTCGAGTATCAGTCTGCTGCTGAACAACGCTGGCGTCGCGGCAGATGGCCTGCTGGCGAATGCCGACATGGAGCAGCTGGAAAAGTTGATTCAACTGAACGTCACCACGGTCACACGCCTGGCATCGGCGGCAGCCGCCAGTTTTGCCAAGGCAGGCCGGGGTTCTATCATCAATATAGCGTCGGTGGTGGCGTTGTTTCCCGAGCGCTTCAATGCGACTTACAGCGCTAGTAAAGCGTATGTGTTAAGCCTGACGCAGTCCTTGAATGCCGAACTGGACGGCACTGGGGTCAAGGTTCAAGCCGTGTTGCCAGGCGTGACGCGCACCGAAATCTGGGAGCGCTCAGGTATCGACGCTAGCCAGATTCCGGCGGACATGGTCATGGAAGCAGGTGAAATGGTTGATGCTGCGTTATCCGGTCTGGACCAAGGTGAGCTGATCACCATTCCATCGTTGCCAAACGCCTCCGAGTGGGACGACTTTGTAAAAGCCCGCCTGGTAATGGCGCCGAATCTTTCCAAGAGTACGGCCGCCGCACGTTACAAATGAGGCGCCATCCATCGGCTTGAGGTATTTGCGACATGAGTGATCGTCGAGTAGTTGTCACCGGCATGGGCCTGGTGTCTCCGCTGGGTAGCGGTGTTGAAGCTGTCTGGGAGCGTTTGCTGGCCGGGCGTTCCGGGTTGCGTAATTTACCTGAAGAGGTGGTCGCGGATCTGCCGGCCAAGGTTGGCGGCGCTGTACTCTCCGTGGCGGAAGATCCCGAGGCGGGTTTTGACCCGGATCGAGCAACGCCACCCAAAGAGCAGAAGAAGATGGACCGCTTCATTCTGTTTGCCATGGAGGCCGCGCGACAGGCGTTGGAGCAGGCCGGTTGGCAAGCACTGGACCCGCAAGCCCAGGAACGCACGGCAACCATTATCGGTTCTGGGGTCGGTGGGTTCGGCGCGATTGCCGATGCGGTGCGCACCACCGACAGCCGTGGACCTCGGCGACTGTCGCCCTTCACTATTCCGTCGTTCCTGGTCAATCTCGCGGCGGGTCATGTGTCGATCCAGTACGGATTCAAGGGTCCGTTGGGCGCTCCGGTTACGGCGTGTGCGGCCGGGGTGCAAGCAATTGGTGATGCGGCGCGGCTGATTCGTTGCGGCGAAGCGGATATTGCCGTGTGTGGCGGCGCTGAGGCAGCGATCGATCGGGTCAGCCTGGCCGGGTTCGCGGCTGCGCGTGCCTTGTCCAGTGGTTACAACGAAACCCCTGAGCGGGCTTCTCGGCCGTTTGACAGTGATCGCGACGGCTTTGTGATGGGGGAGGGTGCGGGGATTCTGGTGATTGAATCACTGGAGCATGCCTTGGCGCGCGGGGCTCATCCTTTAGCCGAACTGGTCGGCTATGGCACCAGTGCTGACGCCTTTCACCTGACCGCGGGCCCCGAAGATGGCAGCGGTGCGCGCCGGGCGATGTCGTTGGCATTGGCGCAGGCTGGTATTTCAGCGGCTCAGGTACAACATCTCAATGCGCACGCTACGTCGACGCCGGTTGGCGACCTCGGCGAGTTAGCCGCTATCAAGTCGTTGTTCGGTACAGACAACAAGGTGGCGGTGACGTCGACCAAATCGGCGACAGGGCATTTGCTCGGTGCGGCCGGCGGGATTGAGGCGATCTTCACGCTGTTGGCGATTCGCGATCAGATTGTGCCGGCCACTCTGAATTTCGATAATCCGGACCCAGCGGCACAAGGCGTGGACATCGTCCACGGTCAAGCGCGGCCAATGGCTATCGAGTATGCGCTGTCCAACGGCTTTGGGTTTGGCGGTGTCAATGCCAGCGTGCTGTTCAAGCGCTGGCAGGATTAGTCCGGGGTTGTTTAAGAAACGCGCGTGTCACGTCGAGAATCCGCTGGGCCAGTTCAGGATTCTCGACACTGCGCGAGAGCAGCAATGCGCCGACCAGTGCGGACATGATGACGATGCTCTGGTCCGCGGCATCCTCGTCTGCAAGGGTGTCTTCTATTTGTTGGAGCCGTGCGTTCAACACTGCGTCCGAGGTCGGGCTTGGCTGCCCGCGCAAACCAAGTTCTGATGACATGGTTGGCAACGGGCAACCTTCATGAGGTGAGGTCTGGTGCCATTCGGACAAATAAGCGTCGATGAAGGCATCCAGTGGGCGATCCTGGGCGAACAGCTCGGCACACAACGCTTCGACCTGATCGCCAGCCGCTTGCAACGCCTTTTCAACCAGTTCGTCTTTGGACTTGAAGTGCGAGTAAAAGCCTCCGTGGGTCAGCCCCAGCGCTTTCATCAACGGTTGCAAGCCAGTCGCCCCAATACCGTCCCGACGGAATCGCGCTGAAGCTTCCTTGATGATGCGCTTGTGGGTCTGGGCTTTATGGTCCTGCGAGTAACGCATCTGAAATCTCCGCAACAATGCGCCATCTTAACCAATGAAAATGGGATGGTGATTGTACTTCTACTTCTAAAAAGCATGCAGATGCGTCTAACGGTGCTCTAAAAGCGTCAATGACTTGTCAAAAATAATGACTACTCCTTTACCAAAGTTTATTGAGCAATCATGAGGCGAAGTACATCAGCAAGGGAAAGTCCTTGGCCGACATGACGCTGGTGGAGAAAAATCAGGTGTTTGCCTACAACGCTAGATAAACAAAACCCTGTCATTCACTGAGAATGACAGGGTTATTGGGTTAGCGGTCCTTCGCTTCCTTGGCATCCATTTCCGCATTGCGTTCAGCGACGCGTTTACGTTGCTCATCGGTCAGTTCGACCTTGTTGGCGGTGTCGCGCAACATCATCAAACCGCCAACAATCGAGCCGATTGCAACGACCAGAATCAACCAGGCATACCAGGGCATAGGGCTCTCCTTGAGGGCAGGCCGATTGACGGAGTTCGCCAATCGATCGTGCATACCACTTTGAGCGATGGGTTTTCGCAGTGGTTCCATTCTATGCCTGATAGGCCAAACGCACCTGAGCTGTTTATAGCCCGGTCAACATCGCGTCCGCCGGTGCATCGGCGCGCAACTGCGCGGTCAGCAGGAAGTACACGAAACCCACCGCCATAAAGCCGAGAAAGATCAGCCCGATCAAGGTGTTGAACCAGGCCATCGCCACGAGGCACACCACCGCCAGTACCAGCGCGATCATCGGCACCAGCGGATAGCACGGCGCACGGAAAGTGCGCTCCAGGTTCGGTTCGGTTTTACGCAGTTTGAACAGGCTGAGCATGCTCATGATGTACATCACGATCGCGCCGAACACCGCCATGGTGATCATTGCCGCTGTCAACGTCATACCGCCGAGGTTGATCAAGCCGTCACTGTAAATCGCCGCGATACCGATCACACCGCCAACAATGATTGCCCGGTGCGGCGTCTGGAAGCGCGACAGTTTGGCCAGGGAGGCCGGCAGATAACCGGCCCGGGCCAGCGCGAAGAACTGCCGCGAGTAGCCGAGAATAATTCCGTGGAAACTCGCCACCAGGCCGAACAGGCCGATCCACACCAGCATGTGCAGCCACCCGGAGCTTTCGCCGACCACGGTTTTCATCGCTTGGGGCAGTGGGTCGTTGATGTTCGACAGGGTGCGCCAGTCGCCCACGCCGCCAGCAAAGAACATCACGCCCATAGCCAGCAATACCAGAGTCAGAATCCCGCTGATGTACGCTTTGGGAATCGTCCGTTTCGGGTCCTTGGCTTCTTCGGCGGCCATGGCGGCCCCTTCGATGGCGAGGAAGAACCAGATGGCGAATGGAATGGCCGCGAACATCCCGGCGATCGCCGGGGCACCGAATACATCGGAACCGGCCCAGCCATTCAATGCGAAGTTGCTGAAGCTGAACGCTGGTGCAACCACGCCCATGAACACCAACAGTTCGGCCACGGCCAGTACGCAAACTACCAATTCGAACGTCGCTGCGAGTTTCACCCCGAGAATGTTCAGGCCCATGAACACGATGTAGGCACCGACCGCCGCGTGTTTTGGATCGAGAGCGGGAAACTGCACGTTCAGGTAGGCACCAATCGCCAGGGCAATCGCTGGCGGCGCGAAGACGAATTCGATCAGTGTCGCCAACCCGGCGATCAGCCCGCCTTTTTCGCCAAACGCGCGGCGACTGTAGGCAAAGGGACCGCCGGCATGGGGAATCGCCGTGGTCAGTTCGGTGAAGCTGAAGATGAAGCAGGTGTACATGGTGGCGACCATAAACGAGGTCACCAGAAAGCCCAATGTGCCCGCGACGCCCCAGCCGTAACTCCAGCCGAAATACTCACCGGAAATCACTAACCCAACGGCAATGCCCCACAGGTGCAACGTGCCAAGTGTGGGTTTGAGTTGTGTGTTCATGCAGTTGCTCCCTGAACGGTTTGGAATGCTCGGGAGGAGGGCGTGTGCAGTGGGCGTGCCAGTGTTGTGATAGCAGTCGTAAAGCGTAAAAACACGTCGTATCGGGGATGTTCGCTGCGGGATGCCCGCATTTTGTGCATCAGTTGGGGGCATGGGTGCCTGTACTGCCGCCTTCGCGGGCAAGTCGAAGAGGCCCGCCAGGACGACACAAAAACCAAGCTGTAACGCCGCCATAAACCCACTCTTTACGCTTTCTTTATGCCCCGCCCGCACCCTCGGTCTCGTTCCTTTACAGCCTCCCTGCCGACAATGACTCCACACGCGGCAATACGCCGTAACACGGAGAACTTCCATGAGCGTTCTGGACGGAGTGTCGCTGCTACTGGCAGTGGGGCTGTTCATTTATCTGTTGGTTGCGCTGTTGCGCGCGGACCGGAACTAGGAGCGGCTATGCACAGTTATGACTATTGGCTGATCCTCGCCTTCTTCGCCCTGGTGCTGATTCCGGCACCGTTTCTGGGTCGTTTCTACTACAAGGTGATGGAAGGTCAGCGCACTTGGCTTTCGCCGATCCTCGGGCCGGTGGAACGCGGCTGTTATCGCGTGGCCGGCGTTGATCCGCTGGCCGAACAGAGCTGGCAGAAATACACCCTGGCCTTGCTCGCCTTCAACCTCGCGGGCTTCTTGCTGTTGTTCGCGATCCTGTTGTTCCAGGATCACCTGCCGCTGAACCCGCAAAACCTGCCGGGTCAGGAGTGGACACTGGCATTCAACACCGCCATCAGTTTCATGACTAACACCAACTGGCAGGCGTATAGCGGTGAGGCGTCGCTGAGCTACTTGAGTCAGATGGCTGGCCTCACCGTGCAAAACTTCGTCAGCGCCGCCACCGGCCTGGCGGTATTGGTTGCGTTGTGTCGCGGTATCGGTCGCAAGTCGACCAAGACCCTCGGTAATTTCTGGGTCGATATGACCCGCGCCACCCTCTACGGTTTGCTGCCGCTGTGCCTGCTACTGGCGCTGTATCTGGTCTGGCAGGGCGTGCCACAAACCTTCGCCCAATACGTGAATGCCGTGACCATGCAGGGCGTCGATCAGGTGATCCCGCTCGGCCCGGCCGCCAGCCAGATTGCGATCAAGCAACTGGGCACCAACGGTGGCGGCTTCTTCGGCGTCAACTCGGCGCACCCGTTCGAGAACCCGACGGCGTGGAGCAACCTGTTCGAAGTAGGCTCGATCATCCTGATCCCGGTCGCGCTGGTGTTCACCTTCGGCCACTACGTCAAAGACCTGCGTCAGAGCCGCGCGATCATCGCCTGCATGCTGGCCTTGTTCCTGATTGGCGGCGCGACGTCGCTATGGGCCGAGTACCAACCTAACCCGGCGCTGAACAACATCGCTGTTGAACAGACCGCGCCGCTGGAAGGCAAGGAAACGCGTTTCGGCACCACCGCCACGGTGCTCTGGTCGGTGACCACCACGGCCGCGTCCAACGGTTCGGTCAACGGCATGCATGACAGCCTCAACCCGCTGAGCGGCATGGTCGCGCTGGTCAACATGATGGTCGGCGAAGTGATCTTCGGCGGCGTCGGTGCCGGGCTCTACGGCATGCTGCTGAACGTGTTGATCGCGGTGTTCCTCGCCGGCCTGATGATCGGCCGCACGCCGGAATACCTCGGCAAAAAGCTGCAAGCCAAAGAAGTGCAATTGCTGGTGATGACCTTGCTGGTGATGCCGGTCGGTGTGCTGGTGCTCGGCGCGATTGCTTCGGTCCTGCCCGGGCCGGTGGCGTCAGTCAGCAACCCTGGACCACATGGCTTCAGCCAACTGCTCTACGCCTATACCTCGGCCAGTGCCAACAACGGTTCTGCGTTCGGTGGCTTCAGTGCAAACACGCCGTTCCACAACCTGATGCTGGGGCTTGGCATGTTGATCGGTCGCTTCGGTTACATCCTCCCGGTACTGGCGTTGGCCGGCAGCCTGGCGATGAAGAAAACCGCACCGATCGGCCAGAACAGTTTCCCGACCCATGGCCCGCTGTTTGTGACTTTGCTGACCGTGACCATTTTGCTCGTGGGTGGTTTGACCTTCCTGCCAACCCTGGCGCTGGGTCCGATCGCTGAACACTTGAGCATGGGCTTCTGAGGAATCAATGATGAATATGCCCGTAACCAAAACCGCCGTCGTCAAGGCGCCGGAACAACCGAAAACCGCGATCTCGGCCCTCTGGCGCCCGGCGCTGGTGCAAGCCTTCGTCAAGCTCGACCCTCGGCAATTGCAGCGTGCGCCGGTGATGCTGGTGGTCGAACTGACCGCCATCCTGACCACCGTGCTGTGCTTCATTCCCGACAGCGCCGTGCCGACTTTTGTCGCCGCGCAAATCGCTTTGTGGCTGTGGTTCACCGTGCTGTTCGCCAACTTCGCCGAAGCCTTGGCCGAAGGTCGCGGCAAGGCTCGCGCCGACAGCCTCAAGGCTGGCAGTGAAGGCTTGAGCGCCCGTCGCCAAACCACCAGCGGCACCTTCCAGTTGGTGCCGGCCACCACCCTGCGTAAGGGCGATGTGGTTCGCGTTGAAGCGGGGGAAATGATTCCCGGTGATGGCGAGGTGATTGAAGGGATCGCCGCAGTCAACGAAGCAGCGATTACCGGTGAATCCGCGCCGGTGATTCGTGAATCCGGGGGCGACCGTTCGGCCGTCACCGGCAACACGCGATTGGTCTCCGACTGGCTGCTGGTGAAGATCACTGCCAACCCAGGCGAGTCGACACTGGACCGCATGATCGCCTTGGTCGAAGGCGCCAAGCGCCAGAAAACCCCGAACGAAGTCGCGCTCGACATCCTGCTGATCGGCTTGACCCTGATCTTTTTGCTGGTGGTCGTCACCTTGCAACCGTTCGCTCACTTCGCCAACGGCAGCCTGCCACTGGTGTTCCTGGTGGCGTTACTGGTCACGTTGATTCCGACCACCATTGGCGGTTTGTTGTCCGCCATCGGGATCGCCGGGATGGACCGTCTGGTGCGGTTGAACGTGATCGCCAAGTCCGGTCGAGCCGTGGAAGCGGCGGGGGACGTGCATGTTCTGCTGCTGGACAAGACTGGCACCATCACCTTCGGTAACCGTCGTTGCACCGCAGTTCATGCGGCACCGGGCGTCACCGCCAGAGAACTGGCCGAGGGTGCCTTGTTCGCCTCGCTGGCTGATGACACGGCTGAAGGTAAATCCATCGTCGAGTACCTGCGTGGGACTCAACCACAACCTGAGCCCGCCACCGAGTTGCTGACGGCGGTACCGTTCAGCGCTGAAACCCGTCTGTCCGGTGTCGACTACCAGGGTCGCGTGTATCGCAAAGGTGCGGTGGATTCATTGCTGGCCTTCGTCGGCCTGAAACGCGCCGACCTGGCCGCGCCGCTGTCCCGGGAAATCGACAAAATTGCTCAGAGTGGCGGCACCCCGTTACTGGTCTGCGCCGACGGCAAATTGCTCGGCGTGATTCACCTCAAGGACGTGGTCAAACCCGGCATCCGTGAACGTTTCGCCGAGCTGCGCAAACTGGGGATTCGCACGGTCATGGTGACCGGCGACAACCCGCTGACCGCCGCCGCGATTGCCGCCGAAGCGGGCGTCGATGACGTGCTGGCCGAAGCCACACCGGAGAAAAAACTGGCGCGCATCCGTCACGAGCAAAACGACGGGCGCCTGGTCGCCATGTGCGGCGACGGCGCCAACGACGCCCCGGCGTTGGCCCAGGCGGACGTCGGCATGGCGATGAACGACGGAACTCAAGCGGCGCGCGAAGCGGCGAACATGGTCGACCTCGACAGCGACCCGACCAAGCTGCTGGACGTGGTGCAGATCGGCAAGGAATTGCTGGTGACGCGAGGTGCGTTGACGACCTTTTCCATCGCCAACGACGTGGCCAAATACTTCGCGATTTTGCCGGCGCTTTTCGCTTCGATCTACCCGCAACTGGGCGTGCTGAACGTCATGCACCTGACCAGTCCGCAGAGCGCGATTCTGTCGGCCATCGTCTTCAACGCCTTGATTATCGTGGTGCTGATTCCACTGGCCTTGCGCGGCGTGCGAGTACAGGCCGCGAGCGCGGCGGCGTTGCTGCGACGCAATCTGTTGATCTATGGATTGGGCGGGATTGTGGTGCCGTTCGTGGGCATCAAGGCGATCGACATGCTGCTGACGGCGCTGCATCTGGTTTGACCCTGGCGAGCGCTTCGCGCTCGATCGCGGGCAAGCCTTGCTCCTACAGGGTTTGAGGTGCTCCCCAGGCCTTTGTACGACGCCAACCCGTAGGAGCAAAGCTTGCTCGCGATGAATGCACCAAGGCGTAGCTGAGTAAACGCTGACTTGTTCACTGAATTCGAGGATTTTGAAATGTCCACAATGATACGTCCGGCCTTGAGCCTGCTGGTCCTGATGACCCTGATCACCGGTGTCGCCTACCCCTTGGTCGTCACCGGTGTCGCCCAGATCGCGTTCCCGGATCAAGCCAATGGCAGTCTGGTGCGCGATGCCGACGGCAAGGTCCGTGGTTCGTCGCTGATTGCCCAGGATTTCGTCGGTGACGCCTGGTTCCATCCACGACCATCGGCCGGTGCTTTTGCCACCGTGTCGAGCAGCGCGAGCAACCTGTCGCCGAGCAACCCGGCGCTGGCCACTCGGGTAATCGACGATGCCAACAAATTGCTGGTGCCGGGGCAAGGGCCAGTGCCACTTGCCCTGGTGACCACCTCGGGCAGCGGGCTCGATCCGCACTTGCCACCGGCGGCGATTGCCTATCAACTGGCGCGAGTGGCCGCCGCGCGCAATCTGCCGGTGGCGACCCTTCAGCAATTGCTGGATGCACACATTGAGCAGCCGTTGGTGGGACCGCCGGTGGTGAATGTGCTGGCGCTGAATATCGCGCTGGAACACCTGTAGATCGATGGTGCCACCAATCGCGAGCAGGCTCGCTCCCACAGGAGAATGTATTCCAAAATGTGGGAGCGAGCCTGCTCGCGAAGACGGCCTCACAGACACCACATCAACACCTGAAAAAAGAGAGCTTCAGCATGAGTGACTCCGGCCGCGCCGACGCGCTGTTAGCAGACCTGCCCCGCGATGGTCGTGGCCGGCTCAAGGTTTTCCTCGGCGCAGCGCCCGGTGTCGGTAAAACCTACGCCATGTTGCAAGCCGCTCACACTCAACTGCGCCAGGGCGTGAAAGTCATCGCCGGTGTGGTCGAAACCCATGGCCGCGCCGAAACCGAAGCGCTGCTCGGTGGCTTGCCGCAACAGCCATTGGTGCGCTCGGAATACCGTGGCGTGATGCTCGAAGAAATGGACCTCGACGGCTTGCTGGCAGCCAAACCGAAACTGGTGCTGGTGGACGAACTGGCCCACAGCAACGCCCCCGGCAGTCGCCACGCCAAGCGCTGGCAAGACATCCAGGAATTGCTCGCCGCCGGCATCGACGTCTTCACCACGGTCAACGTCCAGCACCTGGAAAGTCTCAATGATCAAGTGCGCGGCATCACCGGTGTGCAGGTTCGGGAAACCCTGCCGGACTGGGTGCTGCAAGAAGCCTACGAACTGCTGCTGATCGACCTGCCACCGCGCGAACTGCTAGAGCGTTTACGCGACGGCAAGGTCTACGTGCCGGAGCAGGCGCGGGCGGCCATCGACGCGTTTTTCACCCAGACCAATCTGACCGCCCTGCGCGAGATGGCGATGCAAACCGCCGCCGCTCAAGTCGACAATGACCTGGCCCAGGGTTATCGCCAACTCGGTCAAGCGGCGCCAGCGGTGCGCGGTCGCCTGCTGGTCGGTGTCGATGGCGATGCTCATGCCGAGCGTCTGGTGCGTCACGCCAGTCGCGTCGCCCAGCGTCGGCATTTGCCCTGGAGCCTGGTGCATGTCGATAACGGCAGCGTGCGTGACGAGCAATCGCGCCTGCGCCTGCAAAGTGCCCAACAATTGGCCGAACGCCTCGGTGGCGAAGTGGTGTTGTTGCGCGCTGGCGAAGTGGCGAAAACACTGATCCAGCACGCCGCCGAACGCCGCGCCAGTCTTGTGCTGGTTGGCCAGTCCCGGCAGCGTCTGCGTCGGCGCTTGTTCGGCGGTGGCTTGGCATCACGCCTGCTGCGTGATGCGCGCGGGCTGGAAATCAACGTCCTCGACAGCGATCACCTGCCGCATCAACCGCGCCAGCGTTCGACACAGTCGCTGGTGTGGTTCGATTACGCGCTGGCGGCAGTGGCGACGGTGTTGGCCAGTGCCTTGGCCTGGGGCGTGGCGAGTATTTTGCCGCTGCCCAACATCTCGTTGGTGTTCCTCGCCGCCGTGTTGCTGGTGGCGGTACGCAGCAGTCTTGGCCCGGCACTGGCCTGTGCGGCGCTGTCGTTTCTGACCTATGACTTCCTGTTCATTCCGCCGAATTTTTCCTTCGCCATCCAGCGCGAAGAAGACGTGCTGACCCTGCTGTTCTTCCTGCTGATGGCGGCACTCACCGGCAACCTCGCGGCCCGGCAAAGGCGGCAGTTACAGGCGCTACGTGACACTCAGGAAGAGACCAGCGAACTGCTCGACCTGTCGCGCAAACTGACAGCAGCCACCGACCGTCAAGCCGTGGTCAGTGCCGCCGCCCAGCACCTCAATGGCTGGAGTGACTTGCAACTGTGCCTGCTCAATCAAGACGGGCAGGGTGGCTGGAAGGTCGAAACCGGCGGCCCGCTGGAGTTTTCCGAAGCCGAACGTGCGGCCGCCGATTGGGCCTGGCAACACGATCAACCCGCCGGCGCGGGCACCGATACGCTGCCGTTGGGGCGTTGGTGGTGGTGGCCGTTATCGGTGGAAGACGGGCCACTGGCATTGCTCGGCGTGTGCGCTAAAGAAGGCCAGACGTTAAGCGGCCAGCGTCGGCGTCTGTTGACCGCGTTGAGCCAGCCGCTGGCCCAGGCGCTGGCCCGTGCACAACTGGCCGAAGACCTTGAAGCGGCGCGACTGCACGGTGAAACCGAGCAACTGCGCAGCGCGCTGTTAGCCTCGGTGTCCCATGACTTGCGCACACCGCTGACGTCGATGCGCGGCAGCATCGACAGCCTGTTGGCCCTCGGTGAAGCCATCCCGCTGGAGGATCGCCGCGAGTTGCTCGAAGGTACTCGTGACGAAGCCGAGCGCCTGGATCGCTACATCCAGAACCTGTTGGACATGACCCGCCTGGGCCACGGCGCGTTGAAGCTGGCGCGTGATTGGGTGTCGCCGGCCGACATTGTTGGCAGTTCACTCAACCGACTGCGCGCCGTGTTGGCGCCGTTGCAGGTCAGCACTGATGTGCCGTCGGAGTTACCGCTGCTGTTTGTCCACGCGGCGCTGATCGAACAGGCGCTGGTCAACGTGCTGGAAAACGCCGCGCGATTTTCACCGGCTCATGGGCGGCTGCAATTGTGCGCCGGGGCCGATGACCGCGAGCTGTTTTTTTCGGTGAGCGATGAAGGGCCAGGCATTCCGCAGGAGGAGCGGGCGAAGATTTTCGACATGTTCTACACCGCCGCGCGCGGTGATCGGGGCGGGCAGGGCACCGGACTGGGGTTGGCGATTTGCCAGGGCATGGTCGGTGCGCACGGCGGGCGGATCAGCGTCGCCGACGGCATTGAAGGGCATGGGACCTGCATCACTCTTCACTTACCCCTGCAGGAGCAACCTGTCTTTGAAAGTGAAGCCTGATACCCTTTGGATCTTTCCATGCCGCGATCAGAAATCATGAGCCAGACCGCGACCGTTTTGGTCATCGACGACGAACCGCAAATCCGCAAATTCCTGCGCATCAGCCTGGTCTCCCAAGGCTACAAAGTGCTGGAGGCCGGCACCGGCACCGAAGGCCTCGCGCAAGCAGCGCTGAACAAACCGGATTTGCTGGTGCTCGACCTCGGTTTACCCGACATGGACGGCCAGCAAGTGCTGCGCGAGTTTCGCGAATGGTCGACGGTGCCGGTGCTGGTGCTGTCGGTGCGCGCGAGCGAAGGGCAGAAAGTCGAAGCACTGGATGGCGGCGCCAATGACTACGTGACCAAGCCCTTTGGCATTCAGGAGTTTCTGGCGCGGGTGCGCGCCTTGTTGCGGCAGGCGCCAATGGGGGAAGCTCAGCAGGCGGCGCTGACGTTCGGCCCGTTGACCGTGGACCTGGCGTATCGGCGGGTGCTGCTCGATGGCGTCGAAGTGGCTCTGACGCGCAAGGAGTACGCGGTGCTGGCGCAACTGGCGCGGCATCCGGGGCGGGTCATTACCCAGCAGCAACTGCTCAAGGATATCTGGGGGCCGACCCATACCGAGGACAGTCATTACCTGCGGATTGTGGTGGGGCATTTGCGTCAGAAACTGGCGGATGATCCGACTCAGCCTCGGTTTATCGTGACCGAGGCGGGGGTTGGGTATCGGTTGTTGAGTGAAGTAAGCCTTTAGTTTTTTGCTGACTGTTCCGGCCTCATCGCGAGCAGGCTCACTCCCACAGTGGACGGCGTACACAAATCCATTGTGGGAGCGAGCCTGCTCGCGAAGAGGCCTTTCGATTCACTCGAGAACTTCAGGACTCCCGCTCATTCTCATACCGATCCAACGTATCCCGCGCAATCTCCCGACCCAGCGCGATCAACTCAGGTGCCTTGTAGAACTCGAAAAACCGGCACACCCGCTTTGGCACGTTGATCAAAATATCCGGTGGATACCCGGCGATCTTGTACTGCGCCAACGAGGTTTGCATCACCTCGAAACTCTGGTTGATCAGGTCCAGCAAAGACGCCGGCCCAACGTTATCGATGATGAATGATCCCGTGGCCGACTTCGGCGCTCCATCACGTTCAGGGGCGGCGGCCGGTTGCTGGGCTTCGGGGTCGGCAGATTCGACCCAAGGGTTGATTTCGGCCGCTTCCGCCATCAATGCTTCCTTTTCCAGCAGTAGCAATTTTTCCGCCTGATTGCGTCGGAACGGCATCTTCGAACCCAGTGAATTGATCAAGTTGTCGAAACGGCTCTTGAAGGCCGCCGGGCGCTGGATAACCGGCATTTGATAGTGGCGCTGGTTGGTAGAGTTAAGGTTGACCGCGATGATCAGGTCGCAGTGACTCGACACCACCGGCACGATCGGCAAAGGGTTGAGGATGCCGCCATCCACCAACATCCGGTTGCCTTGCATCACCGGAGTGAAGAGGCTGGGGATCGCCGCCGAGGCGCGCATGGCCTGGTGCAGGCAACCTTCCTGGAACCAGATTTCCTGCTGGTTGGTCAGGTCCGTGGCCACGGCCGTGTAGGGAATGCGCAGGTCTTCAATATTGATCTCGCCGACGATCTTGCGGATCTGCCCGAAAACCTTTTCACCGCGAATGGCGCCAAGCCGAAAGCTGACGTCCACCAGACGCAACACATCGAGGTAATCCAGGCTCTCGATCCAATCGCGATACTCGTCGAGTTTGCCGGCGGCATAAATCCCGCCGACCACCGCCCCCATGGAACAGCCGGCGATGCAGGCGATGTCGTAGCCACGCCGTTCGAGCTCTTCAATGACACCGATATGGGCATAACCTCGGGCTCCACCTGAGCCCAGTACCAGTGCGACACGCTTTTTCATGAATCGCCCTCGTCTGACAAGGTTCAACAATGCACCCATCGAGGGGCGTGCTTCAATCGCCAAGTTCGCTCGATGGGCCGGGTGCGTCGTTTTTTCGACACTCCATGGCGGCAGATGGCTATTCTTGCGCACGCTATAGTGATTTTGCTTAGTGCGGCCAAGGCACTTTTCACCTACCGGGCCGTCTTACCTGCACAACTGTTGACCTAACTTGAGGTGGTATTGATGAAAGCCTGGATTTGCGTACCTTTGATTGCTCTGGCGCTCGCCGGTTGTGCCGGCAAAACGGCCTACCGCGAGAGCTGCGGTAGCCAGATTGACGCCGCGTGGCGTGAGCTAGACTTGGCCAAGGCCGAAGGTTTCGCCGGGACTGTCAGCTACTCCAAGGCCTTGTCGTTGCTGACCGGCGCCAAGACCCAGCAACAATTCGAAGCTTACGAAGGCTGTACCAGCAAGGCCGAGAAAGCGCGCTTCTATATTCGTGAGTCTCGTGCCGGCCGTTGAAGCAGGATGTAATCAATAGGGGACACTCGATTCTGGGAGCAAGCAATGTCTGATTTGGTTGATCGGTTGGTGGCTCATGTTCTGGGCCTTGAAGTCCGCTTGTTGGCCTGTCAGGCACGTTTGAGTGCCCGCACTGACCCTGAAGCATTGCACGAGCTGCGCACCACGGTTCGCCGTTTGCGCAGTCTGTTGCGACCCTTGCGCGGCCTGCCCGGCGTCGAGCAGGTCGAAGTGGCGGCGGCCCGGGTCGGCGAGCTGACCACGCCGTTGCGTGATCGCGAAGTGCTGGCGGCGTATTTGCTTGAGCACGGTCAGCCCGAAGCCGCACATTGGCGCATGGCGCAGATGGCGCAGGCGTATCCGGCGGTGGCGGCGAGTCCTGAGCTGGCGCAGTTGATGATGATCTTCGATGCCTTTCCGCGTTTCTTGCGCGCCTCCCAACGTCAGGGGTTGCTCAAGGGCTTGCGAAAGCGTATTGAAAAACGCCTGGGCAAACAGTGGAAGAAACTGGATGTTGCACTGCACGATCCGGCCCACGACCGTCACCGTTTGCGCCTGTTGATCAAGCGTGTGCGCTATGGCATCGAAGCCTATCCCGAACTGGACCGTTTGCCGAAGGCGGCCCTGGCCCGATTGAAAGCGGCTCAGGGCGCTTTGGGTGATTGGCACGACAGTTGGCAATGGCTGGCCAGAGCTGTTGAAGAGCCAGATTTATTGCCTTGTGTCGCCGTCTGGAAAACCACGTTGGCCGATGCCGAAAGCCGCGCTGACCGCGTTCTCGACAAACTCAGCGCCACTTGCTTCAAATCCTGAAATCACCACAGATCAAATTGTGGGAGCGAGCCTGCTCGCGAAGGCGTCGTATCAGTCGACATCTCTGTAGGCTGGCACATCGCATTCGCGAGCAGGCTCGCTCCCACATGGGGTTGGTGTTGGATGAAGATTCGTATTCCACGACCAGACGCGGCTCTTCTGTCAGTGCTTTTGGCCGGAATAAGTGCTGTGTCGACGTCGCTGGCTGGTTAAGATCTCCCTCTACTTTTTCCCGTCTCTGAGGTTTTCATGCGTTTTTGCGATTTGCTCGACGCCGTCCGCCGGCAACCGCTGGAGCTGTCTATTCCGGCGGGATGGGCGCAGGGACGTGCCAGTTTCGGTGGCCTGGTGGCGGCGTTGCAATACGAAGCCATGCGCGCAAAAGTCCCGGCAGACCGGCCGGTGCGTTCGCTGGCGATCACCTTTGTCGGACCGGTCGAGCCTGAAGTACCTGTCAGCTTTGAAGTCGATGTGTTGCGCGAAGGCAAAGCCGTCAGCCAGGTGCTGGGCCGGGCAATGCAGAAAGGACAAGTGGTGACGTTGATCCAGGGAAGCTTCGGTGCGTCACGCCCCTCTGAGGTGTCGGTGATGGCCGAGCCAGCACCCGACATGAAGCACTGGGACGAGTGCCAGGAGTTGCCCTTCATCCCGGGTGTGATTCCGGAATTCATGCAGCATCTGGCGATGCGTTGGGCTGTCGGTGGCATGCCGTTTACCGGCAACAACTCTCGCGAGATGGGCGGTTGGGTGCGTTTGCGCGGGGACGTGAAGGAAGAGGTCGTCACCGAGTCGCATATCCTCGCGCTGGTGGACGCCTGGCCGCCGTCCTTGTTACCGCACCTGAAAAAAACGGCGATGGGCAGCACGCTGACCTGGACTATCGAATTCGTCCAGCCGTTGCTGGAGTTAAGCACGCTGGACTGGTGCAAATACCGGGTGGAAACCGAGCATGCGGCAGACGGCTACGGTCATGCGGCCGCGAAATTGTGGAGCGCGGACGGACAGCTGATCGCCATCAGCCGGCAGACGGTAACGATTTTCGCCTGATCAGTGCCGACGGTGGCGCTCACGCCAGGCGCGCCACCAGCCGCCGCTCAGGAAAAACCGTGGGAACGTCAGGAACTGCTCGACCAGCAAGCGTGACACCGCATCTTTGCGATCACTGAACGGCTCGGAGGCTTGCACCTCCAGGCTGTGACCGTGACGTTGCAGACCCAGCGCAGCGAGCAGGCCGACCACACCGATGGCGATGTTCACCAGGCTCAGGCTGAACACCCCGGAAACAATCAGCAGAAACGCGACGATGAACAGCGGCACGGCTATCAGGTGCAGCACCAGGTTGGTCGGGTGCTGATGATTGCTCGGGTACGCTCGCCATTGCCAGGCGGGTAGGTTGGGGTGACGTTTGCCCATGTTGAAACTCCTCAATCCGGGTTGATCTTATGATTGAAGAATAGGCGGGGTGAGGGCGGGCGGCGAATCGAGGTTGGCTATTGGAGTGATAGGTCGGGATTGATGTTGACCGGGCTGACGCCTTCGTCGGAACGCCGCCCGGAGCCGGCTCGCTCCCACAATTGGACGGTGTACATCTGAGGGAGATTGGTCGGCTGACAGGCCGCCTTCGCTGGCAAGTCAGCTCCTATAGGTGGACCTAGTTCTTACAGGTGAATGCGATTAAATGTGGGAGCGGCGGTGCGACGATTCGACTTGCTCGCGATGGGGCCCTCAGAGCTTGAGCTGCCCGATTGCCTTACTCAACTCCCCGGCCAGCGTAGCCAGCTCATGACTGGTCGTCGCTGAGTTGATGGTTTGCTGCACGGTATTTTCTGTCACATCGCGAATACTCACCACCGCCCGATTCATCTCTTCCGCCACCTGGCTTTGCTCTTCGGCAGCCACCGCAATTTGCGTATTGCTTTCACGCATCTGCGCCACGGCGCCGGTAATCTCTGCCAGCGCGGTACCGGCCTCTTGAGCCTGTTTTACGCAGTCGTCGGCCTTGAATGAGCTGTCCTGCATGAAGTCCACCGCGTCTCGAGTCCCAGCCTGCAAGGCGGACACCATCAGGGTGATCTCGTCGGTGGAGGTCTGTACACGTTTGGCCAGATTGCGCACTTCATCGGCGACGACCGCAAAGCCTCGACCCATTTCACCGGCACGTGCCGCTTCGATGGCCGCATTCAGGGCCAGCAAATTGGTTTGCTCGGCAATGCTGTGAATCACGCTGACCACGCCGTTGATTTTCTGACTGTCCTCGGCCAGGCGCTGAATCATTTCGGCCGTCTGCTGCACACCGCTGGACAACCCGGCAATCGACTTCTGCACCCGACTGACCACCTGCTGCCCACTGCCCGCCAGCGTGTCTGCCGTTTGCGAGAGGTCGCGGGTGGCGCCAGCGTGTTGGGCGATGTGATAAACGGTGGCGGTCATTTCATTGATCGCCGTGGCCGCCTGATCGGTTTCGCTTTGCTGGCCGAGCATGCCCTGGCGCACTTCGTTCATGCTCGAAGCCAGGCGTGCGGCGCCGATATCCAGTTGCCGCGCAGTGTTGGCGACAGTGTTGACCACCCGCTGGTAGCCGGCCTGCATCGCGTTGAAGGCGTTGGCCATCTGCCCGACTTCATCCTTGCAGGCCAGCGGTACACGGGCGGACAGGTCGCCGGTTTTCTCGACGTGGAGCATCACGTCTTTCAAGGTGTTGAGCTGACTCAGCAGGAAGCGGATCAACAATTGCGAAGCGCCCAGCATTGCCAGCATCAGAAGAAAAACGGCCACTGCGTAGGCGGCGAAGCGCTCATTGAAGATTTGGCTCAGGCTCGGGCCAAAGGCGATCACCGCGACGTGCTGGCCGTCAGGACGCGTGAACACCTCGGCACCCATTAACGGGTTATCGCCGAACAGCGGCATTGAGTTGATCTCGACCCAGCCGTGGCTATCCGTCAGTTCCAGTAGCGGCTGATCGTTCAGCAACGGCGCTTGCCCGCGACCGAAGGTCAGCAGGTTGTCGGCCTTGGGCAGCGGTTGGCCGGGTGGCCACGCGCCGAGCAATCGCGCCTGCGCCTGAGCGCTTGCCTGCGCGGCATGACTGCGAGCCTGTTGTTCGAGCTGTACGGCGTACAACACCAGCAACAGCGTCGTGAAGAAGGCGACCGCATTGACCGCCCAGAATTTGTATTTCAGCGAGATGTTGCTAAGCCAGGCACCCATGGAGGTCTTCTCTGATAGCGGAAACAGTATTGGCAAGGTGCCAGCATTGTGCCGCTACTCAGGAGCCCAGTGTTTGATGTGGATCAACATGTATCACCGTCCCCCTGTGGGAGCGAGCCTGCTCGCGATAGGGTCGGCACATTCAGCATTAATGTGTCAGACAGTCCGCTATCGCGAGCAGGCTCGCTCCCACAGAGGATTGTGATTATCGGGGGATTGAAGGCAAACCGAAGAACGCTCGTGCACAGGCAGTGGTGTGATCAGCCACATCCTCCAACGTCTCGCCACGATGCAACGCCACCTCCCGCAACACTTCAGTCAAATACGCCGGCTCGTTGCGACCGTTTTTCGGCTTGGGCCGCAAGCTGCGTGGCAGCAGATACGGCGCATCGCTTTCCAGCATCAACCGGCCCCGTTTGATTTCCTTCACCAACGGATGCAGGTGCGTGCCCCGGCGCTCGTCGCAAATCCAGCCGGTAATGCCGATGTGCAGATCCAGATCGAGGTAGCTGAACAGGGCTTTCTTTTCGCCGGTGAAGCAATGCACGACGGCGGCCGGCAATTGATCTCGGTAATCACGCAGGATTTCCAGCAGTCGCTGACTGGCATCGCGTTCATGCAGGAACACCGGCAACTGCAACTCGACCGCCATCGCCAGATGCTCTTCGAGGACCTTTTCCTGCTGTGGGCGCGGCGAGAAGTCGCGATTGAAATCCAGCCCGCATTCGCCCACGGCCACCACGTTTGGCTCCCTGAGCAAACTGCGCAAACGCTGCGCGCTGTCAGCGTTCCAGTCGGTCGCCGCATGCGGGTGAATGCCGGCCGTGGCAAACAGCCGTTGAGCTGTTTCGTCCAGTTGCTGGCACAGTTCAAGAGCCTGTTCACTGCCCTCGACATTCGTGCCGGTCAGGACCAATTGGCAGACCCCCGCGGCATACGCGCGGTCGAGTACGGCCTGGTGTTTGTCGGCAAAACTGGGGTTGGTCAGGTTGACGCCGATATCGATGAGTTGCATGGTGCTACCTCGGACCAAAGGCCGGAAAGCATATCAGAGCTGTAGATTTATAAGAAAAGCCAAGAACTACAACGAGTTAAAGCTGTCTCTTGATGCCGCAAGACAGGGCAGGGTGGTCAAGGTGCCATCACTGTGCCAGTCTTTCGCACTTTGCCAGCGCTCATGGCGCTCTGTTTCTGTCGTTCGATTTCATGATTTTTTTGGAAATCGGCCAGTAATCTTTCCGGAGAGTGGATGATACGTCCCTCGATATTGCTACTGCTGTGCTGTTCGTTGCTGCTGCCGATGCCGGCGGTTGCACGTCTGGCCGGGCCGCTGCAAGCCGTGCCGGCAGCCAAGGTGCGCGACCTGGCGGAGATTCGCAGCAGCCGGGTATTGCGGGTGCTGGTCAACCAGAGCCGCAACAGTTCCGGCGAAGTCCAGGGCCAGGCCATCGGTGTCGAATACCACCGCTTGCACGCCTTCGAGCAATACCTCAATGGCCACGCCCGTGACGGTCAGGAAATCAACCTCAAGATCATCCCCAAAGCCAAGGATCAACTGCTTGGCGCCTTGCAACGCGGGGAGGGTGATCTGGTCGCACCCGGGGAGTTGCTCGATTTGCAGCCAGGCTTCGCGGTCAGCAGCAGTGAACCGCTCGCCAGCAATATCCCGTTGGTGCTGGTGGGGATCAAAGGCGAGCGTCGTTACACCCGTGTTGAACAACTCTCGGGCAAAACCCTGGCGCTGCCCAACGGCAGTGCAGCCGGGGACGCGGTGAGCCAGATCAATTCCAAACTGGCGCTGCACAAGTTGGCACCGATAACGATCGAGTGGGTTGATCCCAGCCTCGCCGTCGAAGACGTGCTGGAAATGGTTCAGGGCGGGATCTTTCACCTGACCATTGTCGAGCAACCGATTGCCGAGCGCTGGGGCAAGATTTTGCCCAAATTGCGTTTCGACAAGCAGGTGCAGATCAGCGAGCCGGGCGAAGAGTTCTGGTTTGTGCGCCGCGATGCGTCGATGCTACGGGCGAGCATCGATCGTTTTTTGACGACGTACAAGAAACCATCGGACCAGGACGTGGCGTTTCTGCGGATCTATCGGCGACTGTACCAAGTGCACAATCCACTGGCCAAGGCCGACCGCCAGCGCCTGGAGAAACTGCGTCCGGTGCTGCAAAAGCATGCCGATGCCCAAGGCATGGACTGGTTGAACCTGGCGGCGCTGGCGTTCAAGGAGTCGGGACTGCAACCCAATGCCCGCAACAGTGGCGGCCCCACGGGCTTGATGCAAATCACCCCGTCTGCCGCCCAGCGAGTGGGGGTCAACAACATTCAGGACCTCGACGCCAATGTCCAGGCCGGGGCCAAGTACCTGGCCATGATCCGCCGCAAGTTCTTCGCCAGCCCCAAACTCAACGAGCGTGAGCGCATGGCGTTTGTGCTGGCCGCCTACAACATTGGCCCGGAGCGGGTTCAAGGCATGCGCGCCGAAGCCCGGCGGCGTGGCCTGAACCCCAATCAGTGGTTCTTCCAGGTCGAGCGCATTGCCATGGAGCAGGTGGGCATGGGCCCCGTCAGCTATGTTAATAGCGTGAACAAGTATTACCTGGCATTCGATCGTGAGAGGGAGTCGCTGGAGCCGCAGGGACAAAAAGTTGTCTCTCTTAAATGATCAGCTAATTTGATCGTTATGTCGCAATTATTGCGCTTTTAACATTTGTCTTATCGATTAACATGGCGCCCAACGAACACACTCTCACAATGGATGACACAGCATGAGCTCACTGATCAACAAGGTACTGTTTACCCGCGCCGGTTTCGGTCTGACCGCGGTACGGATCGTCGTCGGGATCATTTTCGCAGCTCACGGCTCGCAGAAACTCTTCGGCATGTTTGGGGGATACGGCATTGCCGGCACTGCCCAGTACATGGAAAGCCTGGGCCTGGCGCCCGGTCATCTGATGGCGATCCTGGCCGGTGGTACCGAGTTCTTCGGCGGCCTGGCCCTGATCATCGGTCTGCTGACACGTCCGGCAGCACTGGGGCTGACATTCCTCTCGCTGGTCGCGATTTTCTCGGTGCATATTCATAACGGCCTGTTCATGACCAACAACGGTTATGAATTCGCCCTGGCCCTGCTCGGTGGCAGCGTCGCGGTATTGATCGAAGGTGCCGGCAAGCTGTCGGCAGACCGCGTCATCAGCGACTGACCGCTCTGACTCAACGAAAAGGCCTGCATTGCGCAGGCCTTTTTTGTGTGCGTCATTCTTGACACTGTCCGGTCAGCTTCTCTAGGATGTTGCCCATGCGCCGATTTAAACAGCTACTTGCGGGGCGCCAGGTGACTCAATCAGTTGCCGATAGAAGCTTGAAACAGGCTTCGAAATACCGCTAAAGCGCTGGTTCGGTGTTGCCTCTCACCTGCCATGCAGACTTTTGAGGCAGAGACACGACTCGATGAACGCACTTAGCCCTACAGTACGTCCCGCGCCGATCACGGCACATCTCACCCAGCGCAATCCAAAGATCCTGCTTGGCGGTCAACATCAGCCGACACTTCTGCGTTATCTCGATGGCTGGCCACGTCGTACCGGCGGGCCTGCTGCGTTCCTGATCCAGTTTGTCGAAGACGGCGAATCGCTGGCTCGATTTGCCAGCGACAGTTTTGACTTGGCGGTGATTCAATCACCCAGCCTTGAAGACGCCCCGGAAATGATCCGGCAGTTGACCCGCGTTGCCCGACAAGGCCTGATCACCCGCCGCTGAGGTTCAAAGGTACTCAATCGCCACGATATACACGCATTGCTCACCGGTCGGTGTCTGGACACGAACTTCGGCGTCCAGCGCCTTGCCGATCAGCGCGCGGGCGAGCGGTGAGTCGATGCTGATCAGCCCCAGTTTCAGGTCCAGCTCATCCGGCCCGACAATGCGGTAGCGCGACTCTTTGCCGTCCTCGTCTTCGATCGTGACCCAGGCGCCAAAATAGACCTTGTTCGGATCGCTGGGTTTTTCGCTGACCACCTTGAGCGCTTCCAGCCGCTTGGTAAGAAAGCGCACGCGGCTGTCGATCTCGCGCAGCATCTTTTTGCCGTACGTGTATTCCGCGTTCTCGGAACGATCACCCTGAGCCGCGGCCTCACTCACCGACTGCGTCACTTGCGGTCGCCGTACATGCCAAAGCTCATGAAACTCGGCCCGCATCCGCGCTTCACCTTCGGGGGTGATCAGCGCGGTGCCAGCGGTGCGGGGAGGGCGATAACGGCTCATGGCAACTTCTTGTGAGGGAGAAGGTTCGAGTCTATCAACCCTCGCGCAACACTGTCAGGGGGCTGGCGTTCAACGCACGACGGGTACCGAACACTCCGGCACCGCCAATCAGTACTGCGCCGATCAATGGCAAGACCAGTAACCACGGATGCGGATGCCACGGCAGGTCAAATGCGTAGCGGTAGAGCACCAGGCTCACCAGTTCCGAGCCCAGTGCCGCCAACAAGCCGCTGACCGCGCCGAGTAAACCGAACTCGATCCTTCGGGCCTTCACCAGCAATTGCCGTTCGGCCCCCAGCGCTCGCAACAGGGCGCCTTGTCGGATGCGCTCATCGAGCGTCGCCTGCAAGCCGGAAAACAATACCGCCATCCCCGCCGCGAGTACAAACAACAACACATACTCCACCGCCAGCGTGACCTGGGCGAGGATGCTGCGCAGCTGCTCCAGCAAGGCTTCGACTTGCAGAATGGTCACCGCCGGGAAGCTTCGCGACAGGTCGACAATCTGCTGATCATGACCGGCCGCCAAATAGAAACTGGTCAGGTAAGTCGCTGGCAAATCCTTCAAGGTGCCAGGCTGGAAGATCATGAAGAAGTTCGGCTGGAAGTTGTCCCAGTTGATCTCTCGCAAGCTGGTGACTTTCGCTTCACGATTGACCCCGCCCACGGTAAACACCATGTGATCGCCCAGCTTGAGCTTCAGGCTTTCGGCCACTTTGCCTTCAACCGAAACACCGGGAACCTCCTCGGGTGTCTGTTCGGTCCACCAGTTACCCGCCGTGATCTTGTTGCCCGTCGGCAAGTCTGCCGCCCAGGTCAGGCTCAGGTCGCGCTGGATCGCTCGATCACCTGCCGAATCCTTGCTGACGATGTCCTGCACCGGCTCGCCGTTGATGCTGATCAGTCGACCCGGCACCACCGGGTAAAGTGGTGCGGACTGCGCTGACAGTTGGATCAGGCGATCCGTAAAGGCCTGTTTGTCCGCCGGCAGGATGTTCAGCGCAAAGTAATTCGGGGCGTTTTTCGGTAGCTGGTTCTGCCAGGTGTCCAGCAGCTCACCCCTCAGCAGCGCGATCAGCGCCATGGACAGAAGAATCAGCCCGAAGGCCAAGGCTTGTCCCGCTGCCGCCAACGGATGACGCAGCAGCTGGCCCAACCCGAGGCGCCAGGGCAGCGAAGCGCGGGCCAGCATCCGACGCAGGCTTTTCAGCAGCAGCAAGAGCAAGCCGCCGAGTACCAGCGCGGCGATCACGCCACCGACGAGCAGGGCGAAGGTCAGCACCAGGTCGAGGCTCAGACGCCACATGATCAGGCCAAGGGCGCCCAAGGCGGCGCCATAGACCATCCAGGTGCTGGACGGAATCGGCAGCATGTCCCGACGCAACACCCGCAGCGGCGGCACGCGACCGAGTGCGGCCAGCGGTGGCAGGGCGAATCCAGCCAGTGCAACCAGCCCGGTGCCGATCCCTGCTATGGCCGGCAGCAAACCACCCGGCGGTACATCGGTCGGCAACAAATCATGCAGCAACGCAAACAGCCCAAGCTGTGCCAGCCAGCCGATAAGGGCGCCGCTGAGGCTGGCGAGCAGGCCGAGTACCGTCAGCTGCAAACTGAACAGCACCATGGTTTCCCTGCGTGACAGGCCCAGGCAACGCAGCAATGCACTGGCATCGAAGCGGCGCGTGGCGAAGCGAGTGGCAGACAGCGCCACCGCCACACCGGACAGCAGAACCGCCACCAGGCTCGCCATGTTGAGGTAACGCTCGGCCTTGCCCAACGCACCGCCAATTTGTCGGTTGCCGTCGCGGGCATCCTGCAGGCGCTGGTTGGCAGCCAGACCAGGCTTGATCAGTTGGCGATAGGTTTCCAGCGCCTCGGCTTTGCCGCGCCAGAGCTCGCGGTAACTGACTCTACTTCCGGGTTGCACCACACCGGTGGCGGTAAGGTCGTTGAGATTGATCAGCACGCGTGGCGTGAGGCTGTAGAAATTGCCGGCCCGGTCGGGTTCGTAGGTCAGCACGCGTGCCAGTTTCAGGGTTTTCATGCCGACGTCGATGCTGTCGCCGATCTTCAAATCCAGCGCCGTCAGCAGTCGCGCCTCAACCCAGGCCTCACCGGGTTTCGGTCCGCCTCCGGGTACTTGCGGGGCGAAGGGCGCCGGGGCACTTTTCAGTTCGCCGCGCAGTGGGTAGACGTCATCAGCAGCTTTGATGCTGGACAGCTGAATGCCGTTGTCAGTGGCGATGACGCTGGAGAACTCCACCACTTGAGCATGCTGGAGCCCCAGTTCCACACCGCTTTTGATCTGTTCGGGCCGTGCCGGTGAGCTGCCTTCGAGCAACAGGTCGGCACCCAGAAACTCGGTGGCGCGCAACATCATGGCGCCGTTCAAACGGGCGCCGAAATAGCCGATGGCAGTACTCGCCGCCACAGCGACCAGCAAGGCGAAGAACAACACGCGCAACTCACCCGCGCGGGCATCGCGCAGCAGTTGGCGGATGGCAAGACTGAACAGGCGCAGCAGCGGCAGGCGTGCCATCAAGGCTCCAGAGGGCCGACCAGCAGGCCGGCTTCAAGGCGGATCAGGCGCCGGCAACGATGTGCCAGGCGTTCGTCGTGAGTCACCAGCACCAGCGTTGTGCCGCGTTCCTGGTTGAGTTCGAACAACAGATCGCTGATGCGCTCGCCGGTGTGGCTGTCGAGGTTGCCGGTGGGTTCATCGGCGAACAGCACATCGGGTTCGGCGGCAAACGCCCGGGCAATTGCCACGCGCTGCTGTTCTCCACCGGAGAGCTGGCGCGGCGAGTGCGTCAGGCGCTGGCCCAGGCCGACCCGTTGTAGCAATTCGGTGGCGCGTTCGCGGGCGTCTTTGCGGCCATCGAGTTCCAGGGGCAGCATGACGTTTTCCAGGGCATTGAGGCTGTCGAGCAACTGAAAGGACTGGAACACAAAACCGACATGCTCGGCCCGAATGCGTGCGCGTTGATCTTCATCGAGCGTGCTCAGCCCTTGCCCGGCCAGCGTGACTTCGCCGCTGCTGGGCAGGTCGAGCCCGGCAAGCAGACCGAGGAGGGTGGACTTGCCGGAACCGGAGGCGCCGACGATGGCCAGGCTGTCGCCCTTGTTCAGTTCCAGGCTGAGTTCGTGCAGGATAGTCAGTTCACCTTCCGCGCTGGGAACCACTTTGCTGAGGTTCTTCGCGGTGAGAATGCTTGCGCCCATGGAGAATCCGATGCGTGTGTGGTTTTTGAGTGCTGGCCTGGCCTTGATGTGCATGGCCCAGAACGCAGCGGCGGGTACTGTCCTGATCGTTGGCGATAGTATCAGCGCGGGTTTCGGACTGGATACCCGCTTGGGGTGGGTCTCGCTGCTCGAACAACGGCTCAAACACGAAGGTTTCGACGATAAGGTGGTCAACGCATCCATCAGCGGCGACACCAGCGCCGGAGGCCAGGCGCGCCTGCCTGCGCTGCTTGCAGAGCATAAGCCGGAGCTGGTCATCCTCGAGTTGGGCGGCAATGACGGACTGCGTGGAATGCCCCCGGCTAATTTGCAACAAAACCTTGCTTCGATGATCGATAGCTCCCGCGACAGCGGTGCCAAGGTCCTCCTGCTGGGCATGCAATTGCCACCCAATTATGGCGTTCGTTACACCGAGGCCTTTGCCAAGGTCTACAGCACGCTGGCCACCGAGAAAAAAATCCCGCTGGTGCCGTTTTTTCTCGATGGCGTCGGCGGCCATCCGGACTTGATGCAGGCGGACGGCATACACCCGGCGGCCGGGGCTCAGGACAAGTTGCTGGAAAATGTCTGGCCTACGCTAAAACCGCTGTTATGACGCTTTTCTAGGCGCGGGCTTTCGGCTAAGGTGGCGCCCCCGATTTGGAGCCCCCGATGCCGCGTCCTGCCTGGTCACTTTTTGCCTATCAACTGATCGAGCCTGACGAACAGCTGGATCTGTTCGCCTGCCAGGAAGTGCGGGTACATCTGGTAACCCGTCAGCTGGAGCTGGGCGGCTCGGCGGACCGAACCTTGTGCGGCAGCCTGTTGCCGGCACAGCCGCGTTGGTCGAGTGTCGATCGTCGGGTGTTCCAGGACCAGCGTCTATGCTCGCTGTGCCGGGCCATTCTGGAATCGCAAAAACGCGGTACCTCGCCGATCTGGCCAGAGCTACGGTTCGAGCTCTAGCGCATAAAAGGTAGCGTGCTATCGGCCGACTCCCCGAATTCAAGGGCGCCGGTGTACAATCCCGCTCTTACCCTTGTCGATCTGCGAAGGACTTTCCGGATGTTGCCGCGTTTTCCTGCCGTCACCCGCTTCTTGTCTCTTGCCGCCCTTTGTGTGGCTGGTCCAGTTGCAGCATTGGAGTTTCCCCTGCCACCTCCCGGTGAAGACATCATCGGTCAGGTGCAGGTGATCAAGGCCAAGTACGAAGATACCTTCGCTGACATTGGTACCGCTTACGACTTGGGCTACACAGAAATGCTCGCGGCCAACCCGGGAGTCGATGCATGGTTGCCGGGCGCCGGTACCGAAATCATTCTGCCGACACGTTTCATCCTGCCGCCGGGACCGCGTGAAGGCATCGTGATCAACCTGGCCGAGTACCGCCTCTACTACTACCCCAAAGGCAAGAATGTGGTTTACACATTCCCGCTGGGTATCGGTCGTGAAGGCTGGGGCTCGCCAATTGCCCACACCAACATCACCGCGAAGACGCCGAACCCGACCTGGACCCCTCCAGCGTCGATCAAGGCCGAGCACGCCGCCGACGGTGATCCGCTGCCTAACGTGGTGCCGGCAGGCCCTGACAACCCGCTGGGGCCGTTCAAGTTCACATTGGGCACACCGGGCTACCTGATCCACGGTTCCAACAAGAAGTTCGGCATTGGCATGCGCACCAGTCACGGTTGCTTCCGCATGTTCAACAACAACGTACTGGAAATGGCCGGCATGGTGCCGGTCGGAACGTCGGTGCGCATTATCAACGACCCGTACAAGTTCGGTATAAGTGCCGGCAAGGTTTACCTGGAAGCGCACACGCCGCTGGATGACAAGGGCAACCCTTCGGTGGTCGACAAGCACACCGCGGTTATCAATGCGATGCTCAAGCGTGAGGACATCACCAACAACCTGCGCATGAATTGGGATGTGGTGCGCGACGTGGTCGCCGCTGAAGATGGCTTACCAGTGGAAATCGCCGTGCCGAACAATGCCGCGCCGATGATGTCGAGTGCGCCGCTCGATCCATTGCAGTAAGGCTTGAAAAAAACCCGCCGACGCAGGCTGCGTCGGCGGGTTTTTTGTTGCCTGAAAGAAGCATCAGGCAATAAAAAGCCGACCCATAAAATGGGTCGGCTTGATAATAATCCCGAGGGACTATTACTTGCGGCTAGCTTTGTCCAGCATGCGCAGAGCACGCTCGTTAGCTTCGTCAGCAGTCTGTTGTGCTTTTTGAGCAGCAGCCAGAGCTTCATCAGCTTTACGGTAAGCTTCGTCTGCACGAGCCTGGGAGCGAGCAGCTGCGTCTTCAGTAGCGGTCAGACGTGCTTCGGTTTCTTTCGATGTGCTGCTGCAACCAGTGGCCAGAACTGCGGCCAGAGCCAGAGCAGAGAATTTCAGAACGTTGTTCATCGTGTTCCCCTTCAAGGACTTTCTATTAAGTAGCTGTCTCCTCAGAGTGAGGAAATAGCCGGCGTACATACTACCCATTACTACTCGTAAGTAAACTGACGTAAAGCAAGAAGCAAAAAAAATTGTAGGCGTTGATTCTTTTTCGAGCAACTTTTAACTGCATTGTTTAAAAAATATCCAGCTGCGAGGCCCGAGATGAGCGAGCCGCCAAGGAAAAGTTCCGCGCACTCACGGCGTTTTTTTTCAGTCTTGGCTAAAGTCTGGCTAGATGAATTCGTCCATACTTTTGTTCGAATTTTGCACAGCGGCTCTCATAATCTTTATCCATGTAGAGGTGACTTTAAGAGAACGGGTTCGTCTTATGTCTCAACATCCGGCAATGTTCAGGCTGTCGACCCGCAAAGACCGTCGGTCGAGCCGTCCCTGCGTACCCTGGAGCAGCACCCGCTGGCTAAGCACGATGACGAGCGCACCTTGAGCATTTCTGCCAATGGTGCCTACTATTTGTTACGTGTTCGGTTGCGCGAGATCGGTGCAGTTCTTCTCGGTGTCCATTCAGGCACGGGGTGGCGTAGATGTTCCTTCGCCGGAAAAACATCGGTAAGGTAGGGGTCAGATTTCAAGACCCGCGAGGAGTAGTGATGAGCGAGGCGTTGTCCATCCACCATGACCAGGCTGGTCATCAGTTCGAGACCACTGTGGACGGTCATCGTGCCTACCTGACCTATATGGATCTGGGGAAACAGACCCTGGATATCTATCGCACCTTTGTGCCCAACGCATTGCGTGGTCGCGGCATTGCCGCAGCCTTGACCGAGAAGGCGCTTTCGTACGCAGATGAAATGGGTTACACCGTGATCCCATCGTGCTCTTACGTCGAGCGCTACATGGAACGTCACCAGCGGCACGCCGCCAAGCTGTGACCAAAACGAACGCATAAAAAAACGCCAGGTTTAAGCCTGGCGTTTTTGTGTGCGCTAAACGGTGATCAAGTGCGATCGCGTTTAGGCAGCACGTCCTTGAGCTTGGCATGCATGCTGCGCAAGGTGTTTTCGGTGGCGGACCAATCGATGCAGGCGTCGGTGATCGACACGCCGTATTGCAAGTCGGCGAGGTCTTTCGGGATGGCCTGGCAGCCCCAGTTCAGGTGACTCTCGACCATCAAGCCGATGATCGACTGGTTGCCTTCGAGAATTTGGTTGGCCACATTCTCCATCACTAGCGGTTGCAGGGCCGGGTCCTTGTTGGAGTTGGCGTGGCTGCAATCGACCATGATGTTTGGCTTGATTTTCGCCTTGTTCAGCGCTTGCTCGCAAAGCGCGACGCTGACCGAGTCATAGTTCGGCTTGCCGTTGCCACCGCGCAGTACCACGTGGCCGTAGGCGTTGCCCTTGGTGGTGACGATCGACACGCCACCTTCCTGATTGATGCCCAGGAAACGGTGCGGGCTGGAAACCGATTGCAGGGCGTTGATCGCCACTGTCAGACCGCCATCGGTGCCGTTCTTGAAGCCGACTGCCGAGGACAGGCCAGAAGCCATTTCGCGGTGAGTCTGGGACTCTGTGGTACGCGCACCGATGGCCGACCAGCTGATCAGGTCCTGCAGATACTGCGGGGAGATCGGGTCGAGGGCTTCGGTCGCGGTCGGCAGGCCCATTTCGGCCAGGTCGAGCAACAATTGACGACCAATGTGCAGACCATCCTGGATCTTGAACGAGTCGTCCAGGTACGGGTCGTTGATCAAGCCTTTCCAGCCGACGGTGGTGCGTGGCTTCTCGAAATACACGCGCATGACCAGATACAGGGTATCGGACACTTCGGCGGCGAGTGCCTTCAGGCGATCGGCGTATTCGTGGGCAGCCTTGATGTCGTGGATCGAGCAAGGCCCGATGACGACGAACAGGCGGTGGTCGGTGCCATCCAGGATATTGCGAATGACTTCGCGGCCTTTGGTGACGGTGCGCAGGGCGGCGTCGCTCAGAGGGATATCACGCTTGAGCTGATCAGGAGTGATCAGTGTCTCGTTGGAGGCGACGTTTAGGTCGTTGATCGGTAAATCAGCCATCGTTTACTCGTCAGGTCACGGGTGCCGGCCGCCAGCGAACCCGCGCGGCGGAGCACAGCAAATTAAGCGCGTCGGGGAGCCGAACCTTAGCGCGTTATCCGCCTGCTCGACAATGGGTTTAATCCAGCACCGGCTGTGCAAATGCCTTATGAACGGTGTCGTGAGAGAACTCGTCGGCATGCTCCTGGACCCATTCGAGGGCCAGTGCCTGAATATCCTGCAAGTCTTCGTGCGCGTCATGCAGGCGACAGTAGCGTTCGATCTGGCACACCTGCTCGCCCATCCGGGCACTGAACAGCATCTGCTCGTCCACAAAGGCAATGCCCACCAGATAGCCGCGTTTGCGCCGCAGGCACCACGCCACATAGCCCAGATAACGCATGTCGGGGTTCAAGGTCGGCATGCGCACTTCCAGCGCCGTACCATGGCGCCAGGCCCGGTGATAATTGCAAGCCATGCCCCCGAGGCTGATAGTGTGCAAGCGCTGGCGCGAAATGCACTCATGTTTGAGTAACGTCATTTCGACGGGCACATCATCAGGATGAGGAATAAAACGTCCCATGAACACGTACTCCCTGTGTCGGCCATCTGACATTGTTTCCCGAAGTATAGTGGTCGAATTGGAACTGACCGACTTCGATGCCGACCAACGGCTACTGGCAATGAGCGGCGTATCCCTGGTGATTTTCACCAGTGTCGGCTGTGCCAGTTGCCGATTTGCCCGTGAACAGTTGCCCAGGCTCGATCTGACGGTTGATCGACTGTGCTGGATCGATGCCGGGAGCAATGGCGGGGTGGTCGAGCGATATCAGGTTTTTCATTTGCCGGCGCTGTTTGTGGTGCGCGACGGTGAGTTTTTCGGGGTACTACAATCGCGTCTGACCGGCACCGAACTCAATGATGCGGTCGGTCGGGCGCTGATGAGAACAGCAGAGGAGTTGCCATGATGGGGGCAGTCACCAAGCCGACAATCGGTGTAATTGGAACCGGCGCTATCGGCGGGTTCTACGGGATGATGCTGGCGCGTGCCGGCTTCGATGTGCACTTCTTGCTGCGCAGTGAGTTTTCAGCGGTGGCCGAGCGCGGGTTGCAACTCGACAGCGCGGTGCATGGTGCGCTGACGTTGAATCCGGTTCAGGCCTATTCGTCGGCCGAAGACATGCCGCCCTGCGACTGGTTGTTGGTGGGCGCCAAAACCACCAGTAACGCGGATCTGGCGCCCGCCATCATTCAGGCGGCCGCACCGAATGCCAAGGTGCTGGTACTGCAAAATGGCCTGGACGTTGAAGACAGTCTGCGCGAGTTGCTCCCCGGCTCGCTGCATCTGCTGGGCGGGCTGTGTTTTATTTGCGTCCATCGCACCGGTCCCGGGGAAATTACCCATCAGGCGCTCGGTGCAGTCAACATCGGCTACCACAGTGGCCCCGCTGCTGATGAGCAGGCGCGCATGGCAATTGTCGAGGAGGGCGCCGGGTTATTTCACAGCGCCGGTATCGATTCGCAGGCCATGCCGGATCTGCACCAGGCACGTTGGCAAAAACTGGTCTGGAATGTCCCGTACAACGGCCTGTCGGTTCTGCTGGGAGCAAGCACCACGCCATTGATGGCCGATGCCGACAGTCGGGAACTGATCAAGGCCTTGATGGCCGAAGTGGTTCAGGGGGCGATCGCCTGTGGTCACGACATACCGGCCGGTTATGCCGATCATCTGTTCATGGTGACCGAAAGAATGCCGGACTACTGGCCGAGCATGTATCACGATTTCCTGCACAAGCGACCGCTGGAACTGGCCGCGATTTATGCGCGGCCCTTGGCGGCGGCCAAAGCGGCGGGGTGCGAATTGCCGCTGATTGAAGCGTTGTATCGCAGTTTGGGGTTCATCGATCGACGCAACAGGTGAGCCGATCTACCTGAGGGGGAAGGGCATGGCAAAGACTATCGACGACAAACTGGTGCTGGCGATTTCTTCGCGAGCACTGTTCGACCTGAGCGAAAGCCACAAGGTTTATCTGTCGAGCGGCGTCGAAGCCTACCGGCAATATCAGATCGAGCACGAAGACGAAATCCTCGAACCCGGTGACGCTTTCCCTCTGGTGGAGAAACTCCTGAACCTCAACACCCGCCTCGGTCGAGCGCGGGTCGAGGTGATCCTGGTGTCGCGCAACAGCGCCGACACCGGCCTGCGGGTGTTTAACTCGATTCACCACTATGGGCTGGCGATTTCCCGCGCGGCGTTTGTCGGCGGACGCAGCCCCTATCCGTATCTCAAGGCCTTTGGCTGTGACCTGTTTCTGTCGACGCATGCCGAAGATGTGCGCAGTGCACTGGACGCCGGTTTCGCGGCGGCGACCATTTTGTCGGGCGGTGCGAGCCGCGCAGCCAGTGATGAATTGCGGATTGCCTTCGACGGTGATGCGGTGCTGTTTTCCGACGAATCGGAGCGGGTCTACCAATCCGGTGGCCTGGAAGCGTTTCAGGCCAGCGAGCGTGAGTCCGCCCGCGAACCGCTGCGCGGAGGGCCGTTCAAGGGCTTCCTGGCCGCCCTCAACCTGTTGCAGCGTGAATTTCCCGACGACGACTGCCCTATCCGCACGGCGTTGGTGACGGCGCGTTCAGCACCGGCCCATGAGCGAGTGATTCGTACGTTGCGCGAATGGGATATTCGTCTGGACGAATCGCTGTTTCTCGGTGGCCTGACCAAATCCGCATTTCTCGAAGCGTTTGCCGCCGACGTGTTTTTCGACGATCAGGCCGGCCATTGCGAGTTGGCCCGCGAAGTCGTCGCCACCGGCCACGTACCGCACGGCATAAGCAACGAGCAAAAGGTTTAAGCCAGCGGTTCAATACGTTACGCAAAGCGTCGTACTCGCCAAGGCACTGCTAAGCTGAATCAAATCTCCGCCATGTTGGCTTGCGAGGAGATCCTATGATTCAGTCGATGCTGTATGCCACTGACCTTGGCCTATATGCACCGTTGGTGATGCAGCACGCCTTGGCCCTGGCGCGGACATTCAATGCAGACTTGTATGTGGTGCACGCGGTTGAGCCCATGGGGTTGTTTGCCGAATCGGTGCTTCAGAGCTACCTGGATGAGCAGGCGTTGAACGAGTTTCACAGTCAGGGCCTGAGTACTGTGATTGCCAATATCGAGCAGCGGGTGCTCGACAGCTTTCGTGAAGAGTTGGGGGATGAAGGGGAGCAGGACCTGGCGCGGATTCAAGCGGTGAGGGTGCTTCAGGGCGATCCGTCGCAGGTGATTCTCGACCAGGCGGAGAAACTCTCTGTCGATTTGCTGATCGTAGGGAGTCATAGCCACGGTGCCGGCGCGGAAACGCCTCTGGGCAGGACCGCAGCACGCGTGTTGCAGCTGTCTCGGGTGCCGGTCTATCTGGTGCCGCTGGTGGAGCGGCGCCGGCAGGGTGATCGCTAGAAAACGAATACTGGCAATTCGACAAAAAAGTTCTAGATTTATTCTTCAAACCATTAATATAGTTATATACCGTCGCTGATGCCCGTGGCGTCTACCTGCTTTGAGGGATTCATATGAAGCTTCAACAATTGCGCTACATCTGGGAAGTGGCGCACCACGACCTCAACGTTTCCGCTACTGCACAAAGCCTTTACACCTCGCAACCGGGTATCAGTAAGCAGATCCGTCTGCTGGAAGACGAATTGGGGGTCGAGGTTTTCGCCCGCAGCGGCAAGCACCTGACCCGCGTCACCCCGGCCGGCGAGCGCATCATCACCACCGCCGGCGAGATTCTGCGCAAGGTTGAAAGCATCAAGCAGATCGCCCAGGAATTCTCCAACGAGAAAAAGGGCACCCTGTCGATCGCCACCACTCACACTCAGGCGCGTTATGCGTTGCCACCGGTGATCAGCAATTTCATCAAGCAATATCCGGACGTTGCCCTGCACATGCACCAAGGCTCGCCGATGCAGATCGCTGAAATGGCCGCTGACGGCACCGTGGATTTCGCCATTGCCACTGAAGCGCTGGAGTTGTTCGGCGACCTGGTGATGATGCCGTGCTACCGCTGGAACCGCTGCGTAGTCGTGCCTCAAGGCCACCCGCTGACCAAACTGTCGACGCTGACCCTCGAAGCCCTGGCCGAATACCCGATCGTGACTTATGTGTTCGGTTTCACCGGCCGTTCGAAGCTCGACGAAGCGTTCAGCCATCGCGGTCTGACGCCCAAAGTGGTGTTCACCGCCGCCGACGCCGACGTGATCAAAACCTACGTTCGTCTGGGCCTGGGCGTGGGCATCGTGGCGAAAATGGCGGTCGACGCCAAACTCGATAGCGATCTGGTGGTGCTCGATGCCAGCGAGCTGTTCGAGTCCAGCATTACCAAAATCGGTTTCCGTCGCGGCACCTTCCTGCGTGGTTTCATGTGCGACTTCATCGAGAAGTTTGCCCCGCACCTGACCCGCGAAGTCATGGCCAAAGCCATTCAGTGCCACAACAAGCAGGAACTGGAAGAGCTGTTCGACGGCGTCGAACTGCCGGTCCATTAATCAGGTGTCCTTGTTCTAGACCACCTCGGTAACAGAAAACTGTTGCCGAGCGCCCGCCACCAGAATCTCCACTTCATCCCCTTCGAACTTGCCCAGCAGGCTTTTGCCCAGCGGCGAGCGGGGGGTGATGACAGTAATCCATTGCCCCACCAGATCGACCTTCAGGCCGGCTGCATCGGGGGCCAGAAACAGCCATTGCTCGCGGCCCTTTTCGTCTTCCAGGCCGAGCAATGCACCGACTTCAATGCCGCGCTGATCGTCATAAGGACGCAAAGTCAGATTCTGGCACAGCGTCAGTGACTGCCTGATCTCTTCCACTCGCCTGGCCTGTCCGGCCGCCAGATAGGAGGCCTCCAGCCCCAGGGTGTCGTACTTGTTTTCGGCGATGTTCTCTTCGTGGGTCGCGGTTTCGTAAGCGGTTTGCGCGGCACGCTCGGCGATGTCGAGATCGACCCGCAGCTTGTCGAGAATCAGTTGGTGGACCGTCTGTTTGTTCATGATCAATCGCAGAATTGCAGGACATTGGCGCGGCTTTTTTCGCTCGGTGCCGTTTGGTCCTGCTGCAACCAGAACTGGCATTTTGGATTGGACAGATTGCGGCTGCTGCTACGGGCTTGATCCATTCGTACCTGCTGCTCGTTCTTGCGCAGGTTCTCTTCGTACTGTCCGAATATCGGGCTCTGCGCTGGAATATCCGGCTGCGGCTGTTCAACCACCACCGGCGGCTTGGCCAGTTGCTCCACGGCAGCCGCCAGCGGTGCCAATTGCTCTTTGAAAAGCAGCGCAGAGGCGAGCCAGCAGGTCAGCGCGATAACGAGAAATCCCAGCCATAAACCGAGGGCAATGCTGCCGGTCAGTTGCAGGGCATTGAGCTGGATCGGCAACGAGCGGCGCGGCTTGGGACGGTAGGGCATGGCTGCCTCCTGGCGGATGGTCACGGGCGAATGGCGATTGTCGCACGAAGATTAATCGCCGTCGGCTCTTCTGCACGAGGTAATTTATGCGGACAATCGGCGCCTTTGCCAACGGGAACCTGGAATGCCTGAACTGAAAACCCGCTGGGATATTTTTTGCACCGTGGTCGACAACTTTGGCGACATCGGCGTGACCTGGCGCCTGGCTCGACAACTGGTGGCCGAGCACCCCATCGAAGTACGTTTGTGGGTCGATGACCTGCGCGCCTTCGAGCGTCTGTGTCCCGAGATCGATATCCATGCCGCGCAGCAATGGCATGCCGGTGTTGAAGTGCGCCAATGGCCAGCCGAGTGGTTGGCTACCGACGCGGCGGATGTGGTCATTGCCGCGTTCGCCTGTCAGTTGCCGAGTGCCTACATGGACGCCATGGCCGGGCGGGTAAAGCCGCCGCTGTGGATGAACCTCGATTACCTGAGCGCCGAAGACTGGGTAATCGGTTGCCACGGTTTGCCGTCGGTCAAATACAAAACGGTGCAGAAGTATTTCTTCTTCCCGGGATTCCAGCCGGGCACCGGAGGTCTGATGCGTGAAAGTGGACTGCTTGAACGCCGTCGGCAGTTTCAGCAAAGTCCCGAGGTACAACGAGCGTTCCTTCAAGGATTGGGCATTGATCGTGCCGCGAATGCGCAATTGATCTCGCTGTTTGCCTATGAGAATGCCGGGTTGTCGAGTTGGCTGGATGTGCTGGCCGCCGATTCAACGCCTACGCATTTACTGGTGCCCGAAGGGCGGATTCTCGGCGATGTCGAACGCTGGCTCGGCGTTGAAGGATTAGCCGGGGGGGCGCTGCATGTCTGTGACGGCTTGACCGTCCAGGTGCTGCCGTTCGTCAGACAGGATCAATACGATCAGTTGCTCTGGTGCTGCGATTTCAACGCCGTGCGCGGTGAAGATTCATTTGTTCGTGCCCAATGGGCGGGCCGGCCAATGCTCTGGCACATCTATCAGCAGGAGGAAGACATCCATCTGGACAAGCTCGATGCGTTCCTCGCGCTGTACACAAAAGGCCTGTCCGAGCCTGCCAGCCAGGCGATCAACGGTCTTTGGCGCGCGTGGAATGCGGGTCATGATATGTCTGACCACTGGCGCACGGCCCGCAAACACTGGCCAGAGCTGCAAAAACACGCCGAGGCGTGGTGTCTGGAACAAGCCTTGCAGGCCGATCTTGCCGCGGCGCTGGTACAGTTTTATGTAAATTGGATATGATACGCGGCCTAGATTTTTGTAAATCCCATCCAAATTCGGATATTCGCAATGAAAACTGGTAAAGAACTGAAACCCGGTACCGTGATCCGTCTCGAAAACGATCCTTGGCTGGTTCAGAAAGCTGAATTCACCAAGTCGGGTCGTAACAGCGCGATCATGAAGACCAAGCTGAAAAACCTGCTGACCGGTTACAAGACCGAGATCGTTTACAGCGCCGACGACAAACTGGACGACGTAATCCTCGACCGCAAAGAAGCGACCCTGTCCTTCATCAGCGGCGACACCTACACGTTCATGGACACCACTGACTACACCATGTACGAGCTGAACGCTGAAGACATCGAAGCTGTTCTGCCTTTCGTTGAAGAAGGCATGACCGATGTTTGCGAAGCGATCTTCTTCGAAGAGCGTCTGGTATCCGTAGAACTGCCGACCACCATCGTGCGTCAGGTTGACTACACCGAAGGTTCCGCTCGCGGCGACACTTCCGGCAAGGTGATGAAGCCTGCCAAACTGAAGAACGGTACCGAACTGTCGGTAGCTGACTTCATCGAAATCGGCGACATGATCGAGATCGATACCCGTGAAGGCGGTTCCTACAAAGGCCGTGCTAAATAAGCACCGCCTGAGTAATGAAAAAGCCCGACCATTGAGTCGGGCTTTTTTGTGCCTGCAAAAAATCTACACGAACTCTGTAGGAGTTACTTCAGGTGTTGCTTGAGCTCTTTGCACCGCTGGCCGTCAGACTGTGACGTGCAGGCGCACATCGACGTTGCCACGGGTGGCGTTGGAGTACGGGCAGACCTGGTGGGCGGCGTCGACCAGGGTTTGCGCATCGGCTTGTTCAAGGCCTGGCAGGCTGATGTGCAGGTCGATGTCCAGACCAAAACCGCCAGGGATTTGGCCGATGCCGACATGAGCAGTGATCGAGGCGTCGTTGGGAATGGTGCGTTTGGTCTGGCTGGCGACGAATTTCAGGGCGCCGATGAAGCAGGCAGAGTAGCCGGCTGCGAACAGCTGCTCAGGGTTGGTCGCTGCACCGCCCGCACCACCGAGTTCTTTCGGGGTGGCGAGTTTGACGTCGAGGATGTTGTCACTGGAAACAGCACGACCATCACGGCCGCCAGTGGAGGTTGCGATTGCGGTGTAGAGAGTTTGCATGGTGTGAGCCTCGTTCGGGTTTTGATTTTTTGCGCTAAATGTTTGCGCGCTAAGTAAGTGCGAGATGAATGTATCGTGCAAGTATTTAGCTCGCAAGATAAATTTTTGAAAAATTTTGCCTCGAATTGTGGTGAGCGAGGTGAAGGGCTGAGCTAGAGCTGTCGAGGCGGGATTTTCAATAGTGAAAATTTTTCGCGGGAGGGGCGAACGAGGCTGGAAGGGGCAGCACAAAACCAATGTGGGAGTGAGCCTGCTCGCGATAGCGGTGTGTCAGTCAACCATTTTTCAGACTGTCACAACGCTATCGCGAGCAGGCTCGCTCCCACAGGTGATCTAGGTTGATTTGAAGATCAGAGACTATCTTGCAGATTGCTACGCAGCACTTGCAGTTCCGCTTGCAGTTTGTTCAATCGCTCCACCGTCATCCCGCTGGCACCGAGGATGCACTGCGGAATGTTGCGGGCCTTGTCCCGCAAGGCGCGGCCCTGTTCGGTGAGTTCGACGATCACCACTCGTTCGTCTTCGCGGCTGCGGGTGCGGCTGAGCAGACCTTCGACTTCCAGGCGTTTGAGCAGCGGGGTCAGTGAGCCGGGATCGGTCAGCAGTCGCGTGCTGATTTCACCGACGGTCAGACCATCGCGCTCCCACAGCACCATCATCGCCAGGTATTGCGGATAGGTCAGGCCCAGCGCTTGCAGCAGCGGTTTATAGACCTTGGTCATCAGCAGCGAAGTCGAGTGCAGGGCGAAGCAGGCCTGATTATCCAGCAGCAGGTGTTCGCAGTTATCCAGGGTGTCGCGTTCGGTGGTCATTTCAAAAGCCTTGATCGGTAATCCTCAGAATCTAGCGGGCGAATCTTTAATGCGCCAGATAATTCTGGACTAGTGGCGATCCAGGGTGTTTTGCAGCGCCAGATCCCACGGCGGGACAGGGCTGAAGCGTGTCTTCAGGTATTCCAGCAACAAGCGGCTGCGCGAGTTGGGCTGTTGCGCCAGTCGCAAGGCATAGATGCCGGCGGTTTCCGGTGTTGGCAGGCCGTTTTCGCAAAACAGCGGCAGCAGTTCTCCTCGCAGAAGGTATTCGCTCGCCAGCCAGGTCGGCAGGTGGGCGATACCCAGCCCGGCCAAAGCGCCACAAACCAGCGCTTCGGCATTGTTGGCGCTCATGCGGATCCGCGCCGGGCGGTGCAAATGCATCTGGCCATCGCGTTCGAAGCGCCAGGCGAAGGGCGGGGCCAGGCCATCCCAATCGAGGCCGTCGTGATCGACTAGCTGCGCCGGCTCGGTCGGTACGCCGCGGCGTTGCAAATAGTCCGGGATGGCGCAGGCAAGTGCGTTTCCGCGCCATCGCCGCCTGCGTAGGATTAACACCCTGACAAAAGGGAAATCGCCTGTGATCGAGTTCGTGATGTACCTGGTATTTGGCGTGGCTCTGGGCACCCTGGGCGGGTTGTTCGGCATCGGCGGCGGCTTGATCGCGATTCCACTGCTGGGCGTACTGTTCGGGCTCGATCAGCAAATCGCCCAAGGTACGGCGCTGGTGATGGTGGTGCCTAACGTTATGCTGGCGCTGTGGCGCTATCACCAGCGCAATCGCATTGAGTTGCGCCACGCGTTGCCCTTGGCGTCGATGGGCTTCTGCTTTGCCTGGATCGGATCGATCTGGGCGGTCGGCATCGACGCGCAAACCATGCGAATCGGCTTTGTCGCGTTTCTGGTGGCCCTGTCGGCCTACAACCTGGTGCGCATGTTTATCGCCAACACACCGGCCTCTGCGCAGATGCATTACGCATGGCCATGGCTGGGTGTGCTCGGAGCGGCCTCCGGGACCATGGGCGGTTTGTTTGGTGTGGGCGGGGCCGTGGTGGCGACACCGGTGTTGACCAGTGTGTTTGGCACCAGCCAAGTGGTGGCCCAAGGGTTGTCGCTGGCGCTGGCGTTACCCAGCACGGGCGTCACCCTGGTGACTTACGCGGTGCACCATCAGGTGGACTGGCTGATTGGAGTGCCATTGGCCATTGGCGGATTGATGAGCATCAGTTGGGGGGTGAAGATCGCCCACGCCCTGCCGGAGCGACTGCTGCGCGGGTTGTTCTGCGGCTTTCTGGTGTTCTGCGCGGTGATGCTCGCGTTTAAAGCTTGAAGCCTTCGACGATGTGCTCGGCCAGGCACTCGGTGATCGGTGACGGGTTGTGCAGGTTGCGCACGAGCATGATGCAGGCTTCCGGCAACTGCGGCAGGCCTTCGGCGTCACCGAGGATGCGCATGTCCGGGGTGATCAGGCTTTCCAGTTGCGCGGTCACCGCCAACCCGGCGCTGACCACGGCCATCAACGCCGACAGGCTCGAACTGTTGTAGGCAATGCGGTAGTCGCGGCCCAGCGCATCCAGCGCATTGCACGCCCACAACCGGCAGAAACAATCACTGTTGAACATCGCCAGAGGCAACGGCGTCTGCTCATGGGCGCTGTAGCATTGCGCCTCGGCCCAGACAAAACGTTCCTTGCGCAGCAACTGGCCAATCTCGGTGCCGGGCTCGCGGGTGACGATGGACAGGTCGAGATCCTGACGTTGCAGCAATTGTTTTGATGATTCGCAGTGAACTTCGATCTGGATCAGTGGATAGCTCTTGGCGAAGCGCGACAAAATCCCCGGCAGAAAACGCATCACGTAATCGTCCGGCGTACCGATGCGCACGGTGCCGACCATGTGCGGCTCACGCAGCGTGTTGAAAACTTCGCTGTGGAGTTTGAGGATGCGCCGCGCATACCCCAGCAAAACCTGGCCTTCGGCGGTCAGTTTGACCTGTCGCCCATCGCGTTCGAACAGTTGGCGCTGCAACACGTCTTCTTCCAGACGTTTCATCTGCATGCTCACCGCCGACTGCGTGCGGTTGACCAATTCACCGGCACGAGTAAAACCGCCCTGGTCGGCGATGGCGACAAAGGTACGCAGCACATCCGTATCGATACTGGGGAAAGCCGACATCCATCAATCTCCGAGATGGTTACCATCAGAAACATTCGTTGGATTGATCTTATCGCTGGGGCGAGACTTGGGCCATCCCCAACGGAGGACAACAAGATGAAAGGTCATAACGAGCATGTAACGGAACAAAAATTTTCAACCCACGTGGTATCTGATCTGCTGCACAAGTTTAGTCGCTGGTACGAACTTCATCGTGAGCGCGAGCTGCTGGCGAGTTTGAGCGATGAAGCACTGAAGGACATCGGCATGAGTCGCGCCGATGTTGAACATGAATCGGTCAGACCGTTCTGGGATGATCCGATGCATAAATGATGAGGCCATTGCTACACAAACCCCTCTTTGGTGAGGTAGGTTGCGAGCAGACACGGAGGTATTCATGCCCGCAACGTTGTCCTTTTCCAATAAACAGGCTCGACGTCTGGCACTGGCTGCCCAAGGGTTCAACGGGCGCCAGTCGCCAGCGGCGATCAAACCGGTTCAACTCAACCGGCTGATCGAACGGCTGGGCATTTTGCAGATCGATTCGGTCAATGCGTTGGTGCGTTCGCACTACCTTCCCTTGTTTTCCCGCCTCGGTAACTACTCCTCTGATTTGCTCGACCAGGCCGCCTGGAGTCAGGGCCGGCGTCGCACTCTGTTTGAATATTGGGGGCACGAAGCGTCGTTGCTGCCGTTGTCGATGTATCCCCTGATGCGCTGGCGCATGCAGCGCGCGAGTCGCGGCGAAGACATCTATCAGCAACTGGCGCGTTTCGGACGCGAACAGCAGGACACGATTCGCCGGGTGCTGGCGTCGGTCGAAGAACTCGGCGCGCTGGGTGCCGGGAGTCTGTCGACCCGTGAGGAGCGGGCCGGGCCGTGGTGGGACTGGAGCGCGGAAAAGCATGCTTTGGAATGGTTGTTTGCCGCCGGTGAAGTGACGGTGGCGGGGCGCAGGGGGTTCGAACGACTTTATGATTTGCCGGAGCGGGTAATTCCTTCGGCCATTTTGCAGCAACCCTTGCTCAGTGAGGCCGAGGCACAACGCGGGCTGTTATTGCACGCGGCGATGGCGTTGGGTGTCGGCACGGAAAAGGATTTGCGGGACTATTTTCGCTTGAGCCCGGCAGACAGTCGTCCGCGTCTGGCTGAACTGGTCGAGGCGGGGGAGTTGCTGACCTGCGAAGTGCAATGCTGGCGGCAACCGGCGTATTGCCTGCCCGAGCCGAAAGTACCGCGCAAGGTCGAGGCCAGTGCGTTGCTTTCACCGTTTGATTCGCTGGTGTGGGAACGCAGTCGTACCGAGCGCCTGTTCGATTTCCGCTATCGGCTGGAGATTTACACACCGCAGGACAAGCGGGTTTTCGGCTATTACGTGTTGCCGTTTTTACACAATGAACGGATTGCCGCGCGGGTGGATCTGCGGGCGGAGCGGGCGTTGGGGCGGTTGGCGGTGCACGCGGTACATGAGGAAGAGCCGGGGCTGGATGACGAAGGGATGCAGGCTTTGGCGGTCAATTTGCGGCGGATGGCGGATTGGTTGGGGCTTGAGCAGGTGCAGTTGAATTGCCCGAGAGCGAGTGCGGCGAGATTGCGGGTGGCGTTGGGGCAGTTCAGTGGTGTTTAAGATGACGCCATCGCGAGCAAGCTTTGCTCCTACGGATTGAGGTCGTTCAGGCGAACAACACACAACCTGTAGGAGCAAGGCTTGCCCGCGATGGGCTCAACGCGATTTAGCGCCGAACCTGCTTCAGGGTTTCAGCAATCAAAAACGCCAATTCCAGCGACTGATCAGCATTCATCCGCGGATCGCAATGGGTGTGATACCGGTCCGACAAACCATCCTCGGTAATCGGACGCGCCCCACCAATGCATTCGGTCACATTCTGCCCGGTCATCTCGATATGGATACCGCCGGCATAACTGCCTTCCGCCTGGTGAACCTGGAAGAACTGCTTCACCTCGCCAAGGATCTGCGCGAAGTCGCGGGTCTTGTAGCCGCTGCTGGCCTTGATGGTGTTGCCGTGCATCGGGTCGGAACTCCAGAGCACTTGCTTGCCTTCGCTTTGTACGGCGCGAATCAATGCCGGCAGGTGATCGCCGACCTTGTTGGCGCCCATGCGCGCAATCAGGTTCAGGCGACCCGGATCGTTGTCCGGGTTCAGCACGTCGATCAGACGAATCAGGTCTTCAGGGTTCATGCTCGGTCCGACCTTGACCCCGATCGGGTTATTCACCCCGCGCAGGAATTCGACGTGTGCGCCATCGAGTTGACGGGTGCGGTCGCCGATCCACAGCATGTGCGCCGAGCAATCGTAGTAATCGTTGGTCAGGCTGTCGCGCCGCACGAAGGCTTCTTCGTAGTTCAGCAGCAGTGCTTCGTGGGCGGTGAAGAAGCTGGTCTCGCGCAGTTGCGGTGAGCTGTCCATGCCGCAGGCGCGCATGAACGCCAGGGTTTCATCGATGCGGTTGGCCAAGTGGCTGTATTTTTCTGCCAGTGCCGAGTTGGCGATGAAGTCCAGGTTCCACTTGTGCACCTGATGCAGGTCGGCAAACCCGCCTTGAGCGAATGCGCGCAGTAAGTTCAGGGTCGCGGTGGACTGGTGGTAGGACTGCAGCAGGCGTTCCGGGTCCGGCACGCGGCTTTTTTCGTCGAAACCGATGCCGTTGACGATGTCGCCACGGTAGGCGGGCAGGGTCACGCCGTCGATGGTTTCGTCATTGGCTGAGCGCGGTTTGGCGAACTGACCGGCCATGCGCCCGACCTTGACCACCGGGCAACCGGCGGCGAATGTCATGACGATGGCCATTTGCAGCAGGACTTTAAACGTGTCACGAATTTTCGCGGCGGAGAACTCGGCAAAGCTCTCGGCGCAATCGCCACCTTGCAACAGAAACGCGCGCCCTTGGGTCACTTCGGCAAACTGACGGCGCAACTCCCGGGCCTCACCGGCAAACACCAACGGCGGATAACTGGCCAGGGTTTGCTCGACCTGCTGCAAATGCGCGGCGTCGGGGTAGTGGGGTTGTTGCTGGATCGGCAGGGCGCGCCAGCTGTCAGGGCTCCAGGGTTGGCTCATCACGTTCTCTAGTGTTTTACGCTCGGACGGTTATGTTATCAGCAATTAGTGCGTGACCTGTTCCCGTCGCTTCGCGGACAATCGCGCCTTTGCCGCGCCCGCTCGCGGTTTTATTGCGCTGCTGTTTATTTATCACATGCCGGCGCGGCAACGATCAGGAGACGAAATGACTGAGGAGCGCGTCGAGCATCTGCTCGCCGAGGTACAGGATGAGTTCGGCGTGATACGCGTGCTGGAAGTGGCCGATTACCGTTTTCTGGAGTTCGGCGATGCCATCGAGCAAAGCTGCGTCTTTACCGCTGATCCGAGCTGGCTCGAGTACGACTATACCCGGGCGATGCTGATCGGTGCGCTGTGTCACGAGCAGCCGGAAAGCGCGCTGTTTCTGGGGCTTGGCGCGGGAACGCTGACCCAGGCTTGCCTTAAATTCCTGCCGCTGGAAGACGTCGAAGCGATTGAATTGCGCCCCGACGTACCGCGTCTGGCCATTGAATACCTCGGGCTGGATGACGATCCCCGGCTGTACATCCGCGTCGGTGATGCGCTGGAGCTACTCGATACCGCTGAGCCGGCGGACCTGATCTTCGTCGACCTTTATACCGATGTCGGGCCGGGTGTCGGGCATCTGGCCTGGAGCTTTCTGGAAAACTGTCAGAAACGCCTGAATCCGGGTGGCTGGCTGGTGATCAACCAATGGGCCACCGATGATGGCAAACCATTGGGTGCCGCGTTGTTGCGTGGGCTTTATCACCGGCATTACTGGGAGTTGCCGGTGAAGGAGGGCAATGTGATTCTGATCGTGCCGTCGGAGCTGGATCAAGAGCTGGACATGGACGGTTTGATCGCTCGGGCTGAAGGGCTGGCGTCGCGATTGGGGTATTCGTTGCAGTCGTTGATCAAGGCGATTCGGCCGGCGACTTGATGTGTTGTCTTTAATGACCTCATCGCGGGCAAGCCATGCACCTACAAGGGTTACCCACAACCTGTAGGAGCAAGGCTTGCCCGCGATAAGGTCCGAAAAACCAACACAAAACTAAAGCCCTTTGAAGATGCCCGGCCGTTTTTCGACCATCGACCGCACCCCCTCCTTGGCATCCTCACTCGCCATCAACTTCTTCACCAGCGGTGGCAATCCCTGCGCCGCTGCGGTTTCCCCTTCATAACGTGCCTGACGCGCAGACATCAGCGTCGCCTGCACGCCAAGCGGCGCCTGGCTGGCAATCCGTTCGGCCAATTCAATTGCCCGTGGCAGCAGATCCTCGCTGGCCATGACTTCCTGCACCAATCCCAGATGCAACGCATCATGCGCATCGAACTCGTCGCCGGTCAGCAGCCAGCGCATCGCATTGCCCCAGCCAGCCACCTGGTGCAGACGCAATGTTGCGCCGCCAAACGGGAAAATACCGCGCTGCACTTCTTTCTGGGCGAATCGGGTGTTGCTGGCGCACAGGTTGATGTCGGCGGCCAGCATCAATTCGATGCCGATGGTCAGGCAGTAGCCCTGCGCGGCAATAATCACCGGTTTACTGACTCGGGGGCCGGCAAAAACGCCCCATGGATCGCAGCCCCCCGGCGGTGCTTGCCAGCCTTCGGCCAATGCCGCGCTGGCGCTGACCAGGTCGAGCCCAGCGGTGAAATGTTCGCCATGGCCGAACACCACTGCGACCCGCGCGTCGATGTCAGCCTCGAACTCGCCATAGGCCAGACTCAGTTCGTTGAGCAGCTCAAGGTCGAAGGCATTGCGCTTGGCCACCCGGTCCAGGCCGATCATCAGGACATGACCGTGTCGTTCGCGGGTGACACGACTGCAAGCGGGCTGATTCATGGAGCAAATCCTCGGGCGGGAAGGGGGTGTCAGACCGCAGGACTACCTGATAACGATGAACCGTTTTAGCGCCATCGCCAGCAGGGCCGGGCCTTTGAAAAATAGACCGTTGCACGATTATCCGCAAAGCCTGTGACACAACGGTGTATCCGTCAGTTTTCCGACAAATAATGCTCCCTTTTTGGGCGAATTCCGGTATAGTGCGCGCCGGCCTTTAACCGGGCCGCGTTTAGGTAGCGCAATTCCCCGAAGTCAGCTTCGGCTGCACGTCCGCACAGCGGACTCTCCCTTGACGAATCTTTTTCATTCATTCGTTTTCGCAAATCCCCGCCGACAAAGCAGCCAGGGCGACTCTTGAGTCTTACACGGCATGCGCAGCTTTGGAGCATGGGTCTTTGCGGATGCACTTAGAGGCAGACCCATGACCCAGGAAACCGGCGGCTTCGCCGCTTTTAATCTTAATCCGAATATTCTTGCAGCCGTCATTGCGACTGGCTACGAAGAGCCTTCGGCTATTCAGCAGCAATCGATCCCGATCATCATGGCCGGCCAAGACATGATTGGCCAGGCGCAAACCGGTACCGGTAAAACCGCCGCGTTCGCCTTGCCTATCCTGCATTGCATCGATCCTGCCAAGCGCGAGCCGCAAGCCCTGATCCTGGCGCCAACCCGTGAGTTGGCGCTGCAAGTAGCAACCGCTTTCGAAACCTACGCCAAGCAAATGCCGGGCGTTACCGTTGTGGCCGTTTACGGCGGCGCCCCTATGGGTCCACAACTGAAAGCAATCCGTAATGGCGCACAGATCGTTGTCGCCACTCCGGGCCGTCTGTGCGACCACCTGCGTCGTGACGAAAAAGTCCTGTCGACCGTGAACCACCTGGTTCTCGACGAAGCGGACGAAATGCTCAAACTGGGTTTCATGGACGACCTCGAAGTTATCTTCAAGGCCTTGCCTGCAACCCGTCAGACCGTATTGTTCTCGGCCACCCTGCCGCAGTCGATCCGTGCCATTGCCGAACGCCATCTGCGCGATCCGCAACACGTGAAGATCCAGACCAAGACTCAGACCGTTACCGCGATCGAACAGGCTCACCTGTTGGTTCACGCTGACCAGAAGACCTCGGCTGTATTGAGCCTGCTGGAAGTGGAAGATTTCGACGCCCTGATCATGTTCGTGCGCACCAAGCAAGCGACCCTGGACCTGGCCAGTGCCCTGGAAGCCAAAGGCTACAAAGCTGCTGCGCTGAACGGTGACATTGCTCAGAACCAGCGTGAGCGCGTTATCGACTCCCTCAAGGATGGCCGTCTGGACATCGTTGTGGCGACCGACGTTGCCGCTCGTGGCCTGGACGTTCCGCGCATCACTCACGTGTTCAACGTTGACATGCCGTACGATCCGGAATCCTACGTTCACCGTATCGGCCGTACCGGCCGTGCCGGTCGCGAAGGTCGTGCATTGCTGCTGGTGACTCCGCGTGAGCGCCGCATGCTGCAAGTGATCGAGCGTGTAACTGGTCAAAAAGTTGCCGAAGTTCGCCTGCCGGACGCTCAGGCTGTTCTCGATGCCCGCATCAAGAAACTGACCAACAGCTTGTCGCCGCTGGTTGCCGATGCCGAATCGACTCACGGTGATCTGCTGGATCGTCTGACTGCCGATATCGGTTGCACCCCGCGTGCACTGGCCGCTGCTCTGCTGCGCAAGGCAACCAACGCTCAGGCGCTGACCCTGGCCGCGATCGAGAAAGAACGTCCATTGGTGCCGAACAACGCACCGCGTGGCGATCGTCCAGAGCGTACCGGTGATCGTCCGGACCGTGGTGATCGTGAGCGTCGTGCTCCGGTTCCATTGGCCGAAGGTCGTGCTCGTTGCCGTACCGCGCTGGGTGCGCGTGATGGTATCGCTGCCAAGAACCTGCTGGGCGCCATCCTGAACGAAGGTGGTCTGGCTCGTGAAGCCATCGGTCGCATCCAGGTGCGCGACAGCTTCAGCCTCGTCGAGTTGCCGGAAGATGGTCTGGAGAAGCTCCTGACCAAACTGAAGGACACTCGCGTTGCCGGTAAGCAGTTGAAGCTGCGTCGCTATCGCGAAGATTAATCCGCTCTTGAGCTGATTGATTGCGCATAAAAAATCCCCGACTGGTTCGGGGATTTTTTTTGCCTGCTTATAGGTGCTGGGCTTTCGAGCGGAGTCGCGCCCATCGCGAGCAGGCTCGCTCCCACCTTGAAGTGCGTTTCCCTGTGGGAGCGAGCCTGCTCGCGAAGGGGGCAACTCGGCCTACCGGTCAGCCAAAGCGATAAATGTCCATACCCAGCGCACCCATGGTGAAACCCTGGTGGGCAATGCTGAACTCACCCCCAGCCCCGCGAGCAAAGTACAACGGCAACAAATGCTCATCACTTGGGTGATTGCGCACGGCATTCGGCGCTTGCTGACGATAATCGTGCAGCGCCGCTCCGTCGTTGGCCGCGAGTTTCTCGATCATCCAGTCGCGGAAAGATTTGGCCCACGGCTCGACGCTTTCCGGGCCCGCGTGCCAATCCAGTTCACGCAGGTTGTGCGTGATGCTGCCAGAGCCGATCAACAGCACGCCGTGCTCACGCAGGCTGGCCAAGGCATGGCCGACGCGGGTTTGCAGGGCAGGGCCGCCACGCGTGGGCAGCGAGACTTGCACAACGGGGATATCGGCTTGCGGATACATCAACGTCAAAGGCACCCAGACACCGTGGTCGAACGGGCGCTTGGCATCGATGCGTGCTGGCAGATCGGCGGCCTTCAGTAATTCGACAACCTCCGCCGCCAATTGGGGATTGCCGGGTGCCGGGTATTGAACGTCGAACAGCGCCTGTGGAAAGCCACCGAAGTCGTGCCAGGTTTCCGGCTGGGGATTGCCGCTGACCAGCAGCTCATTGCTTTCCCAATGCGCAGATACAATCACGATGGCTTTTGGTTTCGGCAGTTCGGCGGCCAATCGAGCGAGAGCCGGCCCGCTGGCCCCCGGTTCCAGTGCCAGCATGGGGGAGCCATGGGATATGTACAGGCTGGGGAACATGAAAGAGCTCCTGAGGGGTAAGATGGCGTCATCTTCAGTCAGATCATTGATCTAAATCTAATATAAGTTTTAGGGTCTTTTGATCGAATTTTCGGGATTAATTATGCAGCCGGAGTTTTGGCACAAACGATGGGCGTCGAATCAGATCGGCTTTCATCTGCCGGAGGTGAATCCTCATCTGCAGCGTTTCTGGCCACAATTGGGTCTGGAAGACGGCGCGCGCGTACTGGTGCCGCTGTGTGGAAAGAGTCTGGATTTGTTGTGGCTTGCACGCGAAGGCCATGAGGTATTGGGCGTTGAGCTCTCAGAAAAGGCCATTGAGGATTTCTTCAATGAGCATCAGTTTGATCCTGACGTCAGTGAGCAAGGGCCTTTCAAGGTTTACCGCGCGGGTTCTATCGAGTTGTGGTGTGGTGATTTTTTCGAATTGACGGCCGGTGATGTCGCCGACTGCAGCGCACTGTACGACCGCGCCGCGTTGATTGCCTTGCCACCGAAAATGCGTGAGCAGTACGCCGCGCACCTGACGCGGATTTTGCCGAAGGAGTCGCTGGGGTTGTTGATTACCCTGGACTACGACCAGACGCAAATGGACGGCCCGCCGTTTGCTGTGCTGGATGACGAAGTAAAGCGGTTGTTCGGTGGATCGTGGGCACTGAAGATTCTGGAAGATCAGGATGTTCTGAGTGCGAGCGGGAAATTCCTGGAGGCGGGTGTCACTCGGCTTGAGGAGCGGGTGTATCGGGTTTCCAGCAGTTAAATTTCGCTGAGTTTGCTGGCCCCTTCGCGAGCAGGCTCGCTCCCACATTGGAATGCATTCCCCTGTGGGAGCGAGCCGGCTCCGGGCGGCGTTCCGACGATGAGGGCCGGAAGAACACTGAATCAATGCAGTAAATAAAAAAAGGCCCGCATCACTGCGGGCCTTCTTTTTTATTGCTGAACAATCAGCGCTGAAGTCGATGCAGCGCGTTGATACGCTCTTCCAGCGGTGGGTGGCTCATGAACATCCGGGCGAACCCTTGCTTGATGCCACCGTTGATGCCAAAGGCGTTCAGGGTGTCCGGCATGTGCACCGGCAGGCCCTGTTCGGCACGCAGGCGTTGCAATGCGCCGATCATCGCGGCAGTACCGGCCAGGCGTGCACCGGCTTCGTCGGCACGGAATTCACGCTTGCGCGAGAACCACATGACGATGGAGCTGGCCAGAATGCCCAGGACCAGTTCGGCGAAGATGGTTGCCACGTAGTAGGCAATACCCTGGCCTTCTTCGTTCTTGAAGATTACCTTGTCGACAAAGTTGCCGATGATCCGTGCGAAGAACATCACAAAGGTGTTCACCACGCCTTGAATCAACGCCAGGGTGACCATGTCGCCATTGGCCACGTGGCCAATTTCGTGAGCCAAAACGGCTTTCACTTCATCTGGCGAGAAACGCTCCAACAAGCCTTGGCTGACCGCGACCAGTGCGTCGTTCTTGTTCCAGCCTGTGGCGAACGCGTTCGCCTCGTAGGCCGGGAAGATCCCGACTTCAGGCATCTTGATCCCTGCTTCCCGGGACAATTGCTCGACGGTTTGCAGCAGCCATTGCTCGTGACGGGTACGCGGCTGGGTGATGATCTGGGTGCTGGTGCTCATCTTCGCCATCCACTTGGAGATGAACAGCGAGAACAGCGAACCGGCAAAACCAAAGACCGCACAGAAAATCAGCAGCTGATTGAGGTTCAGATCAACCCCATTGGCCGCCATGAACCCGTTGAAGCCGAAAAGGCTCAAGGTGATGCTGGCAATCAGCACGACCGCCAGGTTAGTGGCCAAAAACAGCAGGATGCGCATCATGGTTGTAGAAATCTCCTTTTGCTAAAGATGTAGCGTACTGCGGGGTATATAAGGTGATGTATCGGGCTATTCAACCGGGTGACTATTTCAAACTGTTTCCTACGGCAACAGTGTAGTCGCTTGCAGGGCATTTCCGACGCTGACATGGGACGGGTTTGACAGGCACAGCGCTGGGCAAGCCCCCGTGGTTGTTAGGCGCGAGCACCCAATAAGTGATCAGACATGGCGTGAAACAAGGGTGTACGGCAGGGCGCAAAGATATGTTGCTGAATTAATCGCCGTGCGACTTTTTCAAAAAGTCGCACGGTGAGATACCCCTTACTGGCGGTAGGACTTGAGGAAGTTGCCGATCCGGCCAACGGCCATTTCCAGATCATCCACGCGCGGCAGGGTCACCACGCGGAAGTGGTCCGGCCAAGGCCAGTTGAAGGCGGTGCCCTGAACAACCAGCAGCTTCTCGGAGAGCAGCAGGTCGAGCACGAACTTTTCATCGTTGTGGATCGGGCAGACTTTCGGGTCGATTCGCGGGAACGCATACAGTGCGCCCATCGGCTTGACGCAGCTCACGCCCGGAATGTCGTTGAGCAGTTCCCAGGTGCGATTGCGCTGTTCCAGCAAGCGACCTTGGGGCAGGACCAGGTCATTGATGCTCTGATAGCCGCCCAGTGCGGTCTGGATCGCGTGCTGGCTCGGCACGTTGGCACACAGGCGCATGTTGGCCAGCATGTCGATGCCTTCGATGTAGCTCTGCGCGTGATGTTTCGGGCCGGAGATGGCGATCCAGCCAGAACGGAAGCCCGCCACGCGATAGGACTTGGACAGACCGTTGAAGGTCAGGCACAGCAGGTCCGGGGCCAGGGAAGCGGTGCAGATGTGCACGGCGTCGTCGTACAGGATCTTGTCGTAGATCTCGTCGGAGAACACCACCAGGTTGTGCTGACGGGCCAGTTCCAGCATTCCCAGCAACACTTCCTTCGAATACACCGCGCCGGTCGGGTTGTTCGGGTTGATGATCACCAGGGCCTTGGTGTTCGGGGTGATCTTGGCCTTGATGTCGGCCAGGTCCGGCCACCAGTTGGCTTGCTCATCGCACAGGTAATGCACCGGGTTGCCGCCCGACAGGCTGACTGCGGCCGTCCACAGCGGATAGTCCGGGGCCGGCACCAGCACTTCGTCGCCGTTGTTGAGCAGGGCCTGCATCGACATCACGATCAGCTCGGAAACGCCGTTACCCAGGTAGATGTCTTCGATGCCGACGCCTTCAACCTGCTTCTGCTGGTAGTACTGCATCACGGCCTTGCGCGCGCTGAACAGGCCTTTGGAATCGCTATAGCCCTGGGCGGTCGGCAAATTGCGGATCACGTCCTGGAGGATTTCGTCCGGCGCTTCGAAACCAAAAGGCGCCGGGTTGCCGATGTTCAGCTTGAGGATGCGATGGCCTTCCTCTTCCAGGCGTTTGGCGTGCTTGAGCACTGGGCCGCGAATGTCGTAGCAGACGTTGGCGAGCTTGTTCGATTTGCTGACCTGCATGGCGATGTGATCCCGAAAATGAACGATCCAGGCGGTGTATGAACTACCGTACTGGGAATCCTGCGTATTCACACAGGCCTGACGCCTTGAAATGCAGCACCCATAAATCCGTTTGAATGCGCGTGGTCTGGCTGCCAGACTGGCGTTTGACGAGGCGCAATCATACGTGCCGCCCGATCCGTGGAAAAGGTACAGATCGGGCTTTTTCAGCTGCTGAGGTGTGATGATGGAAAAGTTGGAAAAAACCCTGGAAGAATGGAAGGCGATGCTCGACCCGGAGCAGTACAACGTGTGCCGCCTCAAAGGCACCGAGCGACCGTTTTCCGGTAAATACAACGGCACCAAGACTGACGGTGTTTACCATTGCATCTGCTGCAACGAACCGCTGTTCGATTCAAAAACCAAATTTGACTCCGGCTGCGGCTGGCCGAGCTTCTACGCACCGATCGGCGACAGTGCGATGGTCGAGATCCGTGACGTCAGCCACGGCATGATCCGCACTGAAGTGGTCTGCGCCAAATGTGATGCACACCTTGGGCACGTGTTCCCGGATGGCCCGCCACCCACCGGTCTGCGTTATTGCATCAACTCGGTGTGTCTGGACCTGGTGCCGCGCGAATAATGTGAGCCCTGTAGGAGCACGGCTTGCCGGCGATGTCGATCTCAAGGACGCCATCGCCGGCAAGCCGTGCTCCTACAGGGATTGTCGTGCCCCCAATCAGTCAGATTGATTTATTAAATTGCACACAATTCAATTGCTCGCTATGTTTGGCCTATCTCCTTTCATTAAGAGTCCAAGTCATGAGCGACAACCTGCTGAGCATCCCGTGCACCACCATCAAGGGTGAACAAAAGACCCTGGCTGATTTCGCCGGCAAAGCCGTGCTGGTGGTCAATACCGCGAGCGAGTGCGGCTTCACCCCGCAATACAAGGGTCTGGAAGAGTTGTGGCAAACCTACAAGGACCAAGGGCTGGTGGTCCTCGGCTTTCCGTGCAATCAGTTCGGCAAACAGGAACCCGGCAACGAAGACGCCATTTCCGAATTCTGCGAATTGAACTTCGGTGTCAGCTTCCCGCTGTTCAAGAAGATCGAAGTCAACGGTGCCGACGCCCATCCATTGTTCGTTCAGTTAAAAAAACGCGCACCGGGTGTACTGGGTTCGCAGGGCATCAAGTGGAACTTCACCAAGTTCCTGATTGGCAAGGACGGTCAGTTGGTCAAGCGCTTCGCCCCGGCGACCAAGCCTCAGGACCTGAGCCGCGAGATCGAAGCCCTGCTCAAATGAACACCATGTCCGTCGATTCCCTGAAGCTTGACAGTCAGCTCTGCTTCAAGCTGTACGCCGCTTCCCGGGCAGTGATTCGTGCCTACAAACCGATGCTCGACCAACTCGGCCTGACCTACCCGCAATACCTTGCCATGCTGGTGTTGTGGGAATGGCAGGAGGCGGCCCCCGAGCAGCCAACGGTCAAGGCGTTGGGCGAACGCCTGGCGCTGGATTCCGGCACCTTGACGCCATTGCTCAAGCGACTTGAGCAATTGCAGTTGGTGCAGCGTCAGCGTTCGGCTCGCGATGAGCGTGAAGTGCACCTTAGCCTATCACCGTCCGGTAAGGCGTTGCGTGATCAGGTCGGCCCGCTCAAGACTCGGCTGTTGTGCGACAGCGGGGTGGATCTGGATCGTCTGAATGATCTGCGCGATGGGCTTGATCAGTTGTTAGGGCAGATCAAAGCGCTGTCGTAGTCGCAACCCACACGTCAAGCAAGGCGGCCAGTTCTTCGCGGCGCAAGGGCTTGACCAAGTAGTCGTTCATGCCCGCCGCGCGGCAGCGTTCGCGTTCCTCGGACATCGCGTTGGCGGTCAGCGCGACGATGGGTAGCTGCGGCCAGCGCCCGCTGCGACGAATTTGCCGACTCGCTTCGTAGCCGTCCATTACCGGCATGTTGCAGTCCATCAACACCAGATCGAAGTCAGTGTGCTCAAGCTGATCCAGCGCTTCGGCACCGTGGGCGGCGACGATGACGTCACAGCCGAGTTTTCCCAGCATGCCCTTGGCCACCATTTGATTGACCGGGTTGTCCTCGACCAGCAATACGCGGCCACGCCGTTGGTGAGGCACGACTTCGACCCGCGCTCCGTTGATCATTGTGGTTTCCGGCTGCAAGACTCGCCGCAAGTTCTGGTACAGCGCATTGCGCGCCAGCGGTCGTGCCTGTTGCTGCAAGGGCGCGAGGGCGCTCGCCTGTTCGCTGGGCATGAAGTTGCCATAAGCGGTTACCAGCAGAATCGGTGCAGCGAGGGTGGGGCGCAGACCAAACAGGCATTCGGGGCAGTCGGTGATCAAGACATCAGGCTCAAGGCCAATCAACGAGTCATCCATGGAGCGCTGTTGATAGTCGAGCCCCCACGCGGGTAACAGGGTTTTCAACAGTTCTGCAAGCCCGCTACTGGCGGCGGTAATCGCAACGACCTTGCCGGACAGCGGTGCCGGGGACATGGCGCTGGTGTGGGCGGGCAGCGGCAGGTCGGCGCAGAACTGGCTGCCGAAACCGGCTTGCGAGCTGATCGTCAGACGTCCCTGCATGGCTTCGCAGAGGTTATAGGTGAGGGCCAGGCCCAGCCCCGTACCGCCAAACTGCCGGGTAATACCGGCACCGGCCTGGGTAAACGGCTGGAAGATCTTGACCTGGGCATCCTGAGCGATCCCGATACCGGTATCGCAGACCTCGATTCTGACGCCCTCTGCGAACGTAGACAGACGTAAGTCGACCCGACCGAAGCGGGTGAATTTGAGCGCATTGGACAACAGATTACTGACGATCTGCCGCACTCGGGTCGGGTCCCCCAGCACCAGCGCCGGAAATTGCGGATCGATCAGGCACGTCAGCTCCACGCTCGGCGCCGCATTCTGGGACAACAGGTTGGCGGTGTCTTCGACCAACGAGCCAAGGTCGAAGGGAATGTGCTCGAGTTCAAGCTGACCGGCATCGAATTTCGACAGGTCGAGAATATCGTTGAGCAGTTCGACCAGCACTTTGCCTGAGTCATGAGCGATCGACAGCTGTTGCTGCTGCTCGGCAGTGAGCGGGCCGTCCAGTGACAGCGCGATCATCCCTAACAGGCCGTTGAGGGGCGTGCGTATTTCATGGCTCATGTTGGCCACAAACACTGAGCGTGCTTCGGCCATATCGATGGCGGTGGTGCGTGCGATTTCCAGCTCCCGATTGGATTGGCTGAGCCTGACATTGGTTGCCTTGAGCTCAGCGGTACGCGTCGAAACGATGCTTTCCAGTTGACTGAGGTAGTCGGTCAGGCGGTTTTCTGCGTTGCGTCGTTGATGGATTTCGGTGGCGGTGTTTTCGAATTGTTCGTTGGCGGCTTTGACCAGCACGCCGATTTCATCGTTTTCATGCCCCGGCGGGCATTCAACCCGGGGTGGCTCCACGCTACGCGGATCGCGGCCACTGAGTTCGCGAATGACCTGCACCAAGGGTTTGGTCAGCATCACGTAGAACAGCGCGAGCAGAATGCCTGTCAGGATCAGGCTTCGAGCGAAGCCGTTGAGCAGCGTCACTTCGGCCCGGCGCAGGAAGCGGCTACCGAAGGCGTAGGTATCGACTTCCAGTTGCAAGGTCCCGAGGGATTCGTTTGGCAGGTGATCGAGAAAGAGGCGGTCTTCGAAGTGCCGATGGGCGCCGAACAGGAAGTCGCTGATCACTCGATAACCGCTTTGCGTACCTGAACGCTTGACGCTGGCCAGCACGGTATTACGGTTATCGGTCAGTTTCGCGCTGATGATCGCCGGTGAGCGCAGCAGGCCCAGGGTCAGTTCCTGGGCGAGTTCGGCGTCGATGTTGTAGGCGATGCGCGAGGCGGGATTATGGCTGATTTCCAGCAAAGACCGTATTTCGCGGTTGATGGAGGCGTCTTCGCTGGCATAATCGATGCTTATTTGCAGCAGGCTGAGCAGCGTGCCCAGAATGAAACCGACCAGCACAGTCAGCTTGGCTTGCTTGTATGACAGCCGGTGGGTGAATTTGATATCCATGGGGTGTTGAACCACTTCCGTTTTTTTTCGCTGCTCAAGCATAGTCGATCATGCAGGGATACCGATGTTCTCGCGAACCCTTGAGCAAGGGTTGAGCCGGGCACCGAACGCTGTGTATTCGTCGCTGTATCGCCATCATCACTGTGAACGTGCCCGAGGAGAAGACGTGGACGCTCGATTGAATGCTTTTCTTGAACGCGCCGATGCTGTTTTGGCCCGTATCGAGCCGCTGCTGCCCGCACCTCGACAAACCATCGACTGGAACCAATGCCTGGCCGCGCGCTGGCAGCGCGAGGGGCGCAGCGGTTTTCTGTTGCCCCTGCACGTCAGCCTCGACATGCGTCTGTCCGACCTGATCGGTGTCGACCGGCAACTGGAGCAGTTGGGGCGCAATACCCAACAGTTCATCGACGGCATGCCGGCCAACCACGCTTTGCTCTGGGGCTCGCGCGGTACCGGTAAATCGTCGCTGGTGCGTGCCTTGCTCGCCGAACATGCCCACGCCGGTTTGCGCCTGATTGAGATCGAGCGCGATCACCTGGCGGACCTGCCGCGAGTGGTCGAGCAAATCGGCAAGTTGCCGCAGCGCTTCGTGTTGTTCTGCGATGACCTGTCGTTCGAGTCGGGCGAGGGCGATTATCGCGTACTCAAGAGCGTACTCGATGGCTCCCTTGAACAGGCACCGGATAACGTTCTGCTTTACGCCACCTCCAACCGTCGTCACCTGGTGCCGGAAAAGGAAAGCGATAACGAAAACTGGAAAAGAGTCGACGGCGAACTGCACCCCAGCGAGGCGGTGGAAGACAAGATCGCGCTTTCGGACCGCTTCGGTTTGTGGCTGTCGTTTTATCCGTTTACTCAGGAACATTTCCTCAACGTAGTCGAACACTGGATCGGTCAACTGGCCGATAAAGCCGGGCTTGAGTGGCAGCGTAACGAAGAGTTGGACATCCTCGCGGTGCGTTGGGCCACGGGCCGAGGCAATCGCAATGGTCGTTGCGCCTATCAATTTGCCCGCTATTGGGTCGGGCTCAAGCTGTTGGAGCACAAAGCATGATTGATTTACAGAAGAGCGGCCAAGGCCTGGATGGTTACGGCATGTTGTGGGCGCAGCTGGAATCGTTGCTGGCGGACGAGCGTGATTTTATCGCCAATGCTGCACAGTTCTCGGCATTCCTGTTCAACCAGCTCGATGACCTGAACTGGGCCGGTTTCTACCTCAATCGTAACGAAGAACTGGTGCTCGGTCCTTTCCAGGGGCAAATCGCCTGCGTGCGGATTCCATTTGGTCGCGGCGTGTGCGGGACGGCTGCGTCGACCTTGCAGACTCAATTGGTTGAAGACGTGCATGTATTTCCCGGGCATATCGCCTGCGACAGCGCATCGAACAGCGAACTGGTTGTTCCGTTGGTCAAGGACGGTCGATTGGTCGGTGTGCTGGACCTCGACAGCCCAAGACTGGCGCGTTTTAGCGCTGAAGATCAGGCCGGTATCGAGCAGCTGGCGGTGATTTTTCTGCGCCTGACCGATTGCTGATCATGCACTCAAGCCTGCCCTGACCAACAGGCTTGACCGGTCAACAACGTCAATCTGCTGAGGATCGAGGAATCGTTCTGCGTACTGCAAATATATGTGTGCGTTGATGAACAGCCCGAACAACTCCGGGTCGATGTGGGCGTCACGGCACATGTTGGCCATGATGCCCAAGGCCTCGCTCAAGGTTTTGGCCTTCTTGTAGGGGCGATCGGCAGCGGTCAGCGCTTCGAAAATATCGGCAATCGCCATCATGCGTGCCGGCAGGCTCATTTCTTCACGCTTCAACTGTTTGGGATAACCGGTGCCGTCCATTTTCTCGTGATGGCCGCCGGCGATTTCCGCGACGTTGTTGAGGTGCTCGGGAAAGGGCAGGCGGCTGAGCATCAGGATCGTCTGCACCATGTGGTGATTGATGATGTAACGCTCTTCGCGAGTCAGCGTGCCTCGGGTAATGCTCAGGTTGTAGAGTTCGCCACGGTTGTACTTGTAGTGCGGTACTTCGAGCTTGAATCCCCACGGATTGCCATCCGGGATCAGTTCGCTTTCGGCACGTTCGAACAGGTGCTCGGGTTTGTCCGCGAGCAACGGCTCGCTGACGGGCAGCGTCGGCGCCGGCGTTCGTTCCTGGCGGCGGTTCTCCTCCCATGAAACCCCGAGCCGATCATCCAGGGTTCGGGTCCAGGTACGTTGAGCAATGCCGCGCAAACGTTGCAGGTCGGCTTCGGCCATGGCTTCACCGCCCAGATTGCAGTGGGCGATGAACACGAAATCATCGTCCAGTCCCGCCAGAATGGCATTGCGCAATTCGGCCAGGTGATGCTCGTCACCCCCTTGGGCAATGGCCTGCCAATAATTGATCCAGGCATCGCGCTTGAGCACTTCGAAACGCATGCGGATTTCGTGGATGCGGTCGTTCAGGGTTTCAAGTTTGGTGGCCTTGTCGACCACATACTCAGGGGTGGTGACCTTGCCACAGTCGTGCAGCCATGCCGCGATGTGCAGGGCTTCCCACTCATCTTCCGTAGGCTGATAGCCGCTGAAGGCCGGCTCCTGACTGGCGGCAGCAGCCTGAGCGAGCATCAGCGTCAACGCCGGCACCCGCTGACAATGCCCGCCGGTGTAAGGACTTTTGGCATCGATCGCCCCAGCCAGCAGTTGTATGAAAGAGTCCAGCAACTGTTTCTGTCTGGCTTGCAGGCGCTGGCTTTCAATACTCACCGCCGCCGCGCCTGACACCGCCTGGAGAAACGCAATGCGGTCCGGGCGAAGCTTTTCCAGGTCGTGTTGTGTGCCGCTGTCGGCCAGCAAGAGGATCAGCAGGCCGACGGTTTCGTTATGCCGGTTGTGTAACCGGATACCGATCAAATGAACCCGTGGGCTTTCCAGCGCAAGCACCACCTTTTGCAGGTCGGCGGCGTTTTCGAAGTTCAGGCTGGTGACGACATTGTCGGCGTTCGACAACTGCTGCATCCACTGAGGGCTCTGCGGGTTCTGGAGTTCGTGGCCGTGAATCCCGAATGCAGGTAATGCCTGGGCGGTCTCGTTGATAACCAGGCCGTGAGGCTCCATGCGGTCGCTATCCTGTTCGCGCAGGTAAATCAGACCCGCCTGAGCCTGCCCGATTTTCACGGTTTCGAACAACACCCGTTGCAGTAACGGGGCGAAACGGGTCTCGGCACTCAGGCTGTCGGTGATCTGGAAAAAGCTCGCCAGGGTGTCCTTCATGCGCGCCATCGACACGCTCAGTTGGTCGACTTCCAGCACGGGTGAGCGTTGGCTGACAGGAAAGTTGAAATTGAAACTGCGGATCGCGTCGGCTTCCTGCACCAGTGAACGCAGAGGCTTGACCAGAACTCTGGAGGTGAGCCACCCCAGCGGCAGGCACAGCAGCAACGTTGCCAGAGTGATCACTGCGCCTTGCCAGCGCATGCGATAGGCATCGACGAGCAATTCATCTTCCGGCACCAACAGCGCCAGCTGTAATCCTTCAGGCCCGCCTTCCTTCATGCTGCTGCGGGCCACAATCCATTGGCGACCCGCGGTGTCCAGGCGATTACCTTCTGGCGGACGGGTGAGCAGGGCACCGAGTGCCGGATTCAAATCGGCTGCCTTGATCAAGCGTACGGTCTGGTCGTCGACGATCAGCCTGTTGCTGTCGGGATAGGCAACGGCATTGCCTTCGCCATCGAACAGCACGATTTCTGTGTGCGGGGTCACCACATGTTTGGCCAGCGTCGCCGACAGTTCGGCGAGGGTGAGGTCGGCGCCCATCACTGCGTTCGCGCCGCTGCGCCGGGCCAGGGTGGTGCCAACATCGTGAGTGGAGAAAAATACATAGGGTTCGGTGGTGATCTGGTCCTCATCGCTGCGAGCGCTGCTAAACCAGGCGCGTGTGCGCGGATCGAAGGTTTCGTCGGGGGTATCCTGGCGGTCGATGAGGGCCAGGTTCTGATCAAAAAACAAAGACTGGGACCGCACCTTTCCACCGCCGGCCGGGTGTTCGATGCTCCAGACTTGATAGGCCGCCGTGTCCGGGGCATTGGTGAGAGCTTTCACGGCCGGGATGCGCAGAGGACGCACCATGAAAAAGTCGCCATTGCTGTAACCCAGATACAGCGAGGCCAGGTTGGGATTGTCTTTGAGCGACTGGCTAAAGGGTTTCAGCAGCGCGAGCCGTTGCTCCAGCGCCGACGCTTCGGTCGCCGGGTTGTCCACTAGCAAGCTCAACAGGTGGCGGATCGGTACATAGGTGGCTTGCAGATCCAGCCGGACATCCTGCTCGATCCGGTTGAAGAGTTTTTCGCTGCTGGACAGGATGATCTGCGTGGTTTGCCGGTAATTGAAAATGCCCAACACCACGCCCGTTAGCAGCAGCAAGAAGGTAAACATCACGCTGATATGGACGTGTAACGGAAATCGGCGTTGATCGGAGCGCAGTGAGCTTGGCATTACGGGTCTCTCCATGAGGGTGAACACACTGCTCAACGCTCAAGCATAGTTAATGCTCCATCGTTCTGCTTTTGTCGTTATGCCCTATTTGTTGTTGCAAGGCTTGCTCCAGTTCGAGCATGGCGCGCTCGATGGCTTTAGTGCAGTTGGCTACGGTTTCGGGGTGGAACACTTCATGGCAGGCGATTTCGAGCGCTTCACAGCTGTCGATCAATCGACACGCGTGGACGATTCGGGCCGCCCCCTTGATTTTGTGAGCGAAGTCGAGGAAAGACTGGCGGTCCTTGCACTGGGACAGCGCCCGCAATTGCTCACGGTCCAGACGATTGCTTTTCAGCAGTTCGGACAACAAGCGGTGATCCAGCTTCGGATTACCGCCGGTCAGCAGTTGCAGCCCTTCGAGGCTGAACGCCGGGTCGCGGGCGATCGGCTTGATACGTTCAATCCACTGCCTCAAGGCCGTCAAACTGAGGGGTTTGAACAGGCAGTCGTCCATCCCTGCCTGTTTGCAGCGTTGTATTTCTTCCGGCTGTGCATTGGCGGTAAAACCCAACAGGGTGCAGACCGCGCGCGGCTGTTGCTGTTCGTATTGACGAATTAGCCGGGCCAATTCGTAGCCGTTCATGATCGGCATGTTGCAATCAACAATGACCAGATCGAACTGTCCGTGCTTCCATGCCGCGAATCCGGCCTCGCCCTCTGCTGCTGCGCTATAGCGATGCCCCAAAAACTCCAGTTGCTGACACATGAGCAAGCGATTGGCCGGATGATCGTCGACCACCAGGACGTTCAACGGGGTTGAGGTAGGCTGAATAGACGCTTCGACGGTTTTCGGCAACAGCTCTGGTGGCAATGTCGCCAGATGCAACGATATTTCGACTTGAGTGCCGGCACCGGGCTGGCTACGCAATTGCAGGCTGCCGCCCATCATCTCGCACAGCGTGCGACTGATCACCAGACCCAGCCCAGCGCCCCCTCGGGTCGACTGCGCACTATGGGTCGCCTGAGCGAATGGCTCAAACAAACGCTGTTGATCCTGCTCGCTGATCCCCATTCCGCTGTCCTTGACCTGCACGCGCAGCAAGACCCGCTCGGGCTCGTCAGAGGCCTGTAACTCAACCACAATCAGGACCTGACCCTGTTCGGTAAACTTGATGGCGTTGCTGACCAGATTGGACAACACCTGCTTGAAGCGCATCGGGTCTAACAGGACATCGGTTGGCGGATGGGCAGGACTGAAGTCCAGCAACAGGCGCAGGTTTTTCTGCCGGGCGAGCCCGTCGAAGATCCTGACCACCGATGCCACCGTTTCACCCAGGTTGACGCGCTCCGGATTCAGACTCAGATGCCCGGATTCGATGCGCGCAATATCGAGAATGTCCCCGATCAGTTCCAGCAGGTCTTTCGCCGAGTTGTATGCGACGTCAATGGCGGGGCGGTCCGGATGAGCCGGCTCGATACGTTTGAGGGTCAGTTCCAGCATGCCGATGATTGCATTCATCGGGGTGCGGATCTCATGGCTCATGGTCGCCAGAAAAGTGCTTTTGGCTCTGTTCGCTTCATCGGCGCGTTCCTTGGCCGCTCGAAGATCTTCGAACAGTTGTCGCCGCTCGCTGATGTCGATCCAGCCGCCAATGATGCCCTGCACTTCACCGCTCGAGTCCCGGTAAGGTAGAACCCAGTGATAAATCGTCAGCTTGCGACTGCCGATTTGCAGGGTGCGGTCGAGAATCAACGGTGTACCTTCACTCACGACGCGCTGATAGTCAGCCTGATATTCCTGAGCCTCGAACGCATTGCTCATACTGCCCTGAATGACACTTTTGCCGATGACGTCTTCGTATTTCGTACTGAAGGCTTCCAGGTAACTGTCGTTGCAGCTTTGCAGCAATCCCTGTCGATCACGCACGTAGATTGGATGAGGTGTGCCATTGACCAGTGATCTCATGAACTCAAGTTGATCATTCAGCGCGAGCTCGGCCGCCTGACGCTGTTTTATCTGGCGACGCATGTAAGCGTTCCAGGCAACAGAAATCAGCAGTAGCACACCAACACCAATCACCACTTGATAGAACACCCGGTGATAGCTGCGCCAGGTGTTTTGCGTAGTCGACGAGTATCCCCGCCAGCGGCTGTTGATAATGCCCAGCTCCTGCGGGGTAATGCTCAGCAATGCCTTGTCGAGGATGGCGCTCAGTTCTTTGGCATCACGTCCTGTTGCCAGGGAGAACGCAGCCTGCTGCGTGCCAAGGGTGGAACTGATCTGAAGGGGCTGCTCGAAGATTCTGGATGAGATGAAGTAGTTGGCGATCACCAGCGAGTTTACGGCGCCTTCAGCCTGCCCCTCTGCAACTGACTGCACGGCACTGAAGGTGTCTGGGGTTTCGATCAGATTGACGTGCGGGAACTCGCGACGCAGGTAATCCACCATCGGATTGCCTTGGGCAATCGTCAGGCGCTTGCCCGAAAATTGCGTGAGGTCGGTCGGGGTGTCGGCCACTTTGCGTGTCAGCAGGACAAAGGAGTTTTCCAGGTAGGGGCGGCTGAAGTTCAGCAGCGTTTCACGTTGTGCGCTGGGCAGCAGGGCGGCAATCAAGTCGGCCTGATGATGACTGATTCGCTCGATCATCTCGTCATCGCTTCGGCTGCGATGGATCTCGAAGCGCAAGCCGGTGCGCAACCTGATCAACTCGAGCAGGTCGGCGGTAACACCTCGAAAGTTGCCTTCATCGTCGAAAAACGTCAGCGGCGCAAACGCCTCATTGACCACCACGCGAACCACTGGATGTTGCGCCAGCCAGCGTTCTTCGCGACCGGTAAGTTGCAGCTTGTGATCGGTGAGCAGGATGTCACTGCCTGCACTCCAGCGTTTGGCGATGTTTTCTCGCTCGCTGGTGGGAGTGGCATTCAGAGTCGCGTTGATGATCCCAAGTAGTTCCGGGTTGTTCTGGTGCACGGCAAAACTGAATCCGTGGACTTCGTGTTTACCGAAGTTGGCCATCCGGACGTTGTTCAGGTAACCCTTGTTAATCAGGTAATGGGTTGAAATGGTGTCACCGAGAAAGACATCAGCCTGGTCGAACGCGACAGCGTTGATTGCATTCTGGTAAGAGGGGAAGGTTGAGATAATTGCCTTTGGATACAGGGATTGGACTTCTTCCATCGGCAAGTAGTGGTACACCATGCTCAACCGCAACCCGGCCAGGCCATCGTTCAGGGATCGGGTTTCTCCTTCTCGTGTCACCAGAACCGGTTGGTCCGCAGCGTAAGGTGTGGAAAGCACAATGTCGGCGTTGCGTGCCTCAAACCCATTGGCACTGCCAAGCATATCGACCTCACCGTTTTCCAGCGCTTCGATCGCGTTTTCTCGGGACGCGTAGCGCTGAACCTTGATGGGCAGGCCGGTGACCTTGCCAAGGATGCCCGCGTAATCGGCAGTGAAACCTTCATAGTCGCTGCCGCTGTTGGTCAGGTCGAAAGGCGGGTAATCGGGGGCTGAAGTGCCCAGAGTCAGTTCACGTTTGTTGTTGAGCCATTGCCGTTGTGATTTATCCAGTTGGACTTCCATGTGACCGGCCATTGAGCGACTGAGCAGGGTGTAATGCTCGCTGGCGGAGTGTGTCGCAGACACTGAGGTGCTCAGACATAAGCCTGCAGTTATCAGTATTAGATAATCCTTTATACGACTGGGCATCCGGGCTCTCACACTAAGGCGTTACGTTTTGCCATATCGATGAGTTCAACCAGTGATTTGGCTTTGAGTTTTTGCATCAAGCGCTTTTTATAGGTGCTGACTGTCTTGTTGCTGAGGAACATGCCCTTGGCAATTTCCTTGTTGGTACGGCCTTGTGCAAACAGTTGCAATACCATCAACTCCCGGTCGTTGACTGCTTTGAAGAGCTCCAGGTCGGCGTATCGCGTGTCATCGCTACGGACAGGATTCAACGCCTGACTGGGGAAGTAGTTGTAGCCTGAGAGCACCGCCTTGATGGCACTCACCAGTTCACTGAGGTCTTCCTGTTTGCATACATAGCCCGACGCGCCGGACTGCATGCAGCGAATGCCGAACAATGTCGGGCACTGAGCCGTTAATACCAGGGTTTTTAACGGGGTACACATGGCGTTGAAACGGGAGAGAACTTCCAGTCCGTCCAGTTTGGGAATGCTGATGTCGAGAATGACCAGGTCCGGCATGCATTCTCGAACCATCTGCATGGCGTCGACCCCATTATCAGTTTCGCCGACGACTTTATAACCCTCATGTTCGAGCAACATTCGGACGGCAAGACGGATAACGGGGTGATCGTCGACAATAAAAACGGAGTTCATAATCAGATCCCATGCGAGCTCAAATAAAGCGCGCACCATAGCTCAGATAGTTGAGGGGGCGCATGAACCGACAGGCAGATAGCAGTGATATAGGAAAAGTCCTACAGTCGAAGAGGAATCGGACTACGGTCTAACTAGGTTTTGAATGAGGATCAATAAAAGTATTGTATTAAGTGGTGGGGTGATTGTGGTGTTTATTTTAATTTGGTTGTATGTGTACTAAATGTATTTTTAATAGTGGGTTTTTATAGCGAAGCCCGAGTCAACAGGTTTCTAAAGTCTGATTGTTTCAATGGTTTTATCAAGTAGCCCAGCAAAGGTAGATTGTATTCATCGGCCGTTTTTTTAAGTTTGTCCAGTTCGCCGGGTGTCAGGCTACTCAGGAGTATCGCCTGCTTGATCATTCCCCGGCGGCTGGCGAGTTCGATCAAGTCGAGGCCTGTGAGGTCAGGCAGACATTGATCACACAGGAGAATGTCGAAGGGGTGCGAAGACTCAAGCATCTGGTGCAAAGCGCTCTCTGCACTGTCCGTAGCGGTGAGTTGGGTGAAGCCATAACTCTCAAGCAGGTATTGGGTCGCTTTAAGCTGAAAGGGATGATCTTCCACCAGCAAGATGCGCCAATTGTGTTTGGACCTGACATTTTTCATGCTTGATCTGTCGATCAGAGTGGAAGGTGATTATTGCGCGAGCAGGGAGAGCAATCGATCAGTCGGCTCTGCACAAGGTGTAGGGCGATTCTGTTGGTGCTGAAGTGCGAATGAATATCGAACCGCTCCTCAGACGATCTGAACAGCGGGTCGATGGGCATTTATCCGCGGTTTGAACGACCGGTCATTTCCAGGGCCATTTCACTGGCGTAGCTGTCAGTCATGCCGGCGATGAAGTCGATCATGCGCAGGAATGAAGTGTGCAAAGGACCGCGAGGATCGGGCGCATTGTTGCCCAGCAGGTCGAGGATGCGGCGATTTTTGAACGACGGCGTTCGACCGTTGTGTTGTTCCAGTGCCGCCCCGCAGAAAGCGTTCAGAAGAATCTCCAGCGTGGTGTAGGCGCCGATTTCATGCAGCGTCTTGCGTTTGTCCTGGAAGATTTTTTTTCTGGCCATGTCTTTGGCGTTCAAGACGCAGCGCTTGGCCGGGCCATGCATGTGCTCCACCAAATCGCCGGGTAGCGTGCCGGCCAGCAAGGCATCCTGTTGTTCGACGAAGGCGCGAGCAGCGGCATTGGTCAGATGCTCGATGGCTTTTCCTCGCAGAATTGCCAGCTTGCGTCGACGCGAATCCAATGGGCCCAGTTGGCGATAGGTTTGCGGAAGATCGTCGCCCACAAGGTTGAGCAGCAAAGACTCGACTTCGGCGTACTCCAGCAACTCCATTTCCAGGCCGTCTTCCAGGTCGATCAGCGCGTAGCAGATGTCATCGGCGGCTTCCATCAGATACACCAATGGATGGCGTGCCCAGCGCTCCTCCTCCAGTTGTGGCAGGCCGAGTTTATGGGCGATCTGCTCCAGCAACGGCAGTTCGCTCTGATAACAGCCGAACTTGTGCTTCTTGTAGCCCAGTGAGTCAGCGTGTTTTGCCGTCCAGGGATACTTCAGATACGTACCCAGTGTGGCGTACGTCAACCGCGTACCACCGTCGAACTGGTGATACTCCAATTGAGTGAGGACGCGGAAACCTTGGGCGTTGCCTTCGAAGTTCAAAAAGTCATTACGTTCGACTTCGCTCATGTCATCCAGCCAGCCACGGCCCGCGGCCTGCTGGAACCAGTGACGGATGGCGTCTTCGCCGGAGTGACCGAAGGGTGGATTGCCGATGTCATGGGCCAGGCAGGCCGACTGCACCACCATCCCCAGATCACTCGGATCGCACCATTCGGGCAAGGCGCTGCGAATGGTTTCACCGACACGCATGCCCAACGAGCGGCCGACACAGCTGACTTCCAGCGAGTGGGTCAGGCGCGTGTGGATGTGATCGTTGCTGGTGACCGGATGGACTTGGGTCTTGCGTCCCAGCCGGCGAAAAGCGCCTGAGAAAATAATGCGGTCATGGTCTTTATGGAAAGGACTGCGACCGAGTTCTTCCGGGCTGTGCAGAGGTTTTCCGAGGCGTTCGCGGGTAAGCAGGGTTTGCCAATCCAAGGCGGGTCTCTCCGTCAGGTGACTGATCCCTTAGCCTAGAGCCCGGCGGCGTCGATGTCGATGAGCAGCAGTCGCTCACCATTGTCGAAAAACTGCCCGGTGGTGAGGCAAAGTTCTTGTTTTTGGATTCGCATGGTCACCGGGTAGGCACACAGGATTGAACCCCTCGATAAAAGAGGTTCATCCCGGTGGTGTGGCTAGAATGCAGCCAGAGAGTGGCTATTTAGTCTTTACGCGAATTGCTTTGCAGGACCAGCTTGATCAGGGGCCCGAGGCTGGTGCCCAGACGAACCAGGCGAGTGAGGCTGCTGACGCCGCCGTTTCTGGTACTTTTTCCGGTCAAAAATCCCAACAGGGTAACCGCCGCCACGCCCCAGAGCGGGGCGTGCTTGATGCCAAAGCTGCTCTGGAAGTCTTGCGACATCCCGCGTATCCGCTGCAAGGGCAGCAGCAGTTCCCTGGATTCGTGGCGAATTTCCTGACGGTGCATTTCCATGCGCAGGCGAATCAGCGCCTTGCGCATTTCCGTACGCGAGCTGTTGTGCGGCAGTTCAGGCAGGCTCATGGCAGCAGGCGCTCCCGATCATTGGCCAATTCTTCCAGGGTGCCATGGAAGGGCGAAGACTCATCGAAGATCGCCGCTTTCAAACGGAACGCACAGAATATGGAGGCAAGGGCATAGAACACACAGAGCCCGATGATGGCGGGCAGGCGATAGGTGTCCCAAAACACAATCATCACCAGAGCCGACAACCCCACCAATAGCAGCAATGCAAAGACCAGCGCCAGGCCTGCAAACAACAGCAGGCTTACGGTGCGAGCCTTTTGCTCCTGCAACTCGATGCCAAACAGTTCGACATGGCTGTGCAACAGTCCGAGAAAAGCGGCCCCCAGGCGCCGCGATGAAGCGCTTGTGCCCGTCGCAGACGAGCTGGATTCGCCGATAGACATATCAGCGCCGAGAAGCTAACAGGCCAATGAGGAAACCCACCCCGGCGGCAATCCCGACTGATTGCCATGGGTTGGCCTGAACGTAATCCTCGGTAGCGGTAACGGCGGCCTGACCGCGCTCGCGTAACGAGTCTTCGGTCAGCTTCAAGGTTTCCCGGGCACGCAACAGGCTGTCGTGGATCTGGTTGCGCAGCTCATCAGCCTGATCGCCGGCCAGGGTGGCAGTGTGTTCCAGCAACCGTTCGGTGTCGCTGACCAGTGTTTGAAAATCGTTCATCAGGATTTCTTGAGCAGTCTTTGCCTTGATGCTGGCCATGGGTGGATCTCCGTAGTGGCTTCTGATGGGTTCGAGTATGAGCCTTGCGTGAAGGTTCAGTACAAATGACTGGTACAACTTTTGCTATGTCGTGGTGCGTTCCCGGCGCCGCTGCGCTGTTGCCGGGCATGAAATCAGGAAAACCGCTACTCAAACAATTAAAACTCGCGCGAAGGTTTCGATCTTTTGCGCCAAAGCGGTTCACGGGGATCAACGGTTCGATCCGGATAAGCCGCAACTTGGTGCGTACATCGCCCGCGCGAACCGCTTTGGTGCTTTTTCAGCCTTAAGGTCTGCCAATCCATGGAAAATCTGCAAAGTGCTGTGGACAGTCTGGTCCACAGCTCCAACACACTGTTCATCCTTATTGGTGCAGTCATGGTGTTGGCCATGCACGCCGGTTTCGCTTTTCTTGAGGTCGGCACGGTTCGGCAAAAGAACCAGGTTAACGCCTTGTCGAAGATTCTCAGCGACTTCGCCATTTCGACTTTGGCCTACTTCTTTATAGGCTATTGGATTTCCTATGGGGTCACCTTTCTGCAACCGGCGGCGGTGATCAACGCCGACCATGGTTACGGGCTGGTGAAGTTCTTCTTTCTGCTGACCTTTGCAGCGGCCATTCCGGCGATCATTTCCGGCGGCATCGCCGAGCGCGCCAGATTTGTCCCGCAGTTGTGCGCGACCGCGCTGATTGTGGCGTTCATCTATCCCTTTTTCGAAGGGATGATCTGGAACGGCAATTATGGTTTGCAAGCGTGGTTGCTGGCGCGATTCGGTGCCAGCTTCCATGATTTTGCAGGCTCGGTAGTGGTCCATGCCATGGGCGGCTGGTTGGCACTCGCGGCGGTATTGTTGCTCGGGCCACGACAAGGGCGCTATCGCGACGGTCGCCTGGTGGCGTTTGCACCATCGAGCATTCCCTTTCTCGCGTTGGGCTCGTGGATTCTGATAGTGGGCTGGTTTGGCTTCAACGTCATGAGTGCCCAGACCTTGCAAGGCGTGAGCGGGTTGGTGGCGGTGAACTCGCTGATGGCCATGGTCGGTGGAACCATGGCGGCGCTTATCGTCGGGCGCAATGACCCAGGCTTTTTGCACAACGGCCCACTGGCCGGACTTGTGGCCATCTGCGCCGGTTCCGACCTGATGCACCCCGTGGGCGCTCTGCTGACCGGCGCCATTGCCGGGGCACTTTTCGTCTGGTGCTTTACCGCGGCGCAGGGCAAATGGCATATCGACGATGTGCTGGGTGTGTGGCCTTTGCACGGTCTGTGTGGCGTGTGGGGCGGAATTGCCTGCGGGATTTTTGGCCAGACGGCCTTGGGCGGCTTGGGTGGGGTGAGTTTGGTCAGTCAGTTGATCGGCACTTCTCTGGGTGTGGTTGTGGCGCTGGCCGGTGGTTTTGCGGTGTATGGAGCGATCAAGGCGTTCCATGGGCTGCGCCTGAGTCAGGAAGAGGAGTATTACGGCGCGGACTTGTCGGTACACAAGATCGGCGCCGTCAGTCAGGACTGAATCACTTCTCTGCATCTTCGGCCCCGGGATAAAAATCGTGCAACATCCGGTAGCGATCATGTCGTATCTGATCAGCCCGCTCCTGTACCTGATGGGCGGGCAGTCCCAGCATGATCAGTGCATGGGAGGCGAGCATCAGGCTGGACTCCAGCAGTTCCGGTACGACTTCGCTGGCGCCGGCCTCTTTCAATTCGGTTAACTGGCTGTCGTCCCGGGTACGGACCAGAATCGGCACACTCGAATTGACCCTGCGTGCCTCCTTGAGTATCTCCAGCGCGATGTCGGTCTGGTCCACCGCGATCACCAACAGTTTGGCGCGGGCCAGTCCTACGGCAACCAGTAATTCACCTCGACGCGAGTCTCCGTAATGTACGCAGCTTTCGCTGACGGCCGCTTCCTCGACCCTTACCGAATCGTGGTCCAGTGCAATGTAAGGTTGCTGCTGTTGGCGTAGACAGCGCCCGATCGACTGACCAACGCGCCCGTAACCACAGATGACGACATGCTTGTCGAGATCGGCGTTAAGCGCGCTGATTTCTTCGAGTTGTGCTTCCTTGTTGGACTTGCGATGCAGGTGCTTTGCGATAGACGGGGCTGCGCGCAGCATCAGTGGCGTGACCAGCATCGAACAGAACGTAGCGGCCAGCAGCAGGCTGCCGAGTTGCGCGGGTATCAGATCGCTTTGTTGCATCTGCGCTATCAGTGCAAAGCAGAACTCACCCCCCTGGGCCAGTGCGAGGCCGCTGCGCCAGGCGGTTTCGCCATCGCTGCCACGCCATTTGACCAGCAGCGCCACCACGGTGCCCTTGATCAGTAGCAATCCCAGTGTCAGGCCAAGGATCAGCAGGGCGTGGCTGGCGAACAAATTCAAGTCGATCAGCATGCCGATGCTGACGAAGAACACCCCGAGCAGAATGTCGCGAAACGGGCGGATATCGGCCTCGACCTGATGCCGGTAATGACTTTCGCCCAAGAGCATGCCGGCGAGAAACGCGCCCAAGGCGGGGGAAAGACCCAGTAGGTGAGTCAGCCAGGCCGTCAGCAAAACAATCACCAGCGCCAGCAGTACGAACAGTTCGGCAGAGCGGGCGGCGGCGACTTCATGGAACAATCTTGGTAATAGCCAGCGGCTGACCAGCAGCAGACCGACGAACAACACCACGGTCTTCACCAGTGTCAGAGGCAGCGCCCAATACCAGGCCTGATCACTGTTGCCGGCGAATACGGGCACCAGGGTCAACAGCAATACAGCCACTACGTCCTGAAACAGCAATACGGCGATGGCATTCTGGCCATGACTGCTGAAAATCTCGCCAAGGCTGGTCAGCTCCTTGCTGACAATGGCGGTGGATGACAGCGCCAGTCCCGCACCCAGTAACAGCGCGGCGGTCACCGGCATCCCGAACATCATCAGCAAAGCACCCAGCAGCAGTCCGCTTGCAAGCACTTGCAAACTGCCAAGACCAAACACTACCCGGCGTAGTGCGATCATTTTCGTCAGGGAGAACTCAAGACCGAGCGAGAACAGCAGGAACACCACGCCTAACTCGGCAAGGTAGGGCAGCCCTTCGCTTTGTTTTACCCAGTTGAAGGCGGTCGGGCCAACCATTAGCCCCACGCACAGATAACCCAGGACCGGGGGCAATCGCAGACGCTGGAACAGCGCGATGACCACCAGCGAAGAAACGAGAATAATCAAGAGATTGGCAAACACAAAACACTCCGCTGATAGACGCTGGCTACTCAAGCGTAGAAGCAAAAAAAACGTGAGCATTGCTTAAATGGCACAAGCGGCGACTGATTTGCATCAGGGTTATACCGCCCGCCCTTGCGATTCATCCTCCAGGGCAGAAGATTCAATGGCTCGACGGTTTTTCGGGGCAGGCCTAGAATAGTCACTTAATTTTTTCGGTTGAGCGCTCATGCTTCCTGAATGTCAGCTGTTCGGCACCCTGGGGTGCCATCTCTGTGAAGTGGCCGAAGCCATGCTGATGCCCTTTGTCGAACACGGTCTGCTGGTCGAACTGGTAGATATCGCTGACGATGAAACCTGGTTCGCAGCCTACAGTCTGCGCATTCCTGTCTTGCGACGAGTCGACACCGGCGCTGAACTGGGTTGGCCATTCAGTGCCGAGCAGGTTGTGGCGTTCTTGCGTTAAGCGGTTTTCGTGCTGGCGATGACCCCGCCTGTCAAACTTTGCGATTGATGCCCTTGGCTTAATCTATGCTCTTCGGATACTGTATGCGCATACAGCTATCGTGGTGCTGCCTCGTTATCCCGGGTTTTCGGGTTTGCGCAGGCAGTTCCGGGCGTGAGAGGGATGAATCGTGGTCAATGTCGAACAATTGAAAAACAGCGTGAACCGGATGTCGATCGATGTTGTGCGCGAGGCTGTCCTCGAGTTACGTCTGGACGGTCTGGTGACGGAGGGAAAAACACCCTTCAACAAACTGCATTTCAATACCTGTTTCGCCGAAATCGAAGCGTTGTTCCAGCGGGCGGGTTACCACCGGCAACTCGATGTCGTGGGCTATCAGGGGTTGTTGTACGCGCTTTACGATCCCGCTCGCTGGGAAGCCGTCGATGTACTGCGCTGGCTCAAGGAGTTCACTGACGCGGCGGCGCGCACACAGATTCCGGCATGAGGATTCTCTGCTAGGTTCGACTCGGCCACTGTTGGATAATGCCGACCTGTATTGAGGGTCAGAACTTTCGTATGTCGACTTCATCTTTTTCCGCTGCACACAACCAGGCCAGCACGCTCTACTTGCCGCCAGGTTCGTGGCAGACCGTTATCGATTGCCTGTGTGAACACTTCAGCGCTATTGGTCGTGAACAATGGCTGGACAGAGTGGCTCGCGGTCGGGTGCTCGACGGGCACGGAATGCCGATCGCGGTCGATCTGCCTTACAAGGAAGGCCTGCGGATTCATTATTTCCGTGAGGTGCCGGACGAAAAGCCGATTCCGGTAGTCGAGTCGATCCTCTATGCCGACGAGCATCTGGTGGTTGCAGACAAGCCGCATTTTCTGCCGGTGACGCCGGCAGGCGAGTATGTGGAACAAACGCTGCTGCGAAGGTTGATCCGTCGACTGGATAACCCACATCTGGTGCCGCTGCATCGCATTGACCGGCATACGGCAGGGTTGGTTCTGTTTTCCGCCAACCCGCAGAGCCGTTCAGCGTATCAGTCGTTATTTCCGACACGACAGATTGAAAAGCGCTACGAGGCAATTGCCGCTGCATTGCCTGAACGGGCCTTTCCTTTGGTACATAAAAGCCGACTCATCGATGGCGAACCGTTTTTCCGCATGCAGGAAGGTCCGGGTGTCAGCAATACCGAGACAGCAGTCGAGGTTCGGGAAAAGAACGGAGACCTCTGGCGATATGCGCTTTACCCGGTGACGGGCAAGAAACATCAATTGCGCGTGCACATGACAGCGCTGGGCGCGAGTATTTGCAATGATCCGTTCTACCCGCAGGTGCTCAAGGACGTTGAAGATGACTACGCCAACCCGCTGAAACTGCTCGCTCAGGGCTTGCGGTTTGTGGATCCGGTCACCGGCCAGGAAAGGGTGTTTGAAAGCACCATCACCTTGCAGTGGTGAAAAATCCCGGTCACGAAAAAGCCCGCATCAAGCGGGCTTTGTCGCATCTGGCAGGTGCAGTAACAATTACAACTCTTTAACGGTGCGAACCTGATCCTTGTTGATGCGAGTTTCCTTGCCATCCAGCTGTTCGAATTCGTAGAAGCCCGACTTTTCATCATACGATGGCGTGTCGATGGCCTGGATTTCGCGACCGTCATTCAAGGTGATCACTGACGGCGATGCACAGCCCGCCAAGGTCGCTAGGCCCACTGCGAGCATAAAAGTGGCGAGGGTCCGTTGAGTCATGAGCGTGTCTCCGAATAAGAATTCTTTGGTTGCTGGGCTTGAGACGTATACAACGCACGCAAGTTCCTTGCCTAGTGTCGTTCTGACTCGGAGTGTGCGCTTAACAGTTCCGGGGTATTGAGGTTGGCCAGTCGCGGGTCGTTGTCTACACATTGTAGTGCGGTGGCCTCCAGTTTGCGCATGAGGCGTCCCGGGCTGCGTTCACCTTCATTCCATGCCGTGTCGAACGCCGAGCAGAGTGCGACAGGGATAATGCACAGCAACGGTTCCCAGTGTGCGCCCTGGCGCAGCATCAACGGTTTGTCCGGATGCTGGCGGGCGGTTTCGCGCATGCTGTGGAGCAGGGCGGCATTGATGCGAGGTACGTCGCAGGGCAGCACCAGCAGAAGAGGATGGCGGGCCGCCTTGAGGCCGGCGCGAATACCCGCCAAGGGTCCAGGGAAATCGCCTTCGTCGTCATGGACCATTTGATCGGCGTAAGGCGCGTATTTGTCCAGGTTCCTGTTGCACGAAATAATCAGGTCATCGCTCAGATCGCGGGTCTTGCGATACAGGTGCGCGATCAGCGGCTCGCCGTGCCATTCCAGCAAACCCTTGTCCTGACCGCCCATGCGTTGGCCACGACCGCCAGCCAGGAGCAAAATGGAGCAAGGCGGCAATGGTGAGTCAGGGGGCATGGCAGGTCTCCATGGGGGCGCTGAAAAAGTGAAGCGCTGTGATATAACACCGAGCTGTTTTTCCTACAACTGGACGAGCCTATGAAAGCCAAGGCTGATGTACCTTTCGCGCCGCTTAATATCGCGGTGCTGACGGTCAGCGATACCCGAACCCTGGAAACCGATACGTCAGGACAGGTTTTTGTCGACGGTTTGAGCGCCGCCGGTCATAACCTGGCCGCTCGGGTTTTGCTTAAAGATGATCTCTACAAAATTCGCGCGCAAGTCGCCAACTGGATTGCCGATGAGGTGGTGCAGGTGGTGCTGATCACTGGCGGTACCGGGTTCACCGGACGGGACAGCACGCCAGAGGCGGTAAGTTGCCTGCTGGACAAACAAGTTGATGGTTTTGGTGAGTTGTTCCGGCAGATTTCTGTTGCCGATATCGGCACTTCGACCGTGCAGTCCCGGGCGCTGGCCGGTTTGGCCAACGGTACGCTGGTCTGTTGCTTGCCGGGTTCGACCAACGCCGTGCGCACCGGCTGGGATGGCATTCTTGCCGAACAGCTGGATGCGCGCCATCGCCCCTGCAATTTCGTGGCTCATCTGAAGCAGGCGGCACCCTGTGAATCCCGCGGGTAAGCCGGGTAAAACCGGAAGCCTGATGCCTGTCGAGGTGGCGCTGGCGCGTCTGCTGGACATGGCAGAAGCCTCGCCCATCCGCGAGCGTGAACGCTTGCCGGTGGCGCAGGTTCAGGGGCGCGTGCTCGCCGATGACTTGGTTTCGAACCTTGATCTGCCACCTTGGCCGAACAGTGCCATGGACGGCTACGCCTTGCGTGTCGCTGACTGGACGGGAGAACCGTTGGTGGTCAGTCAGAAGATATTTGCCGGTCAGGCGCCCGAACCGTTAAAGCCCGGTACCTGCGCCCGAATCTTTACCGGTGCGCCTGTGCCAGCAGGCGCCGACTGTGTCGAGATGCAGGAAAATGCCGAGGTTCAGGCGGATGAGCGAGTACGGTTCCTCGAATCCATGAATCCGGGTCAAAACATCCGGCCACAAGGTCAGGAAACCACGGTTGGCGAGCTTGTCTTGTCGGCCGGCACACGGCTTGGGCCTATCGAGCAGGGCTTGGCGGCATCGCTGGGATGCGCTGAGCTGGACGTGATTCGCAAGGTTCGTGTTGCGGTTCTCTCAACCGGAGATGAATTGGTTGAACCGGGCCAGGCCCTCGGCCCAGGACAGATCTACAACAGCAATCGCGTATTGCTGTGCAGTTGGTTGCAACGCCTGGGCTGTGAAGTCATCGATGCCGGTATTCTTCCTGATGATTTGGTGACCACCCGTGCCCGCCTCGGCGAGTTGAAGGATGTTGATCTGATCCTCTCCACGGGTGGGGTGTCTGTAGGAGAAGCCGATTTCCTGGGCATGGCCTTGCGCGAAGAGGGCGAGCTCACGCTGTGGAAACTCGCCATCAAACCGGGCAAGCCGCTGACATTCGGGCATTTTCGTGGCGTACCTGTGATTGGATTGCCCGGCAACCCGGCGTCGACACTGGTCACTTTTGCTTTGTTGGCAAAGCCCTATCTCCTGCGCCGTCAAGGTGTAAAAGAGGTTGAGCCGCTGAAGTTTCAGGTGCCGGCCGGGTTCGTCTGGCCTAAGGCTGGTAACCGACGAGAGTACTTGCGTGGTCGTCTGGAGAATGGCCGGGCGATCATTTACAAGAATCAGAGCTCAGGTGTACTTCGCAGTGCCGCCTGGGCTGATGGCCTGGTTGAGGTGTTGGAAGATCGCACGTTGATCGAGGGTGAATATGTAGTTTTCATTCCTCTGAGCGAAGTCTTGAGCTGATCTCGCGATGTCTCTTTGCCGCAAGCCCGGTAAATTTGCCGGGTCTTGCGTGTATGACTAACGCTAACGAAGCAGAAGTGTCACGACCTGGTCGAAGCGGCTATTGGCAACCCAGCCCAACAGCCCGAGGACTACAGCGGTTCCGCCCGCCGAGTAAGCCAGTCTGTGCTTGATGGACTTGACGTCATTGCGCACTTCATCCATGTCTCTTCGGATGTATTTCAGATGGGTCTCCAGTTCAATGACGCGAGGTTCCATATCAACTCCTGAAGCGGGTTTTGCGTTGTTGTTGAATTCAGCCTGATGATTGGCGCGACTTTCTGCGAACGGCGTTACCGGGCTGAGCGGCAACTTGATGTCATGAGTTTGCATGGAGAAAACCGCTCCTTGCGTCAATGCCGTTTGGGTAGCCGAAACCCGTATTGCGTGCGTTTTTTGTAGCCCTTGAACGGGGTTTACTCATTGCTTGCACATCCCTGTGTCTTTGCTGTTGATGACAGATAACCGCTGACATCAAGGTGTACCAATCGCCCCGGTTGGTCAATTGAGCCGATTCCTCACATATCGTAAGAAAACTTCCCGCCCTGTAGGACCGCAAACCTGCACGCCTCGAAAAATCTCAACGCCTTGCGACCTTTATAGGGGGCAGTGAGGTCAACATCTCCTGAATGAATTTCAATCAGGAGCTACGACAATGAGTGAGCGCAAGGCGCTGTTGATTCTGCATGGCAAGCAGGCACTCAACGAGGAGGTCCGCGCGGCCATCGAAGGTAAGCGCAAGCAGGGTTGGGATCTGGCGGTCCGACTGACTTGGGAGGCGGGGGACGCGCAGCGGTGGGTGGAAGAAGCGTTGAGCGCAGGCTATACGCAACTGATTGCCGGCGGCGGTGATGGCACATTACGCGATGTTGCCGAGGCCATAGCCGCGCACCCGAATCAGGCCAGCCTGGTCTTGATGCCATTGGGCACTGCCAATGATTTTGCTCGCGCAGCGGGTGTGCCTCTAATACCGGCTCTGGCCCTGGACCTTCTGGAGGCTGCGCCGCACGCTATCGATCTGGGGGACGTTGGAGGGCAGGTCTTTCTGAATATGGCCACTGGCGGTTTCGGCAGTCAGGTCACAGCCAATACGTCGGAAGACTTGAAAAAAATCCTTGGTGGTGCCGCGTATCTGTTTACTGGTCTGTCACGTTTCAGCGAGTTGCACGCGGCATATGGCGAGTTGCATGGGCCGGACTTTTATTGGCGCGGAGAGCTATTGGCACTGGGTATCGGCAATGGTCGGCAGGCGGGAGGTGGGCATGTGCTATGCCCGGAGGCGCTGATTGACGATGGTCTGCTGGACATCAGTATTTTACCGGCCCCTCAGGAAGTGGTCGGAACCTTGAAAACCCTGCTTGCCGATGGTTTTGGCATCGACAACATGTTTGTGCGCGCCCGTTTGCCCTGGGTCGAAATCAAGGTTTCGGAAGGTCTGCACATCAACCTTGATGGCGAGCCTCTGGAGGGCGATAGCCTGCGTTTTTCTGCGCGTGCCGCGGCATTGCGTGTGCATTTGCCGGAGAACTCACCGCTGTTGAGTGCAGCGCTGTCAGTTAATCGTCCAGACTGATGATTTGTTCGCGTACGGCAAACAGGACCAGACCGGCCACGTCGTAGATCTGCAGGCGTTTCATGATCTGCGAGCGGTGGGTTTCAACGGTCTTGATGCTAAGGCCCAGGCCATTGGCGATTTCCCGGGTGGATTTTCCACGAACAATCAGTCGCAGGATTTCCAGTTGCCGTGCCGTCAGGTTATGTGAGTCGGACGTTTCCGGTTGCTGTTTCTGGTTGCGGATCAATGCCTGATTGATGACTGTGTGGGCGATGGCAGGGCTCAAGTAGCGTTCGTTATTGCGCAAGGCATCCAGGGCATGTTCCAGCTCGGTGGCCGTGGTGTCTTTGAGCAAATAACCATGGGCGCCGGACTCAAGCGCTTGCATGATGAGTGCTGGATCGGTGTGCATCGACAGGATCAGCACCTTGCTTTGCGGGCGCACCCGCTTGAGTCGCTGCATGGCTTCAAGGCCGCCGGTCACCTTCATGGAGATATCCAGCAAAATAATGTCAGGCGAAAGCTTCTCGACCATCTCGAGTAAATGCGAGCCGTCATCGGCCTCGCCAATGACCGCGTAGCCGGGAATATCCAGCACCAAAGCGCGCACGCCTGCCCTAATCAGTGAGTGGTCATCCACCAGAAGTAAGTTACAAGTCAATGTAAAACCTTATTCGTACTGGCCCGCTCAAGCGCACGGGGCGCCCAGGGGAAGAGTGCTTCGATTTGAGTGCCTTTGCCCGGTTCGCTGGTCACGGCCAAGGTCCCGCCCAACTGATCGATCCGTTCCCGCATCCCGGCCATCCCCCGCTGTCCTTCTCGACCGGGGTCAGCCGCGGGTGCGAAACCCAGGCCGTCGTCGCTGATCGATAGTTCCAGGCCTTGGGGTGTACGTTGCAGGCGGACCAGCAGATTTTTCGCTTCGGCGTGACGCAGAATGTTGGTCACTGCTTCCTGGGTAATTCGAAACGCTGCCACCGCCATTTCCTCCGGTATGCCGGTCAAGCGTTGATGGCATTCCAGGCTCCAGTGCATTGATGTATTGGCCAGGGTCTTGAGCAGATGCGCACGCAGACTGGCTTCCAGTCCGAGGCTCGCCAATTGCCTGGGATTAAGGATGGCCGAGACGTCACGAACCTTGGTCAGGGTTTCTTCCAGTGTGTCGCAGAGCACTGAGCACTGGCCTTGCATTTCTTCAGGCATCCGCCGTTTGAGCCATTCACTTTGAAGTTTTGCGGCTGTCAGCAACTGGCCAATATCGTCGTGCAATTCTCTACTGAGCCGATGGCGTTCATTTTCCTGAACTTCCAACAGTCGGTCCGCCAGCTCCTGCGGCTCAAATCTTATTGACGTACTCGAGAGACGATGTTGCACCCAGACGCAGGCCAACGCCGCGATATTGAGCACCAGCACGCTCAGCGGAAGGGGAGCGGACAGACAGAAGACCAGTAGGCTGCCAAGGGCTGAAACGGTGCACAGCAACAACGTGAAACGTCGCGCGTTTTTCTGGGAAGGTGGCCATAGGATGACTGACTTGAGGCTGGCGTACATAGCGGATGGAGCCAATGAATGTTCGCTGCGGGCAGACCGGCCATAGGGCTGACGGGTCTCTGTCTGAAAATCTATAGTGGCTCGTCTTGAGCAGAGTACGGTGCAGTGGTGAAACTACAGCCATTGTCTGTCTGCTTTCATCCGATCACACTTGGCCAATAATTGGCGTCAACTAATGGGCGGCATAATACCACTTAAGATACCGTTGGTCGCGTTTGGTATATAGGACCATGCAGTCAGGAAATAAAGCGGTTGGACGCTAGTCCATGATGGAAAAGCATTACGGAGGGAAATGATTAGCATCGAACTGTCGTTGACAGATATGAGGTGTTCAATTGCGACATGAACGCGCTCAGTTATAGAGCGCCGTCATGGCAATAAGACTTTGCACAGCGTAGTTGTCTAACTTATTTAAGCCTGCCGTTCCGAATAGGAAACGAGCGTAAACGGTTTGGAGTTAACCGGTAACTGAAATGGACTGAGTCCGACCTGGAACGCAAAGGCTTCGATCAAGGAAGTCTGCTCAGTGTCATCCAGGCTGAGTTGACCGGTGGTTTGATCGATGAGTTCAAGTTGCCAGGCCATCAGCGTGAAGCATTCTTTCAGCGCCCCCAGTGCTTGATCGTGCAGGTCGATTTGGTTGTGGGTGTGGTTCAGCAAACCATGAATATGCAGAGAAAACTCGGACATGGCTTCCAGCGCCAAGGCATCGGCCCGGCTCGCCAATTTGAGCAGACTGCTGAGCATGCAATCGATTGCGTCTTTGTCATTGCTGATCAATTGCAGGTGGCTCAGGCACTCCTCCGATTTGGCTAGAAGGGTTTCTGCCTCGACAAGAAACTCCGGTAAACGCTGAGCCCACTGCTTGGGTTTGTTCGGCATGCTTACCTCCACAACGTCATGTCAAATGAGGGGATATCACGTATGTCGACGAGGACGTTCAACGTCCCGACGCTGTCATGCCGGCGTGAGATCGCGCTCCAGCAGGACTGAGCCCAGGCTGGGGAGCTTGATAGGGTGGAAGACCACTTTCCTGCGATCGCACACAAAAACCTGACTCCGTTCATGCAATGAGAATGGCGTCACATTAATGGCTATTGGATATCGCGAATATCAGGTTGGGCCTGATTGTTACTAGGGGAATCCCTTACACAGGGGAACCTAACGTGCGAATCGTGGTCGCGCCGCAAGGAGTGAAGCAGATGAATCACGGATGCAGTAAAGCATGATGCTAATGTGACATCAATGCTCGGTCGTGGCATTTTGTCTCAGGGTCAAGATCTGGTCATAACAGCCGATAACTCCCTTTAGTGAATTCATCAGAACAAGCTCAGGAGTCATTAAAATGGCCGGCATTCTCGATACGGTAGACCAACGCACGCAACTGGTGGGTGAGAATCGCCTGGAAATTCTCATGTTTCGCCTGGCCGGCCGGCAATTGTTCGCGATCAACGTCTTTAAAGTGCAGGAAGTGCTGCAACTGCCCAAGCTGACGCTGATGCCCCAGCGCCATCCGTTCGTCTGTGGCGTGGTCAATCTGCGTGGCCAGACGTTGCCTGTGATTGACCTGTCCCAGGCCATCGGCATGCGCCCGCTGGTGCCGAGTCCGACCAGCACGATCATCGTCACTGAGTACAACCGTTCGGTGCAGGCGTTTCTGGTCGGGGGTGTGGACCGCATCGTCAACATGAACTGGGAAGCCATTCTGCCGCCACCGACCAGCGCCGGTCGCCAGCATTACCTCACGGCGATCAGCAAGGTCGATGACCAGTTGGTGGAAATCATCGACGTCGAGAAAGTCCTGGCCGAAATCGTGCCGTACAGTGCCAAGGTCTCCCGCGAAAAACTCGACGACCCCATACTGGAACGCGCCCGGGGCCGGGAAGTGCTGCTGGTCGACGACTCCAACGTAGCCTTGTCGCAACTGCGTGACACCCTGGGTCAACTGGGCGTGAAAATGCACATTGCCAGCGACGGCCTGAAGGCGCTGAACATGCTCAAGGCCTGGGCGGATACGGGCGTGTCCATGACCGACAAACTGCTGATGGTGTTCACCGACGCAGAAATGCCGGAAATGGACGGCTATCGACTGACCACCGAAATCCGTAATGACCCGCGTCTGCGTGGTCTTTACGTGGTGCTGCACACCTCGCTGTCGGGCAGCTTCAACGACTCGATGGTGAAGAAAGTCGGCTGCGACAACTTCCTCTCCAAATTCCAGCCGGACAAACTCGTCGACGTGGTGCGCCAGCGCCTGATGCTCGACGAAGTGCCAGCCTGATCACGGGGCGGCAGGCTGGCAGTCATGTCAGCCTTTGATTCGGTGATCAAGCTCGTATAGGGTGGCCTTTTTTGCCTACCAGGGAGCTGGCCATGCTGCGTCTGAGCGCGCTTTATCGTTATCCGTTGAAATCCGGCAAGGGCGAGACCTTGCAGCAAGTCGGGCTCGACAAGCTGGGGCTGGACGGTGATCGACGCTGGATGCTGGTGGACGAGGCCAGCGGGCGCTTTCTGACCCAGCGCGCGGAGGCGTCCATGAGCCAGCTGTCGGCGTTGTGGAATGCCAAGGGCGGCTTGACCCTGAGTGCCCCGGGCCGCTCGCCGATCAACATAGACTTGCCCTCAAGCAACGCTGAACTCCGTGGCGTGACCATCTGGCGTGACACTTTGCGCGTGCCGGATGCCGGTGACGAGGCGGCTGCCTGGGTCAGTGAGTTCATTGGCAAGCCGACGCGCCTGGTGCAAGTTCCCCTTGATCGTGCGCGCATGACGGAGGCGGGTTACGGCAAGGACGACGATCAGGTGGCATTTGCCGATGGCTATCCGTTGTTGCTGATCGGCCAGGCATCCCTGGAGGACTTGTCGCAAAAGGTCGGGCGTTCATTGGACATGCTGCGCTTTCGACCGAACCTGGTGATTGAGGGCAGCGAAGCCTATGCCGAGGATGGCTGGAAGCGTATCCGCATTGGTGATGTCGAGTTCCGGGTGGTCAAGTCCTGCTCACGTTGCATTCTGACCACCATCGATCCGCAAACCGGTGAGCGCAGCGATGACCGGGAACCGCTGGCCACGTTGCAGAAGTACCGTGCCGAGGCCGACGGCGCGATGTTCGGCCAGAATCTGGTCAACGACAGCAACGGTCGTCTCGAAGTCGGGATGGCGGTGACGATCCTCGAATGAAGGCCTCTGAATGAAAAATGCCCGTGTCCAAAGACGCGGGCATTTTTTTGTCGCGGTGAACCCAGGGTTTTAGCCGCGGTATTCACACAGGTAAGCGGTGTCGACGGCCACTTTCAGCTGAAACTTGCTGTTGGCAGGCACGTTGAACTGGCTACCGGCCGCGAAGGTTTCCCAGTCGCTGCTGTCAGGCAGTTTGACGGTCAGGGCGCCGCTGACCACGTGCATGATTTCACGCTGGCTGGTACCGAATTCGTATTCGCCCGGAGCCATGACGCCGATGGTCGCAGGACCTTCAGCGGTGCCAAAGGCGATCGACTTGACGGTGCCGTCGAAGTACTCGTTGACTTTAAACATGGGCGATTCCTCGAAAAGGGCTAAAAAGGCCGGCCAGTATGCACAAGGCCTTGTGCGCCGTCACCTCTCTAGACGGGGAGAGTCAGTGGCAACAAGCGCGCGGTATTGCGCGCATCTTCCAGCGCCCGGTGTTGCTGACCGGTGAACTGCATGCCCGCCAGTTGCAAGGCGCCATTGAGCCCCAGCGGACGTTCCAGTCGTCTGGCCTTGGCAAAGCGCTGCTTGAGGTTCATGTGCGGCACCCGGCTCAGGGCACTGTCGAGTTGCAGGCGCTCCCATTCCTGAACCAACTGTTTGCGGTCGTAGTCCCCCCAACTCGCCCAACCTTCCAGTCGTGAATGATGGTGGCCCAGCCAACGCTCGAATGACGGCCAAACCTCGGTCAGGGGTTGCGCAGCATCGATATTGCCTTGGGTGATGTGAGTCAGCTCCCGGCAAAACGGTGTCAGCAAAGGCCGACGCAACGGCCGCACGAAACGCTGGAAATAGTCCAGTTCGCGACCTTTGCGGTCCACCAGGGTGGCACCGATTTCGATGATTTCCATTTCCGTTACTGGCCAGCCACCCTCATCGGTGGTGGCTTCCAGATCTATCACCAGCCAGTGATGCATTGCAGGGTTCCTGGTATCCGCGTCCTGATAGGGCTTGAGCGTAGCCAAACCCGACGGATCCGCCTAGCGGCTTATTCGACCTCCAACAAAATCTGACGATTTTTAACCTGATCACCGACCCGCACCTGCAACCGTTTAAGCACCCCGTCGATGCCCGACTTGAGCGGGTGCTCCATTTTCATCGCTTCGAGCACCACCAACAGTTGGCCTTTGCTGACCGGGCTGCCCTCGGTGACCAGCACATCGACGATGGCTCCGTCCATTGGCGCCTTGAGTGTGCCGGTACTGACGCTGGCCTGACCGCTGACCAGCGCCTGGGTCCGGTCGATCAGTTGCAGGCTGCCGGGGCGGGCGAACAACCACAGCTGCCCGGACTCAAGGCGATAGGCATGACGCTGGCGGATGCCGTCGATGTCCAGTGTTGCCCAGCGCCCGTCGCAGCGGATGATCTTCAATTCAAGACTTTGCCCGGCGACCTGAATCCGAAATAACCCGTCCGGCGTAGCGTTCAGTTCCACCGGCCAATCCTGATCATTCAAACCGATGCGATAGTGCAAGGGCACGCTGGCATTGTTGCGCCACCCGGCCAGTGGTGCCGGGTGAGTCTGTGCCGACACTTGATAGAACAGCGCCGCAGCGATGGCCAGTTCGGCGGCACTTGGGACATGGGCCTGCAAGCAAGGATCGTCAGCGAAGCAGGTCGGGATGAACCCGGTGCTGAACTCGCCGCTGATGAACTGCGGATGTTGCAACAGACTGGCGAGCAAGCGCTGATTGCTCTGCACGCCCAGCAGTACGCTGTCCTGCACCGCCCGCAGCAACTTGCGCCGGGCTTCTTCACGGGTTGCACCGTGGGCAATGATCTTGCCCAGCATCGGGTCATAGAACGGGCTGATGTCCTGGCCTTCAATCAGGCCGTGATCGATCCGTACGCCGCTCAGTAATGTCGGTTCCCACGCCGTGACTCGACCGGTCTGGGGCAGAAAGTCGCGAGTCGGGTCTTCGGCATACAGGCGCACTTCCATGGCATGGCCGTTGAGCTGTACCTGCTCCTGTCGTAATGGCAGCGGTTGTCCTTCGGCGACGAGTAATTGCCAGGCCACCAGGTCCAGCCCGGTGATCAGTTCGGTCACCGGGTGTTCCACTTGCAGCCGGGTGTTCATCTCCAGAAAGTAGAACTGTCCGCGCGCGTCCAGCAGAAACTCCACCGTGCCCGCGCCGACGTAATTCACTGCCCGACCCGCCTTGAGCGCGGCCTCGCCCATGGCCTGACGCAGCTCGCGGGTCATCACCGGGCAGGGCGCTTCTTCGATGACCTTTTGATGGCGCCGCTGGATCGAACAGTCGCGTTCGCCGAGGTAGATCAGGTTGCCGTGCTGATCGCCAAACAGCTGAATTTCGACATGGCGAGGGTCGATCAAAGCTTGTTCGAGGATCAGTTCATCGCTACCAAAACCATGCTGCGCTTCGGAACGTGCGGTGCGCAGTTGTTCACACAACCCGCTGGCGTCCCGCACCAGGCGCATGCCACGTCCGCCCCCGCCAGCGCTGGCCTTGATCATCAATGGATAACCGATACGTTCGGCTTCGCGGCTCAGGGTTGTGTCGTCCTGTTCCGCGCCTTGATAGCCTTTAACACAGGGCACGCCAGCGTCGATCATGGCGATTTTCGACAGACGCTTGCTGCCCATCAGCTCAATGGCTTCGGGGCTGGGGCCGATGAAGGTAATGCCAGCGTCACGGCAGGCAAGGGCGAAGCGGGCGTTTTCCGAGAGGAAGCCGTAGCCGGGGTGGATCGCATCAGCACCAGTGCGTCGGGCGGCTTCGATGATCGCCGGGATGTTCAGATAAGACTGCTGCACCGGGGCCGGGCCGATGTTGACGGCTTCGTCGGCCATTTGCACGTGAAGGGCGTCGGCGTCGGCATCGCTGAAAATGGCGACGGTGCGATAACCCAGCGCCTGGGCGGTGCGCTGGATGCGGCAGGCGATTTCACCGCGGTTGGCGATCAGGATTTTTCTGAGTCCGGGCATGGGTTCTTCCCTTGAGATTTGCGGTGAATGTGATGGCCTCATCGCGAGCAGGCTCGCTCCCACATTTGGAATGCAATCCCTTGTGGGAGCGAGCCTGCTCGCGAAGCTTTTAAAGAGCCCACCCCGGTTTACGCTTTTGCACAAAAGCCATAGTCCCTTCGACTCCTTCAGCCCCAGTCACCGCTTCGCTAAACCACTGCGCCGCGTCATCCAGCAACGCATCCGACGGTTGTCCGGCACTCGCCAGCAGGAGTTTTTTGGTCGTCGCATTAGCACCCGGTGCGCAACACAGCACATGGGCGAGGATTTCATCGAGGCGCTCGGCCAGCGCTTGCGCGTCATGCTCGACAAAATGCACCAGGCCCATCCGCCGCGCCTGTGTACCGTCAAAACGCGCGGCGGTCAGCGCCAGGCGCCGGGCTTGGGTCAGGCCAATGCGCTGGACCACAAACGGCGCTATTTGCGCGGGCAGCAATCCGAGGCTGGTTTCCGGCAACCCGAACTGTGCCAAGTGATCGGCCAAGGCGACGTCGCTGACGCAGGCCAATCCCAGACCGCCGCCCAACACTGCGCCTTGCAGCACCGTGATCACGACTTGGGGCGCGTGTTGCACCTCTTGCAGCAGCGCGCCGAATGCCCGGTTCAACTCGCGATAGGCGCTGGGGCCTTGAGCGCGTGCGCTGGCCATGTCCTTGATGTCGCCGCCGGCACAGAAATGCCCGCCAGCACCGCCGATCACCAATGCCCGAACCGCTCGATCATCGCGCACCGCCGCGAATACCGCACGCAGTTCGGCGACCATTTGCAGGCTCATGGCATTGCGACTTTCCGGGCGATTGAGGGTGATGTGCAACACGCCGTTATGCGACTCCAGCAGCAACGTCTGGCAATCAGGCAGGGTGCTCATTTCTTTTTCCCCGGCAGGATGCCCATGAGTTTGCAGATGATCCCCAGCATGATTTCGTCGGCGCCGCCGCCAATCGACACCAGCCGCACGTCGCGATATGCACGGGCGACCGGGTTGTCCCACATGAAACCCATGCCACCCCAATATTGCAGGCAGCTGTCGCTGACTTCACGGCCCAGACGCCCGGCCTTGAGTTTGGCCATGGAGGCCAGGCGGGTGACGTCCTGGCCTTTGATGTATTGCTCGGTGGCCTGATAGACCAGCGCCCGCAGGCATTCGATTTCGGTTTGTAGCTCTGCCAGGCGGAAGTGAATGACCTGGTTGTCGATCAGCGCATTGCCGAAGGTCTTGCGTTCCTTGCAGTACTCAATGGTGCTGTCGACGCAGTACTCCAGGCCCTTGATCATGTTCGCCGCGCCGAACAGGCGTTCCTCCTGGAATTGCAGCATTTGCATCATGAACCCGGCGCCTTCATGGCCAATGCGGTTGCGCTGCGGCACGCGCACATTGTCGAAAAACACCTGGGCGGTTTCCGAGCTGCGCATGCCGAGCTTGTCCAGGTGCGAACTGAGGCTGATGCCTGGCGTGTTCATCGGCACCATGATCAGTGACTTGTTGATGTGCGGTTTGTCGTCCGACGTGTTGGCCAGCAGGCAGATGAAATCGGCGCTGGGCGAGTTGGTGATCCACATCTTGCTGCCGTTGATCACATAGTCGTCGCCGTCCTTGCGGGCGATGGTTTTCAGCCCGGCGACATCGGAGCCGGCACCGACTTCAGAGACGCCAATGCAGCCGACCTGTTCACCGGTAATGGCCGGGCGCAGAAACTCATCGCGCAACTCATCGGAGCCGAACCGCGCCAGCGCCGGGGTGCACATGTCGGTCTGCACGCCGATGGACATCGGAATGCCGCCGCAATGGATGGTGCCGAACTCTTCGGCCGCGACGATCGAATAGCTGTAGTCGAGCCCCATGCCGCCGAATTTTTCCGGTTTGGAGATTCCTAATAAACCGAGATCACCGGCCTTGCGGAAGATGTCATGGATCGGAAAACGTCCGGCCTTTTCCCACTCCTCGACGTGAGGGTTGATCTCGTGATCGACGAATTGGCGGATGGTGCGACGCAGTGCTTCGTGTTCCTGGGTGAAGATCATTTTTATTGTTCTCCTTGATCGTTCCCACGCTCTGCGTGGGAATGCAGTCTTAGACGCTCTGCGTCGTCAAAATCTAGCGACGCCAAAACTGTTGGTTTGCAGCGGCCGCACGTCGGCCTCGTGGCATATATCCAGCAAGTAGCCGAGCAATGTCCGGGTGTCCCGCGGATCGATCAGCCCGTCGTCCCACAAATTGGCACTGCCATAGAGGGCGGTGGACTGACTGTCGAGTTTCTGCGCGGTGACCTGTTCGAGCATGTCGAGCATTTTCGGGTCCGGCACCAGACCGTCCTTGAGCTGTTTGGCTTCGGTGACGATTCGCAGCACCTTGCCGGCCTGAGCGCCGCCCATCACAGCGGTGCGACTGTTGGGCCAGGCGAAGATGAAACGCGGGTCTAGGCCGCGGCCGCACATGGCGTAGTTGCCGGCGCCATAGGAACCGCCGACGACAATCGTCAGTTTCGGCACCCGCGCGTTCGCCACCGCTTGAATCATCTTCGCGCCGTGCTTGATCACGCCTTGTTGTTCCGACTCGGTGCCGACCATGAACCCGGTGGTGTTGTGGAAAAACAGCAGCGGCGTCTGGCTCTGGTCGCAGAGCTGGATGAACTGCGCGGCCTTGCTGGCGCCCTTGGGCGTGATCGGGCCGTTGTTGCCGATGAAGCCGCAGGCACGTCCCTGAATTTTCAGTTGGCCGCAAACGGTCTGCTGATCGAACTCGCCTTTGAATTCGAGGAAGTTCGAACCGTCGGCGATACGGGCAATGATGTCGCGTACGTCATAGGGTTTTTTCGGGTCATCGGGGATCAGGCCCAGCAGCTCGTCAATGGGGTAGAGCGGTTCTTCCCAGCGATGTTCCGGGCGCCAGGGCAACTGATCGTTCCACGGCAGCAGGCTGACGATTTCGCGCACCTTGCGTACGCCGTCGGCATCGTTCTCGGCCAGGTACTCGGCGGTGCCGGCAGTTTGTGCGTGCATCTCGGCGCCGCCGAGTTCTTCGTCGGTCGCGACTTCACCGGTCGCCGCTTTCAGCAGTGGCGGGCCGGCGAGAAACAGCTTGGCCTTGCCGCGCACGACCACCACGTAATCCGATAAACCTGGCTGATAAGCGCCGCCCGCAGTGGCCGAGCCATGCACCACGGTAATCTGCGGCAGGCCCATGGCCGACATCCGCGCCTGATTGGCAAAACTGCGCGCGCCTTCGACGAAGATGTCCGCGGCGTAATTCAAGTTGGCGCCGCCGCTTTCGGCGAGGGTGATCACCGGCAGTTTGTTTTCCATGGCGATCTGTTGCAGGCGCAGGGACTTTTTCAACCCGCTGGGGGAAATGGTGCCGCCCTTGATCGCGCTGTTGTTCGCCACCACCAGCACCCGTACACCGGACACGTAACCGATCCCGGCGATCAAACCACCACCGGCCGCGCTGCCGTCCTTATCGTCGTGCAGCTTGTAGCCGGCCAGACTCGCCAGTTCGAGGAACGGCGCGCCGGGGTCAAGCAGCAGGTTGAGGCGCTCGCGCGGCAGCAGTTGCCCGCGCTTGTCGAATTTTGGCTTGGCTTCGGCCGCCTTGTTCAACAGGTTTTGTTCGAGCTGGCGAACGTGTTCGATCACGGCCAGCATCGCTGCGCGGTTCTGGGCGAACTGCGCGCTGAACGGGTCCACTTGCGACTGAATCACCGGCATGGCTTATTCCTTGTCCTGAAGCACGTCTGGCCCGAGCACTTCTGGTAAGTACGCGCGGTGAAAACCGTTATACGATTCGCTGTTCTGCGCCTTGTGGATCGGCCAGGCGCGTCCGCCAAGGCTGGCGGCGCCGTCGATGCGCAAGGTACTGCCGCTGACAAACGCCGCTGCCGGGCTGAGCAGGAACACAATCGCCGCACTGATTTCCGATTCGGTACCGATGCGTTTGAGCGGTACGTGTTCGCGCAAGGTTGGAATCACCGCTTTGAAGGCGCCTTCATAAGTGTCCATGCCACTGGACGCGACCCAACCTGGCGCCACCGCATTGACCCGCACTCCGGCGTAACCCCATTCAAAGGCAGCGGTCTTGGTCAGGTTATCCATGCCCGAGCGCGCCGCGCCCGAATGCCCCATGCCGGGCATGCCACCCCACATGTCCGCGAGCATGTTGACGATGGCGCCGCCATGCTTGCTCATGGATTGGTTGAACACTTCCCGGGCCATCAGGAAACCGCCCACCAGATTGGTGCGCACCACGGTTTCGAAACCTTTCTGATTGATAGAGGCCAGCGGCGCAGGAAATTGCCCGCCGGCGTTGTTGACCAGCCCGTGTATCGGCCCGTGTTTGCGAATCAGCTCGCTGATCAGGTGCTTGACCGCTTCTTCCTCGCGAATATCGCAGACCGCCCAATCAGCTTTGCCACCGTCTTCGGCAATCTCGACAGCGACGCTTTTCAACTTGTCGGCCTTGCGCCCAACCAACAGCACATGCGCGCCGAGCGCCGCCAGTTCATGGGCGGTGCATCGGCCGATGCCGCTGCCGCCACCGGTGACAATGATGGTTTGGCCCGCAAACAAATCGGTTTTGAAAATCGAATCGTAAGCCATGGCGACAGTCCTCTAGTTGACTTGGTCGGCGATGCGCTGAGGCACCGGAATCTGGATCTCCAGCAGCTGCTGGGCGAAGGCTTTGCCTTGCGGGTCGATCCGCAGGCTGGCCACGCCACCGCCGCCGAGGGCGTTTTCCAGTAGAAAATTAAGGCTGTGGGTGCCGGGCAGATACCAGCGTCCGACACGTCCGTGAACGGGATCGAGGACGTGACTCATCCAGTCGACAATGACCTCCGGCGTCAGCGCTTCGGCGATCCACGGCAGGTATTCGGGTTCGCGAGCCATGACCCCGATGTTGCTGTGATTGCCCTTGTCGCCAGAGCGGGCGACCGCGAGTTTGATCAGCGCCACGCTGGCGTCGGCGCGGTCTGTGGGCTGCGATGGGTCGAACGGGACAGGCAAGTCATCCGGGTCGAGCACATCGACGGCGGGCAGGGCGCAAGCGTGACGCTGGCCGTTGAAATTAATGTCCAGCGTGCAGGCGGTTTTGTCGATAAGGAAGGAGAACAGCCGGATCAGCGGATACACCGTTGGCCGCCCGCCGACGATCCCGGTCAGCCCTGGCGCCATGCCCGTTGCGGCCTGGGCGATTTCCCGGGAGAACACGATCAAAGCTTGTTTGCTCGGGTGGCGCACGGCAAGTTTGATCACCACTTCGCGGCTGTCCTGACGCTGGCCATGGGGGCCATACGTGGCCTCGCTGCCCAGCAGTTCAATGTTCACTTCGCTGTACGGCGCCCAGCCGCGCTGGCTGAAGATCTCCGAGGTCTTGTTGATGATCGCTTCGCTGACCCGCCGCGCCTTGTCGACAGCATCGATGCCCGCGATCAGGCAACTGGCGGTGCAGCGAAAACCGTCCAGATACGTCGCGCTGACCTTGTACTGATCGGTCGGCGGCAGGCCTTTGGCGCCGTGCACCTGAACTGCGTTTTTGCCCTGTTGCTGAAGTTTGACCTGAGTGAAATCGCAGACCACATCGGGCAGCAAGTAAGCTCGCGGATCGCCGATTTCATACAGCATTTGCTCGCCGACGGTCAGTGGCGTGACCAGGCCGCCGGAGCCTTCAGGTTTACTGACGATGAACTGGCTGTCGGCGCTGACCTCAACGATGGGGAAACCGATGTGTTCGTAATCGGGCACCTCGCGCCAGTCGGTGAAATTGCCGCCGGTGCATTGAGCGCCGCATTCGATGATATGGCCGGCGAGCGCGGCCTGTGCAAGTTTGTCGTAGTCGTGCCAGGACCAGCCGAATTCGTGCACCAGCGCAGCGCTGACCACGGCGCTGTCGACCACGCGCCCGGTGATGATGATGTCCGCGCCCAGGCGCAACGCTTCGACGATGCCTGGCGCACCTAGGTAGGCGTTGGTCGAGACGCACATAGGCGGTAAGGGTGCGCCGCTGAACATTTCATGGAGGCCAAGGCTGCTCAGCTGTTTGAACTGCGGTTGCAGGTCATCACCCAGCAACACTGCGATTTTCAGCGCCACCCCGGCCTTGTCGCAGGCCGATTGCAGCGCGGCGGCGCAGGCCAAAGGGTTGACGCCTCCGGCGTTGCTGATGACGCGGATCTTCTGTTCAGCGAGTTGCCCCAACAACGGGCTGAGGACCTCAATGAAGTCGCCCGCATAGCCGGCCTGTGGGTCTTTCATCCTCGCGCCGGCCATGATCGACATGGTGATTTCGGCCAGATAGTCGAAGACCAGATAATCCAGACGCCCACCTCCCACCAGTTGCGCAGCGGCAGTCGAGGTGTCGCCCCAAAAGGCGCTGGCGCAGCCGATGCGAATCGTTTTAGGCACAGTCAACTCCATAGCCACCTCCCACTGAAGTGAATCGAGACTACCAAGCAAGCGCTTGGTTTGTAAATGCCTGAGATATCTTCTGCCCGAGCGCTTGCTAGGTTGTCGTCGCCAGCTTAAATTGCCCGCGCAACCCCGCAGTTTTAGCGGCAAGCGGTGTATTTGATTGATCGACTGTAGGAGAGAACGGGTGGACGAGCAAAAAGCCCTGAGGGTCATGCGTGAATTGGTCGACAACGGCCAATTGACCGACCCGGACAGCGCCCGCGGCAAACTGCTGCAAGTGGCGGCTCACCTGTTCCGCAATAAAGGTTATGAACGCACCACCGTACGCGATTTGGCGGGTGCGGTAGGCATTCAGTCAGGCAGCATTTTTCATCACTTCAAAAGCAAGGACGAAATCTTGCGCGCCGTGATGGAAGAGACCATCCGCTACAACATGGCATTGATGCGTGCAGCCCTCGATGAGGCCAACACTGTGCGCGAACGTGTGCTGGCGCTGATTCGCTGCGAATTGCAGTCGATCATGGGGGGGCGCGGCGAAGCCATGGCGGTGCTGGTCTATGAATGGCGCTCGTTGTCCGAAGACGGGCAGGCGCAGGTGTTGGCATTGCGTGACATTTATGAAGACATTTGGCTGCAGGTGTTGGGTGAAGCCAAGGAGGCGGGTTTTATTCGCGGCGATGTGTTCATCACGCGTCGCTTCCTGACGGGCGCGTTGTCCTGGACCACCACCTGGTTTCGCGCAGGCGGCAGCATGAGCCTCGATCAATTGGCCGATGAAGCCTTGATTCTCGTACTGGAAGAAAAGCAATAAGGTTGTGCCCGCCTAAGGGAACTGGCTAAGTGGCCGAAACCGCCTAGCTTGAATGCATTGATGCGTATTATTTCAGGGAGTGCGTTGTTTTGATGTCTTCGCCAATCCGGACTGCTTCACGGTTACTGCTGGCATCGCTTACGACGCTATGGGTATTGCCGTCCCACGCTGCGCAAACGGTTCGGGTGGGCGCCGCCCATTTTCCGCCCTATGCCATCCGCCCGGAATCCGGTGTCGCCACGGGGCTGCTGCCGCAATTGGTCGAGGCTTTGAATCGCCTGCAAAGCGATTATCAGTTTGTCCTGGTGCCCACTTCCATTCCCCGGCGCTTCGGTGATTTGAAGCAGGGCCGGGTCGACATGGCGATTTTCGAGAACCCGAACTGGGGCTGGCAAGATATCCCGCATACCACTGTCGACATGGGCCTGGAAGACGCCGAGATCTTTGTCGCGCAACGCCTGCCGGACCGCCAGCAAAACTACTTTGTCGAGCTTGGCGGCAAGCGGCTGGCCCTGTTCAGCGGCTATCACTACGAATTCGCCAACTTCAATGCCGACTCGAAATTCCTCGCGCAAAACTACAACGCTACACTGACCTATTCCCACGACAGCAACTTGCTGATGGTGCTGCGCGGTCGAGCGGACATTGCCTTGGTAACACGCTCGTATTTTAGTGATTACTTGCTGCACAACGACAAAGTCGCCGATCAGCTGCTGGTGTCCCAGCGTATCGATCAGGTCTATCACCACTACGCAATCCTTCGTCCCGCTGCGCCCATCGGTGGTGTGGCGTTCGGCAAGTTGCTGCAAGAGTTGCGGGATAACGGACAGCTGCTGAAGATTTTCGATCCGTACAAAATTGCCGTGGTGCCGGTGCCCGGTAGCTGAAATCGCACCACAAGTCGCGTATTGAGCGACTTTCCTTAAATTTCCTGCCCCTGCACACGTCACTTCGTTGAACTGTCGACGATTATCGTGAGCCCGACCCATGCCCGATTTGAATGTTCTGACTGACCTGGCCTTGCCATCCGAAGGGATGCTTGTCGCGGATGAAACCGAAAGTCGCCTGCACTTGCATCTGGAAGGGCAGCCATTGATCCAGCTGCGCCTGACCCGTGAGCCCGAGTTGCAGGTGCAAGTAGAAGAATACTTTGGCCATCCCGTCGAACAGGCCATCCGGATGGCCTGTTATTGGCTGTTTGCCCGTGATCCAGCCTGCCAGCGCCTGACCTGGCAACTCGATGAAATTCCCACACAGGCCCTGCTCAGCGGCTTGCTGATTCCCGGCGAAGTCGTCGGCCAGTATGACTGCTTACGCACACTGTTCTGGCAATTGCCTCAGCCATGGCTGGGCGAGTTGCTTCCTTCCATTTATCCACAACACAAGGTCATCAGCGGTGGCAAACGCCATCCGTTGCGCCCGCTCAAACCGTGCGGTGAAGTCTATCGACGTTTTGATGCGCGTCTCGGTGCCTGGATTTCCCTGCGCACGGTGGACATTGAACAGGACCTGGAGCGTTTCAATCGCTGGCAGAACAACCCGCGCGTAGCGAGTTTCTGGCAGGAGGAGGGCAGTCTCGAACAGCATCGCGACTACCTGAACAAACTGGCGGCGGGCCCGCACACGGTGACCCTGATCGGCTGTTTCGATGATCAGCCGTTTGCCTATTTTGAAGCGTATTGGGCCAAGGAAGATCGCATCGCACCGTTCTATGACGCCGGCGATTATGACCGTGGCATTCACATGCTGGTGGGTGAAGAAAACCACCGTGGTCCACACAAAGTGGCGAGCTGGTTATCGGCGCTGGTGCATTACCTGTTTCTCGACGATCCGCGCACGCAACGGGTGGTGGCCGAACCTCGCGCCGACAACGCCAGGATGATCGGGCACATGCAGGGCCAGGGCTTTTACTGCGAGAAAGAGTTCGACTTCCCGCATAAACGCGCGGCGTTGATGGTGTTGGGGCGGGAGCGGTTTTTTGATCGGTGCCGGTTGGCTTGATGTTTAAGGCTCAAGACCTGTACCGGTCTTGAGTCAGCCATCGCCGGCAAGCCGGTCTCGCTCCCACAGTGGATCTGCTGTGAGCACACTATTTGTGAACACTGGAGATCCAATGTAGGAGTGAGCCTGCTCGCGATGGGGGCACCACAGAATCCAGATCTTAACGACGAGCAAAAGTATCCGCACGACTCCCCGATACCTTGCGGCAGTGCACCAGCGCATCGCGAATCATGAAATTCACCAGGGTCGGCGAAACACCGAGTTCCTTGGCAATGTCCTTTTGCGGCACCCCGTGCAGGCGATACATCTCGAAGGCGTAGCGGGTACGGCTCGGCAGCTCTGTCAGCGCATCGGCAATATGCTCAAGAGTCGAGAAATTGATGTGCGAGGTTTCGGGAGAGGCACCTTGAATCACCACGTTCAAGCCTTCCTCTTCAGGGCCGGAATACTTTTGCTCCAGCGCCTGCTTGCGGTAGTGGTCGATTGCCAGGTTGCGCACGATTTGGAACAGATAGCTGAGCTGTGCCTTGAACGAGGACGTGATCGGCGGTGCGGATTGCAACCGGAAAAACGCATCCTGTACCACGTCTTCAGCACGTGACCTGCACCCGGTGATGCGGGCTGCAATCTTGACCAGAATCAGTCGATTGTCGACGAACGCTTGAAGTAGCGGTGAATCGCACCTGCTTGTGGATACTGGTTCCATCATGGAAATCACCCTGCTGCAATAAGGTTGGCGGGACGACTCGCAACCTGAGTCGCCCTGCGCGTCGAGCGACAAATTATTCCGAATGATAATTATTGTCAATTGAGAAACAGAACCAATACGCCTCCGTGGTGCAAAGTGCGAACTACCGCACGTCGATGCCCTTGCATGCAGCACCCATCCCCGCTGGCTATCGGGCCTGCCGACTAATTATTTCAAGATGTCATCCGTTCTCATTGGTGAAAGGCGCAGGCTAAATCCCGGCCACACCCGCATTCCCATTGCCTTGCGCGGTCGGCGAAAACCGCGTCCTGCACGCCTACCCATGGGCGTGACGTTAGAAAACCGATTCCACTTGCAAGCCGAAATCAGGCAGGAAACCTCATGACCGACGCGTTCGAACTCCCAAGCACTCTGGTCCAAGCCCTCCAGCGCCGCGCGGCCCTGACGCCGGATCGGGTCGCCTTGCGTTTTCTCGCCGACACCCCGGATCAGGCTGTTGTACTCAGCTATCGCGAGCTGGATCAGCGCGCGCGAATCATTGCCGGTGCGTTGCAGGCCCAGGCGGAATTTGGCGATCGCGCGGTGCTGCTGTTTCCCAGTGGCCCGGATTATGTTGCCGCGTTTTTTGGCTGTTTGTATGCGGGGGTGATCGCAGTGCCGGCCTATCCGCCGGAGTCGGCCAAACGTCACCACCAGAAGCGTCTGCTGTCGATCATCAGCGATGCCGCGCCGTGCGTGCTGCTGACCAGCGTTGATCTGCGCGACGCATTGAAGCAGATTGAAGACGCGCCGTTGCTGCTCTGCGTCGACACCCTCGATGCGCAGTGGGCGAATCGCTGGATCGAGCCGAACCTCGAAGACGACCACATTGCCTTCCTGCAATACACCTCCGGTTCCACCGCGCTGCCCAAAGGCGTGCAAGTCAGCCACGGCAACCTGGTGGCCAATGAACTGTTGATTCGCCACGGCTTTGGCATCGATCTGAACCCCGATGACGTGATCGTCAGCTGGCTGCCGCTGTACCACGACATGGGGCTGATCGGTGGTCTGTTGCAACCGATTTTCAGCGGTGTGCCATGTGTGTTGATGTCGCCAGCGTACTTCCTCGGTCGGCCATTGCGCTGGCTGGAAGCGATCAGCGAGTACGGCGGCACCATCAGTGGCGGGCCGGATTTTGCCTATCGTCTGTGCAGCGAACGCGTCAGCGAGTCGGCCCTGGAGCGGCTCGACCTGAGAGGCTGGCGTGTGGCGTATTCCGGTTCCGAACCGATTCGCCTCGACACCCTGGAAGGCTTCGTCGAGAAATTCGCGCCGTGTGGTTTTACTCCGGACAGTTTCATGGCGTCTTACGGGCTGGCCGAAGCGACGTTGTTCGTTGCCGGTAGTCCTCGCGGGCAAGGCATTGGCAACCTGCGCGTGGACGATCAAGCCTTGGCACAAAACCTGGCGGAGTCGGGCGAGGGCCGCGCGGTCATGAGTTGTGGCATTAGCCAGCCGGACCACGCGGTGCTGATTGTCGATCCTGTCGCGCTCACTGAACGGGCCGACAATGCCGTCGGTGAAGTCTGGGCCAGCGGGCCGAGCATTGCCCTCGGCTATTGGCGTAACCCCGAGGCCAGCGCCAAGACTTTCGTGCAGCACGACGGCCAGACCTGGCTGCGCACCGGAGACCTGGGCTTTATGCGCGACGGTGAACTGTTCATCACCGGACGCCTGAAAGACATGCTGATCGTTCGCGGACACAACCTTTATCCGCAGGACATCGAACAGACCATCGAGCGTGAAGTGGACGTGGTGCGCAAAGGTCGTGTCGCCGTCTTCGCGGTGCACAACGACGGCCAGGAAGGCATTGGCATCGCCGCCGAAATCAGCCGCAGCGTACAGAAAATCCTGCCCCCCGAAGCGCTGATCAACGCCATCCGCCAAGCTGTGGCCGAGGCCTTTCAGGAAGCGCCGAGCGTGGTGGTACTGCTCAATCCAGGCGCGTTGCCCAAGACCTCCAGCGGCAAGTTGCAACGCTCGGCGTGCCGCAATCGCCTGGCGGACGGTAGTCTCGACAGCTATGCACTGTTTCCGTCAGCGCTCACCGAACGTGAAGGAAAGTCCGAGTCGGCGTCTGAATTGCAAACACTGATCGGCCAGATCTGGTGCGAACAATTGCAGGTCAAGCAGATCAATGCAGACGACCACTTCTTCCTGCTCGGCGGCAACTCCATCGCCGCCACCCAAGTGGTCGCGCGTCTGCGCGAAGCCCTCGGTCTGGAGCTGAACCTGCGCCTGCTGTTCGAAGCGCCGACCCTGGGCGCATTTGCTGTCGCTGTGGCTCAGCAGCAACAGGATGGCGGCGTGGCCCAAGGGGCGATCACCCCGTTGTCGCGCACCGAAGCCATGCCGCAATCGCTGGCGCAAAACCGCCTGTGGATCACCTGGCAACTCGACCCGCACAGCAGCGCCTACAACATACCGGGTGCGTTGCGTTTGCGCGGCGAGCTGGATGAACACGCGCTGCGCGCCAGCTTCCAGCAGCTGATCGAGCGCCACGAATCCCTGCGCACGCGGTTCTTCGAGCGCGACGGCGTGGCGCTGCAACAGGTGGATGCCGCCGCTGAGTTCATCCTGCAAGTGATCGACATCAGCGACCTGCCCGCTACCGAGCGTGAAACCCGCGCAGAGCAAATCCGTGAAGATGAAGCCCGTACTCAGTTCGATCTGGAGAAAGGCCCGCTGCTGTGGGTGACCCTGGTGCGCCTCGCTGACGAGGAGCATCAATTGCTGGTAACGATGCACCACATCATCGCCGACGGTTGGTCGTTGAACGTGCTGATCGATGAGTTCTCGCGCTTCTACTCCGCCGCATCCCAAGGACAAACAGCAGCGCCTGCGGCATTGCCGATCCGGTACGCCGACTACGGCAGTTGGCAGCGCCAATGGCTGGCGCAAGGCGAGGGCGAGCGTCAGTTGGCTTACTGGAAAGCCCGGTTGGGCGATGAGCACCCGACCCTAAGCCTGGCCACCGACCATCCGCGTTCGGCGCAGCACACGCATGGCGCTGCCCGTCATTCCGTCAAGCTGGACGCGACCTTGAGCGATGCCATTCGCCAGACCGCGCAGGCTCATGAATCGACACCGTTCATGCTGTTGCTTGCCGCGTTCCAGAGTCTGTTGCACCGCTACAGTGGCCAGCGCGACATCCGCATCGGTGTGCCGAATGCCAACCGTCCACGTCTGGACACACAAGGGTTGATCGGTTTCTTCATCAACACTCAGGTGATGCGCACCGAGGTGGATTCGCGGCAGCCTTTCGCTGAGTTGTTGGCGCAAGCCCGTCAGAGCGCATTGGGCGCCCAGGCGCATCAAGACCTGCCCTTTGAACAACTGGTCGAAGCGTTCCCGCAAGCCCGTGAACAAGGCCTGTTCCAGGTCATGTTCAACCACCAGCAACGGGATTTGAGCGCATTGCGCCGTCTGCCGGGATTACTTGCCGAAGAGCTGCCGTGGCACAGCCGCGAAGCCAAGTTCGACCTGCAACTGCACAGCGAAGAAGATCAGATTGGGCGCCTCAGCCTGTCCTTCGACTACGCCAGCGAACTGTTTGACGCGGCGACCATCGAGCGTCTGGCCGAACACTTCAGCAACCTGTTGCGCGCCATTTGCGAACAACCCGACACCGCCATCGGTGACCTGCCACTGCTGACCCCGAAGGAACTCGACCAGCAAACAGCCTGGAGCGAGGCGCCTTGCATGCCAGCCGGCCAATGGCTGCCGCAACTGCTCAACGAACAGGCACGCCTGTTGCCTGAACGCACCGCCCTGATGTGGGACGGTGGCTCCATGGACTTCGCCGACCTGCACACCCAGGCCAACCGCCTCGCTCATTACCTGCGCGACAAAGGCGTCGGCCCGGACGTGTGCGTGGCCATCGCGGCCGAGCGTTCGCCGCAACTGTTGATCGGCCTGCTGGCGATCATCAAGGCCGGTGGCGCGTACGTGCCGCTGGACCCGGACTACCCGGCCGACCGCCTGGCCTACATGCTCAGCGATAGCGGTGTCGAATTGCTGCTGACCCAAACCGCACTGCTCGAGCGTTGGCCGGCCGCCAATGGCGTCAGCGTAATTGCCATGGACGCGCTCAATCTCGACCGTTGGCCAAGCCATGCGCCGGGACTGCATGTGCACGGTGACAACCTCGCCTACGTGATTTACACCTCGGGCTCCACCGGCCAACCCAAGGGTGTCGGCAACACCCACGCGGCGCTTGCCGAGCGGCTGCAATGGATGCAGAACACCTATCGCCTGAACGACACCGATGTGCTGATGCAAAAGGCGCCGATCAGTTTCGACGTATCGGTGTGGGAATGCTTCTGGCCGTTGATCACCGGCGCACGTTTGCTGATTGCCGGCCCCGGCGAACACCGTGATCCGCATCGCATTGCGCAGCTTGTTCAAGAGCACGGCGTCACCACGCTGCACTTTGTACCGCCGCTGCTTTCGTTGTTCACCGACGAACCGCTCACCGCGCAATGCACCAGCCTGCGCCGTGTGTTCTCCGGTGGCGAAGCCTTACCGGCGGAACTGCGCAACCGCGTGCTGGAACAGTTGCCCGCTGTGCAACTGCACAACCGTTATGGCCCGACCGAAACCGCGATCAACGTCACCCATTGGCATTGCACCACGGCCGATGGCGAGCGCTCGCCAATTGGCCGTCCGTTGGGAAATGTCATTTGTCACGTTCTCGACAGCGACCTCAATCCTGTACCTGCGGGCGTACCCGGCGAGCTGTGCATCAGCGGTATCGGCTTGGCGCGCGGCTATCTGGGCCGTCCGGGCCTGACCGCCGAACGTTTTGTCGTCGATCCGCTGGGCGAGCAGGGCGCGCGTCTGTACCGCACCGGCGACCGCGCGCGCTGGACCGCTGATGGCGTGATCGAATACCTCGGTCGCCTCGATCAGCAGGTCAAACTGCGCGGTTTCCGTGTTGAGCCACAAGAAATCGAAGCGCGGTTGCTGGCGCAGCATGGCGTCGCGCAAGCCGTGGTGCTGGTGCACGAGACGGTGGTGGGCAGGCAGTTGATCGGCTACTACACCGCCACTGAAACCAGCGAAACCGAGGACGCTCAAACCGCACGCCTGAACACCACGCTGGCGGCTGAGCTGCCCGAATACATGGTGCCGGTGCAGTTGATGCGATTGGCCCAAATGCCCCTGAGCCCGAGCGGCAAGCTCGACCGCCGCGCGTTGCCCGAGCCACAATGGCAAGTACGTGAACACGTCGAACCGGTTACTGCACTGGAGCAACAGATCGCCAGCATCTGGCGCGAAGTGTTGGGCCAGGCTCAAATCGGTCTACGCGATGACTTCTTCGCCCTCGGCGGCCATTCGTTGCTGGCCACGCAAATCATCTCCCGCACCCGCCAGGCCTGCGACGTCGAGTTGTCGCTGCGTGCGCTGTTCGAAAACAGTGAGCTGGGCGCCTTCGCCGAGCAGGTTCGGCTGATTCAAGTCAGCGGCAAGACCAACCAACTGCCACCGATAGACAAAGTCGACCGCAGCCAGCCGGTGCCGCTGTCCTATTCCCAGCAGCGCATGTGGTTCCTCTGGCAGATGGAGCCGGACAGCCCCGCGTACAACGTGGGAGGCATGGCGCGGCTGCGCGGGGTGCTCGATGTCGGGCGTTTTGAGGCCGCGTTGCAAGCGCTGATCATGCGTCACGAAACCCTGCGCACCACGTTCCCGAGCGTCGATGGCGTAGCCCGGCAACAGGTCCATGCGCAAACAGGCCTGCGCATGGAGTGGAAGGATTTTTCGGCACTGGCTGGCGAAGTCCGCGAGCAACGAGTCCAGCAACTGGCTGACGACGAGGCGCATACACCTTTCGATCTGGAAACCGGCCCTTTGCTGCGCGCCTGCCTGGTCAAGACCTCCGGGCACGAACATTACCTGGTGCTGACCCTGCACCACATCGTCACCGAAGGCTGGGCGATGGACATTTTCGCCCGCGAACTGAGCGCGCTCTACGAAGCCTTTGTCGATGACCGCGAATCACCGCTGGCGCCGCTGCCAGTGCAGTATCTGGATTACAGCGTCTGGCAGCGTCAATGGCTGGAGTCCGGCGAACGTCAGCGCCAGCTTGACTACTGGACCGCGCAACTGGGCCGTGAACACCCGCTACTGGAATTGCCGGCGGACCGTCCGCGTCCACCCGTGCAAAGTCATCAGGGCGAACTGTTCCGTTTTGACCTGAGCGATGACCTCGCTGTACGAATCCGCGCCTTCAATGCGCAAAACGGTCTGACCCTGTTCATGACCATGACTGCCGCGCTGGCCGTGCTGCTTTACCGCTACAGCGGCCAGACTGACCTGCGCATCGGTGCTCCAGTGGCCAACCGGATTCGCCCGGAAAGCGAAGGGTTGATCGGTGCCTTCCTCAACACCCAAGTACTGCGTTGCCGGCTCGACGGGCAGATGTCCGTCGGTGAATTGTTCGCGCAGGTGCGCCACACGGTGATCGAAGGCCAGTCCCATCAGGACCTGCCGTTTGATCATCTGGTGGAAGCGTTGCAGCCACCGCGTAGCGCGGCTTACAACCCGTTGTTCCAGGTGATGTGCAATGTGCAGCGCTGGGAGTTTCAGCAGAGCCGCACCCTGGCTGGCATGACCGTCGAGTATCTGGCCAATGATGCGCGAGCAACCAAGTTTGACCTCAATCTGGAAGTCACCGATCTCGATCATCGCCTCGGTTGCTGCCTGACCTACAGCACTGATCTGTTCGATGAACCACGCATTGCGCGTATGGCCGGGCACTGGCGCAATTTGCTGGAAGCGCTGCTGGCCGACCCGCAACAGCGCCTCAGTGAACTGCCTTTGCTGGACACCAGCGAACAGCAAACACTGCTCGATAGCCTCGGCATCGAGCCGGGTGAGCATCGCCTCGACCAGTGCATTCATCACCTGTTCAGCGAGCAGGCGCTGGCGCGCAAAGACGCGCCAGCCCTGACCTTTACCGGGCAAACCCTGAGCTACGCCGAACTCGACAGCCGCGCCAATCAACTGGCCTGGATGCTCCGCGAGCGCGGCGTCGGTCCGCAGGTGCGCGTTGGTCTGGCGCTTGAGCGGTCGCTGGAAATGGTCATCGGCCTGCTGGCAATCCTCAAGGCCGGCGGCGCCTATGTGCCGCTGGACCCGGAATATCCGCTGGACCGTTTGCATTACATGATCGAAGACAGCGGCATCGGTGTGTTGCTCAGCGATGCGACGATGTTCGAAGCCCTTGGTGAGTTGCCGACAACGGTCGCTCGTTGGTGCCTGGAAGAGGACACTGTCGGGCTGGCCAATTACCCGACCACCGAGCTGCCGTTTATCAGCCTGCCGCAGCATCAGGCCTATCTGATTTACACCTCCGGCTCCACCGGCAAACCGAAAGGTGTGGTGGTGTCTCACGGCGAGATCGCCATGCATTGCCAAGCGGTCATTCAACGCTTCGGCATGCGCCCGGACGACTGCGAGCTGCATTTTTATTCGATCAACTTCGACGCCGCGACCGAGCGTTTGCTGGTGCCCCTGTTGAGCGGCGCGCAAGTGGTTTTGCGGGCGCAAGGGCAGTGGGATGCGCAAGAAATCTGCGGTTTGATTCGTCGACACAACATCAACATCCTCGGCTTCACCCCAAGCTACGGCAGCCAATTGGCGCAATGGCTGGCGACCCAGGGCGAAACCCTGCCGGTGCGCATGTGTATCACCGGCGGCGAGGCCCTGACCGGCGAACACCTGGCGCGCATCCGCGCCGCGTTCAAGCCGGGCCTGTTTTTCAACGCTTACGGTCCGACGGAAACCGTGGTCATGCCACTGGCCAGTCTCGCGCCCGAACAGCTGGAAGAAGGCTTGGGCAGCGTGCCGATTGGCAGCGTGATTGGCGCGCGGGTGGCGTACATTCTCGATGCGGATCTGGCCCTCGTACCGCAAGGGGCGATCGGCGAGTTGTACGTCGGCGGCGCCGGTCTGGCGCAAGGTTATCACCAGCGTCCGGGCATGACGGCCGAGCGTTTCATCGCCGACCCTTTCGCCGTGGATGGCGGGCGTATTTACTGCACCGGCGACCTGGTGCGCCAACGGGCCGATGGGCTGGTGGAATACCTCGGACGCATCGACCATCAAGTGAAGATTCGCGGTTTCCGCATCGAATTGGGCGAGATCGAAACCCGCCTGCTGGAACATGCATCGATCCGTGAAGCAGTGGTGCTGGCGCTTGATGCGCCGAGCGGCAAACAACTGGTGGGCTATCTGGTTACCGAGGTGGCGGAACAGGACGAAGCGCAACAAGCCACACTGCGCGAAGCCCTCAAGACGCACCTCAAATCACAACTGCCGGATTACATGGTGCCGACGCACCTGATCCTGCTGGCCAGCATGCCGCTGACCGCCAACGGAAAACTGGACCGCCGTGCATTGCCGGCGCCGGATCCGGAGCTGAACCGTCAGCACTATGTGGCGCCAAGCAATGCGCTTGAACTGACCCTGGCCGCGATCTGGTGCGAAGTGCTGAACGTCGCGCAGGTCGGCCTTAACGACAACTTCTTCGAGCTGGGCGGCGATTCGATTCTGTCGATCCAGGTGGTTAGCCGGGCGCGGCAGCAGGGCATCCATTTCAGCCCGCGTGACTTGTTCCAGCACCAGACCGTGCAGACCCTGGCCGCTGTCGCGACGCGTACTGAACAGGTCAGCGCCGAGCAAGGCTTGCTCGCCGGCGAGTCGCGTTTGACGCCGATTCAGCATTGGTTCTTCGATACCGACATCCCCGAGCGCCAACACTGGAACCAGGCGTTGCTGCTGGAACCGACCGTGGCGCTGGAGCCCCATCGCCTGGAGCAAGCGTTGCTGGCGGTGATCGAGCAGCATGACGCCTTGCGCCTGCGTTTCACCGAAGTAGCCGGGCAATGGCGGGCCGAACACCAACCGGTGTCCGACACCGAGTTGTTGTGGCAAGTGCGCGTGCCGGCCATGGACCAGTGCGAAGCGTTGTTTGCCGATGCCCAGCGCAGCCTCGACCTCGAAACGGGGCCGTTGCTGCGTGCGTTGCTGGTCGATGGCCCCGAGGGGCAACAACGGCTGTTGATCGCCATTCACCACTTGGTGGTCGACGGTGTTTCGTGGCGGGTACTGCTGGACGATCTGCAAACGGTTTACCGTCAACTGGAGGCCAGGCAAGCGGTCAATCTGCCGGCCAAAACCAGTGCCTTCAAGGACTGGGCGGCACGTTTGCAGGCGTACGCCGGCAGCGAGTCCCTGCGTGAAGAATTGAACGGGTGGCAGTCGCAACTGGCCGGGCCTGATGTCGCGCTGCCGTGCGATTGTCCCGATGGCGGCCGGCAGAATCGCCATGCACAAACCGTCAGTGTGCGCCTCGATGCAGAGCGCACACGGCAATTGCTGCAACAGGCCCCGAGTGCTTACCGCACGCAGGTCAACGACCTGTTGCTGACGGCGCTGGCCCGCGTGGTGTGTCGCTGGAGCGGCGATGAATCGGCACTGATTCAACTGGAAGGTCACGGCCGCGAAGCCCTGTTCGACGAGATCGACCTGACCCGCACCGTGGGCTGGTTCACCAGCGCCTACCCGCTGCGGCTGACCCCGTTGGACGGGCAGGGCGCCTCGATCAAGGCGATCAAGGAACAACTGCGCGCCGTGCCGCATAAAGGCTTGGGTTATGGCGTGCTGCGTTATCTGGCCGACGACTTGTGCCGCCAGACCATGGCGGCGTTGCCGGTCGCACCGATCACCTTCAACTACCTCGGTCAGTTCGACCAGAGCTTCGGTGCGCAGGCCTTGTTCCGACCGCTCGATGAGCCGGTCGGCGCGGCCCACGATCCGCACGCGCCGCTACCCAATGAGCTGAGCATCGACAGTCAGGTCTATGGCGGTGAACTGGTGCTGCGCTGGACCTTCAGCGCCGAACGCCACGCCCCGCAAGCCATCGCTGATTTGGTCGATGCTTATCTGTGCGAACTGCAAGGCCTGATCGAGCATTGCCTGCAAGACGATACGGGCGGCCCGACGCCGTCGGACTTCCCGCTGGCGAACCTGACCCAGGCGCAACTCGATGCATTGCCGGTTCCGGCAGCCGTGATCGAAGACATCTACCCGCTGACACCGATGCAGGAAGGGATGCTGCTGCACACCTTGCTGGAGCCGGGCACCGGGCTCTATTACATGCAGGACCGTTACCGCATCAACAGCGAACTCGATCCGCAGCGCTTCGCCCAGGCCTGGCAAGCAGTGATCGCCCGTCACGAAGCCCTGCGCGCGTCGTTCTGCTGGAACGTCGGCGAAGACATGCTGCAAGTGATCCACAAACCGGGCAGCACGCCAATCGAGTACCTCGACTGGAGCGCGATGGCCGAATCCGAGCAAGAACCGACCTTGCAGGACTTGCTGAAAAGTGAACGCGAAACCGGCTTTGATCTGCTCAATCAAGCACCGTTCCACTTGCGCCTGATTAAGGTCGGCGCGGCGCGTTACTGGTTCATGATGAGCAACCACCACATCCTGATCGATGCCTGGTGCCGCTCGTTGCTGATGAACGATTTCTTCGACATCTACACTGCCCTCGGCGAGGGACGCGAAGCGCAATTGGCCGTGCCACCGCGTTACCGCGACTACATCGGCTGGCTGCAACGCCAGATCCTGGCCGAAGCACGGCAGTGGTGGAAAACCAACCTGCAAGGCTTCGAACGGACCACGCCGATTCCGAGCGATCGACCGTTCCTGCGCGAACACGCCGGCGAAAGCGGCGGCATGATCGTCGGCGACCGCTACACCAGGCTTGATGCCCGTGACGGTGCGCAGCTGCGTGAACTGGCGCAGGCACATCAACTGACCATCAACACCTTCGCCCAAGCGGCGTGGGCGCTGGTGCTGCGGCGCTTGAGCGGTGATCGCGACGTGCTGTTCGGCGTCACCGTGGCCGGGCGTCCGGTGGACATGCCGCAGATGCAGCGCACGGTCGGGCTGTTCATCAACAGCATTGCGCTGCGGGTGAAAATGCCCGAGGACGGTCAGCGTTGCAGCGTCCGCCAATGGCTCAGCGCTTTGCTCGACAGCAACATGCAGCTGCGCGAGTACGAATACCTGCCGCTGGTGAGCATTCAGGAAAACAGCGAACTGCCTAAAGGGCTGCCGCTGTTCGACAGCCTCTTTGTCTTTGAAAACGCCCCGGTGGAAGTGTCGGTGCTGGACCGGGCACAAAGCCTCAACGCGACCTCTGATTCGGGCCGCACCCACACCAACTTCCCGCTAACGGCGGTGTGCTATCCGGGCGATGACCTCGGCTTGCACCTGTCTTACGACCAGCGCTACTTCGATGAGTCGACCATCGAACGAATGCTCGGTGAGTTCAAGCGTTTGCTGCTGGCGCTGGTCGAAGGGTTCCATGGCGACATGGCCGATTTGCCGCTGCTGGGTGCCGAGGAGCAGGACTTCCTGGTCCATGACTGCAATCAGAGCGAACACGAATACCCGCTGGAGCAAAGCTACGTTGCGTTGTTTGAAGCTCAGGTGACTGAGCATCCGCAGCGGATAGCCGCTAGTTGCCTGGATCAGCAATACAGCTACGTTGAGCTGAACCAGCGCAGTAACCGCCTTGGTCACGCCCTGATCGCCGCCGGTGTCGGGCTGGATCAACCGGTGGCGTTGCTGGCCGAACGTAATCTCGATTTGCTGGGCATGATCATCGGCAGCTTCAAGGCGGGGGCGGGTTATTTGCCGCTGGACCCAGGCCTGCCGAGCCAGCGCCTGAGCCGGATCATCGAATTGAGCCGCACGCCGTTGCTGGTGTGCACTCAGGCCTGCCGCGAACAAGCGCTGGCGTTGCTGGACGAGTTCGCTTGCGCCCAGCGGCCCAGGTTATTGGTCTGGGAAGAGGTGCAGGCTAGCGCCGTTTCGGTGGCTAATCCAGGCATCTACAGCGGGCCGGATAATCTCGCCTACGTGATCTACACCTCGGGCTCCACCGGTTTGCCCAAGGGCGTGATGGTCGAGCAGCGCGGCATGCTCAATAACCAGTTGAGCAAGGTGCCGTACCTGAATCTGAGTGATAACGATGTGATCGCTCAGACGGCTTCGCAAAGCTTCGATATATCGGTCTGGCAGTTCCTTGCCGCGCCGTTGTTCGGTGCGCGGGTAGACATCGTGCCGAACGCCATCGCCCATGATCCACAAGGCCTGTTGGCGCACGTTTCGGCGCAGGGCATTACTGTGCTGGAGAGCGTGCCATCGTTGATTCAAGGCATGCTCGCCCAGGAGCGCATGAGTCTGGACGGCCTGTGCTGGATGCTGCCGACTGGCGAAGCGATGCCGCCGGAAGTCGCGCATCAATGGCTGCTGCGTTACCCGGAAATCGGCTTGGTGAATGCCTATGGCCCGGCGGAATGTTCGGATGATGTGGCGTTCTTCCGCGTCGATCTGGCCTCGACGCGCGGCAGCTATTTGCCGATTGGTACGCCGACCGACAACAACCGTTTGTACCTGCTCGATGGCGCGCTGGAACTGGTGCCGTTGGGCGTGGTGGGCGAGTTGTGCGTGGCAGGCACCGGGGTCGGACGCGGGTATGTCAGCGATCCGCTGCGCACGGCGCAAGTGTTTGTGCCGAACCCGTTTGGCGCGCCGGGGGATCGACTGTATCGCACCGGCGACCTGGCCCGTCGGCGCAGTGATGGTGTATTGGAATACGTCGGGCGTATCGACCATCAAGTGAAGATTCGCGGTTACCGCATCGAACTGGGGGAAATCGAAGCGCGCCTGCACGAACAGCCGGAAGTCCGCGAAGCGGCGGTGGGTGTGCAGGACGGGGTGAACGGCAAGCACCTGGTCGGCTATTTGGTAGCGGCCAATTCTGCGCTCAATCCGACCGAACGCCTGGAGCGGATCAAGCAACAACTGCGCGCCGAGCTGCCGGAATACATGGTGCCGTTGCACTGGTTGTGGCTGGATCGCCTGCCGCTCAACGCCAACGGCAAACTCGATCGCAAGGCGTTGCCAGCGCTGGGGATAGGCCAGTTGCAAAGTCAGGATTATCTGGCGCCACGCAATGAGCTGGAGCAGACGTTGGCGGATATCTGGGCGCAGGTTCTGAAGGTCGAGAAGGTCGGTGTGCGCGACAATTTCTTCGAACTGGGCGGGCATTCATTGCTGGCGACGCAGATTGCATCGCGGGTGCAGAAAGCGCTGCAACGTGATGTGCCGCTGCGGGCGATGTTTGAATGCAGCACGGTGGCGGAGCTGGCTGAGTACATCGAAGGGTTGGTGGCGAGTGACATCACCGAGGAGAAGGTGGATCGGCTGAATGACCTGATGGCAGCTTTGGAGGGGCTCTAAATATCTAGCGTCTGTACTGGCCCCTCCGGGCGGCGTTCCGACGAAGGGGCCGGTAAGGCCTACTTCGGCCCGAGAATCTTCGCCAACTTGTCCGGCGAAGGCGCGCCTTGCTGCTGTTGCAGCTCGCCCTTGTCATCCATGTAGAAAATCGCCGGGGTTGCCTGCAACTCCAGGTCTTCCATCAACTGCATGTTCGCCGCCAGTTTCATCTGAATCGCCGGCGGCACCTCCTTGAGGGCCTTGAGCGAACTCTCCTTGCCAGCCTTTTCGTGTTCTTCCAGCGCTTTGCCCGGGTCTTTGGCCGCCAGCAACGCAGCCGATTTGCCTGGACTGTCTTCGCGAATGATCCCGACCATGATGTGCCGCAATTGCACCTTGCCGGCCTTCACCCACGGCCGCGCCTGTTCCCAGAACACGTTGCAATAAGGGCAGTTCGGATCGCTGAACAGATACACCACACGCGGGGCATCTTTTTTGCCATCACCGATCCAGTTGCTGGCTTCCATCTTGCCCCAGACTTCCTTGGACATTGGCGCGTAAACCAGTTTCTGCAACGGTGCGGTGGTCAGGTCTTTGCCGTCGGCATCGTAGAGGTTGCCGAGCAACACATGTTTGCCATCCGGGGTCAGGTACAGCGCCATGCCACGGTTCTGGTATTGCGCTGCATAACCGCGCAAGCCGTCGGGTGCATCGAACTGGCCGACGATTTTCGCGCCCTTGGCTTCGATCTTCTTGATCGCTTCAGGCAGTTCTTCAGCGGCCTGTACCGACGGCAGGTGCAGCAGGGCTGCGCACAGGGGCAGCGTCAGCAGGTGGCGGAGGCGGGGCATGGCAGTTTCCTTGAAGAGGGGGACGGTGTGGCAGAAGTAGGGGTGTCGAAGTTTTCCAGGGCGCGGGCCAGGCTGGCTTGCGAGAGTTCGCCCAAATGGCTGCCCAGCAGGCGACCGTCATTGCTATAGAACAGCGTAGTCGGCAACGCCATCGAACCCACGGCCTGACTCAAACGACCGCCGCCATCGAACAGCACGTTGGTCAGGCTCAGGCCCTGGGTTTCGAGAAAGGTGGCAACGCTTTGCATGCTTTCGGCCTGATTGACGAACAGGAACGTCAGGTCTGGCCGGTGTTGCTGGGCATTTTCCAGTACCGGCATTTCTCGACGGCACGGCGGGCACCAGGTGGCCCAGAGATTGATCACCAGCGGACCGCCCTGGTAATCGGCCAGTTGCACGGTTTCACCGGCGGCATTGCGCAAGGTGATTTCCGGCAGGCGCGTGCCTTGTTCGTAAATGCCCAGGGAGACGGTCGCCAGTAGCCAGAACGCCAGACCGCTGCCCACGCCGAATCCTAGTGGCCGGCGCAAACCCGGACGACGCCAGCCGCGATACAACGCCGCGAGCAGCAACACGATCACCCCCGGCCAGGCGAGAAAGCCACCGTCGCGCAGGTCGATGATTTGCCACGGATCGTTGCGATAGTGCGCCCAGTAAACGGCGACGAAACTGACCCGGGCTGCCAGCATGCCCATCAGGAACAGGCTGAACAGCACCGACTCGGGGTTCTCGCCACCCCGCTTGGCCACCCGCCAGCCGACAAACGTCGCCAGCGCCAGGGCGCTGATCAGCAGCAGATGGTTAAGCGCGATGGCAAAGGTGCCGAGGGTGAAAGTCAGCATTAACGGGCGTCTCGGGTAGTGGTCCAGCGTTGCAGGAAGGTGTCGGCATCGACCTCGCCGGTGATGCGCTGGCTGCGACGCTCTTCGCCGTCGGCGCCGATCCACAGAAAACTCGGTGGCCCCGGCACTTTATAACGGCCGAGCAGGTCGCGGCTGGCGGCATTGTCGGCGGTGACATCCAGCCGGAGCAAGCGCACATCGCTCAACGCTTGCATCACGTTGGCTTTGCCGAAGACCTGTTTTTCCATGACTTTGCACGAGACGCACCAGTCGGCGTAGTAATCCAGCAGCACCCACTGGCCCTGAGCCTTGGCCGCGTCCAGTTCCCGTTGTAGCGCTTGCGGGTCTTTGATCGTGGTGAAGGCTTCGTGGCCGACAGGTGCGGCGGCACTGGCCGTGTTTGTACCGCGATAGACCTGCAGTGGTTGAAACAAATCGTCGCTACCGCCCGCTGCACCGATTACCAACAGACTGCCCCACAAACCCAACAGCCATGAGCTGGCGCCGAACACGTGCGCCGTACGACCAAAACCGCTGGACTGCAGCCAGGCGCTGTAAGCCGCCATCAACAGCAATGCGCCGCACAAACCGATCCACAGCGATTCATTAAACACCGGGCGCAACATCAGTAACGCCGTGGCGAGGAACAGGAAACCGAAGATTCCTTTGAGCAGATTCATCCACGCACCGGGTTTGGGCAAGAAGCGGTTGCCGATGGTTACCAGCAGCAACAACGGCACACCGATGCCGATGCCCATGGCGAACAGAATCAACCCGCCATGCAGCGCATTACCGCTTTGCGCGATGTAGAGCAGGGCACCGGCCAACGGCGCGGTCATGCACGGACCCACCAGCAAACCGGACAATGCGCCCAGCGCACCAGCGCCAACCAGGCTGCCGCCACGCTGATTGCGCGACACGTTTTCCAGGCGGTCGCGCACGGCCACCGGCAATTGCAGCTCGAAGAAACCGAACATCGGCAACGCCAACAGCACAAACACTGCCGCGAAACTGCCTAGCAGCCACGGGTTTTGCAGCAGCGCTTGCAGGTTCGCACCCAGCAACGCGGCCAACACGCCCATCGCCGCATACACCAGCGCCATGCTCACCACGTAGCTGCCCGCCAGGGCAAACCCACGTTTAGGCGTGGCGCCGCTGCCAACAACCAAGCCGGCCAGAATTGGCAGCATTGGCAACGAACAAGGCGTGAACGCCAGCAGCAGACCCAAACCGAAAAACACCAGCAAACTCCAGCCCAGCGCCCGTTGTTGCAGGTCGCTGGCCAGGGTTTGATCCGGTGCTTCGTTGGCGGCGACCGTGACGTCGCCGCCCAAATCCACCACCTGCGTTTGCGGCGGGTAGCACAAGCCGGCATCGGCGCAGCCCTGGAAACCCACCTTTATCTGACCGGTCGCACCCGCCGGGATCTTCAGTTCCAGGCCCTGGCGGTAAACCTGTTGTTCGCCGAAAAACTCGTCGCTGTGTGCTTCGCCTTCTGGCAAGGCGGGATGCTGTTCAGCAGGCAATCCATCGAATTTCAGGCGCTTCTGATAAAGGTAATAACCGTCGGTAATCTGCCAATAGAGCTGTGTTTCACCGGATTCAAGGCGTTCAGAGGTAAACACGAACGCCTTTTCCACCGGCAAAAATTCAGGTTTGGTATCGAACGGATTGGTCCCTGCCTGGGCCAGACCCGAGATCAAGAGGACAAAAAATAGAAACAGACGACGCATGGGTGAGCCTTATCCCTGTGCAGGTGAGGTGCACAATGGGAGGCGGCGATTAACCGATGATTAACCGCGCGCCGGCGGATTCTCAGCCGTTTAGCAATCCCGGCCAATTCACATCATTGACCGCGTGCGGACCGGACTGCACGCTGTTAAGTTGCAGGTTATAGATGAGGTATTGGTTGTCAGTCAAAAAGATATAAAAGTAGTTGTCGGCAAAGGTTCGGTCTTTTTGTACACCTGTAATAACTCGATTGTTGAAACGTTCCAGGCCATTCCAGGAGGTGGGGGAGATCGCTGGGTAGTTTAGAAGACTCTTTTTGTAATCAAAGATAAAGTGGTTTCCGTCGCTCATGATGAATTTAAATACGAACGACTTGCCAGTCAAGTCCAGCCATGTCCCGGCGACGATACGATCGAAGTAAGGAAGTAATGGCGCCCATACGGTGTCTTTTACAAATTTTGTATAACTGGCTTCATCGGCATCCTGATCATATTTGCAGACGGCAGGCATATCGTCTTCATAAAAGAACAACCACGAAACGTCCGAGTCGAATCCTGTGATTTCACCGGGCATGTTGGTCGTGGTGAAGCCAAAGCACAGTTTTTTTGCGTAGCGGTGAAAGCTATCCCATTGGTCTATCGTTATTTCGCGAGGATATCCTTCCGGGACCTCATTATCGCCGGTGTTAAATCGAGAGTATTGATTGGTATCTTTAAAAAAGAAGTGGATTGCGTCTGCTCCGGAGCGCCAGTCGACTGTGACGAAGTTTTTTAAAGTTGGCATGTGCTGATTCCTTTCAGTGGGTGGAAGACTTTTTGATTTTCTAAATGGAAAGTCTTCATTGTTTAAAGTTTTGGTTGTTGAAGGTTTGTTGCGGGATGAAGCTTATCGTTTAACGAGTATTTGTTAGTATGTTTTTTTCAAGTCGTTTGTTTCGCTTTGCAACTAAGCGATATTAAAAATACTTTCAAGGAAGTCGATATGAGAAATCAATACTGTTCGTCAGTCGTTACGCTTGCCATAATTGCGCCTTAATCCTCACCTGCTTGAATCGCGTTTTTGCTCATGGAGCTCCCATGCACGTACTGGTTTGTGAAGACGATGAGCTGATCGCCAGCGGCATTGTTGCCGGCCTCACCGCCCAGGGTCTGACGGTCGAGCACGTCGCGACCGCGTCGTCGGCACGAGCGATGCTTAAGGTCGCTGAATTTGACGTCATGGTGCTCGACCTCGGCCTTCCTGACGAGGACGGCCTGAAGCTGTTGCAGCAGCTGCGTCACAACGGTCTGGAGATTCCGGTGTTGATTCTCACCGCGCGCGATTCCGTGACGGATCGCGTCGATGGCTTGCAAGCCGGCGCGGATGATTACCTGCTCAAACCGTTCGATCTGCGTGAGCTTGCCGCACGCCTGCACACGTTGCTGCGCCGGGTAGCCGGGCGCAGCGTCAACCTGATCGAACATGGTGCCCTGACGTACGACCCAAGCAGCCGCGAAACCCTGCTCGGTGGACAACCGGTGGACCTGTCGCGGCGTGAGCAGGCGTTGTTGCAGGCGTTGCTGCATAACCGCGGTCGCGTGCTCTCCACCGAACAACTCAAGGACAGCGTCTACGGTTTCAACGACGAACTGGAAAGCAACGCCCTCAACGTTCACATCCATCACCTGCGGCGTAAACTCGGTAACGGCATCGTCGAAACCGTGCGCGGCCTGGGCTATCGCCTGGGCCCTGCTGATGGCGGAGAACACTCAAAGTGATGAGCCTGCGTTTGCGCCTGAGCCTGACCCTGGGCGCCGCTTTTGCCTTGATCTGGGCTCTGGCGGCGGCCTGGATGCTCAGCGACCTGCGTAATCAAATGATGTTTTCCCTCGACCAGCGGCTGGTGGCGTCAGCGCGGATGGTCGCCGGATTGCTGGAGCAATTGCCGGCACTGCCGAGCAAAGGCGAGGGCACGCATTTCAGCGCGGAGCAATTGAACATTCCCGGCGGCATGGCCTGTCAGGTCAGTTCGTTGCGTGGGGAAATTCTCGCCCGCAGTCACAGTGACCCCGAGCAAAAACTGGAAGCCGAGAAAATGGGCTTCCACGATCAGATGATCGACGGCGCGCCATGGCGCAGCTTTACGCTGGCGCGGGGCGATCTACGCATCACCACCGCCGACCGGCAAATCGAGCGCGAGGCGCTGAACATGTCGATCCTGCTGGCGGCGTCGGTGCCGGTCGGCGTGGCGTTGCTCGGTTGCCTGTGCCTGCTGTGGCTGGGCATCGGCCAAGGCTTGGCACCACTCAACCGAATGCGCGATGCGCTGATGCGGCGCAGCGCCGATTCCCTCGAACCGTTGCAGATCCAGCCGCTGCCCAGCGAGCTGCAACCGTTGCTGGACACCCAGAACCAGCTGCTCCAGCGGATCGGCAAGACCATCGAGCGTGAGCGGCGTCTGACCGGTGATGCGGCGCACGAACTGCGCAGCCCGCTGACCGCGATCAAGACCCACCTGCAAGTGGCGCGAATGACCGACGGCGCGGCACGGGATCAGTCCCTGGCCCGGGCCGAAGAGGGCGCCGACCGTATGCACCGGACCCTTGAACAACTGCTGTTGCTGGCGCGGGTCGAGGGCAGCCTGTCGTTCGATGACGGCGTACAGTGCAGCGCTGAGCAAGTGGCGAAACTGGCAATTCAGGACGCCGCCAGCGGGGATCGACAGCGAATCAAACTGCAAATGCCGAGCAAATTCTCCAATGCGCCGGTGCAAATGCCCGCCGTGTTGTCGATTGCAGCATTACGCAACCTGCTCGACAACGCCCTGCGCCACACGCCGGGCGATGGGGCCGTGGAATTGAGCCTGGAAACCACCGGCAATCGTGCGCGTTTTCTGGTGCGCGACCATGGGCCGGGGATTGCCGAAGAAGATTTGCAAAACCTGACCCAACGCTTCTGGCGCAATGGCCAGAGCACCGGTTGCGGGTTGGGACTGGCGATTGTTCAGGCGATTGTCCAGCGTTGCGGCTGCACGTTGCGTTTTGACAGTCAGCCAGACGGGTTGCGGGTTGAGCTGACCATGCCATTGCAAACCCTCTGACCCGCACCTGTAGGAGCTATGCAGTGGCGGGGCTTCATGCCTTTCCCATGCACAAAGCGTTGTCGAAAGTGTAAATCCTTGAGCCCCTGATGCGTTTCCAGAACAGGAAACCTTATTGAGGGGTCGAGAGATGTCAGTCGCTACCAGCCTTATCGAAGATCAGCCGGCCCGGATTGTCCCGGCGCCTGCCGAGTCGCTTTATCAATTCAACGAATCGCCGCTGCTGGCCCGTCAAAACCAGCAGGAATCCAATGCCCGCAGCTACCCGCGGCGCATTCCCCTGGCACTGAAACGCGCCAAGGGCATTTATGTCGAAGACGTCGAAGGTCGCCATTTCATCGATTGCCTGGCCGGTGCCGGCACGCTGGCGCTAGGGCATAACCACCCGGTGGTGATCGAAGCGATCCAGCAAGTGTTGAGCGATGAACTGCCGCTGCACACCCTCGACCTGACCACGCCGGTCAAAGACCAATTTGTGCAGGACCTGTTTGGCTTGCTGCCGGCAGCCTTGGCTGCCGAGGCGAAGATCCAGTTCTGTGGCCCCACCGGCACCGACGCGGTGGAAGCCGCGCTGAAACTGGTGCGCACCGCCACCGGACGCAGCACCGTGTTGTCGTTCCAGGGCGGTTATCACGGCATGAGCCAGGGCGCATTGAGCCTGATGGGCAGCCTGGGGCCGAAAAAGCCGCTGGGCGCCTTGCTCAGCGGCGGCGTGCAGTTCATGCCGTACCCCTACGATTACCGCTGCCCGTTCGGCCTTGGTGGTGCGCAAGGCGTGAAGGTCAACCTCAGTTATCTGGAAAACCTGCTGAATGACCCTGAGGCCGGCGTGCAATTGCCTGCCGCTGTGATTGTTGAAGTGGTGCAGGGCGAAGGCGGGGTGATCCCGGCTGATCTGGACTGGCTGCGTGGCGTGCGTCGTATCACCGAAAAGGCTGGCGTGGCGCTGATCGTCGATGAAATCCAGAGCGGGTTTGCCCGCACCGGCAAGATGTTCGCCTTCGAGCACGCCGGCATCATCCCGGACGTGGTGGTGATGTCCAAAGCCATCGGTGGCAGCTTGCCGCTGGCGGTGGTGGTTTACCGCGACTGGCTCGACACTTGGCTGCCGGGCGCGCATGCCGGGACCTTCCGTGGCAATCAGATGGCCATGGCCGCAGGTTCCGCGGTGATGCGTTATCTGGTCGAACACAAGGTGTGTGAACACGCAACTGCCATGGGCGAACGCTTGAGCGAACACCTGCGCATCCTGCAGCGGGACTTCCCGCAATTGGGCGACATCCGGGGGCGCGGCTTGATGCTTGGCGTTGAACTGGTCGACCCGACCGGCGCGCCGGACGCTCAGGGCCATCCACCGATATTTGCGCGTCTGGCGCCGCTGGTGCAGCGCGAATGCCTCATGCGCGGGTTGATTCTTGAGCTGGGCGGGCGTCACGGCGGCGTGGTGCGGTTCCTGCCGCCGCTGGTGATCACTGCTACGGAAATCGATCAAGTGGCCGAGATTTTCGGCCGGGCCATGGCGGCCGCCACCGCCATTCTCTAAATTTTTTAGTCCCCTGAACGTTCTTTCTACATAACGGCTGCGCACGCCGCGCAGCCCACCCTACAGCGATGGAGAAATACATGACTTCAGTATTCGACCGCGAGGACATCCTCTTTCAGGTCGTGGTCAACCACGAAGAGCAATACTCGATCTGGCCTGATTACAAAGCCGTACCGGCCGGCTGGCACACGGTGGGCAAGAGCGGTTTGAAAAAGGAATGCCTGGCATACATCGAAGAGACCTGGACGGACATGCGTCCACTGAGTTTGCGTCGCAAGATGGAAGAGCAGGCGGCATTGGCTCACTGATTGACCGCGCAAAAAGAAGCCCGCTGGACCGAGAAGGCCAGCGGGCTTTTTCGTGTCCAGACTTTGTGTTGCCTATCAGGTCGCCTTCGCTGGCAAGCCAGCTCCCACATCGGATTCAGGATGTGGCACAAATCCCCTGTAGGAGCTGGCTTGCCAGCGAAGAACGATAACGCGGTCCAATGGATTTACGCTCCGCTCAACCCCTTGATCACCAAATCCACATTCCCTTCCAGCTCCTCCACCGGATCCGCCGCATCCACACTCAACACCACCAACCGGCTACCTGCCTCGGCAATCACCGCTTTCACGGCGTCCGAAGGCTGCCGATGATGCAACACCACCGCTACATCGTTCTCCTTCAACATCGCGCCCAATTGCTTGAGCGCGTCGGGCGTCCATTCGGCATCCGGGCGCGCGTCGATCCCGATCAGCTCCAGATTGAGCCCGCCAATCAAATAGCCAAAGTGATCGCTGAGGCTCATCACACTGAGGTTGTCAGCACTGGCCAGTCGCGCTTCGCTGTCAGCGCTGAACTTGAGTAGTCGTTGCTTCAATGCAGCGAGGTTGGCCTCGATTTTGGGTTTGGCCTCCGGCGCCAAGCGCACCAGATCAGCGGCCATCACATCGGCCATCCGCCCCATGTTGTTGCTGGAGAACCACGGCTGACTGTTCAACCCGTCGACCTTGTTATCCGGCTGCACGGCGATGCCAGGCAGGGCTCCGTCCACCGGGCGGGCGGCGTCGACCTCTATAATGCGAATGTTACTGCGACGGGAGATCGGGTACAGCGGATCATCCGGCCACAGCGAACGCAGGCCGATCACGGCATCGGCGTCGGTCGCCAGTTTGGCCAGCGCCGGGGCACCACGGCCGGTGAAGTAGGCGGTTTGACGGCTGCCGGGCAGGTTCGCCGGTGCGGCACGTTCGAGGTTGACGTCGGTGCCTTTGAGCAAGACTTCGCCCAGCCCGTAAGTGATCGGCAAGGACGCCAGCACTCGCAGCGGTTTGGCGTTGTCTGCCGCAAAGGAAGTGTTGACCAGCCCACACAGGGCAACGGCCAGGGTCAGTTGACGCAGAGAAAAAGACATTTATCCGAGATTCCCTTTCAGGCTGGGGACGACACCGCGCGCGATGGCGGACAGGGCGAAGGCGATACCGGCCACCAGAATGATCGCGGCACCGGACGGAATCGGCAGATCAAAGACAATCGGCGCCAGAATCCCGCAAAGCGTGCTGACCGTGGCGATCAGCACCGAGCACCAGAAAAAGCCTTTCAGTGACTGACTGAGCAACCGCGCGGCTGCCGCTGGTATCACCAAAAGCGCGCCGACCAGAATCGCACCGATGACTTTCACCGCCGCCACGGTGATCAGCGTCACCAGAATCACAAACAGATAATCCAGGGTCTTCACCGCCACCCCACGCACCGCCGCCAGTTGCGGGTTGAAACTGGCCAGCACAATGCGGTTGTACAGCGGCAAGGCCAGCGCCATGACCAGCGAACCGACAATGGCCAATACCGCCAAGTCATTGCCGTTGACGGTCAACACCGAACCGAACAACACGTTTTCCAGAATATGCACGTTGATCTTGCCCGCCAGAATCAGCAGCAGGCTCGCGCCCAATGCCAAGGACACCGACAGGAACACGCCGATCAACGTATCCGGCGCCAGGCCGGTGCGGTTGCGCAGGTAATTGAGCAGGATGCCGAACAACAGGCAGTAACCGAACAGGCTGCCGTAAGGCCCGGTGTAGGGTTCGCCGAGCAGAATGCCGATGGCCACGCCGGTCAGTGCCGCGTGACCCACCGCTTCGGAGAAAAACGCGAAGCGCTTGACCACCACCAACGTGCCCAACCCGCCCAGTACCGGGCCGATCAACAAGCCGGCGAGCAACGCGTTGACCACAAATCCATAGGCCAGTGCCTCGGGCAAGTAGCCCGAAGACGCCCACCCCTGAACCATCAAACGAAAGGCTTCGTAACTCATCACGCAGCGCTCCGTGGATGGGTGGAGAACAGGGTCAGCAAGCGTTCTGGCGTCAACGCCTGTTTCGGCGTGGCATCGAACAACACCCGGCGATTGAGCCCGGTGACCCGATCCGCCAGACGCCCCACGGCTTCCAGATCGTGCTCGATCCACAGCACCGTGATGCCGCTGCGGCGCCAGTCGCCGAGCAGCCGTTCGAACACCTGAATACCGGCTTCATCCAGTGCCGACATCGGTTCGTCGAGTACCAGCAGTTGCGGTGCCGGGATCAGCCCTTGAGCCAGCAACACCCGTTGACGCTCGCCGCCGGACAGCGCCCCCATTCGCCGTTTGCGTTTGTCCTGCATGCCGACCCGTTCCAGCGCTTCGCCTATCGCGGCGGCGTAGTGCTTGCTCAAACCGAGAAATGCCGGTCGTCGCTGACACATGGCGGCCATGAAATCGTCGACGGTCATTGGCAGGCCGCGATCAAACTCCAGGGCTTGCGGCACGTAGCCGATGGTTCCGGGATCGCCCGGCCATTGCAGGCTCAGGCGACCCTGATGCGGCATTTGTCCCAGCAAGGTTTTGATCAGCGAACTTTTGCCGCCACCGTTGGGGCCGACCAGCGCATGCACGCTGCCGGGCTGGACCTGAAAAGTGACGTTGTCGAGGATCGTTGTGCGGCCGAGGGTCAGGCTGACGTCGGCGAAATCCAGCGTCGGCCCCGATACTTGTGGGAGCGAGCCTGCTCGCGAATGCGGTGTGTCATTTAACGATGATGTTGACTGACTGGACGCCTTCGCGAGCAGGCTCGCTCCCACAGGGGATTCGCTGAGTGTTTCTTTGGCGGTCATTGGCCCGACTCCTGTATCGCCCGGACCACGGTGTTGAGGTTGCCGGTCATTTCTTTTTCGTACTTGTCGGCGGTGTATTCGCCGTAGGAAATGTGCGACAGCGGATACAACTTCACCCCGGATTCACGCTGGATGGTGTCGACATAGGTGGAGGGGAAATCCATCTCTGAGAAAATCACTCTCACGTCCAGCTCGCGCAGTTGGTCGATGGTTTTTTTCAGCTGGCTCGGGCTCGGTTCGATGCCGTGGGCCGGTTCGACCACGGCCGTGACTTCGAGGCCGAATTCGCGCAGCAGATAATCGTAAGCCGCATGAACCGTGGCCACTCGCAGTTCGGCGTTTGGCGCCTGAGTCAGCTTCGCCAGGGCGTCGGCGCGCATCTGACGCAGACGCTTGCCGTAGGCGCGGGCGTTCTGCGTATAGGTCTTGGCGTTGGCCGGATCGAGCTTGCCCAGTTCCCGGGCGATGTTGTTGACCTGGGCAATCGAGGCGCTGATCGACAGGAACGTATGCGGGTTCACCACCTTGCCGGCACCGCGTGCGGCAACCCCGGTGGCGGCGAGCAGCGGCACGTTTTTGTTGGCTTCGATCACCGGGATGTTCGGCGTTTCGCTGGCGGCGATCATACGGTCGGCGAAGTCGTCGTGGCCGACGCCGTTGAGCACAATCACATCCAGCCCACTGATACGCTTGATGTCTTCGGCTCGGGGCTCATAGGCGTGTGGGTTGAAACCGACCGGAATCAGTGGCACGACGTCGGCCTTGTCGCCGACGATGTTGGCCACGTAGCTGTAATAAGGATGGAGGGTGATGCCGATGCGCAGGCGCTTGGCGTCGTCGGCATTGGCCAGTGGGGTCAGCAGGCAGGCCAACAAACCGACCAACAGCGGGCGCAAGAAAGATGAAATAGGCATGGGAAAGCGTTCTTCTCTCGGGTGAAGGCGAGGGTTCAGTGCGGGTGCTGGCGGGTCACGCCGGCATCGAATTGCGCGACGATCTGCTGCCAGCCGGCGCTTTCGAGTGCAGCGTCCGCCAGATCAGTCGGGGCTTTGAGGTCGGCGGCGCGGTTGAGCCAGATGTCCGGTGCCTCGTCGCCAGCGGTAAGGCGCATCAAAAAAGAACCGGTTACAGCGGGCGTCTGGCTCTGGCCGAAGTACGCCTTGGCGTCGAGCAATTGCCATTTATGGGCGCCACGTCTGATGGAGCTGGCGTCCTGGGCGAACGGTGCAAAACCTTCATCGGCGAGGGTTGCAGGAGTTGGCAGGGTTTGCTGTTCCTGGCGCAGCAGGTGAATCTCGTCCAGCGTCACCCGCAGGTCGGCGTAGATACCTTGCTCGGAGGCGCTCAAGTCGCGGCGGGCATCCAGTTGATGGCTGCCCACGTTGCTCACTGCTTGAGACTCGTGGCGCCAGGCGACCACTGAGCCGGCCACCGCGAGAATCATCAGGCACAACAGCAGCACATAAAGGGTTTCATGGCCGGCACCGGCCGGGCGGACGATTTGAGTGGTTGGCGTACTCATGGAGTTTCGATGTCCGCTTGGTCGATCTCGACAACGTGGCCGGGGCCTGCGTCGAACAGCACGTAAAACTCAGCGCCGGGTTTCTTGAAAATCAGTGTGGAATCGGCGCCGAGCTTGCCCGGCACCAGAATGGTTTCGTCGTAACCGATCACGTCCAGGGTCACGCCCGGCGCACCGCTGCCGTCGGAGAATCCGCCGGTGCATTTGATCTGTTCGGCATCGATGGCTTTGCACTCGCACATCGGGTTGTGCGCCAGCGTGCTGGCGCTGAAGCCGGCGCAGAGCAGCAGCAATAAGGAGTGGAGCGGGCGAAAAACGTTGATCATGGTTTGCCTCCTTGTTGGTTCAGCCACGCGAGGGTGGCAGGCGATGCCTGACTCAGGGGCAGGGAGGCTTGGTGCATCGCGCCATCCCAGCCTTCCATGGTGATCCACAGTTCAGCGTCAGCCTTGGTCTTTTCCGGGATCGGCACCATGGCGCCCATGCGGTGCGGCGTGCCGAAGAAAATCACCCCGGCGGCACGCAGGCTGCGCGGTTTACCGATGTGCAGGTAAGTTGCCTTGACCTGTTCACGACAGCGCTCGCACAGCGCGGCGGTGAAGCTCTTCATGTGGCCGGCCGGCCCGTCGAGCGTGGGTGCCTCATTGCGCAGCTCGGCCAGACGCAGGCTCCACGGACCGACCTGAACCTCTCCGATTTCTCGCTCACCCAGCCCGGTGTCGCCGCGAAACAGCGCCGCATCAGCGAAGTACTTGGGCATGAACCCCAGCGGCACCAACAACAGCAGCACGTTGAGGTGGAAGCGCCATTTGAGCCAGAAGCGGCGCAGTGTCGAGCCCGGTGTTTGTTTGGCGCGCGGGCTCATTGGCTGACCTCCGTGGTGGCTTGCACCCGTGGCTGTTTATGGCTGCGTTTGAGGGCATTGGCCGTGGCGAGGGCGGTGCGTTTGGTCCAGATCAGCAAGCCGCTGAGGACCATCATGCTCAGGATCAATCCGAAGAAGAACCAGATCAGCTTGATCCAGATCCCGCCGAAATCACCGGTGTGCAATGGACGCATGGACTCGGTCACCAGCTCCAGGCCGGAGCGGTCCGACAGCAGGCGCGTGGCAGCGACATCGCCGGTGTACGGGTTGATGTCGGCCGTCTGGTACATCAGCGGATACCAACTGCGCCCGCCTACCGAGAGGTAGCTGTAGGCATTGGCGGGCAGGCTGACGAAGCTGTCTTCCAGGCCGGGAATGCGTTCCTTGGCCTGGGCAATCGCGGTTTCGAGGCTGATCGTCGGTGCTGGTGAGCCATCGGTGGTCACCGGCACACTTTCACGCGGAACCACCTGTGCCACCGGCGCGGTGGAAATCGAGACCTGGTTATCGAACATGAACGCCTGTATCAGGAACCAGGTGCTGGTGATGGAAATCACCGCAATGAACCAGATCGACCAGATGCCACTGAGGCGATGAAAGTCGCCCCAGAAAATCCGTGCGCCGTGACGAATGCGCAGGGTCGGTCGGAAGAAGCCTTTCCAGAATTTTTTGTAGACCACCAGTCCGGTGACCAACGAGGCCAGCAACGGCAGGCTCAGGAAGGACACCAAATACCAGCCCCAGCTGTAACCGTTGGTGAACGGCACCAGCCACCAGCCGTGCAGCGCGCGGGTAAAGGCCTTGAAATCGAAGGCCGGGGCGGTGCCCTGAATGACGCCGCTGTACGGGTTGACGTACACCGTCACCGAGCGACCGTCGGGGTAGCTGACGCTAACGTCGAGGGCGAAGTGGGATTCGTCGGGGCGGCTGATGGACTCGACCAGCGTATCGGGTTCGGCCTGTTTGATCGCCGCGATGATCTGGTCATAGCTGAGCAGCGGCGCATCGTCCGATGGCTGGCTGGCGCGCATTTGCGGGTTGGCCAGCCAGACGATTTCCTGACTGATCACCGCCAGCGTGCCGGTAACGCAGACAATCAGCACGAAAAACCAGATCGGTAACGCCAGCCAGCTATGGACCAGAAACCAGAGTTTTGAGCGGGATTTCTTCGACATGATTGAAGGTCTTGTATCGATGAGAGGGCCTCTGCTGCGGGCTTCCCAGCGTTGAGGTCCATGAAAAGGCCGGCGATGGCTGTGCGTGCGCACGCCGACTGCATCTCTATAAGACGGATGAGGATCGGAAATCCCGAAGGGGGAGATGAAAGTAAATGTTTCTTATTGGCGGGTAGTTGTTACAGGAGGGGATTTGCGGTGTTGGGGATGGCCCCTTCGCGAGCAGGCTCGCTCCCACAATGGATCTTTGGTGTGGCATAGATCCCCTGTAGGAGTGAGCCTGCTCGCGATGAGGCCCGATCAGGCGACAAAGATGTCAACCCTGCTGAAACATCTCCATGGCCCGCTGCTCAATCTGCGCTTGAGTCAAATCCTCCTTGCGCGTGGCCAGAAACCACAAGTGCCCATACGGATCCTTCAACGTTCCGGAACGATCACCGTAAAACTGATCCTTGACCTCGGACACTATCGTGCCGCCCGCCGCAATCGCTTGTTTATAAGACTTGTCCACATCCGTCACATACAGATGCAGGCCCACCGACGGTGACTTGTCAGGATTGCTCAACGGCCCCTGATCACACGGCGTGCCGAGCATGATCGGGCAGTCGCCGATCCTCAGTTCGGCATGCCCGATACCGCCGTCCGGCATGGCCAGGCGCATGACTTCGATGGCGCCAAAGGCCTTCTTGTAGAACTCGATCGCTTCAGCCGCTTTTTGAATGCCCAGATACGGGGTGATGCTGTGATAACCCTCTGGAATGGGTTTGACGCTCATGATGAATCTCCCTGTTTGTTGTTGTGGGTGAATAGGTGTCCTGTGCCGATTTCCGGCCGGATAAATATAGGTCAGCGTTTTGTTGGCTACCGAACGCCCGACGAGCTGCAACGCTGTTCAGCCAACAACAGCGCAGCAACAAATTGCTCTGCTGCGTCATGCCAGAACCTGAAAAACTCCCTTCAACTGCCCGAAAACATTAGCGCTGGACCTCGGCACAGAAGCTGCAATGGCTCTGCTAAACACTGCTGCCCGGAACCTCACATGCCTGAATCTGCCGTTTATCCGATCAACCCACCGGCCGCCCATCGAATTGCCGACGAAGCCGAAGCCTTGCGCGTTGCCGAGCGTGTCGCTGCTGTATTGCTGGAGCAGGACGCCGAACGCGACCGCACGCGCCAGGTGCCCGCCGAGATCGTCGATCTGTATTCCAACAGTGGGTTATGGGGCATTAGCGTGCCTCGAGAACTTGGGGGGGCGCAGGTGTCTTACGCCGTGCTGGCGCAGGTCATCGCGATCATCTCGGCCGCCGATCCGTCGTTGGGGCAGATCCCGCAAAACCACCATTGCCTGCTCGAAGACATCCGCCTGCAAGGCACGCCCGAACAACAGGCACACTTCTTCGAACTGGCACTGCAAGGCCATCGCTTTGCCAATGCCTTGTCAGAAACCGGCGGCAAAAATGTGCAGGACATCCAGGCGACGATTCGCCGCTATGGCGACGGCCATGTGATCAACGGGCGCAAGGGTTACTGCACCGGTTCGCTCTACGCCCACTGGCTCGCGGTGTTGGCGCTGGATGAGGAACAAAAGGGCCAATTGGCATTCGTTGAGCGCGGGACCCAAGGGCTGGTGATCGTCGACGACTGGGACAGCATCGGCCAGCGCACCACGTCCAGTGGCACCGTGCTCGCCGAGGACTTGCACGTCTCGGCGTTCAATCTGTTCCCGACTTACCGTTCCTATGAAACGCCAACGCTGGCCGGCCCCTTCGCGCAATTGACCACTGCGGCCATCGACGCCGGCATCGCCCGTGCGGCGCTGCGCGACACCATCGCCTTCGTCCAGCAATTCGCTCGGCCGTGGATCGATGCCGGCGTGGAAAAGGCCAGTGAAGATCCGCTGACCATCATCCAGATTGGTGGCCTGGAGATTCGCCTGGAAGCCGCCGAAGCCTTGCTGGAACGGGCAGGACGAGCGCTGGATGCGGCGCGTCCGGCACCCGATGAAGACAATGTCGCCCAAGCCTCCCTCGCAGTGGCCAAGGCCAAAGTGCTGACCACTGAAATTGCGATCGAAGCCAGTAACAAACTGTTCGAACTCGGCGGCACCCGCTCAACCCTGAGGAAGCACAACTTCGACCGCCACTGGCGCAACGCCCGGGTTCATACGCTGCACGACCCGGTGCGCTGGAAATACCACGTTATCGGCAACTGGCTGCTCAACGGCGTGAAACCGCCACGCCACGACTGGTCGTGATCCATGGCCGAGTTGCTGAAACATATCTATTGGGCCGACATCGCCCAGGCCTGTCTCGACACGCTGAGCATGCTCGGCGCTGCACTGGGGTTTACCGTGCTGCTGGGGCTGCCGCTGGGCGTGGTGTTGTTCCTCACCGGCAAGCGCCAGTTGCATGAGGCGGTCGGCGTTTACCGCGTGCTGTCGGTGATCGTAAACATGCTGCGCTCGCTGCCGTTCATCATTTTGCTGATCGTGCTGATTCCTCTGACCACGCTGCTGGTCGGCACCTCGCTTGGCGTGCCGGGGACCATTCCACCGCTGGTGGTTGGCTGTACGCCGTTCTTCGCGCGGCTGGTGGAAACCGCGTTGCGCGAAGTGGATCGCGGGGTCGTGGAAGCGACCCAGGCCATGGGCGCGAATACGTGGCAGATCATCCGCCACACCTTGTTGCCCGAGGCGCGGGGAGGGTTGTTGGCGGCGGTCACGGTGACCGCGATTGTGCTGGTCGATTACACGGCGATGGCCGGTGTGATCGGCGGCGGCGGACTGGGCGACCTGGCGATCCGCTACGGCTACCAGCGTTTTCAGACGGACGTCATGGTGGTCACGGTGGTGCTGTTGCTGATCCTGGTTCAGGCCCTGCAAATGACCGGCGACCGGCTGGTGGCGCGTTACAGCCGACGATAAAAATTCGATCCCGTTTTTTATTCAAAAGAACACCATCAGGCCTCACGTCCACCTTACGACGGCCACTCAATCTGCCTAGGAGCACCACATGAAAAAGACCCTGGCCATTCTGGCTGCCTTAGTGTCGTTGAGCGTTCACGCCAACGAAAAACTCATCGTCGGCGCGACCCCGGTGCCGCACGCGGAAATCCTCGAATTCGTCAAACCGACCCTGGCCAAGGAAGGCGTGGACCTGGACATCAAAGTCTTCACCGACTTTATCCAGCCCAATCAGCAGTTGGCGTTGAAGAACCTCGACGCCAACTATTACCAGTACCGGCCGTTCCTCAAGGACTACAACAAAACCCGCCACACCGACCTGGTACCGGTAGTCGGCGTGCACATTGAACCGTTTGGAGCCTACTCGACCAAGATCAAAAACATCGCCGAGCTGAAAGACGGCGCCACCGTGTCGATCCCCAACGACCCGGTGAACACCGGCCGCGCGCTGGTGCTGTTGCACGAAGCCGGACTGATCAAACTCAAGGACCCGAGCAACACCCTGGCGACTCAACGGGACATCATCGACAACCCCAAACACCTGAAAATTCGTGAACTGGAAGGTGCGTTACTGGCGCGCTCGGTGAGTCAGGTCGACCTGGCGTTTGTCTTCGCCAACTACGCCCTGGAAGCGGGGATCGACACCAACAGCGCATTGATCGTCGAGAAGGGCAAGAGCCTGTACATCGAGTTTCTGGTGGCGCGACCGGACAACATCAATGATCCCGGTTTGCAGAAACTGGCCAAGGCGTTGAATTCGGATGAGGTTCGGCAGTTCATCTTGACCCGCTATAAGGGGCAGATCGCGCCGGGGTTCTAAAACTTCATTGGTTGTCAGTACGCTTTCGCGAGCAGGCTCGCTCCCACAAGGTCACCGCTGTACCTGTGGGAGCGAGCCTGCTCGCGAAGGTCGTACCGCTATTTCTGATCTGCATTTGATTCCAGCAGCTACGCCCCGCCGTGGGCTAAATCGACAAATGCATCACGCGCTCGCCCTGAACATTTTCCATCACCCGGCGCTTGTTCACGGCCAGCTCGCCGATTTTGATCAGCCGCGTGCGGGTCACGTTACGGCTCAGGCCCAACAGGGCGGCGGTGTGGACCTGGTTGTAATGGCAGAAGCGATAGGCCGCGCGCAACAATGCGTCTTCGACTTTTTCATGCAGCGCACCGGCCTGTTCTGCGAAGAGTTTCTGAAAGGCTCGATCCAGCAGGGCTTCCGGTGAATCGTCGATGTTGGCGTGGTAATCGTCCTGGCGCTCGATGCGCATGTTGGACAGGCGCAGGTCATCGCGTTCGATCACGCCGTTACGGCAGATCAGCAGCGTGTGGTGAATGACGTTTTCCAGTTCGCGGATGTTGCCCGGCCAACTGTAGCTGCGCAGTTTCAGTTCGGCGTCTTTGCTAATGGTGATGCTGCCGTAACCCAGGCGCTGACTGTAGGTTTCGACGAAATGACGGGTCAGTGGCAGGATGTCGCCGGGACGCTCGCGCAAGGGGCTCAGCTCCAGGCTGACCACGTCGAGACGGTAATAAAGGTCTTCGCGAAAATGCCCGGCGTTGATGGCTTTTTCCAATTGCACATTGGTCGCGGCCAGTACGCGCACGTCGATGGGAATGCTCTTGCGCGAGCCGAGCCGGACCACTTCTCGCTCCTGCAACACGCGCAGTAACTTGACCTGAATCGCCATCGGCAGATCACCGATTTCATCGAGGAACAGCGTGCCGCCATCGGCTTCCTCAAACCAGCCGGCCTTGGCGCTCAACGCGCCGGTGAAGGCGCCTTTTTCGTGGCCGAACAGTTCAGCCTCGACCAGCGATTCGGAGAACGCGCCGCAGTTCACTGCTACGAACGGCCGATTGCGCCTGCCGCTGAGGTTGTGGATGTGCCGCGCCACCAACTCCTTGCCGGTGCCGGTTTCGCCGATGATCAGCACGCTGGCTTCACTGGGCGCGACTTGTTGCAGATGGGCGAGCAAGGCCTGGGATTTCGGGTCCTCGAATACCTGCGCCGTGGCGCGGATCGAAGTGGCCAGCGCGGGCGAGGGCGGTAAGGTCAGCAGTTGCATGGGAATCGCTCCATGAAGAGAAGGCTATGAATAGAAAGTCGGAATCGGCAGGGCCTGGTTCAGCGCCCAGTCACCCAGTTCATGGAGTTTGTAATCCACCGGGTCGTGCAGGGTTTGCGTGCGCAAGTTCCGCCAGTGGCGGTCCAGTCGCAGGGAGGCGTGAGTCGAGCGCGCGCCGGTCACTTCGAACAGCCGGCTACACAGATCCAGGCCGTTGCGCGTGGCGGCGACCTTCGCGGTCGCGATGGCCGTGGCCAGATGCCCACGTTCTTCGGCGCTGAGATTCGGGCCTTTCGCCCAAGCCTTGTCGAGCAGTTCGGCGGCGCGTTCCACCAGCAATCGAACGCCTTCGAGAGCGACCCAGAATTCGCCGTAATGGCCGAGTAAATAAGGGTCCTGACGCACATCCTGAACAGTGGATTTGTGCCATGGCCGGGTTTCGGTGAGCGTGTACTGCCGCGCTTCTTCGAAGGCGCCTTCGGCGATGCCGAGGAACATGTGGGTGAACGTCAATTGCGCAATCAACGGCCGCAGGCAAGCAAATGGTGTGCTCAACGGGCCTGGATCGAGCAGCAATTCCGACTCTTCGACCCGCACCCGTTCGAACGTGGCGCTGCCGCTGTCGGTCTGGCGCTGGCCCATGTTGTTCCAGTCGTTGTGCAAGGTGATGCCACTGCGACCGCTGGGAATCGCGGCGATCAACAGCTTGCCGCCGGCGCTTTCATCGACGGCGGAGGCGATCAGCATCTGCGAATCGCTGGCGCCGGAGCAGAAGCTTTTCTTGCCGGAAAACTCACGCCAGCCACCGAGGTTTTTCACTACCGTGCGGGTGTCCAGCGGGTTGAGGGCGTTGCCCCAGAACCAGTTCTTGCGCGCAGTCTGTTCGAACCAGGGCTGCCATTGTTCAGGTTTGGCGAACAGACGCACGGTGGCGAGCATCAAGTGATGAAAGCCGAAGACATGCGCAATCGAGCTGTCGACCTTGGCGAACTCACGCACGATGGTCAGGGTTTCAGTCCAGCTGGCGCCGAGGCCGCCGTACTGAACGGGAATGCTTAAGCCCAGCAGCCCGCTGTGGCGCAAGGCGTCACGTTCAACCTTGGGCGTACCGCCGCGCTCGTCGCGCTCGACGGCGGTCAGGGCAAACCCGGCGGCCAGTTGGCGGGCGGTTTGCAAAGGGGATAACAGAGTGCTGTGTGGCTTGGCGGTCACGCGGGGGCTCCTCATAAAATCGACACAAATCCCCTGTGGGAGCGAGCCTGCTCGCGAAGGGGGCGGAACATTCAACATCAATGTCGACTGTCTGGACGCCTTCGCGAGGAGGCTCGCTCCCACAAGGGTTGTTCGTCAGGCCGTGGCTTTGGCGGGCAGCACATCATTGGCAATCATTTCGCCAAACGGCCCGGTGAGGTTGGTAACGCCGCGCCCGGCCAGACTCGCGTAGGGCTCCGGCAACAGCGGAAACACCAACTCGGCAAAGCGATAAGCCTCTTCAAGGTGCGGATAACCGGAAAAGATGAAACTCTCGATCCCCAGGTCCGCGTACTCCTTGATCCGCGCAGCCACTTGCTGTGGATCGCCCACCAGCGCGGTCCCGGCCCCGCCACGCACCAGACCGACACCGGCCCAGAGATTGGGGGCAATTTCCAGGTTATCCCGACGTCCGTCATGCAGCGCCGCCATGCGTCGCTGACCTTCGGAGTCGAAGCGCGAAAACGACTTCTGCGCCGCCGCGATGGTTTCGTCGCTGATGTGCTCGATGAGTTTGTCGGCAGCTTTCCAGGCCTCGTCGGCGGTCTCACGCACGATCACGTGCAAACGAATACCGAACTTCACCGTGCGACCGTTTCGCGCCGCGCGCTCACGTACATCGGCAAGCTTTTGCGCCACGGCGGCCGGTGGTTCGCCCCAGGTCAGGTAGACATCGACCTGTTCGGCAGCCAGTTCATGGGCTGCTTCGGACGAGCCGCCGAAATACAGCGGCGGATAGGGTTTTTGCACAGGCGGATATAGCGCCTTGGCGTTCTGCACTTGAAGGTGTTTGCCTTCGAAATCCACCGCTTCGCCTTGCAACACCCGGCGCCAGATCTGCAGAAACTCGTCGGTGACTTCGTAGCGCTCGCTGTGATCGAGAAAAATACCGTCGCCTCGGTTTTCGTCCGGGTCACCGCCGGTCACCACGTTGATAAGCAAACGGCCATTGGACAAACGATCCAGCGTGGCCGCCATGCGCGCCGAGACCGTCGGCGAGATGATCCCCGGACGGATGGCCACCAGATAGCGCAGGCGTTCGGTCAGTGGCACCAATGCCGAAGCAATCACCCACGAGTCCTCGCAAGAACGCCCGGTGGGAATCAGCACGCCGTGAAAGCCAAGGCTGTCCGCGGCCTGGGCCACTTGTTTCAGGTAGTTGAGCGTTACCGGGCGTGCGCCCTGAGTAGTGCCCAGGTAATGGCCGTCACCGTGGGTCGGCAGGAACCAGAAAACATCCATGAAGAATTCCTTAAGCGATTTTCAGCAGATTTTTGGGGTGCACGCCGAACAACTGCGCGGCGCGTTCTGCAGCAAGACGGATGCGGGCCTTCAAGGGCTCACTGGTTATTTGGTAGTTGGAGAAATCGGCTTCGGTGGCGTAGACACCAATCGGCAACGTCAGGGCCTGGAAGAAACTGAGCAGCGGGCGCAACTGATGATCGAGGACCAGCGCGTGACGTTCGCTGCCACCGGTGGCGGCAAGCAACACCGGCGTGTCGATCAGGGCATTGAGGTCAATCAGGTCGAACAGGTGCTTGAGCAATCCCGGATAGGAACCGCGATAAACCGGCGCGGCGACGATCAGCAGGTCGGCGTTCTCGATCGCTTGCAGCTCGGCTTCAATCTCGGCGCTCAACTCCTGTCGCGAGAGTGCCGCACCCAAGGGGCGGGCGATGTCGCCGAGTTCGATCAGCCTGCTCTCGATTGGCAATTGTGCCGACAGTTCGCTCAGAAGCGCCTGAGTCAGCACCAAGGTGCGAGACGGACGCCAGGTTCCGCCGGAGAGGGCAACGACTTTCAGTGCATGGGACATGATCAGTTCCTTTTTCAACAGTTGCTCAGGGGGCAGTGAGTAGTCCTTGGCTAGAGCAAGTGCTGTACCAATCCTTCGGGCCCGTGTTTATGGGGCTTTGAGCATGTTTGTCGGTGGGCGCTGTGCTGTTTTCAGAGCTGTTTGCTGGATGACTGTTGCCCGGCAAACAGTTGTTCAGGCAACAGTTCGTGAAGCGATGGGGTTGTTATAAAGGCTGTTTTATATTCCGCAAAAGACATTAAATAAATATTTATAGATCGTTTGGGAATATATGTGGATGCAACGGGAGAGTGTTTACCAAAGTCGATAGCCACTATTGAGAGCGTTGATTTCTGCCCGTGAAGTAGCGCGAGTAGCCTGTGTTCATTCCCCCGAACCCAGTTGCAGGACGCCAAAAATGAAACCTCTAATCGCCACTTCCTTGCTGCTAGCGATGGCCGTTCTTGCCGGATGTGCCAGCCATGTTTCACCGGAACTACGGCCCTACACCGCCGAAGAATCCAGGGAATTGGCGCTTGAGGAGTTGAACCGTCGTGGCCTGTCCTTCGAGGAGTACCACGCGAAGAAAGCGGCATTGCTCGGTCAACCGCAAAAATCGTTTGGTTTCGATAAACAAGGCGAGATGAACGCTGAACGTGCTGTACAGCTTCACGGTCGTCCAAGCTGAGCGAAAACTGTACCGCTCGAAGTTTTACGTAACTGTCCGTGGGTTTCCCGCAAGGCGTGCGATAGGGTCTTAACACCCGACTGACCCTAATGGACTGCCGCACATGACGCTCTCACTCGATCTGCTGATGGGCTTCGCCCTGTTTGCGCTCGTTACCTCAATCACTCCCGGCCCCAACAACACCATGTTGCTGGCATCGGGTGTGAACTTTGGCTTTAACCGCACCATCCCGCACATGTTGGGCATCACCTGTGGTTTCTTTGTCTTGGTGGTCGCTGTCGGGTTCGGCCTCGGTGCTGTGTTTAAAACCTATCCCTTGCTCTACACCGTGCTGCGCTATGTCGGCGCGGCGTATTTGCTGTACCTGGCGTGGAAAATTGCCCATTCAGGTCCGGTCTCCGAAAGCGAGAAGGGCGATAGCAAGCCCATCAGCTACCTGGGCGCAGCGGCGTTTCAATGGGTCAATCCCAAGGCGTGGATCATGGCCATCGGTGCCATCAGCACCTATACGCCGATGCAGGGCTACTTCACTAACGTGCTCGTGATTGCGGCGGTGTTCGCGTTGATCAACTTGCCTAGCGTCAGTGTCTGGGCCGGCTGCGGCACGCTGTTACGCAATGTGTTGAAGGATCGTCGCTGGTTGCGTGTGTTCAATTGGGGCATGGCGGCGCTGTTGGTGGCTTCGCTGTATCCGTTACTTCTTGAAAGCATTAGCTGACGCATTGCTTCAACCGCTTGCCCGATGCCTGTTAAGCTCGACTTCAGGAGCGTTCCTACGCACTTTTAAATGAAGTTGTTCTTCTTTAACGGCCTCCGATCAGGTATTTCTAACGTACTGAGATATCGGCGCAGCTCACAAGGCTGCGCTTTGACGTTTCCGTTACGAGCTTCCTGATCCCGGAACACGCTCTGCGAGTCTTTTATGAATAAACGTCCGTTGTATTTCGATTACGCCGCCACCACTCCGGTGGATGAGCGGGTCATCAAGGTCATGGTCGAGTGTCTGGGTTTTACCGGCAATTTCGGCAATCCGGCGTCCAGCTCCCATGCCTTTGGCCAGCAGGCCCGACAGTCGGTCGAGCACGCCCGGCAGCAGGTCGCCGAACTGGTCGGCGCACAGGCTGCGCAGATCGTCTGGACCTCCGGCGCCACTGAATCCAACAACCTCGCGCTCAAAGGCGTGGCCCAGGCGCGCGGTGTCGGCGGTGGGCACATCATTACCAGCCAGATCGAACACAAGGCGATTCTCGACACGGCGAAACAATTGCAGGACGCCGGTGTTGCGGTGACGTATCTGGTGCCTGACGCCGATGGTTTGATCACGGCGCAAGCGGTCAGCGAAGCGATGCGCGACGACACCTTTCTGGTGTCGCTGATGCTGGTCAACAACGAACTGGGCACGGTCAACGATATCGCCGTCATCGGCGAAGTCGTGCGGGCACGCGACGCGTTGTTCCATGTCGACGCCGCTCAAGGTGCCGGCAAAGTGGCCATCGATCTGGCTCGTTTGCCGGTGGACCTGATGTCGTTCTCCGCGCACAAGATCTACGGCCCCAAAGGCATTGGTGCGCTGTACGTCGGTCCGCGTGCGCAGCAACGCTTGCAGGCACAGATTCACGGCGGTGGTCACGAGGGTGGATTGCGTTCCGGCACCCTGGCGACTCATCAGATTGCAGCCATGGGCGTGGCCTTCGCATTGGCCGCTGCTTCGTTCGATGAAGAGAAAGCCACGATCGTGCGCTTGCGTGAACGTTTGCTGGAGCCATTGCTCAGCCTTCCCGGCGTTCGCCTCAATGGCAGCCCGACCCAACGCATTCCTCATACCTTGAGCCTGACCTTCAGCGAAGGTGAGTTCAATTCTGCGGCGTTGAGCCATTCGATCGCCTTTTCTGCGACGTCGGCCTGTAACTCCGCCAGCAATGTTCCATCCCATGTGCTGCTGGCCCTGGGGCATGACGCCCGCTCGGCGAGTCGTACTATTCGTTTGAGTCTCGGCCGGTTCACCACCGAGCAAGACATCGACCAAGCGGTGCACCTGATCAAAGCGGCCTGCGCCAGTGCCCCGGCATTCTGGCAGTAGCGCCTTAAAGCGCCGACTCAGATCGGCACTCAACAATAAAGCTGAAGTGATTAGCAGGAGACACGATGAGTACGCAGCCTTCGATCAATGGATCGGTGCCCCAGCGCCTGGCGCAAACCCGCGAACTGATGAGCCGCGAAGGCATTCATGCCTTGCTGGTGCCGTCGGCCGATCCGCACCTGTCGGAATACTTGCCAGGCTACTGGCAGGGGCGGCAGTGGTTATCGGGCTTCCATGGCTCGGTCGGCACACTGATCGTTACGCCGGATTTTGCCGGCGTCTGGGCCGATAGCCGTTATTGGGAGCAAGCGACCAAGGAACTCAAGGGCAGCGGTATCGAACTGGTCAAGCTGCAACCGGGTCAACCCGGCCCGCTGGACTGGCTGGCCGAGCAAACCCCTGAAGGGGGCGTCGTCGCGGTGGACGGTGCGGTGATGGCAGTGGCCTCGGCGCGGACGTTGGGTGGCAAGCTCGAAGAACGTGGCGCACGCCTGCGTACCGACATCGATCTGTTGAGCGAAGTCTGGAGCGACCGCCCGACACTGCCGAATGAGCCGATCTATCAGCATCTGCCACCACAGGCGACGGTCAGCCGTGGTGAAAAACTCGCGAAGCTGCGCGAGGTTTTGAAAGACCGTGGCGCTGACTGGCATTTTGTCGCCACCCTGGATGACATCGCCTGGCTGTTCAATCTGCGCGGCGGCGACGTGTCGTTCAACCCGGTGTTCGTTTCCTTCGCCTTGATCAGCCAGGAGCAGGCAACCCTGTTCGTGGCCCTGAGCAAAGTCGATGCCGAACTGCGTGCGGTGCTTGAACAAGATGGCGTGACCCTGCGCGATTACAGTGAAGTGGCCGCTGCCTTGCGTGCCGTGCCGAGCGGCGCGAGTCTGCTGCTTGACCCGGCGCGCGTCACCGCTGGTTTGCTGGACAACCTGGGCAGCGGCGTAAAACTGGTTGAAGGCCTGAACCCGACCACGCTTGCCAAGTCGCAGAAAAGCCTGGCCGATGCCGAGCACATTCGTCAGGCCATGGAGCAGGACGGCGCTGCGCTGTGCGAATTCTTCACTTGGCTGGACTCGGCCTTGGGTAGTGAGCGCATCACCGAGCTGACCATCGACGAACATCTGACCGCCGCACGTACCCGACGTCCTGGCTACGTGTCGCTGAGCTTTAACACCATTGCCGCGTTCAACGCCAATGGCGCGATGCCGCACTACCACGCGACCGAAGAAGAGCATGCGGTGATCGAGGGGGACGGTTTGTTACTGATCGACTCCGGCGGTCAGTACCTGGGTGGCACCACCGACATCACGCGGATGGTGCCGGTGGGTACACCGACGGACGAACAGAAACGCGACTGCACACGCGTCCTCAAAGGCGTGATCGCACTGTCCCGTGCGCAATTCCCTCGGGGGATTTTGTCGCCGTTGCTCGATGCCATCGCGCGCGCGCCGATCTGGGCTGAAGGCGTCGACTACGGTCACGGTACCGGCCATGGCGTTGGCTACTTCCTCAACGTTCACGAAGGTCCGCAGGTCATCGCCTATCAGGCCGCTGCTACTCCGCAGACTGCGATGCAACCGGGCATGATCACCTCCATCGAGCCAGGCACTTACCGGCCGGGGCGTTGGGGGGTGCGGATCGAGAACCTGGCGCTGAACCGTGAGGCGGGCACCAGCGAATTTGGTGAGTTCCTCAAGTTCGAAACCCTGACGCTGTGCCCGATCGACACCCGCTGTCTGGAGCCGTCGCTGCTGACGCTGGAAGAGAAACAGTGGTTCAACGCCTACCATGCCGAAGTGCGCGAGCGCTTGAGCCCGTTGCTCGATGGCGCGGCCCTTGAGTGGTTGAATACCCGCACCGCGGCTATTTGACGGGTTGGAGTTCAGGCGCTTGTTCGAGCGCCTGACTCATGTAGTCGACAAAAGCTCTGACCCTGGCGGATTGGCGACGATTCGCCGGGGACACCGCATGAATCGGCAGAGACTGAGCCGTGTAGTCTTGCAAAATGGCCTGCACTCGGCCGGCTTTCAGATCCTCGCTGAAAAGCCACACCGGCGACAGCGCAATCCCCAATCCCCCCAGCACCATCTCGCGAATCGCCTCGGAGTTGTTGCTTTGCACATTACCCCTGATGCGCACTTCGTGGCGTTGGTTGCCTCTTTCGTAATTCCATAGGTTCTGACTGTTGAGCAAATTGAATTGCAGGCAATTGTGCGCGTCGAGTTCTTCCGGGGTTTGCGGCAGGCCGTGTTGCTTGAGGTAGTCCGGTGCCGCAACGGTGATCCGGTGGGTGGTACCGATGCGGCGCGCGAGCAGGCCACTGTCGGTCAACTCACCGATTCTGAACGTCACGTCGAGCCCTTCACTGACCAGGTCCTGATTTTGATCGCTGAGTTGCAGGTCGATCTGAACCTGAGGGTACGCTTTGAGGAACTCAGGGAGTCGCGGTGCAATCTGCAAGCGCCCGAAACTCACGGATGAACCGATTTTCAGGTTGCCGGCCACGGATTCGCGTCCCGATCGAAAACGCTGTTCTGCTGCGTCCACGGCGGCCAGGATTTGCCGGCATTCGTTGTAGTAGCGCTGACCTTCATCGGTCAGTGACAGTTGTCGAGTGCTGCGGCTAATCAGCTTTGCGCCCAGTCTGGTTTCCAGCGCCCTTAATAGTTTGCTGATAGTCGGCTGGCTGGTCTGCATCTCCCGGGCAACGGCCGAGAAGCTGCCACGTTCGACGACCCGGACGAAGGTGGCCATTGCGTTGAGTGTGTCCACGAAGTCTCTCATTGATGCCATATGGGCATGATTACTATAGCTATATAGCGTCTTATCGGTATGAGTGAACTGGACGAAGATTAATCCCACACTCACTTCTGACGGAATTTGGCGAAATGTCTGACTCACTTGAAATGCGCGCTCTGATTGTTGACTCGGCCAATGGACCTTTACGCTTGGTTTCCCTGCCGCGGCCGGTGCTGAGGGCGGGTCAAGTGTTGGTGAGGATCAAGGCCAGCGGGGTGAACCCGTTGGATGCGAAGATTCGTTCGGGAGAGGCGGCTCATGCACGTCAGCCACTACCGGCCGTGTTGGGCATGGATCTCGCGGGGACCGTTGAGGCGTTGGGAGAGGGCGTCAGCGAGTGGCTGCCGGGTGATGAGGTCTACGCGATGGCGACCGGAATCGGCGGTGCGCAGGGCTCTCTTGCGGAGTTCGCGGTGGTTGATTCGCGGCTTCTGGCGCACAAACCGAAAAATCTGAGCATGCGCGAGGCCGCAGGGTTGCCATTGGTATTGATCACTGCGTGGGAAGGACTGGTTGATAGGGCTCGGGTACGAGCCGGTCAGAAGGTGCTGATTCACGGTGGCGCGGGTGGCGTCGGGCACGTGGCTGTGCAAATTGCCCGGTCTTGCGGTGCTGAAGTGTTTGCCACGGGTTCAGCGGGTCATAAGGGGATTATTGAAAGCTTCGGTGCAACGTTTATCGATTATCGCGCGTCTTCGGTGGAGGACTATGTAGCTGAGTTTACTTCGGGGGAGGGCTTCGATGTCGTCTATGACACAGTGGGCGGTGGGGTGTTGGATGATTCATTCAAGGCAGTTCGGGTTTATGAAGGGCATGTAGTGAGCTGTCTGGGCTGGGGGCAGCACAGCCTTGCGCCGCTGTCGTTTCGTGGGGCGACTTATTCCGGGGTGTTTACGCTGTTGCCGCTGTTGACCGGTAAAGGGCGTGAGCATCATGGCCAGATTCTTCAGGACGCGACGCGGTTGATTGAAGCAGGTCAGTTGAAACCGTTGCTCAATCCTCGGCAGTTCACGCTGGAAACTGCCGAGGCCGCTCATGAGTTGCTCGTTTCGGGATCTTCGCAGGGGCGGTTAGTAGTCGAGATTTAACTCAGGGCTTCAACAACGAACTCCAACCGATCCTGGCCGAAGAACAGCTGATTGTCGACGAACATGCTCGGCGCCCCGAATACACCGCGCTGTACCGCTTTCTCGGTATTGTCCTTGAGTGCGGCTTTGACTTCCTCATCGGCAGTCAAGGCCAGTACTTCATTGGGGTCAAAACCGTTTTGTGTCAACACGGCGGCGACGGTGGCGGGGTCATCAAGGCTGCGACCTTCGACCCAGAGAGCTGTGAACAGGCAGTCGATAAACGCAAGGAAGCGCTCGGGGTGACGCAACTGAATCCCGGTCACGGCGCGCATGAGCATCAGGGTGTTGATGGGGAAATGTGGATTGAATTTCAGTGGCACGCCATAGCGTTTTGCATAGCGGTCGAGGTCTTGAAACATGTAACGGCCTTTGGCCGGGATCATCGCCGGCGAAGCGTTGCCGGTGGCTTTGAAGACGCCACCCAGCAGCATTGGCGTGTAAATCAGTTGGCTGCCGGTTTGCTCACAGATTTTTGGTAGCTGGGTATAGGCCAGGTAGGTGGCCGGGCTGCCGAGGTCGAAAAAGAACTCCACGGTTTTGCTCATGGTCGGTGCGCTCTGTTTATTGTTGTAGGGGGCTTACCAGCGTTCGCTCCAGGGCCGTAAATCCAGTTCGAAAGTCCAGGCGTCCCGTGGCTGGCTGTGCAGGTACCAATAGTTCTCGGCGATGTGCTCGGGATTGAGGATGCCGTCTTCATCTTTGGTCGCGTATTTCTCCGGGAAACTCTCGCGGATGAAGTCGGTATCGATAGCCCCGTCGACGACGACGTGTGCAACGTGAATGTTCATGGGGCCGAGTTCACGCGCCATGCTTTGGGCCAACGCACGAATTCCGTGCTTGGCGCCGGCGAACGCTGCAAATCCTGCGGCACCGCGCATGCCAGCTGTAGCCCCGGTGAAAAGGATAGTGCCCCGTTGACGCTTGGCCATGCGCTTGGCAACTTCACGAGCATTAAGAAAACCTGAAAAACAGGCCATTTCCCAAATCTTGAAATACTTGCGGGCCGTTTCTTCAAGAATGCTGCAGGGCACATTGGCTCCAATGTTGAAGACAAACGCTTCGATAGGCCCGATCTCGCTTTCGATCTGTTCGACTAATGCAATCACCTCTTCTTCCTTGCGCGCATCGCAGGCAAAACCGTGGGCGTCACCGCCGTTGGCTTTGATGGCGTCGACCAGCGGCTGAAGTTTGTCTGCGCTACGTCGGGTGACGCAGGCGACGTAGCCTTCCTGTGCAAAACGTTTGGCAATGGCGCCGCCGGTAGCATCACCTGCGCCGACAACCAGTACGACCTTCTTGTTATTCATCGGTTAATCCCTTTGCTAAACGATCGTTAACTAAACGAACGTTATGCTACGATTCGGCAGGCGTCAAGAAGATCAATCCTGGGGAAAGGGCAATGCGCTACTCGGCCAGTCACAAGTTGGAAACCAAAGAGAAGCTGCTGGAAAGCAGCGCGGTGTCAGCCAAGAAGTCAGGTTTTTCTACGGTTGGTGTCGACGGTTTGATGAAGGCGATTGGCTTGAGCGGCGGGGCTTTCTATAGTCATTTTTCGTCGAAGGACGAACTGTTCGCTTCAATCGTCGAACGTGAGTTATGTCAAAGCGTGGAACGATTAGGCGCCGACCAGGGGGGTGAAAAGCTTGAGCGTTGCCTTAAGCATTACCTGAGCATGGCGCATGTCGAGCATCCAGAGTCCGGATGCGCATTGCCAGCGTTAGGCGCAGAGATCGCTCGTTCGGATGTGCTGGTTCGCCAACAGGCGGAACGCTGGATTTGTCAGCTACAGGAGAATTGGGCGCGCATTCTAGAGAGCGACAGCCTGGCTTGGGCCATTCTGTCGCAATGTATCGGTGCTTTGGTTGTCGCCCGGATGCTGGCGACGCCAGACATCCAGCGTAATGTGTTGAAGTCCAGCTACGATGAGATTGGCCGCCAGATTGCCGGACGGAATCAAACTATTTGCAAATGACGATCATGCTGCGGCTGGTGTAGCCGGCAGGATTGAGCCCGAACGGATAGTCTCCAGGTTCTTCCACCGCGTCCCCCGACTTGGCGAGAACCTTGTACCCCTTGGGTGCGCACGAGTTGGCGGCGCTGGTGTAGCACTTGTCCCACGAAGATGTGAGTCCTGAACAGTTGATATGCAGCCCTTTTTTGCCGTGTTTGACTTGTGTTTTCGAGGTCGCCGCACATCCCGCAATTGCAAGTACGGCGACCAATATCAAAATTCGTTTCATTGCTGTCCTTATAGCGTTCCCGGATCTTGTGCCCGGGTCTCGCTGCATTCGCACTCGCTTAAAGCTTCGTGATATCCCTGCTCTGAAAAATCCTTGCCTGACACTAGGTTACGGGTCTAAACATGGCCTAATTGAACGGTAATTACCAGACCCGCGTAAAACCCTGTATCAATCTGCCGCAGCCGCTGGCTTGGCAGCACTGCCCATGGTCATGGTTGCGCCCACGGAAGCGAGAATGATGCACAAGATGGCCATCCACTGTGACAGTGATAGGTATTCATTGAGGAACAACAGGCCTGACAATGCGCCGAACGCAGGTTCAATGCTCATTAATGTGCCGAATGTGCGGGCTGGCATGCGGGTGAGCGCTACCATTTCGAGCGTGTAGGGCAGGGCGGTGGACAGAATGGCAACACCGATGGCCACGGGGATCAGCGCCGGACTCAACAGCGCAGCGCCAGCATGGACGATGCCGATAGGGGCCACGAACAATGCGGCAATCATCACGCCCAATGCGGCTGTTTGTACGCCATTGTCGGCGCCAGCCCTCTGGCCGAATAGAATATACAGCGCCCAGCAGACGCCGGCGCCTAAAGCATAACTTGCACCTGTCAGGTCAATCCCCGCAGATGTGGCTCCTGTTGGAACCAGCAGCAGCAATCCTGCAACGGCCAGTGCTATCCACAAAAAGTCGATCGCGCGGCGCGAGGCATAGATTGCCACCGCCAACGGCCCGGTGAACTCCAGGGCTACGGCAATGCCCAACGGGACGGTGCGTAAAGACATATAGAAGAGGAGGTTCATGCCGCCCAGTGCCATACCGTAAATGATCACGGTGCGTAGGGATTTTGCAGTGAGCTTAGCCCGCCATGGGCGCAGCAGAAGCAGCATGATCACACTGGCGACAATCAGGCGTAGGGTGGTGGTTCCTTGAGCACCAATAACAGGGAACATGCTTTTAGCCAAAGACGCTCCGGACTGGATCGACGCCATGGCTATTAGTAGCAGGCCTACCGAGAACAGGGTCGAGGCAAGACTGCGAGGCTGATCATTCATTGAGAGGCATCGTCCGAGGTGGGAAGCAAGAGTATTGCTCATTGCATTTGAGCAATATAGTGCGCATTCGTGGCGAGCACGTCTATATATAGCTGTGATTTTGAATTAGCTGATAGAAAATCCAAATCAGTGCTTGACGGCAGATTCTGGATGTCTATAATTCGCCCCACTTCCGGCGCAGTCGAAACGGAAAACTCCTTGGTAAACAAAGAGTTACGCAGTTTTCGGCAGCAAGCGGTTTCAGTTCATCGAAGCCCGAAAGGAGTTGAAAAAGAGGTGTTGACAGCAGCGTGTAACGCTGTAGAATTCGCCTCCCGCTGACGAGAGATCGAAAGCGCAAGTGGTTGAAGTTACAAAGGAAACTTTGAAAACTTCTGAAAATAACCGCTTGACAGCAACAGAGGCTGCTGTAGAATGCGCGCCTCGGTTGAGACGAAAGATCTTAACCAACCGCTCTTTAACAACTGAATCAAGCAATTCGTGTGGGTGCTTGTGGAGTCAGACTGATAGTCAACAAGATTATCAGCATCACAAGTTACTCCGCGAGAAATCAAAGATGTAACCAACGATTGCTGAGCCAAGTTTAGGGTTTCTTAAAAACCCAAAGATGTTTGAACTGAAGAG
>NZ_JAHBDK010000043.1 GCF_019956415.1 Pseudomonas sp. GL-B-19
TGCCGCGCTGCTGGAAGGCACGCACCGCAGGACGTTGCTGGGTATTGCACAGGTGGTGATGCTTGGCGAGCTGGCGGTGAACAAGGCGCTGGATAACGTCGATCCTGCTGCATAACCCTGTGGGAGCGAGCCTGCTCGCGATAGCGGTGGGTCCGTCAATGAAGATGCTGGATGGGCCTGCCTCATCGCGAGCAGGCTCGCTCCCACAGTATTTCCGGGGTACCTGAAGTCGTTGCGTACACCGCTGAACCTGTGGGAGCAGGGCTTGCCCGCGATAGCGGTGGGTCAGTCGATGAAGATGGTGGATGGGCCGGCCAAGTCCGGGCCAAAAAAAGGCGCCCCGAAGGACGCCAAAAAATTCACCTCTTTCCAAAGGAGCAAGGAGCTTCTAAAGGTGAATAGTGGAGACGCGGTAAACCTAAAGAATCGCCAACGGATACTCGACAATCACCCGCACTTCATCCAGATCCGACTCGAACGCCGTGGCGCGGGTAGTGGCCTGGCGCAGACGCAGTGACATGTCTTTCAACGAGCCACTCTGCACTACGTATTTGACTTCGATATCACGCTCCCAGCGCTTCTGATCGGTCAGCGGATTGCCGTCGGCATCGCGGCGCATGTACACGCTGTTGGCGTTGGAATAGTCGGCGTCAGTGCCGCGGGCGTAACGGGTCATTAACGACAAACCGGGCACGCCATAGGTGGTCATGTCGAGGTCGTAACGCGCCATCCACGAACGCTCCTTGGGCGCGTTGAAGTCGCTGTACTGGAGGGAGTTGTCGAGGAAGATCGAGTCGGACTGACGCAGGTAGTCGAAGTCGTCATTACCGTTGTTGCGCTGGTGGGATAATGCGACGGAGTGGGCGCCGAGTTTCACGCCGACCCGGCCGCTCCAGATGTTGTTGTCAAACTTGCCGAGCAACTGTTTGCCTTCATCGACCGCCTTGTAATAGTTAAGGCCGCCAAACAGCGACAGCTCATCCGACAGCGGGTAAGTCCATGCGGTGCCTGCGTAGTGTTGATTCCAGGCATCCTTGAGGCGGCTGGAATACAAACTGAAACTGAGGTTGTTGTTCAACGCGTAGTCGCCGCCGTAGTAACTGGCCCACGGTGAGTTAACCGGACCGCCATAGAAGGTCTCAAAGTTTTCGCGCATGTCGCTGGACACCGGTTGGCTCATGGCATGCAAGCGACCGCCCTGAACCGTCAGATCTTCGATGCTGTTGTTAGTGGCCGTGACGCCTCGGAAACTTTCCGGAAGCAATCGAGAGTCACCTGCCGCAACCACCGGGGTGGCGGGGAACACGTCGCCGACTTTTATCACCGTGTCAAAGGCCCGAATTTTGGCGGCGCCACCCACCTTGGTGTATTCGTCCTGTGCCTGGCCGTCACTGTCTACCGGAAGCATGTCGAACGAACTGTCGCCACCGTTGCGACCGTCACCGGTATCGAGTTTCAAGCCGATCATCGCAAATGCATCGACACCGACCCCGACGGTGCCTTGGGTAAATCCGGACTCGTATTCGCTGATGATGGCGTGGGCCCAGGTTTCGGAGTACCCATTGCCGGTCGGACTGGACTGGCCTTTGCGGTAATCACGATTGAAGTAGAAGTTGCGGTTGAGTACCGTCAGGCTGCTGCCTTCGATAAATCCCTCGGCTTTATCTTGCGCCAAGACCATGGACGGCCCTGAGCCGACCACTACAGCCAAAGCGGCCATCGACATTTTTATAGTGTTATCCATCAATCACTCCTTGGGTTCCGGCAGAACGGCAACGTGCTTCGGCTTGGTTTTTTCGTTCGGCGGGCAATGGCCCACCGGCATGGTTGCCGGGTGACATCGTTGCAATCTGCGGATAACACGAAGGTGATGGGGTAATTACAATCTCGTCATGTGGATGCCACACGAACTTCAGCGAACCCTTGTAGGAGTGAGCCTGCTCGCGATAGCGGACTGTCAATCAAGCATGTGTTGACTGATACGCCGCTATCGCGAGCAGGCTCACTCCTACAGTGGTTTTGGGTGTACTTGGCGTTTGTGAACACCACTGAAACCTGTGGGAGCGAGCTTGCTCGCGAAGGCGGTGGGCCAGATAACGAAGATATTGACTGACCTGAAGCCTTCGCGGGCAAGCCACGCTCCCACAGGTTTGGTGTCATGCACAGAATCTGTGATCATCCCGATTACTGTGGGAGCCGGGCTCGCCCGCGAAGAGGCCATCCCAAACGCTTGCGATGGTGAATGCCACAAAAACAAAAACGGCACCCGAAGGTGCCGTTTCTGTTTTCTACCGAGTGTCGCCTAAGCGATCAACCCGCCAACCCGGCTTGCTGAACCAGGACCAGCAATGGCTGCGGATACAGACCCAGGAAGAACGCCAGTGCCGCGATGGCCAGCAGCATCACGCCGCCTGCACGTTGTTCCCAGTGCAGTTGCGCATCGTGGCGACGCAGGTTCGGCTCGATCAGGAACAGAGTGACCATCACACGCAGGTAGTAGAAAACGCCGATGGCGCTACCCAGTACCAGGGAACCGACCAGCCACCACTGATGGGACTCGACGCCGGTAGCGATGATGTAGAACTTGCCGATGAAGCCCGCGGTCAGCGGGATACCGGCCAGGGACAGCATCATCACGGTCAGCACGGCGGTCAGGTACGGGCGGCGCCAGAACAGGCCGCGGTATTCGTACAGGGCATCGGCGTCACGGCCGTTGTACGGCGAGGACATCAGGGTGATCACGCCGAAGGCGCCGAGGCTGGTGATCACGTAGGTGACCAGGTACACGCCGATGGCTTCCACGGCCAGACCCTTGCTCGCCACGAGGGCGATCAGCAGGTAACCGAAGTGCGCGATGGACGAGTAACCCAGCAGACGCTTGAGGTTGCTCTGGGTCAGTGCCAGCAGGTTACCGAACAGGATCGACGCGATGGCGATGATGGTCAGTACGTCACTCAGCACACCGCTGCTTGCCGCTGGCGAGATCTGGAACAGACGCACCATCACCGCGAACACGGCAACTTTGGAAGCGGTGGCCAGGAACGCGGCCACCGGTGCCGGAGCACCTTCGTACACGTCCGGAGTCCAGAGGTGGAACGGCACCAGCGACAGCTTGAACGCCAGACCGATCAGCATCATGCCCAGGCCCAGTTGCGCCAGCGAGCTTGGCAGACCAGTAGCCGCCAGCGCCTGGCCGATACCGACGAAGCTCAGGCTGCCCGAATCGGCGTACAGCAGCGCCATACCGAACAAGATGAACGCGGAACCGGCGGCCGACAGCACCATGTACTTGATACCGGCTTCCAGCGAACGCTTGTTGAAGAAGGCATAGGCCACCAGACCATAGACCGGCACCGACAGCAGTTCCAGACCAACGAACAATCCGGCCAGGTGCTGCGCGCTGACCAGAACCAGGCCACCGGCGGCGGACATCAGGATCAGCAGGTACAGTTCTTCACGGTTGCCCGGGTAACCCGAACCGCCATCGCCGAGGTAGGCGTGGGCGAGAGTCACACAAGCGAGAGTGGCGACCAGAATCAGCGCCATGTACAAGCAAGCGAAGCTATCGATTTGCAGCAACGGGGTCACGGCCAAAGGCGCGACTTTCAAGGCTGGCAGGATCGACAACAGCGCCAGGTTCAGACCTGCCACCGAAATCAGGAAGGTCTGCGAGTGGTTGCGGCGCCAGGCAATCGCCAGCATCACCACGATGATCGTGGCGCTGGTGATCAACAACGGCGCTAGCGCGATAAAGTGTTGAGTCGTGAATTCCATAGCGCTCTTACCGGGCCGAAGCGAGTTGAGTGAAGGCGGTGCCGAGCCACTGCTGCACGCCATGCATCGTCGCGGCAGAGGTATCGAGGAACGGTTGCGGGTACACGCCGATGTAAATCAGCAGCGCCGCCAGCCCGACCACCATGATCAGTTCGCGACCATCCATGCCATGCATCACCGCGTCCGACTTGGACGCGCCGAAGTAGGCACGGTGAATCATGATCAGCGAGTAGACCGAACCGAACACCAGGCCGGACGTCGCGATCACGGTGATCCACGGCGAAGTGGGGAAGGTGCCGATCAGGATCAGGAACTCACCGACGAAGTTACCGGTCGCCGGCAAGCCCAGGGAGGCCGCCGCGAAGAACAGGCTGACGCCTGGCAGGTAGGCGATCTTCGACCACAGGCCACCCATTTCGCGCATGTCGCGAGTGTGAGTGCGCTCGTAGAGCTGGCCACACAGGATAAAGAGTGCCGCGGCCGAAAGGCCGTGCGCGAGCATCTGCATCACCGCGCCCTGCAGCGCCAGTTGGCTGCCGGAGTAGATGCCGATCAGCACGAAGCCCATGTGCGAAACGCTGGAGTACGCTACCAGACGCTTGATGTCAGTTTGCGCGAACGCCAGGAACGCACCGTAGAAGATCCCGATCAGACCCAGGGCCATGGCGAACGGCGCGAACTCGGCCGAAGCATTCGGGAACAGCGGCAGGGCGAAACGCAGCAGACCGTAAGCCGCCGTCTTCAGCAAGATACCGGCCAGGTCGACCGAACCTGCCGTTGGCGCCTGGGCGTGAGCGTCAGGCAACCAGGAGTGGAACGGTACGACAGGCAGCTTGACCGCGAAGGCGATGAAGAAGCCGAGCATCAGGATGTACTCGGTGGTCATCGACATCTTGGTTTTCAACAGGTCGGCGTAGTTGAAGGTAATCACGCCGGTGTCGTTGAAGTTGACCAGGACCAGACCCAGGATCGCCACCAACATGATCAGGCCGGATGCCTGAGTGAAGATGAAGAACTTGGTCGCCGCGTAGATCCGGGTTTTCTTGCCGTCCGAAGAACTGTGACCCCAGAGCGCGATGAGGAAGTACATCGGCACCAGCATCATTTCCCAGAAGAAGAAGAACATGAACAGGTCGAGGGCGAGGAACACGCCGACGACACCGCCCAGGATCCACATCAGGTTCAGGTGGAAGAAGCCAACGTGACGTTGAATTTCTTTCCACGAGCAGAGGACCGAGAGCACGCCCAGCAGACCGGTCAGCATGATCATCAGCAGCGACAGGCCGTCGAGGGCCAGGTGCACGCTGATGCCAAAGCGCTCGATCCAGATGTGCTTGAACTCAAGCGCCCAGGTCGGATCGGCGCCAGGCGCCGGGGCAAATGAATAGTCACCGTTGGCCCACAGCCAAAGGCCGAGGGAGAGCAACAGGGACATGGTGATCAGCGCAATCCAGCGGGGGAGGGTGGCGCCGAAGCGCTCACCCATCCAGCACAGCAGGCCGCCGATGAAGGGGATCAGGATTAGCCAAGGCAGAATCATGACGGGCTCAATTCCTTTCGCAAGTTCGCAAGGTTCATATTCAGACCGCTACCAGCACGATGGCGCCGATGACCAGCACGGAGCCGGCTGCCATCGATGCCGCGTACCAACGCAGTTGACCGGTTTCGGTACGGCTCAGGGCGGTGTGACCACCTTTGGCCATACGCGGAATCAGACCGATGGTCTGGTCGAGCGGGTCTCTGCGCAGTACGTGGCTGATCGCCAGGTATGGCTTGACGAACAGTTTGTCGTAGATCCAGTCGAAGCCCCAGGCAGCGAACCACCAGGCCGAAAGGAAGCGGCCGATACCGCTGTTGGCGATTGCAGTGACGAAGCGACGCTTGCCGAGGAACAGCAGCGCGGCCAGCAGGATACCGGCCAGGGCGATGGCGCCCGAAGCGATTTCCAGACTGTGCTTGGCTTCGCCGCCGGCATGGCCGACGCTTTCCGGCAGCACACCGTGCAGTGGCGGAACGATCATGGCGCCGACGAAGGTCGACAGTACGATCAGCACCGACAGTGGCAGCCAGTGAGCAATGCCGTGACCGGCGTGCGCTTCAGTCTTCGCTTCACCGTGGAACGCGATGAAGATCAGGCGGAAGGTGTACAGCGAAGTCATGAACGCGCCGACCAGACCTGCGTACAGCAGACCGTGGTTGCCGCTGGCGAACGCTTCCCAGAGGATTTCGTCCTTGGAGTAGAAACCTGCGGTCACCAGTGGCAAGGCAGACAGTGCCGCACCGCCGACGATGAAGCTGGTGTAGGCCAGCGGCAGTTTCTTCCACAGGCCGCCCATCTTGAAGATGTTCTGCTCGTGGTGGCAGGCAACGATCACCGAACCGGATGCAAGGAACAGCAGCGCCTTGAAGAAGGCGTGGGTCATCAGGTGGAAGATCGCGCCGTCCCAGGCACCAACGCCCAGGGCCAGGAACATATAGCCGATCTGGCTCATGGTCGAATAGGCGAGGATACGTTTGATGTCGGTCTGGACCAGTGCGGCAAAACCCGCCAGCACCAGGGTCACGCCGCCGACGATGCCGACGAGGTGCAGAATGTCCGGCGCCAACGCAAACAGGCCGTGAGTACGGGCGATCAGGTAAACGCCAGCGGTCACCATGGTCGCAGCGTGGATCAGTGCCGAAACCGGGGTAGGACCGGCCATCGCATCCGCCAGCCAGGTTTGTAGTGGCAGTTGCGCGGATTTACCGACAGCGCCGCCCAGCAGCATCAGGGTGGCCATGACCATCCAGAAGTCGCCGGCCTGGAATTTCTGCGGTGCCAGCACCAGCAGTTCCTGGACGTTCAGCGTGCCCAGTTGGGCGAACAGGATGAACAGGCCGATGGCCATGAACACGTCGCCGATACGGGTCACGATGAAAGCCTTGAGTGCCGCGTTACCGTTGTTGCGGTTGCTGTAGTAGAAACCGATCAACAGGTACGAGCACAGGCCCACGCCTTCCCAGCCGAAGTACAGGAACAACAGGTTATCGCCCAGGACCAGGAACAGCATGCTGGCGATAAACAGGTTGGTGTAGGCGAAGAAGCGCGAGTAACCGGCTTCACCGCGCATGTACCAGGACGCGAACAGGTGGATCAGGAAGCCGACGCCGACCACCACACCTAGCATGGTCACGGACAGGCCATCCAGGTACAGCGTGAAGCTCGGCGTAAAGCCTTCCACCGCCATCCACTGCCACAACACCTGAGTGAAGTGGCCGCCTTCCGGCGGGGCGACGTTGAATTGCCAGATCACGTAAGTCGCGACGATGGCAGACAGGCCGATGGAACCGACGCCAATCAGCGCCGACAGGTTTTCCGAGAGGCGGCCGCGTGAGAACGACAGCAGCAGGAAACCTATGAGTGGGAATACGAAAGTCAGATAGAGAAGATTCATCCGCGCATCTCGCTGGCAGCGTCGATATCGAGAGTGTGGAAGCGGCGGTACAGCTGCAACAGAATCGCCAGGCCAATACTGGCCTCGGCGGCTGCCAGGCTGATCACCAGGATGAACATGATCTGTCCATCCGGCTGCGCCCAGCGGCTACCGGCAACGATGAACGCCAGTGCGGAGGCATTCATCATGACCTCCAGGCTCATCAGCACGAAGAGAATGTTGCGGCGGACCATCAGGCCGACCAGACCGAGGCAGAACAGGATGCCGGCGACCGCCAGACCATGCTCCATAGGGATAGCAGGCATCGTCATTGCTCCTTGGCTTCGTTGCGGCCCAAGTGGAACGCCGTGACGGCTGCAGCGAGCAGCAACATCGAGGCGAGTTCGACCACCAGCAGATACGGACCGAACAGGCTGATGCCCACGGCCTTGGCGTCTACGGTGGTGTGGCCGACGGCCAGACCGCTGGAATGGCTGAACAGCACATACAGCAGTTCACCCAGCAGCAATGCGCCGAGAATCACCGGGCCGAGCCAGATACCGGGCTTGAGCCAGACGCGCTCTTGCTGAGCCGAGGCCGGGCCCAGGTTCAGCATCATCACCACGAACACGAACAGCACCATGATGGCGCCAGCGTAGGCGATCACTTCCAGTACACCGGCAAACGGTGCGCCGAGGGCGAAGAACGTCATGGCCACGGCGATCAGCGAAATGATCAGGTAGAGCAGGGCGTGCACAGGGTTGGTGTTGGTGATCACGCGAAGCGTGGACACCACAGCGATACCCGATGCGAAATAGAAAGCGAATTCCATCTTTCTTCCTTAAGGCAGCAAGCTCTTCACGTTGATCGGCTGGGCTTCGTTTTGCGCGGAGCCTTTCGGCTTCCCGGCAATCGCCATACCTGCAACACGATAGAAGTTGTAATCAGGGTTTTTGCCGGGGCCGGAGATCAGCAGATCTTCTTTCTCGTACACCAGGTCCTGACGTTTGAACTCGGCCATCTCGAAATCCGGTGTCAGCTGGATCGCGGTGGTCGGGCAGGCTTCCTCGCAGAGGCCGCAGAAAATGCAGCGCGAGAAGTTGATGCGGAAGAAGTCCGGGTACCAGCGACCGTCTTCGGTTTCAGCTTTCTGCAGCGAGATACAGCCAACCGGGCACGCCACGGCGCACAGGTTGCAGGCTACACAACGCTCTTCGCCATCAGGGTCGCGGGTCAGGACGATACGGCCACGGTAGCGCGGCGGCAGGTACACGGCTTCTTCCGGGTACTGCAGCGTGTCGCGCTTGCGGAAGGCGTGGCCGAAAATCATCACCAGGCTGCGAAGCTGGGTGAAGAAGCCATGCACGATGTCAAATATGTACTTCATGATTCTCTATCCTCACTGAGCCGCGACGGCGGGCGTGTTGAGCAACACGATCGCAGCGGTCACCAGCATGTTGACGAGGGTCAGCGGCAGGCAGAACTTCCAGCTGAAGTCCATCACTTGGTCATACCGTGGGCGCGGAATCGAAGCGCGCAACAGGATGAAGATCATGATGAAGAACGCGGTTTTCAGCGCGAACCAGATGAACGGGATCTGCGGCAGAATGCCGAACGGACCGTGCCAGCCACCGAAGAACAAGGTCACCAGCAGCGCCGAAATCAGCACGATGCCGATGTACTCGCCGACGAAGAACATGCCCCATTTCATGCCGGCATATTCAATGTGGTAACCGTCGGCCAGTTCCTGTTCCGCTTCCGGCTGGTCGAACGGGTGACGGTGAGTCACGGCGACGCCAGCGATGAAGAAGGTCAGGAAACCGAAGATCTGCGGAATGATGAACCATAGGTTCTGGGCCTGGTAATCAACGATGTCGCGCATGTTGAACGAGCCGGCCTGGATCACGATGCCCATCAACGACAGGCCCATGAACACTTCGTACGACACAGTTTGCGCCGAGGCCCGCAAGCTGCCTAGCAGGGCGAACTTGTTGTTACTCGACCAACCGGCGAACAACACCGCGTAGACCGACAGACCGGCCATGGCGAAGAAGAACAGGATGCCGATGTTCAGATCCGCCACGCCCCAAGTCGGGGTGATCGGGATGATCGCGAAGGCAATCAGCAGGGCGCTCATGGCCACGACCGGTGCCAGGGTGAAGATCATCTTGTCGGCGAACGGTGGGGTCCAGTCTTCCTTGAAGAACATCTTGATCATGTCGGCTGCGATCTGGAACGCGCCGAACGGGCCGACGCGGTTTGGACCGTAACGGTCCTGCCAGAGGGCGAGCAAACGACGCTCGACCCAGCTCAACAGCGCGCCGCACACCACCACGGCGAGCAGAATCACGATGGCCTGAATGACTGCGATGATCACGTCGATCACTTCAGGAGTGAACCAAGTCATTGCGCTGCCTCCTGCAGACCGTCAACGGATTTGCCAAAGATCGCTGGCGGAATGCCGGCGATGCCCGCAGGCAATGCAACCAGACCGGCACCCAGCTCTTCATTGATGCGCAGCGGCAGACGCAGGGTCTGACCAGCAACGTTCAAGCTCAGCATAGCGCCGTCATTGACACCCAGACGATCAGCTTCGGATTTGGCCAAAGCGACATAAGCGGCCGGGATGCGTTCCTGAACCGGCGCGGCTTTCGAAGAGTTCTCTTCGCTGCCCAGCAGGTGGAAGAACGGCACAACTTGCCAGGTGCCCGGAGCCGGGTTGAACGCACGCGGAACAGCGGCGAACCAGTTCAGCGAATCACCGGTGCTTTCGATCAGGCGGGTGCCCGGGTCGCCAGCGCGGATGTGACCACCGACTTCGTCCTGGAACTTGTTCCAGGCTTGTGGCGAGTTCCAGCCCGGAGACCAGGCGAACGGTACTTGCTGACGCGGTTCGACCGAGCCCGAGTAACCTTCCATCGAGAAGTTGAACGCGGTGTCGTTGTCTTGCGGAGTACGCGGTTCGTGCACGTTGATGTCGGCACGCATGGCGGTACGACCGGAGTAACGCAGCGGTTCGCGGGCCAGTTTCATGCCCTTGATGCGGAACGAGGCGGACGGTGCGGCATCAACGATACGCGCCAGTTGCGGCGTGCTTGAAGCGACGGCAGCGGTGACGTGGTCCAGCTGGGTCCAGTTGATCGGCTGGTTCAGCAGGGTCGCGCGCAGGGCATGCAGCCAGCGCCAGCCTTCGTGAACCAGGATGCTGGCGTCCATGTATTTCGGATCGAAGACCTGGAAGAAGCGCTGGGCGCGACCTTCCTGGCTGACCAAAGTACCGTCGCCTTCGGCGAAGCTGGCGGCTGGCAGAACCAGGTGCGCGCGATCGCTGGTGGCGGTTTTCTGATGGTCGGCAACGATCACCACTTTCGCGGCGGTCAGGGCGGCATCAACCTTGGCTTTGTCGGTGCGGGTGTACAGATCGTTTTCCAGCACGACGATGGCGTCGGCACGGCCGTCGATCACCGCTTGCAGCGCGGCGTCGACCGAGTCACCACCGAGCATGGCCAGGCCGAGGCTGTTGGCCTCTGGCACGATCAGGCTGATGGAACCGTTCTTCTCGCGCAGCTTCAGGGCTTTGGCGATGTTTGCAGCCGCTTCGATCAGCGCCTTGGAACCCAACGAGGTACCGGCAATGATCAATGGGCGCTTGGCCGCGAGCAGGGCGTCAGCGATGCGCTTGGCCAGTTCGAGGGCTTCAGCATCCAGGCCTTCAACCGCTGGGGCGCTGGCGTCGAGCGCGTGAGCCACGGCGAAACCGATGCGGGCCAGGTCGTCTGGCGCAGCGTGAACGCATTCTTCGGCGATGTCGTCGAGCTTGGTTTCAGCCAGGCTGGCGATGAACAGCGGGTTCAGAGCGTTCTGACCGATGTTCTTCACCGCAGCGTCGAGCCAAGGTTGAACGCGCATGGCGTCGGCCATGTCTTCAGCTTTGCCTTTGACCGATTGACGCAGGGACAGGGCCATGCGCGCAGCGGTCTGGGTCAGGTCTTCACCGAGGACGAAGATTGCATCGTGGTCTTCGATGTCGCGCATGTTCGGGATCGGCAGCGGGCTGTCTTTCAACACCTGCATGACCAGACGAATGCGTTCCAGCTCAGCGGCTTCGATACCGGAGTAGAAGTGCTCGGCGCCCACCAGCTCGCGCAACGCGTAGTTGCTTTCGAGGCTGGCACGTGGCGAACCGATGCCGACGATGTTGCGACCGCGCAACAGGTCAGCGGTTTTATCCAGTGCTTCGTCGAGGCTCAGCTTGGTGCCGTTGGCCAGCAAAGGCTGACGCGGGCGATCTTCGCGGTTGACGTAGCCATAGCCGAAACGGCCACGGTCGCACAGGAAGTACTGGTTTACCGAACCGTTGAAACGGTTTTCGATACGACGCAGTTCACCGTAGCGCTCGCCCGGGGAAATGTTGCAGCCGCTGGAGCAACCATGGCAGATGCTCGGCGAGAACTGCATGTCCCACTTGCGGTTGTAGCGCTCGGAGTGAGTCTTGTCGGTGAACACACCGGTCGGACAGACCTCGGTGAGGTTGCCGGAGAACTCGCTTTCCAGTACGCCGTCTTCTACGCGACCGAAGTACACGTTGTCGTGGGCGCCGAACACACCGAGGTCGGTGCCGCCGGCGTAATCCTTATAGAAGCGCACGCAGCGGTAGCAAGCGATGCAGCGGTTCATTTCGTGGGAAATGAACGGGCCCAGTTGCTGGTTCTGGTGGGTACGCTTGGTGAAGCGGTAACGGCGCTCGTTGTGGCCGGTCATTACCGTCATGTCTTGCAGGTGGCAGTGACCGCCTTCTTCACAGACCGGGCAGTCGTGAGGGTGGTTGGTCATCAGCCATTCAACGACGCTGGCGCGGAATACTTTCGCTTCTTCGTCGTCGATGGAGATCCAGCTGCCGTCGGTGGCGGGGGTCATGCAGGACATGACGATCCGACCACGCTTGTCGTTTTCGTCGGTGTACTGCTTGACCGCGCACTGGCGGCAAGCGCCAACGCTGCCAAGGGCTGGGTGCCAGCAGAAATACGGGATATCGAGGCCTAGCGACAGACATGCCTGTAACAGGTTGTCTGCCCCATCGACTTCGAGCTCTTTGCCGTCTACGTGGATAGTGGCCATGGTTCAAAGTTCTTCGTTGGCCCGGTGTCAGCGGGCGTGGCTAATGGAATCTTGTATTCGCGTGAATCAACACAGCCGTTCAAGGCGTCATCACACGAGAAGGAGAAGGGCACGGACCCTTCGCCTTTTTAAGCGTTTACGCGCCGACTACGATCGGCCTTGCCAGAGGCGGGACGGCGGCGCTGGTAGGCGCGATGCCGGCTTCGAACTCTGGACGGAAGTATTTGATTGCGCTGCCCAACGGCTCCACGGCGCCCGGTGCGTGAGCACAGAAGGTCTTGCCAGGGCCGAGGAAGCCGACCAGACCCAGCAGGGTCTCGATATCGCCGGCTTGCCCTTCACCGTTCTCGATGGCGCGCAGGAGCTTGACGCTCCACGGCAAACCGTCACGGCACGGGGTGCAGAAGCCACAGGATTCGCGGGAGAAGAACTCTTCCATGTTGCGCAGCAAGGACACCATGTTGACGCTGTCGTCCACCGCCATGGCCAGGCCGGTACCCATACGGGTGCCAACCTTGGCGATGCCGCCGGCATACATTTGTGCATCCAGGTGTTCCGGCAACAGGAAACCGGTACCGGCGCCGCCAGGCTGCCAGCACTTGAGCTTGTAACCGTCGCGCATGCCGCCGGCGTAGTCTTCGAACAGCTCGCGACCGGTGACGCCGAATGGCAGTTCCCACAGCCCAGGGTTCTTGACCTTGCCGGAGAAGCCCATGAGCTTGGTGCCCATGTCTTCACTGCCTTCACGGGCCAACGATTTGTACCAGTCCACGCCGTCGGCAATGATCGCCGGCACGTTGCACAGGGTTTCAACGTTGTTCACGCAGGTCGGCTTGCCCCACACGCCAACGGCGGCAGGGAAGGGCGGCTTGGAGCGCGGGTTGGCGCGGCGGCCTTCGAGGGAGTTGATCAGTGCGGTTTCTTCACCGCAGATGTAACGCCCGGCGCCGGTGTGGACGAACAGCTCGAAATCGAAGCCGCTGCCCAGAATGTTTTTACCCAGCAGGCCTGCTGCCTTGGCTTCTTCTACGGCACGGTTGAGGTGCTTGGCGGCGGTGGTGTATTCGCCACGCAGGAAGATGTAGCCCCGGTAGGTTTTCAGCGCGCGGGCACTGATCAGCATGCCTTCGATCAGCAGATGGGGCAGTTGCTCCATCAGCATGCGGTCTTTCCAGGTGTTCGGCTCCATTTCATCCGCGTTGCACAGCAGGTAGCGGATGTTGATGGATTCGTCTTTGGGCATCAGGCCCCACTTAACGCCCGTGGGGAAGCCTGCACCGCCGCGACCTTTCAAGCCCGAATCCTTCACGGTCTGGACGATATCGTCCTGAGCCATGTCGGCGAAGGCTTTGCGCGCAGCGGCGTAACCGTTCTTGGCCTGGTACTCGTCGAGCCACACGGCTTCGCCGTCGTCACGCAGACGCCAGGTGAGCGGGTGAGTCTCGGCCGACCGCTTGATGCGGTTGGCAGGGCCGAAGGAAGTCAGGGTCATACGTAGCCCTCGAGCAATTTGGCAACGCCGGCAGGCTGCACATCACCGAAAGTGTCGTCGTCGATCATCAACGCCGGTGCCTTGTCACAGTTGCCGAGGCAGCAGACCGGCAGCAGAGTGAAACGACCGTCGGCGGTGGTCTGACCCAGGCCGATGCCAAGCTTGCTCTGGATTTCGCTGACCACGGATTCGTGGCCGCCGATGTAGCAGACCATGCTGTCGCAGACGCGAATGATGTGACGGCCAACCGGCTGACGGAAGATCTGGCTATAGAACGTCGCCACGCCTTCTACGTCGCTGGCCGGGATGCCGAGGATCTCGCCGATGGCGTACAAAGCGCCATCCGGCACCCAGCCACGTTCCTTCTGGACGATCTTCAGGGCTTCGATCGACGCCGCGCGCGGGTCTTCGTAGTGATGCAACTCGTGCTCGATGGCCGAGCGCTCGGTTTCACTCAAGGTGAAACGGTCTGTCTGGATAAGCGTGCTGTTCATGCTTAGCGGTCCACGTCGGCCATAACGAAATCGATACTACCCAGGTACGCGATCAAGTCCGCGACCATGCTGCCTTTGATCACCGAAGGGATCTGCTGCAAGTGCGGGAAGCTTGGGGTACGAATCCGGGTGCGGTAGCTCATGGTGCCGCCATCGCTCGTCAGGTAATAACTGTTGATGCCCTTGGTCGCTTCGATCATCTGGAAGGATTCGTTGGCCGGCATGACCGGGCCCCACGAAACTTGCAGGAAGTGCGTGATCAGGGTCTCGATGTGTTGCAGGGTGCGCTCTTTCGGCGGCGGCGTGGTCAGCGGGTGATCCGCCTTGTACGGGCCTTCCGGCATGTTGCGCATGCACTGGTCGATGATCTTGATGCTCTGGCGCATTTCTTCGACGCGCACGATGCAGCGATCGTAGGCATCGCCATTTGCGGCCAGCGGCACTTCGAATTCGAAGTTCTCATAACCGGAGTACGGACGCGCCTTGCGCAGGTCGAAGTCGCAACCGGTGGCGCGCAGGCCGGAACCAGTGACACCCCATTCCAGGGCTTCCTTGGTGTTGTAGTCGGCGACGCCGATGGTCCGGCCACGCAGGATGCTGTTGTCCAGGGCGGCTTTCTGGTATTCGTCCAGACGCTTTGGCATCCACTCGACGAAGTCTTTCACCAGTTTTTCCCAGCCGCGCGGCAGGTCGTGAGCGACGCCACCAATGCGGTACCAGGCCGGGTGCAGACGGAAACCGGTAATGGCTTCGATCACCGTGTACGCCTTCTGACGGTCGGTGAACGTGAAGAACACCGGGGTCATGGCGCCGACGTCCTGGATGTATGTGCCCAGGAACAGCAGGTGGCTGGTGATCCGGAAGAATTCGGCCATCATGATGCGGATGACGTCGACCTTCTCCGGCACCTTGATGCCGGCCAGCTTCTCGACCGAGAGCACGTACGGCAGGTTGTTCATCACGCCGCCGAGGTAGTCGATACGGTCGGTGTACGGGATGAAACTGTGCCAGGACTGACGCTCGGCCATCTTCTCGGCACCACGGTGGTGGTAGCCAACGTCCGGCACGCAGTCGACGATCTCTTCACCGTCCAGCTGCAGGATGATGCGGAACGCACCGTGCGCGGAAGGGTGGTTAGGGCCGAGGTTGAGGAACATGTAGTCCTCGTTCGCACCGGAACGCTTCATACCCCAGTCTTCAGGCTTGAAGCGCGCGGCTTCTTCCTCAAGCTGTTGCTTGGCGAGGTTCAGGGTGAACGGGTCGAACTCGGTGGCACGGGCCGGGAAGTCCTTGCGCAGCGGGTGACCTTCCCAGGTCGGCGGCATCATGATGCGGGTCAGGTGCGGGTGGCCGGCAAAGTTGATGCCGTACATGTCCCACACTTCACGCTCGTACCAGTTGGCGTTCGGCCAGATGCCGGTCACGGTCGGCACGCTGAGGTCGCTCTCGGACAAGGCGACCTTGATCATTACGTCACTATTACGTTCGATCGACATCAAGTGATAAAACACAGTGAAGTCGACGCCGTTAGGCAGCCCTTGACGCTTGGTGCGCAGACGCTCGTCCACGCCGTGCAGGTCATAGAGCATGACGTACGGCTTAGGCAGGTTACGCAGGAAGGTCAGGACTTCGACGAGTTTGGCACGCGCAACCCAAAGCACCGGCATGCCGGTGCGGGTTGGCTGGGCGGTGAACGCCTCGGGGCCAAAACGGTTGTTCAGTTCGACGACCACATCCTGGTCGTCTGCCTTGTAAGGCGGGATGTACAGAGCACTGCCTGTAGTCATGGTTATTTATCGCTTTCGGTCAACGTAAAGAATGAAGCCAGGTTCTCGTTCTATAAAAGAAGCAGGTCTGGATCAGACTTCGTCGGGGCTGCGCAGGTTGGTGACTGCGATTCGCTGTTCGCGGCGCTTTTCCTTCTCGGAAGGCATCTCGGCGCGGTATACGCCTTGATCGCCGACGACCCAGGAAAGCGGGCGACGCTCCTGTCCAATCGACTCTTGCAAGAGCATCAAGCCTTGCAGAAAAGCTTCAGGACGGGGCGGGCAGCCAGGCACGTAGACGTCCACGGGCAGGAACTTGTCCACCCCTTGAACGACAGAGTAGATGTCGTACATGCCACCGGAGTTGGCGCACGAACCCATGGAAATAACCCATTTAGGTTCGAGCATTTGCTCGTAGAGACGCTGAATGATCGGCGCCATCTTGATGAAGCAGGTACCGGCGATAACCATGAAATCCGCCTGACGCGGCGATGCCCGGATAACCTCGGCGCCGAAGCGCGCGATGTCGTGGGGCGCCGTGAAGGCGGTGGTCATTTCCACGTAGCAGCACGAAAGACCGAAGTTATACGGCCACAGGGAGTTCTTGCGCCCCCAGTTGATCGTGCCGTTAAGCACGTCTTCGAGCTTGCCCATGAAAATGTTTTTGTGGACTTGATCTTCTAACGGATCGGAAACGGTTTCCCGTTCGCCAATCGGATACTGCTCGTTAGGAGCATCGGGGTCGATCCTGGTGAGATTGTATTGCATTGCCAAAGCCTCATTGTTTCAGCTTCGCTTGTCGCTTACGACGAGCTTCCGGAGCCCAGTCAAGGGCGCCCACTCGGAATAGGTAGACAAGGCCTGCCAACAGAATTGCTATGAAAACGAGAGCTTCGACGAATCCGGTCCAGCCGCTTTCGCGGACGGACACAGACCATGCAAAGAGAAAAAGGGCTTCGATATCGAAGATCACGAAGAGCATCGCGACGAGATAGAATTTGGCTGAGAGCCGCAGACGGGCGCCACCTGTAGGCAGCATGCCGGATTCAAACGGTTCGTTTTTGCTGCGACCCCAGGCTTTTGACCCGAGGAGGCTGGAGACGCCGAGCATGAAGGCGCATAGGCCGACGACGCCCAGAAGGAAAATGGCAAAGCCCCAGTTGTGGGCCATGAGTCCTGTCGCTTCGGGCATGCTGGTAATCCTTAACAGAGAGCAAAGGTCTCTGAGCTTGAAAAAGTAACAACGCAGTGACGATATGTCGCAGCAATCAATCCCGCTGATTTTATGGCTAAACACCCAGCAAGTAAAATTCCTATAGCGAAATTATTTATAGGATTAAGGACATAGCGCACCTCCAAAGCCCCGCAGCCCATGCATGGCGGGCATTAGCCGGCTTTTCATCAATATTGTTTTGTCGGAAATGTAACGAACATAGTTGCGCCTAAATGATAATCAATATTGTTTGTGATGGTTTTTAAACTGATTAGCGGGGTAAGAGTCGGGAAGTTGTCTTTTTTGCGCGTTACTGCAAGTAGCGGCAGTGAATGTTTTAGCGGATTTTTCTGACAACGATATCGCGCTGGATCAATGTTTTGCCGCAACACAGAGAGTGTAGGAGCTGGCTTGCCAGCGAATAGGTCCGACAGTCATGCGCTGAATGAACGGACGCCTTCGCTGGCAAGCCAGCTCCTACAAGGATGGGTGAAATCGCAGGCAAAAAAACGCCCCGGACCAGTCGGGGCGTCAGATGTGCAGCGTTGCGGTTAGCTTTCTATCCGGTCCGCAACGGCCGTTTACTCAGGCGAAGCAGATCAGTGGAACTGTTCTTCTTCAGTCGAACCGGTCAGTGCGGTTACCGAAGACGAGCCACCTTGAATCACAGTGGTCATGTCGTCGAAGTAGCCGGTGCCCACTTCCTGCTGGTGAGCCACGAAGGTGTAGCCCTTCGAAGCGTCAGCGAACTCCTGCTCTTGCAGCTTCACGTAGGCAGTCATGTCGTTGCGGGCGTAGTCGTGCGCCAGGTTGAACATGCTGTGCCACATGTTGTGAATGCCGGCCAGGGTGATGAACTGGTGCTTGTAACCCATGGCGGACAGTTCGCGCTGGAACTTGGCGATGGTCGCGTCGTCCAGGTTTTTCTTCCAGTTGAAGGAAGGCGAGCAGTTGTACGACAGCAGTTGGTCCGGGTATTCCTTTTTGATCGCTTCAGCGAAGCGGCGAGCCTCGTCCAGATCCGGCTTGGCGGTTTCGCACCAGATCAGATCGGCGTACGGAGCGTAAGCCAGGCCGCGAGCGATGGCCTGGTCCAGACCGGCGCGCACTTTGTAGAAGCCTTCCTGGGTACGTTCGCCGGTCACGAATGGCTGGTCGTACGGGTCGCAGTCGGACGTCAGCAGGTCAGCTGCGTTAGCGTCGGTACGGGCCAGGATGATGGTCGGAGTACCGGCAACGTCAGCTGCCAGACGGGCAGCGGTCAGCTTCTGTACGGCTTCCTGGGTAGGAACCAGTACCTTGCCGCCCATGTGGCCGCATTTTTTCACGGAGGCCAGTTGGTCTTCGAAGTGAACGCCGGCGGCGCCTGCTTCGATCATGCTCTTCATCAGCTCGTAAGCGTTCAGTACGCCGCCGAAACCGGCTTCAGCGTCAGCCACGATTGGAGCGAAGTAGTCGATGTAACCTTCGTCGCCCGGGCCTTTGCCGGCTTTCCACTGGATCTGGTCAGCACGACGGAACGAGTTGTTGATGCGCTTGACCACGGTTGGAACCGAGTCCACCGGGTACAGCGACTGGTCTGGGTACATCGATTCGGCGGAGTTGTTGTCCGCGGCTACTTGCCAGCCCGACAGGTAGATCGCCTGGATACCGGCTTTGACTTGTTGTACAGCCTGGCCGCCGGTCAGGGCGCCCATGCAGTTGACGAAATCTTTCTCGGGACGGAAGGAAGGCTTGGCGCCCTGGGTGACCAGGTTCCACAGCTTCTCGGCGCCCAGTTTTGCAAAGGTGTGCTCAGGTTGAACCGAGCCACGCAGGCGGACGACGTCAGCAGCGGAGTAAGCGCGTGTCACGCCTTTCCAGCGTGGGTTTTCAGCCCAATCTTTTTCGAGGGCTGCAATTTGCTGTTCGCGTGTCAGTGCCATGGAGATAAACCTCGTCGCGTCTTTTACGGAAAGTTGTTCTGCGGTGGAAAATTCATGCGCTCGCTGACCAGAAGCTTGGGTGGTCAAGTCGGATTCGGCGGGGTAGCGACGGGATGAACGATGGGCTCGAGGGGAAGTGAGCAGGTAAGGGCAAGCTGTTGAGCGCATTCGGGCATCGTGGGCCTTGGTGCGAACCTCAGTGTAGTGCCGGGTTACCTAATTACGCTTCCGTCCCTCGGGACAACTTCGTTCCAGTCGGCAACCTCGTCAAACACACCTTGTGGGCGGTACAGACACGAAGCGGCTCGCGGGATAGGTGCGAGCATCGCTTCGAAGGCCCTTGCCAGGGCCCCTGATTAGCGGGAGCGAGGCCATCATGCCTTTGCTTTTTTCGATCGTCAAACGTTTTGTAGTGCTTTTTTTCAGGCACTACATCTTTGGTCTAATACGACTAATCAGTCAGTTTCCGGTGCTTTAGTCCAAAGTATCGACTTTCACCCGCAGGGTCATGTCATCCCGGCCCTGAGTCGCATAGCTGCGGGTCCTGGCCTGTTTGTCGGCCAGGTTCTGCTGGTTGACGCCGGCCAGCGTAATCCATTCGCCGAGGCGGCCTGTGACGGTTGTGTCGGTACTTTGTACGTTCACTACATCGGAACGTTCCTGGCTAATGCGGTCACGATTGGTGCTGATCGCCAAGTGAACGATTTCACCGGTGACGCTGGCGGTGACGTAGAAGCCCTGAGTGACGTTGCGGTATTCGGGGCGGCTGCGCAAATCACCGTAAGAGTCGGTCTGCGCGCTCGTGAGCGGAACGCTCTGGCCGACCTGAATCAGTGCAGGTGTGCCTTCGCTGGCCTGAATCTGCTGGACTCCGCCGTCACGGCTGGCGGTGCTGCGATGGATGATTCGGGTCTGGTTCGGCTTGGCGCCGTTTACCGAGTAACCCTGATTGTCCTGGTAGTTGTTGTCACTGGTGTCGACGGTGATCAGCAGGCGCTTGGCGGCGACATCGAGTTGGCCGATCAGGGCTTTAAGTTCGTCGATCTTGCGTTGATCCGCGTTGACGATCAGCTGATTGCCATAAGCGCTGACCTGGCCTTCGTTGCCAATGAAATCCTGCGCCACGGACAGCAAGTCGGCGCTGGTGCGGAAGTTCAGGGGTACGATTTCGGTGGCGGCCATGGCTGAAAAACTGCAGGTCAGTAGCAGGGTGGTGAGCAGTGTGCGTAGGGACATATCCGTTATCTCCGACTTCTAATGCCTTGATAGTGCCAGTTTGTCGGCCCGGCGTGGCGCAAGTTGAATCGTAGACAGCAAAACGCCCCGGCATCCGAAAATGGCGGGGCGTTTTGTGGTGTTCTCTGTGGCGAGGGGGCAAGCCCCCTCACCACAGGGTTTCAGGCCGAGTGACGCACCATGTCCACATGCGGAATCCCGGCTTCCAGGAATTCCTCGCTGAGAATGTGAAAACCCAGGCGCTCATAGAACGCCGTTGCCTGAACCTGCGCGCTGAGCATTTGCTGCTTCAGTCCACGCTTCTCGGCTTCACCAATCACCGCATGCATCAGCGCATCGCCGACCTTCAGGCCGCGCCAGTCCTTGAGCACCGAAACCCGGCCGATGTGACCATCGGGCAGCAGGCGAGCAGTGCCAATCGGAAAGTCGCCTTCGAAGGCCAGGAAATGCACCGCGGTGGCGTCATCGGCATCCCATTCCAGCTCGGGCGGAACGGATTGCTCGGCGATGAATACCGTCTCACGAATGCGCCGGATCTCGGCGTTATCCTTTTGCCAGTCTGCGACACTTACGTGAATTTTATTCATCAGCAAACCCCAGGCTTCCTTGCTTGATCAGTTCGCACAGCAGGCCGCGACCGTCTTCGTCGGCCAGCCACTCGCCAAGGTTGTCGATGTGCAGCGCATCGGCGGCGCAGATCAATTTCAGCAGTTCGCGCAGCTTGCCCGGCAGATAACGGCTCTGGCCGCTGGCGAACAGCAGCAGGTCGTCATCGACTTCGGACCAGGCAAGGCGAGCGCTTGGGTTGCGGATCAAGACTGCACCTTGCTCAAGGCTGGCGAGCAGGTCGTCTTCCTCGATTTCTTCCGGACCTACCACGAGTTCCGGGTAGCGCGGCTCGGTCATGAACTGGCCGAACCAGGTCAACAGCAGGCGCTCGTCGCTCATGTGCTCGGCCAGCAGGGCTTTGAGCCGATCAAGGGCATCGTGCTGGATCTGGTGTGGATCAGCCGCGGGCAGCGCGTCGGCGTCGGTGTAGCGCTCTTCGTCCGTCAGGAACTGGCTGAGGAAGTCGGTGAAGTGGGTCAGCACTTCAGCGGCGCTCGGCGCGCGGAAACCGACGGAGTACGTCATGCAGTCATCGACGGCCACGCCGCAGTGGGCCAGGCGTGGTGGCAGATACAGCATGTCGCCCGGTTCCAGGATCCACTCATCGGTGGCTTCGAAGTCAGCGAGGATGCGCAGGTCTGCGTGTGGCAGCAGGGCGCTCTCGGAGTTGCACATCTGGCCAATTTTCCAGTTGCGCTTGCCGTGGCCTTGCAGCAGGAATACATCGTAGTTGTCGAAGTGCGGACCGACGCTGCCACCTGGGGCGGCGAAGCTGATCATCACGTCGTCGACGCGCCAGCTCGGCAGAAAGCGGAACTGTTCCAGCAGTTCGCTGACTTCAGGCACAAACTGATCGACCGCTTGTACCAGCAAGGTCCACTCGCGTTCCGGCAGTTTGCTGAATTCGTCTTCCGCGAACGGGCCGCGGCGCAATTCCCAAGGACGCTCGCCGTGCTCGATCACCAGGCGCGATTCGACTTCTTCTTCCAGTGCCAGACCGGCCAGTTCGTCGGCGTCGATCGGGCTTTCGAAATCAGGAATCGCCTGGCGGATCAGCAGCGGTTTTTTCTGCCAGTAGTCGCGCAGGAATTCACGCGCCGTGATGCCGCCCAGAAGTTGAAGAGGAATATCAGGATTCATGTGTAACCTATTGAAAAAAAGCACTTTTGAGACGGGAATAAAAACGCCCGGCGCGGCCGGGCGTTTCAAACATGTCCAGCGGTCAATCAGATGCGTTTGGCTTGCTCTACAGCGTTACCGATGTAGTTCGCCGGGGTGAGCAGTTTCAGCTCGGCCTTGGCGGCGGCTGGCATGTCCAGGCCGTCGATGAAAGTTTGCAGCGCTTCTGGGCTGATGCCCTTGCCGCGCGTCAATTCTTTCAGTTTTTCGTACGGGTTTTCGATGTTGTAACGGCGCATCACAGTCTGTATCGGCTCGGCCAAAACTTCCCAGCATGCATCCAGGTCAGCAGCGATTTTCTGAGCGTTGAGCTCAAGCTTGCTGATGCCTTTGAGGCTCGCTTCGTACGCGATCACGCTGTGGGCGAAGCCGACACCGAGGTTGCGCAGTACGGTAGAGTCTGTCAGGTCACGCTGCCAGCGGGAGATTGGCAGCTTGCTCGCCAAGTGCTGGAACAGTGCGTTGGCGATGCCCAGGTTGCCTTCGGAGTTTTCGAAGTCGATCGGGTTGACCTTGTGCGGCATGGTCGACGAGCCGATTTCGCCAGCGATGGTGCGCTGTTTGAAATAACCCAGGGAGATGTAGCCCCAGATGTCGCGGTCGAAGTCGATCAGGATGGTGTTGAAGCGCGCGATAGCGTCGAACAGCTCGGCAATGTAGTCGTGCGGTTCGATTTGCGTGGTGTACGGGTTGAAGCCCAGACCCAGTTCGTCTTCGATGAAGGCGCGGGCGTTTTCTTCCCAGTCGATCTCAGGGTAGGCCGACAGGTGAGCGTTGTAGTTGCCGACAGCGCCGTTGATCTTGCCCAGCAGCGGAACGGCAGCGACCTGAGCGATTTGACGCTCCAGACGGTAAACCACGTTCGCCAGCTCTTTGCCCAGGGTGGTCGGCGAAGCCGGCTGACCGTGGGTGCGCGATAGCATTGGCACGTCAGCGAAGCGGATGGCCAGTTCGCGGATGGCTTCGGCGGTTTGGCGCATCAGCGGCAGCATCACGTCATCACGGCCTTCGCGCAGCATCAGGGCGTGGGACAGGTTGTTGATGTCCTCGCTGGTGCAGGCAAAGTGGATGAATTCGCTGACGGCAGCCAGTTCCGGCAGTTTGGCCGCTTGCTCTTTGAGCAGGTATTCAATGGCTTTAACGTCGTGGTTGGTGGTGCGCTCGATCTCTTTGACGCGCTCGGCGTGTTCCAGAGAAAAGTTTTCCGCCAGGGTGTTCAGCACAGCGTTGGCTTCGGCGGAGAACGCCGGTACTTCGCTGATGGCAGAGTGAGCGGCCAGACGCTGGAGCCAGCGTACTTCAACCAGGACGCGAGCACGGATCAGACCGTATTCGCTGAAAATCGGGCGCAGGGCCTGGGTTTTGCCGGCGTAGCGGCCGTCAACAGGGGAAACCGCAGTGAGCGAAGAAAGCTGCATGGGGTGTTCTCGGACAGTCGGGCAACGAAATGGGGCGCGTATCATACATGAAAAAATCCGCCGGTCCGTTGCCAACTGACCGGCGTATTACGCGTAATGCAGAGTAAATAGTTGTCTGCGCGACTTATTCGTTACGCATCAAGGGGTAAAGCTCTTTCAGCAACTTGCGGCGGCTGATCACCAGTTGCCAACGATGTCCGCCCAACTGCCGCCACAGGCGCGCCGAGCGAATCCCGGCCAGCAACAGGGCGCGGATTTTCGAGGCATTGCTCGGCTGCTGCAGGTTGCGCATGTCGCCGTGGACCTGAATCCGTTGGCGCAAGGTGCTCAGGGTGTCCTGGTACAGCGCGCCGCATGCGGCGATCACGTTTTCATGGGCTGGGCCGAAGTGTTCGACCTGGGATTGGATCTGCGGCAAGCGCTTGCCAATCACCTCCAGCATGTCGCCGCGCTTGGCCAGCTGACGCTCCAGGCCCAGCATCGCCAGTGCGTAACGCAAGGGCTCACGCTGAAGGGCGCTCGGGTCACGCTCAAGTGCGCCGACCAGGGCGCGATAACCTTCGCGCAGATTGATGTCATCACCGCCGTAGACTTCCAGCGTGTCCTTGGGGTCGCGAATCAGCAGGCTGCCGAGCATGCAGGTCAGGCCGGCTTCAGAGGTCTGGCCGCTCTTGGCAATCTTGTCGACGAGGACGGCGGCGAGAAACACGCCGCCCAGCGCCGTCAGTTGCTCCTGGGTCGGGCTCATTGTTGCTGGCCTTTGCTGGTCCATGGCTCGGCAATTTCGATCACTCCGCCTCCCAGGCAGATTTCACCGTCATAGAACACCACGGACTGGCCTGGGGTGACCGCGCGTTGCGGGTCATCGAAGGTTGCGCGGTAGCCGGTGGCGGTTTTCTCCAGCGTGCACGGCTGATCGCTCTGGCGATAGCGGACCTTGGCGGTCAGCTTGCGCGGTGCGGTCAAATCAATCGGGTTGACCCAATAGATGTCCGAGGCGAGCAGGGCACGGGAGAAGAGGTAAGGATGGTCATTGCCCTGGCCAACGATCAGCTCGTTGTGTTCCAGGTCCTTGATCAGCACGTACCACGGCTCGTCACTGGCGTCTTTCAAGCCGCCGATGCCCAGGCCCTGGCGCTGGCCGATGGTGTGGTACATCAAACCGTGGTGACGGCCGATCACTTCGCCTTCGGTGGTCTTGATTTCGCCGGGTTGCGCGGGCAGGTACTGCTTGAGAAAGTCGCTGAAGCGGCGTTCGCCGATGAAGCAGATGCCGGTGGAGTCCTTTTTCTTCGCAGTCGCCAGCTCGTATTTCTCGGCAATCGCGCGCACTTCGGGCTTTTCCAGTTCGCCGACCGGGAACAGGGTCTTGGCGATCTGTTCGCCGCCAACGGCGTGCAGGAAGTAGCTCTGGTCTTTGTTCGCGTCCAGGCCCTTGAGCAATTCGGTGCGGCCATCGATATCGCGGCGGCGCACGTAGTGGCCGGTGGCGATCAGGTCGGCACCCAGCATCATGGCGTAGTCGAGGAACGCCTTGAACTTGATCTCGCGGTTGCACAGGATGTCCGGGTTTGGCGTGCGCCCGGCCTTGTATTCGGCCAGGAAGTGCTCGAACACGTTGTCCCAGTACTCGGCGGCGAAGTTGGCGGTGTGCAGTTTGATACCAATTTTGTCGCACACGGCTTGAGCGTCCGCCAGGTCGTCCATGGCGGTGCAGTATTCCGTTCCATCGTCTTCTTCCCAGTTCTTCATGAACAGGCCTTCCACCTCGTAGCCCTGCTCGATCAGCAGGAGGGCGGAAACGGAAGAGTCCACGCCGCCGGACATACCGACAATGACGCGCTTCTTTTGTGTGTCAGAAGGGGCTGGATCACGCATAGGGATTCAATGAGTGTCTTGAAAAAGGACGCGATTCTAACAGGCCGGAGCCCGCAAGGCTAAAGAGAAGGGCGGATCAGTTCGAGACCGAAGTGTTTACCGTCCAGATAATCATCAATGCAGCGGATGATCAGCTCACTGCGCCAGTTTGCGCGCTGTTCCAGCAGTTCGTCACGCGTCAGCCACTTGGCGCCGACGATGCCGTCATCCAGCTGATAGTCCGGGTGGTGTTTGAGCGGTTTTGCGATGAAACAGACCCGTTGGTAAGTCACGCCGTTGCTGGGGGCGGTGTAGAGGTAAATGCCGACGACGCCGGTCGGCTCGACGTCCCAGCCGGTTTCTTCGAGGGTTTCGCGGATGGCGGCTTCGGTCAGCGTTTCGTCCGGGTCCAGGTGGCCGGCCGGTTGATTGAGCACAACGCGGCCGTGTTTGAGTTCTTCGACCATCAGGAAGCGACCGTTGTCTTCGACGATGGTGGCGACAGTGATGTGGGGTAGCCAATCCATGAAATGCCCTCAATTTTGATTGTTGAAACACGAACCCTGTAGGGGCTGGCTTGCCAGCGAAGGCGTCAGGTCAGTCAATAGAGATGTTAAATGATTAGCCGCTGTCTCGGGTAAAGCCGACCAAGAGCGGTCATTTACCGGTGTCAACCTGACGTCTGTTCGGGTTTCGAAGTCAGAGTTGTCGATTCAGAAGTCCCGCTGGGCTTTAAAGGTCGTTCGTTACGAAGATAGCTGAACAAAACAACGCGAGCCCGTGAGGCGATGGCCTCACAGGTTGGCTGGTAAAACAGAGCACTAGGCTAATAAGTGAGCGCCTGACATGTGCCCTGTGCGGACAAAGCCCTACTCACCATTAATCGTGTAAGTAAGGTCTGTTTCAGCTGGCGCAATACTTTGCTGAAGTACGATATCACCATTGCAAACAAGCGTTACCGTACGTGGGTGGACAGACTCCGCGATGTTAATGTGGAATTTGTTCATCACGTTGCTCTGTAAACGATTATTAGGCAGCTTGAAACGCTGAACGCCATTCTCGGATTCCACCCACAGCTGGCAGTCGGTTGAGGTCAGCGTGCTGCTGTCATCTGCATAAAGAAAGCCATAGGCTCCGTGCAAGGCGGGGTAAATGTAGCTTTGCAGTTCTCCTTGCGGATCGAAATAACCAACCAATGTCGTGACGGGTACGCCAGACGCTTGTGGGCGACGTTCAACACTCAGATCTTTCAGCTGCACTCGTTCGCTCCAGCGATCGCCATCAGAAATGTAGTATTTCTTGACCCCCTGCGATAGCTGAATGCTCAGGCCATTAATGTAAAGCTGTGTGTTATAGGTAGCATTATGATCAATAGTGATAACACGTTGATTATTTGCCTGTGAGGCTGGCGGAACATGAATGGACGAAGCCCAGTTGCCATCCCACATCGCTACATTGAGTACCTGGTAGTTGGCCAGCAGACTAATCAAATTAGATTCGGTCAGGTTGTTGGTGGGTGCAGTGACCCGCGTCATGCTCATATCCAAAACAATGCATTCACTCCAGATCGAACCGTTCGAAATATAATTGGTTTTCAAACCTCGGACTACTGAAATGACCTGGCCGTTGATATAGAGCTGGCTGTTGTACCCGGCCCGATGATCGACGCTTATCACACATTGATTGTTGGCCTGAGAGGCAGGTGGAACAAAGATGGATTGGGTCCAGTTCCCATCCTCCATAAACACCTTTACCATTTGACTCTTATTGAATAGCGCCGAGAGGGTGTCTTCACTCAGGTCGTTATTAGAAGCAGTGATCGGTCTGACGATGTCAAGCCTGTGATCATAGTGCTCCATGCGCTGGGTGGCCGGATCCCATTTGCGAAAACCTGTGGGTGAGTCGGACGCGAATACCACTTTGCTTTCCAGAAACGCCTGGATGATTGTCGCCGTGTATGGGGTGTAAAGAGTGTAGCGGTTAAGCCGGGACATCGGCTCGCCACCGGCCATCGAATCACGCCCGAAAGCCCGACCATGGAAGGGCGGTTGGCATGTGCCTTCATGGCAAGCGTCCTGATCGGTGGATGTCGGCCAGAAGTTGGGGATGAACTTACAATGGTTCGAGTCCCATCCCCAGGTTGAGTTGATCTCGTTGGCAGCTTGGTGCACAGAACCGTTAAAGCCGCCAGGGAAGTGCCCCAACCCATAATTGTGCCCCAGTTCATGGCTAAACTCGTTACCCAATGAACTGTCGAGGGTCACCATGCCCGCGCCACCCGAACCACCATGCACCTGAATACCGTTGGAGTATTTTCCCTGGCTGTTGTGAGCTGTGAGTTGAGCGGCTGTATAAGGGGTCCATTCGCCTCGGCCTGCCGAGCAGTTGACACCGTAGTTAGCATGGTTGATACCGAGTGAGATCAGTTCCTTGCCAATAACCCCCCGCATTGTGCCGCTATGCCATCCCCCCTCGCTCGGATCAAAATCCGTGAGCAACGTACCATCAGCTAACATCACCTCGGGTAGATAGAGCGACTGATACTGGCTCACAATCATGCGTGTCACCGGGACTGTCTGGAAATATTCCCTGTGTGCATTGGGATCCTTTGCAAAGGCGTAAGCGTCACGCGGCGCCGTGAGCATGCCGATGTCGATGGTATTGATGAGCAGCTCGGTGGTGGCGCCGACCCATATATCATTCAATTGCCCAGTCAAACTGTCGCTGTCAAAGCGCAGGTTAATGCCGGGCTTGATCCACTCGGCTGGAATTTCGACACTCCAGGTGTTTTCGGCATAGATGATCCCTTGGTTTTCCAGCTCGCCATCACGGACCCATCGTCCTGAGATAAACTTGAACTGATGGGCCTGTCCCACAGAGATCGATACCTCCTGATCTCTGTATAAAATAATCGAGTTGTAGCCGGCGCTGGACCGGGCACGCACCACCTTTCCTTCCAGGGTCGAACTGTTTGGCAGGTAAATATCTCTCACCCAGTTGCCATCTGAGGTTTGAATCTCGACCAAGGCGTTTTGTTGCAGCTTTTCCAGCAGGAAATTCCCGGACGGATCTCCCAGTTTATTAATTTCGCTGCCGCGGTTGATCGTGTAAGTGGAGCCTGGTGGCGGAGTGAAATCTATCTCATCATCCGGTAAATCATCAATGTAGTAGGCCGTTTTAGGCAGTTGATCAGGGCTGTTCAGTATTAGCGGGCCAAACTGTGTCCCATCGCTGTTGGTAATCGTGACCTGCAAAGTATTAACGCTGCTCAACGGTTTTACCATGAGTAAGGTTTTGCGCTTTGCAATTAGATGAGGCTGGCGGTCGTCGGGCTTGGGCGATGCCGGAAAGATTTGGCTTTGGGCGAACTTGATATTGGCCGCAAGTGTCCCCTGCAAGTCATTGGAGGGTTCATTGGTGTTGAAAACCAGTTTATCTGCACTCATTACAGTGTTGTCGTTCTGCACGACTTGGTTTTTCGGTTGCATGACTAAACCTCCTGATTAGGACTCTAATTTTCCTGAACAGCACATGGCGCACTGCTTGAGTTTTATCCTAGAGTTGTCAGTTGGTTGAATTCAATGTTGTTGCGAGTCTGAAATCGGATAGCCAAATACATTTGAATTTATGCGGGGTAGTGCAATACTCAAGTTTTTTTGAGTGTCTTGAATCGAATGATGAGTGTATTTTATTTATACCAACTGAAGCTGGATGGAAATAAATTAGTCCATAAAACTCTGTCTAGAGTTCGTCCAATTAGTCTGTGTGTTTACTTTAATTGCAGCCTGCACGCGGGTAGCTACGGTGAAGTCCAGAAAGAACGTCGGCAGCGCCAGGATATGAATCGAGAAAAAAGAAAAGCGCCGACGTTGCCGCCGGCGCTTCGATATTGCGATGTATCACGATGTGTTTTTGCATCAAAAAGGTTTGATGCAAAAATACCTTTAAACACCGGCCCTTGAGGGCGCCCGCTCACAAACGATATACCTCAGGTATACGTTCAGTGACCGGGCTTCTTGCATCCTTACAACCTTAAACCAGCGCAGCAACTGCTGCGTTGAAGGTTGCGCTCGGACGCATGGCTTTGCTGATCAGCTCGGCATCGGCGTGGTAGTAACCACCGATGTCCACTGGCTTGCCCTGAACGGCGTTGAGCTCGGCAACGATGGTTGCTTCGTTCTCGGCCAGGGTTTTGGCCAGAGTCGTGAACTGCGCTTGCAGTGCCGCGTCTTCAGTCTGGGCCGCCAGGGCTTGAGCCCAGTACAGCGCCAGGTAGAAGTGGCTGCCGCGGTTGTCGATGTTGCCGACTTTGCGCGATGGCGACTTGTTGTTGTCCAGGAACTGGCCGGTGGCCTGATCCAGGGTCTTGGCCAGAACCAGCGCCTTAGGGTTGTTGTAGGTCACACCCAGGTGCTCAAGGGAAGCGGCCAGGGCCAGGAACTCGCCCAGGGAATCCCAGCGCAGGAAGTTTTCTTCCAGCAGTTGTTGAACGTGCTTCGGTGCGGAACCGCCAGCGCCGGTTTCGAACAGACCGCCGCCATTCATCAGCGGAACGATCGACAGCATCTTGGCGCTGGTGCCCAGTTCCATGATCGGGAACAGGTCAGTCAGGTAGTCGCGCAGTACGTTGCCGGTCACCGAAATGGTGTCCTTGCCTTCGCGAGTGCGGTCCAGGGTGAACTTCATCGCGTCGACTGGTGCCATGATCTGGATGTCCAGGCCGGACGTATCGTGATCCTTCAGGTAAGCCTGAACTTTCTCGATCACTACGCCGTCGTGAGCGCGCATCGGGTCCAGCCAGAAAATCGCTGGCGTGCTGCTTGCGCGAGCGCGGTTGACGGCCAGTTTGACCCAGTCCTGGATTGGCGCGTCTTTGGTCTGGCACATGCGGAAGATGTCGCCGGCTTCAACCGATTGCTCCAGCAGCAGGGTGCCTTTGCTGTCGGTAACGCGGACAACGCCGTTGGCCTTGATCTGGAAGGTCTTGTCGTGCGAACCGTACTCTTCGGCTTTTTTCGCCATCAGACCAACGTTTGGCACGCTGCCCATGGTGGTTGGGTCGAAAGCGCCGTTTGCCTTGCAGTCTTCGATGACCGCCTGGTAGATGGTCGCGTAGCAGCGATCCGGGATCACAGCCTTGGTGTCGTGCAGCTGGCCGTCAGTGCCCCACATTTTGCCGGAGTCACGGATCATTGCCGGCATCGAGGCGTCGACGATGACGTCGCTCGGCACGTGCAGGTTGGTGATGCCTTTGTCGGAGTTGACCATGGCCAGCGACGGACGAGCGGCGTAGACCGCCTGAATGTCGGCTTCGATGGCAGCTTGCTGTTCAGCCGGCAGGGCTTTGATGCGAGCGTACAGGTCGCCGATGCCGTTGTTCAGGTTGAACCCGATCTGTGCCAGCACGTCAGCGTGCTTGGCCAGTGCGTCTTTATAGAACTCGGCAACGATCTGGCCGAACATGATCGGGTCGGAGACCTTCATCATGGTGGCTTTGAGGTGAACCGACAGCAGCACGCCTTTGGCTTTGGCGTCTTCGATCTCGGCAGCAATGAAGCTGCGCAGAGCGTTTTTGCTCATGACCGCGCAATCGAGAATCTCACCGGCTTGTACGGTGGTTTTTTCTTTCAGGACGGTGGTAGTGCCGTCTTGAGCGATCAGTTCGATTTTGACGGCGTCAGCGGCTTCGATCAGGGCAGCTTTTTCGCTGCCGTAGAAATCACCGGTGCTCATGTGCGCGACGTGAGACTTGGAGTCCGCAGCCCAGGCGCCCATTTTGTGCGGGTGCTTGCGCGCGTAGTTCTTGACCGACAGCGGTGCGCGACGATCGGAGTTGCCTTCGCGCAGAACCGGGTTCACGGCGCTGCCCTTGATTTTGTCGTAGCGCGACTTGGCGAGCTTGTCGGCGTCGCTGGTCACGGTTTCCGGGTAGTCAGGAAGTGCGAAACCCTGGGCTTGCAGTTCTTTGATTGCCGCTTGCAGCTGCGGAACAGAGGCGCTGATGTTTGGCAGCTTGATGATGTTGGCTTCAGGCGTAACGGCCAGGTCGCCCAGTTCGGCGAGGTGGTCGGCTACGGCTTTGTCACCCAGTTGCTCGGGGAAGCTGGCCAGAATGCGTCCTGCAAGAGAGATATCGCGGGTTTCAACGGCGATATCAGCCGAGGCGGTGAACGCCTCTACGATAGGCAACAGTGAATAGGTGGCGAGGGCTGGGGCTTCGTCGGTGAAGGTATAGATGATCTTCGAGCGGGTGGGCATATTCGGATTAACTCTCTCTTCTTTGCTAAAGCGTGCGCAGAAACTCGAGGGGCGCCGGGTAAGCGCGTTCGTTCAAAGTCATCCATGAGCCGAATATCGAGATTTCGTTGCTGTGATGTTGGGTGCATCAGTAGGGCGTCAAGCGTTCGGGCTGCGGTAACAGACCGGCTTTTCCGGCGGAAAGGCTCATCATAGAGCCGTCCAGCCTTCGTGACCCTTTAGTCAGCGGCGGCATTATACATAGGTAGCTGGCAATCTGCCGATGGTTCATGCATGACAATTCTCGTCCATTGGTCTAAAGGTCGCAGGGGCGAGTGGGGCGTAGAGTCATTCGTCGTGCTTGAGTTTGGCGCTTTTCCCTTTGCTTTCAGGCTTGTAGCCCGCGAGTCATGCAGCTTTGCGGCAGATGGATGGAACATAGGGTTTGCGCGCCGATTTAACTGGGTTACGCTCGAACGAAGCCAGATGTTCAATCCAAACAATGGAGTTCAGCATGGGATACAAGAAGATTCAGGTTCCAGCCGTCGGCGACAAAATCACCGTCAATGCGGACCATTCTCTCAATGTTCCTAACAACCCGATCATTCCCTTCATCGAAGGCGATGGTATTGGTGTTGATATCAGCCCGGTCATGATCAAGGTTGTCGATGCTGCTGTTAAGAAGGCTTACGGCGGCGAGCGCAAAATTTCCTGGATGGAAGTCTACGCCGGGGAGAAAGCGACTCAGGTTTACGATCAGGACACCTGGCTACCTCAGGAAACCCTGGACGCGGTCAAGGATTACGTGGTTTCCATCAAGGGCCCTCTGACCACTCCGGTCGGTGGCGGCATTCGTTCCCTGAACGTGGCCCTGCGTCAGCAACTCGACCTTTATGTGTGCCTGCGCCCTGTGCGCTGGTTCGAAGGCGTGCCTAGCCCGGTGAAAAAGCCAGGCGACGTCGACATGACGATCTTCCGTGAGAACTCGGAAGACATCTACGCCGGTATCGAGTGGAAAGCCGGTTCGCCAGAAGCGACCAAAGTCATCAAGTTCCTCAAAGATGAAATGGGTGTCACCAAGATCCGTTTCGACGAAAACTGCGGTATCGGCATCAAGCCGGTTTCGCTGCAAGGCACCAAGCGTCTGGCGCGCAAGGCCTTGCAGTATGTGGTCGACAACGATCGCGACTCGCTGACCATCGTGCACAAAGGCAACATCATGAAGTTCACCGAAGGTGCCTTCAAGGAATGGGCCTACGAAGTGGCCGCTGAAGAGTTCGGCGCGACCCTGCTCGACGGTGGTCCGTGGATGCAGTTCAAGAACCCGAAAACCGGCAAGAATGTCATCGTCAAGGATGCCATCGCCGACGCCATGCTCCAGCAGATCCTGCTGCGCCCGGCCGAGTACGATGTAATCGCGACCCTGAACCTGAACGGCGACTACCTCTCCGACGCACTGGCGGCAGAAGTGGGCGGTATCGGTATTGCACCGGGCGCCAACCTGTCCGACACCATTGCCATGTTCGAAGCGACCCACGGTACTGCGCCGAAGTACGCCGGCAAGGATCAGGTCAACCCGGGTTCGCTGATCCTGTCTGCTGAAATGATGCTGCGCCACATGGGCTGGACCGAAGCGGCGGATCTGATCATCAAGGGCACCAACGGAGCGATCTCCGCCAAGACCGTGACCTATGACTTCGAACGTCTGATGGATGGGGCGACGCTGCTGTCTTCGTCTGCGTTTGGTGATGCGCTGATCTCGCATATGTAAGCGAATCGGCACTAAAAAAACCGCCTTCGGGCGGTTTTTTTATGACTGGATGACGGGTTGCGTCAGCTCGACACTTTTTCTTCTTCGATAATAGGCACTGCCCGTTCGGTTTCTGCAGCCGTGATTTTTACGGCATGCAGCCCTTTGGGGCCCTGCACGATATCGAAGTTTACAGCTTGCCCAGCCTTGAGCGTTTTGTAGCCGTCCATCTCGATGGCCGAATAGTGGGCAAAGAAATCGATGTCCTTGCCATCCTCGTCACGACCTTCTCTGGCGTCGGTGTTAATGAAACCGAATCCCTTGGCATTGTTGAACCATTTCACCTTGCCGACTGACATGCTCATATCCCTCTGCAACAGACTCCATCACTGGAGTATCATCCAGTACATCCGCAGCCGGTCTCTATAATTAATATTGACTCCGCGGACCTTTTTTACCCACTGTGGGCTCTATTGGTTGTAACACCGTTTTTCCGATAGTCAAGGTGACCGGGCGGTCAGTGTTGAAATCGTCCATAACCGCCCCCACCACTGTATTAGCACAACTGACGAACCTTTCTTTCCATGCATGCAATCAGCCAGATTCGACTAACATTCAATCAGGATCGCCCGACTCTCCAGAAAGATCGCCCGGAGGAACACGACGACGATTCCGCAGGCATTGCTGTTCAGGAGGCGAAGCCTGCGTTACAGGCACCGCCGATGTACAAGGTGGTTTTGTTCAACGATGACTACACACCGATGGATTTCGTCGTCGAAGTGCTCGAGGTGTTTTTTAACCTGAATCGCGAGCTGGCGACCAAGGTCATGCTGGCCGTCCATACAGAAGGACGGGCAGTATGTGGAGTGTTTACCCGCGACATTGCCGAGACAAAGGCCATGCAGGTCAACCAGTACGCCAGGGAAAGCCAGCATCCGCTACTCTGTGAAATCGAGAAGGACGGTTAATCGCCGACCACTTGGGTATGAGGTGAAGCTATGTTAAACCGCGAGCTCGAAGTCACCCTCAATCTAGCCTTCAAGGAGGCTCGTTCGAAGCGTCATGAGTTCATGACTGTCGAACATCTCCTGCTGGCCCTATTGGACAATGAGGCTGCCGCCACCGTTTTGCGTGCCTGCGGCGCAAACCTCGACAAACTCAAGCATGACCTGCAGGAGTTCATCGACTCCACCACGCCATTGATCCCCGTTCATGATGAGGATCGCGAAACCCAGCCAACCCTGGGCTTCCAGCGTGTACTGCAGCGTGCTGTTTTCCACGTACAGAGCTCGGGCAAGCGTGAAGTGACTGGCGCCAACGTGCTGGTCGCCATTTTCAGTGAGCAAGAGAGTCAGGCAGTGTTCCTGCTGAAACAGCAGAGCGTTGCGCGCATTGATGTCGTCAACTACATCGCTCATGGCATTTCCAAAGTGCCTGGGCATGGCGATCACTCTGAAGGTGAGCAAGATATGCAGGACGACGAGGGCGGTGAGTCTTCTTCTTCTGGCAATCCTCTGGATGCTTATGCCAGCAACCTCAATGAACTCGCGCGCCAGGGTCGAATCGATCCATTGGTAGGCCGTGAGCTGGAAGTCGAGCGCGTTGCGCAGATTCTGGCGCGTCGCCGAAAAAACAATCCGCTGCTGGTGGGCGAGGCGGGCGTGGGTAAAACCGCGATTGCCGAAGGCCTGGCCAAACGCATTGTCGACAACCAGGTGCCGGACCTGCTGGCCAACAGCGTGGTGTACTCCCTCGACTTGGGCGCGTTGCTGGCCGGGACCAAATACCGTGGCGATTTCGAGAAGCGCTTCAAGGCGCTGCTCAATGAGCTGAAAAAACGTCCGCAGGCGATCCTGTTCATCGACGAAATCCACACCATTATCGGTGCGGGTGCCGCGTCAGGTGGCGTCATGGATGCCTCGAACCTGCTCAAGCCGCTACTGTCCTCGGGTGATATCCGTTGCATCGGTTCGACCACGTTCCAGGAGTTTCGCGGGATCTTCGAGAAGGACCGTGCCTTGGCCCGGCGCTTCCAGAAGGTCGATGTGTCGGAGCCTTCGGTGGAAGACACCATTGGCATCCTGCGCGGCCTGAAAGGTCGTTTCGAAGCGCACCACAACATCGAATACAGTGATGAGGCGCTGCGTGCGGCTGCTGAGCTGGCTTCGCGTTACATCAATGACCGGCACATGCCGGACAAGGCCATCGACGTCATCGACGAGGCGGGCGCCTATCAGCGTCTGCAACCGATCGAGAAGCGCGTAAAACGCATCGAAGTGCCTCAAGTCGAGGACATCGTTGCGAAAATCGCGCGGATTCCGCCTAAGCACGTCACCAGTTCCGACAAAGAACTGCTGCGTAACCTTGAGCGTGACCTGAAGCTGACCGTATTTGGCCAGGATGCCGCCATCGACTCGTTGTCGACGGCGATCAAACTGTCCCGTGCCGGCCTCAAATCGCCTGACAAGCCTGTCGGTTCGTTCCTGTTCGCAGGGCCGACCGGTGTCGGTAAAACCGAAGCGGCGCGTCAGCTGGCCAAGGCGTTGGGCATCGAGCTGGTTCGCTTCGACATGTCCGAGTACATGGAGCGCCACACCGTATCGCGTCTGATCGGTGCGCCTCCAGGTTACGTCGGGTTCGATCAGGGCGGACTGCTGACCGAAGCCATCACCAAGCAGCCTCACTGCGTGCTGTTGCTCGATGAAATCGAGAAGGCGCATCCGGAAGTCTTCAACCTGCTGCTGCAGGTCATGGACCACGGTACGCTGACCGATAACAACGGGCGCAAAGCGGATTTCCGTAACGTGATCGTCATCATGACGACCAACGCCGGTGCCGAAACAGCGGCGCGTGCTTCGATCGGTTTCACCCATCAGGACCACTCGTCCGATGCGATGGAAGTGATCAAGAAGAGCTTCACGCCAGAGTTCCGCAACCGTCTGGACACCATTATCCAGTTTGGTCGCCTCAGCCATGAGGTCATCAAAAGCGTGGTGGACAAGTTCCTCACCGAGCTTCAGGCGCAGCTGGAAGACAAGCGCGTGCAGCTGGAAGTGACGGACGCAGCGCGCAGCTGGCTGGCAGCGGGTGGCTACGACACAGCAATGGGTGCGCGTCCAATGGCGCGTTTGATCCAGGACAAGATCAAGCGTCCACTGGCCGAAGAGATCCTCTTTGGCGAACTGGCCGACCATGGCGGTGTGGTGCATATCGATCTGAAGGACGGCGAGCTGACCTTCGAGTTCGAGACCACGGCTGAAATGGCCTGACGTTAAATCGCGACAAAGCAAAAGGCGCCGAGAGGCGCCTTTTTGCTGTCTGGAGAACACCCGAGATCAACTGTAGGAGCTGGCTTGCCAGCGATAGCTATGGATCAGGCAACACTAATACAAGACATGCCGACGCCTTCGCTGGCAAGCCAGCTCCTACATGGGGTCGGCGTGCTGCATCAAATCGCAGGCAAACAAAAACGCCCGGCAGAGCCGGGCGTTTTGTATTGACTTGATTAGCGAGCGCGGTAAGTGATGCGCCCTTTGCTCAAGTCATAGGGCGTCAGCTCGACGCGCACTTTGTCACCGGTAAGAATACGAATGTAGTTCTTGCGCATCTTGCCGGAGATATGCGCGGTTACGACGTGCCCATTTTCCAACTCCACACGAAACATGGTGTTGGGCAGGGTGTCGACGACAGTGCCTTCCATTTCGAAGCTGTCTTCTTTCGACATGCAGTAAAGCCCTCGGTGTCCAATGAATGGCCCGGTGCAACTGCGCCAGGCAAAAGCGGCGTGCATTGTGCCCGAAAAATGGGGTTTAAGCCAAGGGGTTCTAGTTCAGGATGACCCAGCGTTGATTAATCAGCAGCTCGATAGGCCGATATTGGGTCTTGTAGCTCATTTTTTTGCAGTTTTTGATCCAGTAGCCGAGGTAGACGGCGTCCAGTCCGAGGCGGCGTGTCTCGCCGATCTGCCAGAGAATCGCGTAACGCCCCAGGCTGCGGCGTTCTTCGCCGGGTTCGTAAAAGGTATACACCGCCGACAGACCGTTCGGCAGTAAGTCGGTGACAGCCACCGCCAGCAGTCGCCCCTCGAGACGAAATTCGTAGAAGCGCGAGAACGGCAGGTCGCGCACCAGGAAGGTCGCGAATTGATCGCGACTTGGCGGGTACATGTCACCATCGGCGTGACGCTGTTCGATATAGCGCTGATAGAGGCCGAAATACTCTTCGGTGAACTGTGCTCTGGAAGGGCGAACCTGCAGGTCGGCATTTCGTTTGAAAATGCGTTTCTGTTGGCGGTTGGGGGTAAATTGCGCCACAGGGATGCGCGCTGGCACGCACGCATTGCAGTTCTGGCAATGTGGCCGGTAAAGATGATCGCCACTGCGACGAAAACCCATTTCAGACAAATCTGCGTAGACATGCACATCCATGGGCTGGCTTGGGTCGAGGAACAGGGTTGTAGCCTGTTCATCTGGCAGATAGCTGCAAGAGTGGGGCTGAGTGGCATAGAACTTCAAACGCGCCAACTCGGTCATGATCAACCCTCGGAATAAGCTTTGATTGGGGGCGTTCATTCTCAATGAGTTTCACCGCCGCGAAACTCGTTGAGAGCGCCCCCTAAGTGTAAGCCACGCGCGCAAAAGTCGCTCAGCAAACCCAGGTTGCGCGATTGGGTTGATCCAGATGCTGCGCCAGGTAGCCAGCAAATTCGCGGCGGGGAATCGCCCGTGCGCCGAGGCTGTGCAGATGATCGGTCGGCATCTGGCAGTCGATCAGCACAAAACCCGAGTCTTTCAGATGTCGCACCAGTGTGGCAAAGCCATATTTGGACGCATTGTCGGCGCGGCTGAACATGGACTCACCAAAAAACAGTTGGCCCATGGCCAGGCCGTAGAGCCCGCCAACCAGCTCGTCCTGCTCCCAGACTTCCACCGAATGCGCGTGACCACGCCTGTGCAGTTCTATGTAAGCGTCTTGCATGGCCTGGGTGATCCAGGTGCCATCGGCGTAATCGCGCGGGGCTGCGCAAGCGCGGATGACGGCGGCGAAATCCTGATCGAAGGTCACTTGATAGCGCTGTTGGCGCAGCAATTTCGCCAGGCTGCGGGAAACGTGCAGTTCGTCGGGAAACAACACGGTGCGCGGATCCGGCGACCACCAGAGAATCGGCTGGCCTTCGGAGAACCATGGAAAGCAGCCGTGGCGATAGGCCTGAATCAGACGATCGGCAGACAGATCGCCCCCGGCAGCCAGGAGCCCGTTGGGGTCGCGCATGGCTTTTTCCAGCGGGGGAAAGGTCAGGGTATTGCGTTGTAACCAAGTCAGCATGGCATCCGGGCTTGCAGAAGGGGAGGGTGGTGGCGGGCTGATGGGCCCGCCGTAAAGTGTGCCGTTAAACGCCGGGAATGTCGTCGAGGTATTTCTCGGCGTCCAGCGCGGCCATGCAACCGGCCCCGGCCGACGTGACGGCTTGGCGGTAAACATGATCGGCGACATCGCCGGCGGCAAACACGCCTGGGATTGCGGTGGCGGTGGCGTCGCCTTCGTTGCCGCTTTTGACTCGCAGATAGCCATCGCGCATGGCCAGCTGATCGACAAACAGATCGGTGTTGGGTTTGTGGCCGATGGCGATGAACACCCCGGCCAGCGCCAATTCGCGGGTTTCGCCGGTCTGGCTGTCGCGCAGGCGGGCGCCGGTCACGCCGCTGGTATCGCCCAGCACTTCATCCAGATTCTGATTCCAGTGCAGGCGAATATTGCCGTTGGCCGCCTTTTCGAACAGTTTGTCCTGGAGAATCTTTTCCGAGCGCAACTTATCGCGGCGGTGAATCAGATGGACTTCCTTGGCGATGTTCGACAGGTACAAGGCTTCTTCAACAGCGGTATTGCCGCCACCGACCACTGCCACCACCTGATTGCGGTAAAAGAAGCCGTCGCAGGTGGCGCAGGCTGAAACGCCCTTGCCGGCGAACTTCTCTTCCGAGGGCAACCCCAGATATTGCGCCGAAGCGCCGGTGGCGATAATCAGGGCGTCACAGGTGTAGGTGCCGCCGTCGCCGATGAGTTCGAATGGGCGTTGTTGCAACTTGGCGGTATGGATGTGGTCGTAAACGATCTCTGTGTCAAAGCGTTCGGCGTGTCTTTGCATGCGTTCCATCAGCACCGGGCCGGTGAGGCCTTCGACGTCGCCGGGCCAGTTGTCGACTTCGACGGTGGTGGTGAGCTGGCCACCTGCCTGTATGCCGGTAATGACAACGGGTTTGAGGTTAGCGCGGGCGGCATAAACGGCTGCGCTGTAACCGGCAGGGCCGGAACCCAGAATGATCAGACGTGAATGCTTCGCTTCGCTCATAAAAACACCTCATAAGCCTTTGTCACGAAAGAGAATGCATGCTCAAATTGACCGCACGTCAAGGTGCTTTTGGCTATGCTATACCCAGTGTCTCAAGCATGGCGTCGGACGGACAAACCCGTACAATGCCTGCGTGCAAGGGGGGTTGTAACAAAATAAGCAGTGCACGCCGTGTTTATAAAACACTGGGTGCAGTGTTAAAAGTAGTCCCGGTTGCGCCTGTTAACTTTTTTACCTGCCTGGATTGGGCAGTTTTTATAGTCATTCAACAGATGGACGCGCCCCAGGCGCAGGAAAAGTAACGTTTTGAAGAAATCCACGGCAGCACCCAAAACAGTCGTTCCGCTCTGGCGCCAGCATTTGCACTACCGGCTCAAGGAAGGTGCATTGATCGCCATTGGCGCCTTGTGCCTGTTCCTGATGATGGCCTTGCTGACTTACGGCAAGGACGATCCGGGCTGGAGCCATAACAGCAAGATTGATGACGTGCAGAATTTCGGCGGCCCGGCCGGTTCTTACAGCGCCGACATCCTGTTCATGGTGCTGGGCTACTTCGCCTACATTTTCCCGTTGTTGCTCGCGGTCAAGGTCTATCAGATCTTCCGTCAGCGCCACGAACCTTGGCAGTGGAGCGGCTGGCTGTTCTCCTGGCGCCTGATTGGCCTGGTGTTTCTGGTACTGTCGGGTGCTGCGCTGGCGCACATCCATTTCCATGCCGCCACGGGTCTGCCGGCAGGTGCCGGTGGTGCGTTGGGTGAAAGCCTCGGCGATCTGGCCAGGAACGCGCTGAACATCCAGGGCAGCACACTGTTGTTCATCGCGCTGTTCCTGTTCGGTCTGACGGTGTTTACCGACCTGTCGTGGTTCAAGGTGATGGACCTCACCGGCAAGATCACCCTCGACCTGTTCGAACTGTTCCAGGGCGCGGCTAATCGCTGGTGGGCGGCCCGTAACGAACGCAAGCAACTGGTGGCGCAACTGCGTGAAGTCGACGATCGCGTGAATGAGGTGGTCGCGCCAACCGTCACCGACAAACGCGAGCAGGCCAAGGTCAAGGAACGCCTGATCGAACGTGAGCAAGCCCTGAGCAAGCACATGTCGGAACGCGAGAAGCAGGTGCCGCCGGTCATTGCACCAGCGCCGCCGAAACCGGCTGCACCGAGCCAGCGAGTGGAAAAAGAGAAACAGACGCCGTTGTTCGTCGACAGCGCCGTGGAAGGCACCTTGCCGCCGATCTCGATTCTCGACCCCGCGGAAAAGAAACAACTCAATTACTCGCCCGAATCCCTGGCTGCGGTTGGCCATTTGCTGGAAATCAAGCTCAAGGAATTTGGCGTCGAAGTCTCGGTGGATTCGATTCACCCAGGCCCGGTGATTACCCGTTACGAAATTCAGCCGGCCGCTGGTGTGAAGGTCAGCCGCATCTCCAACCTGGCGAAAGACCTGGCGCGTTCCCTGGCCGTGACCAGCGTGCGTGTGGTTGAAGTGATTCCGGGCAAGACTACCGTCGGTATCGAGATTCCTAACGAAGACCGGCAGATCGTGCGCTTCTCCGAAGTGCTGTCGACCCCCGAGTACGACAACTTCAAGTCGCCGGTCACCCTGGCCCTCGGTCACGACATCGGCGGCAAGCCGGTCATCACCGACCTGGCAAAAATGCCGCACTTGCTGGTGGCCGGTACCACCGGTTCCGGTAAGTCGGTGGGCGTGAACGCGATGATCCTGTCGATCCTGTTCAAGTCTGGCCCGGAAGACGCCAAACTGATCATGATCGACCCGAAAATGCTTGAACTGTCGATCTACGAAGGCATTCCGCACCTGTTGTGCCCGGTCGTGACCGATATGAAGGACGCGGCCAACGCCCTGCGCTGGAGCGTGGCGGAGATGGAACGCCGCTACAAGCTGATGGCGAAGATGGGCGTGCGTAACCTGTCCGGCTTCAACGCCAAGGTCAAGGAAGCCCAGGACGCCGGCACGCCGCTGACCGACCCACTGTACAAGCGCGAAAGCATTCACGATGAAGCACCGCTGCTGACCAAGTTGCCGACCATCGTCGTGGTCGTCGACGAGTTCGCCGACATGATGATGATCGTCGGCAAGAAGGTTGAAGAACTGATCGCCCGTATCGCCCAAAAGGCCCGAGCTGCCGGTATCCACTTGATCCTCGCCACCCAGCGTCCGTCGGTGGACGTGATCACCGGTCTGATCAAGGCCAACATTCCGACGCGTATGGCGTTCCAGGTATCGAGCAAGATCGACTCCCGGACCATCATCGATCAGGGCGGCGCCGAGCAGCTGCTGGGTCACGGTGACATGCTCTACATGCCGCCGGGCACCAGTCTGCCGATTCGTGTTCACGGCGCGTTCGTGTCCGATGACGAGGTTCACCGCGTGGTGGAGGCCTGGAAGCTGCGCGGCGCGCCGGAATACAACGACGACATCCTCGCCGGTGTCGAAGAAGCCGGCAGCGGCTTTGAGAATGGCGGTGGTGGTGGCGATGATGATGCCGAAACCGATGCGCTTTACGACGAAGCGGTGCAGTTCGTCCTGGAAAGCCGTCGTGCGTCCATCTCTGCGGTTCAGCGCAAACTGAAAATCGGCTACAACCGCGCCGCGCGCATGATCGAAGCCATGGAAATGGCCGGGGTCGTGACGTCCATGAACACCAACGGTTCGCGTGAAGTCCTGGCCCCGGGCCCGGTGCGCGACTGATTTGAATCGCCTCCTTGAATTGAAAAGCGGTGGCGCACACGCGCCGCCCGATCCCCCACGAATGTTATGAGGACTCCCATGCGTCTTATCCGCATGCTGTTGCTGCCGGTACTGGCTTTGACCACGCTCCAGGCTAACGCCGATGACAAGGACGTGGCGCGCCTGACCCAATTGCTGGAAAAATCCCAGACATTGACTGCCCGTTTCTCCCAGCTGACCCTCGATGGCAGCGGCACCCAGTTGCAGGAAACCGCTGGCGAAATGTCGTTGCAGCGTCCGGGCCTGTTCTACTGGCATACCAATGCGCCGGCTGAACAAACCATGGTCTCCGACGGCAAGAAGGTCACCCTGTGGGACCCGGATCTGGAACAGGCCACGATCAAGAAACTCGATCAACGCCTGACCCAGACGCCTGCACTGCTGTTGTCCGGTGACGTGTCCAAGATCAGCCAGAGCTTCGACATCAGCGCCAAGGAAGCTGGCGGCGTGATCGACTTCACCTTGAAGCCCAAGACCAAGGACACCCTGTTCGACAGTCTGCGCCTGTCGTTCCGCAATGGCTTGGTCAACGACATGCAGATGATCGACAGTGTCGGCCAGCGCACCAATATTCTGTTCACTGGCGTGAAGGCCAACGAGCCTATCCCGGCCTCCAAATTCAAGTTCGATATCCCCAAGGGTGCGGACGTGATCCAGGAATAAAACGCAAAACCTGTAGGAGCGAGCCTGCTCGCGAAGAGAGTGTCAGTCGCCATCAATGTTGTCTGACACACCGCATTCGCGAGCAGGCTCGCTCCCACAGGGGCCCGGCGGTGTTCAAGTTATTGGTTGATAGTCAGTGAGGTTTCGCAAGTAGTGATGGACCTGTTTCGCAGTGCCCCGATAGCTCAGCCCTTGGCCGCCCGCTTGCGTGCGGCCAATCTGGATGAGTACGTCGGCCAGGAACACCTGCTCGCTCGCGGCAAGCCTTTGCGCGAAGCCCTGGAGCAGGGTGCCCTGCATTCGATGATTTTCTGGGGGCCGCCGGGCGTGGGCAAAACCACCCTGGCGCGGTTGCTGGCGGAAGTCTCGGATGCGCACTTCGAAACGGTCTCTGCCGTGCTGGCCGGTGTGAAGGAAATCCGTCAGGCGGTGGAAATCGCCAAGCAACAGGCCGGGCAGTACGGCAGGCGCACCATTTTGTTTGTCGATGAAGTGCACCGCTTCAACAAGTCGCAGCAGGATGCTTTCCTGCCGTACGTTGAAGACGGCACGCTGATTTTCATCGGCGCGACCACCGAAAACCCCTCATTCGAACTCAATAACGCGTTGCTCTCCCGGGCCCGCGTCTATGTGCTCAAAAGCCTCGACGAAGCAGCCCTGCGCAAGTTGGTGCATCGCGCACTGACCGAAGAACGTGGCCTGGGCAAGCGGCAGCTGACCCTCAGCGATGAAGGTTTCCAGATGCTGCTGTCCGCCGCCGATGGCGATGGCCGGCGGCTGCTGAATTTGCTGGAAAACGCCTCGGACCTGGCCGAAGACAACAGCGAGATCGGCGTCGATCTGCTGCAAAGTCTGCTCGGTGATACCCGCCGACGTTTCGACAAGGGCGGAGAAGCGTTTTACGACCAGATTTCCGCGCTGCACAAATCCGTACGCGGCTCCAATCCCGACGGTGCGCTGTATTGGTTTGCACGGATGATAGACGGCGGTTGCGATCCGCTGTATCTGGCCCGGCGCGTGGTGCGCATGGCCAGCGAAGACATCGGTAATGCCGACCCGCGCGCCCTGAGCCTGTGCCTGGCAGCGTGGGAGGTGCAAGAGCGCCTGGGCAGCCCCGAAGGTGAGTTGGCGGTGGCCCAAGCCATCACGTATCTGGCCTGCGCGCCGAAAAGCAACGCGGTGTACATGGGCTTCAAGGCAGCGATGCGCAGCGCCACCGAACACGGTTCGCTGGAAGTGCCGCTGCACCTGCGTAACGCTCCGACCAAACTGATGAAACAACTCGGTTACGGCGACGAATACCGTTACGCCCATGATGAGCCGGATGCCTACGCGGCAGGCGAAGATTATTTCCCGGAAGAACTCGAACCGCAGCCGTTCTATCAGCCGGTGCCACGCGGCCTGGAGTTAAAGATTGGCGAGAAGCTCAATCACCTCGCCCAGCTTGACCGTTTAAGTCCCCGGCAGCGGAGAAAATAGTGATTCCATTGGTCATTGCGGTGTCCATCGGCGGTGTCGCCGGCACGCTGTTGCGTTTTGCCACCGGAAACTGGATCAACGCTAATTGGCCGCGGCACTTCTATACCGCGACGCTGGCCGTTAATATCGTGGGCTGTTTGCTGATCGGCGTTCTATACGGTCTGTTTTTGATACGCCCGGAAGTGCCGTTTGAGGTGCGCGCCGGGTTGATCGTCGGCTTCCTCGGAGGGCTGACGACTTTTTCATCCTTTTCACTGGATACGGTGCGCTTGCTGGAAAGCGGGCAAGTGCCGCTGGCTTTGGGCTATGCGACGCTCAGCGTATTCGGCGGGCTGCTTGCCACCTGGGCCGGCCTGTCCTTGACCAAACTTTGATAAACGAGAAACCGACATGCTCGATTCCAAACTGTTACGTAGCAACCTTCAGGACGTAGCGGACCGCCTGGCATCCCGCGGCTACACGCTGGATGTTGCGCGCATCGAAGCGCTGGAAGAACAGCGCAAGACCGTCCAGACCCGCACCGAAGCACTGCAGGCTGAGCGTAATGCCCGTTCCAAATCCATCGGTCAGGCCAAGCAGCGCGGCGAAGACATCGCGCCACTGATGGCTGACGTCGATCGCATGGCCAACGAATTGAGCGCCGGTAAAGTCGAGCTGGACGCGATCCAGACCGATCTGGATTCGATCCTGCTGGGCATTCCGAACCTGCCGCACGAATCGGTACCGGTTGGTGATGACGAAGACGGCAATGTTGAAGTGCGCCGCTGGGGCACCCCGAAGGCGTTCGATTTCCCGGTTCAGGACCACGTTGCCCTGGGCGAGAAATACGGCTGGCTGGACTTCGAAACCGCCGCCAAGCTGTCGGGCGCCCGTTTCGCCCTGCTACGCGGCCCGATCGCTCGCATGCACCGCGCACTGGCGCAGTTCATGATCAACCTGCACATCAACGAACACGGTTACGAAGAGGCTTACACGCCTTATCTGGTTCAGGCCCCGGCGCTGCAAGGCACTGGCCAACTACCTAAGTTCGAAGAAGACCTGTTCAAGATCGCTCGCGAAGGCGAAGCCGATCTGTACCTGATCCCGACGGCTGAAGTGTCGCTGACCAACATCGTCGCTGGCGAGATCGTCGATTCGAAACTGCTGCCGATCAAGTTCGTGGCCCACACGCCATGCTTTCGCAGTGAAGCCGGCGCGTCGGGTCGTGACACCCGCGGCATGATTCGCCAGCACCAGTTCGACAAAGTCGAAATGGTCCAGATCGTTGAACCGTCGACGTCGATGGAAGCGCTGGAAGGCCTGACCGCCAACGCCGAGAAAGTCCTGCAACTGCTGGAGCTGCCTTACCGCACCCTGGCGCTGTGCACCGGCGACATGGGCTTCAGCGCGGTCAAGACTTACGACCTGGAAGTGTGGATTCCGAGCCAGGGCAAGTACCGCGAGATTTCGTCGTGCTCCAACTGCGGCGATTTCCAGGCCCGTCGTATGCAAGCGCGTTTCCGCAACCCGGAAACCGGCAAGCCTGAACTGGTTCACACCCTCAACGGTTCTGGCCTGGCGGTCGGTCGTACCTTGGTGGCTGTGGTGGAAAACTATCAGCAGGCCGACGGTTCGATCCGTGTGCCTGAAGTCCTGAAGCCGTACATGGGTGGCCTTGAGGTCATCGGTTAAATGAACTATCTGCCGCTGTTTCACAACCTGCGCGGCAGTCGTGTGTTGGTTGTCGGTGGGGGGGAAATTGCCTTGCGCAAATCCCGCCTGCTGGCCGATGCCGGTGCGCTGCTGCGGGTGGTTGCACCTGAAATCGAACCGCAACTGCGCGAACTGGTTGCCGGCAGCGGTGGCGAGTGCCTGTTGCGCGGTTATGCCGAGACGGATCTGGACGGTTGCGGGCTGATCATTGCCGCCACCGACGACGAGCCGTTGAACGCGCAAGTCTCCGCCGATGCCCATCGGCGTTGTGTGCCGGTCAACGTCGTGGACGCGCCGGCCCTGTGCAGCGTGATCTTTCCGGCGATTGTTGATCGTTCGCCCTTGATTATTGCGGTGTCCAGCGGCGGCGATGCGCCGGTGCTGGCACGGTTGATCCGCGCCAAGATTGAAACCTGGATACCGTCCACGTACGGCCAACTGGCGGGTCTGGCGGCGCGTTTTCGCGGCCAGGTCAAACGCCTGTTTCCGGACGTACAGCAGCGCCGGGCGTTCTGGGAAGATGTTTTCCAGGGCCCGATTGCCGACCGGCAACTGGCCGGGCAGGGCGCCGAAGCCGAGCGTCTGCTGCAAGTAAAAATCGAAGGTAAAGCGCCAGAAGCCACCGGTGAGGTCTACCTGGTGGGCGCCGGGCCCGGTGATCCCGACTTGCTGACGTTCCGTGCCTTGCGCCTGATGCAACAAGCCGACGTGGTGCTGTATGACCGTCTGGTGGCCCCGGCGATTCTGGAACTGTGCCGTCGCGATGCCGAGCGGATCTATGTCGGCAAGCGTCGCGCCGACCACGCTGTACCGCAGGATCAGATCAACCAGCAATTGGTGGACCTGGCCAAACAGGGCAAGCGGGTTGTGCGGCTGAAGGGCGGTGATCCGTTCATCTTCGGTCGCGGCGGTGAAGAGATCGAAGAACTGGCGGCCCAGGGCATCCCGTTCCAAGTGGTGCCGGGTATCACGGCGGCCAGCGGTTGCGCGGCGTATGCCGGGATTCCGCTGACCCACCGCGATTACGCGCAGTCGGTGCGGTTTGTCACCGGGCATTTGAAGGACGGCTCCACCGATCTGCCATGGGCCGACCTGGTCGCGCCGGCGCAGACGTTGGTGTTCTACATGGGGCTGGTGGGGTTGCCGGTTATCTGCGAGCAGTTGATCAAGCACGGTCGCGGGGCAGACACCCCGGCGGCGTTGATCCAGCAGGGCACCACGGTCAATCAGCGGGTGTTTACCGGCACGTTGGCGGATTTGCCACGGTTGGTGGCGGAGCATGAAGTGCATGCGCCGACGTTGGTAATCGTTGGGGAAGTGGTGCAATTGCGCGAGAAACTGGCGTGGTTTGAAGGGGCTCAGGGGCAAGTCTAGAGACCGCGTCGCTGCCATCGCGAGCAGGCTCACTCCCACATTGGATCTGTGTCGTTCACAAATCCCCTGTAATTGGATGGACTCGCCCACGCCGAGGCGTCAATGCGCCACGGTGGCAGTCTAAGAAGCCAACGGCAGCGAGGGCGAGTCCATGAAAAAGAATACGACGCTTAAACAGTCCCTGTCTTCAACCGATGTGTCGGCCTGTACGA
>NZ_JAHBDK010000044.1 GCF_019956415.1 Pseudomonas sp. GL-B-19
GGGTTTTGAGGGGGGATGAGGTCACTGAATATTGAAAATTTGAGCCTTGTAGGAATGTAGTCACCGTCCTAGGAAACTTCCCGCAACTCGTATCGACTTTCATGAACTGGCGGAAGCGGTTCTGCGTCGATAGCCTTCAGATGTCGCTACAAAACAGCGATCGGCTTTGACAGGCTAAAAAGTGTAACCTTTCACTCCTCCTGACCGGGCGGCATGCTCACGCGCATGCAATCTTGTTATGGCGGCTGTGCGCGGGGCATCTTCGGGTGCACCGGGTTCTCACACTTCCGGTCTGTCAACCCGCGTACAGCTGCCACCCGATCCTGTTTGACAGCAGGGGATTGGTAGCTCTTATCAATAGTGTGAGGAAACTCAAAATGAAAAAAATCACTCCAAATCCACCCGAATCTGCGGCACTTCAAGATGCAGACACTCCCGATTTGACCCAACTCTCTGATACCACCGAAAGCACCGTCAGCGCTCGCCTGCGCCACCCAAAACGCCCCGATCCCATCAGCCACGTTTTCACCCTCCTCCCCGACATCGACTCCCCCACCCTGCTCGCTCACGCCTGCGAAACCCTCGCTTCGCTGAACGTCATGACCACCGACCTCGCCTGTGAACTCGAAGGCTCGCGCCGTAATGCAGCTTTGGCAATTCAGCAGTTGAGCGTACTCGCCGAGCTGTTAGTGAACCGCGCCCTGGACAACCTCGACCCGCCAGATGGGCTACCTGAGGTTCCATCCACCAGCCAACACTGAATGGTCGCGTTTGTTTACCCAATGGAGGGTTTTTCATGGATCGATACATGCCTATCACCGGCATCGACTGCACCATCGCGTCGTTGCTGATCGACACCGAAGCACCGCTGGACGTATTGCACGAAACCGCGGCTTACCGCATCCGTACCGCGACCCAATTGCTGGAGAGCATCGCGTTTGGCGAGGGTGTTCACAGCGAACTGGCGCGGGTACTGGTGACTTCGCTACGCGATGGCTGCGATTTGATGGATGTCGTCGGTCGACGATTGCCGGCACAGGTTTAGACGATGTAACGAAATGGCTGTAGCTCATCAATAACGAAAGCACCTGACGAAAACATCGCAGGTGCTTTTTTGGTTTCAACTCAGCAGATCGTTTCCAGCCAACAGACTCAGCTCACTCCTGGTCATCTTGCGGGCGAATTAAAGGACAGGCTCATCGGAAATTTCCTTCAAACCTTAACGACTCTGAGCTGATTGTGCCGATCAACCTTTAGACCTACGCTGAACCAACAAAGTGGCTGTTCGTCCACGACCGGTTGCTTGAGATCGTCCTTCCCACCAGAATCACTTCGCCGAACCACCTGCTGACAAGGAGGCCACATTGCTAACGATCAAACTGCCTAGCCGCCTTGTCGGTATTGGCTTATACACACCGGCAGAAGCCTCCCTTTACACGGGGATTCCGGCTGCCGATATTCGCCGGTGGCTATTTGGATATACCGCGCATGGTGTTCAATATCCGGGAATTTGGAACTCAGAACTGTCTGACTTGAATGAGGGCGTTCTTGGCTTTCATGACCTCCTGGAAATTCGTTTCGTCCATGCCTTCCGCCAGCACGGTGTCAGCCTGCAAGCCATCCGCAATGCCTCACAGCAAGCAAAAGAACTGTTTAACCAAGCCTATCCATTTACCTGCAAACGTTTTCAAACCGACGGCCGAAGCATTTTCGCCACCGTCCTGAGTGAAACAGGGGATGAGTCCCTTCTGGATCTGATAAAGCGTCAATATGCCTTCGAGCAGGTAATTAAACCTTCTCTATACGAGGGCATTGACTACACGGAATCAGAGGCGGCTCAGCGTTGGTACCCCGTCAAAAGCAGTAAAGCCATCGTTCTGGACCCATCTCGAAATTTTGGCAAACCCGTTCTCACAGCTGCGGGAATCGATACGGCGACGATTTTTAGCGCTTATAAAACAGAGGGAAAAGACACCAAACGGGTGGCACTTCTCTATGAAATTTCTACGGCAGCCGTTGAAGCCGCGGTGCACTTTGAGCAAAGGAACGCCGCTTGAACTTCTTGCTGGATAATAACCTTCCTCCCGCATTGGCCCGTGCATTGAATGAGTTGACTAAAGTAGAAGGCCATTCGGTATTGCCACTGCGAGATAAATTTCCGCAAAACACCACCGACGTTGACTGGATTTCAGTGCTGAGTAACGAAGGCGGCTGGGCGGTAATCTCACAAGATAAATTTACAAAGGGCGATATAGAAAAACGAGCGTTTCGCGAATCTGGACTACCCGTTTTTTGCCTGGCCAAGCATTGGGGAAATGAGTCCTATTGGAACAAGGCTCATAACTTGGTGCGTTGGTGGCCTGCAATCACCGCTCAAGCGAATCTGATCAGAGGCGGTGCCACGATCCGCGTACCGTGGAAGTTTCCTGCCCATGGGAAATTTGATCAGATAAAGATTTAACGCTCGCCATTCGCTTAAATGATTGCCGTTGAGAAGCCTCCTCGCCCCCTTTCACTCCTAGAAACAGCTTACCCAAACGTCAGCACAAATGGCGCAGCCGCTCGTTGAATGGCACTAGCAACATGAGGGGCCCGTTCTCGATGCTGCGGATAGCGGTCAAGCACGACCTCCAGCGCCGCTAACAATTTCTGGATACGCGCTCTCGGCTGTTCGATCTCACACGTTTGTGCAAACTCCAGTAAGCCTTGGCGGGAGGCAAACAGTGACTTGTTACCCACCAGATCCAGAGCCAAAACATCTTCCGGGATATAGGCCGTGGTGTTGACGATATCGTAGGCCGGTGCCAGATGTGCATCACGCTGCGTAGGCTCCGAGTAAAGCAGGCCAAAGTTTTTCAGGTGAGCGTCACCGTTTCCAACAATGCAGCTCAAGGCGACGCTATCGAAGAGTTGATCGAGAGAGGATCGCTGGTGTTTTGCCGGACAAAAAAGCCGTACCACCTTAGCAATGGCCGCGTAACTTTTACTGTATTTCTGATCGGCCGAAAGCCCCATCAATGCTGCCATGTCCTCGAAACCAATCGGGTTTAGCTGATCGTCTCGGTCAAAGCGTCGCATGACAAACAACTGCGCGTTATCAGACAGAAAAAACTCCGGGACAGGAATACCCGCTTCCTTGGCAATGGACATGCAAAGAAACTCATTGAGCGCCAGCCCAGGGAACTCCTCCCGACCACTTTTGATGATCAAATCAGAGGTTTTCGAGGTGACTCGCGGCAAATCAGTTTCCTGCTGTTCAGGTACCAACACCTTGGGCTGAACACCTGAAATGCCTGCGCGAAGAATGTAACGATCAAGCAGGTCAGCGAAGATATCTTCGGTACCGTCCCACGTCAGAATCTCTTCGAGCTTTTCCCCTGGAAACCGCTGTTCAGCAAGTAAAATATCGACCGTTTCGGAGCGTACCTGGACCCGTCCAATGGGCGAACTGCTACCGGAAAGCGCCAGCAATAGCATTGGGTCGACATTAACGGTTTTAGCCAAACGATTACGCAATTGCTCCAGGACATAACCTTCCGGCAGGTTCATCTGGAAAATCGGATGCAAGTCGCGTCGACGGAACTCGTCTGGTCGCACAGGCATCGACAAGCTGATCGCCATGGCAGGCAATGCATCTTCGTCATAACGAAACAGGAAATCCTCGGCACTGGTAAGGACTCTGCCGCTATTGCCCTCTGGGGTGCTGACGCTGAGAGAAGTCATTTTCATTCGAACAGATCCCCAAGCTCTTCAAGTGTCGGCATCGCCGCCGGAATGACCGATAGCTCACAATCCAGCGCAGCTAGAATTCGCGCAAAAGCGATCATCCCGACGCTAAGGGTGCCTTTTTCTACCGCAATGACTTTATGTCGTGTCAGCCCCGCGAGTTCGGCGAGCTGGACTTGCGTCAGGCCACGATTAATACGTTTTTCGCGTATTTGCTTGCCAAGACGGGAGATGATCAGCGAGTAATCCATGTGCCGCTACCGTAACATTTATAGCCAAATGTATCGCATACATAACATTCAAGCTAATCAGAATTGCTGGTTCCGGATTTTCTTGCTTATTTGCCTCCCCCAACACTCCCCTTCATCAGTCACCCCATCACCGATCAAACCCTTCGCATAACCACCCAACCCCCTTCTACACTCAGTTCGAATTCACCTCAAAACGCCAACCAAAAAGAGCCCCCATGACCACCCTCGAAGACCGTTTGAAGCAAGGCAAGGATGCTCGCAAAAACTGCTCGCGCAGTGCTCAGGCGGTCATGGGTAAAGTAACGCGTGATCCGCTGCCGCTGATCAAGCGGTCCAGTGAGGGCCGGATCAAGTCGCTGGTCGAGTTACGGTATGGCCGCATGCTCGTGTCGCCGTTCGCCTTCTATCGCGGTAACGCCTTGCTGCAAGCCCATGATCTAGCCGCCACACCCGACATGGGTCTGGTATCGACGATCTGTGGCGATTGCCATCTGATGAATTTCGGCGGTTTTGCCACACCCGAGCGCAATCTGCTGTTCAGCGTGAATGACTTCGACGAAGCCCACCCCGGCCCCTGGGAATGGGACCTGAAACGCCTGGTGGCGAGTTTCATGGTGGCGGCCCGGGACCTGCGCCACGGCGAGACGGTGGAAGAAACCGTCTGCCGCCAAGTGGTGGGCGCCTATCAGGAAACCATGCTGGAGTGCGCCCAACAAAGCGAGCTGGATAACTGGTACGAGTCCATCAGTTACGATGACTTGCTCAAGCAGGCGAGCAAAAGCACGCTGGAGCATGTGGAGCGCGCCATCGAAAAAGCCGAACGGCGTACGCATGCCGAACTGCTGCCGAAAATCAGCGAACGTCACGCGAAAGGTCATCTGGTCATTCGCGATGATCTGCCGGAAATTTTCCACTTGCACAAAAACACCACTCTGCTGGATGCCGACGATGACTGGCTGCGCCTTTCGGACTGGCGCCCGCTGTACGACACGTTCATGAGCGACTACCGAACCACGCTGCAAGCTGACCGTCGTGAGTTACTGTCACGTTTTCACGTTCACGACATGGCGTTCAAAGTGGTGGGCGTAGGCAGTGTCGGCACGCGTTGCCTGGTGGCGTTGCTAACGGATGAACAGGAATTCCCACTGTTCCTGCAATTCAAGGAAGCACGGCGTTCGGTGCTCGCCGATTACGTGAAGGCGAAATCACGTGTTCGACATAACGGTCAGCGAGTGGTCGATGGTCAGCGGCTGATGCAATCGGCCAGTGATCTGTTCCTTGGCTGGACCACCGGTCCCGGCGGTCGACACTTTTACGTGCGCCAGTTGCGCGACATGAAGATTTCGGCCGAACTGGAAACCTTCGACGCCGAAGCGTTTGCGGCCTACGCACGCTTGTGTGGCCGCGCCCTCGCCCGCGCCCATGCCAAATCATCCGGGCACGCCTCGCAGATCAGCGGGTACATCGGCAAGAGCGATGCATTGGCGCAGGCGCTGGTCAAGTATGCCAAAAGCTATACCGACCAGAATGACCACGACTACGAGAGATTCCAACAAGCCTGCCGCAAGGGCCAGTTACGCGCGCGTTCGGAGGCTGACTTTGCGGCGGATCATTTGCCGTAAACGCACTGGCCGCGGGCGTTCATCTACATGAACTTTTCTTCACCCCGTTGCGGTTCAACAATCGGTACATTGCTCTCGCTCATTCAAGAAACTACAGTTTGCCCGCCTTCCCGCGGGCTTTTTTTTGCCTGAAAGAATGGTCAACGTTTCACTGGCTGTTTTTCACACGGGGGGCAGGTGGTGCAGCGTCCAACGTGGCGGTCAGGTCCGGTGATACCGAACCTGCCGCGACGCTGAAAGTGCTCAAGACAATGAGGCTGGGGCGACAGGCTTACTACGTTGTGAATCTGTAACGGCGTTCGGTTGCCCAGCCTTTTTCAGCACCGGCACGTCCAGCCTTGCCCGCCCGTAAAACGCCAGGGCCGTCAGCAAGCACGCCAGCCAGACAAAGATCCCGGCCCAGAGGGTGTGGGACATGTAGTGCCAGCCTTGCAGAACGCGTGTTGTGCCATAGATGAAACCGAGCAGCAACGAGCCCCACAGCACGGCTTTGGAATAGCGCCATTGGTAGCGGCGCGCAACAAAGTACAGCGCGAGCATGGTGAACCCGCCCGACGCATGCCCACCCGGCCAGCAGCGACCGTCGCCGGCTTCACGGAACAGCTGGAAGTTGTTGTACCACTCCATGTGGGCAATCTTGCCACCGTAGATAGTCGTTTCAATCGGGCAGTACACGCTGGTGTGCGCCTTGAGGAAATGGATCACGCCGGTGCAAACGGCAAACGCCACCACCACAAAGATAAAGTCACGGCGATGGTCATAGGTAAACCGCAGCACGGGGGCGGCTTTGATCCGCTCCAGAAATTGACCGATACATGGGCGCTTTTGCGGGTTGACCAGTGGCCAGACAAACGAAAGCAACATGCCGATCAAGGCGATTTCAGCGGTCCAGTTGGGAATGATGCGTGCCCACTTGTGGGTGACTTTCTCGAAGAGGTGAACCTGGTCGAGCGGGAAGGTCTGGGTGACCGGATCAAAAAAAAGATTGTTGAAGGCGATGTCGATGGTGGTCATGTCGAACATCAGGAAAACCGCGGCCGCGCAGGCTAGCGCAATACCGAAGTTCACCCAGTAAAAGCGGTGTCGGGAAAAATTCAGCATTGTATGTCCTGATCCAGAGGAAAATTCATTCGGTGGTCACCGTGTGCCAGTCGGAGGCGTCAATGAAGCCCAGCATGTGTGCCGCTTGAGGCGTTGGCGCGGTGATAAACAACGAGGCGCCGTAACCCAGAGTTGAGGTTGGCAACTTGAGGTCCTTTTCGAGTTGCGTCATGCATTCACTGTGGGTCACCAAAATCAGATTGCGGCCCGCTACTTTATGCGCCAAAGCATCACGCAACATAGTGCCCTTGCAACTGATTAGCCAGTCCTCACCGACGCTTGCCTTGCTGAACATAAAATTGGCGGTCTGCACAGCACGCAGGATCGGGCTGTTGTAAATGTCAGCCTTGCTCAGCCCGAGGCGCTGGAACTGCGCGCCCACACTGGCCGCGACGCTTCGGGAGCGCTCGGTGATGCCATCGCTGCCCGCCAGGCAAGGGGCCGGGGAGTGATCGCAACGTTCGACATGGCGAACCAGCACGATCATGTCGCCCTTGGCCCAGCCGTCCGCTAACGCCTTGGCGCCCGCGACATTGCCATGGGCCAGGTCCGGCACGGCGGCGGGTTGCAACAGCCATACCGTCAACGGGATCACCAACAGCGCAGAAGCCAATACCACCGCCACATTGCGTGTGCGGGCATAGCGGCTCAAATCAATCGAGCGTTTTATCCCGAGTAGATTCAGTCGTAATTCCACATCAAGCCGCCTCGCCGGCACGTACCGCTCTCATTAAATCCTGAGAGTAGCGAGGTGTGCGTCGGCAACCGGTGAACGTAATGTGAAAAAAAGCTTAAACCCGCGCAAAGTCTTGTTACAGGTTCCGCCCTACAAAATCCTTTCAGCTCTCGCAAATGCGGCCGATACAGACCTGCTACCTACCTTGCTGGCTCCCAAAAACAACAATCTTCCAGCCAATCGATGATCAAGAAGCTCAACGTTCCTGGAGGAATTGATGAATAACTGGTTCGGCAATATCAGCGTGAACATGAAACTGGGCCTGGGATTCGGCCTGGTCCTGGCTCTGACCTGCATCCTGGCCCTGACGGGCTGGACGAGCCTGGGCAGCTTGATTGACCGCAGCAACTGGATGAACGACATCACCCAGCTCAACGCCGGCCTGACCAAGCTACGTGTGGTGCGCCTGCAATACATGCTGACCAATGGCGACGAAACAGCTGCGCAGAATGTACAGACCACACTCGACGCCTTCTCTGCTCAGCAACAAGCATTGCTGTCGACATTCAAGAGCCCGGAAAACCTCAAGCTGCTTAAAGAGCAAGGCACCGTCATTGCGGCGTACCAGACCTCGCTGAACAAAATGCGCAGCGCCTACCGCACCGGCAACAGCGCCCGCGACACCATGGGCGCCAATGCTGAAACCGCCAGCTCGCTGATCGAAGCCATCAGCAGCCGCGTGCAGCAAATGCCACTGAGCGATCAGCGCTTCGAGCAATTCCAGGCCATCACCGCCGCCAAGGAAGCGTTCATCCTGGCCCGCTACGAAGTGCGCGGCTACACCGCCACCACCAACGCCGAGACCGAGCAAAAAGCCGTCGGCCAACTGGACGCGGCGATTGCCAGCCTCAAACCACTCAACACGCAGTTCGCCGAGACTCAGCAAGACGCCTTGCGTCAGCTGGAAACCGCGCTGGTCAACTACCGCAGCGCCTTGCAGTCGTATAAAGCGGCCAACGCCGATGCAGTGCAAGCGCGCAAGGAGATGACCGACCAGGGAGCCGCCATCGTGACACTGAGCGATCAGCTGTATCAGATTCAGCTCGACCGCCGCGACGCCGAGAGCGCCCAGGCCCGCACTCTGCAATTGATCAGCACCGTGCTCGCGTTGCTGGTCGGCGTAATTGCCGCTGTGATCATCACCCGTCAAATCACCGGCCCGATTCGCGACACCTTGGCCGTGGTGGACCGCATCGCCAGCGGCGACCTGTCTCACGACGTCAAAGTCACTCGCCGTGACGAACTGGGTGTGTTGCAGCAAGGTATCGCGCGCATGGGCGTGACCCTGCGCGACCTGATCAGCGGCATCCGCGACGGCGTCACCCAGATCGCCAGCGCGGCTGAAGAGTTGTCCGCCGTGACCGAGCAAACCAGCGCTGGCGTAAACAGCCAGAAGGTCGAGACCGATCAGGTCGCCACCGCCATGCACGAAATGACTGCCACCGTGCAGGAAGTCGCGCGCAACGCCGAAGAAGCCTCACAAGCCGCTGCTGCCGCAGACGGTGAAGCTCGTGAAGGCGACAAAGTGGTCAACGAAGCCATCGCCCAGATCGAACGCCTGGCCAGCGAAGTGGTGCGTTCCACCGAAGCCATGAGCGTGCTGCAAAAGGAAAGCGACAAGATCGGTAGCGTGATGGACGTGATCAAAGCCGTCGCCGAGCAGACCAACTTGCTGGCGCTCAACGCCGCGATTGAAGCCGCGCGTGCCGGTGAAGCCGGACGTGGTTTTGCGGTGGTGGCTGATGAGGTTCGTGGTTTGGCCCAACGCACGCAGAAATCCACCGAAGAAATCGAAGGCCTGGTGGCCGCTCTACAGAACGGCACGCAGCAAGTGTCGGCGGTGATGAACAACAGCCGCACCCTTACGGACAGCAGCGTCGCGCTGACCCGCAAGGCGGGTGTTTCACTGGAAAACATCACCCGGACGGTGTCCAACATTCAGTCGATGAACCAGCAGATCGCCGCCGCTGCCGAACAGCAAAGCGCCGTGGCCGAAGAGATCAGCCGCAGCATCATCAACGTGCGCGACGTGTCCGAACAGACCGCCGCCGCCAGCGACGAAACTGCTGCGTCCAGTGTTGAACTGGCACGGTTGGGTAATCAGTTGCAGATGATGGTCAGCCATTTCCGCGTTTGATGTCGTATCAGCGCTGAGTCAACGTTCCAATCGCGAGCAGGCTCGCTCCCACAGGTACCGTGATTAATCTGTGGGAGCGAGCCTGCTCGCGAATGCGATCTACCTGCCTGCGAAGATGCTCAGGCCTCCCACGGATTGATCACCTCAACCCCGGAAAACTCGAAGTCCCGAACATTGCGGGTGGCTATCGAAGCCCCATGGCTTCGGCAAATAGCGGCAATTTGCGCATCTGCCATTGAAACCGATCGCCCCTTTGCTTCAGCACCTGCAGCCAGCGTCGCGTATTCGACGGCGGCATGAGCGTCAAATGGGAAAATCCTGCCGGCAAAGTCCTCTTCGAACATGGCCATCGCATGAGACTCCAGTTTCTGTTTGCGCTTGCCAAACGGGAGTCGCGCGATACCGTGAAGAATTTCCGCCACGGTAATTGCGCTGATTGCCAGATCCATCGCCGGTTGAGCATCGACCCAATCCAACACATTTGCATCGGGCTCGACTCGCATGAACTCAGAAAGAACATTGGTATCGAGCACTATCATTCGGAGAAATCCACCGCGGTCGCTTTATCCTGCCGCGAAGGCAGATTGAGCTCTATCCCGCCGCTCGTAGAGAAACGCTGGCGGATCCGGCTACCCAGACCTCCAGCGCGATCAATCGTAGCCAATGCCCGCCCCAGAATCAGCCGAGCCTCTTCTTCCATGGAATGTCCGTTATGAGCAGCTGTGATACGTAACTGCTCCTTGAGTTGATCATCGAGGTTTCGAATAGTGATGCTGGCCATGATGCCTCCTGCAATCAATGAAATCATTGATTGAGGCTAGCACATTCTGTCTTGTCAAAACCTGACAAACTGCCAAGCGGCCAATGGCACCACTCACCGCGTCCCGCGCTGGCGCAATGCCGACGGCATGAAATACGCGTCTTCCGGCACCGGTTGGGCGAAGTCCACGGTGGCCGGCTCTTCGTTGTCCAGGTTCTGTACGTAGTAACGACGCGCCTGCAAGTCATGGAAAACGTCCAGCGCACTCCAGGTGGTGGGCAGGTCGTAGAAGTTTTTCAGATAGGCCATCGACACCCGCCACAACTCCCCTCGCCCGTCATATTGATCCACCAATGCGGCGCCCCAACTGTCCTCGTCCAGAAATAGCACGCGCTTGGAATAGATATGCCGCGAGCCCGGCTTGAGCGTGCCTTCGACCACCCAGACCCGATGTAGCTCATAACGGGTGAATTGTGGGTTGAGGTGACCCGGTGTGAGCAACTGCGCGTACTTCACCTCCGGGCTACCGAGTTTATAGTTGTTGTAGGGAATGTAGACCTCTTGCTTGCCCTTGAGCTTCCAGTCGTAGCGGTCTGGCGAGCCGTTGAACAGGTCGGTATCGTCCGCCGTGCGCAGGCCGTCGGATGAGGCGATCGGCGTGTCATACGCAAGGTTCGGCGCCCGGCGCACACGGCGTTGGCCGGCGTCGTAGACCCAGGCCTGACGCGGGTCCTTGAGCTGGTCCAGGGTCTCATGAATCAACGCCGCACCACCGGCCAGTCGGGCCGGGCTCTTCACGAACGCCAAGTAGTAAAACAGGATGTTTTTCAAGTCGACAAACTGCCCGCCCGGGCGGTAATAGTTGAAGAGCCCCTCCTGCTGCGAGGTCACGAGCGCGAAGCTGCCGTTGCGCTGTACCGGCGCTTCGGAAGCACGACGGACCACATAGATGCCGCGATAACGGGTGATGTGGTTCCACAGCGCCTCGACCCCATCCTTGGGTACCGGGAACGGCACGCCGCCATAGGCATCGGCAAAACCGGTCCCGCCGTCGAGCAGCTTGGCCGAAGTCGCGTTTTTCAAGGTGTTGTCATACAGCCACTGCGGCGCCGAGCCCGAACGACGGCTGGTGTACACCGGCATCTGGAAGGTCTCGGGGTAGCTGTTGAACAGGGCGATCTGACCCGGGCTGAGGTGGGTTTTGTACTGCTCAAGGTTGGCTTTGGTGATAGTGAACAGCGGCTTGTCCGCCGCGTACGGGTCGGGGTGATGCTGACCCGGCTTGTAGCCTGCCGGCGCCTGGGTGATACCGCCGGCCCAGGCCGGGATGGTTCCGCCGGCGTTGCCGGCACGCTCTGCCCCCAGCGGTGTCAGCGTGGTTTTCAATTGCTCGGCTTGCTGGGGCGTGATGGCGGCCAGCACGTTGCTGGCGGCCAGGCTCAAGACGAGCGCCAGCGAGATCTTGGTCAGTCGTGAAGTGTGAAACATGATCGTTCTCCGAAATACAAAAACCTGTGGGAGCGAGCCTGCTCGCGATAGCGGCGCGTCAGGCGACATCTATGCTGAATGTGCTGCCCTCATCGCGAGCAGGCTCGCTCCCACACAAGGTCTGCGTGTAGAAATCAAAGGAAGTACTTGAGGTTAAAGCCGACGTTGTCGCGATCACGCAGGCCGTTGTCCTGCCCACCGCCGTAGAATTCGGTGTATTGCAGCTCGGCCTCCAACTTATTCTGGTAGTTGGCCTTGATCCCCAAGGTGTAGGCCTTGCGACCGTCGATGGTGTTGCCCGCCTGATAGCTGTTGCCCTTGAAGTCGTCCTTGTAGACGACGTAGGGCGAGACGTTGACCCCGGCATACACGTCGTTCCAGGTGCCGTTGACCATCGCGGTGTAGCTGTAGGAGTCGCGGTTGACCTGGTCGCTGCGACGGCCGCCGGACACATAGGAAAAGTTACCGGTGCCAGCGAAGTAACGGGTACTGCCGTCATAAGCGGTGTACTGCAGGTTACTGCCGCGCAGGTGCTCGGACACCAGCTCGAACACGCCGAACATCGAGTCGAACGACAGGCGCGGACCAAAGTTGTAAATGGTGCCCAGGGAGGTGTTGAACGCTTCCACCCGCTCAGCGTTGTTGATCTGGCTGTCGAGCGTGACTTGCTGCCCGCCGATGTTGATGCTCTGACCGCCTGCCAATGCGGCAGCGCCGTTGGCCAGATCGCCGATCAGGTCATTGGTGGCGGCGACCCCTATGGGCAGGTTCGGCCGATAGGCCACTTCCCCGAACACCGACGCCTGGCCCAGGGTGGTGTTGAAACTGAAGCCGTACATGCGGATGTCTTCGGCGTAGCGACGATGAGCCTGAATATTGCCCAGCACATCCACGGTCGCCAGGCCGTTGGCCAGTTGCCCCGCCTGACTACCGGCAACACCGGTCAGCAGGTTGGTCAGGGCATTCATGTCGATGCCCTGGTACCCCCCCAGATCGGCGGAGACAGTCGGTTCCTTGGCGTGGTAGTTGACCATGTACAACCCGAACTCGGTGCTGTTGAGTTCTTCTGCGACATAGCGAAAGGCGAAACCGAACTGGCCGTCATTGCGCGCGTTGTAATCCTTGCCGACTGTTGCCACCTTGACGATATTGCCGAAGGTCGGGGTCACCCCGTTGGCATAAAGGCCGGTGGTGCTCAGGGCCTGGTTGAGCGAGGGGTTGTTGCCCAGCGCGCTGTACAGGCCAATCACGTTGCCGAAGCCAGGCACCGGGGTGTCCAGCGCGGTATCGGTAAAGTTGTTGTAGCCGGTGTTGCCGCCGTCGGCGAACAGGTCCGTTTGCGAGTAGAAAGTACCTACCGGGTCGATGCGGGTTTCCTTCCAGTTCGTCTGATAAAAGCTTTCCATGGTCAGGGTGTCGGTCAGGCCGATGTTGAAGCTCAGCGCTTCCACCGGTACCAGCACTTCCTTGACTTCGGCGCCGGGCAAACGGTACTTGGCCGCGTCCACCGGGTTGGTGGTGTTGATCCCGCCCCGGTAAAAAATTCCCTCGCCCCAGTTGAACACCTGGCGCCCCAGACGTGCCGTGACCGGCATCTGTGCGACGTCCCAGTTGCCATAGACGTAGGCGTCGAGCATCTCCACCCGGCTACCGGCGATATCGCGGGTCTGGTCAGTGAAGTGGTCGTCTTGCGGGAAACTCTGGCTCGGTTGCGACGGGTTGTTGTTGCGGTAGTAATCGTTGCGCTTGTCCATCAATTGGGTGTCATAGAACGCGGTGCCGCGCATGAACATCCCGTAGTTCTGATAGTTGGCCTCAAGCTCCGAGGTGATCTTGTACACCTCGGAAACCAGCCCGGTGTCGAAGTTGCGATTGCCGTCGTTGGTGTTGATGTCGTCGTTGTTCTTGTCCCGGCCCTGGACCCGCCACAAGCGACCATAGGACAAGGTACTGTCGAAAGAACCGGTGACCTGATTGTCCAGCACGCTGAACTCCTCGGCCTGCACGCCGTCGACCGCGCACAGTTGCAGCAGCCCTGCCAGGCCGACGCTGGGGAGCGCCGTGCCAGACAGGCGAAATCGAGTGCTCATGATCTGTTCCTCTTCCCTGGTTTTATTGTTTTTATGGTTTCGGTATGAGTGGGCAATGTTGCCGCGATGGCTATGGCGCCAACCCCGCACTGACATAAATCCGGCTGTGCGCGCCGAAATGCCCCAGCAGTTTGAACAGCTGTTGGTTAAGTACCGGATGGTCGAAGTCTTCGTGTTGCACCTGGTTACCGGCGCTGAAATCGCTGGTGATCGCAGCCGTGTCCAGCCACTGCCCGATGGCTTCATCAAACGCTGCGGACTCGTCGGCGGACTCGGCACTCACCACCTCGCGCAGGTAGTCCACCGAGTACGGTGGGTAACTGGCGTCTTGTGCGTGATAGGCATAAGCCTCGAGCATCGGATGGGCCTGGCCGGCGCGCAGCAGGCGACGAAGCCAGGTCGCCTGATATTTCTCCACTTCCATGTGCCGGGTGGCGACCCGTTCGATGGCCGCATGCTTATCGGCGTCGAAGCCGACCAACGCCTTGCTTTCCAGCAGCAGCAGGCTTGCCAGTTCGACGCCCGGCAGCGGCTTGGCGTGATAAGGCTGAGTCAGGTCCTGAACGTGGTGCAGGCCCCATCCGAGAAAACGATAGCCCCAGTAAGAATGGCCAGTGGCAAACGCCAGTCGCGCCAACCCCATGTACTGGTACGCGCGCCAGTGCGGCCAGCTGCGCTGAAGAAATCCGGCAGCGGCATACACCACCGCACTTTCATGGAAGAACCCCATATGGAACGGCGCCTGGGAGCTGTACTGAAACCGGGCATCGCCGAAAGGCTGCGGGCCGAAGCCGTACAACGCGCCCACCAAGCCTGGGTTGTCGCTGAACAGATTGATGTCGTGGCCGTAATCAGGCTCATCGGCGGCGCTGGCCAACACGGCCAGGGGCGCTACTTTTTCACCGTCAGCCACGCGGATGAAACGCTGGCGATTCCACGGCGACAGGGTCTGCTCAACCATGACTTGCTCGGCTTTCAGGTGTTCACGCTCGGGCAAATCCTTGCCCGGCAGCGGCTGGATGACCATCGCCAGATGAATCCGGGGATTGATCCGTAACGCGGTGAGGAAGTCTTGCCGCAGATTGTCCCCTGGCACGGCTGGCAGTCGCAGACTGTCGGGGCGCGACGGGTACTGGTCGAAGTGCTCACGAGCGAAGCGTTCCTGCTCGTCCAGCAGCACGGACACGGCTTGGTATTGCTGCGCGAGAAACTGCTCCAGCGGCTCGACTTCGACCTGAGGAGCGGTGCGCAAGGCCGGCAAATCCTGCAACGCCAGGTAGCTGCCGACCGTATGGTTGGACCAGCCCCACGCCATCGGCGCCGTTCCACAAAGCAGCAGGAGGAATGTCAGCTTCATTGCTTTTTGTTCTTATTGGATGAGCAGTGGGGGTTGAGCCTAACAACCGACCCTGCCCCTGACACTGTCCAATCTCACCAGAAAAGTTCTCCGATAGCGCCACGCTGCGGTACAAAAAACACCACCGCCCCTTGTGGGAGTGAGCCTGCTCGCGATAGCTGAGTGTCAGTCGACATAGGTGTCGAATGAGAGACCGCCATCGCGAGCAGGCTCACTCCCACAGGGGGGCTTTGGTGTTCTTTTAGGCGGGGTAACCGGTGATTTTGCGGATGCTTTGGTACAACGGCTTAAGCTGTCGATACATGCGCAGGTAGACCTCTTTGTACAGTCGCTCATAGATCTGCTGCGCCTCGGGTTGCGGCATGAAGACCGCACCGACCCGGGTCATGGCCGCCATCGCTGTGGGAAAATCCGCGTACAGCCCCAGCCCCACCGCGCAGCAAATGGCCGCGCCCAGACCGGACGCTTCATAGACATGCGGACGCTCGGCCGGCAAGCCGAAAATGTCGGCCGTAAGCTGCATCGCGGCATCACTCTGGGAGCCACCCCCGGCGACGCGCAAACGCTTGATGGTGACCTTCGAACGCCTCTCGATGCTCTCCATGCCCTGCCGCAAGGCATACGCCAGGCCTTCGAGGATCGCCCGGTAAATGTGCGCGCGGGTATGCACGTCGCCGAAGCCGATCATCGCGCCCTTGGCTTCCATGCCCGGCTCGCGGATACCCGGCGACCAGTAGGGTTGCAACATCAGCCCCATGGACCCCGGCGGCACGGCGTCGACCAGTGCATCGAAGAGTTGCTCAGGCTCCACGCCCAACGCTTTGGCCTGCTGCATTTCCCTCAGCCCGAACTCGTTTTTGAACCAACTGACCATCCAGTAACCGCGATAAATCATCACCTCGCAGTTGTATTGGTCCGGCACTGCAGACGGGTAAGGCGGGATCAAAGGGACGATTTCCAGGTAGCGCGACCGGGTGCTGGTGATCGTCGCTGTGGTGCCGTAGGACAGGCACACCGTGTCAGCATCGACGACACCGGAACCCACGACTTCGCAGGCTTTGTCGGCACCCGCGGCGATCAGCGGCAGCCCCTCGGGAATGCCGGTGTGGCGGCTGGCCTCGGCGCTGATGTAACCCAAGGTTTCACCGGGCTTGTGCAGGCTCGGCAGCTGCTCGGGACGCACCGCCAGCGCCTGCCATTTCCAGTCGCTGGGCGCGGCCCATTTCAGACGTTTGAAGTCGAACGGCAGGTAGCCGACGCAACAGCCCACGGAATCGACAAATTGCCCGCACAGGCGATGAGTGAGAAACCCCGAGAGCAGCAAAAACTTGTCGGTCGCCGCCCAGACTTCAGGTTGGTGGCGGGCGATCCAGTTGGCCTCGGCCTGGGCGCGGAAATAATCCACGGTGGCTTGCGCGCCGACCAGTTTGAACAGCCAGCCCCACGGCCCCTTGATCCCGCCTTCGACTTCGCTCTGGCGTTGATCGAGCCACAGGATCGCCGGACGTAGCGCCTTGCCTTGGGCATCGACATTGATCAATGTGCCGCGCTGAGTGGTCAGGGATACCCCGGCAATCTGCGAACGATCGATACCGGTTTGCTGCCACACCTGCTGGCAGGCCTCGCCCAATTTCGCCCAGTAATACTCCGGGTCCTGCTCGGCCCAGCCGGGTTGAGTCGAGTAATAGGCCTGCAACTCGACCTTGCCTTTGCCCAGCAGATTGCCCTGCAAGTCGAAGAGCAGCGCGCGCACGCTCTGGGTTCCATTGTCGATGGCCAGCAGGTAACGCTTGTTCGGGTGGTTATCCATGGAGCTCTCTTCAATGGGCATGGGTCGCGCACATTCCTGAATTTTTATAATCCGTGTAGCAGCTGTCGAGCGCAGCGAGGCTGCGTCCGAGAACATCGTTCTCGCCCTCCCTGCTCCGAGGTTTATCTGAAACACCGGGCTGGGGGTTTTGCGACTGCTTCGCAGCCGAACGCAGCCTCGCTTCGCTCGACAGCTGCTACAGGGCTATGGGTGCTCAACGCGGCTGTAGGGCAAACCGTGATGGCGTTGCCACAACTCCAGGTAGCGCTGCTGCTCCTGCTGCCAACGCTCATCGTCCCAGCCCAGCCGTGGCTGGCAGAGTCGGCGTATGGCCGGCCAATAATCCTCGGCGCCACGCGGCAGCAACAGACCCAGACGGGTTCGGCGCAGCAGCAGGTCATCCAGGTGCAGGACCATTTCCGCCTCACAGGCAAAAGCCAGTTCCGCCCACAAGGTGTCAGTGGCGCCAACGCTGTCATGGCCCAGTTCCGCGATCAGTTTCGCCAGCCTCGGCAGGTCACGACCATGCCGCCCGGCCAGGCGCCGCCACTGGCTGCCACAAAGTCCGGGGATCGTCAGCTGCGGCACGACGGCAAACACCGGCGCGGCGTCATCATTGAAGGGGCGGTCGAGCATGGTCGCGCAGGCCTTGAGCACTTCGATCGCCTGCGGGCGAAAGGTGGTCAGCTTGCCGCCGGCCAGGGTCACGCAACCCGGTTCCTGCCACAGCACATGCTCACGGGTTTCATTCGACGGCTTGCCTTGATGTTCACTCGCAGCGCTGCCCACCACCGGGCGCACACCGGACCAGGTCGACAGCACATCGGCCGCGACCACCTCAGCCTGGGGGAACTGCTGGGTGCAGGCCGCCAACAGATAGTCGAGTTCCTCGCTGCTGATGCTCGCGCTCTGGTCCAGATCTTCGTGATGATCGAGGTCCGTGGTGCCGACCACCGTGGCCCCCTCCCACGGAAAAACGAACACCGGTCGACGGTCGCGCTCGTGCAGGAAGGTGAAGGCTTGCGCCACTGGCAGGCGCCAACCCGGCAGCAACAAATGACTGCCACGCAACGGGCGCAACTGGCGAGGGGCATCGGGCACGCGCAAGCGCCCAGCCCAGGCGCCGGTGGCCACGGCCAACACGCGACAACGCAATTGCATTGACGCGCCACCTTCGCTGTCCTCGACCTGGACCCCGCAAACCCGTCCCTCTTCACGCAGCAATTGCTGCACGCGCGCGCTGTTGAGCACCACGGCGCCGTCGGCCCGGGCCTCGCCCAATACGCGCATCACCAGTCGGGCGTCATCGGTCAGTGCATCGACAAAACAGGTGCCACCCAGCAGGTCATGTTCCTTCACCCCCGGCGCCAGATAACGCAGTTGTTGCGCGTCATGGAAGCGATGGCTACGCCGCCCGGCCAACGCGTCATAGATGGACAACAAACCACCCAGCACCCGCGGTCCGGGAAAGCCGCCACGGTAATGCGGCATCATGAAACTCATCGGCTCCACCAGTCCCGGTGCTTCGTCGAGCAGGCGCTGGCGTTCGCGGACCGAATCGCGGGTCAGGCGCCACTGGCCCTTGGCGATGTACCGCAAGCCGCCATGGACCATTTTCGAGGATCGGCTGGAGGTGCCCCAGGCGAAATCACGCTGCTCCAGCAGCAGGCAACGCCAGCCGCGGCGCGCGGCTTCGCGCAGGATACCGGCGCCGCTGATGCCGCCGCCGATGACGATCAGGTCCCAGTTTTCATCCGCCAGCGTCGGCAGCACCTGCTGTCGCCACGCGGCGTTCCAGTCCAGGCTCATGTCCGTCACTCCTGCAACAGCGTGCCAGGGTTCAGTCGCCCGGCCGGATCAAAATGCCGGCTCAATGCCTGCAAGGTGTCCATCGCCAGCGCCCCTTTCTCCCGCCGCAGGTACGGCGCGTGGTCCTTGCCCACGCCATGCTGGTGACTGATGGTGCCGTGGTTGTCGACGATGGTCCGGCTGGCCGCCTGCTTGAGCGCCTGCCAGCGCGCCAGGGTCGCGGGGTAATCCGCCGCAGGGCGAAACACATAGGTGGTGTAGATGCTCGATCCTTCGCCGTAGACATGGGACAGGTGGGTGAAGACATGCACCCGTTCGCCTTCAGCCGCCAAGGCGTCGCGCAGGCTGCTTTCGATGAGAGTGAGCAGGTTATCGACGTTGCTCCAGTCGGTGGCGGTTTCCAGGGTGTCCACCACATAACCGGCGTTCCACAGGTTTTCCCGCAGGTAGGGAAAACGGAAGCGGTTCTGCTCCCACTTCTTGCCGAGCAAGGTGCCGGTAAACACCCCGCCGAAAGACTTGAGGTGCTGCCGGGCCTGGCTCAGGGACAGCGCATTTTGCCGACGATTACCGGTCACGCCGAATGTCAGCAGGCATTTGCCCTCACCGGCGCCGCGCAGGGCAAGGTACTTTTCCAGCCAGGCGATCTGCTGTGGGTGACCGGCCAGGGCCAGCTGGGTTTCGGTTTCCACCGCGTTGGACAAGCGCAGCATCGACAGCGGCACGCGCGCCTGGGCCAACTGGCGGATGGCTTGCAGTGCCTTGGGCCAATCGGGCAGAAACACCCCGTAGAAACGTTCATCAGCGGGCAGTGCGCTGACCCGCACCTTCACCTCGGAAATGATCCCGAAACGGCCCTCGCAACCCAACACCACCTCGCGCAGATCAGGACCTGCTGCCGAGGCCGGGAACGTGGCGATTTCCAAAGGCCCGGCAAAGGTTTCCAGGGTCCCGCCGGCGAACAGTTGCTCGATTCGCCCGTAACGCAACGATTGCTGGCCACTGGAACGGCTGGCGACCCAACCGCCCAGGGTCGACAGCTCCCATGACTGCGGGAAATGCCCCAGGGTGTAACCACGGGCGCGCAGCTGACTTTCCACTTGCGGCCCTGTCGCGCCGGGGCCGAAGGTGGCCAGCAGGCTCTGTTCGTCGAGGTCCAGCAGGCGATTCATGCGCGCCAGCGAAACCGTCACCACCGGCCGCGCGGAACTCGGTGGGTTGATGTGCCCGGCCACCGAGGTGCCGCCGCCATAAGGAATCAGGCACAAGTCCTGCTCATGGGCGAGGGTCAGCAACTGGCGGATCTGTTCGGCGCTCTCGGGAAAGGCCACGGCGTCGGGATAATTCCCCAGCGCACCTTCACGCAACGCCAGCCAGTCCGGCAGGCTCTGCCCCCGGGCATGCAGTAGACGATCATGCGCATCCACGCTGAACAAGGTGTGTTCCTGCAACCGCGAGGCCGGCACGCGGACCAAGGCTGTCTCAAGCGTCGCATCGGGCAGCGTTCGACCGGCACCTAGCCGGTCAGCGAGAAACCCCGCGCCCTGGGCCGGCAGTTCGACCACCGTGGTTGCATCTCCCCAGCCGTTCCAGCGTCGCATGCATGTGTCCTTTTGCGGTTCTGATCAGTGATATTTCAAGCCACATACTAGTCATCCGCCCGAAAGTGTCACGGTCGCATCGGGCCAGTTCGAGTAGCCAATTGAGTCAAACGTCGCGCAGGCATCAGCCATTTACTTTAGCCGTGGTTTCAAATTACCTTTCGGGGCATTCATCCGCGCACGCGGGCCTTGATCAAAGGAATACGATCATGCAATCCCTGGGCTTCACTTCAGTTCCGCCGCTGCTCAAGTACCTGCGACATGCCGAACAACTGGGCGTGGCCATCGAGCCTGCGTTGGCGGCTGCCGGGTTGCAGGCGCAGCAGTTGAGTGACAACAGCCTGCGGTTGCCGGGTGAAGCCCATGAACGGCTGCTCGATTATTTCTGCGAACACTCGGGTGATCCGTTGTTCGGTCTCAACGCCGCGCGTTTTGTGTTACCCAACTCCTGGAGCGTGCTGGGTTACATCACCATGAACTGCGCGACACTGGGCGATGCCATGAGCCGCATCATGCCGTTCGAGAAGCTGGTGGGCGACATGGGCGTCAGCCGCGTCGAGGTGCAGGACAGCCACGTGCACCTGATCTGGACATGCCGCTATCAACGACCGCGTATCCGCCGACACCTGGTGGAAAACGTGCTCGGCTCCTGGCTGCAATACGCGTGCTGGATCGCTGATACGCAGATGTCGCCGGCCGCTGTCTGGCTGGAACATGCACGACCGGCTGACACGACGCTGGCGCAGTACGAGCAGTTCTTCGACTGTCCGGTACTGTTCGACCAGCCTTATTCGGCGCTGATTGTCCCGTTGCCGTATTTGCAGCTGCCCTTGCGCCAGGCCGATGCGCAATTGCTGCGCACCCTGGAAGAACATGCCATGGGGTTGATGGCGACACTGGAGGATGCGTCGCTGGAACAGCGGGTCAAAAGCATCCTGCGCCAGTTGCTCAAGGAAGGTCTGCCCCGCAAGGAGCAAGTGGCCGAGCAGCTCACCGTGTCGGTGCGTACGCTGCAACGCCAGTTGCATCAGGCCGGCACGTCGTACCAGCAGATCCTCGATGACCTGCGCCAGGAACTGGCCGAGCATTACCTGCTCAACAGCGCCTTGCCGATTCAGGACATCGCCCAGTACCTGGGTTTCACCGAACCCCGCTCGTTTCACCGTACGTTCAAAAGCCGGCGCGGGATGCCGCCCGGCGAGTTTCGCCAAACTCACCGGGTGCAGGATGAAAGCTGAAGGCTCAGAGGCTGTTTCAACGTCCTACAGTCTCCCGTCCTTCTTCCCCGTCCCAGCGGTGAAAGATCCAGTCCTCAGTCAATGACGAGGCTGACAGCGCCCCCTCATGCCACGCCGTAATGTCGTCAGCTCCATCAAAGGAGATGCATTGGCATGGACGACAACACCTTACTGACTTCTCTGGTCAGGGCCTATGGCACCGGGCAAACCAACGCTGCCCTGGTGATGTTTTTTAAAGACACACTGAAATTCACCTCGGTGTTCGATATCGCCCGCCTCACCGAAACCGAATTCCAAAAACAATTCGATGACGCCATCAAGACTGACAACACGCTCAAAGACCAAGCGTCCAGCATTGACACCGCAAAGCTCTACGACGACGTTAAATGCCTGGCCACCCAGATCAGCCATCTGTATCTGGAACAACGAACTTCAGTCGAAACGGCACAAGATCATTGGCATCCCTTGGGCATTCGTGCGATCGAGAAAAAAGGCCCCACCTACACCCATCTGTTCAAAGAGAACTGGGACGACGCTTGCAAAAACGATTCGATTGCAGCCATCGACTCGCCGGTTGCTTACCTCAGAGCGCTGTACCGGTTTGCCTTGCAACTGGAAACCAGTGTCTCGTCATTACCGGGTGAAAAAGACAATCGAATCACGTTGGAAAAACGCCGTCCGGATCTCGCCGCACTGTCGATTGATCAGCAAAGCACCTTCACTGCGCAACCGATGCTCGGGATCGTTAATGAGACGCTGGACAAAAATATTCAGAGCGCGCTGAAGCACACCGAAGATGAGGGCAAGTCGACTTATGAAGTGCTCGCACAAAACTATTATCCCTTTGTGCTCCCCTATGAGTTTTACCATCACCAGTGCCTGCTGGGGCTGAATGGGAACAAGCCGACGCTGGGAGAGTTGAGTTACCTCGTGAGTGAATCCCTGCCTCTCACGTCGCATGACATCGCTCAGTACGGCAAGGTGTTGAACACTGGTTCTGATCAAGCGCAGAGGCTGATGTCCGGGCTTGGCCCGAAACAGCAGGCGCTGCTGACAGAACTGCCATGGGCTGAAAGATACGTGGGGAACTATTACTACTCCCACTCGAGCATCGGCCGGATAAGAGACAGTTACTGGAAAAAAATCTATGGCATCGCACCCATTACCGTTCTGAAAAATATAGACACCTTCCTGGAGCGAACCGAACTTAAAGCCGAGCAAATGGAAGCGTTACTGGCGCAAGGTAAATACGCGCCATGCCTGTCTCTTCATTACCTGTTGCCGGCACCTCACTCCCATCCTTTTGGAGCCCGATACGTAAACGGACCTCTCTCGGTCGATGACAGCATGGCGCTGGACAACGAGAAAAAAACCGGGGAAATCGAAAACGCGACCGAAGACCGACTCGAACGCTTGCATCGGATGATCCGTCTCCAACGCTGGCTCGCAATCCCGTTTAATCAGCTGGACACCCTGATATGCAGCGCATTTGAATCACAGCTGTCGCTCAATACCCAGCGGCAACTGGACAGTTACACCATCAGGGCCTTGGGCGTTTATCGGTATATGAGTCGCCGGTATTCCATCACGGCTGAAGAGTTCGCAGCGCTGTTGCATCACGTTTCACCTTATGCGTCCGGCGATGAGACGTCGCTGTTCGATAAGGTATCGTCGAGCAGTTTCGTGGTTGGGGCAGGCAGCGTTCACAAGACATCATGAACGCAGCGAAACGAAAACTATCGACCCCTGGCGATATCAAGTTCAACAAACTTGCCGTGAGCAAACTGACTGCTCATGCCTACGCGATCAACACTGATCGCGAGCTGAAAGTCGGCGAACTGTTCAACCTGGAAGGCCCCCCTTCCGGCCCGACAAACTACCGAGGTGTCGATCAAAGTTATGTGGGGGCGAAAAGCCCGGAACACTATTTGGAATTTGGCAGCTACAGAATCGAAAACGCCGGCATTTTTCTGGAAGACCTGGCCGAACGCTACGCTGCAACGAAAACTGACGCACTGCGACAGATACATATTGCCCCCGAATCACTGCGCGCCCATCCGACGCTCAGCAGAACACGCGAGCAAGCGTACGAACTGCAACAACCGGTCAAATACCTCATCGCCAAACATATCGAGGCCAGCAACGGGATTATCCCCGCATTTGCTGGCGGCCCCGGGGCTCATGCCGAAGTCCGGGCACTGAACTCAATCGTAGCGCTCTATCCGGATTCAACGGAAAGGCTACTCAGCGAGACCACCATTTTCACAGACACCTTGCGACGAGGAGATGCACCGCAAGACTTCGTTGCCTGTTGCAACTGCGGCGGCATCATCCCCGACGAAGTCATCCTCCCGACCGGACGTAACCCCAGAAACTACGTGGCGTTCAATGACTTCGTCAGTCAGTTGAACAGCAGGGCTCCTTGAAAATAGCGAGTCCTGCTGCCGCCACTTTCCGAGGCTGCCAGTTGATCCGGAAACCCAGGAAGTCGACGTCGCCAGACTCACCGGAGGTGACTGCACTGGCCTCTTCGCGAGCAGGCTCGCTCCCACAGTGGATCTTCATTGGCCGCCAATTTTGTGAACCACACAAAACCCCTGTGGGAGCGAGCCTGCTCGCGAAGGCGTCAGTCGCGACAGCACAGTAAACGTCTTTCATTGCAGCTGTTTAAAGACACTCGACGTTACGCGACAACGCCCACAAATCCTTGCGCCGCTGCCTACGACTGCGCCAGAATCCGCCGGCTTGTGCGCTCGGGGGCTGCTCGGTAACTTGGATCGCGTCACTGATTCCCAGTGATCGGGTTTAGCAGCCCGGATAGTTGTCCGGCCGTACGAGTCTCATCCAGTCAGGCATTTGCCTGCGCTTGATGGTGGCTGTGCGCATGGCACCTTCGGGTGCGCCGGGTTTGGGTGACTACCGGTCTGCTAACTTGCGCACAGCTGCCACCCTTTCGTTTAGCAGCGAGATGGACGCAGCCTTACTAGAGGTTAGTCCCCCATGGTCAAAGTTACGCCAAACCCACCGGACACCGATCCGGCATCCCCCTACGAAACACCTGAATCAAAGAAATTCCACGAAGCCGCCGAACGCGCCCTCAACCACTATCTAGGTCCTCCGGCCGCCCACATCATGTCCAAACCCTACCAACCCAACCGCCTCTACATGGCCAACCCGGCGTCCGGCACCGAACCCTTGCTGACCGACGCCTGTGAAACCCTGGGCTCAGCCACCGTCATGCTCAACGACTTCGCCGCCTTGCTCGAAGGCTCGCACCGCAAAACCGTGCAAGGTATCGCCCAAGTGGTCATGGTGGCGGAAATGGCGGTCAATCAAGTGTTGGATAAATTAGTGCCCACGGAGTGATCAATACGGCGAGGCGCTTACCACATTGACCGCCGATCCCGGAACGAAAAAGCCCGCTGCCAAACCGTAATGGTTTGGCAGCGGGCTTCTTTGCGTTTAGGGCGCTTTCAGCTCAAAGGCTGATCGCGTTGGTGAACACCAACCGATTGCCGAACGGATCAGCGATGGTCATGTCCTGGCTGCCCCACGGCATGGCCTGAATCTGTGGGTGGGAAAAGGTGTATTGCTTGGCCAGCAGTTGTTGCTGGAAGACTTCCAGTTCATCGGTCTCGATGCGCAGGGCCGAACCCGGCGTGGCGTCGCCGTGGTGCTCAGACAGGTGCAGCACACATTCGCCACGGGAGACTTGCAGGTACAGCGGGAAATTCGCTTCGAAGCGATGTTGCCAGTCGATCTTGAAGCCCAGGAAGTCGACGTAGAATTCCAACGCCTTGGCTTCATCGAAAATCCGCAGGATCGGGGTGGTTTTACCGAAACTCATGCAGTTACTCCCTGACTGAAAAGACACCCATTGTAGCTGGGCCGATTGTCAGCGCTTCGGCTTGGGGGTGGCTTTCTTTAATTGCAATGTGCCGCTAGTGTGACGAATCACTAACAATGCTCACTGAAACCCGTCACGCAGATCCCCTTCCCGCGCCAGAAACCGCCCTTCCCTTTTACCGTTCGCCTGCCCTTCGCTGTAACTCAACACGCCGTTGACCCACACGCCGTCGATCCCTTCTGCCGCCCGTTGCGGATCGTTGAAGTCCGCCACGTCGCGAATGGTCACTGGATTGAACAACACCAGATCAGCCCAATGCCCTTCACGGATTTCGCCGCGCTCCTTCAAGCCAAACCGCGCCGCCGACAGCCCGGTCATTTTGTGTACCGCGGTGTGCAGCGCAAACAACCCGACATCGCGACTGAAATGTCCGAGCACCCGTGGGAATGCGCCCCACAAGCGTGGATGCGGGAATGGGTCTTCCGGCAATCCGTCAGAGCCGACCATCGATAGCGGATGCGCGAGGATTCTTCGCACGTCTGCCTCGTCCATTCCGTAGTACACCGCGCCAGCCGGTTGCAGCTGTCGAGCGGCGTCGAGCAACGGCACGCCCCACTCGGCGGCGATGTCCATCAGGTCGCGACCGCTCATCTGCGGGTGCGGCGTGGACCAGGTGATGGTGATGCGATGAGCGTCGGTGACTTGCTTGAGGTCGAGCGTCGAAGAGCTCGCCGCGTAGGGATAACAATCGCAGCCCACCGGATGGGTTTTCGCCGCGTGTTCAAGGGACGCCAGCAGTTGCGGACTGCGTCCCCAGTTACCGGCGCCCGCGCATTTGAGGTGGGAAATGATGACCGGGGATTTCGCATGACGACCGATCTGAAAAGCCTCGTCCATCGCCTCCAGCACCGGCTCGAATTCACTGCGCAAATGAGTGGTGTACACCGCGCCGAATGCGCTCAGCTCTTCAGTCAGTTGCATCACTTCATCGGTAGACGCTGAGAACGCGCTGGCGTACGCCAGGCCTGTGGATAAACCCAACGCGCCGGCCTCAAGGCTTTCGCGCAGTTGCTCGCGCATCGCGCTGATTTCGTCCGGCGTAGCGGTGCGAAACAGGTCATCGAGGTGATTGCTGCGAAGGGCGGTGTGGCCGACCAGTGCGGCGACGTTCAGTGTGGTATTCGCCGCTTCGACCGCCGCGCGGTAGTCGCGGAACGTCGGATAAACAAACGCCGCAGCAGTGCCGAGCAGGTTCATCGGGTCCGGTGGATTGCCCTTCAAACTCACCGGCGAAGCACTGATACCGCAGTTGCCGACGATCACCGTGGTCACGCCTTGGCTGAGTTTGGGCAGCATCTCTGGCTGGCGGATCACCACGGTGTCGTCATGGGTGTGCACGTCGATGAAACCCGGCGCCATCACGCGACCGGCGGCGTCGATTTCTTCGCTGGCAGTGGCGTCGTGCAAGTCGCCGATGCGCTCGATGTGGCCGTTCAGGATCGCCACGTCGGCGGGGTAGCCGGGGCGGTTGCTGCCGTCGATGATCAGGGCGTTGCGAATCAACGTGTCGTACTTCATGTCAGTCTCCCAGCGGCAGGTAATCGTCCACCTGCCGAGTTCACTCTCAGTCGTGATTCACGCGCGCACGTTTCAGCAGTTTCTTGCAGCGCTCCGACAAGTGCAGCACCCGCAGGTGCTTGCCGGCCTTGGCGTAGCGTTCGCGCAGCGCATTCAGCGCAGCAATGGCCGAGTAATCGACGAAGCTCAAATGATGGCAATCCAGCGTCACCAGGGCAGGATCATTGGCTGGGTCGAATTGATTCAGGAAGGGTGTCGTCGAGGCAAAGAATAGCGTGCCATGCACCCGATAGAGCTTGCTGCCGTCGGTTTCCAGATGACTGTCGGCGTAAAGCTGCCGGGCCTGCTGCCAGGCAAAGTTGAGCGCCGCGATGATGATTCCGCACAGCACCGCAGTGGCCAGATCGGTGAACACGGTAATCACCGTCACGGCAATGATCACCAACACGTCGTTCAAAGGCACTTTGTTCAATACCCGAAGCGAGGCCCAGGCGAATGTTTGCTGTGACACCACAAACATCACCCCGACCAGCGCCGCCAGCGGGATGCGCTCAATCAGCGGCGAAATAAACAGAATGAACAACAGAATCATCACCCCGGCCACCACCCCGGACAACCGTCCGCGCCCACCGGAACTGAGGTTTATCATCGTCTGACCGATCATCGCGCAACCGCCCATGCCACCGAACACGCCAGAGACCATATTTGCTGCACCCAGCGCCACGCATTCGCGATCCGGGAAGCCACGGCTCTCGGTGATTTCGTCGGTCAGGTTCAGGGTCAGCAAGGTCTCCAGCAGACCGACAAGCGCCATCAAAATCGCGTAAGGAGCAATGATGCGCAGGGTTTCGAGACTCCAGGGAATGTCTGGCAATGCAAACGTCGGCAAGCCACCGGCAATGTGCGCCATATCGCCCAATGTACGGGTCGGCAAGCCCAGCAGATACACTGCCAGGCCCACGCCAAGGATCGCCACCAGTGCCGGCGGTACGGCACGCGTCAGGCGCGGCAATAGGTAAACAATGGCCATGGTGACGGCCACCAGCCCCGTCATCATGTACAACGGCGTACCACTGAGCCAGGTGTCACCGCTCTTGAAATGCTCCAACTGCGCCAAGGCGATGATGATCGCCAGGCCGTTGACGAAACCGAGCATCACCGGATGCGGGACCATGCGCACCAGCTTGCCCAGCTTGAGCAAGCCGAACGCCAGCATGATCAACCCGCCGAGCAACACGGTCGCCAGCAAATACTGCACGCCGTGTTGCACCACCAGCGCGACGATCACCACGGCCATCGAACCGGCAGCGCCCGACACCATGCCCGGCCGCCCGCCGAACAGTGCGGTCAGGGTGCAAATGATGAACGCCCCGTAAAGCCCCATCAACGGATTGAGGTGGGCCACCAGCGCGAAGGCGATGCATTCGGGCAGCAGGGCAAAAGAGGTCGTAAGCCCGGCCAGGACATCGGCTCTTAGGCGTTTTGGTTTCATGGGATTTGCACGCAGGAAGTAGCAGGAAAAGAGGGGGGGATGTTACGGAATTGAGGCCGGCCCGGCCAGTTGTTGGGCTGCTGAAAACGCCATCGCGAGCAGGCTCACTCCTACAGGGATCTGCGTCGTTCACAGATCCCTTGTGGGAGCGTGGCTTGCCCGCGATGAACGATGACGCAGTTTAAGGCGAACTCAAACCATCTCGTCCCGAATCCACTCAATCACCGACACCCGCTTCGGCACCCAACCGAGCAATTCACGCGCCTTTTTCCCGCGCACCCGACTGTTGGAACCCAAACCATAGTTGGCCATTTCATACCCCCACTCGGCTTCGGCGTCTTTCAACGGCCAGTCTTGCGGCGCACCCAACGCCAGCGCTTGAGCAATGGCAGTGGTCATGTCGATGAACGACGCTTCACCGCTTTCGACGAAGTAGAACGTGCCCGGTACGTTTTTGGTCAGCGCCAGCAGGTACAGGGACACCACGTCTTCGATATGCACGTTGGACCAGATGTTCTGCCCCGGGCCGACATGCCGGACCACGCCACTTTTACGTGCCTGCTTCACCAAGCGGGGCAGTTGCACGCTATCGCGGTTGACGCCCAGGCTGTGGCCGTAGATCAACGTGTTGCAGATCACGGCCGAGTTCACGCCGTCCTGTGCTGCAGCGAGGATCAGGTTGTCGATGGCCACGCGAGCGGCCTTGTCGACAGTCGGTTCCGGCAGCTTGTCTTCGAAGTAGATGACGTCACTGGAATGGCCGCCCGAGGCATCACCGACAATGCTCGAACCGCTGGTGTGCAGGAACACTTTGTTGGAGCCGCGCAAGGCGTCGAGCAAGGCTTGCACCGCGCCACGATGGTCGCTGCTGGCGGCGTTGATTACGGCGTCGGCAGCGCGGGCCTGTTCGGCGAGCAGTGCGCTGTCGTCAAGCGTGCCGATCACCGCAGTGATGCCCAACGCGCTCAGTTCATTGGCTTGTTCCTGGCTGCGAACGAGACCGGTGACCTTGTGGCCAGCCCGGATCAGGCCGGTGGCGATGGAGCCGCCGATAAAACCGGCGGCGCCGGTGACAAATACGTTCATGGAAAAATTCCCTGCGTGAATAAGTGATGCAACGAGTATCGAGGAGTGATCACTGACGAAAAATCCCCTCTGAACCAATTCACTCTTGCGCAGGGATCACGAATCAGCCCTTGAAGTCTGAATTCGCATAAGCCGCCAACTTGCCCTGAATGAAGTCCAGAAAGCACTGAATCCGCAGGGCCAGCTGCGAGTTACGGTAGTACACCGCGTTGATCGGCTGGCGATAACCGGTATTGAAATCCGCCAGCAGCACCTGCAAACGGCCGGCACGGATGTCGTCGATCGTCATGTAGTGCGACAGGCAGGCAATGCCCTGGCCTTCCAGCGCCAAGTGCCGGATGGTCTCGCCGCTGGAGGCATTGATCGACGCTTGAATCGGCCAGCGATCACCGTGCACATAAAGCAACGGCCATTGGTTTAGGCCTTCGTTATGGGTGAATCCCAGCAATGCGTGCTCACTTAAATCCGCAACCGCCTGCGGCGTACCGTGTTGCTCAAGGTAGGCCGGACTGGCGACGATGTGCAGCGGGCTGCAACCCAAAGAGCGTGCATGCAGGGTCGAGTCGGAGAGCGTGCCAATGCGGATGGCGATGTCGGTGCTTTGCTCCAGCAGGTCGATTATCAAATCGTTGCTGTTGAGTTCCAGCTGGATGTCCGGGTAAAGCCTGCGGAATTCGTCGATGTAGGGCACGATGGCGTGCAGCATGAACGGTGAAGCGGCGTTGATCCGCAAGCGCCCGGACGGGGTTTGCTGGCGTGAGTTCAGGCGTTCTTCGAGTTCATCCATCTGATCGAGAATCCGCTTGGCGTGCTCGAAGAAGTACTTGCCCTCCTCGGTCAGGTCCATGCGCCGCGTGGTGCGGTTGATCAGCGTGGTATCGAGTTTCGCTTCCAGCCGTGACAGCGTGCGGCTGACCGCCGAAGGCGTTTGCCCGACCTGTTCGGCCGCAGCGGAAATCGACCCGCACTCAATCACGCAGACGAATATCTGCAACTCATCGGATCTGGCTTTCACAACTGCCCCTCATTCAAAAACTGGCTTGATAGTAACTGGATGCGGGGCAAAAGGAACCTCAAGCGGACAGGCCAAACACCTCGGTCAAATGCTGCTCATAACGCGCCACATCGGCTTCGATATTCGGGCGTTTCATCACGTCAACGCAGAGGAATGTCGGCAACCCGGTCATGCCGAGAAACTCGTTAGCCTTGTGGAACGGGAAGTACACCGCGTCTACGCCTTTGGCTTCGAAGAAGTCGGTCGGATCGTCGAAGGCTTGCTGCGGCGCGTTCCAGGTCAGCGACAACATGTACTGCTTGCCCTGCACCAGTCCGCCGCTGCCATATTTCTGTGAGGCGTCGGAACGGGTGCGGCCATCACTGCCGTAGAGACTGCCATGGCCTTCGGTGAAGACTTCGTCGATGTACTTTTTCACGGTCCATGGCGCGCCCATCCACCAGCCCGGCATTTGATAGATGATCACGTCCGCCCAGAGAAATTTGGCGACTTCTTCGGCGACGTCGTATCCCTCGTCGATGAAAGTGGCTTTCACATCGAAGCCGCCGCGGTCCAGCACGCTCAGCGCGGCTTCATGCAGGGTGGTGTTGTAGCGGCCATCAGAGTGGGCGAATTTTTTGCCGCCATCGAGCAACAGGACTTTTTTCATGAGAAATCTCGGAAGGTCAGAAACTGGATGGCGGCAGGTTAGCGACTGGTCTCGCGCGGAATAAGCCTCGAATACACAAAACTCTTTTGATCAATACGCACGAATAGCCAAGTGATTGTTGCCATAAACTTGAGCCGATTCTTAACTTGAGGAGATTTCTGATGAGTGAAATGCAAGGCTTCATCCTGAACGCCAAGACCCGCCCGGAAAAATCCGACGCCTTCGAAGCGTTTTTCCGCGGCTATGTGGAAGCCAGCCGCGCCGAGCCCGGTTGCATCGAGTACCACATGCTGCGCGACAAACAGGACCCGACACTGTTTATCTTCTACGAGATCTGGCAGTCCCAGGCCCACTTGGACGTGCACTCGAATCTGCCGCACATGAAGCAGTTCCTCGACCAGCGCGATGAATACCTGGAACAGGACTTCGAAATCCGCGCCATCGACATGCTCAGCCCGTCGTCCGCTAACCGCTGATCAACAAGTGGCCGCCGAGCACGCCGAGGCCGATGAAGAACACACGCTTGAACAATACGGCGTTGATCCGCTGACGCAGCCATTGGCCCAGCCACATGCCGAGCACTGCCGGGATCAGCGCCAGCAACGACGCGCTCAATTCACCACCGCCCAGAGCACCGCGCCATAACAGCCCGCCGGCTAGGGCCAGGGTCGAAACGGTGAACGACAAGCCCAGCGCCTGCACGAGTTCGTCCTTGCTCAAATTGAGCGCTTGAAGGTAAGGCACGGCAGGAATCACGAAGACGCCGGTGGCCGAAGTGATGATGCCCGTCAGCACGCCGCACAGGGGTCCGAGCCAGGGTTCTGTGCGACTGCCGACACGCAAGGTCGGCAGGAACAATCCGCTAAACGCGTAGAGCAACAACGCCGCGCCCAACGCCCGCACGACCCAATGCCCTCCCACCATGCCGATCCACAACGTGCCGGCGCCTGTGCCGATGAAGATCGCCAGCAGCATTGGCCATAGACGTTTGATCAACCCGCGCAGGTGCCCGCCGAATGCCAGTTGCCAGACATTGGTGAGGGTCGCGGGGATGATCAACAGCGCGGCAGCCTGCGACGGAGCCATAGCCAGACCCAACAGCCCCATGGCAATCGTTGGCAAGCCGAGGCCGATGATGCCTTTGATCATGCCGGCCAGCAGGAACGTGGCGATGACCAGTAACGACAGAGCCAGGCCGAGGTTTTGATAGAACGCGGCGAGTGTATTCATGGGGCTATCCTGAGCCTGGATTAGCCTCGTGAAAATCTGCCATATACTGAGGCTGCCTCTTGCTGAGCAATAGGCTGAAAAATTCGTCGTTTTGAAGGACGCCTTCGCGAGCAGGCTCGCTCCCACAGTGGATCGCATTTCTCCAATGAGAACCCGGTCACCTGTGGGAGCGAGCCTGCTCGCGAAGGGGTCCGTCCAGACAACACATATCTAGAGGTTGCCAATGCACTTCGACCTGACCGACCTGCGCCTCTACCTGAACATCCTCGACAGCGGCAACATCACCGCCGGTGCCGCGCGCAGTCATCTGTCCCTGGCAGCAGCGAGCGCGAGAATCCGCGCCATGGAGGCTTCGTTCGGCATCGAATTTCTGCTGCGAGGTCGGCGCGGCGTCACGCCGACCTCGGCGGGCAAAGCCCTGGCCAAACACGCCCGGGCGCTGCTGCAACAAGCCGAACGCATGCAACAGGACCTGGCCGAATACGCCAAGGGGGTCAAAGGTCAGGTACGGTTGTTGTGCAATACCACCGCGATCACCGAATACTTGCCGGAGTTGCTCGCCGATTTTCTGCACGAGCACCCAAACCTCGATATCGATCTGCAGGAGCTGCCCAGCGCGCGCATCACCCACGCGCTGCGCCAGGGTGCGGCAGACCTCGGCATCGTGTCCGACGCCGTGGATACCGACGACCTGCAGACCCGCGCCTTTCGCGACGATCCTCTGGTGCTGATTCTTCCGCGAGATCACCCGTTGGCCGACAACGAGTCCTTAAGTTTCAGCGACACCTTGCACCACGATTACATAGGACTGAACGCCAACAGTGCCCTCGCGGTGTACCTCGAAGAACAGGCCCTGCACATCGGCTCACGCCTGCAAATCCGCATCCGCACTGACGGTTTCGAGGGCGTGATGCGCATGGTCGCTCGCGGTGCCGGGTTGGCAATCGTGCCCCTGGCAGCCGTCGAACGCTGGCCGGGGGAACGGCCTTTCAGGTGGACGGCCCTGCATGAACCCTGGGCGCAACGCAAACTGCTGCTCTGCGCTCGGGACTTTGAAGCGCTGCCCGGCTACGCGAAGGCGTTGTTACACGCCTTGAGCCTTTAGTAGCCGAATCGCGCGTTTCTGGACACTTCGATGTCGAGTTCAGACAACTGACCGGTGCACGGGCGCTATAGGGTGCCACTTCAGTTCTTGAACCCGCTGCCCGGAGTCCACATGACCGCACCGATTACCGTCCTTCGCGATACTCATCCACTGCCGGTGCTTGACGCCTGCAAATGGGAAAAACTCGAAGGTGACCCGCACACCGTCAACCTCAACGCCTACACCAGCGAAGACGGCAGCAAGATCATGGGCACCTGGATCTGCACGCCAGGCAAGTGGTATGTCGAATACGTGAAGTGGGAATACTGCGACTTCCGCGAGGGCTACTGCATCATTACCCCGGAAGGAAAGGAGCCGATCCATCTACGTGCCGGCGACATTTTCGTCATCGAGCCGGGGATGAAAGGCACATGGGAAGTGGTTGAAACCGTGCGCAAGTATTTCGTGTTTGCCTGAAGCAAAAAACCGGGAGATCACCCGACGTGATCTCCCGGTAAATGTCGATAGATAGGGCCGATGCAACTCCTGTGGGAGCGAGCCTGCTCGCGAATGCGGTGTGTCATCCAACGTTAATGTCGACTGACACGCCCTCTTCGCGAGCAGGCTCGCTCCCACAGGCCTTCAACTTCAAGACCGACTTCCCGCAGCCGCTCTTTTACTGCGGTTTGCGATAGCTATTGATGATCGCCGAGAAGTCTTTGCCCCCTTCCCCACGCTGGCTCATCGCCTGATACAACTGCTGGGCCACCGCGCCGAGTACCACCGGTTGATGCGCCTGACGTGCGGCTTCCGTGGCCAGCCCCAAGTCCTTGAGCATCAATTCGGCACCGAAGCCGCCGGTATATCCGCGCGAGGCCGGCGCCGTTTCGACGATGCCCGGCCATGGGTTGTACATCTCCGAACTCCAGCAACGCCCGGTGGAACTGTTGATGATCCCGGCCAGCACAGTCGTGTCGATTCCCAGGGCATCCCCCAGCGCCATGGCTTCGCTGACGCCAACCATGGAAATCGCCAACAGCAGGTTGTTGCAGATCTTGGCGATTTGCCCGGTGCCGACTTCACCGCAATGGACGATGTTGCGGCCCATCTGCGCCAGCACCGGTTGCAGGGTGGCGAACAGTTCCGGGGTGGCGCCGACCATAAAGGTCAGCGTCCCGGCGGCCGCACCGCCGGTACCACCGGAAACCGGCGCATCGGCCATGGTCACGCCCTGTTTGGCGGCTGCGGCGGCCACATCGCGTGCGGTCTGTGGATCAATGGTGCTGCAATCCACGGCCGGTACACCTTGGCCGATACCGGCGAGAACGCCGTCTTCACCCAGCCACACGCTGCGCACATGCACAGCGGCCGGGAGCATGGTGATCACCAGCTCTGCACCTTGCGCCGCTTCACGGGCTGAAGCGCTGATGCTGCCGCCCAGTTGCTCAAGCTCCGCCAGCACGGTTTTGTTCAGGTCGACCAGACGCAGTGCATGGCCGGCTTTGATCAGGTTGCGCGCCATCGGGGCGCCCATGTTGCCGAGACCGATAAATGCGATTTTCATGTCCGGCTCCTTAACGCAAGTTGATGGTGGTGTTCACACCGTCGTTGACGCTGTCGTCATCGAACCAGCGACTGGTGACGGTCTTGGTCTGAGTGTAGAACTGCACCACTTGCTTGCCATACGGGCCGAGGTCACCAAGTTTGGAGCCGCGCGAACCGGTGAAGCTGAAGAATGGGACTGGCACTGGAATCGGAATGTTGATGCCGACCTGACCGACGTCGATTTCGTTCTGGAATTTACGCGCCGCCGCACCGCTCTGGGTGAACAGGCCCGTGCCGTTGCCGAACGGGTTGGCGTTGACCAGCGCAATCGCCTCATCGAGCGTATTCACTTCCAGTACCACCAGCACCGGGCCGAAGATTTCCTGGGTGTAGATCTGCATGTCGGTGGTCACGCCGGAGAACAAGGTCGGGCCCACGAAGTTGCCCTTCTCGTAACCCGGAACCGTGATCTCGCGACCGTCCAGCTCCAGTTTCGCGCCTTCCTTGATGCCGCATTCGATCAAGTCGAGTATCCGCGCCTTGGCTTTTTTCGAGATCACCGGGCCGACGTCAGTGCCCGGCTCGCTGCCGGCATTCACTGTCAGTTTCTGCGCCAGCGCTTTCAGGTCCGGCAACCATTGTTTGGCCGCGCCCACCAACACCACCACGGACGTAGCCATGCAGCGTTGACCCGCCGCACCAAAACCGGCGCCGACCAGGGCATTCAGTGCTTGTTCGCGATTGGCATCCGGCAGCACCACAGCGTGGTTCTTCGCGCCCATCATCGATTGCACGCGCTTGCCGTGCTTGCCGGCCAGGTCGTAGACGTGAGTACCGACTGCGGTCGAACCGACGAAGGAAACAGCCTTGATGTCTTTGTGCGTGCAGAGTGCGTCGACCACATCCTTGCCGCCATGCACGACGTTCAGTACGCCCGCTGGAACACCGGCCTCAATGGCCAGTTCCACCAGGAGCATGGTCGACATCGGGTCCTGTTCGGACGGCTTGAGCACGAAGGTGTTGCCGCAGGCGATGGCCATCGGGAACATCCACAGTGGAATCATCGCCGGGAAGTTGAACGGGGTGATGCCGGCGCACACACCGATTGGCTGGCGCAGGGTGTAGGTGTCGACACCGCCGGCCACGTTCTCGGCAAATTCACCCATTTGCAGGCTGCCGATGGAGCACGCGTGCTCGACCACTTCCAGGCCACGGAAAATGTCGCCTTCAGCGTCGGCGATGGTTTTGCCTTGCTCGGCGCTCAGGACCACGGCGATGCGTTTGGAGTGTTCACGAATCAGCGCCTGGAGCTTGAGCATGATGCGCATCCGCGCGCCGATTGGCGTCAGCTTCCAGGTCTGGAAGGCGCGATGGGCAGCGCTGATCGCGGCGTCGACTTCTTCGGCGGTCGCAAACGGCACTTTGGCCAGCACTTGCTGGGTCGCCGGGTTGACGATGTCGTGCCATTCGGTGGTTTTGGATTCGACCCACTGGCCATCGATCAACAGCTTTACCGTTTGGACAGTGGTTTCGTTAGGCGTGAGCGAAGCGTTCATGTGGGTCTCCGGATGCTTGTTTTTATCTTGGGAGCCAAGGCGAGAAAGTCGCCTTGAGATGAGGCGTGTGCCGCGAATTGGTTGTCGAGCTGTTTTTGGAGTATAGATGTGCAAACTTCTAATAAGAACGCACATAAAAGCCGGTCCATCATGCAAAAAAACATCACGTCTTTAGGCTCGTTGAACTGGGATGACCTCAAGTTTTTCCTCGAAGTCGCCCGCACCCGCAAGGCCAGCACTGCGGCCAAGCGCCTGGCAGTCGACTACACCACCGTGTCGCGGCGCATCAGTTCGCTGGAAGCGGCATTGGGGACTTTGTTGTTCGAGAAATCCCGGACCAGCGGTTTTGTCCTGACCGCTGAAGGTCAACGACTGCTGGGTTACGCCGAGTCCATTGAAAGCACGTTGCACATGGCTTGCGAGCAGGTTTCGGGGTCCGGGGTGGCGTTGTCCGGTCACGTGCGCATGGGTTGCACTGAAGGCTTTGGCAGCTTTTTCATCACCCCGCAACTGAGTCATTTCGTCGACGCCTACCCGGCCATCTCCGTCGACATCCTGCCGCTGCCGCACTTCATCAGCTTGTCCAAGCGCGAAGCCGACATCGTCATCGCCCTGGAGCGTCCGGAACACGGGCCGTACGTCTGCTGCAAACTCTGTGACTACCGATTACAGCTGTACGCGACCCAGGACTATCTGGACAAACACCCACCGATCCGCCTTCCGGCAGACTTGGGCAAGCATTCATTCATCAGTTATGTCGACGATCTGGCATTCAGCTCAGAGCTGTTGTATCTGGCGAACGTATTGCCCGGCGCCAGCGCCAATTTGCGCAGCACCAGCGTGATCGCGCAATTCGTGGCGGCACAGCAGGGGCGGTCGCTGGCGATTCTGCCGTGCTTCCTGGCGGCCCAGGACCCACGGCTGCTGCCGGTGTTGCCGCAGGAGATCAACATTACTCGGCAATTTTGGATGTACTGCCGGGAGGACCTGAGGAAGCTCAAGCGAATCACCCTGTTGTGGGATTACATCCGCTCGGTCACTGAACAGAATCACGGCCTGTTGATGGGTGAAAGCCGGGAGATGTTGTTCGCCGACTAGTCGGCGCGCAATCAAAGGTTCGGTGTAATCCCCTCTTCCAGCTCCAGCATCAATCCGCTCAAGCGCTTGACCTTGCGCCGCACCGCCTCCTCGAAGACACCCGCACGCGGCTCGATCAAGGTGAACCAGTGCTTGGCCCGGGTGATCCCGGTGTAGATCAGTTCCTTGGTGAGCACAGGGTTCAGGGCATCCGGCAGAATCAGCGCGGTATGGGCGAATTCCGAGCCCTGGGATTTGTGCACGGTCATGGCGTAGACGGTTTCGACATCGTTGAGCCGGCTAGGCAGAACCAAACGAACGCCGCCCTGGCCGTCATTGCGTGGGAACGCCACGCGCAACACCTGCTTGCCTGCTTCGGGTCCCTCACGCTCCGGCAGTTTGAGGGCGATGCCAATGTCACCGTTCATCAACCCCAGGCCATAATCGTTACGGGTCATCAATACAGGTCGCCCTTCGTACCACTGCTGATCGCTGTCGATCAGTCGGGCCTTGAGCAATGCGGCGGTCACTCGCTGATTCAACCCTTCCACGCCCCACGGCCCTTTACGGACGGCGCACAGCAACTGGAAAGCGTCGAAGGCCTGCAACACTTCTCGCGCCCATTCGGTCCAGCGTGCATCGTCGAGCGGGCTGTCGAGCGCTGGCCGCTGCCTGCGCAGAAGATTTAAATAGTGGCGATAGCCTTGCGGTCCTTCGCCATGGCCTTCGAGCAACAATCGCTCCAGCGCCCGGTCTTGCTCACCCTTGAGTGACAGGGAAAACACGTCGTCGTGGCTTCGAGCCGCCAACAACTTGCGGGCTTGTTCGGGTTGTTGCTGATTGACCCACCGAGCCAGTTGACCAATGCCACTGCCCTCGCCGAACCGGCGCGAATGGCGCAGCATCACCACTTGCTGGGCCAGTGGATGAGCGCCTTGGGTGTCAGCCTGTAAACCACTGGCTTCCAGGCTTTCACCACTGACCGCTTCCAGCCACTGGCGAGTCTGCGGGCTGTACCAACCCGCCTCGGCATCCCGGCACAGGTCGCCCAGCACAGCGCCGGCCTCCACCGATGCCAGCTGATCTTTGTCCCCCAACAGTACAAGCCGTGCGTGGGCCGGCATCGCATCCAGCAGGTTGGCCATCATTTCCAGGTCGATCATCGACGCCTCGTCCACCACCAGCACATCCAGCGGCAAGCGATTACCGGCGTGATGGCGGAAGTGTCGCGTGCCGGGACGACTGCCCAGCAAACGGTGCACAGTGGTGACGTCAGACGGGATCTGGCCGCGAACCGATTCGGCGACGGCCAAGGTCCGGACTTGTTGGCTGATGGACTCCGTGAGCCGGGCCGCCGCTTTGCCGGTAGGTGCGGCAAGCCGGATGCGCAGCGGTTTTCCGGCCTCCACGGCGGGCGCCTGAAGCAATGCCAGCAAGCGCACGACGGTGGTGGTCTTGCCGGTGCCAGGGCCGCCGGTCACGATGCTGAACGCACTGCGGGTCGCCAAGGCACAGGCGAGTTTCTGCCAGTCGATCACTTCACCGGTTTTGGCGGAGCCAAACAGACCGGTCAGGCGTTGGGGTAAATCATCCGGTGTCGTTTCGTGTTCAGCCAAGCGCAGGCGCAGGGCATCGTCGATGCGTCTTTCGTAAGCCCAGTAGCGGCGCAGGTATAGACGCTTGCCGGATAAAACCAAGGGCCGCGATTGCGCAGATTCACGACCATCTGCGGCCAGCGCCACCAGATTGCTGGACGCCAGAACCTTGCACCAATGGGCTCCGTCCAGCGCTTCAAGCAATTGCGACGGCAATACCATCGCACCACTGTGCAGATCACCTTCAGGGGGTAGCGACAGGGCGAAATCCGGTTCTTTCAGCGTCTCGAACAAGTCCAGACACACATGGCCGTGGCCCAGTTGATGACTGGTCAGCGCGGCCGCGAGCAGCACCAACGGATCATCGTCGGGAGCGAGTTCGTGGAGGAAGGCGACGAAGGCCTTGTCCAGCGCTCGCAACCAGCCCCTTTCAACCCAGCGCGTCAGTAACAGCAGCAGGTCATCGGCACGACTCAATGGCGTCAGATCCGCCAGGCTTTCGGCCGCCAAGGGTGTGGGCAGCAAATCGGCGAAGGTGCGACTCATAGCAGTACTCCCTGTTCCCACGCGGGTTCGGCCTTGGGTTCTGGCTTGCCCTGGAACATTCGGTCCAGTCGTTCGATCAACTCTTTGGGTGGGCGGGCGAAATACGCGCCTTGGGTGGCGGCACGTGTACCTCGAAGGAACAGGTAGACCGCGCCTCCGACATGCCGGTCGTAATCGTAGTCGACAAGCCGCGCTTTGAGTTGCCGGTGCAAGGCCAACAGGTACAACACGTATTGCAGGTCATAGCGGTTATCGAGAATCGACTGTTCCATGGCCTGCTCGGTGTAGGCCGCGTCATCAACGCCCAGCCAGTTGGATTTGTAGTCGGCGACGTAATAGCGGCCATCATGCTCGAAGGTGAGGTCGATAAAGCCCTTGAACATGCCGTTGAGCAAAACCGGTTCGGCAGCCACTCGGGCAACGCCGTTGTGGGTGTGTTGGCGCACCAGTTCATCCAGCTTGAGCACGTCGACTTTATGGCTGGCGAACCAGAACTCCATCTCCACACGGTACTGGGTCAGTTGCTCGAATATCACCGGTGCGGTCCCGCCGCCGATGTGTAGCGGGGACTTCAGTAAATGCTGCAGCCAATCGCTCAGCGTTGTGATCCAGCCTTCCCAGCCACGGCGGTTGCAGCGCCGGGCAATCGCGTCTTCGACCGCTTGCGGGGTGGCAGCAAAACCTTCGTCGCCGGCCCACTCCAGCAAACCATGGAGAAAGGTGCCAGGGTTGGGGCCTCGGGGGAATCGATGGATATCACCGCCACTGGCCATCACTTCTCGTGGAGCGTGCGGATCGAGGCGTTCGTCGTCGAAAAGCTTTTGCGCTTGCGGGCTATCAGGAGCTGAGTCACTGCCCTCGCTCAAACGGTCGCCAATGCGCAAGGCGCTGTACGAGGCGATCCACCAGTTTTCACTAGCCTTGCGTTTGGGGACGCGCAGCGCGAGCAAGGTCGCCTGGTTTTGCGGCGGATGGTAATGCTCGGCGGTGGCTTGCGGCATTTCAGTGTAAGTCAGCGCCGGGCAGTCCTGCTGCAAGTCTTCCAGCCAGCGTTTCAAGCCTGCCGACTCGGCCAATGGCAAACCGCCCCCCAAAAGGTAACCCAGAGCCGACAGGTGCAGCACTGAACTGTTGTTATTGCCGCGTTTGAGATCCGTCACGCCGAGCCAGCACGTATGTTGCGCGCGAGTCAGGGCGACATACAGCAAGCGCAGATCCTCGGCCAGACGTTCATCGTCGGCCAGGGCAATCAACTCGGCAGTCGGCTTCAATGACACCTGAGCCTTGCCGTTTTCGTCGTGGTAATGCAGCGGTAAACGACTGCCATCCACCGGTTTCGCCGAACAGATAAACGGCAGAAACACCAAGGGGTATTCAAGGCCCTTGGACTTGTGAATGGTCACGACCTTGACCAGTTGTTCGTCGCTTTCCAGGCGCAGGATCTGCTCTTCACCAGCCTGGCCGGACAACGCCAGATGCTCGGACAAATGACGAATCAGCGCCTGCTCACCATCGAGCTCGGCCGCTGCCTGCTGCAGCAGTTCGGACAGGTGCAGCAGGTTGGTCAGTACTCGCTCCCCGTCGCTGCGTGCAATCAATGCTTGCGGGAGCTGGAAGTCGTGCAGCAAACGTCGCAGCATCGGCAGCACACCTTGCTTGCGCCAGAGCTCGCGATAGCCACGGAATTGCATGACCCGTGCTTCCCAGGCGAGCTCGTCCTGATTCAATCGTTCCAGTTCAGCCAGCGACAGATTGAGCGTGATGCAGGCCAACGCGGCTCGCAGTGGCCGCTCGACATCGGGCTCGGCACAGGCCTTGAGCCAGGTCAGCACGTCGTGAGCTTCTTGTGCGGCGAACACCGAGTCCTTGTCCGACAGATAGACGCTGCGCACACCTCGGGCCGAGAGCTCGCCGCGCACCGCTTGAGCTTCTTTTCCATCGCGAACCAGGATCGCGATATCCGCTGGCAGCAGGCCTCTAAAGTCCTTGCCGGCCTCGACGAAACCCGCCCGCCCTTGCTGCCCACCATTGAGCAAAGCGGTGATCTCACTGGCGCAGGCGGCAGCCAATTGTTGCCGGTACACCGCACCGGACAGGGGTTGTTCTGCGGACAAATGCCAGATGTTCAGGGACGGCACCACCTGCCCCTCTACGTGCAAAACCTCTTTGCGACCCTGGGATTCGACGGGTAAAAACGGTACCGGGTTCTCGCCATTCTTTTCCCGAAACAGAAACGCGCCGCGCCCCAGCTCACGAGACTCGGCGCGTTCGAATACGTGATTCACCGCACCCACCATGCCGTGGCTGGAGCGGAAGTTAGTGCCCAGCGTGTGCAGTCGACCGGTGGTGGCCTGACGGGCACGCAAGTAGGTGTAAATGTCGGCGCCCCGGAAAGCATAGATCGCCTGCTTCGGGTCACCTATTAGGAACAGGCCGCACTCGGGATTGTTATCTTCGATGCGATAGATGCTTTCGAAGATCCGGTATTGCACCGGGTCGGTGTCCTGGAATTCGTCGATCAACGCGACCGGGAACTGCTCACGAATCAAGGTGGCCAGGCGCTCGCCTCCCTCGGACTGCAAGGCGGCGTCAAGGCGCAGAAGCATGTCGTCGAAGCCCATCTCCGCGCGGCGGCGCTTTTCTTCCTCGAACCGTGTTCCAACCCAATGCGCGGCATGTAGCAGAACCGCGGCATCGGGGGTCGGCAGTCCGTCGAGGCTGGCCTTGAGGCCGGGCATTGCGTCCAATCCTGGATGACGGGGCGCTTCGCCCTTCCAGGCTTCGGCCATGCCGTCAGGTGTCAGACGAATGAAGCCGGTGCCGATGTCCAGTTGCTCAAGCGCTTCATCCTCGGCCCAGGCTTTGATTTTTCCGAACCAGGGTTCGAAGTAGCGCGCCTGCATTTTTCGACCGTCGACACTCTTGCTCGCAACGCCTTGATGACAGATGACCAGCAACTCGTCCGCCCATTGGCGCCAAGGCATCTTGAGTTCAAGCAACGCGCTTCGTCGTTCCTGCAAACATTCGTTGATCAGCTCGGCCGGCTCTTTTCCTTCAACACTGTCGCGCTCGCTGGCGAACAAACCGCGCACGCGCGGCAGTAGCGCGGCCGGACCGCCCCAATTGTTGCGGACCCAGTTCAGCGCATCGCCTTGCATCGGATAACAGAACAGCCTCCAGTAATCACGCAGGACTTCGCCCAGCAAATCACTGTGATCGGTTTCCAGGGTCTGGGTAAACAAGCTGCCGCTGTCGAACGCATGTTCGCGCAGCATGCGCTGACACCAACTGTGGATGGTCGAGACAGCCGCCTCATCCATCCATTGCGCGGCGATGTCCAGACGGTTTGCGCAGCCTGACCATTGTTCGGGCAGGTACTGATCACGCAGTTCGGCAATGAGGCCATCCGGCGCTGTTGTCTCATCACGGAAGAACCGCGCAGCCTCGGCCAGGCGTGTGCGGATACGTTCACGCAACTCTTTGGTGGCGGCATCGGTGAAGGTTACGACGAGAATTTGCGGCGGTAACAGCTCACGCCCGAAACCACTCACTTCACTGCCGTGCCCCAGGACAAGGCGCAGATAAAGCGCGGAAATGGTGAAGGTCTTGCCGGTCCCGGCGCTGGCTTCGATCAGTTGGCTGCCGCGCAGTGGGAAGGCCAGCGCCAGAGGTGTTTTTTTGGTCATGAACGAGCCTCCTCGCTGGTCAGTGAACGCCAGGGGGCTTCAAGCATCGGTTTGTACAAGGCATTGCACCAGTCGGGGAATGTCTCGTCGGCGAGCAGTGCATCGTAGTCAGCAAACTGCCGGGTGAGTGCAGGGCTTTCGCGGCGTTCTCCGTCAGTGGTCTGACCATCGCCCTCATAGGCTTTACGGGCAGCGGCTTCGGCTTTCAGCGGCTCGGTTTGGCCAAGCCAGGCGAAGGCTGTTTTTACTGCAATCGGCAGGGGTTGACGCATGCCCGCCTGCCAGGCGTCCAGGAGATGTCCCAAAATTTTAAGTGCTGCGCCCTTCTCCATCGGCTCCAGCAGCAGGCTGTCGTCACTGGCTACTAGCGCGGTGGTCATCGGTATGCCGCTGGCGCAGGCAACCAGATGATTGACCCAAGGCCGCGTCAAACGGTGCCATTTTCGGGTTTTGACTGAGCCAATGCTGTTGGGGATGGTAGTGACCGACAGCAAACCACCGTCTGCACGCTGGTGCAGGCCACTGAGCCAACCTTCAAGGCGCAGTCCTTCCAACTCAAGATTCACTGGCAGAGCGCTGGCAAGCGGCGTCGGCCATAACGCCAGGAGCTGTTGATAGCGCTGCAGCAGATCCGGCAACGGCTCGATCAACTCACGCTGAAGGCATTCGCCGAATCCAGCCATGGGCAACAGCCCACTGTTTTGCAGGCGTTTGGCCTGATCGTCAAGTGCCTGATCGGCGTGATCAATGCGCCCCAGAGCCGCTGCAAGCAAGCTGTCGCTGAGGGTATAGCGTTGCAGCGCATCGAGGACAAAGGGTTCTTCATCGGCCAACGGCACTTCAGCCGCTTCGAAAAACACTTTCAAGCGCTGACTGAAAAAATGCCGCACGGGATTGCGCACGAAGTCCTGCAATTGACCGAGGCTCAGCGGCTCCTCCTGTACGTAAGCCTCAAGTACTTCGACGTCAGCCACCTGATCAGTGACACGATGAAGTACCTGCCACTCATTGGCGTAGCTGAACAGCGCGTCACCTTCATGAAAGTAGCGAGCGCTGAAAGGCTGCAATGGATGTTCCTGAGTCATGGCCTTTAGCAGGTCCTTGTCTTCATCGCGCAGTCGCCAGCCGCTGGCGAGATGGTCACGCAATTGGCCGATCAGCACTGAGGCAGGGCGCTCACTGTTATCCCGAATGCTACGGCCAACCCAGCTGATGTAGAGCTGATCACGTGCCGACAGTAGTGCTTCCAACAGAAGATAACGGTCATCTTCGCGGCGAGACCGATCACCGGGGCGGTAGTCACTGCCCATGAGATCGAAATCCAGCGGTGGTTGCGCACGTGGATAGTCGCCGTCGTTCATGCCCAGCAGACAGACCCGTTTGAACGGGATCGCCCGCATCGGCATCAAGGTGCAGAAGTTAACGGCACCGGCCAGAAAACGCTGGGACAGGCGGCCCTGATCCAGTCCGGCCAGCCAGGCTTCCCGAACAACGGTCAACGGTAAATCATCATGCAAACCTACGGACTCGCAGGTATCGAGCCAGGTTTCGCGTAACTCTTCGAGCTGGGCCAGCAAGTAGTCGTCGTGCTCGTTGCTGGCTTGAAAGAACAGCTGCACCAGTGCTTGCAACCGCACACCCCACTGCTTGGGTGGTGCAGGTTGAGTCAGTTCCTGGTGGGCAATCTCCAACGCATCCAGCAAGGCCACCAAAGGTCCGATAAGTGCGGCATCCAGACCGCCAATTTCGTCGTAAGGCTCGATATCTTCGCACGCATTCGCACTGCCCACCGCATAACCCAGCAGCATTCGGCGCAGGCCAAATCGCCAACTGTTTTGCTCCAGCGCTTCAGGCAATCCCAGACCCGCACGCTGTTCGGCATTCATTCCCCAGCGGATGCCGGCCCCTTCGATCCAGCGGTGCAACGTCGGCAGGTCACGCTCCTCAACGCCAAAGCGGGCACGTAATGCGGGAACGTCCAGCAAGTCGAGAATCTCGCTGACGGGGAAACGGCTATCGGGGAGTTTAAGCAGGTGTTCGACGGCAATCAGCAGGGGATCGCGACCACGCTGGCCTTGATCCGCGAGCGTGAATGGAATGAAACGTGGATCCTGACGTTCAAGCTGACCGAACACGGCGCGAATATGCGGTGCGTAACTGTCGATGTCCGGAACCATCACGATGATGTCGCGAGGCCTTAGGTCCGGATCAGCGCTGAAGCGTGCGAGCAACTGATCATGGAGGATCTCTACTTCACGCTGGGCACTATGGGCGATGTGAAAACGGATCGACTCGTCTTGCTCCAGATCGACAGCTGGCCAGCATTCTCGCGTCTCGCTCAGTGGACGCAATTCGAGAATGTCGTCCTGCAGTTGATTGAGCATGCTCTTTGGCTGATTGTCGCTGAACAGGTCGATACGTCCGTCACGAAATGCCGAGCTATAGCTGTTGGGATCGTCATAGCTGTCGAGAAGATTGATGTAGTCCCGTCCCTGTTTGCCCCAGGCAGCCAGCAGCGGATGAGCATGCTGGTGGAGCGTTTGCGGGTCGAGCACAACGGGCATTCCGCTCTTGCGGGCCTGGCGCTTGTATTGATGCCGTAGCAGGTCTTTATCGGCGACGATGTCGGCCCAATGGTAACGACAAGGATTATGTACACACAGCAGAACCTGACTGAAACGGGCCAGTCCCGCGAGCGCTTCGAGGGCTTGAGCGGGCAGAGAAGAAATCCCGAAAACGATCACCCGTGCAGGCAATCCGCTGGGTGCGACGTCGAGGCTGTTAATGCGTTCTATAAACCGCTGATGAACACCAGCACGGCTTTGCGCCATGCCTTCCTCGCCCACATCCAGCAACAGCGCTCGCCATAACTCCGCTTGCCAGCAGTTGGCCGAGGCCAGGGGCTTTGCTTCGCCTCTGCCATTGCGTATTTGATGACGACCTTCTGCCCAGTCTTCTAGCCAGTCGGCCCGGTAGACCTGGTATTGGTCGAACAGGTCGGCCAGTCGCTCAGCCAACTGGTAGCGCTTACGCAAATCAGCGTCATGGGTCAGGAAGCGCTGCAGCGGCTCGAAGTGCGGCTGGTTGATCAGTTGCGGAAGGAGGCGCATCAGACGCCAAGTCAGTGGCGCTTTATCGAGCAACGATTTGACCGGGATTTCATCCCGCCCAAGGACCATGCGATAGAGCTGCCACATGAAGCTACCGGGTAACTGCACGTCGATGGCTGCTGCAATACCGCAGCCGCCCATGTCATCCTCTTCCGGATCTTCAGCCAGTGCCAACTTAAGCCATTGCGCGATGCCATTGCTCTGCACCAGGGCGATTTCGTTTTCCAGGGGGGCCAGCGGATAACGCCGCATTACGCTGATCACCAGGCTGCGCAGTTCATTCAGACTGTTGCTTTGAACCACCATAAAAGCAGCGTTGAGGGACATGGCGTCCGGCATAAAGGCTTCCTTGGGAAAATACAAACGCTAGGGCCGAACCTTAGCACTGTCGGGAGACTGTGACAGCCGGGAGCTGTCCGGTAATGCTGTACGAACTTTCCTGCAGACAAAACAAAACCCCTACCTGCATACGCAGATAGGGGTTTCGGAATTTAATCTTGACGATGACCTACTCTCACATGGGGAAACCCCACACTACCATCGGCGATGCATCGTTTCACTGCTGAGTTCGGGATGGGATCAGGTGGTTCCAATGCTCTATGGTCGTCAAGAA
>NZ_JAHBDK010000045.1 GCF_019956415.1 Pseudomonas sp. GL-B-19
CCCGCTAGCGTCGAGCCTGCACGTTCTTTCCTGACCTGCTCGACCCAGCGGCGCAACGCAGTAGGGCCGATATCGAAGTTGGCGCAGACCTCAAGAATGGGCTGGTCTTCATCAAGCACCATGCTTGCAGCATTGAGCTTGAACTCGCTGGAATAGGACTTTCGCATCATCATGCACACCTTAGATTTGGGCGCCATCATAGCGCCCTATTGATGTGTCCAATTTCATTAGGCCAGATCAGCCTGCTCGCGAATGCGGAGTAACATTCGGCATCAATGTTGAATGTCAGGCCCCCATCGCGAGCAGGCTCGCTCCCACAGTGTTTTGTGTTTGGGTGAAGATGGGTGGTTGTTCAAATAATCACCAATTGCCTTGCACCTCTCCTGTCCCTTCTCTACAATTGCGCCCCTTGCTGTGACGGCAGGCACGCATGTGTCTATCGCAAGCAAGTCCATAAGTGTCATTCACTCCTTGTCTGACCGCTTTTGAGCGGCAGGCTACAACCCGTAAGGAGCATTCATGCGTCATTACGAAATCATCTTTTTGGTCCACCCGGATCAAAGCGAGCAAGTCGGCGGCATGGTTGAGCGTTACACCAAGCTGATCGAAGAAGACGGCGGCAAAATCCACCGTCTGGAAGATTGGGGCCGTCGTCAACTGGCCTACGCAATCAACAATGTTCACAAGGCTCACTACGTGATGCTGAACGTTGAGTGCACTGGCAAGGCCCTGGCCGAGCTGGAAGACAACTTCCGCTACAACGATGCAGTGATCCGTAACCTGGTCATCCGTCGCGAAGAAGCCGTTACCGGCCAATCCGAGATGCTCAAGGCTGAAGAAAACCGCAGTGAGCGCCGTGAGCGTCGCGACCGTCCTGAGCACGAAGGCGCTGAAAGCGCTGATAGTGATGACAGCGACAACAGCGATAACGCTGACGAGTAATCCACGGACCTTTTGAGGAGCCTATTACATGGCACGTTTCTTCCGTCGTCGTAAATTCTGCCGCTTCACCGCTGAAGACGTGAAAGAGATCGATTACAAAGATCTCAACACTCTGAAAGCTTATGTATCCGAGACCGGCAAAATCGTTCCAAGCCGCATCACCGGTACCAAAGCACGTTATCAGCGTCAGCTGGCCACCGCTATCAAGCGCGCCCGCTTCCTGGCCCTGCTGGCCTACACCGACAGCCACGGCCGCTGAGACCGGGCAGTCGACACGTAGCAAAGGATTGAATGCATGCGCGCCATAGCTGAGTTCATTATGCGCGGCCGCATGCAGGCCACTCTCGTAGTGGCTGGATGCGTAACATTGCCGTTGTTGTATTGGTTGGGTGCTGCCGCTGGATGCCTTGTGCTTCTGCGGCGCGGATTGAAGGACGCCCTTGGCGTTCTTGCCCTGGGAATGCTGCCAGCGTTGATCTGGTGGCTTTACTCGGATGACCCTCGGGCACTTCTGGTGCTGTTGGGTTCTTCGAGCCTTGCGTTGGTTTTGCGCGCAAGCGAATCCTGGGTCCGCGTGCTGCTGGTCAGCATAGCGATGGGAGTGGTGTTTTCAGTGGTGCTGGGGGCGACTTTTGCTCCTCAAATCGAGATGCTGGCGCAGGCTTTGATAAAAGTCATGCCGTCGCTACTTGGTGATGTCTACGAGAAGTTATCGGTAGACGAGCAAGCGCATTTTGCGTCCCTGATTGCACCGGTCCTGACCGGCCTGATTGCGGCCTTGTTGCAAATCGTCAGTGTGCTGAGCCTGCTTGTCGGGCGCTACTGGCAGGCGTTGTTGTACAACCCGGGCGGTTTTGGTCGCGAGTTTCGCGCCATCCGATTCCCGCTTTTGCCAGCGATGTTGCTGCTGGCGTGCATGCTTCTGGGGCCGAACTTCGGTCCACAGATGGCCATGTTAACGCCGTTGTGCAGCGTACCGCTGGTGTTCGCCGGGCTGGCCCTGATTCACGGGCTGGTGGCGCAAAAGCGATTGGCCAGGTTCTGGCTGGTGGGGTTGTACGTCACGCTGTTGCTGTTCATGCAGCTGATCTATCCGTTGCTGGTGGTCTTGGCCATCGTCGACAGCCTGATTGATTTTCGCGGTCGTTCGGCACCGAAAGATGCCGATAACGCGAACGGTGAAGGTTAAAAGTTAAGAGGATTTTCACATGCAACTGATCCTTCTGGAAAAAGTCACCAACCTGGGCAACCTGGGTGACAAAGTGAACGTTAAGGCTGGTTACGGTCGTAACTACCTGCTGCCTTACGGCAAAGCTACCGCTGCGACCGCTGCCAACCTGGCTGCGTTCGAAGAGCGTCGCGCTGAGCTGGAAAAAGCCGCAGCAGACCGTAAAACTTCGGCTGAAAGCCGTGCCGCCCAACTGGCTGAGCTGGAAGTGACTATCACTGCCACCGCCGGTGACGAAGGCAAGCTGTTCGGTTCGATCGGCACCCACGACATCGCTGATGCACTGACCGCCTCTGGCGTTGAAGTTGCAAAAAGCGAAGTTCGTCTGCCGAACGGCACCATCCGCAACGTAGGCGAATTCGACGTAGCCGTGCACCTGCACGCCGAAGTTGAAGCCACCGTACGCGTTGTCGTGGTAGCAGCTTAAGTAGTACTTGTCGGCTGGCACCCTCGGGTGCTTGCCGGTAACATCGGGCACGATCCTGTTTACAGGTCGTGCCCTTTGTCTTTCTGATTCCCCCTAATTCCAAGTGGCCATGAACGATATCTCCGCACCCGAGCAATACGATCTGCAAACCGCTTCCCTGAAGGTGCCGCCGCACTCCATCGAGGCCGAACAGGCCGTGCTCGGTGGTTTGATGCTGGACAACAACGCCTGGGAGCGCGTGCTCGATCAAGTGTCGGATGGCGATTTCTATCGACATGACCACCGCCTGATTTTCCGAGCGATCGCCAAGCTCGCCGACCAGAATTCGCCGATCGACGTCGTGACCCTTGCCGAGCAATTGGACAAGGAAGGTCAGACCTCGCAAGTGGGCGGTCTCGGTTACCTCGGCGAACTGGCGAAAAACACCCCGTCCGTCGCCAACATCAAGGCGTATGCGCAGATCGTTCGTGCGCGGGCGACGTTGCGACAGCTGATCGGCATCGCCACCGAGATTGCTGACAGCGCCTTCAACCCGGAAGGCCGCACGGCAGAAGAGATTCTCGATGAGGCGGAACGGCAGATCTTCCAGATCGCCGAGGCCCGGCCAAAAACCGGCGGCCCGGTGAGCGTGAATGACCTGCTGACCAAGGCCATCGACCGCATCGATACCTTGTTCAACACCGACAACGCCATCACCGGCCTGTCCACCGGTTACACCGACCTCGACGGGATGACCAGCGGCCTGCAGCCGTCCGACCTGATCATCGTCGCCGGCCGTCCGTCCATGGGTAAAACCACGTTCGCGATGAACCTGGTGGAAAACGCCGTGTTGCGCAGCGACAAATGCGTCCTGGTTTACTCGCTGGAGATGCCAGGTGAATCGCTGATCATGCGTATGTTGTCGTCCCTGGGTCGTATCGACCAGACCAAGGTCCGGGCCGGTCGCCTGGATGACGACGATTGGCCGCGCCTGACCTCGGCGGTCAACCTGCTCAACGACCGCAAGTTGTTCATCGACGATACGGCCGGTATCAGCCCCTCGGAAATGCGCGCGCGAACCCGTCGGTTGGTGCGTGAACACGGCGATGTCGCCCTGATCATGATCGACTACCTGCAATTGATGCAGATTCCAGGTTCCGGCGGCGACAACCGGACCAACGAGATTTCCGAGATCTCCCGTTCCTTGAAGGCCCTGGCCAAGGAATTCAACTGCCCGGTGGTGGCGTTGTCCCAGCTCAACCGCTCCCTGGAGCAACGGCCGAACAAACGCCCGATCAACTCCGACCTCCGGGAATCCGGAGCGATCGAGCAGGATGCTGACGTGATCATGTTCGTTTACCGGGATGAGGTTTATCACCCGGAAACCGAGCATAAAGGCATCGCCGAAATCATCATCGGTAAACAGCGGAACGGCCCGATCGGCACGTCACGACTGGCGTTCATCGGCAAGTACACCCGCTTCGAAAACCTCGCGCCGGGTAGCTACAACTTCGACGACGAATAAAAAACCTGTGGGAGCGAGCCTGCTCGCGATAGCGGTGTGCCAGACAACATCAATGTCGACTGACACACCGCTATCGCGAGCAGGCTCGCTCCCACATGGGTTGTCCGCAATTTCCGACCATAGCCGTCGGAATTGGTTATTTTTTGTGCTATATTCCGCGCCCGCGATTTTTCATCTCAACACCGGTCATCGTCATGCAAACAGCCAAGCCGTTATTTGACTATCCCAAGTACTGGGCCGAATGCTTCGGTCCAGCGCCATTCCTGCCGATGAGCAGGGAGGAGATGGATCAGCTTGGCTGGGATTCCTGCGACATCATCATCGTCACCGGTGATGCGTACGTTGACCATCCGTCGTTCGGCATGGCGATCATCGGCCGGCTGCTGGAGTCGCAAGGCTTCCGCGTCGGGATCATTGCCCAACCGAACTGGCAGTCCAAAGACGACTTCATGAAGCTCGGCGAGCCGAACCTGTTCTTCGGTGTCGCGGCCGGCAACATGGACTCGATGATCAACCGTTACACCGCCGACAAGAAAATCCGTTCCGATGACGCCTACACCCCTGGTGGCATGGCGGGCAAACGTCCGGATCGCGCGAGCCTGGTTTACAGCCAGCGCTGCAAGGAAGCCTACAAGAACGTGCCAATCGTTCTCGGTGGTATCGAAGCCTCCCTGCGCCGCATCGCTCACTACGATTACTGGCAGGACCGGGTTCGCAATTCGATCCTGATCGACGCCTGCGCCGACATCCTGCTTTATGGCAACGCCGAGCGGGCAATCGTCGAAGTCGCCCAGCGTCTTTCTTATGGTCACAAGATCGAAGACATCACTGACGTGCGCGGCACCGCGTTTATCCGTCGTGATACGCCGAAAGACTGGTACGAAGTCGACTCCACGCGTATCGACCGTCCGGGCAAGGTCGACAAGATCATCAACCCGTACGTGAACACCCAAGACACCCAGGCCTGCGCAATCGAGCAGGAAAAAGGTCCGGTTGAAGATCCGACTGAAGCCAAGGTCGTGCAGATCCTCGCCAGCCCTAAGATGACTCGCGACAAGACCGTGATCCGTCTGCCGTCGGTCGAGAAAGTCCGTGGCGACGCGGTGCTCTATGCTCACGCCAACCGCGTACTTCACCTGGAAACCAACCCGGGTAACGCCCGCGCGCTGGTGCAGAAGCATGGCGAAGTCGATGTCTGGTTCAACCCGCCACCGATTCCGATGACCACCGAAGAAATGGACTACGTGTTCGGCATGCCTTATGCGCGCATTCCGCACCCGGCGTACGGCAAGGAAAAGATCCCGGCCTACGACATGATCCGTTTCTCGGTAAACATCATGCGTGGCTGCTTCGGTGGCTGCACCTTCTGCTCGATCACCGAGCACGAAGGCCGGATCATCCAGAACCGTTCCGAAGAGTCGATCATTCGCGAAATCGAAGAGATCCGCGACAAGGTTCCGGGTTTCACCGGCGTCATTTCCGACCTCGGCGGCCCGACCGCGAACATGTACCGTATCGCCTGCAAGAGCCCGGAAATCGAATCCGCGTGCCGCAAGCCATCGTGCGTGTTCCCAGGTATCTGTCCGAACCTGAACACCGACCACTCGTCGTTGATTCAACTGTACCGCAGCGCCCGTGCCTTGCCGGGTGTGAAGAAGATCCTGATTGCTTCCGGCCTGCGCTACGACCTCGCGGTCGAGTCGCCGGAATACGTCAAAGAGCTGGTGACCCACCACGTCGGTGGTTACCTGAAGATCGCCCCGGAACACACCGAGGAAGGTCCGCTCAACCAGATGATGAAACCGGGCATCGGCAGCTATGACAAGTTCAAGCGCATGTTCGAGAAGTACTCCAAGGAAGCCGGGAAAGAGCAGTACCTGATTCCGTACTTCATCGCCGCCCACCCGGGCACCACCGACGAAGACATGATGAACCTGGCCCTGTGGCTCAAGGGCAATGGCTTCCGTGCCGACCAGGTCCAGGCGTTCTACCCGTCGCCGATGGCCACCGCCACCGCGATGTATCACTCGGGCAAGAACCCGCTGCGTAAGGTCACTTACAAGAGCGACGCCGTGACCATCGTCAAGAGCGAAGAGCAGCGCCGTCTGCACAAAGCGTTCTTGCGTTATCACGACCCGAAAGGCTGGCCGATGCTGCGTGAAGCGCTGACCCGCATGGGCCGGGCTGACCTGATCGGGCCGGGCAAGAACCAGTTGATCCCGCTGCATCAGCCGGCGACCGACAGCTACCAGAGCGCCCGTCGCAAGAACTCGACACCGGCCGGCAGTCACAAGGTTGCAGGGGAAAAGACCACCAAGATCCTGACCCAGCACACCGGCTTGCCGCCGCGTGCCAGCGATGGCGCTAACCCGTGGGACAAGCGTGAACAGGCCAAGGCGGCGGCGTTCGCCCGCAACCAGCAGGCGGCCAAGGAACGTAAGGATGCGGCCAAAGGCAAAGGCCCTAAACCCGCCCGCAAGCCGGTTGTACCGCGCTAAGCTGCGCATGAGCTGAACAGAACGCCAACCTTAGGGTTGGCGTTTTGCGTTTCTGAGTCACAGAAAACGGGGCGCCGGGCCGGAAGATGTGTTGGGGCAACTGGCCTCTTCGCGAGATCGCGCGCGGATTCTGTGTTCACAGCAGATCCCTGTAGGAGCGGGCTTGCCCGCGAAGAGGCCAATTCAGCCGCTACAAAACCCGACTGGCAGCCCCCCGCTCGCAACATTTGCGTGCAACTGCCCCCAACCAATTTCTCGCATCGCCCGATTTTGGTGCTGTACTGCCTCAAGCAAACGAAGAAAGCGCCAGCGTTGCCGCGATGGCATAAGTCTTGCGCGCTTTCGATAACGCTTAGGGCTCGCAGGAGGCACGCCGTGTCGATTCATGTCGCATTGCACCACGTCACACATTATCGCTACGACCGCGCTGTCGAGCTCGGTCCGCAGATCGTTCGCCTGCGCCCGGCCGCCCACAGTCGCACGCGGATCTTGTCGTATGCGCTGAAAGTCTCGCCCGAGCAACACTTCATCAACTGGCAACAAGACCCCCAGGGCAATTATCTGGCGCGGTTGGTGTTTCCGGAAAAAACCGATGAGCTGCGGATCGAAGTCGATCTGCTGGCAGAGATGGCGGTCTTCAATCCCTTCGACTTCTTTCTTGAGCCTTACGCGGAAAAGATCCCGTTCGCCTACGCCGCGGACGAGCGCAAGGAGTTGGCGCCGTACCTGGAAACCTTGCCCCTGACGCCGACGTTCAAGGCCTATCTGGATGGCATCGACCGCACGCCGCTGCCGAGCGTGGATTTCCTCGTCGCGCTTAACCAGCGCTTGAGCGAAGACATCGGTTACCTGATCCGCATGGAACCAGGCGTGCAGACGCCAGAACACACCCTCGAACAGGCCTCCGGGTCCTGCCGCGACTCGGCGTGGTTGCTGGTGCAACTGCTGCGTAACCTCGGGCTGGCCGCGCGCTTCGTCTCCGGTTACCTGATCCAACTGACCGCTGACGTCAAAAGCCTCGACGGCCCTTCAGGCACTGATGTGGACTTCACCGACCTGCACGCCTGGTGCGAAGTCTATTTGCCCGGTGCCGGCTGGATCGGCCTGGACGCGACCTCAGGGCTGTTTGCCGGTGAAGGCCACATTCCGTTGGCGTGCAGCCCCGATCCGGGCTCTGCGGCGCCGATCAGTGGCTTGGTGGAACCTTGTGAGTGCGAATTCACTCACGAAATGTCCGTGGAGCGGATTTGGGAAGCCCCGCGCGTCACCAAGCCCTACACAGAAGACCAGTGGCAGGCGATTCAGGCGCTGGGCCGACAAATCGATGCCGACCTGCTGGAGGACGATGTGCGCCTGACCATGGGCGGCGAGCCGACCTTTGTTTCCATCGACGACCCGGACGGCGCCGAATGGAACACCGCCGCGCTCGGGCCGGACAAGCGTCGACTGTCCGCCGAACTTTTCCAGCGCATGCGTAAACACTACGCCCCCAAAGGCCTGGTGCATTTCGGTCAGGGCAAGTGGTACCCCGGCGAGCAATTGCCGCGTTGGTCACTGAACTGCTACTGGCGTCGCGACGGTGTGCCGATCTGGCACAACAGCGCCCTTATCGCCGATGAGCAGGAAGACTACGGCGCTGATGGCGCACTGGCCGGGCGTTTTCTGGCGAGTGTCGCCGAACGGCTGAAGATTCCCACGCGCTTCGTGTTCCCCGCCTACGAAGACAATTTCTATTACCTCTGGCGCGAAGGCACATTGCCGCAGAACGTCAGCGCCGAAGACTCACGTCTGGAAGAACCGCTGGAGCGTGCGCGATTGCGCAAAGTCTTCAGTCAGGGGCTGGATAAAGTCATCGGTCAGGTTCTGCCGCTGGCGCGCACCGCCAAGGGTGATCAATGGCAAAGCGGTCGCTGGTATCTGCGTGACGAGCACTGCCGGCTGGTGCCGGGGGATTCGCCGCTGGGTTATCGCTTGCCGCTCGGCTCGCAGCCTTGGGTGAAAGCGGCAGAGTACCCGTTCATTCATCCCAATGATCCGAATCAGGATTTTCCTGCGCTGCCCGACACCATTGCATTAAACAGTCCGGGCACGTCGGCCGAAGCGGTTGAGCGCGAGCCAAAAATCGACGAGTCTGCCGACTGGCTAACGCGCACTGCGTTCTGCGCCGAAGCCCGGGAAGGGCGGTTGTACCTGTTCATGCCGCCGCTGGAGCGGGCCGAGGACTATCTGGAACTGGTCACCGCTATCGAGGCCACGGCTCAGGAACTGCATTGCCCGGTGTTGCTGGAAGGCTATGAGCCACCGAGTGATCCGCGCCTGAGCAACTTCCGCATCACTCCGGATCCGGGCGTGATCGAGGTCAATGTGCAGCCGTCAGCGACCTGGGATGAATTGGTCGAGCGCACCGAGTTTCTGTACGAAGAAGCGCGCCAGACCCGACTGACCACCGAAAAATTCATGATCGACGGTCGGCACACCGGCACCGGCGGCGGTAATCATTTCGTGTTGGGTGGCGCGACTCCGGCCGACTCACCGTTTCTGCGCCGTCCCGACTTGCTGCGCAGCCTGATTAGCTACTGGCATAACCACCCAGCCTTGTCCTACCTGTTTTCCGGACTATTCATCGGCCCGACGTCCCAGGCCCCGCGCGTTGATGAAGCGCGCAACGATGCGCTGTATGAACTGGAAATCGCTTTCGCTCAGATGCCAGAACCCGGCGAGGAATGCGCGCCATGGGTGGTGGACCGGCTGCTGCGCAATCTGCTGATCGACGTGACCGGCAACACGCACCGCGCCGAGTTCTGCATCGACAAGCTTTACTCGCCGGACGGTGCGACCGGACGCCTTGGATTGCTGGAATTGCGTGCGTTCGAAATGCCACCGCACGCGCGCATGAGTCTGGCTCAACAGTTGTTGTTGCGGGCGCTGGTGGCGCGGTTCTGGCGTGAGCCTTACGCGCCGCCGAAACTGGCGCGCTGGGGCACTGAATTGCATGATCGCTTCTTGTTGCCGCACTTCATTGAGCAGGATTTCGCTGATGTGATCGTTGATCTCAATGCGGCCGGTTATCCGGTCCGGGCCGAGTGGTTCGCCGCGCATCTGGAATTCCGTTTTCCCAAGGTCGGTGATTACGCGGTCAGTGGCATTGAACTGCAATTACGTCAGGCGCTGGAGCCTTGGCATGTGCTGGGCGAGGAGGGCGCGGTCGGCGGCACAGTGCGGTATGTGGATTCGTCGCTGGAGCGCTTGCAGGTCAAGCTCACCGGCCTGCCACCCCAGCGCTACTTGCTGACCTGCAACGGCGTTCCGGTGCCGTTGCAACCCACCGGGCGGGTCGGCGAGTTTGTCGCCGGCGTGCGTTTTCGCGCCTGGCAACCGGCCAACTGCCTGCAACCGACCATCCCGGTCCATGCACCGCTGGTGTTCGACCTGCTCGACACCTGGATGCAACGCTCGCTGGGCGGCTGCCAATACCACGTGGCCCATCCGGGTGGGCGCAATTACGACAGCCTGCCGGTGAACGCCAATGAGGCCGAGAGCCGGCGAATGGCGCGGTTTTTCCGCATCGGACACACGCCGGGGAAGCTTCCTGTGCCGAAGATGGAAATTAACGACGAGCTACCGATGACACTCGATTTGCGACGTTTCTAAATCGTACGCGACGCGCGGACTTTTCGTATATCCGGGTGTCATGAGCGTGCGTTAGTCTGACCGTTCTTTGCAGTCTGCCGAGCTTTCCATGCCTGATCTGCTTGATCGCTACCCGCTGACGGCGGGCACATATCACGAATTGCTCGACGACAGTGGTGGCGTACGCCCGCACTGGCGTCGGTTGATAGACCAATTGCAACGCAGTACGCCATCGCAGTTGGTGCAGCGTCAGGCCTTGTTGACCCGGCAGATCCAGGAAAACGGCGTGACCTACAACGTCTATGCCGACCCCAAGGGCGCAGACCGGCCGTGGGAACTCGACCTGCTGCCGCATGTGATTGCCGCGGATGAGTGGGCGCAGTTATCCGCCGGGATCGCTCAACGGGCGCGTCTGTTGAACGCGGTATTGGCGGATCTGTATGGCCCGCAACGATTGATCGCCGAAGGTCTGCTGCCGGCAGAACTGGTATTCGGTCACAACAACTTCCTCTGGCCCTGTCAGGGCATCAAACCGCCCGACGGGGCGTTTCTGCATCTGTATGCCGTCGATCTGGCGCGCACGCCCGATGGTCGTTGGTGGGTCACGGCGGACCGGACTCAAGCACCGTCCGGCGCCGGTTACGCTTTGGAAAACCGCACCATCGTCTCCCGGGCCTTTCCCGAGCTCTATCGCGATTTAAAAGTGCAGCATCTGGCCGGGTTCTTCCGCACGCTTCAGGAAACACTGGCTCGTCAGGCACCCCGCGATGATGAAGCACCGCTAATCGTGTTGCTCACGCCGGGACGCTTCAACGAAAGCTATTTCGAACACCTGTATCTGGCGCGTCAGCTCGGTTACCCGCTGGTGGAAGGCGGCGACCTCACGGTGCGGGATGCTACGGTCTACCTCAAGACCCTCAGCGGATTGCGCCGGGTTCACGCGATCATGCGCCGGCTCGATGATGATTTCTGCGACCCGCTGGAATTGCGCACCGATTCCGCATTGGGCGTACCGGGGCTACTCGAAGCCGTGCGACAGGGCTGGGTGCTGGTGGCCAATGCCCTTGGCAGCGGCGTGCTAGAGTCGCCGGGGTTGCTGGGCTTTCTGCCGAAGATCAATCAGTTCCTGTTCGGCGAAGAACTGCTCCTGCCATCTATCGCTACTTGGTGGTGCGGTGAGGCGCCGGTGCTGGCGCAAGCACTGGAAAAATTGCCGGAGTTGTTGATCAAACCCGCCTTCCCTTCGCAAAGCTTTGCGCCAGTGTTTGGCCGTGACTTGAGTGAAAAACAGCGCCTGGCCCTTGCCGCGCGCATGCAGGCACGTCCTTATGCCTATGTTGCGCAAGAAATGGCCCAGTTGTCCCAGGCGCCGATCTGGCAGGCCGAGGACGGTCAGTTGCAACCGCGTGCCATCGGCATGCGCGTGTACGCAGTGGCCAGCCATGACGGCTACCGGGTTTTACCGGGCGGCTTGACCCGAGTGGCCGCCGAGGCAGACGCCGAAGTGGTGTCGATGCAGCGCGGCGGTGCGAGCAAGGACACGTGGGTGCTGGGCGATCGACCGCCCAGCGGCGAGCAATGGAAAACCCAGCGCACGATTGGTGTGCATGACCTGGTTCGGCGAGATCCTTATTTGCCCTCGCGGGTGGTGGAAAACCTGTTCTGGTTCGGCCGCTATTGCGAGCGCTGTGATGACAGCGCACGACTGTTGCGGATCATGCTGGCGCGCTACGTGGATGGTGACGATCCGCAAGCCTTGCAGGCGGCTGTCGACCTCGGTGAACGACTGAACCTGTTGCCTGATGAAGGCGAGTTGCCAGAGCGCCTGTTGGCCGCATTGCTCGGCGAAGACTGGCCATTCAGTCTGCGTTCCAATCTGCAGCGCTTGCAGTGGGCGGCCTCGCAAGTGCGCGGCAAGCTCTCGCGGGAAAACTGGCAGGCGTTGGTGGAGTTGCAGCGCGAGGCCATGGAGCTGGAAACCGAAGAGCCGGATTTCGGTGAACTGCTGGATTTTCTTAACCGTCTGGTGATGTCGCTGGCGGCGCTTTCTGGCTTCGCCCTGGACGACATGACCCGTGACGAAGGCTGGCGTTTCCTGATGATCGGGCGGCGGATCGAACGCCTGCAATTTCTCAGCGGCAGTCTGGCAGCGTTTTTGCGCGGCGCCGGGGCCTTCGATCAGGCCAGGTTGGAATGGCTGCTGGAGTTGGGCAACAGCAGCATCACCTACCGTTCGCGGTATCTGGCGGTGGCGCAACTGCTGCCGGTGCTGGACCTGTTGCTGCTCGATGAGCAAAACCCTCACGCCGTGCTGTTCCAGTTGAAGCTGGTGACTCGAACCCTGAAACGCTTGAATGACGACTTTGGTGTGCCTCGCGAGGCGGGTTTGCCGCTGTTGGTGGAGCGACTGGCGCAATTCGATCTGGGTTGCCTGGAAAACGCTTTGTTCGGCGAAACCAGCGTCCGCGCCGCGCTCAATGGGCTGGCCGATTTACTGCAAGAAATCGCCGACGCCAGTGGGCAAGTGTCGGATCGCCTGGCCTTGCGCCATTTCGCCCATGTCGATGATGTCAGCCAGCGCACGGTGTCCGTCTGATGAGTGCTCACTACCAGATTTCCCACGACACCCACTATCACTATGACAGTCCGGTCTCTTTGGCCCAGCAGCTCGCGCATCTCTGGCCGCGGCCCTGCGCGTGGCAGCGCTGCACCGCTCGACGATTGCAGATCAGTCCCGACCCGACCGCGCGCCGGGATGAGCTGGATGTGTTTGGCAATCCGCTCACGCGATTGGCCTTTGAGCGCCCGCACGATGAGTTGCTGGTCAATGCCAGCCTCACAGTCGAAGTCCTTGCCCGGCCCACGCTGGATTTCAATCAATCGCCGGCCTGGGAAGACACCCGCAACGCGCTGACCTACAGCAGCCTGCCGCTGTCACCCGAAGTTCTTGAAGCCTGTCGGTATCGGTTCGAATCGCCTTACGTGCATTTGAAGCGCAACTTCGTCGACTTCTCCGAGAGTTGCTTTCCGGCGGGGCGGCCATTGCTGTGGGGTGTTCAGGCTTTGATGGAGAAGATCTTCAGCGAGTTCACCTTCGACGCCGAAGCGACCCAAGTGGCGACGCCTTTGGTGGAAGTGCTGGAGCGCCGACGCGGAGTCTGTCAGGACTTCGCTCACCTGATGCTCGCGTGCGTGCGTTCCCGTGGTCTGGCCGCTCGCTATATCAGCGGTTATCTGCTGACTCAGCCACCGCCCGGGCAGCCCCGGTTGATCGGCGCGGACGCGTCCCATGCCTGGGTCTCGGTGTTTTGCCCGGCGCTGGGATGGGTCGATTTCGACCCGACCAACAACGTACAACCGGCACTCGAACACATCACCCTGGCTTGGGGCCGGGATTTCTCCGATGTCTCGCCATTGCGGGGGGTGATTCTGGGAGGGGGCAATCATGACCCGGAAGTCAGCGTCACCGTGATGCCACTGGATTAACAAAGATCCACTGTAGGAGTGAGCCTGCTCGCGATAGCGATCTGACAGTCACATGGAGGTTGGATGCAAAGCCGCTATCGCGAGCAGGCTCACTCCCACAGGGACTGTGTGCGTTCTTTTAGATAGGGATATTTCAGGGAGGACTGTGAGGGTCAGCAAAGTGACTGCTGACCCTGGACACAGATCCGGTGGGCCTGATCAGATCATCCGGCCCTGAGGGTCTCAGGCGTCGGGCGCCTGATCTTTCGGTGCTTCAGTTTCGTCTGTAGCCACGTCGCCTTCAGCATCCGGGTTCAGTGCTGCTGCTTCTTCTTCAGCTGTAGCTTTCTTGCGCTGAAGCTTTTCCTCTTTCTTCTGCTCCTTGGCCAAGTCTCTCTGACGTTTGGCGAAGGAATAATTAGGTTTAGCCATGGGCGATCCTCTGGGGTCGAAGGTGAGGTTGAGCGGCGCATATTCTGCCCTGTATCGGTGCCGAGCCGTTAGCTGGGTTTTTGATCGGTCCATTTTGGCAGGACCGACGGTTTCCAGGTGTCCAGTGCATCGAGCAGGGTTTGCGGTGATTCGCTCACTTGCAGCATGTCACGGTGCGGTGCGCGAACGAAGCCTTCGCCGACGATATGATCAAGAAAACCGGTCAATTTGCTGTAGAAACCGTTCACTTCCAGCAGACCGAGCGGCTTGCCGTGGTAGCCGAGCTGGCCCCAGGTCCAGACTTCGAACAATTCTTCCAGGGTACCCAGGCCGCCGGGCAGAGCGATGAACGCGTCACTGAGTTCGGCCATCCGCGCCTTGCGCGCATGCATGCCATCGACCACTTCCAGACGCGTCAGGCCGCTGTGGCCGATTTCCTTGTCTTTGAGGCTTTGCGGGATGATTCCGATCACTTCGCCGCCGGCTGCCAGAGCAGCATCGGCAACAATCCCCATCAAGCCCACGGCACCGCCGCCATAGACCAGGGTCAACTTGCGTTCGGCCAAGGCGCGCCCCAAGGCCACAGCCGCTTCACGATAAGCTGGGTGGGTGCCGGTGCTGGCGCCGCAAAATACACAAACAGACGTTAAAGACATGCCTTACTCCAGGGTCAGGATGGCCAACAGAATAAAGGCAGGTCAGCTACGCTCCAAGGGTTAAACCTCGCGCTGGGGTGTTTCACAGGTGCCGCTGGCGCCACAGGCGTAGGCGGCAAGCAAACTGCACAACAGGCTATTCATGGACATGAGAGGCGCTCCATATGAAGGATGACGGCCTGATGATAGGGCCGTGCCAGACGCCTGGCTGGTAGATTGTTTCGATAGGGGTCATAGCCCAAAAGTTGTATACAATTTTTGATTCAGGTCATAGGAACTTGCGAAGATTTCAGGCAGTCTTCTGTCCATTCGCACTTTTGTTAACCCTGCCTTGGAGATTCACCATGTTTGCCAAACTTGTTGCGGTATCCCTGCTGACACTGGCCAGCAGTCAATTGATGGCTGCCGAGTGCAAGACAACTATCGATTCCACTGATCAGATGTCCTTTAACAGCAAGGCCATTGAAATCGACAAGAGCTGCAAGACCTTCACCGTTGAGCTGACCCACTCCGGCAGCTTGCCGAAAAATGTCATGGGCCATAACTGGGTACTGAGTAAAGAGGCTGACATGCAGCCGATCGCTACCGCTGGCATGGCCGCAGGCATCGACAAAAATTACCTGCCGGAAGGTGATGCGCGTGTCATCGCTCACACCAAAGTCATCGGTGCTGGCGAAAAAGATTCGGTGACCTTTGACGTGTCGAAGCTGGCGGCGGGTGAAGCTTACGGGTTCTTCTGCTCGTTCCCGGGCCACATCGCGATGATGAAAGGCACGGTTACGCTGAAGTAATCGAATCGAGCTCATAAAAAAAGCGTCCGCTTGGGACGCTTTTTTTGTGCCCGGCATTTGACCGGGTCATCGTTCATCGCGGGCAAGCCTTGCTCCTACATGAGCAACATTGAACCGTAGGAGCATGGCTTGCCAGCGATGGCGCCCGTAAGAACGCCACTTGAATCAAGGCGCAAACGGCATCACCCGCTTGTGTTGAGTCTTTTTATACGTGTCACAAATGATCTTGAACGCTTCCTCACGCACCGCTTCGCCGTGTAGAAACGCATCAATCTCGGCATAGGTCACGCCGTGCGACGCTTCGTCCGGTTTACCCGGCGACAGGTCTTCCAGATCGGCGGTGGGGATTTTTTCTACCAGCGATTCCGGCGCACCGAAACTGCGAGCGATATCCCGAACCTGGTTTTTTACCAGTCCGCTCAACGGTGCCAGGTCGCAGGCGCCGTCACCGAACTTGGTGAAGAACCCCATCACCGCTTCCGCCGCGTGGTCAGTGCCAATCACCAGACCGTGGGCGGCGCCCGCGATGGTGTACTGAGCGACCATGCGCATCCGTGCTTTGGTGTTACCGAGCACGAAATCCACCGAGACCGCGTGCTTGCCTTCGAAGGCGGCGACTTCATTGGCCAGGGATTTGACTGCCGGGCCGATGTTCACGGTGTGGCGCTCGTCCGGGGCGATGAAATCCACCGAGGCCTGAGCGTCGTGCTCATCGAACTGAGTCTCGTATGGCAGGCGCACCGCGATGAATTTGTAACTCTTGTCACCGGTGCGTTGGCGTAATTCGCGCATGGCGCGTTGGGCCAGCAGGCCGGCGGTCAGCGAGTCGACGCCACCGCTGATGCCCAGCACCAGGGTCTTGAGCCCGGAATTGACCAGGCAATCCTGAATGAAGCTGACTCGCCGAGCGACTTCTGCCTCAAGGGCGGCTTCGTCGGCAAACGGCGGTTGAACCTTGAGCTGCTCAGCAATCTCACGCTGTACGGCTTGCATGAATTCACTCCTTGCTTGATGTGCTTGAAAGGGCGGCAGGTACTTTGAAAACGTGTCGCAAATAGGCGACGAAATTCGGGTCTTTGCAGTGAGTCTTGCCAGGCTCATCGGAAATTTTCGCGACGGGCTGGCCGTTGCAGGCTGCCATTTTAAGCACGATGCTCATGGGTTCAACACCTGGAATATCACACGTCAGGTTAGTGCCGATGCCAAAGCTGACATTGATCCGACCCCGAAGCGCGCGGAATATCTCCAGTGACTTGGGCAGTGTCAGGCTATCGGAGAATGTCAGCGTCTTACTCAACGGGTCGATGCCGAGCTTGTGATAGTGGGCGATGGCTTTTTCCGCCCATACCACCGGATCACCCGAGTCGTGGCGCAGGCCGTCGAAAAGTTTGGCGAAAAACAGATCGAAATCACCGAGGAAGGCATCCATGGTGATGCAGTCAGTCAGGGCGATCCCCAGCAGGCCGCGGTACTCGCGCACCCAGCAGTCGAGCGCGGCAATTTGACTGTCGATCAGCCGTGGCCCCAGTTGCTGGTGGGCCATGATCCATTCGTGGGCCATGGTGCCCAACGGTTTCATGTCCAGTTCTCGGGACAGGTGTACGTTGCTGGTGCCGACGAAGCGCCCGGGGAAGTCGTGCTTGAGCACGTTCACTACTTCTTCCTGCACGCGGTACGAAAAGCGACGGCGCGTGCCGAAATCGGCGACCTGCAACTCGGACAATTCGTCGCTGCTGGCGTTGGCGGTCAGCCAGTCGAACTTGCGGTAAAGCTGTTCTCGCGCCTGCTCCAGGACTATTTCCCGGTAGCGATAGCGGTTGCGCACTTCACTGACAATCGCCAGCAGCGGCACTTCGAACAGAATCACATGCAGCCACGGCCCGCGCAGGCGGATGAACAGCTCGCCGTTTTCAATGCCGGTGTGGATGTAACGCAGGTTGAAACGGAACAGCCCGAGAAAGCGCAGGAAATCCGGTTTCAGAAAACTGATGCGTTCCAGAAAACCCAGTTGATCGGCGCTCAGGCTCAACTCTGCCAGGCGCTCGATCTGGAAACGGATCTCGGCCAGGTACGGGCGTAAATCTTCACTGTTGCGGCAACGAAACTCCCATTCGACTTCGACGTTCGGGTAATTGTGCAGCACCGCCTGCATCATCGTCAGTTTGTAGAAGTCGGTGTCGAGCAGGTTCTGCACGATGCGATCGCCAAACACGCTCTCGCTCATAAAGGGGTTCTCCGGGCTGGCCGCGGCCCTTGGCGGCGACGTTGCAGCTGTTTCAATGATTGGGGCTAGTGGCGCATAACAGGGGTGGGGATTACCAGTTCTTTTTGTGTTCATGACGGATTAATCACTTGTGACCAACCTCTAAAACAAGCACCAGTGGTTTGTCAGTTATCGGGTGCTGCCTTAATCGCTGCCTGGATGACGAGCGCCAGGCTATCCCAACTGCTTATATAGGCATCAAGGTAGGGGTGACGAGGAACAAGGCCTGTTTCAATTGCCTTGATCATTGCTGCCTTGATCATTTCATGGGTCACTGATCCGGCCATGATTTACAGTCCTTTAAATGTTATTTGGTCCAGCGCGTCGACACCGTCCTGTAACAATAAATAGGCTGGAAGTATCAGCCGGAAAAAGTCAGCGTCATTAGTATGCTTAAGGGTTACGGACGTCAGTGTCTCTAAAAGGCTGGTGGCAGCGCGTATTCTGAAACAAGCATCTTCAAATAACAGATGAGGTGCAGCATGCGTGTCTATATAGAAAGTTGGATTGTTTGATGCGTTGGCTTTAAGCGGTTGATAGCGATTCACAGACGAACTCCTTGAGCGCGCTTGGGTTTGGAAGGCGCGAGTACTTTTTACTGATGATGGTGCGAAGGCATTGCTTAAGGGCTGAACCATCGCAGATGCGCAATGGTTCAGAGTTCATTCGGAATTTACGCGACCTGTACTTTAGCTGGGCGGCGATCCGCACATACAGGACTCATTGGTGGAAGAGGAGCTGTCACCGCAGGCCAGGCCCTCAAGTCGAGATCCAGATCACTGAATTTGCTTGAGTCAAAAATGGGCGTTTTGTTGCCATCGCGACGTTGTTCGTCGTAGTCGCCCAGAATTCGCATGCAGACTTTGAATAGCAATGTCATCGCTATCAGGTTGACTAGGGCCAGCAGTGTCATGGTGATGTCGGCAAACGCAAGCACCGTTGAGAGGTCTTCAACCGAACCCCAAAAGACCAGCGTCAATACTAATGCGCGGTACGCAATTAATGATTTACGAGGGGCAGCAATGATAAACCGTAAGCTGTTCTCTCCCAGGTAGTAGTTGTAGAGCATTGCCGTGAACACAAACAGTGCAAGTACCACGCTGATAAACATCCGGCCCCAATCACCTACCACCGCAGCCAGCGAGTTTTGTGCCAACGCAATGCCGTCGCCTTCGAAACCGGGGGCATAAAAACCGGAAAGCAAAATGATCAGCGCAGTACACGTGCAAATAACGATGGTATCGATGAAGACACTGAACGCCTGCACCACGCCTTGTGCCACCGGATGGGCAATCTTTGCCGTGGATGCGACGTTAGGCGCACTGCCTAGTCCTGCTTCATTGGAGAACACACCGCGCCTCACCCCCATAATGATTGCGCTGCCGACGAGCCCGCCAAACGCCTGATCCAGTCCGAAAGCGCTTTTGACAATACTGATCAGCACGCCGGGGACCTGGTCAATTTGCAACACGATGACGTAAAGCGTCACGCCGATGTAGGCGATAACTTTAAGGGGAACCAATAGATCGGCTACAGCCGCGATTCGCTTTATACCGCCCACGAACACGATGCCCAGCCACAACGACAGCGTGAATCCGGACCATGTCGTCGATAAACCAAAGGCATTGTTGAGAGAGTGCGATACGGCATGAGACTCAAGGCCATTGATGGCAAACCCGAAGGTCACCAACAGCAGGAGCGCAGCAATCGTACCGAGCCAGCGTTTGCCCAGGCCATGCTGGATGTACCAGGATGGGCCCCCTCGATATTGACCGTTTGCATCGCAACGCTTGTAGAGTTGGCCCAGTGAGCATTCGAAAAAGCTGCTCGACATCCCCAACAGAGCGGTCATCCACATCCAGAACACTGCACCGGGTCCGCCCATGCTCAAGGCAATGCCGACGCCCACGATATTGCCGGTTCCGACCCGTCCGGCCAGGCTGAGCGTCAATGCCTGCAATGAACTCAAGTGGTTATTGCCGGTGTGCGAACTGCCACGTAAAACAGAAATCATGTGTACGAAGTATCGAAACTGTACAAATCGCGAGCGGATGGTGAAGTAGGTTCCAAGTCCAAGAACCAAAGGTATCAAAACCTTTCCAGAGAGAAAGTCATTGATGACGTCAAGCATTCAAAGCTCCTTGCTGTTTTAAGAGTGCTGGCGAATCGAGGGTGTACAAGATCCTGAAATCCTTCAGGTCCCGTAATATCAAGTCATCTATCAATTTGCGCAATTTCGCAAGTTGCTTAAATGTGATGCGAGTTGCTGCTATGGTTGTGCCTCCTGACGCTGTTGTGATGGGTTGATATGCACAATTTTCTACCTGCTAACCTAAGACTGTTATGCAGTCACTACCGATCGGTCTCTGAGGTCTGTAGGAAACTTCGGATTAATCGTGGCCAATTTAATAAATACCTATGTGGAAGTAGCGTCCCCACGGCTTTTAACCTAAAGAGGATTTGTGATTTTTTTGGAGTGGAAGAATTAGAAATATTTTTGCCGACAGATCAATTCGTCATTCTTATTGGTGTTAAAACGAGACGAATTAGTCCTGCCAACGAGATGACGGCACCGCAGCGGATGCTTGATCACCTTCGTCAACAGTCTTCGTCGCAGCTCAGAGCTCACACGGGCTACTACTACGAGTACTACCATGCAATGACAGAGCCAGGTTCCATTCTGTGTTCCCTGGTGCATATACACGAGGAGGGGGAGCATTTCGTATACGAACGAAATGAACGCCTGCAGATAGCTGGGACGGATGGGGAATTTGAGCGGTATCGATATGTGGGGGTTGCCTACTACCTACAGGATCGCTTGTTTCTCATCGATTACGAATCGCTGACGTCCAACGAGATTAGCCAAACCATTCTTATCCCGAGCTTCAAAAGCTGCATTACTCGACTTAATGGCTTGAAAATGGGCGTTTCCGCTGCGGACTATCGTACTCCTGCCTGTTCGAGGGTTGTTTGGGAGTATCTCGGGCCGGAGATCAATCGAATAAATGCATATCGCAGGTTGCGACTGTACAACATCGATGATCCCGCCATTGATGATGATCTGCGCGGGCGCCTCGCTCAAACCAAAGTCGTTGATGGCCTCTTTGTTATTGCGTGACGCCATGAAGAGCCTGATAAACCGTGTTGCCGGTTTTGGGGCTGCTGCGCAGCCGAGCGGGAGCAGGCTCCCTCGCCACAGGGACTGAGCGCGCTCCTAAATTTGTGACATGTCCGGGCTATCAATCTGCTCCAGCATCCACTTCACAAAATCGCGTACTTTGGGCACTTCCGCCGAATGCTCGGGATACGCCAGGTAATAAGCATCCGTGCTGGGCATCGCGTGTTTCCACGGTATGACCAGTTTGCCGTCAGCCAATTCCTCTTCCACCAGAAACTTCGGCAACAGGGCTACACCGCAGCCAACCTGAGCGGCGCGGATGCACATGTAGAAGGTTTCAAAGCGCGGGCCGTGGTAGCTGTGTTCGGTGTGGTAGCCCTGACTGTCGAACCAGTCGTGCCAGGCCTGGGGGCGGGAGGCGTTTTGCAGCAGGACAAGGTCGGTGAGTTGCGTAGGGTCGGTGAATGGCTTGTCCGGCAGGCTGCCCGGTGCGCAGACCGGCACCAGCTCTTCGCTGAACAGCTTCAGGCATTCGGTGCCGGGCCGTGAACCCTGGCCGAAGTAGAACGCCAGATCGCTGCGACCTTGCAGTAAATCGTCGGCTTCCTGCTCGCTGCACAGGTCCAGATGGATCGACGGATGGCGTAGGCGCCAGCCTTTCAGGCGGGGCACCAGCCAGCGCGCGCCGAAAGTCGGCGGGGTCGAGACGCGCAAGACTTCAGTCTCGCCGCCGTAGGAACGCAGGTAATGGGTCGACATTTCGACCTGGGTGAGGATTTTTCGTACTTCTACCAGGTACAAATCACCGGCCGGGGTCATTTGCAGGCGTCGGCGCACGCGGCGGAACAACAAGTGCTGCAACAATTCTTCAAGTTGCGCGACCTGTTTACTGACGGCGCTCTGGGTCAGGTTCAGCTCTTCGGCGGCCCGGGTGAAGCTCAAATGCCGGGTCACGGCCTCGAAGCACTGCAGTGCTGTGATCGACGGCAGGTAGCGTTTATTCAGCATGGGTTGTCCTTTTTCTTGTTTCTTACTTACCAGCAATTCGCAGCATGAATAAACGGAATGATATCTCTCTTAAAGGTCGTTTGTTGGGTAACCTCCGGGGAGCTAAAACTACAGGTCTGATCAGCCGTGATATTACGGCTGCACGTTTTCTGTTTTTTGCTTGAGGAGTGACCCATGGTTGCCGCATTGCTTGATCGTCTTGGTGTGAACCCGGCCCTGTACCAGAACGGCAAAGTGCCGGTGCATTCGCCAATCGATGGCAGCCAGATCGCTGCCGTAAATTGGGAAGGTGCTGCTGAAGTCGAGCAGCACATCAGTCGTGCCGATCATGCGTTCGAACTGTGGCGCAAGGTCCCGGCGCCGCGTCGTGGCGAACTGGTGCGCCAACTGGGCGACATCCTGCGTGAATACAAGGCCGACCTCGGCGAACTGGTGTCCTGGGAAGCCGGCAAGATTACTCAGGAAGGCCTGGGCGAAGTTCAGGAAATGATCGACATCTGCGATTTCGCCGTCGGCTTGTCCCGTCAATTGTACGGCTTGACCATCGCTTCCGAGCGTCCTGGCCACCACATGCGCGAAACCTGGCACCCGCTGGGTGTCGTCGGCGTCATCAGTGCGTTCAACTTCCCGGTCGCGGTCTGGGCCTGGAACACCACACTGGCGCTGGTGTGCGGTAACCCGGTGATCTGGAAGCCGTCCGAGAAAACTCCACTGACCGCGTTGGCCTGCCAGGCGCTGTTCGACCGCGTACTGAAAAATTTCAGCGATGCCCCGCCACACCTGAGCCAAGTGATCATCGGCGGCCGCGACGCCGGCGAAGCACTGGTCGATGACCCCCGTGTCGCGCTGATCAGCGCCACCGGCAGCACCCGCATGGGTCGCGAAGTGGCGCCGAAAATCGCCGCGCGATTTGCTCGCAGCATTCTGGAACTGGGCGGCAACAACGCCATGATCCTCGGCCCAAGCGCCGATCTGGACATGGCCGTTCGCGCCATCCTGTTCAGCGCCGTAGGCACCGCCGGTCAGCGTTGCACCACGCTGCGTCGTCTGATCGCGCATGAGTCGGTGAAGGACGAGATCGTTACCCGCCTGAAAGCCGCCTATTCCAAAGTGCGCATCGGCCATCCGCTGGAAGGCAATCTGATCGGCCCGCTGATCGATAAACACAGCTTCGAAAACATGCAGGACGCGCTGAAGCAGGCCTTGAGCGAAGGCGGCCGAGTGTTCGGCGGCAAGCGCCAACTGGAAGACAAATTCCCTAATGCTTACTACGTCGCGCCGGCCATTGTTGAAATGCCGGAGCAGAGCGACGTGGTGTGCCACGAAACCTTCGCACCGATTCTGTACGTGATCGGTTACAAGGATTTCGACGAAGCCCTGCGCCTGAACAACGCCGTGCCACAAGGCCTGTCGTCCTGCATCTTCACCACCGATGTGCGTGAAGCCGAGCAATTCATGTCGGCGGTAGGCAGCGACTGCGGCATCGCCAACGTCAACATCGGCCCGAGCGGCGCAGAAATCGGTGGCGCGTTTGGTGGCGAGAAAGAAACCGGCGGTGGTCGTGAATCGGGCTCCGATGCGTGGCGCGGGTACATGCGTCGCCAGACCAACACCGTGAACTACTCGCTGGAGCTGCCGTTGGCTCAGGGCATCACATTCGACTGATGGTCCCCTTCGCTGGCAACCCAGCTCCTACAGGGCATTGCAAACTTCTGTAGGAGCTGGCTTGCCAGCGAAGCTCTTGTTGTTTGTTAGGTTTCTGTTGGAGTCTGGCAATGCCGTTACGCGAAGAGTGTCTGTGGGAAAAACTGACGCCGCAAAGGCCCGACAACGCGGCGCTCAAGGGTGAAGTGACAGTCGATGTCTGCGTCATCGGCGCCGGTTTCACCGGTTTGTCGGCGGCGGTGCATCTGCTGGAGCAGGGCAAAAGTGTTTGTGTACTGGAGGCTCATCGCGCCGGCCATGGTGGTTCGGGGCGCAATGTCGGCCTGGTCAACGCCGGCATGTGGATACCACCGGACGACATCGAAGCCGGATTCGGCGAAGCGGTGGGCAGCCAACTCAATCGCATGCTCGGCGCGGCACCGTCCCTGGTGTTCAGCCTTGTGGACAAGTACAACATCGATTGCCAGTTACGCCGTGAAGGCACGCTGCACATGGCGCACAACGCCCGTGGCGAAGCGGATTTGCGCAGTCGTGAAGAACAATGGAAACGTCGCGGAGCGCCGGTCGAGCTACTGACCGGGCAAGCCTGCGAGCAGGCGACGGGCACTAAAAAAATCGCCGCCGCCTTGCTCGATAGACGTGCCGGCACCCTCAATCCAATGGCCTATACCACCGGGCTGGCCAACGCGGCCATCGGCCTGGGCGGCCAACTGTTCGATCATTCTCCGGTCTCCCGGCTCGAACGTCAGGGTCAACGCTGGTCGGTGCAAACCGCTCAGGGTTCGGTCATGGCCGAGAAAGTCGTGATCGCCTCCAACGCTTACACCGAAGGCGACTGGACGGAACTGCGGCGCAACTTCTTCCCCGGTTACTACTATCAAGTCGCTTCGGTGCCGCTGACCGAAGACGCCGCGCAACAGATTCTTCCCGGTGGCCAGGGTTCCTGGGACACCCGCCAGGTGCTCAGCAGCATTCGACGCGACAAGGACGGGCGTCTGTTGCTCGGCAGTCTCGGTAATGGCAACCAGAAGCCGGCCTGGTTCCTGAAAGCTTGGGCCGATCGCGTTCAGCAGCATTATTTTCCCTACCTTAAACCGGTGGAATGGGAATGCACCTGGACCGGTCGCATCGCCTTCACACCTGACCATTTGATGCGTCTGTTCGAGCCCGCGCCCGGTTTAGTGGCCGTTACCGGTTACAACGGTCGTGGTGTGACGACGGGTACGGTAGTCGGCAAAGCCTTTGCCGATTATTTGTGTAACGGAAATCCTCAAGCGCTGCCGATTCCGTTCGCACCGATGCAGCCCCTGGCGGGAGTAGGGTTGCGCAGTTGTCTTTATGAGGCTGGATTCTCGCTGTATCACGCAGGCCAGTGCTTGCGGATCGTTATTTGATTGTTGAATTTTGTTGCTGGAAGCGGCGTTTTTCGGCGCAGCGTCTAGCCTGTCATGGTGCGGGTTGTAGCAGTCCCGCACCAGCAGTGTGCACTTCGGTGACGAACGGTGTTACAGGCTGGTTGCACGTCGTTTGACGCCGCGGTTGCAATGATGGCGCATGCGGGTTGCGCCTTTAAAAATAAAAGGTTTTACCTTCCGCGGTTTAGACGGTTGCACGCCCAATGAAAATGGGATCGAAACAGTCGAAAAAACAATAAGGCAGCGACTTTTTTCAGAATAAAAAACCGATGGCACGGCCCTTGCTCTGAGCATTCAGAGAAATCGCAGTGCCAACTAAAAAAAAACCTTGGAGCACCACCTCATGTCCCAGACGTTTTACAAGAAAGGCTTTCTGGCCCTCGCAGTGGCAGCTGCGTTGGGTGTTTCTGCGTTTGCACAGGCTGATGTGAAAATCGGTGTGGCGGGTCCGATGACAGGTGCCAACGCGGCATTTGGCGAGCAGTACATGAAGGGTGCACAGGCTGCAGCCGACGCGGTCAACGCGTCGGGCGGCGTAAACGGGGAAAAAATCGTACTGGTCAAGGGCGATGACGCCTGCGAACCGAAACAGGCTGTGACGGTCGCCAAGGACCTGACCAACCAGAAAGTCGCTGGCGTGGTCGGTCACTTCTGCTCCTCGTCGACCATCCCCGCCTCCGAGATCTACGACGAAGCAGGCATTATCGCAATCACCCCGGGTTCCACCAACCCGGCCGTTACCGAGCGCGGCCTGAGCGCCATGTTCCGTATGTGCGGGCGTGACGATCAACAAGGCATCGTGGCCGGCGACTACATCGTCGACGTGCTCAAGGGCAAGAAGGTTGTCGTGCTGCACGACAAGGATACCTACGGCCAAGGCCTGGCAGATGCCACCAAGGCTCAACTGGTCAAGCGCGGCGTAACACCAGTGCTGTATGAAGGCCTGACCCGTGGCGAAAAAGACTTCAGTACTATCGTGACCAAAATCCGCGGCGCTGGCGCCGATGTCGTCTACTTCGGTGGCCTGCACCCGGAAGCCGGTCCTCTGGTTCGTCAACTGCGTGAACAAGGTCTGAAAGACGTCAAATTCATGTCCGATGACGGCATCGTGACCGACGAATTGGTGACCACCGCTGGCGGTCCGCAATTCGTCGACGGCGTGTTGATGACTTTCGGCGCCGACCCTCGCCTGTTGCCAGACAGCAAGGCAGTGGTAGACGCATTCCGCAAGGCCGGTACCGAGCCTGAAGGCTACACCCTGTACGCCTACGCTTCGGTCCAGGCCCTGGCTGCAGCCTTCAATGGCGCCAAGTCCAACAAGGGCGAAGAAGCGGCTGCATGGCTGAAGAAAAACCCGGTCAAAACCGTCATGGGCGAGAAGACCTGGGACGGCAAGGGCGACCTGAAAGTCTCCGACTACGTGGTTTACCAGTGGGACAAGGACGGCAAATACCACCAGCTGGAAAAACAGAAGTAAGGGCTGACTCGATCGGCTGACCCCACTGATCCCTTGTGGGAGCGGGCTTGCCCGCGAAGGCGCCAGTTCGGCCGACATCAATGTTGGCTGATACACCGCCTTCGCTGGCAAGCCAGCTCTTACAGGGGGGGGCGGTGGTGGCTTGTCTGATCGTGTCTGATCGCTCCGACGTACATCTGTATTTTTCTAGAAGAACCGCACACCCACAGGTGTGCAGGTTCTCATTGCGTGAGATTGCGTTATGGATGGTATTTTCCTGCAGCAACTGGTCAACGGCCTGACCCTCGGGTCGGTCTATGGCCTGATCGCCATCGGCTACACAATGGTCTATGGCATCATCGGCATGATCAACTTCGCCCACGGCGAGGTTTACATGATTTCTGCTTACCTGGCGGCAATCAGTCTGGCTCTGCTGGCTTACTTCGGTATCGAATCCTTCCCGCTGCTGATGCTCGGCACACTGATCTTCACCATCGTCGTCACGGCGGTGTATGGCTGGGTCATCGAGCGTGTCGCCTACAAACCCCTGCGTAACTCCACCCGACTGGCTCCGCTGATCAGTGCCATCGGTATTTCGCTGATCCTGCAAAACTATGCACAGATCGCCCAAGGCGCGAAGCAACAGGGTGTTCCCACCTTGCTGACGGGTGCCTGGCGCGTCGAATTCGGTACGGGTTTTGTGCAGTTGACCTACACCAAGGTCTTCATTCTGGTTGCAGCGTTTGCCGGGATGGCCCTGCTGACCTACATCATCAAGTACACCAAGCTCGGCCGTATGTGCCGCGCCACCCAGCAAGACCGCAAGATGGCTTCGATACTGGGGATCAACACCGATCGGGTGATTTCCTACGTGTTCATCATCGGCGCAGCGATGGCGGCCCTGGCCGGCGTGCTGATCACCATGAACTACGGCACATTCGACTTCTATGCCGGCTTCATCATCGGTATCAAGGCGTTCACCGCTGCTGTACTCGGCGGGATCGGTTCGCTACCGGGTGCCATGCTCGGCGGGATCATTCTCGGGATTTCCGAGTCGCTGTTTTCCGGTCTGGTCAACTCTGACTACAAAGACGTTTTCAGCTTCTCGTTGCTGGTTCTCGTACTGGTCTTTCGGCCTCAAGGCCTGCTCGGCCGTCCTCTTGTGTCGAAGGTGTAAGCGATGTCTTCAACCACTAAAAAAACCATTGATATCAAAAAAAGTCTGGTTGATGCGATTCTTGCCGGCCTCATTGCCCTGATCGTGTTCGGGCCGATAGTCGGTGTCGTACTCGATGGCTACGGTTTCAACCTGGAAACGACCCGGGTGGCCTGGATTGTCGCTATCGTCATGACCGGTCGTTTTGCCCTGAGCCTGTTCCTGCAAACCTCCAGGGGCCTGAAAATCCTCGAAGGATTTGAAACCACCGGCTCCGGGGTTCATGTACTGCCGCCCGATTATAAATCCCGTTTGCGCTGGATCATCCCGCTGATGATCGTCATTGCCGTGGTGTTTCCGTTTTTCTCCAACTCCTACCTGTTGGGCGTGGTCATCCTTGGGTTGATCTATGTACTGCTGGGTTTGGGGCTGAACATCGTGGTCGGCTTGGCCGGCCTGCTCGACCTGGGTTACGTGGCGTTTTACGCCATCGGTGCCTATGGCCTGGCGCTCGGTTACCAGTACCTCGGCCTGGGCTTCTGGACGGTGTTGCCGCTGGCGGCAATAACCGCTGGGCTTGCCGGCTGCATCCTCGGTTTCCCGGTGTTGCGTCTGCACGGTGACTACCTGGCGATCGTGACCCTGGGTTTCGGTGAAATCATCCGCTTGATCCTCACCAACTGGCTGTCGTTTACCGGTGGTCCGAACGGCATGGCGGCCCCGCTGCCAACGTTTTTCGGTCTGGAATTCGGCAAACGGGCGAAAGACGGTGGTGTACCGTTCCACGAGTTCTTCGGCATCGCCTACAACCCGGACGTGAAGTACTACTTCATTTATGCGGTGTTGTTCCTGGTTGTGCTGGCCGTGTTGTACATCAAGCACCGCTTGACCCGTATGCCCGTAGGCCGTGCCTGGGAAGCCTTGCGTGAAGACGAAATCGCCTGCCGCTCCATGGGCCTGAACCACGTGCTGGTGAAGCTCTCGGCGTTCACCATCGGTGCATCGACGGCCGGTCTGGCTGGCGTGTTCTTTGCCACCTACCAGGGCTTCGTCAACCCGACTTCGTTTACCTTCTTCGAATCGGCCCTGATCCTCGCCATCGTGGTACTCGGCGGCATGGGCTCGACCATCGGCGTGGTGATTGCAGCCTTCGTGCTGACCGTCGCCCCGGAACTGCTGCGTGGCTTCGCGGAATACCGCGTGCTGCTGTTCGGCATCCTGATGGTATTGATGATGATCTGGCGACCGCGCGGCCTGATTCGGATCAGCCGTACCGGTGTGACCCCGCGTAAAGGAGTAGCGCCATGAGCGAAGTCGTACTCTCGGTCGAGAAGCTGATGATGCACTTCGGCGGCATCAAGGCGTTGAACGATGTCAGCCTGAAAGTCCACCGCAATTCGATCTTCGCCCTGATCGGCCCCAACGGCGCCGGTAAAACCACCGTGTTCAACTGCCTGACCGGGTTCTATAAAGCCTCGGGCGGCAAGATCGAACTCAACATCCGTGGGCAACAGACCAACGTCATCAAATTGCTGGGCGAACCGTTCAAACCGACCGATTTCGTTTCGCCGAAATCCTTCGCCAGTCGGCTGTTCTACAAGGCATTCGGCGGCACCCACCTGGTGAACCGTGCCGGCCTGGCGCGGACCTTCCAGAACATTCGCCTGTTCAAGGAAATGTCGGTGCTGGAAAACCTGCTGGTGGCCCAGCATATGTGGGTCAACCGCAGCATGCTGGCGGGCATCCTCAATACCAAGGGCTACCGCAAGGCTGAAAGCGATGCGCTGGACCACGCCTTCTACTGGCTGGAAGTGGTGGACCTGGTGGATTGCGCCAACCGCCTGGCCGGTGAACTGTCCTACGGCCAACAGCGCCGTCTGGAAATTGCCCGGGCCATGTGCACCCGTCCGCAGATCATCTGCCTCGACGAACCGGCCGCCGGCCTCAACCCTCAGGAAACCGAAGCGCTGAGCGCGATGATCCGGCTGCTGCGTGACGAGCACGATCTGACCGTGGTGCTGATCGAACACGACATGGGCATGGTAATGAGTATTTCCGACCACATCGTGGTGCTGGACCACGGCATCGTCATTGCCGAGGGCGGCCCCGAGGCGATCCGCCACGACCCGAAAGTGATTGCGGCCTATCTGGGCGCCGATGAAGAGGAAGTGGTGTTATGAGTCAACCGATCCTCGAACTCAAGGAACTGGACGTGTTTTACGGGCCGATCCAGGCCCTGAAGAAAGTCTCGTTGCACATCAATGAAGGTGAAACGGTCAGCCTGATCGGCTCCAACGGCGCCGGCAAGTCGACCTTGCTGATGTCGATCTTCGGCCAGCCGCGCGCAGCTGACGGGCAGATCATCTATCAGGGTGTGGACATTACGCACAAGTCATCGCACTACATCGCGTCCAACGGCATTGCGCAATCGCCGGAAGGCCGGCGAGTGTTCCCCGACATGACCGTCGAGGAAAACCTGCTGATGGGCACCATCCCTATTGGTGACAAGTACGCCAAGGAAGACATGCAACGCATGTTCGAGTTGTTCCCGCGACTTGAAGAGCGGCGCAACCAGCGGGCGATGACCATGTCTGGCGGCGAACAGCAAATGCTCGCCATCGCGCGCGCGCTGATGAGCCGGCCCAAGCTGTTGTTGCTTGACGAGCCAAGCCTGGGGTTAGCGCCGATTGTGGTGAAACAGATCTTCGCGACACTGCGGGAGTTGGCCAAGACCGGCATGACGATCTTCCTGGTGGAGCAGAATGCCAACCACGCCCTCAGGTTGTCGGACCGGGCGTACGTGATGGTCAACGGCGAGATACGCCTCACGGGCACCGGCAAGGAGCTGTTGGTGAACGAAGAGGTGCGTAACGCTTATCTCGGCGGTCATTGAGTCTGCGTTGTTATGCACAAGCCCCGGCGCGCAATCGCCGGGGCTTTTTTGTGTTGGAAAGAGAAGTGTTGGTTGAATTTTAAGTGTTCAGGCGCGGGCCCGCGCAAATCTGATATTAAACGGTGAAACTATAAGTTGGCTCTAAGCTAGTGCAGAAAAATCAATCTTGATTACAAGCGCTATTTGGTTGTTTTTTGCGCTATTGTCATGTGCTAAAAATAGACATTGACATCGTGTGAAAGCGTCTATACTCATCCGGCGTGTCGCTTGTAATGCCGCTAAAATTAAGTTCTTGTTTTTAGCGCAAATCAATACACGATATTGCCTCTTATATGCAGAGGTATAATCAAAGTCTGTGGAGATGCTTAAAATGACTCATAAAGCCTTTTGCAAAATGGCCCTGGCTAGCTTGATTCTCTCATCTGTCAGCGGTGTTTATGCCGCGTCGACTAGTACCGATGATATGACGTGTAAGGAGTTCCTTGTAACGCCCCCTCCAGCTCAGGCCCCAGTCTTGCTTTGGGTTTCAGTCGACGAGAATATTAATTCAAATGGGGGTTCTTTCACTAAAGAAAAAGTTAAAGCAGAGGTTCTTCCAGAGTTTGTAAAACTTTGCCAGAAGAACCCCGAGAAAAAAGTATCTGGTTTCTCAGAGGAACTGAAGAAGTTGTTCTGAATAATGTAATCACGAACTAGTGGCGCTTGTCGGTATTTTAATGCCGGCGAGCGTTTTGCCGTTTTGTGAGTCCGATTAGTTTGACCGGCAGAGTTGGTTGAACCATTTCCCTGGTCTGATTCTCAAGAACCGATTGCTGGCCGGCGAATATCTCCCACAAGGTGTGCACACCGTCCCGGGTGTAAGTAGGACGGCGGATGTCATGATCGATTCCCAATTCATCCCCATTCCTTGCGGGAGCCGGCTCACTCCCACAGGGCGAGTCGTGTGCTTTCTTGAAATTGTGGAAAACAATATTCACAAGCTCTCAAAGCGCGACATAAAGCCGCTGTAAATTGTTGTTTTGTCACTGTTTTGACTTGTCCCCGTTTGCTGTGGAACTGGCTGTGAATAACGTGGGAGTAGCTGGCTGTACGCCTTTAAATACGTGGCTTGCAGCGGCGTGGTTGTTTTTTGATCAGTCGTTTTTGCGAGGCTGGAGGACGGCGTTGTCAACCTTTTTATTGGCGATTAAAGCAGGGTGAAACGGGCAGTAGCGGCCTGTGGATAAGTCTGTGGTTAAACTCTGGAAAGACTCGGCTAAGGGCCGTCGTTACTGGCTTGGCGCCATCGCTGGTTTGCGGGGTCAATCGTGCAAAATGCCCTGGGCTACACAGTGAGCCTGCGAGGGTCAAGCGAAAAACTTTCTAAACTCCCCGCAAAGCCTTGTACACAGCGGCCTCCAGCATTTCCACTTGCCCCCGGAAACTGTGGACCGACCTGTGGATAACGTGCGTGTACATGGCTGCAAGCCACGGGGCGTATGGTGCTAACAGCGTTGGTTGTTTTTTGCACAGCTTTGCGGTGGTTGCCGCTGTGAGCAAGGCCGGGCATGCTGCCAGCTGACTTTCAATTCCAAGGGCTGCCCGTCAGCCGAAGCAAGGAGAACACGATGTCCAACACCCTGTTTATTACCGGCGCGACCTCCGGTTTTGGTGAAGCCTGTGCCCGCCGTTTTGCCGAGGCTGGCTGGAAACTGGTGCTGACAGGCCGTCGTGAAGAGCGCCTTACTGCCCTGTGCGCCGAGTTGTCGAAGCAGACCGAGGTGCATGGCCTGGTGCTCGACGTGCGTGATCGCAAAGCCATGGAGGAAGCGATTGCCAACCTGCCACCGTCCTTCTCGAAGCTGCGCGGGCTGATCAACAACGCCGGCCTGGCACTCGGCGTGGATCCTGCGCCGAAGTGCGATCTCGACGATTGGGACACCATGGTCGACACCAACATCAAAGGCTTGATGTACAGCACCCGTTTGTTGCTGCCGCGCCTGATTGCCCATGGCCGTGGCGCCGGCATCGTTAACCTCGGTTCTATCGCCGGCAACTATCCGTATCCGGGCAGCCACGTGTATGGCGCGAGCAAGGCATTCGTTAAACAGTTTTCGCTGAACTTGCGCTGCGACCTGCAAGGCACTGGCGTGCGTGTCAGCAACATCGAGCCGGGCCTGTGTGAGAGCGAGTTCTCGCTGGTGCGTTTCGCCGGTGACCAGGAGCGTTACAACGCGACATACGCGGGGGCCGAGCCGATTCAGCCGCAAGACATCGCCGAGACCATTTTCTGGGTGCTTAACGCGCCGGCGCACATCAACATCAACAGCCTGGAGTTGATGCCGGTGAGTCAGACCTGGGCTGGTTTCTCAATCGAGCGTAATGCCAAGGCTTAAGACCGCGTAACGGCCATCGCGGGCAAGTCGAATCGTCGCACCGCCGGCTCCCACAGGTACAGTGTGATCCCTGAAGGAGCGGCGGTGCGACGATTCGACTTGCCCGCGATAGCAATCTGTCAGTCAGCGCAGATAGTCGACCAACCCGCGATAACAGGTCGCCAAGTGATAAGGCGTGGTCGACGGCATGTCCTTGCGGCTCACTTCGCCTTGTTCATCGCGACACTCATACCAGCCGCCCGCATGCAAAAAGCGCTGTTGCAGCGCCTGCAACTGGCGCTGCACAGAGGCCTCGCTGTTTGGCCGCAAGGTCAGGGCGCGCAGGTATTCAGCCTGTGCCCATATGCGCTGGGTGGCATCCTTTGCAGAGCCATCCAGATCAAGCATCGCCACGACGGCACCGGTGCATGGATCAACGCCCAGTTGCTCGGTGAGCGCAAATGCACGCTCAAGCGAAGCATGCAGTGTGGAATCGCGCAGCAACGGCGAAGACTCCAGCAGGAAATACCACTCGAACTGATGCCCCGGTTCAAACCAGTTATCCACAGCTCCTAGCGGTTTCTCCATCAACACGCTCTGTTGCGGGTCGATGAAGCGCTTCTGCATGGCTGTGCATAACTCAACGAGCGCGCGCTGCACGGCGATGTCTTCGCGCACAGACAGGGTGGCGAGGAAGGCTTCGGCCAAGTGCATCAGGGGATTTTGCAGCGGCCCGGAGTTGAGCGATGACCAGTCACGGTCGAGGCTGGCTTCGTACAGGCCGTCGCCTGTCGCGAAACGCTGAGCGATCACTTCCAGCGCCGCATTAAGGGCCGATTCCACCAGCGGCTCGCGCACCTTGTCCCAGTAATGGGCGCAGGCGAACAGGATGAACGCGTGGGTGTAGAGGTCTTTGCGCTGATCGAGCGGTGCGCCGTGCGGGTCGATGCTGTAGAACCAGCCGCCATGTTCAGCATCGTGGAAATGCTGCTGCAGGGAGCGGAATAGCGCAGCAGCGCGCTCTTCGGCAGCCGGAACCTGGCCAATCAGGCTGGAGAACACATACAGCTGCCGTGCGCAGGCCATGGCCCGGTAGCGTTGAGGGGCCAGCGGTTGATGTTCCGCGTCCAGTGCTTCATAAGGCAGTGCCATGTCGGCATTCCAGCCGGGTCCTTGCCAGAGCGGCACGATCACGTCCTGGAAGTGCTGTTGCACCGAGGCGAACAGGGCGGTCAATTCAGGCAGGGAGGCGGAGCGGGAAACAGGCGGCATTGGCTGGCGTCGTCACGGCAGGGTTGATTGCGCGACATGTTAGCAGGCCTGAGAGGGGCGGTGTCTGTCAGGCCGCTATCGCGAGCAAGCTCGGCTCCCACAGGAGTACGCATTCCACTGTGGGAGCCGAGCTTGCTCGCGATGAGGCCATCACAGGCGATAAAAAATCAGCCTGCCAACAACCACACGCCAGTCGCCGCCGACGCTGCACCCGCCAGTCGAACCAACGGCGCCGCCGCTTGCGGCAACACCCGCACCACGGCATAACCCAATCCATGCAACGCTGCCGTCGCCGCCACAAACCCGGCCGCATACGCCCAAGGGCTCGAGATGTCCGGCAACTCCAATCCATGCGCCACACCATGGAACAGTGCAAACAACCCCGTCGCCCCCATCGCCACGCTCAACGGCGGACGCACCGCCAGCGCCACCGCCAGGCCCAGCGCCAGCACTGACGCGGCAATCGCGCCTTCCAGCGCCGGCAGATTCAGCCCTTCAAACCCCAGTAACCCGCCCATCAGCATCGTGCCGACGAACGTGCACGGCAGCGCCCAGCGCGCTGCACCTTTTTGCTGTGCCGCCCACAGGCCGACCGCAATCATCGCCAGCAAGTGATCGAGGCCGCCAATCGGGTGGCTGATGCCGGCGATCAAGCCATTGTCGCCATGACCCGGATGGGCGAAGGCGACGGCCGGGGTCAGCAGCAGGGCCACGGCGCTCAGAATGCGTTTCAGTGTCATGGGTAAGCTTCCTTGTTGATAAGTCGTGATCAGGCCGCTGTCAGCAGGCCCTGGCGTTCGATGAAGGCGATGATTTCCTCCAGTCCGAGACCGGTTTTCTGGTTACTGAAGACAAACGGTTTGCCGTTGCGCATGCGTTTGGTGTCGCTGTCCATCATCTCCAGCGACGCCCCCACCAGCGGTGCGAGATCGACTTTGTTGATCACCAGCAAATCGGATTTGCAGATACCGGGCCCGCCCTTGCGCGGCAGTTTGTCGCCGGCCGAAACGTCGATCACGTAGATGGTCAGGTCGGATAATTCCGGGCTGAACGTTGCTGACAGATTGTCGCCACCGGACTCCACCAGAATCAGGTCCAGCCCCGGAAAGCGGCGGTTCAGTTGATCCACGGCTTCGAGGTTGATCGAGGCGTCTTCGCGGATCGCCGTGTGTGGGCAGCCGCCGGTTTCCACACCTATGATGCGCTCGGGCGCCAGGGCCTCGTTGCGCACCAGAAAGTCGGCGTCTTCGCGGGTGTAGATGTCGTTGGTGACAACGGCGAGGTTATAGCGCTCGCGCAGGGCCAGGCACAGGGCCAAGGTCAGAGCGGTTTTACCGGAACCGACCGGGCCGCCGATGCCGACGCGCAGGGGTTGTGTGTTCATGTGGTTCTCCAAATTAAAAGGCCCTAGGAACGGAACAGGCGGCTGTACTGGCGCTCATGGGCCATGCACGCCAGGGACAGGCCAAACGCGGCGCTGCCATAGTGTTCGGGGTTGATTCGGGTGGCGTCCTGCTGGGCTTGTTGCAACAGCGGCAGCAGTTCGCTGGTCAGGCGCTGAGCGGCTTGCTGGCCCAGCGGCAAGGTTTTCATCAGCACCGCCAATTGGTTTTCCAGCCAGCTCCAGAGCCACGCGGCCAACGCATCCTGCGGACTGATCCCCCAAGCCCGAGCGGCCAGCGCCCAGCCGAGGGCCAGGTGCGGTTCGGGGAGTTGTTCGAGGAAGGCGCGGGCGGGCGCATCCAGCTCCGGTAAGCCGTTGAGCAGTTGCTGCAACGAATAGCCCATCTGCCGGCTTTCCTGATGCAGCTCGCGGGTTTCCCGACTGGCCCGGTGTTCCTCGCAACGCTGCAGCAATGTTGGCCAGTTTTCTTCGGCCGCCGCCGTGCAATGGGCGAGCAGCAGCGGCGCCTCGAACCGTGCCAGATTCAGCAGCAGCTGATCGCTGATCCAGCGTCGTGCGCTGTCCGAATCGCACACTCGACCGTTATCCACCGCCATTTCCAGGCCTTGGGAATAGCTGTAGCCGCCAATCGGCAGTTGCGGGCTGGCCAGACGCAGCAGCGCCCAGGCCGGGTTCATAGGCGGACGCCGAACTGATGCAGTTTCGGCGGGTAGTTGAAGTCTTCGTCGCCGTGTCGCGAATGGTGATGGCCGCCACCATAGGCGCCGTGTTCCGGCTGGAAGGGCGCTTCAATGTTTTCGACCTTGGCTTCCAGCTGTTCGAGCATGGCTTTAAGCACGTAATCGTCGAGCAGGCGTAGCCAGCCATCACCGATCTGCAAGGCGACATGACGGTTGCCGAGGTGATACGCGGCACGCGTCAGTTCGAAGGCATTGGCGCAGGTGACATGCAGCAGTTGTTCGGGGCGGGCGCAGACGCGCACGATGCGTCCGTCTTCGGCTTGCAGGCATTCGCCGTCATACAGAGGCGGCTGACCGCGCTCCAAAAACAACCCGACGTCTTCACCTTCGGCACTGAAACAGCGCAAACGGCTTTTACTCCGGGCTTCGAAGGTCAGGAGCAATACGGCGGCCCAGACGGGTTGAGGGTCGATTCTGCGATGAATCACCAGCATCGGAAGGCTTCCAGCAATGGACAATGCTCAGGCTAGAGCAAGGGGCTTGCCAATCGGGCGATACGTAGGAAATACCTTTCGGAGCTTGGTGGGGGGTTCGGGCTATTGCAAAATTTTGAATCAAATTGGTGCGTTGAGAGATTTCGCGCACCAATGTAGGAGTGAGCCTGCTCGCGATAGCGGTGTTCCAGACAGACAAGTGTTGACTGTACCAACGCAATCGCGAGCAGGCTCGCTCCTACAGGGGATAGGGGGTTACTCGGTGCTGCCGAGTCCTTGCCAGTGTTTGAGGCCGATAAAGATGAAGCGCAACTGCTGAGTGATCTTTGCCTGCGGAGTCAAATGCTCGGGCAGCGCTTCGGCCGGCGGATCGATAATGTCCGGCAAGGTCGCGAACACACTTTTAACGATCAGATCAGCCATCACGCTCAAACCAGCGATGTTGAGATGCTGAAGCTTGGGCATCAAGGACAAGTCAGCCGCCAAATCCGAGCTGATGTCTTCACGCAACCGCCCAATCGCCAGTCGCACCGGCAGCGATCCGCCATACTGTTCGCGGGCAAGAAACAGAAACTGCGAGCGATTGGCGCTGACCACGTCGAGAAAGATCCGCACCGACGCATCAATAATGCCACCCATGACGAATTCGTTATGGCGCACCAGGCGAATGGTTTCGCGGAAGGTCTGACCGACTTCGCTCACCAGCACCAGGCCCAGTTCATCCATATCAGCGAAATGCCGGTAGAAACCGGTGGGCACGATGCCGGCGGTTCTCGCCACTTCGCGCAGGCTGAGGCTGCCGAATCCTCGGCCGCATTCCATCAGATGGCGAGCAGCGTCCATCAGGGCGTTGCGGGTTTGTTGTTTCTGTTCGGCGCGGGGCAGCATCGCAAGAGTGTTTTCTGGACAGGACAGCGGCGCACTCTAGCAAATCGGCTTCGCTGGCGTCGAACGACTATCGGGGGATCAGGCGGGGAAATGCAGTTCTGTATAAATCAAAAGCCCAATCCGGGAATTGGGCTTTTTCTCAGGGCGGCCATGGGGCTTAGCTCGTAGCGCCGTTGCGTTCGATCACACGGTCACCACCACCTTCGGCAAGGGTCTGGCCTTGTGGGGTACGGTCGGAGCCGCCTTCAGCCAGAGTTTGGCCTTGTGGAGTGCGATCAGAACCACCTTCGGCAAGCGTCTGACCTTGTGGAGTGCGGTCGGAACCACCTTCAGCGACGGTTTGGCTGAACGCCGAGTGGCTGTCTTTGACTTGCGGAGCGGCCTGATCAGGGGCTGGCAGAGCGAAAGCAGTGCTGGCTAGCATCGAGAGGGTCAGGCTAAGCAGTAGTTGGCGTTTCATGATGGGTTGCTCCTTGGGAGGGCGATCAAGTGGGTACGAGAGCAATGCTACTCTCGATAAGTCGATATGAAAGTTCATAAACGCAATGGTAATAATCAACAGAATTGATTGTTCTGCTGAGTGGCTCTAGAACGGGCGTTTTCGGCGAGTATTTTTGCCCTGGAATGGGTGGTTTTGACCCACTCGCGCCGCACAAAAAAACCGTTCGGTAACGCTGTCTGGAGTGAGCACGGTGACCCCGATCGATTATTTGAACGTTAATGGGCTGTTCGGTTAAACCTGCGCGCTTTTTCCCAGTCCTAGGTGTCATGGCAGGTCGGTTCTGGCCTAACGTTTCACACGTGCGTCGCAGTCAGGGCGCGCAGTCGTATTCAGGAGTCCTGTGCAATGACGCGCACCCCCAAGATTTTTGCCTGGACCTTTTCCAGTCTGGTTGTTCTGCTGGCGATACTTGTTTTGATCATCGTGTTTTTCGACTGGAACCGGATCAAACCCACGATCAATACAAAAGTCTCCGAAGAGCTGCACCGTCCGTTCGCCATCAACGGCAACCTAGCGGTGGTCTGGCAGCGCGAGCCTGACGAGGGCGGCTGGCGGGCTTGGGTGCCGTGGCCGCACGTGGTGGCCGAAGACTTGAACCTCGGCAACCCGGACTGGTCGAAACAGCCGCAGATGGTCACCCTCAAACGCGTCGAACTGCGTATTTCACCGCTGGCCTTGCTGGCTCAGCGGGTGGTGATCCCGCGCATCGATCTGACCGAACCGAACGCCGACCTTCAGCGTCTGGCTGATGGCCGCGCCAACTGGACGTTCAAATTCGACCCGAAAGACCCCAACGCCGAACCGTCGAACTGGGTGGTCGACATCGGCGCCATCGGCTTCGACAAGGGCCACGTCACCCTTGACGATCAGAACCTGAAGACACAGCTCGATGTGCTCATCGATCCGCTGGGCAAACCGATTCCGTTCAGCGACATCGTCGGCGACAAGGCGGCGAAAACCGCGCTTGAGAAGGGAGGCGCGCCGCAGGATTACGCCTTCGCCCTCAAGGTCAAAGGCCAATACCACGCGCAGAAACTCGAAGGCACCGGCAAGATCGGCGGCTTGTTAGCGCTGCAGGACGCGGCCAAGCCGTTTCCGTTGCAGGCGCAGGTGAAGATCGCCGACACCCGCGTAGAGCTGGCCGGCACCTTGACCGATCCCCTGAACCTTGGCGCGCTGGACTTGAGGCTGAAACTGTCCGGCACCAGCCTGGGCAATCTCTATCCGCTGACCGGTGTGATACTGCCGGATACGTCGCCATACGCAACCGACGGGCACCTGATTGCCAAGCTGCATGAGCCTAGTGGAGCGGTGTTCCGCTATGAAGCGTTCAACGGCACGATCGGCGAGAGTGACATTCACGGCAGCCTGACTTACGTCGCCAGTCAGCCAAGGCCGAAACTCAGTGGTTCATTACTCTCCGAGCAACTGTTGTTCGCCGACCTGGCGCCGCTGATTGGCGCCGACTCCAACGCCAGGCAACAGGCCCGTGGCGGCGACAGCAAGCAGCCGACGGACAAAGTGTTGCCGGTTGAAGAGTTCAAGACTGAACGCTGGCGTGACATGGACGCCGACGTCGAGTTCACCGGCAAGCGCATCGTCCACAGCGAAAAACTGCCGATCAACGACCTCTTTACGCACCTGATACTTAACGACGGCGTGCTCAGCCTGGAACCGCTGCGCTTTGGCGTGGCGGGCGGCAATCTGGAGGCACAGATTCGCTTGAATGGCCGTACCGAACCATTGGAAGGCCAGGCCAAACTCACCGTGCGCAGATTCAAGCTCAAGCAATTGTTTCCGACCTTCGAACCGATGAAAACCAGCTTCGGCGAGCTCAATGGCGATGCCGATATTTCGGGGCGCGGCAACTCGGTAGCCAAGCTGTTGGGCAGCGCCAACGGTACTCTGAAAATGCTCATCAACGACGGCGCGATCAGCCGCGAGTTGATGGAGCTGGCCGGACTGAATGTCGGTAACTATGTGGTCGGCAAAATCTTTGGCGACAAGGAAGTGAAGATCAATTGTGCGGCGGCCGACTTCGACATCAAGACTGGGCTTGCGACCACGCGCCTGTTCGTCTTCGATACCGAGAACGCGATTGTCTACATTGATGGCATCGTGAACATGGCGACCGAACAACTGGACCTGACCATTACGCCGGAGTCGAAAGGCTGGCGCTTGATTTCGCTGCGCTCGCCACTCTACGTGCGGGGCAAGTTCATCAAGCCGGATGCCGGTGTGAAAGCCGTGCCGCTGATGCTGCGCGGGGCGGGGATGGTGGCGTTGGGCGTGATTGCGGCGCCAGCGGCGGGGTTGCTGGCGCTGGTGGCGCCCAGTGGTGGTGAGCCAAATCAGTGTGCGCCGTTGCTGGAGCTGATGAAGGCGGGGAAGGCGCCGGTGACGGTTAAACCCACCAAGTAGTTACGGCGTCTACGAAGACGCCATCGCGAGCAGGCTCGCTCCCACATTAGTACTGCGAACATCGATCCCATGTGGGAGCGAGCCTGCTCGCGAAAGCGGTGTGTCAGGCACTACAGATCTTTCAGAATGTATGCCCGGACAGCAACGCCTCCTCGCGCAACCACGCAAAAAACGCCCGGACCGGCGGATGTCGCTCGCGCCCCGGCACGCAAAGCGCGCTGTAACCGGCGCCATCGACCTGAATCTCGCCGCGATAAGCCACCAGCAAACCGCTGGCCACGCTTTCCGACACCAGAATGTTGCTCGCCAACACCAGGCCTTGACCGGCAATCGCCGCTTGCAGGGCGTAATGCTCTTCGTCGTATTCACGGACCGCCGGTTTGCCCGCCAACCATGACTCGCCTGACTGCGCGCACCAGGCCTCCCAGCCATGGGCGTACAGCCTGGAGTTGTGCCAGTGCACGCTGATCAGCGTTGGCGTTTGAGTGGCGGCCAGTGCGACTTGCTCCGGCGAGCCGTACACACCAAAGGACTCATCGAACAGACACAAACCATAGAGGTTGGGGTAGGTGTCGAGGCTGTAGCGCAGCACCAGATCGACACTGGCGTCCTGATGCAAATCGATGATTTCGCAGTGGGTGTCCAGGCGCAGGCTGATGGTGGGGTGGCGCGCGTAAAAGCGCCCGAGGCGCGGCACCAGCCACAAGGCCGCGAACGCAGCAGTGGTGGAAACCGTCAGGTTGGTGCCACTGCGTTGCGGACGTAAGGTGTCGACGCTTTGCGCTACGTCCAGAAAGGCGCCGTGCAGGCTGTGAAATAACCGCTCACCGCCCTCGGTCAGGCGCACTTGCCGTGGCAATCGCTCGAACAGCGGCACGCCGAGCCAGGTTTCCAGGGAGCGAATCTGATGGGACACCGCCGTCGGCGTCACCGAGAGCTCTTCGGCCGCAGCCTTGAAGCTCAACAGGCGCGAGGCGGATTCGAAAGCGCGCAGGGCGGTCAGCGGCAGTGAGGCAAACATTCAATTCTCCATGGGTGAAATAGATTCATCCAGACTGATTTCTGCTCATTTGAAGCGGTTGGCTGTGAGCTTCAAGCTGCAAGCCACAAGCCGTTTGAGTGTAATCCCAAGGAGATTCAGATGAGTAAAATTCTTGCAGTCCACGCCAGCCCCCGTGGCGATCGCTCGCACTCGCGCCGTTTGGCTGAAGTGTTTCTTTCGGCCTGGCAGGCACGCAATCCTCATTCGCAATTGACTCGTCGCGAAGTTGGCCGGGCGTTGATTCCGCCGGTCAACGAAGCCTTTGTGGCCGCCGCGTTTTACCCCGAGCCCGATGCGCGACCGTTGTCGATGCAGGCTGATCTGGCCTTTAGCGATGAGTTGGTGGGCGAGTTGCTCGGCCATGATCTGCTGGTGATTTCCACGCCGATGCACAACTTCAGCGTGCCCAGCGGCCTCAAGGCCTGGATCGATCAGATTGTGCGGCTCGGTCTTACGTTCAATCACACCCTGGACAATGGCGTGGCCCAATACGAGCCGCTGGTACAGGGCAAAAAAGCCTTGATCGTCACCAGTCGCGGCGGTTTCGGTTTCGGCCCGGGCGGTGAGCTGGAAGCCATGAACCACGCTGATCCATTGCTGCGCACGGCACTGGGTTTCATCGGCATCACCGACATCACCGTAGTGGCTGCCGAGGGCGAAGAGTCCGAGGCGCGCACGTTCCAGATCTCTGCCGCCGAGGCCGAGCAGCGCCTGCTGGCGCTGGCCAGGGAGTTTTAGATGGCCTGGCTGTTTCTGCTGATCGCCGCCGGGTTTGAAGTCACCTTTGCCATGGGCATGAAATACGCAGAAGGCTTCACCCGGCTCTGGCCGTCGCTGATCACCGTGGTCGCCGCCGTGGGCGGGATTTACTTCCTGACCCTGGCCATGCGCGAGCTGCCGGTGAGCATCGCCTACCCGATCTGGACCGCAATCGGTTCACTGGGCACGGTGTTTCTGGGGTTTGCGCTGCTGGGCGAAAGCCTGACGGCGATCAAACTGGTGTCGGTCGGGTTGATCGTGGCGGGAGTAGTGGGGCTGAAGTAGGGTGGATGTCATAGACTGGTCGTCGAGTTGTCATCTTCGGTGACGATGCTCGGCTGACGTCTTGCATCGCGCCTTGCTTCATCTCACCGATCACAAGGACGTTCGCCCATGTCGCAAGGTTCCGCCACGCGTTACCCGTTGGTGTTGGTCCCGGGGATGCTCGGGTTTATCCGTCTTGTGCTCTATCCGTACTGGTACGGTATCGTCTCGGCGTTGCGCCAAGGTGGCGCGACCGTGTTTGCGGTGCAGGTCTCGCCGCTCAATTCCAGTGAAGTGTGCGGAGAACAGCTGTTGGCACGGATCGAGGAAATCCTGCGCGAGACCGGGGCCGAGAAGGTCAACTTGTTCGGCCACAGCCAGGGGGCGCTCACTGCCCGCTATGCGGCGGCCAAACGCCCGGACCTCGTGGCGTCGGTGACCTCGGTGGCCGGGCCGAATCACGGCTCGGAGCTGGCCGATTACCTGCACAAACACTATCCGCATAACAGCGCCAAGGGCCGGTTGTTGAGCTTTCTGTTACGGATAATCGCCGCGTTGATGAGCCTGCTCGAAACCGGTTATCGCGGGCCGAAGCTGCCGGTGGATATCCACGCATCCCATCATTCACTCACCACCGAAGGTGTGGCGCTGTTCAATCAGCGTTATCCACAGGGTCTGCCTGAAACCTGGGGCGGGCACGGGCCGGAAGAGGTTAACGGCGTGCGCTATTACTCGTGGTCCGGGACGTTGCAGCCGGGCAAGACGGATAGTGGGCGCAACCTGTTTGACGGGACCAATCGCAGTTGCCGACTGTTTGCCAAAACCTTTGTGAACGAAGTCGGGCATTGCGACGGGATGGTCGGGCGGTACAGCTCGCACCTGGGGACGGTGATTGGCGATGAGTATCCGCTGGATCACTTCGACATCGTCAATCAGTCGCTGGGACTGGTCGGGAAGGGCGCCGAGCCGATCCGGTTGTTTGTCGAACATGCGGCCCGATTGAAAGCGGCAGGGCTCTAAACTGAGTTGCCCTTATCGCGAGCAGGCTCGCTCCCACAGGGGAATGCGATCAACTGTGGGAGTGAGACCGGCTTGCCGGCGATGACGTCAGTTCAGGCAACTCGCACCTTACGGCCGATCACCGTCGTCCACCGCCCCGAAAGCACCACCCCACCCAACGTCAACACCCCGCCCACCAGGTGATACATCGCCAACTGCTCATGCAGCACCACCGCCGCAATCAGCGCGGTAATCAACGGCAGCAAATTGAAAAACAGCGTGGTCCGACTCGGCCCCAGGCGCACCACCGCCTGCATCCACGCCAATGGCGCCAGCATCGAAGCCAGCAGACAGGCGTAAAGCACCAGCGGAATGTTTTGCAGCGTCGGGCCGATCTTCGGCGAGGCGACAAATAGCGGAAACAGCACCACCACCGCCACCAACACCTGCAAATACAACAACACCAGCGGCGGCAACCGCAGCTGCCATTTTTTCAGCAGCGTGCTGTAAATCGCATAGGCAAGGGTGGCGACCAGCATCATCGCATCGCCCATGTTCACGCCGTGTTCAAGTAACGCGCCGAGGCTGCCGGACGACACCACCACCAATACACCGGCAAACGACAGCACCGCGCCGGCCAATGCGCCAGCGGTCAGGCGTTGGCCGAGGCTGACAATCGCCATGGCCAGTGACATCAACGGCATCAACGACAGGATAATCCCCATGTTGGTGGCCGAGGTCAGTGCTGCGGCGAAGTAGGCGAGGCTCTGATAGACCGCCATGCCCAGCACGCCAAGGACGAAAATCTTGCCCAGGTTCGGGCGAATCAGCGGCCAATGCGCGATCACCGGTTTGAGCATGAACGGCGTGAACAGAATCCCGGCCAGTAGCCAGCGGTAGAAACCAATCTCGGCGGGGAAGATCGCCCCGGCTGACATTTTGGTGATCACGGTGTTGCCAGCCCAGATGAGAATGGCCAGCAGGGGATAAGCGTATTGCATCAGAAAAAACCAGAACGTTAATGAGGGGCAATTATCTGCTTGTCTGGATGCAAGCCTATACTTCGATCCAGACAACTTGCCCCAGATTACGGACAGCATGAACAGTAAACATATTGACCTGCTGGACTTCGCCGAGCTGCCGGCCCCGGTCTATTTCCGCTACGCCGATTTCAACACTCACGAGTACGCCGCGGCCCACCGGCATCCGTGGGGCACGCTCGAGTACTCGGCCAATGGCGTGTTGCACATGGAAATCGGCAACAGCCGCTTCATGTCACCGCCGCAATACGCGGTGTGGGTGCCGCCCGAGACCGAGCACAGTTTCTATAGCAACCAACCGATCAACTACCGTGCGGTTTGCCTGACGCCGTCGCTGTGTCGCGAGTTGCCGCAACAGGCCTGCACGCTGGCGATCAGCGATATTCTCAAAGCGATCCTCAAGGACTTTGCTACGCGAGACGTGAAGATTCCCGAGCATGAGGCGGACATTCGTTTAGGTCAGGTATTGGTGGATCAACTGCGACTGGCGCCGGTGCATGAATGCTATTTGCCCTACGCCAGCAGTCCGGGACTGTTGGGGATACTGGAAGCGTTGCAAGCCGAGCCCGGAGACAACCGGCCCTTGGCCGACTGGGCCACGCAGATCCACGTCAGCGAACGCACCCTGGCGCGGCAGTTTGTTCGCGAGCTGGGCATGAGTTTCGGTGAGTGGCGGCAACGGTTGCGGTTCCTCGCGGCGATTGAGGCGCTGGACAGCCATCGCAGCATTCAGGACATTGCCTTCGACATGGGGTACAGCACGAGTTCGGCCTTTATCGCGATGTTTCAACGCCAGGCCGGATGTACACCGGAGCAGTACCGACGCAGTCACCTCGAGAGCAGGAAGGTGTGACAGGGGTTGTCTACACTGCAGAACGAGGCCGTGCCCATCGGTACGGCAACAAGGAGAAAACTCCATGACGATGTTGCGTGTCCCTTTGTTGATGATCGGCTTGCTGCTCTGCTCCCAAAGCTTCGCGACCACACCCCAGCAGGAAAAGATGACTGTCTGCAACGCCGATGCGACGGCCAAAAGCCTCAAAGGTGATGAACGCAAAATGTTCATGAGTAACTGCCTGAAAACCGAGCCGGCCGTCCCTGACATAAAAACCCTGACCCCTCAGCAACAGAAAATGAAAACCTGCAACGCCGATGCCACCACCAAATTACTCAAAGGTGATGAGCGCAAGGCGTTCATGAGTGATTGCCTGAGGAACAAATAAGTCCCGGTTCGGGAAATGTGGGGGCCTGCTCGCGAAGGGGTCAGTCAGGGCACTGCAAAAAAACGCGGAACCCCGACCAAAGTCGAGCTACACAATTCCTAGTGCTGCCACCGGAACGCTGGCAGACTGCCAATCCTTTTACGCTGTT
>NZ_JAHBDK010000046.1 GCF_019956415.1 Pseudomonas sp. GL-B-19
CCCGCTAGCGTCGAGCCTGCACGTTCTTTCCTGACCTGCTCGACCCAGCGGCGCAACGCAGTAGGGCCGATATCGAAGTTGGCGCAGACCTCAAGAATGGGCTGGTCTTCATCAAGCACCATGCTTGCAGCATTGAGCTTGAACTCGCTGGAATAGGACTTTCGCATCATCATGCACACCTTAGATTTGGGCGCCATCATAGCGCCCTATTGATGTGTCCAATTTCATTAGGCCAGATCAAGCTTGCTCGCGATGGCGGACTGTGAGCCAACACATAGGTTGAATGCTATACCGCTATCGCGAGCAAGCTCGGCTCCTACAAGGTCTGCATTGGGGCTTATTGCACCGGCAGGAAGTTCAGGAACAGCAGGCTCTGCGCGTAGTTCAAGCCGATGCGTCGGTAGCGCTCGTCCAGCATCTGCGTCAGCAAGTCCAGCCGGGCAACGATTTTGCCGAATTCCACGGCAAAACTCAGGTTGCTGCCCTCCTCCGAGATCTCATTGGAGAACAGCAACGGTTCGCCTTGTTTGTTTTGCCGTTGACTGAGAATCCACGTGGCTATCTCGATGTTACGCGCGGCATTGCTGACGAACGTCGGGTTGAGCGCATCCGTCATGTAGAACTCCAGACGATTGCCGTGAGCGGTCACCAACATGCTACCGATGGCATAAATGAAGGCACCGACCCGGTCACCGAGAAACTCCGGGCTCATGGCATACCTGAGCGCCGCCAGGTCTTTTTTGCCGCCGAGGGTGGGCAGTGGCTGTTGCTCTTCGATGGCCATACGCACTTGCTTTCCGGCCGTTCGGGCGTCGAGGAAGCCGGATTTTTTCAGCTCATCGGGGTTGCGCAGGTAGAGCTTGCTCATCAGCAAGTAGAGGCTGTCGAGGTTGTCACGCATCGCCAGCGTGGCCATGCGATCAACGCTGGTCTGGAGAAATTCCTGGGGGCGGCCTTCGCGGAACTGGCTGACGATGTCGCTGCCCTGCTGCTGACTGCAACCGGTGACAAAGAGCATCGCCAGACAAGCCAGGAGCAAGCAACGGCGGAGAATCGGTGGGGGGATTCGGGGTAAAACTCGAGCCATGGGTTCTTGAACTTGGGCATGGGCCAACGGTGGGGATCGCCGCCGGCTGCCCAAGCATAGAGCCACCAAAGCCAAAAAAGTGCGGTGCCGGTGGTCCGTGAACACGCAGACCAAGCCCTGAAAGCTGATATTTTGTCTTGTTTGCTATCATCAGGTATCTGCCGCTCCGAGGAACAACGACGTAATTTTGCTGCCAATCCAGTATTCACCGAGTCACAGGGAGGAGGTTTGCATGCGCACGCTCGAATTGGCTGGCGTCACCGTACCGGTCATCGGCCAGGGCACTTGGCGTATGGGTGAGGATCCCTCGGCGTACGCGCGTGAAGTCTCGGCCCTGCGCCTTGGCATCGAGTTGGGCATGACGCTGATCGATACGGCTGAAATGTACGCAGAAGGCGGCGCCGAGGAAGTCGTCGCTGAAGCCATTACCGGTCTGCGCGACAAGGTCTTTCTGGTCAGCAAGGTCTACCCTCACAACGCCAGCTGCCAAGGTATTCCCCAGGCCTGCGAGCGCAGCCTTCGGCGTTTGAAGACCGATTACATCGATTTGTACCTGCTGCACTGGCGCGGCCAGTATCCCCTGGAGGAAACCATTGAAGCCTTCGAGCGCCTGCGTGAAGATGGCAAGATTGGCCGTTGGGGCGTGTCCAATTTTGATATGGACGACCTGCACGAACTGAACTCACCGGCCTGCGCCACCAATCAGGTGATGTATAACCTGGAAGAGCGCGGCATCGAATTTGATTTGCTGCCCTGGAGTCAACAGCATCGGCAGCCATTAATGGCGTATTGTCCAATCGGTCAGGGCGGAGAAATGCTCGCCCATCCAGCGCTTGAAAAGATTGCCGCCCGTCACGGGGTGACACCGGCTCAGGTCGCGCTGGCATGGATTCTGCGGCAGGCAGGTGTGATTGCCATCCCCAAAGCGGTCAAACCTGAACATCTACAATTGAATGCACAATCCCCGCAGCTGCAGCTCGATCCCGGGGATCTGGAGGCGCTGGACCACGCGTTTCACGCGCCACAACGCAAACAGCGATTGGCCATGGTCTGAGCCATCGCCGTATTGGCAGAGGGTTTCTGCATGAGAAGCACCGATCAGCTCGATGCTTTTAACTTGCCACGTTTCGTTCAGGCTCAAGAACCGGTCTTTGAGTGGGTCCAGGAAGAACTGATTGCCGGTAAAAAACGCCGCCACTGGATGTGGTTCATCTTTCCGCAACTCGCCGGCTTGGGCGGGAGCGAGATGTCCCGATACTTTGCCATACGCTCCAAAGAGGAAGCCGCGGCGTATCTGGAGCATCCGCTGCTGGGTCCACGGCTGCACACGTGCACGCAATTGGTCCTGAACGTCAAACAGCGCTCGATCGCCGAGATTTTCGGTCATCCCGATGACCTCAAGTTTCACTCGTCAATGACGCTGTTTGCCCAGGTCTCCCCCGAAAACAGCCTTTTCCATCGAGCCCTTGAGCAGTATTTCCACGGCATACGGGATGACTGGACGCTGTCGTTGCTGGACTTAAAACAGGCCCAATTGCCCACCAATCAGGGTTGAGAAATCGTCGTCCACAAACGGCAAGATCGCGTCCGCCACCGGTTGCAGTTGCCGGGTGACATAGTGGTCGTAGTCGATGGGGGCGCTGCGAATCTCCAGCGGCTCGGGGCCGGCGACGGTGATCACGTAGCTGATCCAGCCGCCGTTCTGGTACTGACGCGGACGGCCCTGCCGGTCGTTGAACTCATCGGCGATGCGCGCGGCACGCACGTGGGGCGGTACGTTGCGCTCGTAGTCGTCGAGGGTGCGGCGCAGACGCTTGCGGTAGATCAGACGGTCGTCGAACTCGCCGGCCAGGGTCTTTTGCACGTAATCGCGTACGTAATCCAGATAAGGCTTGCGGTGGAAGATCCGCGAGTACAGCTCTTGCTGAAATTGCCGGGCCAGCGGTGACCAATCGGTGCGCACGGTTTCCAGGCCTTTGTAGACCATTTCATCAGTGCCATCGGCGCGGGTGACCAGGCCGGCGTAACGCTTCTTGCTGCCCTCCTCCGCGCCACGGATGGTCGGCATCAGGAAGCGTTTGTAGTGGGTTTCGAACTGCAACTCCAAGGCGCTTTCCAGCCCGTATTCCTCTCGCACGTGTTCGCGCCACCATTGGTTGACGTGGTCCACCAATGCATGACCGATCCGCGCGGCCTCCTCTTGACCGTGGGCACGGCGCAGCCAGACGAACGTGGAGTCGGTATCGCCGTAAATCACCGTGTGGCCCTGGGCTTCGATCAGCTGTCGGGTGCGCAGCATGATTTCGTGGCCGCGCAAGGTGATGGACGATGCCAAACGTGTGTCGAAGAAACGACAGCCGCTGGAGCCAAGTACGCCGTAGAAGGCATTCATGATGATCTTCAGCGCCTGTGACAGCGGCGCGTTGTGTTCGCGCTTGGCGGTTTCGCGGCCTTCGGCGACCCGGGCGACAATGGCCGGCAGGCAATGCCGGGTTCTGGAAAAGCGTGCCCCGCGAAAACCCGGAACAGAGTCGCTGTCGTCGGGATGCTGCAAGCCTTCGATCAATCCCACCGGGTCGATCAGAAAGGTGCGGATGATCGAGGGATAAAGGCTTTTGTAGTCGAGTACCAGCACCGACTCGTACAGGCCCGGTTGCGAGTCCATGACAAACCCGCCGGGGCTGGCCTGCGGTGACTTGCCGCCCAGGTTCGGCGCCACAAAGCCCTGGCGGTGCATCAGCGGCATGTAAAGGTGGGTGAACGCCGCCACCGACCCACCGCTGCGATCCGCCGGTAAACCAGTGACGCTGGCGCGTTCCAGCAAAAATTTCAGCAGTTCGGTCTTGGCGAAAATCCGTGTCACCAGCTCGCAATCTTTGAGGTTGTACGTGGCGAGTGCCGGTTTGTCTTCGGCGAACATGCGGTTGATTTCGTCCATGCGCTGGTACGGCGTGCTGATGGCCTTGCCCTCGCCCAACAAGGTTTGCGCGACGTTTTCCAGACTGAACGAGGGAAAGTTCCAGGTCGCCGAACGCAAGGATTCAATGCCGTCGATGATCAATCGCCCCGCTGCGGCAGCGAAGTAATGAGTGCGGCTACCGTGTTCGCGCCACTGCATCTCTTCACCACCGCGCCCAAGCTTGAGCGGTACCGCCAGGCGCCGGGCGTGTTCATGCAGTACGCGCAGGTCGAACTGCACGACGTTCCAGCCGATGATCGCGTCGGGGTCGTGGCGGGCAAACCATTCGTTGAGTTTTTTCAGCAGCACGGTTCGCGAGTCGCAGTATTCGAGCTGGAAATCCACCTCGCTGGCGTCGCCATTGGGTGGCCCGAGCATGTACACCTGGCGCTCGCCGCAGCCTTCCAGGGCGATGGAGTACAACTCGCCCTGAGCGGTGGTTTCGATGTCCAGCGAGACCAGCCGCAGGTTGGGCCGATAGGCTGGATCGGGTTTCATCTGCGCGTCTAGCAGCAGCCCCTCGCCATTGGGCGTACCGCCAAAGATCACCGGCGCCGTGATGAACCGCTCCATCATGTAGCGCTCCGGTGGGCGAACGTCGCCCTCGAACATCTCGACCCCGGCCTTGCGCAGCGCGGTTTCCAGGCGCATCAACTGACCGTGCTGCTGGCAATACAGGCCGAGCACCGGGCGGTGCTCGAAATCCACAAGGGCCAAGGGCTTGAGCTCGACGTTTTTCTCGCCGTGCAACACCTGTTGCGCTTGCTCGCGCTGGACCGCCGGAATGAACGCCACCGACGGTTGATGAGGCAGGCGGATACGCCGGGGACCGGTGTCAGTCGCCAGCCAGAACTCGACTTCCGTACCGGCCGGGGTGTCGCGCCAATGCCGGGTCAGGACGAAGCCCTGCTGTAAATCCACCACTGCAACCTCACGTATTGATTCAGGCCGCAATTCTACGCGTCATCAAGGGTCAGCGGGTCATGCACGCCACTTTCGACTTCTCTGTGCGGTTTCCACGCGGTTTACTAAAGAAAAACCGCTGAATGGCGTTTTTTGAGTGTTATCTGCCGCTTTCTCCCTTGCCCTCAGCGCTTGGGTCTACGATTCTTCAAGAACAACGACAACACCCGAGAAGCCACCATGAAAACCGTCGCCCAACTGCTCAAGCTCAAAGATCAGAAGAATCAGGAAGTGCACCAGATCAAGCCTGATCACATGGTGCTGGAAGCGCTGATGAAGATGGCCGAGAAAAACGTCGGCGCCTTGCTGGTGGTGGAAAATGATGAAGTGCTGGGCATCATCAGTGAACGCGACTACGCACGCAAACTGGTGCTGCATGGCCGTTCTTCGGTGGGCACGCCCGTTCGCGACATCATGGTGTCCCCGGTCATCACCGTGGACACCCATCAAACCGTCGATACGTGCCTGGGCATCATGTCCGATCGCCGCCTGCGCCACCTGCCGGTGGTGGAAAACGGCAAGTTGATTGGCTTACTGTCCATCGGCGACCTGGTCAAGGAAGCCATTGCCGAACAGGCGGAATTGATTCGACAACTGGAGCAGTACATCCGCGGCGAATAACCCGTCCCCCCTGTAGGAGCCGGGCTTGCCCGCGATGGATTCAACTCGGTTCGACGTTTAACCGAGTCGCCTGCATCGCGGGCAAGCCCGGCTCCTACAAAAGCTTGTGATATTCGTTGTTCAGGCGGGCCAATGCCGGGCGAAGACCGGTGCCAATGTCGGGTGCCGGTCGATGCGTTCCAGCCACGCGAAAAAACCGGGTCGGGCGCTGCGTAAATGCTCCCGACTACCGGCCCATCTGGACACCACCGCCGCCAGCACATCCAGTGCGCCCGGCGCCTCATCGCCCAGATACAGCTCACCGGAAAACTGATCGGCAAACACCTCCCAGCTCCAGTGCAATCGCGCGCGGGCGCCGGCCATGAGATTTTGCCTGGAAACCTCATCTGTCTCGGCCAGCCAGCGTTCGGGGTAATCGATAATGCCGATGGCCACGTAGCAATTGCTGACGATGTACGCCAGGCCCCGGATCGCCTGATCGCGGTCAGCGGGCAGTTTCGGTAACAGATTCGACTTGGGAAAGGTCAACCCGAGATGAATCAGAATCGCCGCGCTTTCCGTGAGGACGCTGCCATCGGGCAGTTGCAGCGTCGGAATCTGCTTGAGCCGGTTGAGTTTCTCCAGTGTCTGGGCTGCCTCCGAGGACAACTCGACGTCGATAAAGCGGTAAGGGATGTCACACAGCTCCAGCGCCGCTTCTATCGCCGCCGCGCCAGAGTTCTGGTGTCCATAAAGCTGATACATGGTGCGGCCTCCTGGCGAGACAAGAATGGGGTCATTAGCGGCGTCATCTGCTGGTTACGCTCCCAGTGTAGAAGCGCCGGCTGACCCCATCCGTGCCATCCGACGACTGAACCATCACGCCCGCGTGGGGCAACTCACATCGTCTATCAATACCGTCGATGTTCACCATCACATCAATGAAGTTCTCATAAAAAATCCTCGGCGTAACATCCGCTCCATACCAACCCATAACACCCCGGAGCACACCATCATGAAACGCCAAACCCTTCTCAGCATTGCTTTCTCGGTTTTCGCAGTTAACGCTTTTGCCGCTACCTCTGCTCAGCCTGTGGTCGCTGAAGGCGGCTCGGATCGTCTGATTGAAAGCCGTGTGGCTGAAGGGGGTTCGGATCGTCTGATCGAGAATCGCGTAGCCGCTGATGGTTCCGACCGACTGATCGAAAACCGTGTCGCCGCTGATGGTTCCGACCGACTGATCGAAAACCGTGTAGCCGCTGATGGCTCTGACCGACTGATGCAGAACCGCGTTGCCGAAGGTGGCTCCGACCGTCTGATCGAAAGCCGCGCGGTATAAATGAAGGGTTCTACTGCAGTACTCAATGAAAAACCCGGCCTGACCCGCCGGGTTTTTTTATGCCTGTTTTTTGAATCGGGTCACTTGCCAGCCCGCACCATGCAACGCTGATAACGCTCATCGACCCGTTTGGCGAACCACGCGGTGGTGAGTTTGCGGGTGATTTTCGGGCTTTGCAGTTCGATTCCCGGCAACACTGCACGAGGCAATGGCCGGCCCTCGGCTTGATCGGCCAACGTGAACACTCGCTGGTAGAGCTCGGTCTCCTCGAACTTGAGACTTTTGCCCTCCTCCAATTGATTGCGAATGGTGATATTGCGCAGGCCCAGCTGCTTGCCAAGGCTTCGCACTGCCAGTTCGGTGGTGCCGGGCATAATCGAGTCATAGCGCACCAGATCGCCATCCAGCGCCAACGGAATGCCTGATACCCGACTCAGCGCATTCTGAAACGCCGCATTGCGGCTGGCATACCAACCGGCATTGAAATCAGCGAAGCGATACAGCGGTTCTGTGTAGCTCACCGGGTAACCGAGCAAGTGGGCAATGCCGAAGTACATGCCGCCGCGTCGAGTGAACACTTCATGACGGATTGAACCGTTCACCGGATACGGGTAACTGCGCGTTTGCAGTTCGGCAAAATCGATGCTGACCTGCATAGGCCCACCGGTGTGCACCGGGTTGAAGCCACCGAACAGGGTCTTGCCCATCGGCACCATGCCAATGAAGTCATCGAAAATCGCGCTGAGTTCCTTTTCGCTGCGCGCCGCATTGAGACGGTCGCTGTAACTTTTGCCATTGGGTGATTTCACCTGGAGCGCACCACTGATCAACAGGCTGGGGATGTGGACTTTCGCGGCACGGCGGTCGATTTCCTCCCGAGCGATCTTGCCCAGGCCCGCCACAGGTGGGTCGACCTGGAACGTGGATTCCTGCTCGGTAACGGCGAGTACCGAGCACAGGTTTTGCGTGGATGGGTAAATGTTCTGCGCGGCGAATGCGGCGTAGATGTCCGTGGCCCAGCCTTGGCGATCCGTGGTGTTGGCCGGCAGCAGGCGCACGATCTCGGCCTTGACCTCGGCGGGCTTGCGCTCGGGCGGTTCCTGCGTGCGCTGAGTGCCGCAACCGGCCAGCAGCAACAGCGCCGCGACGCCGGTGATCAATTGATTGGCTTGCATGGTGCTCCATCAAATCCGTTGAGCCGGGTTAACCATACGACCAATGGCATGGCGCAGGCTATGACTCCGGTCGCCGCGCCCTGTTCCATCATCCCGCCTGCCGGGTGCATTTTCCGTTGGGCAGTCAGCCTGCCTGTGCTTTGCGACTGGACCATACTTGAGCCAGGCACCGAGGAGGACAGGCTGATGAATCGAAGCGACGTACTGATCGTCGGCGCCGGCCCGACCGGGCTGGTACTGGCGCTGTGGTTGAGCAAACTGGGGATCCGCGTGCGGATTCTCGACAAGACCTCAGCCCCCGGCACCACCTCGCGGGCACTCGCGGTCCAGGCGCGGACGCTGGAGCTGTATCGCCAGCTCGACCTCAGCGAGGCCGTGGTGCAAAACGGTCATCGCGTGGCGGCGGCAAATTTCTGGGTCAAAGGCGAACCAGTGGCGCGTTTGCCCCTGAGCCGCATTGGCGAGGGTCTGACGCCTTACGCCTTCCTCGAAATCTACCCACAGGACGAGCACGAACGGCTGCTGATAACACGCCTTGAAGCGTTCGGCATCCATGTGGAGCGCAACACTGAGCTGGAGTATTTCGAAGACACCGGCGCTGGCATCACCGTCCAACTGCGCTTGCCCGACGGTCAACAGGAAATCTGCCAGACCTGCTACCTGGCGGGTTGCGACGGCGCCCGGTCAGTCGTGCGCAAGACACTGGACACCGGGTTCCCTGGTGGGACCTATCAGCAGATTTTCTATGTTGCCGACGTACAAGCCAGCGGGCCGACCTTCAATGGCGAATTGCACGTGGACCTTGATGAAGCAGACTTCCTCGCCGTGTTTCCACTCGGCGATACGGGCCGCGCCCGGTTGATCGGCACGGTGCGCGACGAGCGCGCAGACCAGGCTGAAACCCTGCGCTTTGAAGATGTCAGCAGCCGGGCCATTGAACACTTGAACGTGCAGATCGAACAGGTGAACTGGTTCTCGACCTATCGCGTGCATCACCGGGTCGCCGATCACTTTCGCACCGGGCGAGCATTTTTATTGGGCGACGCGGCGCACGTTCACAGCCCGGCCGGTGGTCAGGGCATGAACACCGGGATTGGTGACGCCATTAACCTTGCGTGGAAATTCGCGGCGGTGTTGAGTGGTGGCGCCGAAGAGAGACTGCTCGACACCTACGAAACCGAACGCATCGCCTTTGCCCGCAAACTGGTCGCCACCACCGACCGGGTGTTCACCTTCGTCACCGCCGAAGGGCGCATGGCCGATGTGTTGCGTACACGGCTGGCACCGTTTTTGATCCCAAAAATGGCTTCGTTCGAGACGTCCCGCGAGTTCCTGTTTCGCACTGTCTCGCAGATCACCCTGAACTACCGTGGCATGCCATTGAGCACGGGCGTCGCCGGGCACGTTCACGGCGGCGATCGCCTGCCCTGGGCGCATGACGGCGAAGGCGACAACTTTGAATCGCTGAGGAATCCGAACTGGCAGGTGCACGTCTATGGCGACACAAGCGACGAAATGATCGCCTGGTGCGCCGAGCATCACCTGCCGTTGCAGGTGTTCGAATGGCGGCCGGCGTTTGAAGCGGCGGGGTTGGGTCGTAACGGGTTTTACCTGTTGCGACCGGATACATATGTGGCGATTGCCGAGACGTGTTCCGATCCGAAAGTGATTGAGCGGTATTTCAGGGATCACGGGATTCGGCCCTACTTCGGCGCTCCCTGACTCAACACGGTGAAGTGTAGGAGCTGGCTTGCCAGCGAAGACGGCGGCACAGTCAACATTTTTGTGGCTGACCCACCGTCTTCGCGGGCAAGCCCGCTCCTACAGGGATTATGTGTTGGGGGTTAGATCCCGGCCAGGGCCAGGTCCATCGCGAAGTAGGTGAAGATCAAATCCGCCCCCGCCCGCTTGATCGCCCCGAGGCTTTCACGCACCACTCGATCCTCATCAATCGCCCCCGCTTGCGCTGCGAATTTGATCATCGCGTACTCGCCGCTGACCTGATACGCCGACAGCGGCAAACGCGAAACCTCGCGGATGTCGCGGATGATGTCCAGGTACGCGCCGGCCGGCTTGACCATCAGCGCGTCAGCGCCTTCCTGTTCGTCCATCAGCGATTCGCGGACCGCTTCGCGGCGATTCATCGGGTTCATTTGATAGCTTTTGCGATCGCCCTTGAGCGCGCTGCCGCCGGCTTCACGGAACGGGCCGTAGAGCGCCGAAGCGAACTTGGTCGAATAGGCCATGATCGCCGTCTGACTGAAACCTGCGTCATCCAGCGCCCGACGAATCGCCTGGACCTGCCCGTCCATGGCCGCCGACGGGGCAATCACATCGGCGCCCGCCCGCGCCGCCGCCACGGCTTGTTTGCCGAGGTTGATCAGGGTCTGGTCGTTATCGACTTCGTGGTTGTGCATTACGCCGCAATGACCGTGGTCGGTGTATTCGCAGAAGCAGGTATCGGACATCACTATCATCTCCGGCACGGCATCCTTGGCGATTCGCGACATGCGCGACACCAGCCCGTTGTCGCTCCAGGTGTCGCTACCGCTGCTGTCCAGATGATGCGACACGCCGAAAGTCATCACCGACTTGATCCCGGCGCGGGCGTAGCGCTCGATCTCGCCGGCCAGTTTCGACTCTGGAATGCGCATCACGCCGGGCATGCTGTTGATCGGCACGAAATCGTCGATCTCTTCCTCGACAAAAATCGGCAGCACCAGATCGTTCAGGCTGAACTCGGTTTCCTGGAACAGGCTGCGCAGGCTCGCATTGCGGCGCAGACGGCGTGGACGTGCTTCGGGGAACTGACTGGACATGGGCATTCCTGAAAAACGGAGGACAAGACGAACGTTGTAGGAGGCGAAGCTTATGCCCTGCAAGGCGTAAGGCACAAACCTCAAGCGCGGAAAAAACCCTTACCGGCTCGGCAATAATCCCCAGCCCCAACACAGAATCCTGTGGGAGCGAGCCTGCTCGCGATAGCGGTGTGTCTGTCACGTTGATGGTGGATGTGCTACCGCCATCGCGAGCAGGCTCGCTCCCACAGGTTTAGATCTCACACAGGCTTAAAGCGTCAGGGTGCCGCTGATGCAGGTCACCACTGAGCCGCCAATCCAGATTTCATCGCCCACTTGATCCACCTGAATGCGCCCCGCCCGGCCCATCGTCAGGCCCTGGCTGACCACATAGGACGCTGGCGCCAGCCCCTCAGCGAGCAACCATTGCGCAATCCCGGCGTTCAAACTGCCGGTGGCCGGGTCTTCCGGCATGCCGTCCCCGGAGATGAAGGCCCGTACTTCGAACTGTGCGTCATCGCCATCACGCTCGGGATTCCACGGCGCGATCACGCCGACCGCCAGGCCAAGCATCTGCGAATGATCCGGTTGCAAGTCCAACACCTGCTGGCGGTCCTCGACCATGACCGCCAACCAGCCAGCACCGTTATCAACCCACTGCGCCCGGACAATCGCGCCGACCTGCAGACCAAGCCCGCGTCGCACGCGTTCCACCAATTCGACGTCCACCGGCCCGTTGTTGATCAGGGGTGGCGCGAGAAACGCCAGTTCCGCGCCTTGTCGGCGGACCCGTACCAGCCCGACGCCGCACTCCTGAATGATCTCTTCGCCCTTGGGCACACCACCCGCCTCAAGCCATGCATGGCAGGTGCCCAGCGTCGGATGACCGGCGAACGGCAACTCGTTCAGGGTGGTGAAGATCCGCACGCGGTAATCGGCGCGCGGATCGCGCGGCTCCAGCACAAACGTGGTTTCACTGAGGTTGGTCCAGGTGGCGAACGCGGCCATGCGTTCGTCACTGAGCTCGTCCGCGCCGAACACCACCGCCAATGGATTGCCCTTGAGGGCGACGCGACTGAAGACATCTACTTGTTTGAAATCAAATGAACGCATGATCTTCCTTGTTCGTGAAGCAATCTATTTAGGAATTTCCAGACCGCGCATCACCGCCGCTCGCGCCAGGAAGCGCTCCAGCACGCGCGTGACGTTCTTGAAGTCCTTGATGCCCACCAGATCGCCGGCCTCATAGAAGCCGATCAGGTTACGCACCCACGGGAACGTCGCGATGTCGGCGATGGTGTAGCGCTCGCCCATGATCCAGTCGCGCCCTTCAAGGCGTCCATCCAAAACCTTTAACAAACGTTTACTTTCATCGACGTAACGGTCGCGGGGCCGTTTGTCCTCGTAGTCCTTGCCGGCAAATTTGTTGAAAAAACCGAGCTGACCGAACATCGGCCCGATGCCGCCCATTTGAAACATCAGCCATTGAATCGTCTCGTAACGCGCTGCCGACTCCTGAGCCAGCAGTTGCCCGCTCTTGTCGGCGAGGTAAATCAGAATCGCCCCGGACTCGAACAATGGCAGGGGTTTGTCGTCAGGACCGTGGGGGTCGAGGATCGCCGGGATTTTGTTGTTGGGGTTCAGTGACAGAAATTCGGGCGACATCTGGTCATTGGTATCGAAGCCTACCCGATGCGATTCGTAGGGCAGTCCGATCTCTTCAAGCATGATCGACACCTTGACGCCATTGGGGGTCGGCAAGGAGTAAAGCTGGATCCAGTCAGGGTATTGAGCCGGCCATTTTTGGGTAATCGGGAACGCAGACAGATCGGTCATCGGGAACATCCATCGCCAAAAGAAAGGGTTGAGCATAATCCAGGATCGCCGGTTTCAGGTTGCTATCTTTGGGGGCTATCGAAACCGCTGATGAACACGATCAATAGATCTCAGCCTTTTCCAGTGCCTTAAAGTGTAATGTGTCCACAAAGTCGCAACATTTTGTCGATAACCTGGGCTGCAACCCGTTCAAGGTTGTCGATACAGTGCTGCTCACTCGTCGGACGCGAACCAAATGGGCTTCAGAGGACTCTGAGCAATGCCCTTTCGGACACGGACCGGCTCAACGACATGGAAAACACCCGAAGCAGAGAGCTTGTGGTGTAAAGGTTTGTCAGCCTTAACTAATGCGCTGAAGATCACCAATGACCAACCTTTTGAGATTCGCTAAACGCTTCAAGCACCATGCGTTTGTACTTCTGCCCGCGGTGCTGGTGGCGAGCGCATTGTTTGTGACGCTGCAGTCCCGCGAAAGCCGCGCCCAACAGGTAAACGGCACTCAGACACTGGTGTTCCTGCGTCACGCGGAAAAACCCGCCGGCGGTCTGGGCCAGCTCAATTGCCAGGGCCTCAACCGCGCCATCGACCTGGCCACCTTGTTGCCGGAAAAATTCGGCAAGGCCAACTACGTGTTTGCCGCCAACCCGACGCGCAATGTCGAGGAAGGCGAACTGGACAATTCGTACAGCTACATCCGCCCCTTGATGACCATCAGCCCCAGCGCGATCAAGCTCGGTTTGCCGGTGAACATCAACTTCTCGGTCAACGACACCAGCGACCTGGCGGACGAATTGCTGCAGGACAAGTACCACAACTCCGTTATCTACACCGCCTGGTCCCATGGCTACCTGCCAGAGTTGATCAACGAGGTCGCTGGAGAAGCCGTCGGCAAGAAACAGAGCATCACCGAGGACTGGGAGTCCAGCGACTACGATTCGGTGTACGTGCTGACCCTGACCTGGCGCAACGGCAAGGCCAGCCTCGTCAGTCATAGTTACAAGCAAGGGCTGGATAACGGATCGCAGACGTGTCCGACCTAAGCGGTCGGCAACATCCCACAAGCGGTGAGGACCACGGCAGTCGAGGGGCGGGCTATCATGTATCCATCTTTCCCTTGTCTGGACACTTTCCATGTCACTCTCTTCCGCAGCTGTCCCCGCCCGGGGTTGGTCGTTCTGGTGGAAACCCGCCCTGTTCGTCCTGGTCGCCTGTATCGGCCTCTATTACGTCAAGTGGTCGCCCTACTACCTGAAAGCCTTCATCGCCGCTGACAACCACAGCATCGGCGCCTCCATCCTCAACGACGAACAAACCGCCCCGCTGGCCGCCGCCCTGACGTACGCCAAGGTGTATTTCCTGGCGATCTGGAAAGCGGCCGTACTGGCGGTGATTCTCGGCTCCCTCCTGCAAGTACTGATTCCTCGAGACTGGCTGTTGCGTCTGTTCGGTCGCGCCAGCTTCGCTTCGACTTTGCGCGGCGGCCTGTTCGCCCTGCCGGGGATGATGTGCTCATGCTGCGCCGCCCCGGTGGCTGCCAGCATGCGTCGCTCGAATGTCTCGGTCGGCGCGGCGCTGGCCTTCTGGATCGGCAACCCTGTGCTCAACCCGGCGACCCTGGTGTTCATGGGGTTCGTGCTGGGCTGGGGGTTCACCGCGTTGCGCCTGGTCGCCGGGATAGTGCTGGTGTTCGGCGTGTCGATGGTCGCCCAGCGTATATCCGGTCCGGAAATATTGCCTGAAGCCGCCGTCGAGGCGGTGGCCGAAGTCAGTGAAAAGGATACGCAGCCGTTCCTGACTCGCTGGGCCAAAACCCTGTGGCAATTGTTCTGGAGCACCATCCCGATCTACATCCTGGCGGTATTGGTGCTGGGCGCAGTGCGGGTCTGGGTGTTCCCGCATATTGACGGGGCCATGGCCAACGGCTTGTTGTGGCTGGTGCCGCTGGCGATCATCGGTACGCTATTTGTGATTCCTACCGCCGCTGAAATCCCGATCGTGCAAACCATGATGACCCTGGGCATGGGTACCGCCCCGGCCGTGGCGTTGCTGATGACCCTGCCGAGTATCAGCCTGCCGTCGCTGCTGATGCTGCGCAAGGATTTCGATGCTCGGGTGCTGGTGAGCGTGGCGCTGATGACCATGGGGGTTGGTGTGGTTAGTGGGTTGGTCGGGGCTGCTTTGCTCTAGGATTTGTAGCGCCTGTAAGGGCCCCTTCGCGAGCAGGCTCGCTCCCACAGTTGATCTTCAGTGAACACAGTTTTTGTGTACTACCAAGATCCAGTGTGGGAGCGAGCCTCCTCGCGAAGGGGCCGGCAAAGACAACCTCATTCCCGCTGGTTGACCCGCGCCCGCAGGTATTCAAGGACAGCCGCCTTCTCCCCGGCAAACTCAATCCGCGTACCTTTCTTCTCCCGCTGAAACGCATACATCGGGTCGTAATACTCGCGAAGCAGCCCTTCGATCCAGCCACGGTGCAAGTCCACCGCACCGCTTCGGCCCTGCTCTGCCAAGGCCTCTTCCATCAAGATCAGCATCCGCCGATGGCGTTCACCGCCCAGACGCTTCTGAACGTTGTTCAGGCTTTCCAGCAAGCGCTCGGAAAACCGCGCAAATCCTTCCTCGCCATGCACACCAATGAATTCGGCACACAGGTCCACCACGTAGTCGCGCAGAATCCTCTCGACGCGTCCTTCAAGGCTGTCTTCCAGCCAAACCATCGGAAACTGCTGCATGCCCTGATACAGCGGCAACGGCAAGGCGCAACTGCCGACTGCCCGGCTCTCGTCTTCCAGCACAAACTGCTCGATGCCGTGGGCGCGTTTCTTCAGTACATCCACTGCCAAACGGTTTTCAAAATCGATGTTGGTCGGTTGCCCCGTCGCGCGTTTGCCAAAGCTGGAGCCGCGATGATTGGCGTGGCCTTCAAGGTCGATTCCGTTGTTCAACTGCGTGAGCACTTCGGTCTTGCCGGTGCCGGTCATGCCGCCCAGCAAGACAAAATCGCACTGGGTGACCGCTTGATCGAGCGTGTCGAGCAAGAACGTGCGCATGGCCTTGTAGCCGCCACCGACCCGGGGATAGTCAATGCCGGCCTCGTCCTTGAGCCATTGCTGGACGATCTGCGAACGCAAACCGCCGCGAAAACAATACAAATAACCCTCGGGGTGCGCCCGGGCAAAATCGGCCCAGGCCTGGATGCGCTCAGCCTTGATCTCGCCGGACACCAGTTGATGCCCCAGCGTGATGGCCGCCTGCTGACCTTGTTGCTTGTAGCAGGTGCCGATGCGCTGGCGCTCGCTGTCATTCATCAGCGGCAAGTTGACCACGCCGGGGAATGAACCCTTGCTGAATTCCACCGGGGCGCGGGCGTCCAACATCGGCCGGTCGTTGAGAAAGATGTCGCGGTAATCGGTGAAGTCGATCGACATCAAAGCACCTCAACCGCGTGTGTCTGTCGCTCAACCAGTTCACCGATCGGTTCAAGTGTCAGACCCAGTTCGGCCGCCACGGCGAGGAACTGTTCATTGCCCTCGGGCGTGACCGCAATCAGCAGACCACCACTGGTCTGCGGATCGCACAGCACGCGCTTGTGCAGTTCCTGAAGCCGCCCCAGTTTGCTGGCGTAGCTGTCGAAGTTGCGCAGCGTCCCGCCCGGCACGCAGCCTTGGTCAAGGTAGTACTCGACACCCGGCAGACGCGGTACGCGGTTGTATTCGATGCGGGCGGTCAGTTTGCTGCCGTCGGCCATTTCCACCAGATGCCCCAGCAGACCAAACCCGGTGACATCAGTCATCGCAGTCACGCCGTCGAGCTTGCCGAAACTGCTGCCGGGTTTGTTCAGGGTACACATCCAGTCGCGGGCCAGGCCGATGTCGGCAGTGCGCAACTTGCCTTTCTTCTCGGCGGTGGTGAGGATGCCGATGCCCAGCGGCTTGGTCAGATAGAGCAGGCAACCGGCCGTGGCTGTGTCATTGCGCTTCATGTGGCGCTTTTCCACCAGCCCGGTCACCGCCAGGCCGAAGATCGGCTCCGGCGCATCGATGGAGTGCCCACCCGCCAGTGGAATCCCGGCCTCATCGCAGACCGAACGTCCGCCGCGAATCACTTCCCGGGCAACTTCCGGCGCCAGCACATTGACCGGCCAGCCGAGGATCGCAATCGCCATCAGCGGATCGCCGCCCATGGCGTAGATATCGCTGATGGCATTGGTGGCGGCGATGCGGCCGAAATCGAACGGGTCGTCGACGATGGGCATAAAGAAGTCCGTGGTCGAGACCACGCCGCGCTCTCCATCAATGGCGTACACCGCCGCGTCATCGCGCGAGGCATTGCCCACCCAGAGTTTCGGGTCCAGGTTCTGCGCCCCGCTACCGGCCAGAATCACCTCCAGCACCTGGGGGGAAATCTTGCAGCCACAACCTGCGCCGTGGCTGTATTGGGTCAGACGAATCGGCTCGCTCATGGGGTGCACCTTATGGGATCAATGCGGCCGATTCTAGCAGAGCATGGCCGGTGCAAGGCGCGGGCTTTGCGGGTTGCTGACAGTCCGCCATCGCGAGCAGGCTCACTCCCACATTGGATTTCGGTCATACACAAAATCTGTGTTCACTGAAGATCCAATGTGGGAGTGAGCCTGCTCGCGATGGGGCCGGCACAACCAACATCAGTGTCAGCTATGGCAATAGAATCACCTTGTCACCGGCCCCCTGATTCACTTCGGCATAACGCTCCAGGCCTTCCGCCAACGGCGATTCAAACAACCCCTCGGGCAACGGCAACAAGCCCTGATCGAAGAACTGGCCAAACTGATCAAGCATCGCCGCGCACGCTTGAACCCCGTACAGCAACGAGTTGATCCCCACCACCGAGCCACCCTTGCGATACAGCGCCAGTGCCGGCAGTTGCACCATGCCGTCCACCGGCGCGGCGATGATGGCGATGCGGCCGAAGGTTGCCAGTGCCGGGACCGAGGCCGGCAGCCAGAACCCGGTGGTGTCGAAGATCACGTCAGCGCCGCCGGCATAAACAGCGTTCACCTGGACGCCCAAATCCTCAGGCTTATCCAGCTGCAATGTCTGATAGCCCTGAGCCTGCAACGCCTTGACCTGCTCCGGTCGCCGCGCCGCCGCCAGCACCTGAGCACCGCGAACCTTGGCCAGCGCCAACGCCGCACTGCCCACCGCCCCGCCGCCGATCACCAACAGTCGCGTTTGCGCGGTCACCAGGCTGCGCTCCAACGCATCCCACGCCGTGGTGTAGGGCACGCCGAGGCTGGCGGCCTGGGCGAAACTCAGATGGGTCGGTTTGAGCGCCACGCCGTTGGCCGGCAGTTTGACGAATTGCGCATGGGAGCCGTCGGCAAAGAACCCCAGTTCACGCCCGGTGCCCCAGACTTCCTGGCCGATCAATGCCTGCGGGCCTTCAACCACGATACCGGCAAAATCCCGACCGGGGATCCGTGGCAACGTGGTGTAGGGAAAACGTCCCAGCACGTTCTTCACATCGCTGGGGTTGAGGCCGGCGGCCTTGATCTGCACCAACACTTCATCAGCGCCGGGAACGGGGGTGGGCACGTCAACGTAGCGCAAGGCCGAGAGGTCGCCGGTTTGGTCGAACTGCAATGCTTTCATGAGCGTTTCCAATGAATAAATAAACGGTTCAGGAGATCCAGCCAGCCACCAGTTGCCGGCCCATGGGCCACAACTGTTCGCCGGACAGCATGCCGAGCAGCCCGACCAGCGCAATGGCCGGTGGTGCGGGGGAACGAAAATCCAGCGCGCCGTAGAGCAAACCGACGCCCAGACCGATAACCAGCGAGATGAAGTAGCTCATGGCGGACTCCGTGGGGATTTAGGGTAGGCCCAGAGTCTAGTGGGAGGTCGCGCCGGGCATCGGCCAAGTGCTTCTGAATATCGGCCAAACCGCCAATGCCGGACGCAAGGCATCCTGTGCCGCTGACGAAGCCCTGTAGGAGCAAGCTTGCTCGCGAAGAGGCCGTCATGTTCAGCATCAATGTTGAATGAAAGACCGCCTTCGTCGGAACGCCGCCCGGAGCAAGCTCGCTCCTACAGGGTTTCGTTATGGCTGGGAAACTGCGAAGGCGCGACGCCCAGCTCACGGCGAAACATGTCACTGAAGCTGCTCGGCGAATAGCCCAGCTCGCGGGCGATCGCGCTGACCGGCACGCCCTGAATCAACTCAGCCACCGCCGTCGCCAGTTGCACCTGTCGCCGCCACTCGGCGAAGCCCATGCCCAGACCGTCCTTGAACAACCGCGCCAGGGTACGCACGCTGGCACCGGCGTTTTGCGCGTGTTGTTCGAAGGGAATGTCCAGTGATGGCGCGGCCATGACCGCCTGACACAGGTTCATCAGGCGTCGGTCGGAATCATCCGGCAGGGGGATTTTCAGCTCGGATCGCTTGGCACGCCGCAGCTCCAGCAGTGCCAGGCCGACCAGCGCTTCGTAATACTCGGGCGCGCCGTCGTTGCCCTGTTCGACCAAGCCGACGATCAATTCACGCAGCAAGCCGCCGACTTCGATGACTTGGACCGTGTCGTCCAACGTCGCGGCAAGGGACGGCCGCAGGTAGATGTTGCGCATCTGCAAGTCCGAGACCACGCGAATCCCATGCGGTACGCCCGGTGGCAGCCACACCGCCCGTTGCGGCGGCACCACCAGTGCCTCATGGGGCGTTTCGACCCACATCACCCCGCTCATCGCATACAGCAACTGGCCCCAGACATGCTCGTGCGGTTCAATAAACAGACCGCGCGGATAGGTGCGCGCCAGCGGTTGCACGGGCACATCGGTGTCACTCAGGTCGGGAGGCGCGGCAAGGGCCATGGGGCAGCAATCATTGAGGTTGACAGGCCTTGCATGGTAACCAGCCGAACGCCTTGTCGCCACTGGCCGCCACCGCCTGAAAATCAGAGTGAATTTTCCGCGCCCCCAACGATCCCTCTATTACCACAGGGAGGAATACGGGTTTTATGAACAACGCAAAACTTTTCGTCATTGAATACACCCTTCGTGGCGTTCCCAAGTCATTCATCATCCGCCTGGACAAGATGGACAACGCGCAGGCTTGGCATTGGGCGAGTTGCGACGCCGGAGTGGGCAGGATCCCGCGATTTGGCCGGGAGAAGGTGCAAAAGACCAGCAAACCGATGGCGGAAAAGTTCGGCGTCGAAAATGTGACGTGGCGACCGGCGAGTTAAAAAAGTCGAGTCCGATCATTTAAGAAACAACACGATCCGTAGCAGCTGGCGCAGCCTGCGCCAGCTGCTACAAAGTGCGTGCCCGATCAGGCTCCACTTGGTCGCGATGCACTACTTGGTATCAGCACACTTGCAGCCCTTGCTGGAGCATTCTTCGCCATGTTCATGGTGCTTGGCGCAGGCTTCGCAGCAATAGTGTTTGCCGTGGCGCGCGATGGGATGCTCGCCCAGCTTGCATGAGCATTTGGGGCAATCGCAGATACTGTCACTGCTGATCATGGGTCAGACTCCATTGGTGTGGTCGTCGGGGTGCCGCTAACGCGGCCCGTCTTACCAGTGTAGGAGTTTGTTTCAAGCCTGCCGGGTGCTGTTGCGATACATAAACACCAACGCCAACCCCAGGCACACCATCGCCACGATCCGGTTGTTCGACAAGTCGATGGCCGGATTGCCCAGCCAGCCGAAATTGTCGCTTTGGCGCGGTGCCGTACCGGGACAGCCGTAGCGGCAGGTTATCCCTGTGTGAGATTACCCTGTGGGAGCGAGCTTGCTCGCGATGAGGGTGGCACATTCAACAGTGAGGTTGGCTGTAACTCCGCTATCGCGAGCAGGCTCGCTCCCACATTAGAGAATCATCGCCGCCACCCAACCAAACGCCAGCAGCGGCAGGTTGTAGTGCAGGAAGGTCGGGACCACGGTGTCCCAGATGTGGTGGTGTTGGCCGTCGATGTTCAAACCCGAGGTCGGGCCCAGGGTGGAGTCGGAGGCTGGCGAACCGGCGTCACCCAAGGCGCCGGCCGTGCCGACGATGCAGACGATAGCGAGCGGGCTGAACCCCAACTGCACGCACAGCGGCACGAAAATCGCCGCCAGGATCGGCACGGTGGAGAACGACGAACCAATGCCCATGGTCACCAGCAAGCCCACCAGCAACATCAACAGTGCGCCGATGCCTTTGCTGTGGTTGATCCACGAGGCCGAGGACTCCACCAGCGTCTGTACCTGACCGGTGGCTTTCATCACTTCGGCGAACCCGGATGCGGCGATCATGATGAAGCCGATCATCGCCATCATCTTCATGCCTTCGGTGAACAGGTCGTCGGTTTCACGCCATTTCACAATGCCCGACACCGAGAAGATCAGGAACCCGACCAAGGCACCGATGATCATCGAGTCCAGCAGCAACTGAATAATGAAGGCCGCCACGATGGCCACACCAGCAACTATCAGGCTCAGCGGGTTGTACTGCACCGCGACCTGTTCGACTTGTTCGATTTTTTCCAGGTCGTAGACGCGTTTCTTGCGGTAGCTGAAAAACGCCACCGCCAAGCCGAACACCATGCCCAGCGCCGGGATGCCCATGGCGTGGGTGACGTTGATGCCGCTGATGTCCACACCGCTGCGGGCAACGTTGGCCAGCAGAATTTCGTTGAGGAAGATGTTGCCAAACCCCACCGGCAGGAACATGTACGGGGTGATCAGACCGAAGGTCATGACGCAGGCAATCAACCGGCGATCCAGTTGCAGCTTGGTCAGCACGTATAAAAGCGGCGGCACCAGCAACGGGATGAACGCGATATGTATCGGCAGAATGTTCTGCGAAGCGATGGCCACCACCCAGAGCAAGCCAATCAACAGCCACTTGACCTGACTGCCACCGCTGGCGTGTTGGCGATCAACCATCGCCAGGGCCTTGTCCGCCAGGGCATGGGCCATGCCGGATTTGGCAATTGCCACCGCGAACGCCCCGAGCAAGGCATAGGACAATGCTACCGTTGCCCCACCGCCTAGCCCACTGTTGAAAGCTTTAAGCGTGGCGTCAATGCCCAGGCCGCCGGTCAGGCCACCCACTAGCGCACCGACAATCAGCGCGATCACTACATGCACGCGGGACAGGCTGAGAATCAGCATGATGCCGACCGCAGCAATTACAGCATTAATCATCGTTACCTCAGGCACGCGAAATGAGCTCAGCCGGCAGTCTGCGAAGCGCCGCCAGCGGAGTAGAGAATTGGTTTTATTAGAGGGCGCGCACTGTGCCGCAGCGTCATGGCCTTGTCAAAGCTGGCGATGCCCCTGTGGGAGCGAGCCTGCTCGCGATGGCGGCGTATCAGGCAACACAAATATCGACTGACACGACGCCATCGCGAGCAGGCTCGCTCCCACAGGGGCTTCGCCAGCTGCTGCAAGTTTTGTTTCGATTCTTATTTGAGCGCATGGATAAAGAAACCGGATTCACGGCCGTTACAGTGCGAAGTCTCAGATATTTATCGAATAAAGGACGTCTCCATGTCACTAAGACAACTTTCCATTCAATGGAAAATCACCCTGCTGGCCGGGCTTTGCCTGGCCGGTATCGTGACCCTGCTGGTCGGTCTTTCGCTGTACCGCATGGAGCACAGCTCCGAGATGGTGAAAGCCTCAAGCATGGAGATGCTCACCGAAGCCGCCCAGGCGCGGATCGAATCCCAGGGTGAAAACCAGGCGCTGCTGATTCGTCAGCAGTTCATGGACGCCTATCAATACGGCCATGGCTTTTCGCGTCAGGTATTGTTCTTGCGCGATCAGGCGGAAAAACGCTTTCTGGATGCGTTCGACCTGCGTGAAGACCTGACCCGCCAGGTCAAGTCCGCGCTGCAAGCCAACCCGGAGCTGCTCGGCCTGTCGCTGGTGTTCGAAGCCAATGCGCTGGACGGCAAGGACGACCTGTTCACCGGCCAGGTGGAATTGGGCAGCAACGAAAAGGGGCGTTTCGCTCTGTACTGGTCGCAGCCGACGCCGGGCAAGATCACGTCCATGGCGCTGCCGGAAAGTGACATGGCCGACACCAGCACCGGCCCGAGCGGCGAACCGGCCAACGCCTGGTTCACCTGCCCGCGCACCTCGCTCAAGCCGTGCGTGATCGAACCGTACTTCTACATGATCGACGGCCAGAACGTACTGATGACCAGCATCGTGTTTCCGCTGATGGTCAACGGCAAAGTCATCGCCTCGCTGTCGGTGGACCTCAACCTCAACAGCCTGCAAGCGATGAGTCAGGGCGCGAGCAAAAAGCTCTATGACGGCCAGACCAATGTCAGCATCCTCAGCCCGGTCGGTCTGCTTGCCGGCTACAGCGCCGACGCCAGCAAACTCAGCCAGCGCCTGGACGCCGTGGACAAAGCCAACGGTGCCGAATTGATCCGTATGCTCGCCAGCAGCAGCAAAACCGAAAGCCTGCACAACGATCACCAATTGAAAGTGCTGTCGCCGTTCCAGCCGATTCCCGGGGGTAAATCCTGGGGTGTGCTGCTCGACGTGCCGCAGAAAGTCCTGGTCAGCCGGGCTGAGACGCTGAAAAAACAACTCGATGACAGCAACCGGAGCGGCACGCTGGTCGAACTCGGCCTCGGCGTGCTGGCCGCGTTGATCGGCCTGATGCTGGTGTGGCTGATGGCCCGCAGCGTGACCAAACCGATCCTCGGCGTGGCCCACATGCTCGAAGACATTGCCAGCGGCGAAGGCGACCTGACCCGGCGCCTGGCCTATGACAAAAAGGACGAACTGGGCCAGTTGGCCGGTTGGTTCAACCGCTTCCTCGACAAGCTGCAACCGATCATCGCAGAGGTCAAACGCTCGGTGCAGGACGCGCGCAACACCGCGGATCAGTCGTCGGCCATCGCGACCCAGACCAGCGCCGGCATGGAGCAGCAATACCGTCAGGTCGATCAGGTTGCCACCGCGTCCCACGAAATGAGCGCCACCGCCCAGGACGTCGCCCGCAGCGCCGCACAAGCGGCTCACGCGGCCAAGGATGCCGATCAGGCGACGCGTCGTGGGTTGACCGTGATCGACCAGACCACCACCAGCATCGACAACCTCGCCGCCGATATGAGCGCGGCCATGGTGCAGGTCGAAGGGCTGGCGGCGAACAGCGAGAAAATCGGTTCGGTACTGGAAGTGATCCGCGCGATTGCCGAACAGACCAACCTGCTGGCACTCAATGCCGCCATCGAAGCGGCCCGTGCCGGTGAAGCCGGACGCGGTTTCGCCGTAGTTGCCGATGAAGTACGCAACCTGGCGCGACGCACGCAGGAGTCGGTCGAAGAAACCCGCTTGGTGATCGAGCAACTGCAGAGCGGCACCCAGGACGTGGTCGGTTCGATGAACAACAGCCATCGGCAGGCTCAGGGCAGTGTCGAACAGGTCAGCCAGGCCGTGACCGCGCTGCGCCAGATCGGCGATGCGGTGACGGTGATCAGCGACATGAACTTGCAGATTGCTTCAGCGGCGGAAGAACAGAGCGCGGTGGCTGAAGAGATCAACAACAACGTGGCGACGATTCGCGACGTGACCGAGTCGTTGTCGGGGCAGGCGAATGAATCGGCGCGGGTGAGTCAGTCGCTGAACAGCCTGGCGAACCAGCAGCAGAGTCTGATGGATCAGTTCCGGGTCTGACCTGGATCCCCCATCCACCGAAGATCCCCTGTGGGAGCGAGCCTGCTCGCGATAGCGTCGGCACACACGACATCCATGTGACTGAGAAATAGCTATCGCGAGCAGGCTCACTCCCACAGGTTTGGTGACTGGCTGTAGATTGGGGTCAGCGTTTGGGAAGTTCGATCAGGACCTTCAACCCGCCCCACTCGCTCTCTTCCAACCGCAGTACCCCGCCCCAGCTGTCGACGATGTCGCGCACAATCCCCAGCCCCAACCCGTGCCCATCCGTCTGTTCATCCAGCCGCGTACCGCGACTGAACACTTGCGCCCGCTGGTCTTCGGGAATTCCCGGTCCATCGTCTTCAACGCTCAACTCAAACCCGTCCACCGCCTCGACCACGCTCAAGCGAACCTCGGCATCTGCCCATTTACAGGCGTTGTCCAGTAAGTTACCAAGCAGTTCAAGCAAGTCCTCACGGTCCCACGGTAACTGCAAACCGGGCGATGCACGGTAGCTGAGCGCCAGGTGCTCGCCATGAATCATGTTCAACGTCGCCAATAACCCTGGCAGTTCTTCATCGCAATCAAACAACGCCCCGGGCAGCGCGTCACCGGACAATCGGGCGCGGTTGAGTTCGCGATTGAGGCGTTGCTGGACCTGCTCCAGTTGCGCCTGAATCACCTTGCGCAGCTGCGGGTGGGCGTCGAGTTTTTCGCCGGAAGCCAGGCTCAACAACACTGCCAGCGGGGTTTTCAATGCGTGGCCGAGGTTGCCCAACGCATTGCGCGAACGCTTGAGGCTATCTTCGGTGTGAGCGAGCAAATGGTTGATCTGCGCCACCAGCGGCTCAAGCTCGATCGGCACCTGATCATCCAGTTGCGAGCGCTGGCCTTGCTGCAACTGGGCGATCTGCTCGCGAGCCTTTTCCAGCGGACGCAAGGCGCGGCGCACGGTGATGCGTTGCAGCAGCAAAATCAGCAGCAGCCCAGCCAATCCCAGTCCCAGCCCCACTTGCTGCATGCGCTTGAAGCTCTCGCGCACCGGCGTGTAGTCCTGCGCAACGCTGATGGAAATCGACTGGCCGAGGCGTCGATAGTCTGAACGCAACACCAGTAATTGCTGCCCTTCCGGCCCCAGTTGCAGGTTGCTGTGCAAGCCGGGCTGCTCCAGCCGTGGCAGTTCCTGATCCCACAGCGAACGGGAGCGCCAATGGTGATCGTCGAAATCGATGCGAAAGTAGTGCCCGGAAAACGGGCGCTGGTAAGCCGGCGACAAGTGCCGCTCCTCCAGTTGCAACCCTTGCGGCCCGCGCACCAGTGCCATCAGCAGGTTCTCGCTATCGTTGCGCAAACCCGCTTCGAGGTAGCGCTGCAAACCCATTTCGAACAACCACAAACTGGTTTGCGCCAGCACCAGGCCGACGACGACCATGACGCTGATCAGCCCCAGGCTCAAACGGCGCTGGATTGATCTCACTGAGCGGCCCCGCCGAACAGGTAACCCTGACCGCGACGGGTTTCGATCACGCTGCGCCCCAGTTTTCGTCGCAGGTGGTTGACGTGAACTTCCAGCACGTTGGAATCGCGCTCGGTTTCGCCGTCATAGAGGTGTTCGGCGAGGTGGCTTTTGGAGAGGATCTGTTCGGGGTGCAGCATGAAATAGCGCAGCAGGCGAAATTCGGCGGCGGTGAGCTGGATGTCGGCGCCGTCGCGGGTCACGCATTGGCGACCTTCGTCCAGGTGCAGCCCGGCAGCCTTGAGCGTCGGTTGATTCGCCTGGCCGTGGGAGCGACGCAGCAGCGCCTGAACCCGCAGGTGCAATTCTTCCGGATGGAAAGGCTTGGTCAGGTAATCGTCGGCGCCGGCCTTGAGGCCTTCGATGCGTTCGGCCCAGGAACCCCGCGCGGTGAGGATCAGCACGGGCGTCATCAGGCCACCCGCGCGCCATTGCGCCAGTACTTCAAGCCCCGGCAAACCGGGCAAGCCGAGGTCGAGGATGATCAGGTCATACGGTTCGCTGCTGCCCTGATACGCCGCGTCGCGACCGTCGGCCAGCCAATCCACGGCGTAACCCTGCCGGTTGAGGCCGGCCATCAATTCGTCGGCCAGCGGCACGTGGTCTTCCACCAGCAGCAATCGCATCGGTCAATCTTCCTTGTCTTTCAGTAAACGGCCGGTGGCGGCCTCAATGTCCAGTTCACGAACCACGCCTTCGGGGGTCAGCAGCTCGACTTCATAAATGTAGACGTCGTGCTTTTCTTCAAGCTCGGCTTCCAGCAGCTTGGCGCCGGGATAGCGATCCAGCGCCTGTTGCAGCAATTGCTCCAGCGGCAGGATTATCCCCTGTTGGCGCAGGCGCAGGGCTTCGTCCTGATCCAGGTCGCGGGCCAGGACCGCCGAGCAAAACGCCAGAAGCACCAGCGCCATGCGTGAGAATGAACGCACCTTCATTACGTATCCTGATGATCCTTGAGAACCTGGCCGCTGACAGCGTCTAATTCCACGTCCCACTCGATGTCCTGTGGATCGCGTAGCTCAACCTGATAGATGTACTTGCCGTACTCTTCTTCCAGTTCGGTTTGGGTCACCGTCGAACCGGGGTGCTTGGCCAGAGCGGTGGCATTGAGCTTCTCGAAAGACGCAATGGTACCAGCGTCACGCAGCCTCAGGGCTTCATCGGGGCCAAGGTCGCGAGCGTGGGCGAGGCTGGCGGTCATGGCGATGATCGAGGCGCTGAACAGGGCAGTCAGGGTGTTCATGGGTGTCTCCGGATTTTTTATGTGTTGCTTACGGGAGGCACCTTAGCGAGCTGAACTTAATTGAAACTGAATTGCCATCATTGAAGACGACTCCACGGAATTGCAGCCCCTCCAAAAAGCCCTGTAGGAGTGAGCCTGCTCGCGATGGCTGCCTGATATTCAACATTTACGGTGACTGATACACCGCTATCGCGAGCAGGCTCACTCCTACAATGACCGTGTTGCATGTTTATAATCTTGCGCTTGCCAAACATCGAGACTGGTATGACCGCTATCCACATCAAGTTCCCTTCCCTGACCCTCAAGGCCGGCCCGCGTGCGTTCGCGCGCATCCGTAAAGATGGCTTGAGCGCCGCCGATGTCGGGACGCTGCCGGGTGCCGCCGGCGGGCCGAAGGCCTTGGGGATTCAAGGTCTGGACCTGGCGTTGTTTGGCGAATGGCTGCCGGCCGCACCGCGCGAGCGTTCACTGATTGGCGCCTCGGTCGGTTCCTGGCGCTTCGCCAGCGCCTGCCTGCCGGACGCCGCCGAAGGCATCCGGCGCCTCGGGCATTTGTACACGGAGCAGAATTTCGCCAAGGGCGTGACCATGGCGCAGATCAGCCAGAGCTCGCAGCGCATGCTCGATGAACTGCTGAACGGTCGCGATGCCTCGATCTTGAGCAACGTGCATTACCGACTGAACATCATGGTGGTCAAAAGCCACGGCCTGTTGGCACACGACCATCGTGGCCGACTCGGGCTGGCGCTGGGATCCGTGATCGCCGACAACCTGCGCGGGCGCGCTCGGCTGTCGCGGCATTTCGAACGGCTGATCATCCACGACCCGCGCCTGGCGCCGCCGGTCAATGCGCTGAATGACTTCCCCTCGCGCTTCGTCGCGCTGAACGCCGGCAATCTGCGCCAGGCGCTGCTGGCTTCGGGCTCGATCCCGATGGTGATGGAAGGCGTGCGCGACTTGCCCGGTGCGGGCGCGGGAACGTTCCGCGATGGCGGTTTGCTCGACTATCACCTGGATCTGCCCTACAGCGGCGACGACATCGTGCTGTATCCGCATTTCACCGACCGGGTGATTCCCGGCTGGTTCGACAAGGCCCTGCCATGGCGCCGTGCCTGCACCGCGCGCTTGCAGGATGTTCTGCTGCTGGCACCGTCCAAGGAGTATCTGGCGCGCTTGCCCTACGGCAAACTGCCGGACCGTAACGATTTCAAGCGCTTCATGGGAGACGCGCCGACCCGGCAGAAATACTGGCGCGCCACGATGGATGAAAGCCGTCGCCTCGGTGACGAATTCCTCGAACTGGCCGCCAATGGTCGCCTCGGCGAGCGCTTGCTGACCCTTTAGTCAGTGTTTCGCCCGCAGCTCTGTTAAACTCGCCACCTGCCCACATCGCCGCGGCGATCGCCACCTGACAGAGCTGAAATCACTGTGGAAATCTTCAAAGAGTTTACGTTCGAATCCGCCCACCGCCTGCCCCACGTACCGGAAGGCCACAAGTGCGGCCGCCTCCACGGTCACTCGTTCAAAGTGGCGATCCACTTGAGCGGCGACCTCGATCCGCACACCGGCTGGATCCGCGACTTCTCGGAAATCAAGGCGATCTTCAAGCCGCTTTACGAGCGTCTGGACCACAACTACCTGAACGACATTCCCGGCCTGGAAAACCCGACCAGTGAAGTGCTGGCCAAATTCATCTGGAATGAAATGAAGCCCCTGCTGCCGGAGCTCAGCGCGATCCGTATCCACGAGACGTGCACCAGCGGCTGCATCTATCACGGCGAGTAACCCGCCCTTGTAGGAGCTGCGGTGCGGCGATCCGACTTGCCAGCGAAGGCGGCGTGTCAGGTAACGATGATGTCGACTGACACACCGCTTTCGCTGGCAAGCCAGCTCCTACAATGAAGACTGCGTTTCGTCAGTGAATAATCAAGCCACCCTCAGCGGTGGCTTTTTTATGCCTATGCTTTTTGCCTCGCACCCTGCCAAGAGGACAAGCAAATGGCTGACTGGCTGCTGGACCGCCAATACCGCTTCAACGGGCACCGGATTTACTACGCCGTGCACGGCGAAGGTCCGCCACTGGTGTTCGTGCATGGCACGCCCTTCTCTTCTTATGTGTGGCACCGCATCGCCCCGCACTTCATTGCCACGCACCGCGTGCATTATTTCGACCTGCTGGGCTATGGCCAATCGGAGAAAATCGACGGTGACGTTTCGCTGGGTGTGCAGAACGAGTTGCTGGCGCATTTGCTCGATCACTGGGCAATCGAGCGGCCAGACGTGGTGGCTCACGATTTCGGCGGCGCTACCGCCCTGCGCACTCATCTGCTGAACGGCAAGGATTACCGCAGCCTGACGCTGATCGACCCGGTGGCGCTGACACCCTGGGGTTCACCGTTCGTGCAGCATGTGCGCCAGCATGAAGCCGCGTTCAGTGGCGTGCCGGATTACATCCAGCGAGCCATCGTGCCGGCCTACATTCGCGGGGCGATCAAACGCGACATCCCCGATGAAGAACTCGCACCGTACGTGCAGCCGTGGCTGGGGGAGCCGGGGCAAGCAGCGTTCTACCGGCAGATTGCGCAGATGGACGAGCGCTATACCCGCGAGGCTGAAGGTTTGTACCCGACCATTCGGTGCCCGGTGCAGATTCTGTGGGGCGAGGACGATCAGTGGATCCCCATCGAACGCGGACGGGCCTTGCACCAGATGATTGCCGGCTCGCAATTTCACCCGGTCCCCAATGCAGGGCATCTGGTTCAGGAAGATGCACCGGAAGCGATTGTTGCCGCGTTGCTGAAATTCTTACCCCTACACTTTTCCCCCTGAACCCCCCAACCCCCTTGTGGGAGCGAGCAGACTTGCTCCCACAAGGGGAATGTGTTGCTTCAGGTACTCCGATTTCGGGCCACATTCCCGGCCAAATACTGGCGTTCGTCTATAAATAACCACATCCACACCCTTGGCACGACCACTGCAACCCTCACCGCGTCCTCCCCCATTTTGCAAGGAACGCCACATGACGCAGAACGACCCGGGCAACGACTACCCCCTCAGCGAAGTCCCGATGCATGCCCGCAAAGGCCTCGCCTCCACGGCCATGGTGCTGCTGGGTTTCACCTTCTTCACCGCCACCATGTTTGCCGGCGGCAAGCTCGGTGTGGCGTTCGACTTTGCCGAGATGATGGCGGTGATTATTGTCGGCAATCTGTTGCTGGGAATCTATGCCGCCGCGCTGGGCTTTATTGCGTTCAAAAGCGGACTCAACTCGGTGCTGATGGGCCGTTTCTGCTTCGGTGAAGTGGGCAGCAAGCTCAGTGACCTGATCCTCGGTTTTACCCAAATCGGCTGGTACGCCTGGGGTACGGCCACTGCCGCTGTGGTGTTGGGCAAGTATTTCGAATTGAGCGAGGGCACGGTTCTCGGGCTGATGGTGCTGTTCGGGATGATATTTTGTGCGACCGCCTATGTCGGTTATCGCGGGCTGGAAATTCTTTCTTACATCGCTGTTCCGGCAATGATGCTGCTGCTGACGCTGTCGATGTGGGTGGCGACGGTAAAAATCGGCGGGCTCGATGGTTTGCTCGCCGTAGTGCCCACGGAAACGCTGGATTGGTCGACCGCCGTGACCCTGGTGTTCGGCACGTTTGTCAGCGGTGCGACCCAGGCCACCAACTGGACGCGCTTCTCGCGCTCGGCACGGGTCGCGGTGCTGGCGAGCCTGATCGGGTTCTTCTTCGGTAACGGATTGATGGTGGTGATCGGCGCCTACGGGGCCATCGTCTACCAACAACCGGACGTGGTCGAGGTGCTGCTATTGCAAGGTTTTGCGATGGCCGCGATGGCGATGTTGCTGATCAACATCTGGAGCACCCAGGACAACACCATCTACAACTTCGCCGTCGCAGGATGCAACCTGCTGCGCACCGGCCGGCGCAAAACCGTGACCTTGGGCGGCGCGGTTATCGGCACGCTGCTGGCACTACTGGGCATGTACGACATGCTGGTGCCGTACCTGATTCTGCTGGGCACGGTGATTCCGCCAATAGGTGGCGTGATCATGGCGGACTTTTTCTTTCGCTATCGAGGTCATTATCCCAAGTTGGCCAACGCACGGTTGCCCGCATTCAACTGGTCGGGTTTGACGGCCTATGCCGTCGGCACCGTGGCCGCTTTCAGTTCGCCATGGGTCGCGCCGCTGGTAGGGATTGCCGCTGCCGCGCTAACGTATATGTTATTGACCGCCGTGCTCGGTGTTCGAACCGTCCATGCCCCCCAGCAAGATTTATAAAAGGACTCGCCTGATGCATATCATCAACGCCCGCCTGCGCAACCAAGAAGGCCTGCATGAGTTGCACCTGGAAAACGGCCTGATCCGCACCATCGCCCGGCAGACCGAAGCCCCGACCCTGGGTCCCGACGACCTGGACGCCGGCGGCAACCTGGTGGTGCCTCCCTTCGTCGAGCCACACATTCACCTCGACGCTACGCTGACCGCCGGCCAGCCGCGCTGGAACATGAGCGGCACGCTGTTCGAAGGCATCGAGTGCTGGGGCGAGCGCAAGGTGACGATCACCGAGGAAGACACCAAAACCCGCGCCAAGAAGACCATCCAGACCCTCGCCGCCCACGGCATCCAGCATGTGCGCACCCATGTCGACGTCACCGACCCGCAGCTCACCGCGCTCAAGGCGATGCTGGAGGTGCGCGAGGAAAGCCGTCACCTGATCGACCTGCAAATCGTCGCGTTCCCGCAGGAAGGCATCGAGTCGTACCGCAATGGCCGGGAGCTGATGGAGGAAGCGATCCGCATGGGCGCCGATGTGGTCGGCGGCATTCCGCACTTCGAGTACACCCGCGATCAGGGTGTCAGTTCGGTGAAGTTCCTGATGGACCTGGCCGAGCGCACCGGTTGTCTGGTAGACGTGCACTGCGACGAAACCGACGACCCGCATTCGCGCTTCCTCGAAGTGCTTGCCGAAGAGGCCCGCAGTCGCGACATGGGTTCGCGGGTCACCGCCAGCCACACCACCGCGATGGGCTCTTACGACAACGCTTACTGCGCCAAACTCTTTCGCCTGCTTGGGCATTCGGGGATCAGTTTTGTCTCCTGCCCCACTGAAAGCATTCACCTGCAAGGACGCTTCGACACCTTCCCGAAACGCCGTGGCGTGACCCGCGTCAACGAGTTGCTCGAAGCGGGGATGAACGTGTGTTTCGGCCAGGACTCGATCGTTGACCCGTGGTATCCGCTGGGCAATGGCAACATCCTGCGGGTGCTCGAAGCCGGGTTGCACATCTGCCACATGCTTGGGTATCGGAACCTGCAAAGCGCGCTGGACCTGGTGACGGACAACAGCGCCAAGGCGATGAACCTCGGCGAGCGATATGGCCTGGAAGCGGGACGGCCGGCGAATTTGCTGGTGCTGTCGGCGGACAGTGACTATGAGGTAATTCGCAGCCAGGGCTTGCCGCTGTATTCAGTTCGCGGGGGCAAGTTGCTGATGAAGCGGACGATGCCGGTGGTGGAATGGCCAAATCAGTTTTGAATTTTCGCTGAATGCCAGGGCCCCATCGCCAGCAGGCTGGCTCCCACAGGGATGTGTGAACGACACAGAACCAATGTGGGAGCCAGCCTGCTGGCGATTGCTTTCTTGACTTCACCCCATCAACCGAGCCGTGCCAAACAGCCTGACCCGACTCAATTCCCCTTCCACTTCTTCCAGCAAAATCGGCGCCGTGCCGCCCGGCATCACCACTTTCACTTCACCTGCCGCCACCCAACCCACCCGCCACGCCGCGCAAGCCACGGCACTGGCGCTAGTGCCCGACGACGCCGTCGGCCCTTCCCCGCGCTCAAACACCCGCGCTACGACCTGGCCTTCAGATTCAAGCGTCGCCCACTGCACATTCACCCCTGCCGGACACGGTTCACCGGCTCCGGTCGGCATGGCATAAGCAATCCGCATCAATCCTTCTGCCAACGGTGATTCACGCATTTGCTCATTGCTCGGTAATGCAGCGGCGCTCGCCACCAGCGTCACGCAATGCGGATTGCCGATGCGCACAAACTGGCTGCGATTCCAGGCTGGTTCAAGCGCGGACAATGGCCGCACATGGCTGACTTCTCGCTCATTCAACAGCACGCTTTCAACCCCTTGCGCGCCCACCGCTTGTGGCCCTAACGAAGGTTTCCCCAAATCCAGCCAGAATCCTTGCACACCATCGACCTCGGCCGGTTTGACTGACGTCTCCCCCGGCGAAACCGCGTCCGTCTTGTCGTGATGAACCCGCAACAGGCACCCATCCTCCATCGGCATCAATCCGTGCTCACTAAGCGCCTGAGAAAAAATTGTCAGCCCATTGCCACTGCGTTCGGCTAACGTGCCGTCGGTGTTGACGATCAGCAAGTCATAAGGCGGCACCGATTGAAACGGCCCGACCAGCAAGCCGTCACTGCGATGGTCTTTGCTGCCGGGCGGCTGAGTGCCGGAGGCCCAACCACAAAACGCCTCGATGGCCGCCAACGCCCAGTTCTCTCGGGTTTGTGCGGCAAAGTCGGCCTGTTCGGGCAGATCGATTCCGCTATCACGCACGGCATCAGGTGCCACGACGATATAAATATTGCCCCGTGCATCGTACATCTGCGTCATGTCGCCTCCTGTCTGAACACTCAATTTATCGACGATATCGCGAAACAGCGACAGGCTGTGCAAGGATGTGGACCTGTCGGGCCGCGAACTGCTGCGGACACTGATCGAACCCGCGGGATCAGTCAGTGTCCCTTGGGGATGCGACGTTTTTTGCCAAGGATTGATATGACCCATTTCCACACCCAAACCCCACTGGTTCCCGGCCGACTGGAGCAGATGTCCACCCGCGTGGCGTTCTTCATTGCCGGTCTCGGCATCGCCGCCTGGGCGCCGCTGGTGCCTTATGCCAAGGCGCGGGCCGGGCTGGATGAAGGGACGCTCGGTGTGTTGCTGTTGTGCCTCGGGGTGGGGTCGATTCTGGCGATGCCGTTGGCCGGGATGTTGGCCGCGCGGTTCGGTTGCCGGCGCGTGACGGCGGGCGGAACGTTGCTGATTTGCGCGGCCTTGCCGTTGCTGGCGACGGTGTCGACCGTGCCGGCGTTGATCGCCACGCTGTTCATGTTCGGCGCCGGGCTGGGCACGGTGGATTCGACGGTCAACCTGCAAGCGGTGATCGTCGAACGGGCCAGTGGCAAGAACATGATGTCCGGCTTTCACGGGATGTTCAGCCTGGGCGGGATCGTCGGTGCGGCGGGCGTCAGCGGCCTGCTCGGCTTTGGAATGTCACCGCTGGGCGCGATGTTGGTAGTGATTACGGTGCTGGTGCTGGCCTTGCTGAAAGCTGCGCCGCACCTGTTGCCTTACGCCAGCGAAAGCACTGGGCCGGTGTTTGCCGTGCCCCATGGCATCGTGCTGTTTATTGGCGGGATGTGCTTCATCGTGTTCCTGGCCGAAGGCGCAGCGCTCGACTGGAGCGCGGTGTTCCTGGCACAAGAGCGCGGGATCGACACGGCGTATGCGGGCCTGGGGTATGCGGCCTTTGCGTTGACCATGACAGCCGGGCGCTTGACCGGTGACCGGATTGTCCGGCGTCTGGGTGCTACGCGGGTAATTGTGTTCGGTGGGCTGACGGCCGCAGCGGGCCTGGCGCTGGCCACGTTCGCACCGGCCTGGGAGGCGGCGCTGGCGGGTTATGCACTACTGGGCGCGGGGTGTTCGAACATTGTGCCGGTGCTGTACACCGCCGTCGGCAAACAGACTGTCATGCCCGAGCACATCGCCGTGCCGGCCATCACCACGCTGGGCTACGCCGGCATCCTCGCCGGCCCGGCGGTGATCGGGTTTGTCGCCCATGGCAGCAGTTTGAGTTTTGCCTTTGGGTTGATGGCGTTGCTGCTGGTGGCGGTGGCCATCGGCGGCAAGGTGTTGAAAGCCTGATAAAGCAATCGCCAGCAGGCTGGCTCCCACAGGGGATCTTCAGCAAACACAATATCTGTGTATGAAGGAGATCAATGTGGGAGCCAGCCTGCTGGCGATGGGGTCACCTCGGTCTTTTAGAACCCCACACTGGCCTGCACAAAGAACGTACGCGGTGCACCCACATACATCCCCGAGTTGTTGTCGCTGGACCGGGTGAAGTATTGCTTGTCGAAGATGTTTTTCACCCCGGCGCCGAGCTTCAGGTTTGACAGCTGCGAACCGAAGTCATACCCACCGCGCACGTTCCAGGTCATGTAACCCGGAATGTCGCCAAACTGGCCGTCCGCTGATCCTTCGGTAATGTAATTGCCGTTGAAGCTGCCATCTGCGTTCACGCCTGTGCCCGGCGAACGCTGCTTGGACTGGGCATACGCATCGAGGTTGTAGGTCCAGCGATTGATATCGTAACGCAGCCCGGCGGTGGCCACCTGACGCGAATAGAACGGCAAATCCCGGCCCTTGAAGCCTGGAATATCGCCTTCATAAGTCGCACGGGTGTAGGTGAAACCGCTGTAGGCAGTCAGGCCGTCGAGCATCGGGTTGAGCGCGGACAGGTCGTAATGCACCGACGCTTCCAGGCCCTGGTGCTTGGTCGCGCCGAGGTTGGTCCAGCCCACGTCGTTGCTGATGTATTGCAGCTCGTCATCGAAGTCGATGTAGAACAGCGTCACTTCCCCGCCCCATACTTCATCGTTGTAGCGCGTGCCGACCTCGTAAGTCTTGGCTTTTTCCGGCTCCAGGCCATTGGCGGTGCTGTCACCTATACCGCCCTGGCCGAGCTGGAAATATTGCAGGCTGCCGAACGAGGTTTCGTAGTTGGCGAACAGCTTCCACTCTTCGGACAGGTGATACATCACGCTCAGGGCCGGCAGCGGTTCGTTGCTTTCGATGCTGCGGTTCTTCTCCGGCACGCGCTTGCCGGCAGTGTCGAGCACCGGGCGGTCATGCCAGTCCGTGCTGATGTGTTCGAAGCGAATGCCCGGGGTCACGGTCCAGTTGCCGACGTCGATTTTATTGTCGAGGTACACCGAGTTGGCTTCGGTGCCGCCGGTACGGTCCTGGAACACGTGGCCGTCAGAGGTCGGGGTCAGCACCGGCTGATTGTTCACCAGGGCGACACGGCTCGTCTCTTCGTGCATGGCTTCTTTGAGGTAGCGATAGCCGACGCTGACTTCCTGAGTGGTCGGGCCCGCCTCAAACACATGGGACACCCGTGGTTCGATGCCAAAGGTGTAGTAAGTGCGCGGGTAAGAACTCAGGGTTTTCTGGTCGCGGGCAGCGATGTTGCTGCCACGAAAACTGTCGGTGTAGTACGTCAGTACTTCGGCTTGGGTACGGTCGTCGATCTGCCGTGCCCACCGGAACGACACGTCCTTGCGGCGGCCGCTGAAGTTGTCGTTGTCGCGCACGGACTGGAACGGGTCAGCGTCGTACTGCTGTTGCGTCAGGCCGCCGGGCATGTCGGCGTTGGCGTCGTAGTAGTGAAAGTTGAGGCTGAAATAGTCGACATCGGTCGGTGCCCACTGGGTCTTGAGGAGCACATCGGAGATGTCGTTGCCGTTGTTGCTTTCGCGGTAACCGTTGCCGTTCACCCCGGAATACAACAACGCCATGCCGATGCCGTTATCCGCAGTGCCGCCGAGGAACGCGGTGTCGAGGTGTTTCCAGCCACCGTACTGCGAAGTTTCCAGGGTGGTGCCAATTTCACCGGTGGCTTCTTGCGGGATCGCGCGCGTCACGAAGTTGATCACGCCACCGACGTTTTGTGGCCCGTAACGCACAGATCCGGCGCCACGCACCACGTCGATGCTGTCAAGGTTGCCCGAGGAAATCGGTGCCATCGACAGCTGCGGTTGACCATACGGCGCAAACGCGGCCGGCACGCCGTCGATCAATACGGTGGAGCGTGGCGACAGGCGCGAGGTCAGGCCGCGCACCCCGACGTTCAGGGAAATATCGCTGCCACCGGTGCCGTTGGCGTCCTGCACTTGCACGCCGGGGACGCGCTTGAGCACCTCGCCAACGTTCATCGCGCCTTGCTCGACCATCGCTTCGCGGCGAACCACCGTACGCGCGCCGGGATGGTTCTGCACCAAGGCCACGTCGGCATCGCCGAGCCAGTCGCCGACCACTTTGATATCGGTCACGTCCAACTCCAGCGGCCCGTTCGAAGCGGACGTCGGCGCGGGCGTCAACGTGACCGAGCCTTGATCGATCTGGTATTGCAGACCGCTACCTTGCAGCAATTGGCGCAAGGCCTGTTCCGGCGAGATGTCGCCGTCGACAGCTGGGGCTTGTTTGCCGGCGACCAGTTCAGGATTGAAAAAAACCTGCAACGACGTTTGCTGGCCCAACTGGCTCAGGGCCTGGCCCAACGGCTGTGCCTGAATATGGATACCACCGGCGGCGAACGCCTGGGGCAGCGCGGCGCTGACCGTCAAGGCGAGCGCCAGCGGCAACCAATGGGATTGTTTGGGGTTGGCAGAGGTGTTTTTCACGTCGAACAGTGTCCTGTGGATCGCAAGCGCATGCGTTTGTTAATGCAAACCAGTTGCAGTTGGACAAGAAGACGATGAACTCGAAAAAAACCTGAATTTATTTTGAAATTATTTCCTGACTGCCGTCATCGAGGGTGCGTACGGCCACCGGCAGGATGCTCGGCAAGGCCTTGATGAGTGCGTCGGTGTTGTCGGAATTGGATACGCTGGTCATGCGCAGATTGCCGACTTTGTCGTTGCCGACGGTGAGCGGTTTCTCGCGGTAACGCGACACTTCGGCAGCCACCTCGCTGAGGCTGGCGTTGTTGAACACCAGTTTGCCGCTACGCCACGCGGCCAGCTCGGCCGGGTTGACCGCATAAGCCGCCGCGACAACCCCTTGGGCATCGATGCGAGTGCCGAGGCCGGCAGTGAGACTAATGACATCGGCGCCCTGCCCCCGAACCTTGACCGTACCCTGCTCCACTGCCACCCGGGTTTGCGACGGATCGCGGCGCACATCGAAGCGCGTGCCGGTGACCGTCACCTGGCCGTTGCCCGCTTCGACCACAAACGGTCGGCTGGTGTCGTGCTCGACGCTGAACATCGCTTCGCCCTCAGTCAGCTCGATGCCACGCCGGTCTTTTTCAAAGCGCACCTGAATACGGCTACGGCTGTTCATGTCTACCAACGAACCGTCCGGCAATACCACATGGCGACGTTCACCCAGCTCCGTGGAATATTCGGCGGTAAAAGGCGCCGGTCGATGCAATCCGCTGAACCATCCCACGCCCAGCGCCACGGCCACCACACTGGCCGCCACCGCATACCGCGCCCACGGCTGACGTGCGCGGTGAGTCGGCGCGGTTTCACACAAGGCTTGCAGGCGCGCGGCCGGCACCAGGTCAGCCGCCATCCACAAGCCCTGAAGCATTTCGTATTCGTCTTGATGTTGAGGATGTTCGTTCAGCCAGGCCTCGAAGCGCCGATACTCCCCAACGTCCACGGACGGTTCCTGCAAACGCACAAACCACCGCGCAGCATCGTCGCGAACCGTTGTTTGCCCGCACGCACAATCACGAGTATCCATCATGGAAGTTCCTGCTTGGCTGGGGGTGAGAAGGCGCGGCCGCTCATGGTTGCGATCCGTCGAGGCGGTCACGCAGATGCCGCAGGGTGCGGATCATATACTTTTCCACCATGTTCTTGGACAGACCCAGGCGTTCGGCGATTTCAGCCTGGGTCAGGCCTTCGATCTTTTGCCATACAAACACCTTGCGGCAATTGACCGGCAACTCGGTGAGCGCCCGTTCGATGGAATCAGCCAACTGGATCGCCTGCATGTAGTGCTCCGGGTCGCCGGACGACGACACACTGAGATCAATCGCCTCCGACTCCATGGCGCCCCGCCGATCCTCACGCCGATAACCGTCCACCGCGATGTTGCGCGCGGTCTGGTGCAGATACGCCCGAGGTTGTTCCACCCCCGCCGAATTCGACTCAAGCACCCGCACGAAGGTGTCGTGGGCCAGGTCCTCGGCCTGCTGACGATTTCTCAGGCGACGGGTCCAGGTGCCAACCAACTCTTCGTAATACTCGAAAAAGCCATGTCTGCGGGGCAGCTTGGGGGTCATTGCGGTGTGCTGTGGAGACGGGGTGCGAATAGTAATGCTTCCTATTAACTGGAAGCAATGGATTCCACGTCGCCCGTGTCTCCATTTGTCAGTCAAGCCAACGGCCCCCGTTGCAGGGGCCGTTGCAAATCACTCAATCAATGCGCGATGCACACCGATTTCAGCTCGGTATACGCCTCGATCACCGCGCGACCAAACTCACGGCCCATGCCCGATTGCTTAACGCCACCAAACGGCATCGCCGGGTCCAGCAACACGTGGGCGTTGACCCACACCGTGCCGGCCTCGATACGCGGCACCAGGTTCATGGCTTTGCCAAGGTCGTTGGTCCACAGGCTGGCGGCCAGGCCGTAGCGGTTGTCGTTGGCCAGCGCGATCACGGCGTCTTCGTCGTCGAACGGCATCACGCCCAGCACCGGGCCGAACACTTCTTCACGGGCCACGGCCATGCTGTGGTCGATGTCGGCCAGAATGGTCGGCTGCACGTAGAAGCCCTCGCCTTCCACCAACTCACCGCCCGACACCACTCGCGCGCCTTCGCTGCGAGCCAGTTCGATGTGTTTGAGCACGCTTTGTTGTTGCTTGCGCGACACCAGCGGATTGATCGCGGCATTGCAGTTCATGCCGGCACCGATAGGCATGGCGGATACCGCCGCCGCTAGCGCTTCGACGAATTGGTCGTGGATCGAACGGTGCACATAGAAGCGCGAAGCTGCCGCGCAGACCTGGCCGTTGTTCAGCAGGCCGCCGAGGATCGCGCCTTGAACGGCTTTTTCGATGTCGGCATCGGCCAACACGATCATCGGGTTTTTGCCGCCCAGTTCCAGCGAGAAGCGCGTCATGTTTTCCATGCACGCCACGCCGACACTTTTGCCCACGGCGGTGGAGCCGGTGAACGACACTTTGCTCACCAACGGATGCGCCGTCAGCACGCCACCGACCGAGGCGCCGCCACCAGTGACGACGTTGAACACGCCGGCCGGAATACCCGCTTCCAACGCCAGTTCAGCGAGGCGCATGGCGGTCAACGGGGTTTCCATCGCCGGTTTGATGATCACGGTGCAACCGGTGGCCAGCGCCGGCATCAGCTTCCAGGCGGCGATCAATAGCGGGAAGTTCCACGGCACAATCCCGACCACCACGCCCACCGGCTCACGCTTGGTGAACGCAGTGAATTTGGCGCCCGGTGGCAGCGGGATCGACACGTCGAAGGTCTGGCCTTCGATCTTGGTCGCCCAGCCGGACATGTAGCGCATGAACTCCACGGTGGCGTTCAAGTCGAGGGCGCGGGCCATGTTGATCGACTTGCCCTGACTCAAGGTTTCCAGTTGCGCCAGCTCTTCGGCGTGCGCCTCCACCAGTGCGGTGAAGTTCAGCAGAATGCGTTCGCGGTCGGCCGGACGCAAACCGGACCACACGCCGGATTTGAACGCGGCGTGGGACGACTGCACAGCGCGCTCGACCACGTCCAGCGGCGCGTCCAGGGTTTCGCAAAGGGTTTGCCCGGTGGCCGGGTTGACCACGGAGATAGTCGGGCCATCCGCCAACACCCATTGCCCGTCAATGAAGCAGCCATGGCGGCGCTCAAGGAAGGCAGCTACCTGCGGCAGAATTTCAACGTTGCTCATAATTCACCTGTCGTTCGAACGTGGGGTTCAGCCTGGAAGTCCGGCTGATTAGCGTTGTTCTTTGAGATAGCAAACGACCGCCTGACGGTCGTCGGCGGAGGCCAGCCCCATGTAGGGCATGTAGGTCCCGGGCACATAGGCCTGGGGTTGGGTGATCAATTGGCTGATGGTTTCGGCTTGCCAGGTCACATCTTTGCTGCGCATCGCCTGGGAGTAGCTGAAGCCTTCGAGCGAGCCGGACTTGCGCCCGACCACGCCCGACAGGTTCGGCCCCATCATCCCGGCCATGCCTTTGCTCACGGAGTGGCAGACCCCGCACTCATTGGCGAACACCTGGGCGCCGTGGCCCTGGTCGGGCGCGCAGTCGGCGGCAACCACGGTTTGTGCCAACACCAGTGACAGCAAACCCATGAGGGAGAATTTCTGTGAAGTGAACATAAGAATGCGACCTTGAGAATCCGTGAGGGGAAGCAACAGCAGGGTTGATACGGATTGTCAGCGGTCAGTGACGCGCAGGTTTTGCCCTGCGTGCCAGTCGTGTTGGCGGGGCTGCCAAACCGGGCATTTTGGCAAGCACAGGCAACTCTTTGGCAACCACACAAAAGGGCGAAAAAGTTCCGGGCCTTAGTATCGAAAAAGACCTCAACCCTGTGGTCATGAACAAGAATGGATGCCACACCATGCTCAAGTCCCCCTTGCTTCGTCTCTCGACGCTCGCGCTGATGATCAGTGCCGCCCAGGCCAACGCCTACGAACTTTATGCCAATGACGACACTCACCTGAACGCCACGCTGGAAGCGGTATTCGGCATGTTCCACAGCCAGGAAAACTACGCGTTGTCCGGCCGTCTCGACGAAGGTTCCTCGTCGTGGCGCGAGGGCTACATCAAATACGGCCTGAGCTTCGACAAAGGCCTGGCCGACTTCGGCACCGCTTACGGCGCTGGCAATATGCTCAGTTCCGGCACCTGGGGTGACGGCGATGCCGCCGGTTTCACCGACGGTACGGAACGCACCACCAAGTACGAAGACGCTTACCTCGGCTGGCGCTCGGGCAAGCTGTTTGAAGCGCTGGGGGATGACGGTGTCGACCTGTCTTTCGGTCGCCAGAACATCGTGGTCGGCGACGGTTTCCTGATCGATGGCGACGCGCTGAACCTGGGCAAAGGCCTGGCCGACGGCGAGTTCAATCGCGGCGGCGCCTACTACCTCGCCGCCCGTAAAGCCTTCGACGAAACCGCCGTTTTGCGCCTCGGTGGCAAGCAAGGCTGGCGCAGCGACTTGATGTGGCTGAAGTCGGATAACCGAGGCCAGGCCAAAACCGAAATGTACGTCGGCACCCTCGAACACGTCACCGACGCAGGCACGGTCGGTCTGACCTACATCGATACCAACGATGTCGACAAGCAGTTTGCCTCGCCGTTGCAGCTTGAGCGCGATGGCATGAAGACCTACGCCTTGCGTGCGACGGGCAACGCCGGGGTGAAAGACCTGTTCCTGTCCGGTGAATACGCCAAAGAGGATAAACCGCACACCAGCAGCGAAGACGCCTGGTACCTGGAAGCTGGCTGGACCTTTTCCGACGCGATCTGGACACCGTATGTCGGCTACCGCTACAGCCGTTTCTCGGAAAATTACGACACGTTGTTCTACGGCTTCAGTCGCGGTTACGGCACCTGGTTCCAGGGTGAAGTGGCCGGTAACTATGCCGGTCCGTTCAACACCAACTCCCGTATCCAGAACGTCTCGCTGAAAGTCTCGCCACTGCAAAACCTCAACGTCGGCGTGTTGTTATTCAACTTCGACACCATCGACCGCAACCTGGGCAACACCGATGGCCAAGAGGTTGATTTGTACGCCGAATGGCACGTCAACGATCACCTGACCGTCATGCCGCTGCTCGGTCTTTACCAGCCGGACAAGAGCGCCGCCCAGGGTGGCACCCAGTTGGGCAACACCGACAACAACCTCTACAGCCAAGTGGTGTTTGCCACCACGTTCTAAGTTTTGTCCGACGCAAATCTTGTAGCAACGGCGATCCCCCCCTGTAGGAGCCGAGCTGATCTGGCCTAATGAAATTGGACACCTCAATAGGGCGCTATGATGGCGCCCAAATCTAAGGTGTGCATGATGATGCGAAAGTCCTATTCCAGCGAGTTCAAGCTCAATGCTGCAAGCATGGTGCTTGATGAAGACCAGCCCATTCTTGAGGTCTGCGCCAACTTCGATATCGGCCCTACTGCGTTGCGCCGCTGGGTCGAGCAGGTCAGGAAAGAACGTGCAGGCTCGACGCTAGCGGG
>NZ_JAHBDK010000047.1 GCF_019956415.1 Pseudomonas sp. GL-B-19
GTCGCCTGCCGACCGTCGAGGAGTACATGGAATACGCTGGCAAGATCGACAGCATGGCGGCCGATGTCTACCGCTACCTGTCCTTCGACCAGATCGCCGAGTTCCGTGAAGCTGCTGCGAACGCCAACATTCCGGTCGTTCAAGCCTAACGCTACAACGCCATAGAAAACGCCGCCCATCGTGAGATGCGCGGCGTTTTTTTGTACCTGCGACATGAATATGCCCTGACACAAATCCCCTGTAGGAGTGAGCCTGCTCGCGATAGCGGTCTTACATTCAATATCAGTATCGACTGACACACCGCTATCGCGAGCAGGCTCACTCCTACAGGGGTTATGCGCAGGTCTTGAGGGCTTGTTGTACCGCGCCATCCACGCTCAGGTCACTGAGGGTCACTTGTGTACCCGCCACCTCGGGCAACACCGCCAACGCGCTTTGCGCCGAATCCTTGAGCCGCGCCAGCACCAACCGCTTCCCTTCCACCTGCACCCGCACAAAAAACTCCTGCAACGCCTCGATGCTGGTGCCATCCAGATCGGGCGACTCCTCCAGGCTGAGAATCACCGAGTGAATCGGTGTTGGCGAATGGCGGATCAAACGCATCGTGCTACCCAGGATCCGCTCGACGTTGGCAAAGAACAACGCTTCCCCCGGCCTCACGATCAACACCCCTGGCACTGTTTGCGCCGTCGGATGGCGTTGCAGGTCGACAAAGTCATGGCCGCCATCAATGCGCCCGAGGATCTGAATATCCGCCGCTGACATTTGTTTGAGCATCAGCACCACACTGATCGCCACCGCCAGTAGCAGACCGTCCAGCACCCCCAGCACCAGCACTGCCGCCACCGCGCAGATGACCAGCAACCGGTCGCGCCGCCAGATGAAATACCGTCCCAGCGGTTGCAGGCTCAAGCCTCGGGCCAGGGCATGGATGACGATGGCGGCGAGAATCGGCTCCGGGGTCAGGGCGATATAAGGCAATACCGTCAAAACGATGAGCAACACCACCAGCGCCGCCACGCCACCGGCCAGCCGTGAAGTGGCACCCGCCGCTTCATTGGCCGACGTTGCCGAGAACCCTGCCCCTGCCGGCATGCCATGAAACAATCCGGACAACAGATTAGACGCACCCAGCACTAGCAGATCGCGGCTCGACGAGATCCGGTCGCCGTGCTTGAGCGCGTACGAACTGATCGAACCGTATGACTCCGCGTACAGGATCATCACCATGGCAAAGGCCAATTCGCCCAAGCGTAACCAGTCAGTGAAGGGCAACACCGGCAACCGGGGCACTTCCAGGCTCAAATCGATCACACCAATCAACTTCACCCCATACGCCGGCAGGTTCAGCCACTGACTGGCAACGATACCGATCACGACCACCAGCAAACCGCCCGGCAAGCGTCGAAATCTTGCAAAGAGCACTAACAAGGCCAATGCCACGGCGGCGACACTCGCCGCCACCCCATTCCATTGCGGCAGTTGTTCCAGCAGTTGCGGCAGAAACCGCACCAGATTGCCGTCGCTCAGATGCACGCCGACCACACTGGCAACTTGCTTGAGGATGATGGTAAGTGCCAGGCCAAAGGCAAAGCCGCGCAGTACCGGTTTGGCAATGAATGACGTCACACTTCCTAGCTTGAACAGCCCGGCCAACAAAAAGAACGCGCCGGTCATCAGTACCAGGCCGATGGCCAGGGTCGAACGCAACTGGGGGTCGCCGTTGGCCAGCGTTGCGGTGGCGGCGGCCAGCACCGCTGCGGACGAAGAGGTAGCCGACACAATGGCAAAACGACTGGTGCCGAACAGCCCATAACACAGCAAACCGGCAAACAAGGCGATCACCCCGGCCTGCGGCGCTACGGCGGCAATGCTTGAATAGGCGACTGCTTCGGGCAACAACAGCCCGGCAATCGACAACCCGGCCAGCAAGTCCCGCCAGCGATTGGGTTGTTCGGTGAGATTGGGGGGTGAGGCGCTCGGCAATCCGGTGACTCCAGGCGAAAAAAAACCGCTGCACGTATCACGTGCAGCGGCCACTGTAGCTGTCAATTCGGCGCTGTGCGAGCAGGCCGAACGATCACGCGGTCAGCGAGTAAATCAACGCAGTAATCGCCACCAGGCCCACCGCTGTCACGAAGACATTGGACGCCTGCCCGCGATAACGCGCCATCGCCGGCACCTTGCGGATCGCGTACATCGGCATCAGGAACAGAATCGCCGCGATGATCGGGCCACCGAGGGTTTCGATCATCCCCAGAATGCTCGGGTTCAGCGTGGCAACGATCCAGCACACCACCAGCATGAACGCAGCGGTCATACGGTTCAGGGTCTTCGGCGCCGGGCGTTTGCCGCTTTTGACGATCAGGCCTTTCAGGCCTTCGCTGGCACCGATGTAATGGCCCAGGAACGACTTGGAAATTGCCACAAAGGCAATCAAGGGCGCCGCGAAGGCGATGGTCGGGTTGCTGAAATGGTTGGCCAGGTACGACAGAATCGACAGGTTCTGCGCCTTGGCTTCGGCCAGTTGTGCTGGCGATAGGGTCAGCACGCAGCTGAAGACGAAGAACAGCACCATCACCACCATCAACAGGTGAGCGCGGGACAGGATCTGCGAGCTGCGCTCTTCGGCGTGGTCGCCGTAACGGCGTTTCTGATCGACCGCAAACGCCGAGATGATCGGCGAGTGGTTGAACGAGAACACCATCACCGGAATCGCCAGCCACAAGGTGTTCAGCAGCGCCGACGGCTCAGGCAGTGTGCTGGCGGTGGTCAGAATGCCGCCGTTCCAGTGCGGAATCAGGAACACCGCCAAGAACAGCAACGCCACGATGAACGGATACACCATCAGGCTCATGGCCTTGACGATCACCTGCTCGCCGCAACGCACCACCGCCAGCAGGCCGAGGATCAGCACCAATGACAGCACCGCGCGCGGTGGCGGCGTGATGTGCAATTGATGCTCAAGGAAACTGCCCACGGTGTTGGTCAGCGCGACGCTGTAAATCAGCAGGATCGGGAAGATCGCGAAGAAGTACAGCAACGTGATCAACGCACCGGCCTTGATGCCAAAGTGTTCTTCCACCACTTCGGTGATGTCCGCGCCTTCGCGTCCGGACAGCACGAAGCGGGTCAGGCCACGGTGTGCGTAGAAGGTCATAGGGAACGCCAACACCGCCAGGACCAGCAACGGCCAGAAACCGCCCAGCCCTGCGTTGATCGGCAAAAACAGCGTGCCTGCCCCGATGGCCGTGCCAAACAGGCCCAGCATCCAGGTGGTGTCATGACGATTCCAGCTCGAAAGAGTCGCTGGTGCCGCCGCTACATAGCGTTTGTCGACGCTATTGGCCTGATCATTCATCCGGTGGGATCTCCACATTCCGGTCAGTTGCTACCCGGTCAGGACGAGTCGGAAAAACCCGACAGGCAGCGCCCTGGCCGAAACAGGGGCGCGATTGTCCGGGTTTAATGAATAAAAGCAAATACTTAGCTGAGGAGTGGTGGTGCGGATCAGTGGCTATAGGAAGATTCGCCAACCGTGAGGGAGTGAGCCGGATTTGGCGCCGCGTAGCGAAACATGGACATTTCAGGGTGCATCGGGTTGCGCAGGAGAGTGACGCTTGCCTGATCGAACAGGATGCATCACAGACTGATGCGCCGTTGTCACCGAAACCCAGATCATCGCCAAAGTGCCGATTAAAATACTCGGCTTATGATCCCGAAACACACCAATCTGCTCAAGGCTTGAGGACATCGTGAGCGATCCAAGGGCACAGGCTGCGACCAAGCCCGTCATTGATATCGCGATGATCACCCCATGAGTCAGGTCTGCTTTCTGTTTGTAGTACCGGCACAGTCCCAGATAGAGAGCAATGCAAAGAACGCTGCTGATAATCGAGCAGCTGAATTGGTCCGGTGCCATAGGGCCCTATCCTTGATATCAGGCCGATTTTGTAGCTCGAAAACCAAAAACTGCGCCTAGAACAGCACCCACTATGGTGCTTCCAAGGCCAGGGAAAATCATATTCGCGAAAGCGGCACTGCCCACTGTTGTCGAAATCATTGTGACGTCCATGACTCGAGTGATAGACGACCGGGTTTCCTTACGACAAATTTTCTTGGCTGACATGTGTTCGCCTCCTCCTGGATGGGCCGCTCTGGGCGCCTGCGTACGAAAAAACATGCCGTGGATTATGTGTGAGGCAGCGTACCGCCGGCAAACACCAATAGGTAACTGAAAGCATCCGAATCCGGGGACGTGCGAGGCCATCTCACTGCAAAAATTGTCAGGAACTTCCTCGAATACTTGAAAGCGCTGACGACAGCGGTGTGCCAGTCAACAGCGTTGTTAAATGACCCATCGCCATCGCGAGCAGGCTCGCTCCCGCAGGTTGTTTCATCGCCCAATAGTAGCTTTCACTTGATAAAGGACCCCTGTCATGTATTTTTAATTGACCGGCCTTCTATCTGGAGACATCCCATGCCACTGGTTCGTGTCGACATCAAAAAGCATCAGGATCCCACCTTCGCCAAACGCGTCGGCCAGCTCATTTACGCCGCGATGCACAGCGCCATCGCCGTGCCGGAAAACGATAATTTCCAGATACTGACGGAGCACGATGAACACCATTTCATCTTCGACCCCGAATACCTGGGCATTAAACGTACCGACAACCTGGTGATCATCCAGATCACGCTGAGCGAAGGCCGTACGGACGAGAAGAAAAAACTGCTCTACAAAACCATCGCCGAGAGCCTGAATCGCGAACTGGCGGTGCGCCTGGAGGATGTTTTCATTAATCTGGTGGAAGTGAAAAAAGAGAACTGGTCGTTCGGCAACGGGATTGCCCAGTACGCTCTTTGATCCCCCACCTTTTATACCTGTGAGCCACTGATGCCCCGAGTTTCCCGCAAGCAAGCCGACCTCAACCGCGAAATCATCGTCGAGGCTGCCACGCGGCTGTTTCGCGAGCGGGGCCTGCACGGCATCAGTGTCGTCGACGTCATGGCGGCGGCAGGTCTCACCCATGGCGGCTTCTACGGGCATTTCGAGTCCAAGGAAGCGTTGGCGCAGGAGGCTAGTGGCCGGGCGTTCGACCAATCGGCAGAGCGCTGGCAGAAATGGATCGCCGCCCATGTCGACGACAATGACTCTGCACGCCGTGCGCTGATCGAGCCTTACCTGTCCCAGGCCAGCCGCGACACTCCGGGGGACAGTTGTCCGGTAGCCGCCTTCGCCGGGGACATGTGCCACGAAGCGGCAGACAGTGGTTTGCGCCAGACCTTCATGGAAGGGCTCGACAGGTTGCTGAAATCCTACGGTTCGCTGCTGGATTCAGGCAATGCACAAGCCGATCGGCAACAGGCGCTGGTGGAGTTTTCGCTGATGGTCGGCGCCCTGACCCTCGCCCGCGCCAGCCGCGGCGATGCGGTGTCGGATGAAATTCTCGACGCGGCACGCACGTTCCTGACCTCGAAGGACTCATCCAACTGAACAGCCGCGTGTACGATCTTTGGCCATTGCCAAACTGATCGGGAATCAGCAATCTGAAGCGACGTTCGAGCCCCGACATTCCTATGCCCACAGGAGCGCAGCATGCCTGCAACCGTTCTGGTACTGGTTGAAACCATCAATGATTATTTGCCAATTCTCGAACATCAGGGTTTTCACCTGATTCTTGCCCCCACCCCTGCCGAGCGCACGGCGGCCATCGCCCGTAATGGCGTTCAGATCGATGCAGTGCTGACCCGTGGCCCATTGGGTCTGTACGCCGATGAAATCGCTGCCCTGCCCAACCTCAAGATCATCTGCGTCATTGGCGCCGGTTACGAACACGTTGACCTGCAAGCCGCCGCCGACCATGGCATCACGGTCACCAACGGCGCCGGGGTGAATGCGTCATCGGTCGCCGACCACGCCATGGCAATGCTGCTCGCGCTGGTGCGTGACATTCCTCGCTGCGATGCGGCTGTGCGTCGGGGTGAATGGCCAAAGATCATGCGCCCTTCCCTGGCCGGCAAGCGCCTGGGCATTCTCGGCCTGGGTGCCGTCGGCATGGCCATCGCCAAACGCGCGGCCAATGGTTTTGACATGACGGTGAGTTACCACAACCGCCAGCATCGCAGCGATGCGCCCTACACCTTTTGCTCCACGCCCACCGAACTGGCCCGCGTCTCGGATTTCCTGATCATCGCGACCCCTGGCGGCATTGGCACCAAACACTTGATCAACAAACATGTCCTCGAGGCCTTGGGCCACGACGGGTTTCTCATCAACATCGCCCGCGCCAGCGTGATCGTCACCGCCGACCTGGTCAGAGCGCTTGAACAACGACGCATTGCCGGCGCCGCGCTGGACGTGTTCGATGCCGAACCGCATGTGCCGCAGGCGCTCAAATCGTTGAGCAACGTGATCCTGACACCTCATGTGGCCGGGCTTTCACCCGAGGCCACTCAGGGCACCGTTGAGCTTGTTGGGAGAAACCTGTTGGCATTCTTTAGCAACCAGCCCGTGTTAACGCCGATTGCTTTACCCCTCCCAACCATGCCCTGCGGAGACGCTGATTAAAGGACACCCAGCAGTGTCCAGAGTCGACGGGACTCGGCATCGGCCGAGATCAATTCGCCCAGCAACTCGCTCAGTGGCTTATTGCCCCACTCCACTCCCCGCCGGATCAAGTAAGGAACGGGGCTGTGGGGTTCGGTACGTGCCAGGTATTCGGCAATCGACAGCAATTGCCGATAGGCCTCATCGCGGCTCGCCGGCTCACGAAATACCTGTGGAACCGACGACGTTTGCGGCAACTCGACAGTGGCTGATGGCGTCATTGGCGGTGGCTCCACCGGCGTTTCGGTTAACGGTCGTGGCTGCATGGCGATGAACTCCTGAACCAGCGTCAATATCGCCTCGATCACGTCCTGCAAAGCTTTGAAACCCGGCGCCTGATTACCCAGGTAAGCGTCGCTCCATGCGTCCAGCCGTTGCAGATGTTGCAGGCTTGTCAGCAAATGCTCCTGACGGCGCAACCAGAGGGACTGAGGAGTGGCTCGAATCATTTCAGTGAGTTTTTTCTGTTCGCCTCGCGCCGTTTCCGCCGACGTTTTGGCCGCCTTGCTGTCATTGACCAGGACCTGCTGCAGTTGCAGTCGCCGCCAGGTGTCCAAGCAGTAACCCTCGAATTCACCGTTACACGGATCGAACAATGGCACCCGCGTCAGCAGCACTTCGCTGTAGCGCCGCGCCAGCCATTCAAGCGGAATGACTCGCCATGACTGATCACCGTCTTCGGCCCGAGGATGAAGGTGCTCGGGATAGCGTTCACACAAGCCGACGACCAACGCCAGACTGCCCGGCAATCCGTCGAGGCCGTCCTGATGCAACCAGGCTTCACCAAGCCAGGCGCACAGCATCAGGTCCTTGCTGCGTTCCAGCAGCAAAGTGCTCGTCAGATGCTCCAGCTCAGACCATTGGGCCCGTTTGATTGCCGACTGCCAGACGCCCGTCGGCAGGCTAGTGTCGTCCTCGCGACGCAGTTCACGCGCCAGGTCGAACTCACGTTCATAGCGTAGATCCTGACCGCAAGGCGCCTCTTCGCTGATCGGTTCGAGCAGTCGGGCAATTACGTCCGGCAACGGTGGTGAAGTCAGGTTCACAAGCCTTCCTCCTGAGTCATGGCAGTCGCGGACGCGGTCGCCCGGGTCTGTATGAAGGGTGAACGCGGGGCCCGGGTGGGCAACGGTTGGATGGACAGCGGCAGCTTCGAGCCCTGGCTCATTAGCGACAGGCGAACAAACATCAGAGTCTGCTCAGCCGTGCTGGTCTGCGCAGTCACCGGTAGGCGCAATGTCAGCGGAAAATCGGTGTAGTCCATGTTCGGTTGGCGCTGTACCGACTGGTGCGAACGGATCAGACGCAGCAACGACCAAGGGCCGCCATACTCCCAACCAGCCTCGAAATCCCTCACTACCAGGTTAGGCTGCAAGGGGTCGCTGGCTGGGCGCTGCGAGCCATTTCTGGCCCAACGTAAGGTCAGCCGAACAGGTTGACCGACCATCCAGCGCAGGTTCGGCTGGGCCTCACCGGGGTAGTTGATCTGTTGATTGCCGGCATTTAAACCCCAGGCAATCACTTGATCGGCGCCACGCTCTTCCTCGCGATCGGTACGCCAGCGCACGTCCATTTCAACGCCAAGCATGCCGCTCTTGTCCCGCACAAACAGCGGGCCGAGCCACGTGTTGGCCTGCTTCAAACGATTGAGAAAATCCTCGGCGGCCAAACGCTCCGGCGTCTGGCTGAGTTGCAACCCGGCTTGCGCCACCGGCAGACGCTTGTCGATCAAGTCGAGGAAGTGCTGGACCCGGGCCGGGTCGGCGTCGGTGGCCAGCACACCATTGGCAAACGGGAAGCGCTCGGCCAAGTACTGGTTGAAATAGTTGGCCAAGTCGTTCCACGCCGCCGCTGCTTGCTGCTGCTGCAGGAACTGACAACGTTGCATTGCGCTTTGTTGCAGATTCAGTGCGCGCAGTGCCAACGTCCCGCGCCCGCCGGACAGGCTGGCGGTTTGCAAAATCTGACCGCACGACGTTGCGTCCATTTCGATAAAGTCGCGACTCAACAGCTGCTCGATCTGGGCCGGTGAACTTGCGGGGTTCTGGTCCTTGTACTTGAGCAGTTCTTCATTGAGAGCGCTGAATTGCGTCACACGCTCATAATCCAGCGCCGAGAGGTTCTGCTGCTGGGTTTTCAGCCATTCCAGCGCCGAGGTGCGCCGTTCGGTGATCCCGAGCATGGTGTTGAATTGCTGTTTGAGGCTCAGCTTCAAATCTTGCACATCACTGGCGCCATACAGCTGCAGACCGAGGTTTTTCGAGCCGTCCCACTGGCCGATTTCAGTACGTTCGCTGAAGAGCGGCTGGGCGACGATTCCATCGAGGCCGCTGGCGACTTCAGCGAGGGCCCGGCGGTTCAAGGCGCTTTGCAAACGCGTAGCCAGATCACTGCGACGCACCTCGATGAAAGCCTTTTGCAAGTCAATAGCCTGTGCGGCCTGCACATTGAATACACCCCTGTTAGCCTGCTCATTGCGCTCCCGAAAGCTCGTCAACATGGCCTTGACGACTGCGCCTTCAGCCGCTTGCAGCAAGGCGCCACGATACGCAGGGGGAATGCGTGGCAGCTCTTCGGCGGCATACCTCTTGTAACTGGCAAAATAGTTCAGCGCATTGGCGAAGTCGTCGCCATCAACGCCCTGCCCCTGCCCGTTCGGAGCAACGGACTGATCAGCCTGTAAGGCGATGGCCACAAAATCGCGCTTGAACAGCGCCTGCACCGCATTATTCAACTGGCTGATATGCTCCTGTAACGCTAGCTGTCCGCTACCTTGTTGAACCAGCAAGTTACCTCTGGCCCCTGCCTGGGCGATCCACTGGTCGCGAAAACTATGCTGCAACTTCGACGCGTACTGATCCAGTTGCTGTTCTACCTGTTGGCCGAGCAAGCTGCTCTGGCGAACCTTATCCATCATCTCGCGGTAGCCGGGCACAAGGTCCTGGCCCTTACCACGACTCCACGCCGAATTGGTCAGGCCGATCAGCGCTTGCAGGTCATCGATCAACGCGCGCAAATCTTCAAGCTCGGTCAGGGAGTTGCCACTGCCAGCCTCCAGCCGTTCCAGGTGCAACTTGAGATAACCCGCCTGGCGGACGAAATTGTCTGCGAGAAAATACTGGTCAAGCCAGCGTTCCATGAGCCCGGAAAAATTATCCTCAATGGCTTGGCGCTCCACGGCCAGGTCCAGTGGTTTCAAGTCACTGCCATTGGTATCGAGCAACACCCGGTTGTAAAAACCGGCTCGGTGCAAGGTGCCAACATTGAGGTTTAAGGACAGGGCATTGTTGCTCAGCAACACCAGATCTTCGAGTGGTGCTTTAGGGTTATTCAGCGCCTGATTGAACCACTGATTCTGTTGTTCAAGACGTACCGCGCGCTCCACCAGGTCCTTGGCCTTGACGTAGTTTTGCCATTGGGCGGGATCTTCGCTTTCGACGTTGCCCCGGCGCTCGGTGTTGCGGATAGCCTTGAGTTTTACCAACTCTGCGTTCAGCAAGTCGTGCAGGGGCTCCAATAAGTGGCTCTGAGCGGTCAGGCGCAGTTGATTCTCCAACTGCACATCCAGCGACGAGAACCAGGAAGTGGGAAACACCCAGGAGGTGAAGTCCCAGCGTGGGGCCTTTTCCAATACTCGCCAGAACCCCTGGACGTTGCGCCGGGTCGACTCCAGCCGATGCGATTCATCGGTGACCACCACGTAATTTTTCTGCGCACCCTGCAATAGACGCGACAATTCATGTGCGTCCTTGACCGAGTCCTGCCAGACCCAAAGCATGCTCGCGGCCCAGACCACACCGACCACCAGTGCCACCCCAGCGGTCAATCGCTGCCACCGCTGGCGCAGGCGCAACAAGCGTGGAACCACCAAGGCCAATCCGCGTTCGGCGACCACCCGGTGCTGCCACAATTGCCGGGCGAACACACTCTGCTGCAACTTGGTGTCGTACGCCGAGAAACCGTCGAGCGCGTCTTGCGAAGGTTGATTAGCGCTGAAATACACACCACGAAAACGCGGCGCCTCGCCTTGGGCATTGCCCTGGAAAACCGGTTCAAGCAAAGTTTGCAGGTTGCGCCTCAACACCTCGATTTGTTCCGGCAACCCAAACAACTCGCCCTTCAAATGGCCGGCCAAGGCACCAATCTCGATAATCGATTCCGACAAGGCGCGGTTAATCTGGTCAAGCGCCTGATCACTCCATTGCGTTTGCCACACCACCTCGGGGCCAAACGGTGAGGACCAACCCAGCGTGCGCTCGCGAGCTTCTTCGGGCAACGCCGTGATCAAATCCTGAAAACCTGGCAGCTCTTCCATGCCGGTAATCACCACGTACACCGGCAGGCTCAGCCCGAACCGTTGCAGCAAATCGATGAAGCGCCGACGGGCCGCCAGACCAAGGCTCGCCGCCTGCTCAGCACTGACCAGGCGACTGACCGGCACCGTCCAGATCACCCCGTCCAGTGGCCGTTTGCTGCGCAAGCGCAGGATCAACCCCAACAAGCGCCACCAGCTGCCTCGTTGCAGGTTCATGCCTTCTTCAGGCAGGAACAGCCCCTGCGGCACCACCAGCACGGCGCCTTCGGGATCCGACCACCAACGCCCGAACCAGGCAGGTTTGTCGGTTGGTTGCAGGCGCCATTGGCGGCACAATTGCGTGCCCTGGGTTTCGTCGCCGAGCATCAGCAGCCATGGAATCTGGTAACGGTCCTGAGCGCCCTGCTCCTGCTCCATATGGCGGACCGAGGTATAAAAACTGCGGATCGCCGCCCCGCTCTGGGTGCGCAACCACCAGACCACTCCCCCGATAATGATCAGCACCAACAGCACGACAATGATCAGACCGACCCACCCAAGCGTGCTCATAAGTTTTGCTCCGACGCGGCAACCGAATCGGTCATCTGCAACACCGGATCAAGCTCCTGGTGAATGTCACGCCAGAAAAACTGCCCCAGCCCTGTCAGTATCATCACCATGGCGAAAATACCCAGTCCGAGACGAAAACCATCCGGCAAGGATTGACGCACCGGCAACTGCACCGGCGGTACCGCCGAAGGTTGCTGGAGCCTTGCGCTGACATCGGCATAGTCCGCGTCGTGCTGCCAGGCAAAGGTGAACAGTGCCAGGCGCAGTTTTTCATGCTGGGTCTGACTCTGTTCACCGCGCAGCTGCCCTTCAAACCCCAACACCAGGCATTGCAAATAAACATTGGCCAGGTCGCGGGTAGTGGGAATCTGTTCGTCCAGCAGGGTCTTGATCGCCAGCGGCAATTTCTCGCCGGCCTGCCGGCTTGCGTACATCCGCGATTCCAGCGGTTTTTCCTGCCAGGCAGACTGGCCCGGCCATGGCGCAAACAACAGCGTTTCATCGATCAACGCGACAAAGGCGTAGACCAGCGCCTTCACCTGGTCAGTCGCCGCATCACCGACCCGGGCGAACGCGGTTCGCCACAGCCGCTGGGAGATTTGCGTCGACAGGTCGAAAACTGCCTCGACCAGCGCCTCATCGTCGCTGTCCTTGGGCAACTGAATCCATTCCTGAGACCATTGCAGCCACGCCTCGCGAAAGGCACTGCTCAGCGGCGCTTCGCGAAGCCCCCGTGTACCCGCCCCGGCATTCCCTTCAGACATTCGATGCCTCTCCTCGATCAGACACTTTCACTCGCCTGAGCCACAAACAACACCACTTGCCATGGACTGCTCGCCGGTTTTGAGGCCGGCGCGGCAATCAGCAACGGCAATTGCCCGTCGAACCACTGGCCCTCGGCCGTCACCACAAACAAGCGCGTGTCGTCGCCGACGCTGTAGGACACTTGCTCATTGCGGCCCATGGCCTGATGAGGCAAACCGCTCATGCGCTGACGGCTGAGCAACGGAATGTGCGGCGCTGAGGCAATGATCGCCCCGCTCAGCCATTCGCTGGCGGCCTGTTCGCCGCTGCCGCTGGGCATGCGCAAACCGATGACCAGACGCTGACTCGGCTGATCGTCGGGCAGTTGAATCGAAAAACTCTGTTCACTGCGTTCAAACGGCAGGCTGCGATAGCCGGCACGAATCAGTTGGAGGGTTCGTTCAAGCCAGTCAAGGACCGACTCATAGCCGCGTTGCAGCTCCAGAAAATCCAGTGGGGCAAAGGGTGGAACGCCCGCCAACGGGTCGAGAGCGGACCATGCGCCTGCCAGCCCGAGTAACCCACCGTACAAAGATTGTGGCGTTGCCAGTCGACTGTTCAATACGCCCTCTACTTCCGGCAGACGGGCCCACAACGCCGTCAACTGGCGACGGACTTCCAACGCATCATCCTGATTGCCGGCCTGCTGCGCCTGGCGCAGACGGCCAGCCAGGAACATGCATTTTTCCCGCGTTCGGGCACACAGGCCCGCAACCCTTCGACCCAACATTGACTCAGGCAACAGGCACGGCGTGGGCGGCGTGTAGGGCAACGACAGAAAGCCGCCGCCCTCCTTGCGAATTTTCAGCAGCGGCAGGCAGATAGAATCGGCTTTGTTCAATTGTGTGCACAAACGCGGATTAGGACGCCACACCGTGATCGACTCGGGGTACTCACCGCTGGTCAAATCCGGCAACGCATCGCCGACCACGGACTGCAGCCGCCCCTTGAGCGGTAGTAGCTGGCCGGCTCGCCACAACGGGCTGACGGCGAGGTACACGGTCACCGTCGCGTTTTCCGAAGCGTTGACCGCTTCGTTGACATCAAGCTCCAAACTCGGTCCGCCCCCCACCTGCAGGTCGACCGGCAAACCGTCTGGTAATGTCGCTTGCAGATTGAGTAAGCGCACCAGCCCGGCGCTCAGTGCACCAGGGTCGACTTCAATTCGGCTCACACCCCAGAACCATGGATTACAGGCTTGCGCAAAATGCGTCACCAATGCTTCGGCTCGAAGGCCTTGCAACTGAAAATGCTGGGGCAGTAATTGCATGCCCTCGTGCCAGCAAACCGCATCAGGTAACAGGCTCATACGAGTCCCTTCGACGTTTACGTCGCCGCGCAAACCGGCGGCTTGGCGGTGTGTTCACTGCGAAGTGCTGCTCACCAGCGTCATCTCCCGGCTGTCGAACTTAAGCCAGGCATCGTGCTGATCATCCAGCCGCAATCGGTGTGCTCCGGGTGTGTTATAGCTGGCGAAAACCAAAAGTCCAGAGGCCCGCTTGCCCCCCAGCGGGAAAGGTTGTTTGTCGATGAATTGGCCGGGGACCAGTTCCAGCCCCCACACTGTTATCAGCTGCCGATAGTCGCGTTGATACTGTTCGCGATCGGCAAACCACTGTCGTGCCGTGATGCCGGACAACTGTTTGAGCAAGTCCGGGTCGTTCACGGCGATGAAATCCACGGCAATCGGGGTGTCGTCGTTGGCCTTCGGCGCGACGTCCAGTGTCAGGTTATCGAGATCCACCCGTGGCCCGAATAACGAGCAACCGGAGACGGTCAGGAACAGGACAAAAGCAAAAAAACGTGCAGACAAATTGAATTTTCCTTTTATCGAGCCGGTCCAAAAATGTTTTTTGCTTGCCTTTTTATAGACCTGTTCTAGTGTCTTGGGTAGTTCGGCCCCCATGCCGAATGTGGAAGGTTCGTCAAAGGACCGACAGCTCCGTCTGCCACCCTTTCTAACCTTCGGCCCAGCAAGGGAAAGCGATGAGCGGGCCTCCCGATGCATTGCGCCCATTCATGCATCGGAGTCAGCCAACATGGCAGAAAGCACTCAACACAAGCTCGACAGGGTCCGCCCGCCCCGGGTGCAAATCACCTACGACGTCGAAATCGGCAACGCCATCGAGAAAAAAGAATTGCCGTTGGTCGTCGGCATTCTGGCCGACCTTTCCGGCAAACCTCTCGAGCCACTTCCCAAATTGAACGAGCGGCGCTTCACCGAGATCGACCGCGACAACTTCAACGAAGTGCTTGCCTCGATCGCCCCTCGCGCCACCTTGCAGGTCACCAACACGCTCAGCGGTGACGACAGCAAGCTCAACATCGAGCTCAACTTCAAACACATCGACGACTTCGACCCGGTCAAAGTGGTCGAGCAAGTGACCCCCTTGCGGCGCCTGTTCGAAGCCCGTCAGCGCTTGCGCGACCTGCTGACCAAACTCGACGGCAATGATGATCTGGACAAGCTGTTGCGCGACGTCATCGCCAACACCGAAGGCCTGCAAGAGATCAAGTCTGCCCGTCCGGAAACCGCCGCCCCCGTTGCAGGCGACAGCGAAGCACCGACCGAAGCACCTGATCAACCGCAGGCCTGATCACTCATTCACTCAGGGAGACGTCGCCATGCCCGCTTCAGCCAGCGCCACAACCAGTGAAAGCACCACAGAAAGCCTGTCCTTGCTCGATCGCATCATCGCCGAAGGCCGCATGGCCCACGACGACAGCCAGCAGGACTATGCCCGCGACATGCTCGCGGAGTTCGCCACCCAGGTCCTCGACGAAGGCATGGCCATCGACAAGGACACCGTGGCGATGATCAACGACCGCATCAGCCAGATCGATGAGCTGATCAGTGCGCAACTCAATGAAGTCTTGCACCATCCCGAATTACAAAAACTCGAGGCTTCCTGGCGTGGCTTGCACCTGCTGGTGCAAAACACCGAAACCAGTTCCCGGCTGAAACTGCGCCTGCTCAACGTGACGCAGAAGGAGCTGCAAAACGACCTGGAAAAAGCCGTCGAGTTTGACCAGAGCGCGCTGTTCAAGAAGATCTACGAAGAGGAATACGGCACTTTTGGTGGGCACCCGTTCAGCTTGCTGGTGGGTGACTACACCTTTGGCCGGCACCCACAGGACATCGGGCTACTGGAGAAACTGTCGAACGTCGCCGCCGCCGCTCACGCGCCGTTTATTGCCGCCGCCAGTCCACGGTTGTTCGACATGAACAGCTTCACCGAACTAGCCGTGCCGCGTGACCTGTCCAAGGTCTTCGAGAGCCAGGAACTGATCAAGTGGCGCTCCTTCCGCGAAAGCGAAGATTCGCGCTACGTGTCGCTGGTGCTGCCGCATTTCCTGCTGCGCCTGCCTTACGGCCCGGACACCTCGCCGGTTGAAGGCATCAATTACGTTGAGGACGTCAACGGCAGCGACCACGGTAAATACCTGTGGGGCAACGCCGCATGGGCCTTGTCACAGCGCATCACCGAAGCCTTCGCTAAATACGGTTGGTGCGCAGCGATTCGGGGGGCGGAAGGCGGAGGCGCGGTTGAAGGTTTGCCGGCTCACACCTTCCGCACGACTTCCGGCGACCTGTCGCTCAAGTGCCCGACCGAAGTGGCGATCACCGACCGCCGGGAAAAAGAGCTCAACGACCTCGGTTTCATCGCGCTGTGCCACAAGAAAAACAGCGACGTGGCGGTGTTCTTTGGCGGCCAGACCACCAACAAGTCCAAGCTTTACAACACCAACGAGGCCAATGCCAATGCGCGGATTTCGGCGATGTTGCCGTACGTGCTTGCCGCCTCGCGCTTCGCGCACTACCTGAAGGTGATCATGCGCGACAAGGTCGGCAGCTTCATGACCCGCGATAATGTGCAGACCTACCTCAACAACTGGATCGCCGACTACGTGCTGATCAACGACAACGCGCCGCAAGAGATCAAGGCGCAGTACCCGTTGCGTGAAGCCCGAGTGGATGTGACCGAGGTGGCCGGCAAGCCGGGTGCCTATAAGGCCACGGTGTTCCTGCGACCGCACTTCCAGCTCGAAGAGCTGACTGCGTCGATCCGACTGGTCGCCACCCTGCCGCCACCGGCAGCCGCCTGACCGGCCCCTCTCCCGCCGGCCAACCCGGCGGGAGTTCCCTGTTTATCAAGCTTGAAAACCTTCAGGAGTTCATGCGATGGATGCAATTATTCTCGACCTCGGCGGCGACATCAAAGGCGACAGTCTGCTCGAAGGCTACACGGACAAGATCGAAGTCATGTCCTACAGCCACAACGTCGCCATGCAGGTCACAAACGACGTCAGCAACTCGGAGCGGACCTCCGGAAAGCCACACATCGGCGAGTTCACGTTGACTAAATTTGTCGACAGTTCCACACCTAGCCTCAACGAATATTGCTGCGCGGGCAAACCGATCCCGGAAGCCAAGGTCATCGTCGGGCGCAACGCTGCTGAAGGTAGTGGCAAACTGATGCCGTTCATCATCTACACCCTGACCAACGTGGTGCTGTCCAACGTCAGTGTCAGCGGCGGCACCGGGGGCAAACCGGTGGAGACTCTGTCTCTGAATTTCACCAAAATCAAATGGGAACTCACCGCCCAGAAAGACGACGGCACCAAGGAAGGTACGGCCGCCTCGACCTGGGACATGGCTGCCAACAAGCTCGTCAAGTAAGTGGACGCGTCGGCCATGGCAGGCACCGGCATGCACCCACCGTTGTTCGAGCGACTCGCCTCAAGCGAGGTCGACACGGTGCTGGAGTTCGACCTTCAGGGCCTGCTCGACTCGGTCCGCACGGAACTGCTGCGCCTGTTCAACACCCGACGCAGGCCACTGGCGCTCACCTCCCCGCCGAGCATTCTCGACTACGGCATCGCTGACTGGACCGCCCTGCAACAGCAGCGCAGCGATGACCGTCGTCAATTGACGCGGGACGTGCGCGAGGCGATCTACCATTTCGAACCGCGCCTGAAACTGGGTGAGGTTCAGGTCGACCCGGTGCCCGGCCATCCGCAGCAACTGAGCATCAGGCTGATCGGGAAGCTACGCAGCGGCCGGCAGCACTGGCCGGTGGCATTTGTCATCGAGAAGGTCAGCGATGGCCTTGAGGTGCGTCATGAGCGACTCGATTGACCCGCAACTGCTCGACTACTACCAACGGGAACTGACCTGGTTGCGTCACGCCGGGAGTATTTTCGCCGAGCGCTACCCCAAGGTCGCCAGGCGCCTTGAACTGTCACCCGATGAATGCCCGGACCCGCACGTCGAGCGGCTGCTGGAAGGTTTTGCGCTGTTGGCGGCGCGCCTGCAACGCCGTCTCGATGATGACTACGCTGAATTCAGCGATGCGTTGCTCGAACAGCTTTACCCGTTAGCCATGCGCCCTCTACCATCGTGCTCCATCGTGCAGTTCGAACCGGACCTGAGCAAAGGCAACCTGGCCGGCGGCTACCCGCTGCCCCGGGACACACCGTTGTTCGTCACCACGAGCAAAGGCGAAAGCATTCACTTTCGCACCAGCGCCGCGGTTCGGCTGTGGCCCGTGGAAATCAACGAAGCGCTGCTGCTGGGTAGCGACGAAGCCCAGGCCCTGACCGGCGTTGTTCAAGCGCGTTCGGCGCTGCGCCTGAGTTTGCGGTGCCTCGGTGAAAACCAATGGTCGGCGCTGGGCATCGAACAATTGCGCGTGCATTTGACCGCCTCACCGATGATAAACGCCTGCCTGTATGACCTGCTCGGTGCCCATGCCGTGAAGGTACTGGCCGGCCCGGTCGGCAGTGTGCCCAACGTGCTGACGGGGCTGCCCCGGATCGTCGGTTTTGCCAGCGATGAAGTGCTGCTGCCGGACGAAGACGGTGTGCACCCGGGCATGCGTTTGCTCGCCGAGTACTTTGCCTTCCCGGACAAATTCAACTTCTTCGACCTTCCACTGGCAGGCGCCACCAGCGACAGCCAGACGCTTTATCTGTACATCGTCTTCGATCGCGCGCCCAGCAGCCGTTTACACCTTCAGGCCAGCGATATTGCGCTGGGCTGCGCGCCGGTGATCAACCTGTTTCCACGCACCTCGGAGCCTCTGCGCCCGGACGGCACCCGCAGCGAATACCGCCTGGTCGCCGACAGCCACCGGGAAAACAGCGTCGAGATCCATAGCATCCGGGCGATGCGCGCCAGTTCCAGCCAAGGTGTGCAACGAGTGCCGGCCTATTACGGCAGTCAGCACAGTGGCGCCGATAAGCAATGCTACTGGCATGCGCGACGAGTCAGCAGCATGACCCCCAATCGCCTCGGCACCGACCTGCTGGTGAGTCTGGTGGACACGCGACTCGATCCGCTGTCGGAGGCCATTGAATACAGCCTCACCGCCGAACTGCTCTGCACCAATCGACACTTGGCCCAGAGCCTTCCAGCTGGTACACCGCTGGGTTTCGAACGTCCGGGTCCGGTGGCCTGGGCGCGCCTGCGCAATCCACCCAGCCCGCAGAGCTTGCCGCGCCTGGACGGCGAATCGCGCTGGCGGCTGGTGTCGCAACTGACCCTCAATCATCTTTCATTGGTCGAAGGGCCGCAGGCACTGGATGCGCTCAAGGAAATCCTGCAGTTGCACAACCTGCGTGACGAGGCCAGCGCCTGGCGGCAAATCGAGGGCTTATTGAGTTTGGGTTGCGAACGGGTGATTGGCCATGTCGGCGAAGACGCCTGGCGCGGCTGGCGTAATGGGCTGGAGGTTCAACTGCAACTCGATCCACAACATTTTGTGGGCAGCAGCGCAGTGTTGTTTTCAGCGGTGCTGGCGCAGTTCTTTTCACTCTATGCCACGGCCAACCGCTTCGTGCGCACGGTGCTGGTTCAATCAAACAAGGAGGTCAAGACATGGCAACCCCTAGCCGGCATGCCGCTGTCCCTCTGAACCTGAGCCAACGGCTGCGACGTGACCCCCAAGCGTTCGAATTATTGCAGGCGTTATTGCTGCTGGAACGCGAACACCCCCAGGCCGAATCCCTCGGCAGCGGCACCGCCCCTCAAGCGGAAGCACTGCGCCTGCGCGGGCCGTTGACGCCGCTGTTCTCCGCCAGCGAAATCGAAAGCCTGACCCAGGAACCCGACCAGCAACCGATCCTCAGCACGCCGGTGTTCGGCCTCGGCGGCCCTGACGGCCCCCTGCCTTACGCCTATCAGGAATGGTTGCAGCAGCGGGCTCGGGCCAAGGACTTCGCACCGGCCGAATTCCTCGACCTGTTCCAGCATCGGTTACTGAGCCTGCTGTACAAGGTGATGCGCAAACACCGGATCGCCGTGGGTTTCACCGTACCCGCCGCGTCGCCGGTGCAGGCGCAATTGAGGGCGCTGACCGGCCTGCTGCCCAAAGCCTTGCAGGAACGTCAGGCCATTCCTGATTCCGCCGTGCTGGCGTGCAGCGCGCTGTTTGCTGACGGCCGTCGCTCCCTCGCCGGTTTCGCCGCCATTGTGCGCGAACAGTTCGAACTGCCCGTGCAACTGAGTGCTTATGAAGGGGCGTGGCGCGAGATTCCGCCCGCCAGTCGCAGCCGCATGATCCCGGGCGGCCGCAACCTGCAACTGGGCCGGACAGCGGTGGCCGGCACCCGGGTCTGGGATGAACACGCAGGCATCCGGCTGACACTGGGTCCGTTGTCCTCGTCCCAGGCGGCGAGGTTTTTGCCTGACGGCGAATCGCACCCGGCGCTGGCCAGCCTCAGCGCCCTGTATTTCGGCCCGGACCTGGATTGCACGTTGGTGTTGCTGGTGCGTGGTGCCGGCCCGATAAAACTTGGTCGCGACGCACCGCCGCAGCTCGGCTGGAATGGCGGTTTGCAACGACAAACCAGCCTTGCCGTGCAACGCATCGAAACCCGTCTTCGACAGCTGGAGATCACCTGAACATGGAACTGGCCAGCCTGATCGGACGCCTCAATCCGGACAACCGCCGCGCCCTGGAACGCGCGGCTCAACGCTGTCTGCAACGAGGTCATCACTACGTTGAAATCGAACATTTGCTGCTGGAGCTGCTGGACATTGAAGGCGGTGACTTCGCTTATTTGCTGCCGCGCTTCGGCCTGGAGCGCGATGCCCTGATGGCGGAAATCAACAAGGCCCTGGAGTTGTTCAAATCCGGCAGCACCCGCACCCCGGCGCTCTCGGCGCAAACCATCGGCCTGCTCGAAGACGCGGTGGTGCACGCCAGTGTGTTGGGGCTGGACAGTATCCGTTCCGGTCTGTTGCTACTGGCCTTGATCGACCGCGACGAGCGCCGCAGTTTGCTCCTCAACAGTGCCTCGTCGCTGTTGAAAATCCCCCGGGAAGCGCTGCGCAGCAACCTGCTGGAATGGACCGAAAGCTCTCGCGAACACGTCGGTGGAACGCGTCCTTCAGCGGCGGGCCATTCCGCGCCAAAACAGGATTCTGTGCTGGACCAATACACCCAGGACCTGACCGCCGACGCCCATGCCGGACGTATCGATCCCATCGTCGGCCGCGACGGCGAGATCCGCCAGTGCATCGACATCCTGCTACGCCGCCGGCAGAACAACCCGATCCTGGTCGGTGCGCCGGGCGTGGGCAAGACCGCTGTAGTCGAAGGGCTGGCCTTGCGCATCGCCGCCGGGGATGTGCCACCGTCTTTGCAGGAAGTCAGCCTGCGCGTACTCGACCTCGGCTTGTTGCAAGCAGGCGCTGGGGTCAAAGGCGAGTTCGAACAGCGCCTCAAAGGCGTGATTGACGCGGTGCGTAGCGCCGACAAGCCAATCATTCTGTTTATCGACGAAGCCCACACCCTGATTGGCGCTGGCGGCGCGGAAGGCGGCAGCGACGCAGCCAATCTGCTCAAGCCGGCATTGGCCCGTGGCGAACTGCGCACCCTGGCCGCAACGACCTGGCTTGAGTACAAAAAATACTTCGAGAAAGACCCGGCCCTCGCCCGGCGTTTTCAGTTGGTACAAGTCGAGGAACCAGACGAAACCACTGCTGTGGAAATGCTCCGTGGCGTCGCCGCCAAACTCGAACAGCACCACGGCGTGCAAGTGCTGGACGCCGCCATCCACGAAGCGGTGAAACTGTCCCATCGCTACATCTCCGGACGCCAGTTGCCGGACAAGGCCATCAGCGTGCTCGACACCGCCTGCGCCCGGGTCGCCCTCGGCCAGCACGACGTGCCACCACCGCTGGAAAGCCTGCGCCATCGGCAAAACAGCCTCAAGGATGAGGTCGAGCGCTTGCGTCGGGAGCAAGCTACCGGACTCGATCACCGTGAACGGATCACCCTGCTGGAAAGCGAATCCGTCGCCAACGTGCAGGCCATTCGCGAATTGGAAACCCGCTGGAACGAAGAGCGGGTCGCCGTGCGTGAACTGCTGGAAACCCGTCGCCAGTTACTCGCCTTGAGCGAACGCGCTGACAGCGACAAACCGGACGAAGCCACCGACAGCCGCATCGATCACCTGGCCGCCGAACTGGTGCGCCTGGAAGCCGGACTCGACGCCATTCGCCAGGATGACCCTCTGGTGCCAGAGCAGGTTGACACCAAAACCGTCGCCGCCGTCATTGCCGGATGGACCGGTATCCCGGTCGGCAAGATGCTAGCCGACGAAGCCCACGCCGTGCGCACCCTCGGCCAACGCATGGGGTTGCGCGTTATGGGACAAAGCGTTGCGTTGGGCACCATCGCCCAGCGTTTACAGGCCTACCGCGCCGGCCTCACCGACCCGCAAAAACCGGTCGGCGTATTCCTGCTGGTCGGCCCCACCGGCGTCGGTAAAACCGAAACCGCTTACGCCCTGGCCGACGCGTTGTACGGTGGCGAACGCAACCTGATCAGCATCAATCTCTCGGAATACCAGGAAGCCCACACCGTCAGCCAACTCAAAGGCGCCCCGCCCGGCTACGTCGGTTACGGCAGCGGTGGCGTGCTCACCGAAGCGGTACGGCGTAAACCTTATTCGGTGGTGCTGCTCGACGAAATTGAAAAGGCCCACCCGGATGTGCTCGAAGCCTTCTACAACGTCTTCGACAAAGGCGTCATGGAGGACGGAACCGGGTTGGTGGTGGACTTCAAAAACACTGTGATGCTCGCCACCAGTAACGTCGGTGCTGAATTGTTGCTCGACACACCGGTCGCGCAACTGGGCACCGACGCCTTCAACGAAGCGTTGCACAAAGTGCTGCTGCAAGCGTTTCGCCCGGCGTTTCTGGCACGCATGACGGTGGTGGCGTATCGGCCGCTGGATGAGGCGACGCTGGAAGGGATTGTGCTGGCGAAGCTGGAGAAATTGCGCGGGCGCTACAAGGCCGCAACCGGGAAACAATTCGAATTTGATGCAGGGATTGTGCAGGCGGTGTTGGCCAAGTGCAGCGCGGCTGGGGCAAGGGATGTTGAGAATGTGTTGATGACGCAGGTGACGGGGAAGTTGGCGGAATGGGTGTTGGAGTGAAGAGGATGCAACCCACTTCGTTTTTAGGGCCATGAGAAAGGGGATGGATTTAATGATCAAGCGCCGTGGATGGCTCACGCAGGCGAAAAAATATCCATCCCCTTATTTTCATGTGGATGACGCAGGTGACGAGAAAGTTGGTGCAGTGAGTAGTGGAATAAAAACATATTTTCCAGGCGCTGATCCGACAACCTCACGAAAACACTGAAACTCAGGAGGAGAATATGCCGCTAACCTACTCACAGCATGCCATTGATCGCATGTATGAAAGAAGCATAACCACGTCTTTTGTGGAGGCGACCGTTGGCAATGGAAATTATGTCTTGCAGGCACACAACACCAGGCTTTACAGCGCCGCATACCAATACCAGAACACCATAGCCGTGCCTGTACTAAACTATTGGGGCCAACAATTATTTGCGCCTAACTACATGCCCCTTTTTAATTATCAAGTTGTTTTAAATAGCTTTACAGTTTCCGTAGTTACCGATGCTGCTGGCACACACGTAGTGACGGTTTGGTGGACTTGAAATAAACAACAGCCATTCAAATCAGATATAACTTGAAGAGCACTGAGGAAACATAATGACAACGCAAATCACCAACAACCCGGACTCCAATTCGGCCTACATGAAGTTCTCTAAAGAAAAGGTAGCCTACACCCTGCCTATCGATGAAGGAGTTCTTGCTGACTACGATAAAGACGGAGGCGTTGTGGGCATAGAAGTTATATTTCTTTCGCAATGGAAAAACCTGAACTGGAGTGAATTCCACGCGAAAGCCATGCAAAAAACCAAAGGTGGCGCCAAAAAGCCGACCCCTAAGATGTCCAAATAAATATCCTGCGGCTTTGTTATTTCATAAGTTCTTTATAGGCTCACGATGCCCAGGTCCACCAACAGCAACACGCCCCTTTCCCTCACCGCCGCCTCGCTGTCGGCACTTTACCCTGAGACATTGTCCGGTGAAGAAGCGCTCAATAAATTGGGCTCGCAAACCCTCAACGGCCTCAACGATGGCGCCTCACTAACGCTATCCACCGCCATCGCCACTCACGTCACGTCGACCCTGCACAACGATACCCTGAGTCGCCCGATGGATGCGCTGGTCGCTGAAATCAGCCAGCTCCCCGCCGATGCCACCGCCGAGCGCTATCAACTGATGCTGCGCCCATGGTTATGGTGGCTAACGTTGGCCAGCAACAACCGCGTCTTCCAGAACCTTGCCACCTCAGACATCGTCACCACGATTTTCAAGGCCCACGGATTCACCGACTTCCTGCTGAAACTCACCGGCAGCTACACCCCGCGAGAATACTGCGTGCAGTACGGCGAAACCGACTTTGCGTTCGTTTCGCGCCTTCTGGAAGAAGACGGAATTTTCTGGTTTTACACCCATGAAGACGGCAAGCACACGCTGGTGCTGGGGGACAGTAACGATGCATTCCCGCCGATCCCCAACGGGCCGAAAGTCAATTATCTCGGTCAGCAAATGGGTGAGCGCGAACTGCACGGCATTCGCTCAGGCCAGGTGTGCATGCAAGCGGTCGCCGGGGTGTATCGGGCGACGGATTACGAATTCACCACGCCGACCACGTCGCTGTACAGCCAGGCTGAAGCAGTCGCCGGGCCACGGTCGATGTACGAGCATCCCGGCAGCTACAACGCCAAGGCTCGGGGCGATTCGTTAACCAAGCAGCGAGTCGATGGATTGCGCAGTCAGGAGAAGCGCTTTGTCGGTGAAAGTGACTGTCGCTGGCTGGTGCCGGGGCATTGGTTCACCCTCGCCGGTCATGATGACGCGACGCTGAATATTGATTGGGTGGTGACAGTGGTCACTCACGAAGCCAGCCACGACGGCTACCAGAATCGCTTCGAAGCGTTCCCCAAAGCCACACCGTTCCGGCCGCAGCGAACCACGCCAAAACCGCGAATGCACACTCAGACCGCCATCGTTGTCGGTAAGGCTGGCGAAGAAATCTGGACCGACGAATACGGCCGCATAAAGTTGCAGTTCCCGTGGGATCGCGACGGCAAGAACGATGAAACCAGTTCCTGTTGGGTCCGGGTGGTATTGCCCTGGAGCGGCAAAGGGTTTGGGATGCAGTTCATCCCGCGCATCGGTCAGGAAGTGATCGTGACCTTTATCGATGGCGATCCGGATCGGCCGCTGGTGACCGGTTGCGTCTACAACGGCGACAACGCCCTGCCCTATGCGCTACCGGCGAATCAGACCCAGTCCGGGATCAAGACCCAATCGTCCAAGGGCGGCGGCGGTTTCAACGAGTTGCGCTTCGAGGACAAGAAAGACGCCGAAGAGGTGTTTCTCCAGGCACAGAAAGATCTGAAGATCAACGTGCTCAACGACACCACCGCCACTGTCGGCCACGACGAAACCCTGACGGTGCAGAACGCCCGCACGCGCACGGTGAAGGAAGGCGACGAAACCGTGACCCTGGAAAAAGGCAAACGCAGCGTGACGATCCAGACCGGCAGCGACAGCCTCGACGTGAAAGACAGCCGTACGGTGAAGGTCGGCGCCGACCAGACTCATAGCACCGGCGGTAACTACGAACACAAGGTCACCGGTGACTACAGCCTGACTGTGGATGGCAATCTGACCATAAAAGTAACCGGCACCTTGACCCTGCAAAGTGGCGGCAGCTTCTCAATCAAGAGCGGCGCGGATCTGGCGGCACAGGCCAGTACCTCGATCAGCCAAAAGGCCGGTACGTCCCTGAGCAATCAGGCCGGTACCTCGTTGGAAAACAAGGCCGGCACGACAATGACCAACGATGCCGGGATCAGCCTGACCAACAAGGCCGCCGCTTCGCAGACCGTGGATGGCGGCGGCATGCTGACCATCAAGGGTGGTCTTGTGCAGGTCAACTGACAAGGAGAACCCATGGCCATCACGCCGCTGGACCTGCAGCAGAACGATAAACACCTTAAAGGTCGCTTGTTGGATGGCCAGCTCGACGGTGCGTTGCACATCAAGGATGACGGTCGCGCGCAGGCTGATTTGCACTACAGCCAGGGCGAGCTGCAAGGTACTACCCTGCTCTATCACCCTAACGGCAAGGTCTCGGCGCAGCTGCCGTTTGTTCATGACAAGCTGCAGGGGATCGCCAGTTTCTATGCGCCGCAAGGCTGGCTACAGCGCAAGGCGACTTACCGCCGAGGGCTGCTGCATGGCGAGGCGTTCAATTACTTTCCCGATGGGCAACTGTCCGAGGCAGAGTTCTACCGCGACGGCGTGCGCGAGGGCCGGTATCAGCGCTTTCATCCCAACGGTAAACCCGCCGTCGAGGCCCGTTATCTAAACGGTCAATTGCTGGAACCGGAACAGGGCTTCGCCGCCGATGGACGACCGCTGGACGCCGAGGGCAAGCCGATCTCGAGGGTGCGCTGGTGGTTCAGGCGCTGGAGTGATCCTGCGCAAGTCTGAACTTGTTGTGTTGAATGTCATGGCCTGATCGCGAGCAGGCTCGCTCCCACAGGGGTGGTATTTGTGGGCGACGGAGATCCAAATGTGGGAGCAGGCTTGCTCGCGAAGAGGCCGACACATTCAACATCAATGCCACCCGACATACCGCCTTCGCGAGCAAGCCCGCTCCCACAGTTTGATCGTGTGAGTCAGGGAATCAGCATCTGCATTTGTCCAGGCATCACAATCTTTATCACCCCGGCCCAATTACACATCAGGGTGCTGTTGGCATCGATGGCTGGCATGTTGCCGAGCAACACCGTCGGCGCACCACCGGGGATCCACGGGGCGGCGGTGGCCGGGATGCAGGGCATTGGCGTCAACACCCCGAGCGCCGCCGCCGTCGCAGCAGCGACCACCGGGTTGGCCATGCTCATGCACATGCCAAAGGGCATGATGTTCACCAGCGGGATGTGGTCCATGATGTTTGCCGCCGGTAGCCCCCCGGTCAGGGTTCGGTTCACCGGCAACACATTGAGTACGGCGGGCGCCGCGCCGAAACTGCATTGCAGGGTTGCGGTGGCACAGACTTGCGGACAACCCATTTTCAACGCTCCTTCCTGGAAGCACCGTATCCCCTGAACCATAGCCCGCAGGTACTGTTTTCGCCTATCAAGAACGTTGATTATCCAGCAACACGCTAACCTATAAGACCATGCCGCACTTGTGGCGCCCTCGCCTCACCATTAGATTAGTCAATGATGTCTGGCCTCCAAAATAAGCAGAAGGGATAAGCATGGCGCTTACTGACCAGTCCACCCGTATCCGCTCCGGCGAAGAACTCGATGCCAGCCTGATCGATCCGTACCTCAAGGCGCACATTGCGGGCCTGAGTGGTTTGCCAAAGATCAGCCAGTTTCCGGGCGGTGCGTCGAATCTGACTTACCTGCTCGAATACCCCGAGCAGGAATTCGTTCTGCGTCGGCCGCCGTTTGGCCACAAGGCCAAATCCGCCCATGACATGGGCCGTGAATTCCGCATTCTCAATCAACTCAAGGACGGTTTTCCGTACTGCCCCAAAGCCTACGTGCACTGCACTGACGAATCGGTGATAGGCGCCGAGTTCTATGTGATGGAGCGGGTCAACGGGATCATCCTGCGTTCCGAACTGCCGCCGGAACTGGGTCTGGATTCGGCGAAAACCGAAGCCTTGTGCAAAAGCTTCATCGACAAGTTCGTTGAACTGCACCGTGTCGACTACAACGCCTATGGCCTGGGTGACCTCGGTAAGCCCGAAGGTTATGTCGCGCGGCAAATCAAAGGCTGGAGCGACCGCTACGAGAAAGCCCTGACCCCGGATGCGCCGCAGTGGGAAGCGGTAAAGGCCTGGCTCAACGACAAAATGCCGGCCGACCACCCGACTTCCAGCATTGTCCACAACGACTATCGTTTCGACAACGTGATCCTCGACCCGCAAAACCCGATGCAAATCATCGGCGTATTGGACTGGGAACTGACCACCCTCGGCGACCCGCTGATGGATCTGGGCAACACCCTCGCTTACTGGATCGAAGCCGGCGACCCGCCACCGGTGCAACTAATGCGCCGCCAGCCCAGCCACGCACCAGGCATGCTGACCCGCCGCGAATTCGTCGATTACTACGCCGAACGCGCGGGCATCCGGATCGACAATTTCGACTTCTACTACACCTATGGCCTGTTCCGTCTGGCCGGCATCGTGCAGCAGATCTACTACCGCTTCTTCCATGGTCAGACTCAGGACAAACGCTTCGCGCAGTTCATTCACATGAACAAGCTGCTGGAGCAAATGAGCCTGCAAGTCATATCGAAATCCAGCCTCTGATCCGCCCGGCGCGCTTATCGCAAAGCAGGCCCCTATAACAAGACTTTTTATAAGAGAATCCCATGTCCAAGACTCAGTTGTTCGACCTCGACGGCAAAATCGCTTTCGTCTCCGGCGCCAGCCGCGGCATCGGTGAAGCCATCGCCAAATTACTGGCCCAGCAAGGCGCCCACGTCATCGTCTCGAGCCGCAAGCTCGACGGTTGCCAGCATGTGGCCGACGCGATCATCGCCGCCGGCGGCAAAGCCACTGCAGTCGCTTGCCACATTGGTGAAATGGAACAGATCAGCCAGGTCTTCGCTGGCATCAAGGAACAGTTCGGCCGCCTCGACATTCTGGTCAACAACGCAGCGACCAACCCACAGTTCTGCAACGTACTGGACACCGACCTGAGCGCCTTCCAGAAAACCGTCGACGTCAACATCCGCGGCTACTTCTTCATGTCGGTGGAAGCCGGCAAGATCATGCGCGAAAACGGTGGCGGCAGCATCATCAACGTCGCCTCGATCAACGGCGTCTCGCCGGGCGTTTTCCAGGGCATCTACTCGGTCACCAAGGCGGCAGTGATCAACATGACCAAAGTGTTCGCCAAGGAGTGCGCGCAATTCGGCATCCGCTGCAATGCCCTGCTGCCGGGCCTGACCGACACCAAGTTTGCCTCGGCGCTGGTGAAAAACGATGCGATTCTGAAGACTGCGCTGCAGCAGATTCCGCTCAAGCGCGTTGCCGATCCGAGTGAAATGGCGGGCGCAGTGTTGTATCTGGCGAGTGATGCGTCGAGTTACACCACTGGGATTTCGTTGAATGTGGACGGTGGTTTCCTGTCCTGATTCGATTCGCCAGGTGAGCTAAAGGCAGCCGTGGGGCTAATGCCAGTCAGTTAAGCTGACTGGCATTTTATTGAGCGGCGGACACCGTCGAGCCGACCGAACAGGTTGCCGGTATAACGTTCAACACGGCGCGTCCACGCTTCAAGCGGCCAGAGTTATTGAGTCACGCAGCGAGTGGTCGTGGTGACCCGAGTCACTTCACCCTCTCCTTGCGCGTCACCTGTCACAGAGGTGTTGTCCAGGGTTTCGCAGGTTTTTTCTACGGGTGGCAGAGGGGGTGGCGGAGGCGGTGGACTGGAGCAACCACTGAGGATCGCAACGCAGAAGGCGAGCGACAGCGGCGAAAAAGCACGTTTTCCAAGACTGTTCATAGTCTGACCCGCGGTAAGTAATCGATGCTTTCCGCGACACGACGACAACACCGCGAAGCCGCGGACCGGTCACAGAAAATTTTACCTTCTCGTTTCTTATAGCCCAGTCACCGGTCAATGCCAGCATTTAAGGTATCAGACCGTTTTTTACCCCGAAAAACGACAGTTCCTACTCGTCCCCGGGGTGATGCAACCTATTGCTCTGCAGTTCGTAACGCAGCTCTTCGATTAACGACGCCACCGCTTGCGGCGAATTGAGGCTCGTCACTTTCAATCCACTGACCACCAGGTCGACCTCGCCCGACGCCGGGTGATACAGCTTCACCGTCACCGAATTTTCTCCCGACACACTGCATTCACAGGCGCAGGGAGAAAAGTGTTGCTCCAGCAACGCCCGCAATTGCGCCAGGTGAATCATTGCGATTCACCCACCGGCTGACGGGCAACCTCGTCGATTGAAACGGTGATGAGTGGGCGACACATGTGGCGGTTCCTTGAGCGGTTTCGTCGTCGTGGACGCGAAGCGGTCAAAAGACTCGTTTCGCACACTGACAGCCTAGTCGCTGAAGTCTGGCACCAATACATCCAATTGCACTGCCTGAACTAGTGCATTTGCACTCTAGTGCCGGGAGAACAATCCACGCTCACGGGCCCAGACAATCGCCTCGCTGCGGCTGTGAACGCCAAGTTTGGAATACACCATCGAAACGTGATTGCGTACCGTGTTAGCCGCCAGTTTCAGACGCACGGCGATTTCCTTGTCGGCCAACCCTTCGCAGATCAGGCCAAGCACATCACGCTCACGGGCGGTCAGATCGGTGAAGGACGCGCTGGGCAACGTCGGTGCGTTAACGCTTTTCACATTGGCCAGTTTTTCGATCAGCGTGCGGCTGAACCAGGAGGCATCTTTCATCACCTCTTCGATGGCCGCGACCAGCTCAAGCTCGGTGCGTTTGCGTTCGGTGATGTTCATCAACACCAGCAGATAGCAAGGACTGTCCTGAATGTTCACGGTGTCGGCCGAGACCGTGCAATCGATCATTTCACCATTCTTTTTACGGATTTTGACATCGACTCGGTCCAGCCTTGCGGCCTCCTCCAGTGCCGAAAAAAAGCGCGTGCGCGCGCCCGAGTCGTCGAAGAAATCGATCTGCGCCACCGTTTTGCCGAGCACTTCTTCACTGGGATACGCCAGGGTGTCGAGAAAGGCGTCGTTGGCATCGAGCACCATTTGATCCTCGACACTGCACACCAGCGTCGGCACCGGTGACAGGCGAAAGGCCTTGGCAAAGCGCTCCTCGCTCTGGCGTAGCGCGATTTCAGCTTTGTGCCTAGGCTCCATGTCGACGAACGAAAACAGCATGCAGTCTTCTTCGTTTAACTCCAGCGGTTGTCCGGCAACGATCACCTGCTTGCTGTCCCCTTCAGGCAATTGCAACTCAGCCTGCATCTGCGCAATCGTGGCGTGGTCACGCAGTCGCTCAATCGCAAGCTCTTTTTTTTCCGCGCCATGCAGCACATCCAGCTCATACGTCGACACGCCGATCACCTGATCACGGGTATAACCGGTCATCTCCAGAAAACCGCTGTTGACCTTGATGTAACGCAAATCGCTGAGGCGACAGATCACCGCCGGGGCCGGGTTGGCGTTGAACGTCTTTTCGAAACGCTGCTCGGCGCTGGCCCACTCGGTGACGTCGTCCATGATCAGCACCAGCGACTCCGGCTCACCGGCGCTGTCCGCCAGTACCATGCTGCGCACCCGGTGCACCCAGGTGCGTTCTTCATCGTCGGCAGGCGTCACTTCAACCAGCATATCGCCGAACGTTTCGCCCCGGGCCACGCGGCTGATCGGGTAATTGTCCTTCGGTACGGGGTGATGGTTGCGATAGCGCAAGGCGAAGCGTTTGGCATACTCCCTGGCATTGGCGCCCAGTTCGCACAGCTGCCCGACACCGTGCATGGCCAGTGCCGCTTCATTGGCCCACAGGATCGTCTGATCGAGTTCCAGCAGAATCACGCCGTCGGACAAACCCGCAATAATCTGCTGCATCTGGCGACGATTGGTGTCGGTGCTCAGGACGTCCTGGCTCATGGGTACTCCGCAAGTACAACGGGGCTTTTAGCCCCCGTGAAGAGTACGACCGCACAGGGTCGGGATCGTGCAGAGAACCTGTAGGAGTGAGCCTGCTCGCGATAGCGGAGTGTCAGTCGACATCATTGTTGATTGACCCACCGCTATCGCGAGCAGGCTCACTCCTACAGGTTTTGGGGGGTGTCAGTCGGGGCCGGGTTACTGCATGTCCAGCGAATCCCGCAGCCCCGCCAGCTTGTCCGGATTACGCATGATAAAAATCCGGCTTACGCGCCCCGCTTCCTCAAAACCAAAGGTCAACGACGCCGTGATGATCCCGTCAGCCCTGATGATCACGCCTTGAGCGCCATTGATCTCCATCGGCAGCCATTCGCACGCCTGCCAATAGGCGTGCAGCGACTGACCAATGAAATCCAGCACGCAGGCCATGCCGGACAATGTTTCGCGGATGGCCGAGGCCTTGCCACCGCTGTCGGCGCAGAGTTCGACGTCTTCGCTCAGCATTGCGGTCAATGACGTGGTCGAGCCGCTGGCAATGGCGCTGTGGAAGGCGCTCAGCAATTTGCCGGTTCTGGCTTTTAGCGGGTTTGCCCGGCGCCGAGGTCAGTTCATGCGCATGCTCGGGTGAACCCTGGTGGGTGGTGTGGATCGGCTCCGGCAGCCAGGTGCCGATATAATCGTCCCGCGACTTGTGCACATGTTTAAGGGGTTCAACAGGAGACGATTGAGGCGTGGGGTTTGTGACGTGCGCTGATTGATTCTGCGCAATTCACACAATTCAAACTGCCAGAGCCCCCTTCGCGACGACCGCCAATTTAAAAGATCTGTAGAAAGAGCGAAAACATCTGAAAAACTGTCACTTTTTACAGTAGACGACTTGATAGCAGCTGTTTAGTTTTATCAACGAATGAATCGCATTTTCAGGAGAAAGACATACCCCTAGGTACAGTGAAAGACTACCTCGACGAAAACAATAAATTCGTCATCATTGACACAAATGGGAAGGAGTGGACGGCAGATTATGGGGCCTTCCAGAACGATCACCCAAGCATGACTCTCATTATCCGTGGAGGCATAAAGGTCTCATTCGAGACTGATGCTAGCGGCAAAGTGATCGATAAAGTGCGAGCTATCGCCTAGGGAGTTGTTTCATCAACATTACGAAACCAGTGGCATGGCTTGCCCGGATCGCATCCCGTCGCGCCCATAGCTGGAGGGCTCAACGGGATGAAATCCGATACCCCACACTGCTCGTGTAGAACGTGTGAGGGTTTGAAGCGGGCGTAATACACTCAACTTCTCTAAGTCAGGGCCAATTGACCACTGGCAATCGCTGCCGACGCCGCCAGCATCGCCCGCAACAACACCGCACACCCGGCCGCCAGATCGTCCGGCGCGGCGTTTTCGATTTCGTTGTGGCTGATGCCGCCTTCGCACGGCACGAATATCATTCCGGCCGGGCCGAGTTCGGCGAGGAAGATCGCGTCGTGCCCTGCTCCGCTGACGATGTCCATGTACGACAAGCCCAAGCCTTTGGCCGCGTTGCGCACCGCTTCGACACAGCCCTGGTCGAAGTACAGCGGCGGGAAGTCGGCCGTCGGTGTGAGCTCGAAGGTCAGGCCGTGTTCATCGCAGGTGGTTTCGATGACTTTACGGACTTCGGCGATCATCGAGTCCAGGCGTGCCGGTTCCAGATGGCGGAAGTCGAGGGTCATGCGCACTTCGCCGGGGATGACGTTGCGTGAGCCGGGATAGGCTTGCAGGCAGCCGACGGTGCCGCAGGCGTGGGGTTGATGGCCCAGCGCGGCGCGGTTGACCGCACCGACGATTACGGCGGCGCCGACCAGGGCATCCTTGCGCAGGTGCATCGGGGTTGGGCCGGCGTGGGCTTCGACGCCACGCAGTTTGAGGTCGAACCATTTCTGGCCGAGCGCGCCCATCACCACGCCGATGGTTTTGTGTTCGTCTTCAAGGATCGGACCTTGCTCGATGTGTGCTTCAAAATAAGCGCCCACCGCATGCCCACTGACCTGACGCGGACCGGCGTAGCCGATGGCGTTCAGCGCCTGGCCCACGGTGATGCCTTCGGCATCGACTTTGGCGAGGGTTTCTTCGAGGGTGAATTTTTCCGCGAAGACACCAGAGCCCATCATGCACGGGGCGAAGCGCGAGCCTTCTTCGTTGGTCCAGACCACTACTTCGAGTGGCGCTTCGGTTTCAATTTTCAGATCATTGAGGGTGCGCAGCACTTCGACGCCGGCCAGTACGCCGAAACAACCGTCGAACTTGCCGCCGGTGGGTTGGGTGTCGATGTGGCTGCCGGTCATGACCGGTGGCAGGTTCGGGTTGCGACCCGGACGGCGGGCAAAGATGTTGCCGACGGCGTCGACGCTGACGGTGCAACCGGCGTCTTCGCACCAGTTGACGAAAATGTCGCGAGCCTGGCGGTCGAGGTCCGTCAGGGCCAGGCGGCAGACGCCACCCTTGACCGTGGCACCGAGCTTGGCCAGCTCCATGAGTGATTGCCACAAGCGGTCGCGGTTGATGTGCTGATGGGTGGATTGCAGAACGTCTACGGCAGCGTTCATGGTGATCTCCTCAGGCAGTTGTTCCAGGTTTCTTCAAGTAGTACTTTGGTGTTATTGAGGCCGTCTTCGCGGGCAAGCCCGGCTCCTACAGGGGGTTTGTGAATCTGTAGGAGCCGGGCTTGCCAGCGATGAGGCCATCAGCTACACCGCAGATTTCTCGACGGATGGGCTAGGCCGCAACGAGCACAACCCGTAATAAATCACCCCACCCAACGCCGAGCCGGTAAACCAGCCGTAGCTGTAAAACCAGCTGAACGCATCGCTACCCAGCGACAGTAACGTCAGCACTACCGGCACACCAAACGCGATAAACCCGAACCAGTTCCAGGCCGGATAAACGTCATCGCGATAGAGCCCGGCCAGATCCAGTTGCTGCTTCTTGATCAGGAAATAGTCCACCACCATGATCCCGGCGATCGGGCCGAGCAGGCTGGAATAACCGAGCAGCCAGTTGGAGTAGACGGTTTCCAGGCTGAGGTCCGAGACGATCAAGCCAAGTTTCTTCAGCAGTTCATGGGCCATCAATGCCAGTCCCACCAGACCGGTGAGCATCACCGCCGTGGTGCGATTGATCACTTTGGGCGCGATGTTCTGGAAGTCATTGGTGGGTGAAACAATATTGGCGGCGGTGTTGGTGGACAGCGTGGCGATGATGATCAGCGCCATGGCCAGCGCAACCCAGACCGGGCTCTGGATATGCCCGATCAACGTGACCGGATCGGAAACCGTCACGCCGACCAGTTTCACCGACGCCGCGGTCATGACCACGCCGAGGGAGGCAAACAGGAACATGGTCAGCGGCAGGCCGATGATCTGCCCGACAATCTGGTCCTTCTGGCTTTTCGCATAGCGGCTGAAGTCCGGAATGTTCAGCGACAACGTGGCCCAGAATCCGACCATGGCGGTCAGCCCGGCAGCGAAGTAACTGGCCACGCCGGCGCCTTCGGGACGCTTGGCCGGGATCGCCAGCAATTCAGTCATCGAGACATTCGGCATCGCCCACACCAGCAGGCCCGCGCCCACCGCGACCAGCAGCGGCGCAGACAATGTTTCCAGCCATTTGATCGACTCGGCACCGCGAATCACTACCCACAGGTTCAGCGCCCAGAACACCATGAAGCCGATGACTTCACCGGTACCGCCCAACGACTTCCAGCCCTCGAACACTGAACCCAGGAATAGGTGAATGGCCAGACCGCCAAACATCGTCTGGATACCAAACCAGCCGCACGCCACCACGGCGCGAATCAGGCACGGAATGTTGGAGCCGAGGACGCCGAAGGATGAACGCAGCAGCACCGGAAACGGAATGCCGTACTTGGTGCCGGCGAAGGCGTTCAGGGTCAGAGGGATCAGCACGATGATGTTGGCAAACAGAATCGCCAACAACGCTTCGCCGACGGTCAGTCCGAAGTAAGCGGTCAGCACGCCGCCGAGGGTATAGGTGGGCACACAAATCGCCATGCCGACCCACAACGCGGTGATGTGCCATTTGTTCCAGGTTCGTTCGGCCACCTTGGTCGGCGCGATGTCGTGGTTGTAACGGGGACTGTCGAGGACGTCGCTGCCGGCTTCCAGCTCAAACAAGCCTTCGCGCTCGGTCACTTGCGATCTGATCTTTTGCATGGCCGCTCCACTGTTCTTTGAATTATTTTTTTGCTCATCGGGAGCCGGGGCATCAATAAACGTGCCGGGCACCCCGATTACGCATCGGGCAGTTCCATAAAAACGTTGCAAATAACTGTTTTCATTAATATATCCAGTGAGTCTTCGGCGACCTGCCTGTTCACTCAGGCTGAATGCCAGGCAAGTTCTCCGAATAATCAGGACTCAATCTGGTGCATCACACTTTTTTCAAACGTTGCGCATCAACCATAGACCATCCTCAAGCGGCTGATTTCACATAGGAAATCTTGTCTATTTTTCGAACCTGTCAAGTGCGTCAAAATGGTGAGCAGCCTCACCATTTTGGTGAATTTCGCTTTAATTTGTTATTAATCAATTAGTTAAATCAGTCATAAGCTTATAAAAAATATTCTTGCTGATTTCATAAACTCAGACTAGCTTCAATTCCTGACAGCGTTGACAGGAATACGCCTGTTGACGGCGATTTTAGATAAAACACTTAGAACCGGCATAAGCCGGTCATTGCCTGCGAGGAACTCGGAATGTCTCTGTTGATCCGTGGCGCCACCGTTATTACCCATGATGAAAGTTATCGCGCCGACGTCTATTGCGCCGACGGCGTGATTAAAGCCATTGGCGATAATCTTGATGTTCCGGCAGGTGCCGAAGTGCTCGACGGCAGCGGCCAGTACCTGATGCCCGGCGGCATCGACCCGCACACGCACATGCAACTGCCCTTCATGGGCACCGTGGCCAGTGAAGACTTTTTCAGTGGCACCGCAGCAGGGCTGGCCGGTGGCACCACGTCGATCATCGACTTCGTGATCCCCAATCCGCAGCAATCGCTGATGGAGGCGTTTCACCAGTGGCGCGGCTGGGCCGAGAAGTCAGCGTCGGACTACGGCTTTCATGTCGCGATTACCTGGTGGAGCGAACAGGTGCGCGAGGAAATGGCTGAGCTGGTCAGCCATCACGGGGTTAACAGCTTCAAGCACTTCATGGCCTACAAGAACGCGATCATGGCGGCCGACGACACGCTGGTGGCGAGTTTCGAGCGTTGTCTGGAGTTGGGTGCGGTGCCGACCGTGCATGCCGAAAATGGCGAGTTGGTCTATCACCTGCAACGCAAATTGATGGCCCAAGGCATCACCGGCCCGGAAGCGCATCCGCTGTCGCGACCTTCGCAGGTTGAAGGCGAAGCGGCCAGTCGGGCGATTCGTATCGCCGAGACACTGGGCACGCCGCTGTACCTGGTGCATGTCTCGACCAAGGAAGCCCTCGACGAAATCACCTATGCCCGCAGCAAAGGCCAGCAAGTCTACGGCGAAGTGCTGGCCGGGCATTTGCTGCTGGATGACAGCGTCTATCAACACCCGGATTGGCAAACCGCCGCCGGTTACGTGATGAGTCCCCCCTTCCGTCCTCGCGGCCATCAAGAGGCCCTGTGGCACGGCCTGCAATCGGGCAACCTGCACACCACTGCGACTGACCACTGCTGCTTCTGCGCCGAGCAAAAAGCCGCTGGCCGCGACGACTTCAGCAAAATCCCCAATGGCACCGCCGGTATCGAAGACCGCATGGCGGTGCTCTGGGATGAAGGGGTGAACACCGGGCGTTTGTCGATGCAGCACTTCGTGGCGCTGACCTCCACCAACACCGCGAAGATCTTCAACCTCTACCCGCGCAAAGGGGCGATTCGGGTTGGAGCCGATGCGGACCTGGTGCTGTGGGATCCAGAGGGCACTCGAACCATTTCAGCGAAGACCCATCACCAGCAGGTCGACTTCAACATCTTTGAAGGCAAGACCGTGCGCGGTGTGCCGAGCCACACCGTCAGCCAGGGCCGCGTGGTATGGGCCGATGGCGACTTGCGTGCCGAGCGTGGCGCGGGGCGGTATGTCGAACGGCCGGCGTATCCGGCGGTGTTTGACTTGCTGAGTAAGCGGGCTGCACAGCACCAGCCAAAATCTGTGAACCGCTGAGATCGAGGCCTGCGGCCTTCGCGAGCAGGCTCGCTCCCACATTTGAAATGCATTCCCCTGTGGGAGCGAGCCTGCTCGCGAAGAGGCCGGCAGCGACAACACAAAACCAATGCCCGACAGAGGCAGCACCTCCATCACCGTGAGGCCACTACCGTGATAAAGACCCTGAACCACCTCCCCCATCCTTACGAGAATGCTGCCGCCCTCGCCGGCCATTTCACTGACTTGGCGCCGCCGCTGAACGACCGTCAGGCCCATCTGGAAGCCTCGCGCTGTCTGTACTGCTACGACGCGCCCTGCGTAAACGCCTGCCCCAGTGAGATTGATATTCCGTCGTTCATCCGCAATATCCATCAGGACAACGTTCAGGGCGCCGCGCAGAAAATCCTCTCGGCGAACATCCTTGGCGGCAGTTGCGCGAGGGTTTGCCCGACGGAAATCCTCTGCCAGCAAGCCTGCGTGCGCAACAACGACCATGAGTGCGCACCGGTCTTGATCGGCTTGCTGCAACGGTACGCCGTAGACAACGCACACTTCAGTGAACACCCCTTCCCCCGTGCAGCATCAACCGGCAAGCGCATCGCCGTGGTCGGTGCCGGCCCGGCCGGTTTGTCCTGCGCTCATCGCAGCGCCATGCACGGCCACGACGTGGTGATTTTCGAAGCCCGGGAAAAGGCCGGCGGCCTCAATGAATACGGAATCGCCAAGTACAAACTGGTGGACGATTACGCGCAAAAGGAACTGGAGTTCCTGCTGCAAATTGGCGGCATTGAAATCCGCCACGGGCAAAAACTCGGCGACAACCTGACCCTCAGCGACTTGCACCAGCAATTCGACGCGGTGTTTCTCGGCCTCGGCCTGAATGCCAGCAAACAACTCGGCCTGGCCCACGAAGACGCGCCCGGCCTGCTCGCCGCCACCGATTACATTCGCGAACTGCGCCAGGCCGATGACCTGACTCAACTGCCACTGGCGGATCATTGCATCGTCCTCGGCGCCGGCAACACCGCCATCGACATGGCCGTGCAAATGGCCCGCCTCGGCGCTCGTGATGTGAATCTGGTGTACCGCCGTGGCGTTGAAGACATGGGCGCCACCGGTCACGAACAGGACATCGCCAAGGCCAATCAGGTGCGCTTGCTGACGTGGGCGCAGCCGGAAGAGGTGCTGCTCGATGACCAAGGCAAGGTGCGCGGCATGCGCTTCGCCCGCACGCATCTCGTCGACGGTCGCCTGCAAACCACCGGGCACACTTTCGAACTGGCCGCCGACGCCATTTTCAAAGCCATCGGCCAAGCCTTTGATGGCAGCGCCCTCGCCGACCCGCTGGCCCGTGAACTCAAGCGTCAGGGCGAACGGATTCAGGTCGACGAACAACTGCGCACCAGCATCCCCGGCGTGTATGCCGGTGGCGACTGCACCAGCCTCGATCAGGACCTCACCGTGCAAGCCGTGCAACACGGCAAACGCGCCGCCGAGGCCATCAACGCTCAACTGATGCTCAACGTGGAGGCTGCGTAAATGGCCGATCTCTCGATTGTTTTCGCCGGCATCAAAGCGCCTAATCCGTTCTGGTTGGCTTCTGCACCACCGACCGATAAGGCTTACAACGTGGTCCGCGCCTTCGAGGCTGGCTGGGGTGGCGTGGTCTGGAAAACCCTGGGTGAAGACCCGGCGGCGGTTAACGTGTCGTCGCGCTACTCGGCGCATTTCGGCGCCAACCGTGAGGTGGTGGGTTTCAACAATATCGAGCTGATCACCGACCGCTCGCTGGAAATCAATCTGCGGGAAATCACCCAGGTGAAAAAGGACTGGCCGGACCGCGCGCTGATCGTGTCGCTGATGGTGCCCTGCGTCGAAGAGTCGTGGAAGTTCATCCTGCCGCTGGTGGAAGCCACCGGCGCCGACGGCATCGAACTGAATTTCGGCTGTCCCCACGGCATGCCGGAACGGGGCATGGGCGCGGCGGTCGGCCAGGTGCCGGAGTACGTCGAACAGGTCACCCGCTGGTGCAAGACTTATTGTTCGCTGCCAGTGATCGTCAAGCTCACGCCGAACATCACCGACATCCGCGTCGCCGCCCGGGCGGCCCATCGCGGGGGAGCGGATGCGGTGTCGCTGATCAACACGATCAACTCGATCACCAGCGTCAACCTGGAGCGCATGGTCGCCAACCCGATTGTGGGCAGCCAAAGCACCCATGGCGGTTATTGCGGTTCGGCGGTGAAGCCGATTGCGCTGAACATGGTCGCCGAAATCGCCCGTGATCCGCAGACCCAAGGTCTGCCGATCTCTGGCATTGGCGGCATTGGCAGCTGGCGCGACGCGGCGGAGTTTATTGCGTTGGGCAGCGGCTCGGTGCAGGTGTGCACGGCGGCGATGCTGCATGGTTTCAGGATCGTCGAGGAGATGAAGGACGGTTTGTCACGCTGGATGGACAGTCAGGGCTACGCCAGTGTGTCCGAGTTTTCCGGGCGCGCGGTGAGCAACACCACGGACTGGAAGTACCTCGACATCAACTATCAGGTGATCGCGAAGATTGATCAGGAGGCGTGTATTGGTTGTGGGCGCTGCCACATCGCTTGCGAGGATACCTCGCACCAGGCGATTGCCAGCCTGAAGCAGGCGGACGGGACGCATAAATATTCAGTGATTGAAGATGAGTGCGTGGGCTGCAATTTGTGCCAGATCACCTGCCCGGTGCAGGACTGTATCGAGATGGTGCCGATGGACACGGGCAAGCCGTTTCTGGATTGGAATCATGATCCGAGGAATCCGTATCATGTAGCGGTCTGAGTTTTTAGTGTCTGAACTGGCCCCATCGCGAGCAGGCTCACTCCTACAGTTGAAATGCGTTCCAAGGTAGGAGTGAGCCTGCTCGCGATGGGGCCGGCAGCATCACCACAGGTTCAGGGCTCCAACCCGATCCCCCGCAAAATCACACTGGTCACCGTCTGCACCGCCCGCTCGAACTGCATGTCCGACAGCGGCTGATGATCATTGAGAATGTTCACCTGATGATCAAAGTCAGCGTAGTGCTGAGTCGACGCCCAGATCATGTACAGCAGGCTCGATGGCTCCACCGGCAGGATGCGTTTATCGTCCACCCACTGGCGAATTTTCGCTTCTTTCATCTTCGCCCAGTCATACAGGCTGGCGTCCAGCGCCGCGCCTAAGGTCGGTGCGCCATGGATGATTTCGTTGGCCCAGACTTTCGAGCCGTAAGGCCGGCTGCGCGAGTGGTTCATCTTGGCGCGGATGTAGCTGCTGAGTACTACACGCGGATCGTCGAACATCTCGAAGCACAGCGCGTCCTGCTTCCAGACTTCCAGCAGATCAAACAACACCGCACTGTACAGCTCGGTCTTGGTGCTGAAGTAGTAATGCAGATTGGATCGAGGCAGTTGTACCTCGGCGGCGATGTCGGCCATGGCGGTACCGCCAAAGCCTTTTTCGGCGAAGACCTTTTCCGCCCCGAGCAGAATTTTCTCGACGTTATTGCGACGAATCCCGATCTTGTGATTGCCCATGAGGGCTCCCTGACACCAGCGTTGACCAAGACTAGCATCCGGCTCTACGTCGCGGCGACAAGCTAAAACGAAACTTCGTACACCACGCTTTCGGCGGGTAAACTGGCGCCACTTCGAACCTGCCCCAAAGGTATTCACGATGCTCAATAAAGCCCTGACCACCGCTGCCCTCCTCGGCTCGCTGCTTGCCGCTTCGTCGGTATGGGCCCACACCCATCTGAAAAGCCAGACCCCGGCGGCGGACAGCACCGTGAGCGCACCTGCGCAACTGCGGCTGGAGTTTTCTGAAGGCGTTGAAGCGACGTTCACCAAAGTCACGATCACGAAGGACGGGGCCCCTGTACCCGTGAAGAACCTTGCCACCGAAGGCAGCGACAAGAAAACCCTGATCGTCACACCTGCCGAGCCTCTGACGGCGGGTACGTATAAAGTCGAATGGCACGCGGTGTCCGTCGACACCCACAAAAGCGAAGGCGCCTACGGTTTCAAGGTTGGCCAGTAATTCATGACCAGCGCGATGGTGCTGTGTCGCTTTGTGCATTTCACGGTGGTGTTGATGCTGTTCGGGGCGTGGGCGTTCAGGCCCTTGCTGCTCAACGGCAGCGCTGCACACCTCGATCGCCGTCTGGCGCTGACAGCCCGCTGGCTGGCGGCCGTGGCGCTGCTCAGCGGCGTTGCCTGGTTGCTGCTGATCACTGCGAGCATGGCCGGGGCCTGGGAAGCGGCATTTGATCCGTCGACGCTGCGCCTGGTGCTGAGTAATACGTTTTTCGGTCAGGTCTGGCGCTGGCACTTGCTGCTCAATGCGTTGCTGGTGGCGTTGCTGATGAGCCCGTGGCGTGCGCACAAACCCCTGCGAATCGGCCTCGCCAGCCTGTTGCTGATGACCCTCGCCCCGGTCGGTCACGGCGCCATGCTGGACGGACTCAACGGCCAATTGCTGATGCTCAACCAAGTCGTGCACCTGACCTGTGTCGGCGCCTGGCTCGGCGGATTGATGCTGTTGGTGATGATCTTGCGCCAATCGGCAGAGCAGCCCATCAAAGCGATACTGCAGCGTTTCAGTGGTGTCGGTTACGCCTTGGTGGCGGGGTTGCTGATCACCGGGATGATCAACGTTCGGGTCCTCACCGGGGTGTTTTGGCCGACGCCATTGTTCAGCGGTTTCGCGCTGATTCTGTTGATCAAGGTTGCGCTGATTGCAGCGATGTTGGGCCTGGCACTGTTCAATCGCCTGCGCATAAACCACTGCGAACAGCGTCTGTCGACACTGAAAACCAGCGTGATTCTCGAATGGATGCTGGGGATTGGCGCGGTGGCAGCAGTTTCCCTCCTGGGCACCATGCCCCCCATGATTTCGGCCTGACGACCCAATTCCCCTGTGGGAGCGAGCCTGCTCGCGATTGCAATCCCACATCTGACATTGTTGTCGACTGACAGTCCGCTATCGCGAGCAGGCTCGCTCCCACAGGTTTCTTCGACAGCCGCACTGGCAGCGACAAGTCATCGTATAACTTCTGATTGACAAGCCCTCAGACCCTCGCAAATAATCGCCGCACATGTTGTACGACGACGTATGACAAATAAAAACAACAAGAAGCAAGGGAGCGTCACAGTGAGCAAGCTCGTCCGCAATTCGTCCGCCCACACCCCACGTCCAATGTTCAAACGCCGTCATACCCTGAGCCTCATTGGTTGCGGCGGCCTGGCCCTTGCCCTGCCGATGATCAGCCATGCCGAAGGGTTCACCGACGACGCCAAGGCCACGCTCAACCTGCGTAACTTCTACATCAACCGCAACTTCACCAACCCGGCTTACCCGCAGAGCAAGGCCGAGGAGTGGACGCAGAGCTTCATTTTCGACGCCAAGTCCGGTTTCACCCAAGGCCCGGTGGGGTTCGGCGCGGATATGCTGGGACTGTTGTCGGTCAAGCTCGATGGCGGCAAAGGCACGGGCGGCACCCAGCTGCTGCCGATTGGCAGCGACGGTCGCCCAGTCGATGACTTTGGTCGTCTGGCGGTGGCCGGGAAGATGAAAGTGAGTAAAACCGAAGTGAAGGTCGGCGAGTGGA
>NZ_JAHBDK010000048.1 GCF_019956415.1 Pseudomonas sp. GL-B-19
CGTGAGCTCAACCAATGTTGGCCAGAAGCCAAAGATGGCTTCCTCGAATAGGCCTTATACATAGATGCAACCGGGTAGCAGTGTTTGAAAAGCAGGTAGACAGTGGGGGCGAGTCCATACATAGGAGCGAGCCTGCTCGCGATAGGGCCGGCCGCCGCAACGCAGGATTCACTGCGCAGCCACCACCCGATTTCTCCCCCCTGCCTTGGCCTGATACAACGCCTTGTCCGCCGCAAACAGCAACTGTTCCAGGCTGATTTTTTTCTCCGTCGTCCAGGTACTGATCCCGATACTGACAGTAATCGGCGTTTCAGCGCCCGCCATCAATGGCATCTGCTCCACCGCCCCCCGGATTTTTTCAGCAATCAGCCCGGCCCCCGCGCTGTCCGTTTCCGCCAGAATCACCGAAAACTCCTCTCCGCCATACCGCGCCACCAAATCTCCAGGCCGCCGGACATTGGCGCTGATCACCTTGGCCACTGCCCGTAGCGCATCGTCGCCGCCCTTATGGCCATGGCGATCGTTGAACGCCTTGAAGTGGTCGGCGTCGATCATTAGCACCGACAGTGGCTTGCCCGAACGTTGGGCGCGAAACCACTCATGGCGAAGGGTTTGATCCAGGGTCCGGCGGTTGGCGACTCCGGTCAGGGCATCGGTGGCAGCCAATAGCACCAGCTCCTGCTCGGCGTGATGGCGCAGGCGAAGCTCGCGGCATAGCAACCAGGTCAGCCAGAGCAGACCGATGCACAGCACGCCGGTGGCACCGCTGATCACCACCGCCGTGCGTTTCCAGGTGGCGAACACTTCGTTGCCCGAGAGGGCGACGATAACCGTCAACGGCAGGTTGCCGACCCTCGAAAAAGTGTACAGGCGTTGTTGATGATCGACGCTCGACACGCTGTCGAAGCTGCCCGCGCCCTCTCGCAGGATGCGCTCGACATTGGGCCGACTGGCGAAGTTCTTGCCGATGGGGTCGTTGATCAGGTGAGGCTTTTGCGCCAGCAGAATGCCGTCGTCATTGAGGATGCTCAGGGTACTGTCGTTGCCGATGTCCAGGCTGTTGAATAATTGTTCAAAGTACGCGAGGCGCATCGATGCCACCGCCACGCCTAAAAACTCGCCACTGGACGAGGAAATGCGTCGGCTAAAACTGATACGCCACTCCTCGCTGTCATCGCAGTCGCAGCGCGGCTTGAACGGACGGCTGATGAACATGCCTGTGTCACGGTTGAAAGCATGGGCGAGGAAATAGTCGCGATCGGCGAAGTTACCGGGCTTGGGCTCGATCAGCGATGAATCGGCGAGCACTTCACCGTGCTTGTCCAGCAACAAAATATCGCCCTTGAAGCGCGCCGTGGTGGAGCGGTCGAACAGCACCAGATGGCGTATCTGCGCCGAAACCTGTTTCAGGTCTTCCCGTTGCGAGGCCGCAATCAGACCTTGCAGGGTCAAGTCGTAGAGCTCGACGGTGCGCAACACGTCAGCGTCAATCAACTGCGCAATGGTCGTCGCGCTACGGGTGGCGGCCTGCTGGGCGTTGGCGTGTTCGCGAATCAGGAGGAAGCCAACGATGCTGAGAATCGCAATCACCGTCAGCGAACTGCCAAGCATCACCATCAGCTCAGGTCGACCGGTCTTGCCTGGAGGGGGAGGAGGGCGGCTCACGGGCATGGGCTGATGTCTGGTTGAGGCGCATAAAAAAGGCCAGCAAAACGCGCCGGCCTTTACTTGTTCAAGCTTAGAAGACATTGAGCGGGAACGCACTTGCGGTAGTCCCAATGAAAAAAGCCGCTGATAGCAGCGGCTTTGAAGACAACTTTTCAAAGGGAAGAGCCGATGAAAAGTGTCGAGGGAAACAGAGTCGTTCGATGAATCAGCTGTCTTTCTCAATCCGTGACTGGCTTGCAGAAATCGATGTTTGAGGGGGTTGCGCAGCGTCCTGAGCCTTGGCAGTCATTTCGCTCTGATATTGATCGTACGCTGTGGCGCGCGTGGCATTTTGCGTGACGAACGTCTGCGATTCTTCCGCCATGGCGAACGAAGACAGGAACAATGAGGACAAAACGAAAGCGCTGGCAATACCCTTGATGTTGGACATCTTTAAAACCTTCTTGCTTGGCAAGTGCTGTTTGGTGCGGGCAAAGATAAGGATCTTGGCCGATGGGAAACAGAGCCAGTTCAAGAAAGGACTATTGCGGTAAAAGCAATAGTAAGAAGAGCAACGCCGCACCTGTAGCAGCTGGCGAAGCCTGCGTCCGGCTGTGCAACAGTCGTAAATGCGGCACATGCGGTTTTTCTGACAGACCGAGGCGGCTGATTTCACGACTGCTGCGCCCGAGCGCGGACCGGCCGACGCAGGCTTCGCCAGCTGCTACAGGATCCGGTCGCATCAGGGCTAGACGGGGAGATGAATCCCGAAGGTATTCATCCCGTGGTCACTGCGCACAAACACATCCCCGCCATGCATCAGGGCAATCGCCTTGACGATCGCCAGCCCCAACCCGTGATTGTTGCCGCTGTTGCTGCGCGACGCATCCACTCGATAAAACCGCTCAAACAGCCGCGGTAAATGCTCGCTGGGAATCGGTGATCCGGGGTTGGCGACGCCAATACTCACCTGATGCTCCTCGACCTCGATCCGCACCTGAATCATTTGCCCTGGCTCGGTGTGCTGCACCGCGTTGCTCAGCAAATTGATCAACGCCCGGCGCAGATGGGCGATCTCGATCCGCACCTGTGCATCACCGCTGACCTGCACCTGAACCTGCGCATCCTCAAGAATGAAATCCAGGTACTCCAGCGTCGTCGCCACTTCATCGGCGAGCGAGGTGGACGTCAGTTTGGTGGCCTTGCTGCCTTGATCGGCGCTGGCGAGGAACAGCATGTCGTTGATGATCGAGCGCAGCCGTTCCAGTTCTTCGAGGTTCGATTGCAGCACTTCAAAATAGTGTTCGGCGGAGCGCCCACGCGTCAGCGCGACTTGAGTCTGGCCGATCAGGTTGGTCAGCGGCGAGCGCAATTCATGGGCGACATCGGCGTTGAACGATTCCAGCCGTGAATACGCCTGTTCAACCCGTTCCAGTGTGGAGTTGAACGAATTGACGAACTGATTCAGTTCCGGCGGCAGCGACGATAATCGCAGTCGCCCGGAACGCAGCGGCGGCGCCAGGCGCTGGGCCTCCTGAGACAATTTGATCAAAGGCTTGAGGCCAATGCGCGCCACCCAATACCCCAGCGCAGAAGCCAATAACACACCGACAATCGCCAGGCTGATCAAAGCGATCAGCAAGTGATGCTGAGTCTCGAAAAATGTCTCAGTGTCGATGCCGATCATGAAGCGCAGCGGCGGGCGTTGATCCTTGGCCGGGAACTGGCTCACCAGTACTTTCAGCGGGTAGGGATGGTCCGGCAGCTGCAAGTCACGCATCCCCAGGGACCCTTCGGAAAAGGCACGGATCTGCGGTGTGAGGTCGCCGTATTCGTAGTGCGGATCACCGCTGACGATCCAGAAACGGATGCGTTTGTCTTCTTCGCCAAGCAGCTTGAGCTTGTTGTTGATCTTCACCCAATGCTCGGGCGTGCCGTAACGGCCGACGGTGGATTCGAGCACGCTGTAGCGCGCATCCAGTTCGGCCTCGGGAAGCAAACCCAAGCCTTTATCGACCTGCTGATACAACGCCCAGCCGATCAACAAAAACACTAAAAGCGCCACCAGCGTAAACATCCCGCTCAGGCGAAGCGCGATGGAGTTACTGGACACCGCGGCTCTCCAGCACATAACCCATGCCACGAATCGTGTGCAGCAGTTTCTCGTCGAACGGCCCGTCGAGCTTGGCCCGCAGGCGCTTGATCGCGACTTCGACGACGTTGGCGTCGCTGTCGAAATTGATGTCCCAGACCATCTCGGCAATCGCCGTTTTCGAGAGGATTTCACCTTGCCGGCGAGCCAGCACACTGAGCAGCGAAAACTCTTTGGCGGTCAGGTCCAGCCGTGTGCCGGCGCGTGTAGCCTTGCGGCTGATCAAATCTATCCACAGGTCGGCGATGCTCACTTGCACGGGTTCGTGCCCACCGCTGCGCCGGGTCAACGCTTGCAGACGCGCCACCAGTTCAAGGAAGGAAAACGGCTTGCCCAGGTAATCGTCGGCGCCGTCGCGCAGGCCTTTGATGCGGTCTTCGACACGCTCGCGGGCAGTGAGCATGATCACCGGGGTTTGCTTGCGCGCACGCAATGCGCGCAACACGCCGAAGCCGTCGAGGCCCGGCAGCATGACGTCAAGGACGATCACCGCGTAGTCACTTTCCAGCGCCAGGTGCAGGCCTTCCACGCCGTCCCGCGCCACGTCCACGGTGTAACCCTGTTCCGTCAGGCCGCGGTGCAAATAGTCCGCGGTTTTTTCTTCGTCTTCGATAATCAGAACGCGCATGACCCCGCCTCAGTCTGTGGTCGCCAGCGCCGAAATCGGTGCAGGTTTAGGTCGATGGAATAGCCGCTCAAGCCACAAGTATATGACTGGAGTGGTGAACAGCGTCAGCGCCTGGCTCACCAGCAGGCCGCCGACCACCGCGATGCCCAATGGCTGGCGCAGTTCGGCGCCGGTGCCGTAACCGAGCATCAACGGCAGTGCGCCGAGCAGTGCGGCGAGGGTGGTCATGATGATCGGGCGGAACCGTGTAATACAGGCCTCGAAGATCGCTTCTTCAGGCGGCAAGCCACGGTTGCGCTGGGCGTCGAGCGCGAAGTCGATCATCAAGATGCCGTTTTTCTTGACGATACCGATCAGCAGCACCAGCCCGATCAACGCCATGATCGAAAAGTCCTGGCCGCAAATCCACAGCATGATCACCGCTCCGAGCCCCGCCGAGGGCAGCGTCGAGATAATGGTCAGCGGATGCACGAAGCTCTCGTAGAGCACGCCGAGAATGATGTACACCGCCACCAGCGCCGCCAGAATCAGCCACGGCTGGCTGGCCAGTGAGCTCTGGAATGCCTGCGCAGCGCCCTGGAAATTGCCGCTCATGGCCGCCGGCATGCCGATGTCGACCTTGGCCTGGTTGAGCATGATCACCGCATCACCCAACGCCACGCCGGGCGCTAGGTTGAACGACAAGTTGGCGGCCGGGAACATGCCGTCATGGGCAATGGACAGCGGGCCGACTGTGGGTGCGTCAAATTTTGCCAGTGCCGACAGCGGCACCATTTCCCCGCTCAACGGCGAGCGCAGGTAGAAATAGTTGAGGCTTTCGGCCTTGCCGCGTTGCTTGGTGTCCAGTTCCAGAATCACGTTGTATTGGTTGATCTGGGTCTGGAATTCATTGACCTGGCGCTGACCAAACGCATCGTACAGCGCTTCGTCGACATCACTGGCGGTCAGGCCGAAGCGCGCCGCGGCGCTGCGGTCGATGCTGATGTGGGTGATGCTGCCGCCCAGTTGCAGGTCGTTGGAAATGTCGCGGAACGCCGGGTTGCTGCGCAGTTTTTCCGTCAGCCGCTGGGTCCAGGTGCTGAGGGTCGCGCCGTCGTTGCTCTTGAGCACGTATTGGTACTGCGCACGGCTCGGGCCTGAGCTGAGGTTGATGTCCTGGCCTGCGCGCAGGTACAACACGATGCCCGGAACCTTCATCAGTTGCGGACGAATCCGGTCGATGAACTGACTGGCCGAAACGTCGCGGTCGCCGCGCTTTTTCAGGGAGATCCAGAAGCGGCCGTTGGCGATGGTCTGGTTGCTGCCGGACACACCGACCGAGTGGGAAAATGCCGCGACTGCGGGATCCGCCGCGACGATTTCGGCCATCGCCAAGTGTTTTTTCACCATGTCGCCGTAGGAAATATCGGCGGCAGCTTCGGTCGTACCGAGGACAAACCCGGTGTCCTGTACAGGGAAGAAGCCCTTGGGAATGAAGATGTAACCGGCGATGGCCAGGCACAGGGAAAGTCCGAACACACCGATCATCAATTTCTGATGGGCGAGGGCGCGGCGCAGCAATTTTTCGTAGCCGGCCAGCAAGCGTTCGCCGAACGTGGGTTTGCTGTGGGCGTGATGCACCGGCGCACGCATGAACAGCGCGGCCAGGGTTGGCGCCAGCGTCAGCGACACCACGACCGAAATCATGATGGTTGAAGTGGCGGTGAGGGCGAATTCCTTGAACAACCGCCCGACCACGCCGCCCATGAACAGCAGCGGAATAAACGCCGCCACCAGCGAGAAACTGATCGAGACCACGGTAAAACCAATCTCGCCGGCGCCCTTGATCGCCGCTTCGCGCATGCCGTCGCCGGCTTCAAGATGTCGGTGAATGTTCTCCACCACCACAATCGCATCGTCGACCACAAACCCCACCGCCACCACAATCGCCACCAGGGTCAGGTTGTTCAGGCTGAAGCCCATGATGTACATCAGGGCGAAACTTGCGATCAGGGAAACGCCCAGCACTGCGGACACAATCAGGGTCGCCGACCATTGGCGCAGGAACAGCGCCATCACCGCCACCACCAGCAGGATCGCGATCAGCAGGGTGATTTCCACTTCATGCAAGGACGCACGGATGGTCTGGGTGCGGTCGACCAGCACGTTGACCTGAACCGAGGCGGGGAGCATGGCTTTCAGTGTGGGCAGTGCGGCTTGAATGCGGTCCACGGTCTCGACGATGTTCGCCCCCGGTTGCCGGAAAATCACCAGGTTCACCCCGGGCTTACCGTCGGCCCAGGCCTGAATGTAGGCATCTTCCGAACCGTTGACGACTTTGGCGACATCCCTCAGATGAACCGGGGCGCCGTCCTTGTAGGAAACGATGAGTTGGCTGTATTCCTCGGGGTGAAATAGCTGGTCGTTGGTCGACAGCGTCGAAATGCTCGACTCGCCGTATAACGCACCTTTGGCCAGGTTGAGGCTGGTGTTCTGGAGGGCCAGGCGAATGTCGGCGAGGGTCAGGCCGATGGCCGCCAGTTTGTCCGCCGAGGCTTGAACGCGAATCGCCGGACGTTGCTGACCGGTAATGTTGGTTTGGCCTACGCCTTCGATCTGGCTGATCTGACGCGACAGCAGGGTTTCCACCAGGTCGCTGAGCTCGGTGCCGGGCATTTGCGTGGAGTTGACGCTGAGGATCAGCACCGGGCTGTCAGCCGGGTTGACCTTGCGCCAGGTCGGCAGGTTGGGCATGTCCTTGGGCAGTTTGCCGGCAGCGGTGTTGATCGCGGCCTGGACTTCCTGGGCGGCGGTGTCGATGCTTTTGTCGAGGGTGAATTGCAGGATCAGGATGGTCGAGCCCAAGGCGCTGCTCGATGTCATTTGGGTCACACCGGGAATGGAACTGAATTGCACTTCAAGCGGCGTGGCCACCGACGACGCCATGGTTTCCGGGCTGGCACCGGGTAGTTGCGCGGCCACCTGAATGGTCGGGAATTCGGCTTCCGGCAGCGGCGCAATCGACAGACGCGGAAAGGCGATGGCGCCGAGCAGCACCAGGGCAAAGGTCAGCAGGAGGGTGGCGACCGGGTGATCGATGCACCAGGCCGAGATCGAGCCGTGGCCCTTCATGGCTTCGACTCCGATTGCACCACCTGTGGCGGTTCGGTCAGCACCTGCACGGTCGACCCCGGCTTGAGCCGCGACTGGCCATCAGTGACCAGCACATCGCCCGGTTTTACGCCTTTGATGATGTCCTGGCCGCTGCCTTGCGAAACCACCTGCACGGTGACGGCTTCAACCCTGTCACCGTTGACCCGGTACACGAAGTGTTGATCGAGACCCCGTTGTACGACGGTGGGCGGCACCACCAGGGCATCTTTCTCCAGGGCTGTCTGAATTTTTACCGTCACCAGCAGGCCCGGCCAGAGTTTCTGCCCTGGGTTGTTGAATTCGGCCTTGGCGCGGATGGTCCCGGTGTTGGCGTTGATCTGGTTATCGATCAGGGTCAAGTGACCTTCGCCCAGCAGGTTGCCGGTTTCACCGTCGGTGTCGGCGCCAATGTAGGCTTTTACCTGTGCGCGTTGCGGGTCGCCGATCAGCCCTTGGAGGATCGGCAGCATGTGCTGCGGCAGGGAGAACTCGACGGCAATCGGGTCGATCTGCGTCACGGTGAACAGGCCTTGGGCATCGGTCATGCGCAGGAAGTTGCCTTCATCCACTGTACGAATACCGACGCGACCACTGACCGGGGAGTGAATCTGCGTGTAGGAGAGTTGCACCTGAGCGGCGTCGATTGACGCCTGATTGCCTTGCGCGGTGGCCTTGAGTTGATTGACCAGCGCTTGTTGCTGGTCGTAGGTCTGTTTGGAAACCCCGTCGTCGACACTCAGCAACTTGTAACGCTTGAGGTTGACCAGTGCCACTTGCAACTGCGCCTGGTTTTCGCCCAGTTGAGCGCGGGCCTGATCGAGGCTGGCGCGGATCGAGCGGTCATCGATGGTGGCCAGCAGGTCACCTTTGTTCACCAGTTGGCCTTCCTTGACTAGGATTTTGGTGAGAATGCCGTCGATCTGCGGGCGCACCACGACGCTGTGCAAGGACAGCACCGAACCGATGCCGCTGATATAACGCGGCACGTCTTTTTCAACGACATTGACCACGCGCACCGGAATCGCGGTAGGGGCGGCGAGTTTGGCTGTGGCGGGCTTGGTGACATACCACGTACCCAACGCTGCCAAGGCAATTAGCAGACCTGCGATCAAGGCGGGTTTTTTTTGAATTCGCATGCGAGTGGGGCGCCGGGTTAAAGGGTTTGGGTATTTTCAGATTTATACCCTCTTTATAACCCTGTCAGCCCGTCAGGAGGGTGACTGGTAACTGACGGGGTTGTCAGTTTGGGCGTTTGGATCCGTTGCGGACGGTTTCTTCAGGTTGACGGTGTTATCGTTCATCGCGAGCAAGCTCGGCTCCTACAGGTACAGCGCTGTCTTTGTAGGAGCTGAGCTTGCTCGCGATGGCGGTGTACCAGTCAACACAAAACCCGACGGACTCACTTGTCGCGTGAAGCTTGCAGCTCTCGACACAGGTATACTGCCGCCTTTCGCGGCTCGCTGACCGGGCCCGACTCTATTGCATCACCCGGAGCTTTCATGACTTCCCCGACACAACCGCCGGTTGCCGACGCTTTGAGCGACGACCAGGCAGACCTGCCAGACAGCGTCGACTCCAGCGCAGACAGCGAAACCAAAGCCGCGATCCCGGCGTTCAAGTTCCCGTTCAAACCGGGTGAGTTGGCCGCGGCGAAGAACGCTAGCCAGCCTTGGTACAAGAATGGTGCGAAGAATGGCCATACCAAGACCCCGGGCGCAGCACCTCCGGGGACTCGTCGTTCGATGGGTAAGCGCTGAGTTTCAGTTTCTCCGGTGCCTGATCGATCGTCATCGCGAGCAGGCTCGCTCCCACAGTGGATCTTCGTCGTACACAACATCTGTGACCTGTGAATTTCAACTGTGGGAGCGAGCCTGCTCGCGATGGGGTCATACCCGACGACATCTCTCTTGAATCAAGCCGCCCGCAACGAAATAAACGCATAGTTCTCCGGCGCATCAGTCGCCACTTGCGCCCCCGCAGCCTGAACTTTCCCGGCAATGTCTTCCCCCGAAACATGAAACAACCAGTCACTTTCCGATGCCGCCAGCGGTTGCGTTGACACCTGGTCGATGACCGTGGCAAACACCGTCATGTCAGGCAGATAAGCGGTAAACCCATCTCCCTTCAGCGCTGTCGTCCGAATCCCCAGCAACCCGCAAATCGCATCCTTGGCCCGAACGTCATCGCGATCCGCCTGACGAGAACGCTGGATCAACCCCGCCAGTTCCTGATCCACTAACTCGCCGCTGATGATCAAGTCCGGGCCTTGTTCCCATGACTCAGGCGGGCAGTCCTTGATCGCTGTGTTCAGCATGATGTGCGGGTTGATCTCCGCGGGGTATATGCGGCACACCAACGGTCGGCGTTCGTAGATGCGGCACAGGTTGTCTTCGTCAAGATTCCGGCAGGGACCGACGTTATAAGCGGCAAAGGTGATCGCTACATACGCCTCGGACGTGCCGCTTCGAACCACTACCGAACGGCGTTCGGCGTGTTCGCGTTGCTGCACGGGCAGGCCCAGGCCGTTACCCAAAAAGCCCTCGACCAGCACGATCACTTGACCTCCATCGGCCGCCCACATCCGGGCTTCCGCCAGGGTCAGGGGGACATGATGGTCATTGCAGCATTTGCCGCAACCTACGCAGGAAAACGTTGTATTCATTGATCGCCGGGTCATATGTGGAGGCGTAAAGCGGCGACAGAATGTCACCGCACCGCTCAGCGTTGAAGCTGGGTCTTGGCGGTCGAGCGGATGGAGTCCCATTCGGTCACGTAGGCGGTTTTTGTCTGCTTGTTGTAGAGGCACAGCTCTGTGCCTTGCTGGCCTTTCATGTGTTTTTGCGGGTATTGGCCTTGCAACAGGAGGGCGGTGTAGCCGACCCGATCATCGAACTGCGCAGCGTTGCCGATCGGTTTGGCATTTTTCAGACCGCTTGCCTTGGTGCAGCTGGCGAGCACCGCTTTGTCGTAGGTCGCCCAAGCGTCAGGGCTGGAGGCTTGGGCCTGGGAGGCGAGGGCTGTGACGCAGAGGAAGGTCAGCGTAGCGGCTTTCATGGTTCAGGCATCCGTTGGGCTTTTATGGGCCGAGTATGCCTGAGGGTTTGATGTGGGTATTGCGGGCCTCATCGCGAGCAGGCTCGCTCCCACACTTGATCTGCGTACAACATAGATCCACTGTGGGAGCGAGCCGGCTCCGGGCGGCGTTCCGACGAAGGCGGTGTATCAGGCTGGAACCGGTTCCCGGCGGACGATATACATCCCGGCACGTTCATACAACCGCTGCGCCCGAAGGTTGTCTTCCAATACTTTCAAATCGACAAATCCTTCCCGGCGTTGCTTAAAGACGTTGAACGCCTGTAGCAGCAATGCGCGGCCAAGCCCGAGGCGTTGCGCCCGCGGATGCACCACCAGGTTTTTGATGTAGGCGCTGGTCCAGCACTGGCACACACCGACGATCCCATCGGCATCCAGCGCAATGAAACAAAGGGTGGGATCGTATTCCGGGTCGGTTTCAAACCGCTGTTGCCACACCTTCAGCACTGGCACGCGGCCGCCACCGTCCTGAAACCCCTGTTCCATCAAACGATGAATAGCTTCTGCCGATTCAGGGCGGTACTGGGTGAGGACAATCCCTTGAGGCCAAGTGATCTCTGGCACAGCCTCCGCGAGGTTGCGCCGCATCAAAAAACAAAAGCCCTCGGCCATCTCTCAATGACCTTGTTCAGCGACGGCCTTGGCCGCCTCGATCAGGCATTTGGTCAATTCTGGCGAAGAGAATTTGGTCAGCACTGCGTTAGCCCCGGCCAGGCGTGCTTTTTCGCTGTTCATCGTGCTGTCCAGGGATGTGTGCAGCAGCACATACAGGTGCGAGAAGTCTGGCGTTTCGCGCAGGGTGCGGGTGAAGGCGTAGCCATCCATCTCTGACATTTCGATGTCCGAGACGATCAGGTTGATCTGTTGGGCCGTGCCTTGCAGGTCGAGCAGGCAGTCGATCGCTTCCTTGGCGCTGCGCGCGGTGTGGCATTGCAGGCCGAGGTTGCGCAGGGTGTGCACGGATTGTTGCAAGGCGACCTGGCTGTCATCAACCACCAGAATGCGTGCGCTGCCCAAGATTTCGGCGTCTTCCATGCTCAGTTCGGTCGGGGCGGTTTCGATCTGTGCCGGCGCGATGCCGTGGATGACTTTTTCGATGTCCAGCACCTGCACCAGAGTGCCGTCGACCGAGGTCACGCCGGTGATGTACGAACGCACGCCGCCGGAACCGAAGGGTGGCGGGCGAATGTCGGAGGTCAGGCAGTGAACGATCTTGCTCACGGCTTGAACATGCAGGCCCTGCTTTGAGCGACTGACGTCGGTGACGATCAGGCAGCCACCGTTAGGGTCTTCCAGCGGGCGCTCGCCGATGGCACGGCTCAGGTCGATCACCGACAACGACGCGCCACGCAGGGTGGCGATGCCTTTGACGTGGGGATGCGACTCCGGCAGCCTGGTCAGCGGCGGGCAGGGGATGATTTCGCTGACTTTCAGCAGGTTGATCGCCATCAGCTTGCCGCTGCGCAAGGTAAACAGCAGAAGCGAAAGTGAATCTGCGCGGGCTTTGGTGGAAGACATAAAAACCTTCTGTGGAAAAGGTGATGGGTGGTTGCGGGATGGCCCACAACTACCGATATCGGGTTATCGACTTGTAGCGGGCAGGCTTTAGGGGCTTTGCGTCGCACACCGGTGAATGCATGCTTTGTAGCAGCTGCCGAGCCTGCGAGGCTGCGTCCGGTTGCGAAGCAGCCGTAAACCCTGAATCCCGGATGTATCAGATACAACGCAGCCGATGGATTGGCGAGGACTGCGTCCTCGAACGCAGCCTCGCAGGCTCGGCAGCTGCTACAGGGACCGAGTTATTTCATCCCCAGTCTTTTGGCCATGCGCCCGAGATTCGCTCGATCCAGGCCCAGCTCACGCGCCGCACTCGCCCAGTTGTTGTGGTGCCGCTCCAGGCAAGCACTGATCAATTGCCGCTGGTAGTTCTCGGTGGCTTCACGCAAATCACCAGACACCAGCACCACAGGGCTGGCCACTGGCTGCTCGCTAATGGCCTCGACGTGGCCCGTGGGCAAATCCAGGTCCGCAGCGCTCAAGCTGAGAATCTTCGGTCGGTCCTTGCAGTTGCCCAGCGCTTTGAGCGCACTTCGGCCAATCAAATGCTCCAGCTCCCGCACATTCCCCGGCCAGTTGTAGGCCATCAATGCGGCCTGTGCATCGCTGTTCAAGCGCAGGCTGTTGAGGCCCATGCGCGAGCGGTTTTGCTCCAGGAAGAAGCCGCTGAGCAGCAATACATCCCGTCCGCGATCCCGCAGTGCCGGTACCAGCAAGGGGTAAACGCTCAAACGGTGGTAGAAGTCGGCACGGTAGCGCCCATTACGCACTTCCTCGGCCAGGTCGCGATTAGTCGCCGCGATCAGGCGCACGTCCACTTGGTGTTCCTTGTCCGAACCCAGTCGCTGCAATTGCCCGCTTTGCAGGACGCGCAGCAGCTTGGCTTGCACCGTCAGCGACAGTTCGCCGACTTCATCGAGAAACAGCGTGCCGCCGTTGGCCAGTTCGAACTTGCCGCGACGATCATTCGTCGCGCCGGTGAACGCGCCACGCACATGGCCGAACAACTCGCTCTCGACCAGAGTGTCCGGCAGGGCTGCGCAGTTAAGGCTGATGATCGGTTTGTCGGCCCGCGCAGAGGCGGCATGGATCGCCTGTGCGACCAGTTCCTTGCCGACCCCGGTTTCACCGGTGATCAGCACCGTCAGGTCACTGCCGCCCACCAGATTGATCTCTTCCTCCAGGCGTTTGTGTGCCTTGCTCTGGCCGATCATCTCGCGGTTCTGCTGACCGCTGGCCTGACGGTAAACCTCGGCACGCTGATGCTCGTCTTCGGCGCGATTGGCCAGGCGCTCGATGCGCTCGGCGGCGTTGACCGTGGCCGCAGCGAGGCTGGCAAAGGCTTGCAGCGCATCCAGTTCGATGGGCTGAAATTGTTCCGGGTCGAGGGCGTCGAGGGTCAGCAAACCCCACGGACGCTCGTCGATAAACAGCGGGCAACCCATGCAGTCGTGGACTTCCAGATGATCGTCGAGGCCTTCGACCAGTCCGTCGTAAGGGTCCGGCAGGTCGCTGTCGGCGGCGAAGCGGGTCGGGCCGTGGCTGCTGAGCAATGCTTCGAAGCGCGGGTGTTCGCTGACTTTGAAGCGCCGGCCCAGAGTGTCTGTGCTCAACCCGTCGACTGCCAACGGAACCAGCCATTCGCCATCAAGGCGCAGCAGGGCAGCGGCATCGCAGGGAAGCAGGGCGCGCATGGCTTCGAGCAGGCGTCGATAGCGCTCGCCTTCGGGCAGTTCGCGGGACAGGTCAGAGACCAGAGGCAGCAGGGCGGTGAGCAAGGGTTTTGCAGTCATAGTGACTCCATGTAGTCGCTAAGACTATAAAACAGCTCGTGTCGATATGACTACGAAGTTTTTAAGTTGTTGATTTATAACGTTTATATAGTTGGCATGGAAACTGATATGTCTAAGGAAATACACATAAAGCTCCGGAGTCGTCCTTATGCTTAGCGTTCAAGACCGTGCCATCGTCAAATCCACCGTGCCACTGCTGGAAAGCGGCGGCGAAGCGTTGATTACGCACTTCTACCGCATGATGCTCTCCGAATACCCTGAAGTCCGCCCGCTGTTCAACCAGGCTCACCAGGCCAGCGGTGATCAGCCACGCGCACTGGCCAACGGTGTCTTGATGTACGCACGGCACATCGACCAACTCGACCAGTTGGGCGACCTGGTGGCCAAGATCATCAACAAGCACGTGGCCCTGCAAATCCTGCCGGAACACTACCCGATTGTCGGCAGCTGCCTGCTGCGCGCGATCGCCGAAGTGCTGGGCGAAGAAATCGCCACCCCTGAGGTTATTGCGGCCTGGGGTGCCGCGTATGGTCAACTCGCCGAGATATTGATCGGCGCTGAAGGCAGCATTTACGACCAAAAAGAACAAGCGCCCGGTGGCTGGCGCGGGGCGCGGGAATTCATCGTCGCGGCCAAGGTCGAGGAAAGCGCGGAAATCACCTCGTTCTACTTCGAACCTGCCGACAAAGGCCCGATCCTTGCGGCGGAGCCTGGCCAGTACATCGGCATGAAACTGATCCTTGATGGCGAAGAGATTCGTCGCAACTACTCGCTGTCGGCGCTGGCGAACAAGGGCCACTACCGCATCAGCGTCAAACGTGAAACCGGTGGGCGTGCGTCTAATCACTTGCACGATCACCTGCAGGTCGGTTCGAGCATTCAGTTGTTCCCGCCATCGGGCGACTTCACCCTGACGGCCAGCGACAAACCGCTGGTGTTGATCAGCGGCGGCGTTGGCATCACCCCGACGCTGGCAATGCTCGAAGCTGCATTGGCCACCGAGCGCCCGGTGCATTTTATCCACTGCTCGCGTAACGGCAGCGTGCACGCTTTCCGCGACTGGATCGATGGGTTGGCTGAGCGTCATCCGCAACTCAAGCGCTTCTATTGCTATGACGAAGATGACGGTGTCAGTGCTGCTGCGCACAAGGTCGGGTTGTTGAGTCAGGAACAATTGGGCGAGTGGTTGCCCGAGCAGCGTGACCTGGATGCTTACTTCCTGGGGCCTAAAGGGTTCATGGCCGCGGTCAAACGTCACCTCAAGGCCTTGGGGGTTCCGGAGAAGCAAAGCCGCTATGAGTTCTTTGGGCCGGCTGCGGCGCTGGAGTAACTGTGTGTGGCGACTCGGGAGACCGAGTCGCCTTTATCGCGAGCAGGCTCACTCCTACAGGGGATTGGGGGTGTACACAAAATGTGTGTTCACTCTAATCCCCTGTAGGAGTGAGCCTGCTCGCGATGGCCGCACCACGGTCTCAATTCCTAAAGACTGCTTCCAAAGTTAATCCCTTCTTAACCGGTTTATCGTTTATTCCCCCCAATCCAGCAGCACGCGCCAGGCTCTCAAACGTAGGAGCCTGCGTGTAGACTGGCGGCAACTGCTATCTAAAAGGGAAACGCGATGAGCGAGGAAACAATGCGATTGGGGCGCGAACGGCGCTATCTGGTGTTACTGGGCATCATCTGCCTGGCACTGATTGGCGGTGCGTTGTACATGCAAATTGCGCTGGGCGAGGCTCCGTGCCCACTGTGCATCCTCCAGCGCTACGCGTTGCTGCTGATCGCGGTGTTTGCCTTTATCGGCGCGGCAACGCGCACCCGTCGCAGCATCACGCTGTTCGAGACGCTGGTGGTCATCTGTGCCATTGCAGGCACAGCGGTCGCCGGGCATCACGTCTACACCCAGTTCTATCCTGCGGTCAGCTGCGGCATCGACGTGTTGCAACCGATAGTCGATGGTTTGCCGCTGGCGAAGATCTTCCCGCTGGGCTTCCAGGTGGATGGTTTCTGTTCCACGCCGTACCCGCCGATCCTCGGTTTGTCGCTGGCGCAATGGGCGCTGGTGTCGTTCGTGCTGATCGTGATTCTGGTGCCGTTGCTGACCTCGCGTAACCGTAAAACGCTGCGCTGAGGCGGTTCGCCGCACCGCTGCGTCATCCATAAAAACGCCCCGGCCCTCGTTGAGAGGGTCGGGGCGTTTTGCATTTTAGAGGTCAGGTAAAAAGACCGGGATGCGCGGCAATCAGGGGTGCGACACGTGTGCGACACGTTGTCACAGCGGGAGTGTCGCAAGGCGTTTCAAGAGGATTAATTGACGCAGGACAAGACAACAAAATTGGACTGTTTCGGTGGTTCATCATGTCACCCTGAAAATGATGAAGCAGGCAGTTTTAACAGGGGCTGGCGAATCGCCAGAGCCCTTGTCGCATAGGGGGTTGCGCAATGATGGCGCCGGGGGTGGGGGCCTCGAAGCTGTCTGAACTGCGCAAGGTAGACCTACTATTTTTGGTGTTTTTGTTGAGAATCAATTTCTATAACATGCCGCGTTTTTGCGAAATGGGTTAATGATTGTTGCTGGAATGGATAGAAATTATTTCGAGATGAGACATGGTTTATGAATCGTTACATATCTACAATCGCCCGCACTGAAATCCCGGCACTGCTCACCCTTACTCAGGTGCATGAGCAGAAAGTAGGGCGTCGAGGGGCTTGAACGCTTCATGCGACTCCCAGGTGTCGGAGCCTTCCAACTATCCGCACCAAATGGAATTGGTCTGTAACAAGGCCTTTGACCACGAAATCGAATAAGAACTTACCGCTGGCCCAGGATTTGTCGAGCAGCGTCTGACGCGCGACGGGCAGCCCTTATTCAATCCAAGAAAAATGCCAACCCTTGGCAGGGTGAAGTGTTGGCGATCAAAACCCAACTGCATTGCGCAAGCTGCTTTAGAGGTCGTGAGATGAGTAAAAACAGGTACCCCAGACTACTAGGCTTATTGCCGCTGCTCGGCACACTGTTGCTGGGAGGCTGCAACATGACCTTGCTCGATCCCAAGGGCCAGGTTGGCCTGGACGAGCGAAACCTGATCATCACCGCAACGCTGCTGATGCTTCTTGTCGTGGTACCGGTCATCGTCATGACCTTCCTGTTCGCCTGGAAATATCGCGCCTCCAACACCGACGCCGTGTACACGCCGAAGTGGTCGCACTCCACCAAGATTGAAATCGCGGTGTGGGCAATTCCAGTGCTGATCATCATTGCCCTGGGTTATGTCACCTACAAGTCGACCCATGCCCTGGACCCGTACAAGCCACTGGAATCCGACGTCAAGCCGGTCACCATTCAAGTGGTATCGATGGACTGGAAGTGGCTGTTCATCTATCCCGAGCAAGGGATCGCCACGGTCAACAAGATCGTATTCCCGGCCAACACGCCAATTAACTTCCAGATCACCTCCGACACCGTGATGAACTCGTTCTTCATTCCGGGTCTGGGCGGCCAGATCTACGCGATGGCGGGCATGCAGACCAAACTGCACCTGATCGCCAACGAGAATGCTGAATTCGACGGGATCTCCGCCAACTACAGCGGCGCGGGTTTCACCGGCATGAAGTTCAAAGCAGTCGCCACCTCTCAGGCGGACTTCGATGCCTGGGTCAGTGATGTCAAGAAGGCACCTAAACAGCTTGAAAAAGCTGAATACGAAGCCCTTTCCAAGCCAAGCCAGAACAATCCAGTAGAGCTCTACTCCTCGTTCACGCCGAACCTGTTCCAGACCATCGTCGACAAGTACGAAGGCATGAAAGCGGGTCCGAAAGTGGATCACGAGAAGAAAGAGAAAGAAGTGGCCCAGATGGAAGGGATGGACATGAGTTCGCATTCAGCTGCCGGGGCAGAGGAGTAAACGATGTTTGGTAAATTAAGTTGGGAAGCGGTCCCGTTCCACGAACCGATCGTGATGGTGACCATCGCCATGATCGCGCTCGGCGGTCTGGGCGTGTTCGGTGCAATCACCTATTTCAAGAAGTGGACCTACCTGTGGTCCGAGTGGCTGACCTCGGTCGACCACAAGAAAATCGGCGTGATGTACATCATCGTCGCCATGGTCATGCTGCTGCGTGGTTTTGCCGACGCCATCATGATGCGTACCCAGTTGGCCATGGCCACCGAAGGTTCGCCTGGCTACCTGCCGCCTGAACACTATGACCAGATCTTCACCGCTCACGGTGTGATCATGATCATCTTCATGGCGATGCCATTCTTCACCGGCCTGATGAACCTTGCAGTGCCTCTGCAGATCGGCGCGCGTGACGTGGCCTACCCGTTCCTGAACTCCCTGAGCTTCTGGCTGCTGATGTCTGGCGTGGTGCTGGTCAACGTGTCCCTGGGTGTCGGCGAATTCGCCCGTACCGGTTGGGTTGCGTATCCACCACTGTCGGAACTGGGCTACAGCCCTGGCGTGGGTGTGGACTACTACATCTGGGCGCTACAGCTTTCCGGGCTGGGTACGACGCTGACCGGGGTCAACTTCCTGGCCACCGTGCTGAAAATGCGTACCCCGGGCATGAAACTGATGGACATGCCGATCTTCACCTGGACCTGCACCTGGGCCAACGTTCTGATCGTCGCTTCCTTCCCGATCCTGACCGCTACCCTGGCTTTGCTGACGCTTGACCGTTACATGGATTTCCACATTTTCACCAATGAACTTGGTGGCAATCCGATGATGTACGTGAACCTGTTCTGGGCCTGGGGTCACCCCGAGGTTTACATCCTGATTCTGCCGGCGTTCGGGATCTTCTCCGAAGTCATCTCGGCCTTCTCCGGCAAGAAGCTGTTCGGTCACCACTCGATGATCTACGCCTCGGGCGCGATCTCGATCCTGGGCTTCATGGTCTGGCTGCACCACTTCTTCACCATGGGTTCGGGTGCCAACGTCAACGCCTTCTTCGGCCTGGCGACGATGCTGATTTCGATTCCGACGGGGGTGAAGCTATTCAACTGGCTGTTCACCATTTACCAGGGCCGTTTGCGCATCACCAGCCATGTTCTGTGGACCCTGGGCTTCATGGTGACCTTCGCCATCGGCGGCATGACCGGCGTACTGCTGGCCATCCCGGGTGCTGACTTCGTTCTGCACAACAGCCTGTTCGTGATCGCTCACTTCCACAACGTGATCATCGGCGGCGCCGTGTTCGGCTACATCGCCGGCTTCGCCTTCTACTTCCCTAAAGCGTTCGGCTTCAAGCTGCACGAAGGTTGGGGCAAGGCAGCGTTCTGGTGCTGGATCACCGGCTTCTTCGTCGCGTTCATGCCGCTCTATGTACTGGGCTTCATGGGCATGACCCGTCGTCTGAACGCCACCACCAACCCTGAGTGGGTTCCGTACCTGTACGTTGCAATGTTCGGTGCGGTCATGATCGCCTGCGGTATTGCCTGCCAGCTGATCCAGCTCTACGTCAGTGTTCGTGACCGTAACAAACCGGAAAACATGTGCGAAGCCGGTGACCCGTGGAATGCCCACACGCTGGAATGGTCGACCTCCTCGCCACCACCGTTCTACAACTTTGCCGTACTGCCAAAAGCCGATTGCATCGACCCGTTCACTGAAGCCAAGGAAGACGGTACCGCGTACCAGACTCCGGTCAAGTACGAGCCGATCCACATGCCAAACAACACCGCGACCGGTCTGGTCATGGGTGCTCTGTTGACCGTGTTCGGTTTCGCGATGATCTGGCACATCTGGTGGATGGCCATCTTCGGCCTCGCCGGCACCGTGATCTACTTCGTGATCCACGCTGCTCGTGATGACCAGGGCTATATGGTGCCGGTCGACGTGATCGAGCGCACCGAAGCCGAGCAGCGCAAACGTCTGGTAGCAGCCGGGAAAATCCCAGCCACCGCCACCCGTGTTGAAACCTCGTTGGAACAGGCTTAAACCATGTCGAACTTAGTGACCAATGCTGGACACACCCATGTCGATGGACATGGGCACGATGACCATCACCACGACTCGGGCGAGATGACCGTATTCGGTTTCTGGCTCTACCTGATGACCGACTGCATTTTGTTTGCATCGATCTTCGCGGTGTACGCGGTACTGGTTAACAACGTAGCGGGTGGCCCGTCGGGCCACGACATCTTCGAGCTGCCATACGTGCTGGGCGAAACGGCCCTGCTGTTGTTCAGTTCGATCACCTACGGCTTCGCCATGCTGGCGTTGTTCAAGGGCAAGAAGACGCAGGTACTGGGCTGGCTGGCGATGACCTTCCTGTTCGGTGCCGGCTTCATCGGCATGGAGATCAACGAGTTCCACATGCTGATCTCCGAAGGCTACGGTCCTAACCGCAGCGGCTTCCTGTCCGGGTTCTTCACCCTGGTCGGCACCCACGGTCTGCACGTGACCAGCGGTCTGATCTGGATGGCGATCATGATGTATCAGGTGCAGAAAAACGGCCTGACGGCGACCAACAAGACCCGTCTGAGCTGCCTGAGCCTGTTCTGGCACTTCCTGGACGTGGTGTGGATCTGCGTATTCACCGTTGTTTACCTGATGGGGACCCTGTAATGGCTAATGCACACTCCCACGATGGCCACGGCCACGACGACAGCCACGGCAGCGTCAAGTCTTACGCCATCGGCTTCATCCTGTCGGTGATCCTGACGATCATTCCTTTTGGCCTGGTGATGTACCCGTCGCTGCCAAAAGCCATGACCCTGTGGATCGTACTGGCCTTCGCAGTGATCCAGGTGCTCGTGCACCTGGTGTACTTCCTCCACCTGGACCGCTCCGCTGCCCAGCGTAACAACGTGATCGCGTTTGTCTTCGCTGCATTGGTGATCGTTCTGTTGGTTGGCTTGTCGCTGTGGATCATGTTCAGCATCCACACCGTCATGATGGCGCACTGAGGAAAGTCCGGATGTCCTTTAAGCACTTTATCCAAATCACCAAACCGGGGATCATTTTCGGTAACGTGCTTTCTGTGGCGGGCGGATTTTTCCTGGCCTCGAAAGGGCATGTCGATCTGGCCATATTCCTGGCCGCCATGATCGGCACGTCCCTGGTGGTGGCTTCCGGTTGTGTATTCAACAACTGCATCGACCGCGACATCGACCTGAAGATGGAACGCACCAAGAACCGGGTGCTGGTCCAGGGCTTGATCTCCCTGAAACTGGCCCTGGCCTTTGCGACCGTCCTGGGTGTTGCCGGCGTTGTGTTGTTGTACAAGGTGGCAAACCCGCTGGCCGCGCTGTTCGCGGTGATCGGTTTCGTCATCTACGTCGGCTTCTACAGCCTGTACCTCAAGCGCAAGTCGGTTCACGGCACGCTGGTGGGCAGTCTGTCGGGCGCCATGCCGCCGGTGATTGGCTACGTCGCTGTGACCAACAGCTTCGACATGGCCGCACTGACGTTGTTGGTGATGTTCAGCCTGTGGCAGATGCCGCATTCCTACGCCATCGCGATTTTCCGCTTCAACGATTACCTGGCTGCATCGATTCCGGTGCTGCCAGTGAAGCGCGGCATCGAAGTGGCCAAGAAGCACATCCTGATCTACATCCTGGCATTCCTCGTGGCAACCTTGATGCTGACCTTCAGCGGTTACGTCGGTATGAGCTACCTCGCTGTCGCCGCGGCCATGGGCATGTACTGGTTGTACATGGCCTGGACCGGTTACAAGGCAGTGGATGACACGGTCTGGGCACGCAAGCTGTTCGTGTTCTCGATCTTCACCATTACCGCGTTGAGCGTGATGATGTCCCTGGACTTCAAAGTGCCGACCGAGCTGCTGCTGACGTACGCGCCTTAAGCGTCGGATGCTGTAAACAAAAGCCCCGCCTTCGAGAGAAGTGCGGGGCTTTTTGTTGGGGGCTGTCTGGTGGACCGTGTTGCCCCCTTCGCGAGCAAGCTTGCTCCTACATTTGACCGCGTTCCTCCAAGTGGAATGCGGTCAAATGTAGGAGCAAGCTTGCTCGCGAAGGCAGCAACTCGGTCTTTCAGAACAACTCAGCTATCGAGCAGTCGGAAAAACCGCTCCCGCACCTGCGGATCATCACTGTGCGCGACATTGAAGCGCAGAAAACTATTGGCGTCGGCAGCTTTGCTCAACATGGTGCCGGGCGTTAGCACCAGGTCATTTTTGAGGCCTTTGTTGGCGAAGGTTTCGGCATGCAATCCGTTGGGCAAACGGGTCCAGATGAACAGTCCTTCACCCGGCACCGACGACACCGAGCATCCCGCCTCCACCAGCCAGCGCGCCACGCGACTGCTCGATTCATATAAACGATCCACTGTGCGGCGGATGTGTTTGGCGTAGCTGCCGTTGCTGAGCATGGTGCAGGTGATCTGCTCCGCCAATTCCGAGGTCACACCGCCGATGCTCATCTTCAGGCTGATCATTCGGGCCGCCAGTTGTGGTGACAACACGGCGTAGCTGACCCGGCTGTTGGCGGACAGGGTCTTGGAGAAACCGGACACGTAGCTGACGGTGTCCAGCCCACTCGCGGCCAGGCGTGGGGTGCGTCTTTGCTGGAGGTCGCCGTACAGATCGTCTTCAACAATGTGGAAGCCGTATCGGTGACTCAACTCCAGCAGGCGATAAACCTGTGCCGCGGAAAACGAGTGCCCGGTCGGGTTATGCAGGGTGCTGTTGGTCATGTAGAGCACGGGGCGATGGGCGATCAGCAACTGCTCTAAAGCTTCCAGATCCAGACCATTGCAATCGCGGGGCAGGGTGATGATCCTGGCACCGTGCAACGCCAGATTGGTGTGCAGGTTGAAGTAGCACGGGTCGTCGAGCAGCACCGTATCGCCAGGTTTTATCAACAGGCGCATCAACTGGTCGATGGCCTGCATGGTGTTAGCGGTGGTGATGATTTGTTCCACCGGCACTTCGATGCCGAAGCCCGACAACTTCACCCGCAACGCCTCACGTAGCGGCCGGTAACCACCGACCTCACCGTATTCACCCATGCGCAATGACGTCGCGCGAAGGGTGCCGCGCACCGCTTTGAGCAGATCTTCGGCGGGCAGCCATGAACTGGGCAGAAATCCACAGCCGGGACGCAGCGCGCCGTTGTCGAGCAGCACTGCACGGCGAACCCGGCTGAGGGTGTCTTGTGGTTGCAGATCCGGGCCAGCAGCGGCTAGGGTTTGCGAGCTCGCTCGGTGGACGTAATGCCCCGAGCCCTGGCGCGAGACCACCAATCCCTTGGCACGCAATCGGTCGAGGGCGTCGACCACGGTGGATTTACCGACGTTCATCAATTCAGAGAGTTCGCGAATCGGCGGCAACTTGGCCCCGTGCGGCAGGCCACCCTGGCTGATCGCCACGGACAGCTGATCGACAATCTGCTGCACCAGCGGCGCTCCCGGCTGGAACTCGATGGCGGCGATCACGGCGCGCTGAGCCTGCATTTTATTGGTCTCCCTGGCAGTAAACTTCGCTGGATTCTATACGAACTTGCCCTGATCAGGAGAAGCGTCTGTCTCTACCATCAACAGGTGGTTTGCATGATGGATCAAGAGGGGCAGTAGATGATTAAGCAAATAACCCGCGACGAACGTTTTCTCGCGATGGCCCAAGAACTCGGCTTCGATGTCTACGACGAAAACCCGGCCGGCGGGCATTACGCGCCGCTGCTTCGGCATGACGATGAGCTGTATGTCAGTGGCCTGGTGCCAAGAATGAACGGCAAAATCCAGTACCCCGGCCGAGTGGGGCTGGAACTCAATTTGGCCGATGCCCAGGAAGCCGCGAGTATCAGTGCGATACGCGGGCTGGCACTGATTCGCGACGCCGTCGGTTCACTGGAAAACGTCAAGGCTGTGCTTCGTGTCACTGTTTATGTGAAATCCACGTTCGACTTTGTCGACCTCAGTGAAGTGGCCAACGGTGCGTCGGATGTCTTCACCCATGTGTTGGGCGACGCCGGCAGGCATACCCGGACGACGGTCGGTGTTTATCAATTGCCGAAAAACGCACCGGTAGAAGTGGACATGATCGTGGCTCTGAATCCCTCGACGGTCTGAATCGTGCAGGCAATAAAAAGCCCCGCTTTCACTCGTAGGCGGGGCTTTTTGATATTGAGCTATCAATTCAAACAGCTTGGAGTCGCTCGACCATATCGGGGAATTTCTCCACCAGCCTGATCAATAATGCCGCTTGAGCATTTGGCTTGGATTTTTCCTGCTCCCAATTTCTCAGGGTGCTGGGGCTGGTTCGAATTCGCTTGGCAAAAACGGCCTGGGACATATGCAACTTAGTACGTAGCGCAACGATTTCTTGTGCGCCGACCTCAGGAGCCGGGTTGTCTTCCACCGTTGTATTTCGCAGCGTGATCTTGCCTTCTCGCTGAGCAGCCATCTCGTCAACGCCCTGCATCAACTCTGCAAACAGGTCGCGCTTTTTCATGGGGTACCTCGTGCCTTTAACTCAATGCCTATGGCTTTCTTGAGCGCCTTCTCTTGGTCGGCAGTCAAATTTTCAAGCTCATCCTTGTCATAAATTGCAAACATCCAGAACTGGCCATCATTCATAAGCCCCAGCGCAGTTTGCGGAAGCCACCTGTACGAGGCATGACATCGCCTGCCTGTGGGTTCGACTGCATATACGTTTGCAGCGAACGATACTCATCGTCCGTCAGATAATCGCCAACGGTGGCAGTGAACGAAGAGGTTTCAAAGAATTGGGTTCGCATCACGAAACTATAGGCAACTTGATTATAGTTTCGCAAGCGGCAATTCCTTCACCTGACGAAGGGGACGACAGGATCTACCAAAAAACATCAGGCAAAAAAAAAGCCCCGCTGCAAGGGCGGGGCTTTCGGGTGAAACGTGTTACTGAGCGGCGATGCTGTAGCCGTCGAACGCAGTTTGCTGCTGCAGTGCGGTGATGATGTTCTTGCGGTTGACCGCTTGTTCGGCCCCGGAGTTGTCCAGGAACGTCTCGCTTTCCAGCTCCGCTTCATCGCCTTCGCCGACGAAGGTAAAGCCGAGGAATTCCAGCGCTTTGCGGTCAACGCTCAGGCTTGAACGCGGGGTGCGCAGCGGCAGGGTGACGCTCATGCCATCTTTGCTGATGGTGAACACTTCGAGATCTTTCTTGGCGCGAGCCACTTTGCTTTTGCCACTGCTCGGGTTGCTGATGGCCTGGTGAGTCTGGTTCAGCACTTTCAGCGCCAGGCCGTAGACGATTTCCTGAAACGCCGGGTCATCCTTGAAGCTGGAGAGAATCCGGCTGATCGAAAATTTGCTGCTCAGGTCTTCCAGAGCCGCAATGTCGGCTGCTTCAGCGTCCTTGAGTTGCTTGAGTTCGCCCATCAGTTCATAGGCTTTATCGTCGTCGAAGCTGTCATGAGCCTGGCGAATCGCGGCGCGCAGCTCGCGGATCTGGTCGCTTTCCCGGGTGGATTGAAAAGCGTCCAGGACCATCTCGCTGATGATCTTGGCCTGAGGCACATGCTGTGAAAGATTGATGGAGTTTTCGTATTCCGCTTTGGACGACAAGGTGATTACGGATTCAGCGGTGTTGGAATCGGACATTGAAATTTCACTACTTCTTTTAACTTGAATTGAGGCGAGAAAGCACAGGGCCTTTTCAGGTCGCCTAATCTATTGGACCGCGGCAGCGTTGTCACGGATGAACAGGCGGTTGGTCATGATTTTTGCGTGAGGACATTTGTGGGCATTGCCGGAACGTGTGCTACGGGCTATTTCCCCATCGAATTCAGATTCATCGAGTGAGCCGCCCATTGTTCCGCCGTTTGCTGATCCACCGGCAAGGAGAAGCGAAAGGTCGCACCGCGCCCGGGCAGATCGATCAGCTGGATCTCCCGACCGTGCAATTGCAAGATCCGATGCACGATACGCAGCCCCAACCCGCCATCGCGCCGAGCACCGCCAATGTTGAAGGGGCGCAGGAACAGACCTTCGCGCAACGGCGTAGCAATGCCTGGCCCGGTATCGCTGACAGTGACTTCGATAAACGGTCCTTGGGGGCGCAGGCTCAGTTCGATTTCTCCACCTTGAGGGGTATCGCGCAGGGCATTGTCGAACAGGTTGGTCAACACCCGCTCGATCAGCCCCAGGTCGGCGCAGACCGCAGAAACGTTGGGGGCGAAGGTGGCCTTCAGCTCAATCTGGCGCGCTTCGGCGGTCAATTCGAATTTCTGAAAAATATCCTGCACCAGATCGGTCAGCGAGAAGCGCTCCAGTACCGGTTGTACGAATCCGTGTTCCAGCCTGACCAGTTCCAGCAGCGATTGCGCCAGCCCACCCACCTTGCGGCTTTGATCCAGGGCGATGCCCAGATAGCGACGCCGGTCAGCAGGGGATAGCGTGGCGTCCTTGAGCGACAGGGTTTCCAGGTACCCGTGCAGCGAGGCCAAGGGCGTTCGCAGGTCGTGGGAAATATTCGCCACGAGCTCTCGGCGCTCCTGGTCCTGACGCGTCAGCGAGCGCCACTGTTCATTGAGGCGGATTTGCATCTGCCGGAAGGCGGCGTCCAGCACGGCAATTTCATCGTGACTGGCGGCTTTTTCTAGCGGTTCCGAGGCCGGTGGTGTGGAGGGAACGCCATCGATGTCGAACTGGCTGACCCTTTCGGTCAAGCGCCGCAACGGTCGGGTAATCAGGGCAAAGGCCGTGAGGCCTGCGATCAGGCACAACAACGCCACCAGACCGATGGACATCAGGGCAGTATTGAGCGCGGCGCTGGTGGCACCTTGTTCGGCGAAGCGGTCGTGTTCTTCGCTGAGCAGTACCACATAGAGATAGCCGACCGGTTGACCGTTGACCCGCAATGGCGCGGCGCTGAACACTTTGCGGCCATCGATGCTGCGCGGGTCATCGCCGAGAATCGGCAGGGCATCGCCTTTGAGCAAGCGCTGGATCGGTCCCAGATCGATCCGCTCCCGACGTATCCGGCCTTCCGGTGCGGCACTTCCGACAATCTTGCCCTGGGTGTCCAGCAGATAGACCTCAACGCTGGGATTGACCTGCATGAGTTTGCTGAACAATTCACGAATGGCATTGGGCATCAGGCCGCTGCTGTCCATCAGCACCGTGTCATGGGTGATGTGTTGCGCCAGATCGCGCGACAGCCCCTGGACCACTTCCAGTTCATGCATCCGGTTGGAGCGCACTTGCATCCATGCCGATGTGCCGCAGCACACCAGTAACAGAATGGCGAACACCAGGGACAGGCGTTGTGTCAGGGTCAGCCTCATGGCTGCTCCTCCTTGACGGCGAATTTGTAGCCACGACCCCACACCGTGAGGATGCGCGCAGGGAGCGCCGGATCGGCTTCGATCTTGGCCCGCAGCCGGTTGATGTGAGTGTTCACTGTGTGCTCGTAACCTTCATGGCTGTAGCCCCAGACCGCATTGAGCAAATCCATGCGCGAGAACACCTTGCCGGGTTGGCGGACGAAGAAGTACAGCAAGTCGAATTCCCGTGGTGTGAGGTCCAGACGCCGACCGTCGAGAGAGACATCGCGGGTGATCGGGTCGATGGACAGACCGTCCGTCATCAGGCTGCCCGAGTCCATCTTCAGGTTGCGGGCCATGGCGTCGACCCGGCGCAGCAAGGCTTTGACCCGGGCGACCAGTTCCAGCATCGAAAAGGGTTTGGCGAGGTAGTCGTCGGCGCCGAGCTCCAGCCCCAGGATCCGGTGCATTTCGCTGGAGCGCGCACTGGTGATGATGATCGGGGTGTAGCGGGCCATCGCCCGGGCACGGCGGCAGATTTCCAGGCCGTCGACACCGGGCAACATCAGGTCGAGGATCAAGGCGTCCCAGCTTCCTTGCTGCAACAGGCGCATGCCTTCATCACCGTCGGTGCAGTGCACCACCTCGAACTGCTCATCGCGAAGATGCAGGCAGATAAGGTCGGCGATGTGCAGGTCGTCCTCTACCACCAGGACGCGTTTGGTCTGTTCCATAAAGCTCAATCCTTTGTAGCGCAATGGGCACATTGTGCGGGTTTTCCTCAGTCCGAGTTATCACGAATTGTTTAACTGCTCGTGAGGATTTGGCGATCAACCCAAGCCTAGGCTGTGTTCTATATCAGGCACCTGGAATTTTGGAGAAGGCCATGTTTTCACGGCGGCAGTTTCTTGTAGCGGGCGGCGGGCTGGGCGCTGCAGCCCTGGTGATCGGTGTGTTGCCAAAATTTGCCGCCAGTACCGCACTGGTCAGTGAGGTCCGCGCGGCAGAGGTGTTCGAGGTGACCCACAGCGACAGCGAATGGCACGCCATGCTCAGCGACGAGCAGTACGAAATCCTGCGTGAAGAGGGCACCGAGCGGGCCTACAGCAGCCCGTTGAACAATGAACATCGCGAGGGCGTTTTCGCCTGCGCCGGGTGTGATTTGCCGCTGTTCTCATCCGACACCAAATTTGACAGCCGCACCGGCTGGCCCAGCTTCTGGGCACCCCTGGACAAAGCGGTGGTCACTCGTCAGGACCGGTCCTTTGGTGTGCTGCGTGAAGAAGTCCACTGCCGGAGGTGTGGCGGTCATCTGGGCCATGTCTTCGACGATGGGCCCAAACCCACCGGTCTGCGTTACTGCATGAACGGTCTGGCGCTGAAGTTCGAGCCACAGGCGGCTTGATCCTTGGGCATTTCCTTTCACTCACTTGATGCAGGTCGACGCTATGTGGCTTTTGGTTCTCGCTTATCTCGGTGGTGTGCTGACGATTGTCAGCCCCTGCATTTTGCCGGTGCTGCCCTTTGTCTTCGCTCGAACCGGGCAGCCGTTTATGAAAAGTGGCTTGCCGCTATTGGCGGGGATGGCGCTGACCTTCGCGTTAGTCGCCACGTTGGCGGCGGTGGGCGGCGGTTGGGTGGTGCAAGTCAATCAGTACGGTCGCTGGCTCGCGTTGCTGTTCGTTGCTCTGTTCGGGCTGACGCTGTTGCTGCCTCGATTGGCCGAACGTCTGACGCGGCCACTGGTGGCAGCTGGCAGTCGATTATCGGAAGTCGCTGACGCCGATGCCCGGCCGCGTCCTGGCGCTTCGTTCCTGATCGGTGTCGCCACGGGCCTGCTCTGGGCACCTTGCGCCGGGCCGATTTTGGGTCTGTTGCTGACAGGGGCGGCGCTGCAAGGGGCAAGCATCGAAACCACGTTGTTGCTGCTGGCTTACGCGGCCGGTGCCGCCACGTCGCTCGCGGTGGCGCTGCTGCTCGGCGGTAAAGTCTTCGCGGCGATGATGCGCTCGATTGGCGCTGGCGAATGGGTTCGGCGCGGTCTGGGGGCAGCAATGCTGGCGGGTGTCGCCGCGATTGCGCTGGGGCTGGATACGGGGATTCTGGCACGGGTTTCAACCGCGTCCACCGGCGGGATCGAGCAAGCCTTGGTCGGCCGTTTGGCCGGCAAGTCTGCGAATAACAGCGGGGCGATGATGGCCGCGGGTGGCGCGATGAAAGCGAGTGCCAAGGCAGCGGGCGGCTTGCCGATTGAAGGCAACCTCCCATCGCTGGATGGCGCGGTGCAATGGCTCAATTCGCCACCGCTCACCACTCAGGCCCTGAAGGGCAAAGTCGTGCTGGTGGATTTCTGGACTTACTCCTGCATCAACTGCCTGCGCACCTTGCCGTATGTGAAAGCCTGGGCCGAAAAGTATCGCGATCAGGGATTGGTGGTGATCGGTGTGCATGCACCGGAATTCGCCTTTGAACGGGATATCGGCAATGTCACCAAAGCCATGAAAGACCTGGGCATCAACTACCCCGTGGCCATCGATAACGACTACAAAATCTGGCGTGCCTTCAACAACGAATACTGGCCGGCCCATTATTTTGCGGACGCACAGGGACGCATTCGTTATCACCACTTTGGTGAAGGCGAGTACGCCGAGTCGGAAAGGGTCATTCAGCAACTGCTGCGTGAAGCGGGAGCGGTGAAGGTCGCGGACGGTCTGATCACTGCGGATGCGACAGGGGTTCAACTCGCGCCGGACATGAACGAAGTGCAATCACCGGAAACCTATGTCGGTTTCCAGCGTGCCGAGCATTTCGTCCCCGAGACAAGTCTCGTGCCTGACAAAGTGGCCGCGTACACCTCACCCGCCGAACTGGCCCTCAACGATTGGAGTCTGGACGGAAAATGGAATGTCGGTTCAGAGCGTGCGACTTCCAGCGCGCCAGCCAGTCGCATCGTCTATCGCTTCCATGCACGCGATTTGCACTTGGTGCTGGGTCCCGGTGCCGACGGTAAACCGGTGCGATTCAAAGTGCTCATTGACGGCAAAGCCCCTGGTGACGCCCACGGCACCGATGTGGCGCCCGATGGCAGCGGCAGTGTGAACTCACAGCGTTTGTATCAGTTGATACGCCAGAGCGGCAGCGTCACGGACCGGACGTTTAGCATCGAATTTCTCGATCCGGGTGTGTCGGCTTATGCGTTTACGTTCGGTTGAAATCATTCCATTGGTTGAGGAGTCTGCCCCATGAAAACCCTGTTCACCTGGCGCCGCACCCTGTTGGGAATGGCCGCTGCCGGCGTTATTAGTCAGTGCTCGGCATTTTCGTTCGGTGCCGAAGAAGCCGTCGTCATCCCCCCGCCAGCTGTGGATGAAACAACCCAGGCCCACAGCGAAAAAGTGGTGTTTGCCGGCGGATGTTTTTGGGGCGTCCAAGGTGTTTTTCAGCACGTTAAAGGTGTGAAAAAAGCTATCTCTGGTTACGCCGGTGGTGCCGCCAACACCGCCCACTATGAACGGGTCAGCGAGGGCAATACCGGCCATGCGGAATCCGTCGAAGTCACTTACGATCCGGCTCAGGTCAGCTACGGGACGTTGCTGCAGATCTATTTTTCGGTGGCCCATAACCCCACAGAACTGAACCGCCAGGGCCCCGACAGCGGCACTCAATACCGGTCGGCGATTTTCACTGAGAACACCGAACAGCAACGCATTGCCCAGGCTTACATTGCCCAGCTTGACGCTGCTCATTCGTTCAACAAACCCATTGTGACCAAGCTGGAAACCTACAACGGTTTCTACCCGGCAGAGGAGGAGCATCAAGATTTTCTGACCGAGCACCCGACCTATCCGTACATCGTGATCAACGATCTACCGAAAGTGGCGCAGTTGAAACGGTTGTATCCCGATCGGTATCAGGAGAAACCGGTGTTGGTGAAGGCAGGGATGTGAATGGCAGTTGATGTATGGGTTTATTCACCCCGAAATCACATTCTTGCCCGCCACCTTCGACCGATACAGCGCCTGGTCGGCCCGGGCCAGCAATCCGGTCTGTTGTTCTTCTTCGAAGCGCTGGACCACGCCGAAACTCATGGTCACTTGAAACTCGCCCACCGGTGGCAAGCTCAACAGGCCATCGCGGATTTTTTGAGCGAGGATCCTGGCATCAGTCAACGAGGTAGCGGGAAGGATCATGATGAACTCGTCCCCCCCCCATCGCGCCAGCAGATCACCTTCGCGCACGCAGTGCTTCACGCTCTCGACCACCTGCACGATTGCCGCATCACCCAAGGCATGGCCGTAGTGATCGTTGATGATCTTGAAGTCGTCGATGTCCATGGCGATCAGGGACAGGGGGCGTCGAAAGCGTTGTGCTCGTTCGCATTCCTGAGGCAGGGTTTTTTCCATCAGGTAGCGATTGGCAATGGCGGTCAGCGTATCGGTTTCTGCCAGTTTGCGGTTTTCTTCGAGTTGAACCTGAAGCTGCTGGTTGACCTGAGACAACTCCCGGGTTCGCTCTTCAACGGTCGCTTCAAGGGAGTGAGTGCGTCGTTCCAACTCTTCGAGCAGACGTCGCTTGTCGTCGATGCTGCGGTGCGCACCGACCATCCGCGCTACCGTGCCGTCGGCGTTGCGGGACAGCACATAGCCGCGATCTTCGATCCAGGTGTAACTGCCGTCCAGCATGCGGCAGCGATATTCGGCCTGATAGGTGGGCGCGCGCTGTTGCAGGTAATCATCAAACACGGCCATGACTGAGGGGTAATCTTCAGGGTGGATGAGGTTCTCCCAAGTCAACGCAGTGTTGTCCAAGGAATGAGGCTCGTAACCGAGCATCTTGTACCAACCGGGGTTGCGGTAGACAAAACCTGTGTTGGCGTTCCAGTCCCAGATACCGTCGCTGACCAGTTCCAGAATAGTGTGGAGCAGGTCTTCGCTAAAATCTGACACATTGAGTTTCAATGGCTTGATATTTGTCGCTTCCCCCATCACCACTCTCCCTGACGCACAGCTTTCAATTGATTCGCCTGGCGTCGAGATTAGTGCATGGCGCATTGCCACGCCTAGTACTTGCCCCATAACTGCATAGCAAAGTCGACGAAATGGCGTAATTTCGGTAAGCGGTAGCGATCCTGAGCGTACACAAGGTGCATCGGCCGGCTCGGCAGTTGATAGTTCTGCATCAACGCCACCAGTTTTCCATTGAGCAGGTCCTGTTCGACCAGTGCATCAGGCAACATCACGATGCCCATCCCGGTTCGAGCAGCCTGATGCAACCCTGCGGAGCTATTGATCAGCATCGGACCACTGACGGCCACCATCACTTCGCCTTCCGGCCCGCTCAGACGCCACTGTTTTGCGACCGATTGCCAGTCATCCCCGACCGGGTAGGCAAAAGACAAACAATCGTGATGTTGCAGGTCTTCGGGTTTTTCCGGCGTGGTACGGCGTGCCAGGTATTCCGGTGATGCGCACATGGTCAGGGTGTAGTCGATCAGCGGGCGGGCGATCAGGTTGGACGGCTCAATGGCGCCCAGGCGAAACGCCACATCGAGGCCGTTTTCGAGTAGATCGGGGCGCCCGTTAGTGAGCACCACGTCCAGTTTGACCTGTGGACATTGCAGAGAAAATTCGCTGAGCGCTGGCGCAAGCTTTTCCGTGCCAAAGGTCAGCGGTGCCGTGATGCGCAAGATTCCACTCGGCGCGTCCTGACTCTGTTCGGCCAGACGTTCGGAATCGGCCACCAACCCTAATACTTCAAGACAACGCAGGTAATACGCGGAGCCGAATTCCGTCAGGCGCTGGCGCCGTGTCGTACGGTTGAGCAAGCGCACGCCCAGACGTTGCTCCAGTGCGCGCAGGTGATTGCCGACCATGGTCGTGGACATTTCACACTGCTGCGCGGCGGCCGTCATGCTGCCAGCCTCCACCACGCGTACGTAAACGGTCATTGCCTGGAACAAATCCATTATCAAGCTCGGCTTTAAGATGATTGAAGTATTACGGCGTTTATCCAGCTCAGGTGGCTAACCATACTGCAAAAACACCGACCATTGATGGAGCTTGATGCCATGACCGCCGCCTGCCTGATGAGCACTTACCAACCGCTGGCCCTGAGTTTCAGCAGAGGGCTGGGTACGCGCCTTTGGGATGAGGCCGGTCGTGAATACCTGGACGCGGTGGCGGGCGTGGCGGTGACCAACGTTGGCCACTCCCATCCTCGAATCGTCTCGGCGATCAGCGAGCAGGCTGGTTTGCTGTTGCACACGTCCAACCTCTACAGCATCGATTGGCAACAGCGGTTGGCCCGGAAACTGACGAATTTGGCGGGCATGGACCGGGCGTTCTTCAACAACTCCGGGGCTGAAGCCAATGAAACCGCGCTGAAACTCGCACGGCTTTACGGCTGGCACAAAGGTGTCGAACAACCGCTGGTGGTGGTCATGGAGAACGCTTTTCATGGCCGAACGCTGGGCACTTTATCCGCCAGCGATGGCCCGGCTGTGCGCCTGGGCTTCAATGAGTTGCCGGGGGATTTCGTCAAAGTGCCGTTCGGTGATCTCAGCGCACTGGATCACGTGCAGCAGGCCTACGGCCAACGAATCGTGGCGATCCTGATGGAGCCGATCCAGGGCGAAAGCGGTGTCCAGTTGGCGCCGCCCGGTTATCTCAAAGCGGTGCGCGAACTGTGCAACAAACGCTCGTGGTTGATGATGCTCGACGAAATCCAGACCGGCGTCGGCCGCACCGGTCAATGGTTCGCGTTTCAGCACGAAGGCATCGTCCCGGACGTCATGACGTTGGCCAAAGGCCTGGGCAACGGCATCCCTATCGGCGCCTGTCTGGCCCGAGGAAAAGCCGCCGAACTGTTCACCCCCGGCAGCCACGGCAGCACCTTTGGCGGCAATCCGTTGGCCTGTCGTGTCGGTTGCACCGTGCTGGACATCATTGAAGAGCAAGGCTTGATTGAAAATGCCAGGCTTCAAGGCGAACGTCTGCTGGCCAGATTACGTAGCGAATTGGCGGATGATACGAACGTCCTGGCGATCCGTGGTCAAGGCTTGATGATCGGTATTGAACTCAAGCAACCAATCCGCGACCTGACCCTAATCGCCGCGCGGGATCACGGTCTGTTGATCAACGTTACACGGGGCAAGACCATTCGCCTGCTGCCGCCGCTGACGATTGATGAGCGGGAAGTGGAGATGATTGTCAGAGGGGTTGGTCGGGCCGTGAATGCGGTTTGATACACAACTGATCGTTCCCACGCTCTGCGTCACACTTTTGTGGACGCGGAGCGTCCCTGGCCGCATTCCCACGCGGAGCGTGGGAACGATCAATACATATCCTTGTTAAACAGTGTGAGAGGAGTCGGTGAAAGCCGTGATTTCGGCTCGATCCATGAATTTGATTTTTGAGCCGTTGAACCCTTTGAACAATTGCCGGTGCGCGGCAAATCCACTGGAGTCCTCGCGCATCCGATAACTGGCGGCCCATTCCAGCAACGCCATCAGCAACACGTCATTGTCCGGTCTTTGTTCTCTCTGACGAATATTGGCAACACAGTTTTCGTCATCAACACACAACCAGATCAGCGCCGTTGCCCGGTGCATAAGCTCGCTGACGATCCAGCCATAAACGCCTTCGATAACCCACTGTTCTTCATCGGCCGCAATCCGCGCTATGTCCAGTGCTGCAGCATACGGGCGGGCGATGCTGTGTTCGTCCGAGATCCAGTGAATCTTGTCGAGATCGATCCATGGCACCTTGAGTTGTGCTGCCAATCGTTCCGCCAGCCAACTTTTGCCAGAGCCAGAGTTGCCGATGATCAGCGTTCGGGTGAGGTTCATGGTCAATCGCCATTTCAGTCGTCATGTTCAGGCGCAACCATCCGGGTTTTGGGCGAGCCGTTTGAGTTGTGCTGATAAATGTCCTGGGGTTGTCCTTTCTCATTGAAGAACACCTGGCCGATGCCTGCCGAGTTCCATAGCCGTTCGCCGGCCTCGGCATGTTCGGGAGTGTGCGGAACGATGCGCATGCGGCGGCGTTTGGTCAGCCAGTTCAGTGGCGAGCGCGGCGAATAGAGCCAGCGATTGAGGCGGTCGAACCATTCAAGCAGTCGGGGCGGGAATTCGTTTTTGATGCCGCTGCTGGTGATCTGCCAGATTTTCGGGCCGGCCTTGCGGTGTCGGATAAACACTTCGTAGACGAAGGAATAATGCACATCACCGGACAGCACCACGTAGTTACCTGGTGTGCGCGAGTGTCGGAAAATGTTCAGGATCACTTGGGCCGCGCCGCGATGCGCCATCCAGTTTTCGGCGTCCACCAGCAGTGGATAACCGAACCAGCTGAAGACCTTCTGCACGGTTTCGATCAGTTTGACGCCGAAGATCGGCGCGGGTGAAACGATGATCGCCGACGGATGGTCGAGCAGTTCCTGTTGCAGTTCGCTGAGGGCTTCCCAGTCCAGCAGGCCGGACGGTTGCTTGAGGTTCATCTCGCTGCGCCAGCGCCGGGTGCGGGTATCTATCACCACCAGTGCGGGCGTGGTGGGCAGCACGTAATGCCACTGTTGAAAGCTCAACAGCGCATCAATCAAATCATCCTGCACCGGACTGTCGAGGTAACGGTCGCCCCCGGTGGCGCTGAGCAAACGGGTTTTTTCCAGTACACCGACAAACGCATCCGGGTTGTTGCCCCAGCCCTGGCACAGCATGTAGGCGATCAAGGCGTTGCCGATGATGCGCTTGGAGAACGGATGGCCGTAAGCCGTTTCCTCCCACTGCGCGGACAGATTCCAGTCGTCGGTAATGTCGTGGTCGTCGAAGATCATCAGGCAAGGCAGATGCGCCATGGCCCGTGCGGCACCGCCCAGGCCCGACTGGAAGTCATCGATATGCGTTTGTTCAACGGCATACAGTTTGTGTCGTGCGAGCGTCAGCGCCGGAGGTTGCGGATTGATCAGTGTCCAGGGCGTCGGCGACCAGACCAGCAGGTACATGGCCATCACCTCGGCGAAGGTCATCAGGTGATTGTCGGCACTGCTGCTGGTGAAAATCGGCTTACGCGCGCCGCCGAAAAATCGATCACGCAGGGTTTCATTGCTCTTGAGCGCTGGTAACAAATCCGCACGGTGGTAGTAACTGGCCGGGTGTTCGTAGAGTTTTGCGCTGTCGCTGACCACTGCGCCTTCGAGGCGTTCTTCAAACAGGCCCAGCCGTTCGATCAAGGCATGGATCGCCCGCAACATCGGTCCCGCAACGTCGTCGGCGTAAATCTGGTCGCCGCTCATCATCAACAACGCCGGCCGCTGCGAGGCGTCATGTTCCTCGGCCAACAAACGGTCGACACAGAGCAACCCATCGGTGGCCGGGTGATGCGGTTTGCGGCAGGAACCATGCAGCAACTGATCAATGCGCGAGCGCAGGACAAAGTTTGGGTAACGCGCGTCGCCGTAGAGCAGATGCGGGGCCCACTCGGCGATGCCGGTCATCGCGTCATCGATCAACAGGTCGTATTCGATCAGTGTGTCGCAGGGCAGGGCAGTCGCCAGCGGCACATCAATCAAGTGGATAAACGCGTGAGTGCCGATGGGGATGACAGTGCACTGCTCGGCATCCAGGCGGATGTCGTCGCAGTTTTGCAGGCGCAACGTCAGCGACAGCGCGCGGGATCCGACGAGCCACATGACCAGCCGTGCAGGTTCCAGCCGCCGTAACAGCGGGCCGACCAGCACCGGAGGCAGTGAGTTGCAATCGTCAGGCAATGGCAGAGATACGGACATCCGGGTTCAAGGCTCTTGGCACACAGGTCGGCGATGATAGCTCAAGTGGTCGCCTTTTCCTGTTAAGCGGGAGCCGCGATTCCTCACGACCCCACGCCCAAGGGTTCCTGTGACCCTACGCCTCCCAGCCCGCCCCACTGACGGCTGCCTGCGCCAGTGGGTGCATGTCCGCCCCTTGATGCTCCGTCTGCCAGGCCAGCAATTCCTTGCGCATGCCGGGCGTCCAGTACATTTTCAGGTGATTACGCACGCCGAGCACTGCCTGTTGTTGGTCCGGTTCGCTGGCGAAGTACTGGGCGATCTGGTTGACCATTTTGATCAGGTTTTCAGTGCTCATCGGCGTACCTCGGCTTTAGTGCCACGCGCCTGACGGCGTTCGTTGAGCAGACGATGCTGTTCGTCGCTGAACTCCTGATAGCGTTTTTGCCACTCGGAAGGGTGGTAGACGCGGCTGACCTCCACGGCGGTGACCTTGTACTCCGGACAGTTGGTGGCCCAGTCGGAGTTGTCGGTGGTGATGACGTTGGCCCCCGATTCAGGGAAGTGGAAGGTGGTGTACACCACGCCTGGGGCTACCCGCTCGGTGACCCGCGCGCGCAGCACGGTCTGTCCGGCGCGGCTGCCGATGCCGACCCAATCACCTTCGTTGATGCCACGACTTTCGGCGTCGCTCGGGTGGATTTCCAGGCGGTCTTCGTCGTGCCAGGCGACGTTTTCGGTACGGCGGGTCTGGGCACCGACGTTGTACTGGCTGAGGATGCGTCCGGTGGTCAGCAGCAGGGGATAGCGATTGTTGACCTTTTCCTCGGTGGGCACGTAGCCGGTGAGCATGAACCGCCCCTTGCCGCGCACGAATTCATCGATGTGCATGGTCGGCGTGCCGTCCGGTGCCTCGGCGTTGCATGGCCATTGCAGGCTTCCGTGGCTGTCCAGTGCGGCGTAGCTGACGTTGGTGAAGGTCGGCGTCAGGCTGGCGATTTCATCCATGATTTCAGATGGGTGCGTGTAGTTCATCGGGTAACCCAGCGCGTTGGCCAGGGCCACCGTGCCTTCCCAGTCGGCCTTGCCGCCCAGCGGTTCCATGACCTTGCGCACTCGGGAGATGCGCCGCTCAGCGTTGGTGAAGGTACCGTCTTTTTCCAGGAACGAGCTGCCCGGCAAGAACACGTGGGCGAACTTGGCGGTTTCGTTGAGGAAAATATCCTGCACCACCACGCACTCCATGGCCGATAGCGCCGCGGTGACGTGCTGGGTATTGGGATCGCTCTGGGCGATGTCTTCGCCCTGGCAATACAGGCCCTTGAAACTGCCGCCCAAAGCGGCCTCGAACATGTTCGGAATGCGCAGGCCCGGGTCGGGTTGCAAGGTGACGTTCCAGGCCTGTTCGAACTGCGCCCGTACCACTTCGTTGGAGATGTGCCGATAGCCGGGCAGCTCGTGGGGGAAGGAACCCATGTCGCAGGAGCCCTGAACGTTGTTCTGCCCCCGCAGCGGGTTCACGCCCACACCTTCGCGGCCGATGTTGCCGGTGGCCATGGCCAGGTTGGCGATGCCCATGACGGCGGTGCTGCCTTGGCTGTGCTCAGTGACGCCGAGGCCGTAGTAGATCGCCGCGTTGCCACCGGTGGCATACAGACGGGCGGCGGCTCGGATGTCGGCAGGGTCTACGCCGCAGATGGCGCCGAGCACTTCCGGCGAGTTTTCCGCGCGGCTGACGAACTCGCTCCAGCGGGCGAAATCGCTGCCCTCGCAACGGGCGTCGATAAAGGCCTGATTGAGCAGACCTTCGGTGACGATGACATGGGCCAAGGCGTTGAGCATCGCGACGTTGGTGCCCGGGCGCAGGGCCAAATGATATTCAGCGCGGGCATGCACCGAGTCCACCAGATCAATGCGTCGTGGGTCGATGACGATCAGTCGCGCGCCTTCACGCAGACGGCGTTTGAGCTGGGAGGCGAACACCGGGTGAGCATCGCTGGGGTTGGCGCCCATCACCAGGATCACGTCGGCCTGCATCACCGAGTCGAAACTCTGGGTGCCGGCGGACTCGCCCAGGGTTTGTTTCAGGCCATAACCGGTCGGCGAGTGGCAGACCCGTGCACAGGTGTCGACGTTATTGTTGCCGAACGCGGCGCGCACCAGTTTTTGCACCAAGTAAGTTTCTTCGTTGGTGCAGCGACTGGAGGTGATGCCACCAATGGAATCGCGGCCGTATTTTTGCTGGAGCCGGCGGAACTCGCTGGCGGCGTAGGTCACCGCTTCATCCCAGCTGACTTCCTGCCAAGGGTCGTTGATGTGCTGGCGGATCATCGGTTTGGTGATGCGATCCGGGTGAGTGGCGTAGCCCCAGGCAAAGCGCCCTTTGACGCAGGAGTGGCCGTGGTTGGCGTGGCCGTTCTTGTCCGGAACCATGCGCACCAACTGGTCGCCTTTCATCTCGGCACGGAACGAGCAGCCCACGCCGCAATAGGCGCAAGTGGTGATCACGCTCCGTTCGGGCTGACCCAATTCGACCACGCTTTTTTCCATCAGGGTCGCGGTGGGGCAGGCTTGCACGCAGGCGCCGCAGGACACGCATTCCGAGTCGAGGAAGTTCTCGCCACCGGCAGCGGCTACGCGGGATTCAAAACCGCGCCCAGTAATGGTCAGGGCAAAAGTACCCTGGGTTTCTTCGCAGGCACGCACGCAGCGGTTGCAGACGATGCACTTGCTCGGGTCGTAGTCGAAATAGGGGTTGGAAGTGTCCTTCACGTCGGCCAGATGGTTATCGCCTTCATAGCCGTAACGCACCTCACGCAGGCCGACTTGGCCAGCGACGGTTTGCAGCTCGCAGTTGCCGTTGGCCGAACAGGTCAGGCAGTCCAGCGGGTGATCGGAGATGTACAACTCCATGACGTTGCGGCGCAGCGTCGCGAGCTTCGGCGTCTGGGTGTGCACGCTCATGCCTTCGCTGACCGGCGTGGTGCAGGACGCCGGGTAGCCGCGCATGCCGTCGATCTCCACCAGGCACATGCGGCAGGAGCCGAAGGCTTCCAGGCTGTCGGTGGCGCACAGTTTCGGAATGGTGGTGCCGAGCAGCGCGGCGGCGCGCATCACCGAGGTGCCTTCGGGCACGCTGATGCTGCGGCCGTCGATGTTCAGGGTGACTTGCACCTGGCTGTCGCGGGCCGGAGTGCCTAGATCGATATCGGTGTTCGGGTCGAAGAGGGTGATCATTGGTCGGCCTCCGAAGATTGCAGACCGAAGTCGGCGGGGAAGTACTTGAGGGCGCTGGCTACCGGAAAGGAGACCATGCCGCCCAGCGCGCACAGCGAACCGTATTGCAGGGTGTCGCACAGGTCCTTGAGGATGATCACCTGCTCATCGCGACCGTTCTGGTCAGGTGCGGCCAGCAGACGGTCGATCACCTCCACGCCCCGGGTCGAGCCGATGCGGCATGGGGTGCATTTGCCACAGGATTCCTCGGCACAGAACTGCATGGCGAAGCGCGCCATATGGGCCATGTCGAGGCTGTCGTCAGCCACCACCACACCACCGTGACCGAGCATGGCGCCGATGCCGGCGAACGCTTCGTAATCCAGCGGCGTGTCGAATTGGGAAGGTGGCACCCAGGCGCCGAGCGGGCCGCCTACCTGTGCGGCTTTCAGCGGCCGGCCACTGGCGGTACCTCCGCCATAGTCTTCCACCAGTTCGCGCAGGGTCAGGCCAAAGGCCCGTTCTACCAAGCCGCCGCGACGAATATTGCCTGCCAGTTGGAAAGGCATCGTGCCGAGGGAACGGCCCATGCCGTAATCACGATAGAACTGCGCGCCCTTGGCCAGAATCAGCGGCACCGAGGCCAGGGTCAGCACGTTGTGCACCAGCGTCGGCTGGCCGAAAAGCCCCTTCAACGCAGGAATCGGTGGCTTGGCGCGGACGATCCCGCGCTTGCCTTCGAGAGAGTCCAGCAGCGCGGTTTCTTCGCCGCAGATGTAAGCACCGGCACCGACGCGCACTTCCATATCGAAGGCCAGGCCGCTGCCCCCGACATTGGCGCCGAGGTAACCGTTAGTTCGGGCAATCTCCAGCGCCTCATTTAACGTGGCGATGGCCTGTGGATATTCCGAGCGCACATAGATGTAGCCGTAGCTGGCGCCGACGGTGATGCCGGCAATGGCCATGCCTTCGATCAGCAGGAAGGGGTCACCTTCCATCAACATGCGGTCGGCGAAGGTGCCGGAGTCGCCTTCGTCGGCGTTGCACACAATGTATTTCTGCGCCGCTTGAGTGGCGCGCACCGTGCGCCATTTGATCCCGGCGGGGAAGGCTGCGCCGCCACGGCCACGCAGTCCTGAATCGAACACCGCGGTCGCGGTCTCATCGCCGCCAAAAGCGACGGCCCTGTTCAAACCCTCGAAACCGCCGTGGGCTCGGTAATCGTCCAGCGACAGCGGTCGGGTGATACCGGCGCGGGCGAACAGCAGGCGTTGTTGAGACTTGAGATAAGGCAACTCTTCTACAAGACCCAAGGCCAGCGGATGAGTGGAGGGCTCGCCTTGCAGCGCATCGAGCACGGACGGCACATCGGCAGCCGTCAGCGGGCCGAAGCCGATACGGCCTTGCGGAGTGTCCACTTCCAGCAGCGGTTCCAGCCAGTACAGGCCGCGAGAGCTGGTGCGTTGCAGGTCTTGGCTGGCGAGGGCCGAGGCCACCTCATCGGCACCGACGGCACGGGCCAGGGAATCACAGGACAGATAGAGGCTCATACGTCCTCCCGGCAAGCGTCGAGCAGGGCATCCAGACGCTCGGCACTGAGCCGCGCATGCACCTGACCATCCAGCTCAAGCGCTGGAGAACAAGCGCAAGCGCCGAGGCAATACACTGGCCGCAAACTGATGCTGCCATCGGCGCTGCTGCCGTGATCATCCAGTTGCAGGCGATCACGCAACTGCGCGGCAAGCTGCTCGGCACCGCGACTCTTGCACGACTCCGCCCGACACAGACGCAGGATATGCCGGGCCGGCGGCGCGGTGCGGAAGTCATGGTAGAAGCTGATCACGCCGCGAATCTCGGCCTGACTCTGATTGAGGGCGTGGGCAATCTCGGGGATGGCGGCATCGGGGATGTAACCGATACCTTCCTGAATCTCATGAAGAATGGGCAACAGTGCGCCGGGGGTGCCCTTGTGGCGCTCCAGCAGGCTGTTGACCATCGGCAGGTGCAACATCTCATCAGGCATTCAGCAATCCTCACGGTCACGGACAAACCAGGCGGTTGTCGGTCGTCCGAAAGTGTCGGCTGCGGCATTCACACCACGTCACGGTATCGTGGCATTGTCAGGCCGTTGGCCAGGGCACCCTGTGCGGGCATCTTGTTGTGCCCGGCGCGGTCTTTGCCGCACCTTTTATAGGGCATTAAGGCAGCTTGCCACGCTGGTATTGATTCGACTGCACCAAAGCGACGTGTTTGGTTCTTTCTACGACTACCCGTTAAGTCTAGACGAGGCCCAGCCCAAGGCGTCGTACGCAACTCGTACTCGGGACATACATTCAAAAAACAGGGAATGACAGATGATTGATTTCAACAACAAAGGCTTCTTCAAACTCAAGCAAAACGAAGAATACGCCGAACGCGTCAGCGCGCTGCTGCTGGAAGGGGAACAAGTCATCGACGCCTACAAATCCATGCGTGACGGCGTAGTGTTCACCAACAAACGCATCATCGCCGTCAACGTGCAAGGCATCACCGGCAGCAAAAAAGACTTCACCTCACTGCCCTACAAAAACATCGTGGCGTACTCGGTGGAAACGTCCGGGACGTTTGACCTGGACTCGGAGTTGGAGATTTACTTTTCGTCGTTGGGGAAAGTGAAGTTCGAATTCACCGGCAGGACATCGATGGTGGAAATCTCGAAACTGATCTCCCAGCACCTGCTCTGACCCGAACACTAAAAAGCCCCGAAGAAATCGGGGCTAACGCATAACTAATGTAATTGGATGGACTCGCCCACGCCGAGGCGTCAATGCGCCACGGTGGCAGTCTAAGAAGCCAACGGCAGCGAGGGCGAGTCCATGAAAAAGAATACGACGCTTAAACAGTCCCTGTCTTCAACCGATGTGTCGGCCTGTACGA
>NZ_JAHBDK010000049.1 GCF_019956415.1 Pseudomonas sp. GL-B-19
GGGAACAAACTGGTCTGGGTACGGGACTGTCCCTGGATGTAGGCCATAACGAAAAATGCTCCGTATCTTTCGATGCGGAGCATTTTCTTTGATCGCCAGGCAGATTGCTAGGTTTTCACACAGTCTGATTGGGCCGGTTTATTTTTGACTGGGATTTGTGGTGGCCTCATCGCGAGCAGGCTCACTCCCACAGTGGATTTGTGGCGTTCACAAACCTGTGGGAGCCAGCCTGCTGGCGATGGCGTCAGTCAGCGCACCACAAAACCATCAGGCTGCCGCGAAACGCTTATCCAGATAATCAATGATCACCTTGGACTCATACATCCAGGTCGTCTGGCCGTTCTCTTCAATACGAAGGCACGGCACCTTGATCTTGCCACCTTGCTCCAGCAGGGTCTGGCGATCCTGTTCGCTGTTTTTCGCGTCACGCAACGCCACCGGAACATTCAGGCGGCGCAGGGTACGGCGGGTCTTCACGCAAAACGGGCAGGCGTGGAATTGATACAGAGTCAGGTCTTTGGCAGCGGAGTTGACCTTGGCCTGAGCCTCGGCGGGGCGTTGCTTCTTGCCGGGACGAGTCAGGAAGTCGATGAAGATGATCAGTTGGCCAAGGCCGACACGAAGCGCTTTTACGAACACGTTGAAAGCCTCACGGAGCGAATGAAGAAGGGCGCGCAGCTTACCTGATTTTTTGCAGACGAAAAAAAACCGGCGATGAATGCCGGTTTTCTTCGTGCCGCACATTACTTGATCAGGCTGAGAAACTCGCTGCGGGTGGCCGCGTTTTCGCGGAACTCACCGAGCATCACCGAAGTGATCATCGACGAATTCTGTTTCTCCACACCGCGCATCATCATGCACATGTGCTTGGCCTCGATCACCACCGCAACGCCCAAGGCGCCGGTGACTTGCTGGACCGCTTCCGCGATCTGGCGGCTGAGATTTTCCTGGATCTGCAGGCGGCGGGCGTACATGTCGACGATTCGCGCCACTTTCGACAGGCCCAGCACTTTGCCGCTCGGGATGTAGGCGACATGCGCCTTGCCGATGAACGGCAGCAGGTGGTGTTCGCACAACGAGTACAGCTCGATGTCCTTGACCAGCACCATTTCGCTGTTGTCGGAGCTGAACAAGGCACCGTTGGTGACCTCTTCCAGCGTCTGTTCATAACCGCGGCAGAGGTACTGCATGGCTTTGGCGGCACGCTTTGGCGTGTCGAGCAGGCCCTCGCGGGAGGCGTCCTCGCCCAGTTGGCCGAGAATCGCGGTGTAATTCTGTTCCAGTGTCACAGAGCTTTATTCCGTATGGGTTCTAGAGGGGTACGGGTTCTGTCTGTACCAATTTTGTACCAATCAGGCTTTGTTCAAGCTTCCCGACTTCGCTCCAGTCTTCACTGGAATTGATCCACCGGGCGTAAGTCGACAGTAGCATTTGCACGCTGTGGCCGAGCTGATTCGCAATGAACCCGAGGTTCATGCCTGCCATGAGGCACATGGTAGCGTAAGTGTGCCGGCAGTTGTATTGCCGTCTGGCCCTGATCTTCAGTGCGACCAGTGCCGCCTTGAAATGTTTGTCTGTCACGCTGGCCTGCTGGATGAACTCAAAGTTCTTGGTCGGCGGGAACACATAAGGCGACTGCTTGTGCTGTCGCCGGCTCTGCTTCGCCCTCAACTCGGCCACACTCTTGGCCACCTCAATCGCATTTAATGCCCTGCTGTTCAGCATGACTCGCCGCGCTTCACGGGTTTTCGTGCGCTCCTCGATCTTGTAGTCCGCGACGATCCGACACACGTTGGCGACGCGCCCCTCTGTATTCACCTCATCCCAGCGCAACGCCGCTATCTCCCCTGGCCACATGCCGGTGTAAAACGCGAACTCGAAGTACGCCGCGTACACCAGCATCGAACCGGTCAGCACCTTATATAAGTGCCCGATAATCAAATCAGCCTCAACCACCGTAGACACTGGCCAATGCCGATTGGCAGGCGAAGTGGGATGACCGTGACAAGCAGGGCGCTGAAGCTCGGACGCTCAACGAAGCAGCCGAGCGCACCAAAGAGCAGACCTACCAACAATCAATCAACAAGTCGGTTCAAGATGGTCAACGCACGATCGATCAAGCAACTGCTGATGCTGCCGCTGCTCGCGCTTCTGCTGACGTACTGCGCGGGGGTGGCCAACGCCCTTGCTGCTCGACTCGCAACCAGTGAAGCCAGCGGCAATTCCTGTACTGCCGCCGCAAGCAAGGCAACTGCCCGCGCCGCAATGGTGCTTGCCGACGTGCTCAAGCGCGCTGATGAAAGAGCGGGAAACCTGGTGGAGTATGCTGAGCAAAGCCGCGGACGCGGAGTGACCTGCGAACCGGCGTATGACGGAATTCAGATCGCCAGATAATGGTAATCTGGCGCCTTTCTGTGATTCGTCATCGGGTGTGTAAAGTGGTAAGAGAGTTCGAGTTCATCAACTTCTTCAGGGCAATCGCTGCGCTTTGGGTGTTGGTGGCACATTGCATGATTTGGGGTGGGTGGTATGGCATCCCACTGCCATCGGCGAAGATTGCAGTGAATCTGTTCATGCTGATCTCGGGCTTTCTGATGATGGCGAATGCCACCGCGCGGAAGCACTCGGAGCCGCTGACTACGGGAAGGAGCTGGGCGCGTTTTTGGGTTCGTCGCTACTTCAGGCTGGCTCCGGCCTACTATCTGTCCCTGGCGCTGGCAGTAATGTTCAGCTCCTACTTTCTCCTTGGCTACAAAGAACTCCAGCACTTGAACCCGGCCCTGTGGGCTGGCGGTGATGGTGGGGTTTATGATCCGATGCGGATCGAGTACACCGCCACAAACATGTTTCTGCACCTCACTTTCCTGTTTGGACTACATCCTGAGTACTCATTCTCGACATTCCTTCCGGACTGGAGCCTCAGCCTGGAAATGCAGTTTTATGCAGTTTTCCCCCTGCTGTTCCTGGTGTTTCGTCGGATTGGCGTCGCAAAGGCGTCGCTGCTGATCGGCGTTCCGGTGTTTCTGGTGGGGGCGTGGATATCCTCAAAAGCCCACTATTTCGAGCCCTCGCTAATCGTTCTGCGGCTCAATTACTTCCTCGCGGGCATGGTTTTGTTTGCGGCGATGAAGGAGGGAGTTTCCAAAGCTCGGCAAGCCAGCCTGATCACCTGCGCAATGGTGCTCGTTTATATTGGTTCGAGGGTTGATCCTGATTTCCTTGTGCTTCCAGGCATCCTGCTGCTGATGCTGGCCATCGGCCTGGCCGAGAAGTCTGGCCGGGCTCCGTCCTGGCTAATCAGCCTGATCAACAATAAGCCGGTTCGGTTCGCCTCGGACACGTCCTATGGTGTCTACCTTTTCCACGGTTTCTTTATTGCAGCCTCCGGACTCATCATCACGCGGGTTCCATTCCTTCTTGGACTGACACCGCCGCAGCGCGTCGGCGTTATGTTGGTCTTTGTCCTGGCGGGTGCGTACCTGACTGCCTATCTGGTTTACAAAGCTGTTGAGCTGCCAGGTATCCGGCTCGGGGGACGAGTGAATCGGTCGATGCTTTCGATTGAGCGAAAGCCGGTTGTTACTTGATTGATTTTGTTCGGCCGGCAGGACGCCGGATAGGGATGGGCCAATTCTTGGGCCAATTTATCGGGGTGTGTTGGAGTAAGGCGGGGAATCGCCGGGGATTGGCCCTTGAATTCAAAGGCCGATTCCCCGTCTATCCCCGTTTAGAACAGCAGGGAAGGGAGCAGATCTGAATTTGGCATGTGCTAATTCTCCGCAGACGAGGAAAGCGTAGCAGTCGATAAGACGATTTGAATGGAATGGTGCTCGGTCGGCAGAACGCCGGTAGAAGGGATGGGGCTGGGCGGCCACGTCCGTACACATGGCCTCCCTGGTTTTACAACACCGCCAAGACGACAGTAGCCAAAAGAGCCAGTGCAACAGCGGACACTGGATCTATGCCCATCGAGCCGAAGCTAATGGCCATGCCACCGAACGCACGAATGCGTTTGTGCAAAACTGCTGAACCAGCTTGATTAGATATACCCAAAGGTAATCCTACCTTGCTGTTCTCAGAGTCTCATAGTGTGGCCGGCGCGGAGGTTCAGACTGTTGCTGTTTCTCTGTGTGTTCTCTGGACACAAAGGGTCAGCAGCCCAACCAGTACTTAGGCAGCAACAGTAGATGCTGATGCTGTCAAAATTACGTGCGGAGAATGACGAGATTCAATTTGAAAAGTAAGGTCTTCAATTTCTCGACTCCGTGTTCGCAGTGCTATCCCGTACCAATTTTTGTACCACTGACCGTGTATTCAGGGTGTGAGCCGGGTATTCCAAAGTAATGAAGTGCCCGGTTTCATTGGTTCTGCGTACTTTGGCTTACCCCTTTAGAATTGCGGTGTAATTCTGTTCCAGGGACATGAAACTACCTGTGGGGATTTTCGCAAAGGGCAAGGGTATGGACACGGCGCTGCAAGCGTGAAGCGACAGCTTTACTCGTCACGACCTTCCATCATGGTGCGTTTGAGCATCACATACACCGCTCCGGCGCCGCCATGTTTAGCCTGGCACGAGGTGAAGCCAAGCACTTGTGAATGCTGGCGCAGCCAAGTGTTGACGTGACTTTTGATCATCGGCCGCTTGCCGTCCAGACGCACGGCTTTGCCGTGGGTGACGCGCACGCAGCGAATTTCGAATTTGGTCGCTTCGGCCAGAAACGCCCAGAGGGTTTCTCGCGCTTTTTCCACGCTCATGCCATGCAGATCGAGGCTGCCCTCGAACGGAATCTGACCGATCTTGAGCTTGCGCATCTGGCTTTCCTGAACCCCGTCACGGGCCCACATCAACTCGTCTTCCGGGCCGACATCAATGACGAACTGATCGGACAGCCCATCAACGGTGGTGGCATCGGTGCGAATGGTCGCGGCTTGACGCAGCTTGGCGAATTGCGCGCGGTCGGCCTTGGGTTTGCCGGTTTCGGCGCGATCGTGCTTGATCGGCTTGACGCCTTGGATCGCACTTTTGAACAGGGAAAAATCGTTGTCTTGCATGTCAGCCTCCGCGAAGGGCGGCCAGTTTACCCAAGTCGAGTCGCTATCCATAACAATTGAGGCCCGGCAAATACCAGGCCTCCTGTTCAGTCGTGTTTTTTCATCAGGTGTGGAGACATGTTCAGCCCGCGCGACTGGCGCGAACGGCGCCGGCACCGACGCCAAAGCCATACGCCGAGGTACAGCATGAACAGGCCGATCGCCAGAATCACTGCCGCACCGATCCGGCTGGTGTTCAGTTCGCCCAGCGCGGGTACGTGGCCAAACAGGCTGGCGGCAGCGGCCATGGCGAGCAAGACACCGCACGTTGCCAGCAACGCGGCAAACGCGGCGCCAATTCGAAAACGCCAGTTGCGTTGGCCTTTGGGCCGCAAGCGGCGAGCGTCAAAACCATCGGATAACTTCATTCCGACCTTCCTCAATGGGTATCGGCCCTTCGACCGGGAGTTGACCGGGATGTTCCTGAGGCTAAGACAATTGCGGCAAATGGGTGACTTTTGCGGATGAGCGGCAGTATTGGCCGCTCATCAAGGGCCGATCAAATCAAATCAGATCGTGAGTGAGCGCGAGCGTGGCGAAGTTGTCCGCCATGATCGCCATTTCGGTCTGTTGAACGTGTTCGGCGCTCAACACGCCGCCCTTGTAAGGTAAATCGCGCGTGGCACAGGCGTCTTCCACCAGCGTGCAACGGAAACCCAGATTCTTAGCAGCGCGCACCGTGGTGCTGACACTGGAGTGACTCATGAAACCGCAGACGATCAGGTCAAGGGCGCCGAGGTCTTCCAGGCGCTTTGCCAGTTCAGTGCCGTGGAACGCACTTGGCAGCAATTTGCCGATGATGGTTTCGTCGGGCAGTGGTTCAAGGCCGGGGATAAACTCACCACGCTCGCCTTGTGGATCGAACAGCCCGCCGACCGTGCCGAGGTGGCGTACATGCACGATGGTGCGGCCGGCCGCGCGGGCAGCCGCCAGCAATTGCTTGATGTTCGCGACGGCAGCGTCCATGCCGCTCAGGGCCAGCGGACCGCTGAGGTACTCCTTTTGTGCATCGATGATGACAAGGGTCGCATGGCTCAGATTGGCTGCTGCGTAACCGCGGCCGCTGAGTTGAAACATCGTTTTTGGAACGGACATTCTGGGGCTCCTTGGAGTGGGGCTTTTGCGCCATTGTCCTCTGGCTGAGCGGTTCTGTGAATCGCTACTATTGTAGATGTCGTCTTTACTGGCTTGCAGCCTTGTCAGTTTGCTCGTTTTGTTCAATAGCCAGCGGTAAAAAGGGATGGATCCTACATCTGGTCCGGTGTTTTTCCTGCGTCGTCGTGGCGCGTTTTGGCTGTTAGAATTGCCAGTCGTTTTTTCTGGAGTTTGCCGCCGTGATCACTTCCCGACTTCGTACCCTGCGTGACCATATCCGTTGGGCCGTCAGCCGCTTCCATGGGGAGGATCTGTTTTTCGGCCATGGGACTGACAACGCCTGGGATGAAGCCCGTCAACTGGTGTTGGGTGCCTTGCACTTACCGTGGGAAATAGCTGACAGCTACCTTGACTGCGCGTTGGAAGAAGATGAGCTGGTGAATTTGCAGCGCTTGCTCAAGCGTCGCATCGAAGAACGCATTCCGACTGCCTACTTACTGGGTGAAGCGTGGTTTTGTGGCATGTCGTTCATCGTCGACGAGCGCGTGCTGATCCCGCGTTCACCGATTGGCGAGCTGATTGAAAAACGTTTCGAGCCTTGGTTGGGTGCAGAGCCGGCTCGCATTCTCGACCTCTGTACCGGTTCCGGTTGCATCGGCATCGCCTGTGCCTATGAATTCCAGAACGCCGAAGTGGTACTGGCCGACCTGTCGTTCGAAGCGCTGGAAGTGGCCAATCAGAACATTGAGCGTCACGGTGTCGATGAGCGGGTGTACACCGTTCAGGGCGATGGGTTTGATGGCTTGCCGGGTCAACGTTTCGACCTGATCGTGTCGAACCCGCCCTACGTCGATGCGGAAGATTTCGCCGATATGCCGGACGAGTATCAGCACGAGCCGGAGCTGGGACTGGCCTGTGGCGATGATGGTTTGAACCTGGTGCGTCGCATGCTCGCTGAAGCTGCGGATCATCTGACCGACAAGGGCTTGCTGATTGTCGAAGTGGGCAACAGCCAGGTTCACGTCGAGGCGCTGTACCCGGAAGTCGATTTCGCCTGGCTCGATTTCGAGCGCGGCGGGCATGGGGTATTCATGTTGACGGCTGAGCAGTGCCGCGATCATCAGGCCCTGTTCGCTTCCCGCGTCTGACTTTAGAAAGCCATCGCGGGCAAGCCATGCTCCTACAAAACCTGTAGGAGCATGGCTTGCCCGCGATGGCCGCGCCTCGGTCTCAAACTTTTACCGATGCGTAGCAATCCAGATCAACAACCCCGCCTGAAACACCGCAAACGCCACCAGACACGTAATGGTAAAGCGCAGCCCGGCGTCTTCTCGCCTGTACTTGCTGACTTTTTCTTCGTGCGTCTGCAGCTTCACTTCCTGCTCGGCCAGGTTCTGTTCGGCCTGCTGAAGCATCTGTGCTGCTTCAAGAATTTCCACCTGCTGCAGCTTTTCAGTGTTCCAGTCGCCCGAAAGGTCGCCGATCCGTACGGCTTCGACGCGGCCCTTCAAATGCTGGGCATCGGCATACACCACCTCAAAACCATGGGCCCCGAGAAAGTGATCGCGGCGTAGGCGGGTGTCTTCGTTCAGCGCATCTTTGTTGTTCAGGTTCATGCCGTCGACGGTGTAACCAGACCAACGCTTCTTCGCCCAAGTGATCCCTTGAGCGGCCATGTAGCGGCCGATGCCACGGTTCATCGGTTCAATCTGCAGGCCACTGTCGGGCCCGAAATGCACGCTTTTGGTGGAGTGATCGACCCACACGTCCAGATGATTCTGTTCTTTGCGCACACGCTGACCGGGCAGGGTGATGCTCATGCGCATCAGGCTTTGATCCGTGCTGTGGCGTTCGGCATAGCCGAATTCGACAAAGCGCAGCGGCCTCCCGCCGGTGTTACGGTCGGTTTTTAGCGGCGCCAGACGAAGCATTTTGTGGTGCTCGACGTGGACGTCCGCCCACGGCAGCTCAACCGCTGGCGGTGCGTCTTGTTCAGCGGTGGTGTCGGGTGAAGTCTGGGTATCAGTCATAACGGCGAGATCCTGTCCAAGCCCTGCCGCCAGCCAGTGCGCTGGCGACAAAGGCTTATCGGCCGTTTTTGACAGGACTGGAGGGCCAACAGCGCTTAACGGGTGCGAAGTCCGTCAATAAACCCGAGGATTCGTGTGCCAAGTTCGGCAGCCAGCGGTAATTGTGGATCTTTATAAGAGGCCAATTGGCGTTTTACATCGATGGGCACGATGCGCATGACGTGGTTCATGCCTTCGATCAGCGCCAGTTCGGCGTCGGGTTTGGCGGCCTTCAGCAGCCTGGCGTCACCGACACCGACCTGAATGTCGTTGCTGCCCTGGATGATCAGCGCCGGCATCTTCAATCGGGCAAACGCCGCTGCCGGATCCTGGCGGAACAGCGAAATCAGATACGGCTGCACACTTGGGCGGAATATTCCCTGCAATGGCGGGGGCACGTTGTCGTCGGTGTGGCCGGCCTTGAGGGTGTCGAGCAGCTCATTACTGCGCTGCATCAGCGCAGGTGGCAGGTGATTGCTCAACTGCTGACGCAACACCTGATCGACCGGTCGCGCGCTGCCGGACAGGGAAATGACCCCGGCAGCATCCACGCTCGGTGCCGCCAGGGTGGCAATCAGGGCGCCTTCGCTGTGGCCGAGCAAAATCAGTTGGCTAAAACGTGGATCGGATTTGAGCTTGCGCCCCCAGGCTTCGGCATCGGCCACATAGGCCTCAACCGACAGATTACGTTCGTCCGGGGTAGCGGCAAGGCTCGCCGCCACCCCGCGTTTGTCATAACGCACACTGGCGATGTTGTGTTTGGCCAGCACCCACGCCAGCCGTTTCAGGCTGTCGTTGCGTCCGCCATCGGTGTTATTGCCGTCGCGATCCGTAGGACCGGAGCCGGATATGATCAGGACAACCGGCACAGGCGTGTCGGACTTGGGCAGCAGCAACGAGCCGAAAAGCTCACCGCTGCCGGTATCCAGGGTGACGGGGCGTTGCAGGACGGTGGCCTGCACAAAGCCGGTAAACAGGGTCAGGCTCAAGGCTAAAACTCGCAGCATCATCACGCCATCATTCACAAAGATGCCGTTTGGACTCACCGGCACCCATAAGGTTCGAGGATGAACTACTCGGGTAGCCTGCGTATACTGGCGCGCATTACGTATTCAGGTTCTATTTCACGGAGCGTCCTGCATGTCCGGCAATACCTACGGCAAGCTGTTCACTGTCACCACCGCGGGCGAAAGCCATGGCCCGGCGTTGGTCGCCATTGTCGACGGCTGCCCGCCGGGGCTGGAGATTTCCCTGGAGGATCTGCAGCGTGATCTGGACCGCCGCAAGCCCGGCACCAGCCGCCACACCACGCAACGCCAGGAAGCCGACGAAGTCGAAATCCTCTCTGGCGTGTTCGAAGGTCGCACCACCGGATGCCCCATTGGCCTGTTGATCCGCAACACCGACCAGAAGTCCAAGGACTACTCGGCGATCAAGGATCTGTTCCGCCCGGCCCACGCCGATTACACCTACCACCATAAATACGGTGAGCGCGATTACCGTGGCGGCGGTCGCAGCTCGGCCCGGGAAACCGCCATGCGCGTGGCTGCCGGGGCGATTGCGAAAAAGTACCTGGCGACGCAAGGCATTGTCATTCGCGGCTACATGAGCCAGCTGGGCCCGATTGAAATCCCGTTCAAAACCTGGGATTCGGTGGAAGAAAACGCCTTCTTCAGCCCTGACCCAGACAAAGTCCCGGAGCTGGAAGCCTATATGGACCAGCTGCGTCGCGATCAGGATTCGGTCGGTGCGAAAATCACCGTGGTGGCTGAAGGTGTGATGCCAGGCCTGGGCGAGCCGATTTTCGACCGCCTCGACGCCGAACTGGCCCATGCGCTGATGAGCATCAACGCAGTGAAAGGCGTGGAAATCGGCGCCGGTTTCGCCAGCGTCGCCCAGCGCGGCACCGAACACCGCGACGAAATGACTCCGGAAGGTTTCCTCAGCAACAACGCCGGCGGTATTTTGGGCGGCATCTCGTCCGGTCAGCCGATCGTCGCGCACCTGGCGCTGAAGCCGACGTCGAGCATCACCACGCCGGGCCGCTCCATCGACATCCATGGCAACCCGGTGGAAGTCATCACCAAAGGCCGTCACGACCCGTGCGTCGGCATTCGTGCCACGCCCATCGCTGAAGCGATGATGGCCATCGTGCTGATGGATCACTTGCTGCGTCACCGTGGGCAGAACGCCGATGTGCGCGTGAACACCCCGGTGCTGGGTCAGCTTTAATGGCTGACCTGACAGCCGCTGCAGTCTGATGACGGCAGCGGCGCTCCCGTACTGGCGGCTCTCCAGTTTCTATCTGTTCTATTTCGCCTTGCTCGGTTCGACGGCGCCGTTTCTGGCGCTGTACTTCGATCACCTGGGCTTTTCCAGCGCGCGGATCGGCGAACTGGTGGCGATCCCGATGCTGATGCGCTGCGTCGCGCCGAACATCTGGGGCTGGTTGGGTGACTACACCGGCCGACGGCTGGCCATCGTGCGCTTCGGTGCGGTATGTACGCTGCTGACGTTCTCGCTGATTTTCGTCAGCAAGACATACGCCTGGCTGGCAATGGTCATGGCGCTGCACGCGTTCTTCTGGCACGCGGTATTGCCGCAGTTCGAAGTCATCACCCTGGCGCACCTGAAAGGGCAGACCTCACGCTACAGTCAGATACGCTTGTGGGGCTCCATCGGTTTCATCATCACCGTGGTTTTGCTTGGTCGATTGTTCGAATGGCTCAGCCTCGACATTTATCCGGTGGCATTGGTGTTGATCATGGCCGGTATCGTCGTCAGCAGCCTGTGGGTGCCCAATGCCCAACCGGCTCAGGGTGAGCGGCTGGCGGGTGACGGTTTTCTCAAACAATTGCGCAGCCCCGGCGTCCTGGCGTTTTATGGCTGCGTGGCGTTGATGCAAATGAGCCACGGGCCTTATTACACGTTTTTGACCTTGCACCTGGAACGTCTCGGCTATAGCCGAGGCGTGATCGGCATGCTCTGGGCCGTCGGCGTGGTCGCTGAAGTGTTGATGTTTCTGGCCATGACCCGAATCCTCACGCGGTTCTCGGTGCGCCGGGTGCTGTTGGCGAGTTTCCTGCTGGCCGCCCTGCGCTGGGTGCTGCTCGGTTCGTTTGCCGAGTTTCTTTGGGTGTTGCTGTTCGCCCAAGTGCTGCATGCGGCCACCTTCGGCAGCTTTCACGCGGCTGCCATTCAGTTCGTGCAACGTAGCTTTGGCGCCCGTCAGCAGGGGCAGGGCCAGGCGCTATACGCGGCGCTGGCCGGCACCGGCGGCGCTTTGGGCGCGTTGTATTCCGGCTACAGCTGGAATGCCCTCGGCGCCCCATTGACCTTTAGTATTGCAAGCGTCGCATCCCTGGCGGCAGCCGTTATCATTGCCACACGACTGCAAGAGGACAGGCCATGAGCCTTACCCTTGGACACCTCGTCCAGGGCAAATCGAGGCCATTGAATTTTTTCGAGTGCGAGTTGAAGACGCGCGCGCTCTTTAACCGTAAAGCATGAACCGTTAAGGAGTTGCCCTGATGAGCAGCCTGTCCGTTTACCACGTCTCAAGCCCTGACCTGCCGAACAAGGTGCTGACCCATTTCGAAGACATCGCCTCGACCCTGGCCGAGCAGGGCGTGCGCTTCGACCGCTGGCAAGCGGCGGCGAAAATCCAGCCCGGTGCCACTCAGGAAGAAGTGATCGCCGCGTATCAGGCACAAATCGACCAACTGATGACTGAACGCGGTTACATCACCGTCGACGTTATCAGCGTGAACAGTGATCACCCGCAAAAAGCCGAGCTGCGCGCCAAGTTCCTCGACGAACACTGTCATAGCGAAGACGAAGTCCGATTTTTCGTTGCCGGTCGTGGCTTGTTTACCCTGCACATCGGCGATTACGTCTACGCGGTACTCTGCGAAAAGAACGACCTGATCTCGGTGCCGGCCGGCACGCCGCACTGGTTTGACATGGGCGAACACCCGCATTTTGTGGCGATTCGTCTGTTCAAAAACCCTGAAGGCTGGGTGGCCAACTTCACTGGCGAAGACATCGCCAGCCGCTTCCCGCGTCTTGAGGACTGACCGTTTCGCGCGGATCAATCCTTCAACTTTTTAAGATCAAAGCACATAACTTGTGGGAGCGAGCTTGCTCGCGAAAGCGGTGTATCAGTCAACTTTAATCTCGACTGATACGCCCTCTTCGCGAGCAGACTCGCTCCCACAGTGGTTTGTACTGTCCTGACGAATTACGCCGTGTGATAGGTCGGCAAAGCAAACCGTTGCTGGCTTTGCAACATGGAGATCTGCGGCAGTTCACTGGCCTGTTCCGCAAGGTCACGACGAATCGCACTGATCACCCACGACAACTGATCGCCAGCATGCAATTGCTGGTAGGAAATCGAACGCTTGAACACCCGGCCTTCGGTGCTGCGCAGGGTCAGCAGAATCCCGCCGTCAGGACGCGCTTGGGTGGTCACTTCGAAGTTGGAGAACAGGGACGAAAATTTTTCTTGGATCAGGTTCATGTCTATCAGCTCCGTGTGCACATGATTGGCAAGCATGGAGAGGTAGTTGCAGCGATTGTGCCAGTATTTTAAGTTTAAAAAATCTATATAAATCAATCAGTTAAGCTTTTACCGGATTTTCGGTTTCGTGCAATCTGCATGAATGGCCATCGTGCATCCTGCATTTTGAAAGATCGTTGCTGTTTCGATGGAGCCAATTGGCAGGTCGAGGTTCATCGTTCGTTAGTCCGGGCTGCGGATACAAAACATTGCAAAAACCGCGTGTACAGCTCAAGAACCGCTGACGTATTTTCGAGCTCAAAGATCGCCGCCCGACAATAAGAAAATCAGCGGGAACACGCATGAAACGCACGCCGAACGACACGATTACCTGGGGCATGATGCTCCGCAAGCTGCCGACGATTGCCAAAGCCATTCCCCGCGTGGTGAAAGGCCTGAAGGTCGCCAATGTCAAGGATCCGACCCAACCGTGTGGCTTGGGCTGGTGTTTCGAGCAGGCGACGTTGCGCAATCCCGATGGCCCCGCGTTACTGCAGGGCGACGTGACACTGACGTATACGCAGGTCAATCAATGGGCCAACCTCATCGCTCATCATCTGATTGCCCAAGACATCGGCAAGGGTGACGTGGTCGCGGTCTTCATCGAAAACCGTCCGGAGCTGCTGGTGACGATTCTGGCGGTGGCCAAGGTCGGCGCGATCAGCGCGTTGCTCAATACTTCGCAGACCCGCGATACCCTCTTGCACAGCCTGAACCTGGTGGCGCCCGTGGCGATCATTGTCGGCGGCGAATTGGTCCCGGCGTTTTCGCAGGTCCGCGAACGGGTGTCCATTGCCCCGGCGCGAACCTGGTACGTCGCCGATCAAGCCACCTACAACCATCCGGGCATTGCCCCCGAGGGTTTCGTCAACCTGATGGCGGCCAGTGCCGATGCAGCCGACAACAACCCTGCCAGCAGCCAGCAGGTTTTTTTCGACGATCCTTGTTTCTATATCTACACCTCGGGCACCACCGGGCTGCCCAAGGCCGGCGTCTTCAAACACGGGCGCTGGATGCGCAGCTCCGCCAGTTTTGGCCTGATCGCCCTGGACATGCAGCCGCACGACATCGTCTATTGCACCTTGCCGCTGTATCACGCCACCGGGCTCTGCGTGTGCTGGGGTTCGGCCATCAGCGGCGCCTCGGGGTTCGCCATCCGCCGCAAGTTCAGCGCCAGCCAGTTCTGGAGTGACGTACGCAAATATCACGCGACCACCCTCGGCTACGTCGGCGAACTGTGCCGCTATCTGGTGGATCAACCACCCAGTGCCGAAGACAGCCAACACGGCGTGACCAAGATGATCGGCAACGGTTTGCGTCCTGGCGCGTGGAACGCCTTCAAAACCCGTTTTGGCGTTAAGCATATTTGCGAGCTGTATGCGGCCAGTGACGGCAACATCGGCTTCATCAACATTCTCAATTTCGACCACACCATCGGTTTCTCGCTGATGACCTGGGAATTGGTGACCTACGATCATGACAGCGGCCAACCGATTCGCAATGCCAAGGGTTTCATGAACAAAGTGGCCAAAGGCACGCAGGGTCTGTTGTTGGCGAAAATCGACGACAAGGCTCCGCTGGACGGCTATACCGATCCGCAAAAGACCGCAAAAGTCGTGCTGCATGACGTGTTCAAGAAGGGCGATAGTTACTTCAACACCGGTGACCTGCTGCGCAACATTGGTTTCGGCCATGCACAATTCGTCGACCGATTGGGTGACACCTACCGCTGGAAGGGTGAAAACGTCTCGACCACGGAAGTCGAAAACATCCTGCTGCAATATCCGCAGATCGCGGAAGCCGTGGCGTATGGCGTGGAGGTCCGAAACACCAACGGGCGCGCCGGCATGGCTGCGATTACCCCGGCCGAATCCCTGGCCACCCTGGACTTCAGCGAATTGCTGGAATTCGCTCGCCAGCAAATGCCTGCCTATGCGGTGCCGCTGTTCCTGCGGGTGAAAGTGAAAATGGAGACCACCGGGACGTTCAAATACCAGAAGACCCGGCTCAAGGACGAAGCCTTCGACCCCGGCAAAACCGGTGATGACCCGATCTACGCCTGGCTACCCGGCACCCAGACTTACGTGCAAGTGACCGAGCAGGTGCTGGCGGATATTCATGACGGCAAGTACCGCTATTGAAGGTGGCTATGGCTACCCTTGAGAAAAAACAAGTGACAGCGTGGGGGCTGCTCGGGAAACTGTCGGCTTTGCGAATAACCCAACGTGGAGCCCCCGATGTCAGACCAAAGCCGCCAGATGACCCCCGAAGAAGCCGCTGAATTTGCCGAACAGGTCTTCAACAAAGCGCGCGAGGGCGATGCGGCCATGATGGCTGCGCTGCTGACCAAAGGCCTGCCGCCTAATCTGCGCAACCACAAAGGCGACACCTTGCTGATGCTGGCCGCCTACCATGGCCATGTGGATACCGTAAAAGTCCTGCTTGAACACAAGGCCGACCCGGAAATTCGCAATGACAACGGCCAAAGCCCGATTGCCGGTGCCGCGTTCAAGGGCGACCTGGCAGTGGTCAAGGCACTGGTAGACGGCGGGGCGCAAGTGGAAGGTTCATCGTTTGATGGCCGAACCGCGTTGATGATGGCGGCGATGTTCAACCGCGTCGAAATCGTCGACTACCTGATCAGCAAAGGTGCCGATCCAAAAGCCAAGGACGCCAACGGCGTGTCCGCACTCGATGCCGCGAAAACCCTCGGCGCCACCGACACCATCGCTCAGTTGGAAAAACTGCTCGGCTGATCCTTTGTGGTGGGGGACCAAGCCCCTCACCACAGGTCTCACCCTGCTCGGTAACTTCCTCCGAATGCGCTATCCTTCGCGCCCTCAAAAATCATTCGCTACAGGATCCACCTCATGAAAGCCGCACTCGTCGAACTCATCAGCAAAATCAGCTCCGGGTGCATGAGCGATGACGAAATTCTGAAGGTCGCTGACGAAGCGGCTCAGGCTTACGCCGATCCTGAAGCTTTTCTGACGGCCAATCCGGATATCAACTACGACGACACGTTCCCGATCGCCTTGGGCGAATGGGTGGTTGTCGGCAGTCTGCCGGAGACAGTGTTGTTCCAGGCCGACACATACATGGACCTGTTCGCCCAGATCGTCGCTTCGTTCGGCCCCGGTGTTGATTTCAATATCAAACCCAAGCAACTGGCCAAAACCGAAGCCCTGACCGCGCTCAACCGCATTCAGGTGCAAATGGGCAGCATGAACAAGGAAAACGGCGGCTACACGCTGATGAACTTCAGCCAGTTGCTCGACGACGAACTGCAAGTGGTGCTGGTCTACGGCAACGACGTGCCACGGGTACTTGAACTGTGCGCCGAGGTCGGCATCGCCGCTGCGCCATCCCTGGAAGCCTTGAAAGTGGCGATCCATATCTGACGTTAACCCAGTAAAAAATCGGAACACTGGCATTGGGCGGCTATCCTAAGAGTGCAAAATCACTCTTAGGGAGCGTCACCATGGGTTCTACGTTCAACAGCCTGATTGCCTTGATCATTTTCGTGCTGGATATCTGGGCCATCATCAACGTGTTTAAAAGTGGCGCCACCACCGGGATGAAAGTCCTCTGGGTGGTGTTGATCGCGTGCTTGCCGGTGCTGGGGCTGATCATCTGGGCCATCACCGGACCGCGGGCTGACGTACGGATCTGACTCCATTCCCTGTAGGAGCCTAGCTTGCTCGCGAAAGCGGTGTATCAGTCAATACACATGTCGGCTGATACACCGCTTTCGCGAGCAAGCTCGGCTCCTACATGGGGCATGTATTTTTCAGGCTCCAATGCAGTAATCCGTTGAACGAACAGTCCGCGCAAAAGTCCAGATGCTTGTAAGCCCATCCATGGGTTTTATCGAGGAGGCTCTGATGCAAAAGTGGAAAATCACTTTCGTAGATGATCACGGCGAAACAGTCGATGAAGTCTTTGAGTGCGACGAATGCCCGGATAACGAGCACGCCGCCAAACTCATCAAGGCCCGACTCCTTCCTGTCGCCGCCGTACTGGATCTGAACGATCTGGAAGGGCGAACTCCCGATGCGACCGTCAAAAGTCTTAAAGCCCAGAACAGCATACAAATCCTCGGCATCACGCCAATCTGAACATCTCCTGTCACATTCTCATCCAGTCCTTGGCAGCGGCTCTCTCTTGAGGCTACTCTGCAATCGAGATCAGCGAATGGATCGCTAAGGTCTGGTCTTGTCAGCTACATGCTTGCTTCCCACCGGCAACGAGGTTGCCGCATCGCTCGCACCACTCGGTTGCGCGTGCCGGGAATACGGAAAGTCTATCCATCACTATGAGGGGGACGTTTCATGAGCACAGCCTATCAAGAAGACATCAGCAGCTCGGTGCTGCGCCGCATGAAAGAAGGCGGTTTCGACTTTTCAAGATTCCATCCCATCGAGTTCTACGCCATTTTCCCCGACGAGGAGCGGGCCCGCAGAGCAGCAGGTCATTACCGTGGTGAGTCCTTGAATGCGCAAATCAGTGTGCGCGACGACGGCGCATGGGCGCTCGAACTGAGCAAAGTCATGTACGCCACATACGATGACATCGGCGATTTCGAGCAATGTTTTGAGGCCGTGGTCGAGCCTCTGGGCGGCATCATTGAAGGATGGGGCGTCAAGCAGGAGGTACGAGGGCTACTCGCATAATCTTATGAACAGTGACACGCACTAACGGCTGGCCTTCGGGTTGGCCGTTTTAGTTTATGGGGCGGCAAAATCCTTCCGGCAAAACCCTGAAACAAGAATCCGGCGCAAAAAAAACCGCCTGAGCAGGCGGCTAAAGGGAAGTTCGGGCTGTTTTCCAGCGAATGCGCGGATTATCCGCACGGGCGGGCGGGCAGTGAAATCAACTCTGACTATGCTGGTGATAGGCGACAACGTCGCCTTGCAATGAAGCGGGGGCAATCAAGTTGGGGCGTTTGCTGCACGGGATTGGTGCGGTATTAACGGTGTTGATTTCCAACTGATTGATATCAAAGCGTTTATGCCGATGGCACGGGCCTTGCGAAGCCTAGGTGTCCGGGTGACAAGGAGTACGGCATGATCCGCACCTATTTTGATGAAATGTACGATGCCGGCGGCCAGGTCCGCCCGCATTATCGGGAGTTTGCCCGTTGGCTGGCCGAAACGCCTGACGAACTTTTGGCACAACGGCGACGCGAGGCCGATCTGTTGTTTCATCGCGCCGGGATTACTTTTACGCTCTATGGGGACGAGCAGGGGACAGAGCGCCTGATTCCCTTCGATACAATCCCTCGCAGCATCCCTGCCAGTGAATGGCGGGTCGTCGAGCGCGGCTGCATTCAGCGGGTCAAGGCATTGAACATGTTCCTTGCCGACCTCTATCACGAGCAGCGCATCATCAAGGCGGGCATCATTCCTGCCGAGCAAGTGCTGGCCAACGAGCAATACCAGTTGGCGATGCAAGGGCTGAATCTGCATCGGGATATCTATTCGCACATCTCTGGCGTCGATCTGGTGCGCGACGGCGACGGCACGTACTACGTGCTCGAAGACAACCTGCGTACACCCAGCGGCGTGAGCTACATGCTCGAAGATCGCAAGATGATGATGCGGCTGTTTCCCGAACTGTTCGCGGCGCAACGCATTGCCCCCATCGATCACTATCCGAATTTGCTCCTGGATACCCTGAAAAGCTCCAGCCCGATCGACAATCCGAGCGTGGTGGTGCTAACGCCGGGTCGCTTCAACAGCGCGTTTTTCGAGCATGCCTTTTTGGCCCGGGAGATGGGCGTTGAACTGGTGGAAGGCGCAGACCTGTTCGTGCGCGATGACAAGGTGTTCATGCGCACCACAGACGGGCCGAAAGCCGTCGATGTGATCTACCGTCGCCTCGACGATGCATTCCTCGACCCGCTGGCGTTCAATCCGGATTCGATGCTGGGCGTTCCGGGCCTGCTGTCATCGTACCGCTCCGGCAATGTGGTGCTGGCGAATGCCATCGGCACCGGAGTCGCGGACGACAAGTCGGTGTACCCGTTTGTCACCGACATGATCCGTTTCTACCTCGACGAAGAACCGATCCTGAAAAACGTGCCGACGTTTCAGTGCCGCAATCCATCTGAACTGTCCCACGTGCTGGCCAATCTTCCCGATCTGGTGGTCAAGGAAACCCAGGGCTCCGGCGGTTACGGAATGCTGGTCGGGCCAGCGGCGACGGCGGCGGAAATCGAGTCGTTTCGCGCGCGGATCAAAGCCAAGCCGCACGCGTACATCGCACAACCGACGTTGTCCCTGTCGACCTGTCCGACCTTTGTCGAAAACGGCATCGCCCCACGCCACATCGACCTGCGTCCGTTTGTATTGTCTGGCCGCGAAACCCGGGTTGTGCCCGGCGGTTTGACCCGTGTCGCCCTGCGTGAAGGCTCTCTGGTGGTGAATTCATCCCAGGGTGGCGGAACCAAGGACACCTGGGTGGTCGAGGATTGAAGGAAGCTTGCCATGCTAAGTAGAACTGCCTCGGATTTGTATTGGATGTCGCGTTATCTGGAGCGAGCGGAAAACCTCGCACGGATGCTCGACATCAGTTATTCGCTGTCGCTGATGCCACAGGATGGTCGCGGTGACGGGCTGCACGAACTCGCCATGCCGCTGCTGATCACCGGCACCCTGGATGATTACCTGGAGCGCCACGGCGAGTTGCATGCCGAACGGCTGCTGCACTTTTTCGCCCTGGACGCGGCCAACCCGGCGAGCATCTACAGCTGCCTCGGCGCCGCTCGGGCCAGTGCCCATGCGGTGCGTGGGCGAATCACCGCCGACATGTGGGAAAACATCAACGCCACCTGGCTGGAGATTCGCGGGATCGCCGAACAGGGTTTGAGCCGCTACGGCATGAGCCGTTTTTGCGAATGGATCAAGGAACGTTCCCACCTGTTTCGGGGCGCGTCCTACGGCACCATCATGCGTAACGATGCGTTCCGCTTCATTCGTCTGGGAACATTTATCGAACGGGCTGACAACACGCTGCGCCTGCTCGACGCTCGCTACGAAATGGCCGGCGATCAAGCTGAAACCGTCAGTGACAGTACGGCGCACGCCTATTATCAGTGGAGCGCATTGCTGCGTGCGCTGTCGTCGTTCGAGGCGTACACCGAGATCTACCGCGACGCCCCCGGTGCCCGGCATGTGGCTGAGTTGCTGTTGCTGCGGGCCGATGTGCCGCGCTCCCTGCGCGCCTGCACCGAGGAAATCGACCAGATCCTCGCCAGTTTGCCGGGGGCCAACGGCCGTCCGGCACAACGCCTGGCCGCTGAGATAGACGCGCGCCTGCGCTACACCGGCATCAACGAAATTCTCGACGAAGGCCTGCACGCCTGGCTGACCGAGTTCATCCCGCTGGTGCGCCAGTTGGGCAACGCCATTCACAGTTCTTACCTGGAGGCTGCATGAGACTTTCCATTAGCCACGAAACCACCTATCACTATGAAGATCAGGTGCGGGCGAGCATCCAGTACCTGCGACTGACACCCCACGACAGCGAGCGTCAGCACGTGCTCAGCTGGCAGCTCGACCTGCCGCGCCCGGTACGCGCGCAACTCGATCCGTTCGGCAACATATTGCACGTGCTGACCATGGACGAGCCGCATGAGGCGATCATCATCGGCGCCCGTGGTCAGGTCGATATCGACGAACTGCGCGAAGCCGAGCATGAAAGCCAGTCGGCGCTGCCGTTCCTGCGTTTCACGCGCCTGACCGAGCCCGACGAAGCGTTGCGAGCGTTCGCGCAAAAGGAATGCAAAACACGTCGGGATCGCACCGCGCTGATCGACTTGATGCATGGCCTTAACCAGCACATGACCTACACGCCCGGCGCAACCGAAGTCGACACCAGCGCGGCTCAGGCCTTCGCCGGGCGTTCAGGCGTCTGTCAGGACCACACCCATGCCTTTCTCGCCTGCGCGCGCAGCCTGGGCATTCCGTCGCGTTATGTGTCGGGTTATCTGTACAGCGAGAACAGCGAACACCTGGCCAGTCACGCCTGGGCGGAAGCCTGGCTCGATGACGCCTGGTACAGTTTTGACGTGACCAATGAACTGGCCCGACCGGAGCGTCACTTGAAACTGGCCGTGGGCCTGGATTACCTGGATGCCTGCCCGGTACGCGGAATGCGCCGGGGCGGCGGCTGCGAGCAGATGCATGCGAAGGTGTTTGTGTCGCCAACGCCGATGCCGGTTATCTCTGTCCAACAGCAATAATCTGCCGCACCACAAAAACCTGTGGGAGCGAGCCTGCTCGCGATAGCGGTCTTCCAGTCAGCAAACCTGTGACTGACACACCGCCATCGCGAGCAGGCTCGCTCCGACATGGATTCAGGGTCAGGGCTTAACCTTGCGCCCGGCCATATGCTTCAAATACCCCACCAGCATTTCCAGATCCCGCTCCGGTAACACCTGCGCGGTAAACCCCGGCATCTTCGCCTGCGGCCACTGGCGCAAGCTTTGCGGATCACGGATATACCGCTTCAGGAAGTCCGCCCCAAAATACTCGGTCGGGTTATACGGAATATTCAGATCCGGCCCGAATTGCGCATCTCCGGCGCCGTTCAGTCGATGGCACGCCAGGCAGTTCTTCTGAAACAGCGCAAAACCTAGATTGACCGGATCGTCCGCTTTAAAGGCCGGATCCGGCAGCAGGGCAGGGAAGCGTTCGGCCACCGGCGCCATGCGCTTGATGCTGGCGACCTGGTACGGCCATTGCTCGGGGCTGATATTGCCTGTTTGAGGATTCGTCCAGACCAGATAAAACGGCCCGGCACTCGGCTTGCCTTCAGACAACGCTGGCCACGGTTTGGCCGGGTCTTCAATCGCCAACCATGCCTGCGCACCTTGGGTGTTGAGCAACGGTGCAGCGGCCAGTTCGGCGGCAAATCCGTCCAGCGCCACGGCTTGTAGATGGTCAGCAGGCTTGATGCCGGTCAACAACGCCGCCAGCGGCACCGCTTGATAGCTCATGTCTCGTTTGTAGGAAACGTCGTCGGCAATGCGCAGGGTCTGGAGTTGCGGGTGCTTGAGCAGTTCCTCGGTCTGCCAGGTGCGACTGCTCGCGCCCAGCTCCAGGTTCAGCTGTGCGGCAAACAGAGGCGTGCTGAGCAGCAAGGCCCCGATCAGAGTGAGCGTTTTCAATAGATCGCCATCCATGTCGTGAAGGTGCCACAAAGGTTGGCACACCCACGCTGGCTCGGGTAGCGAGCCAGTCACATTTTTAAAATGACGATATAAATACCTGACGCCGTATTTTTTCCCGACTAGCCAATCACCTTGGTCAGATTCGGCAAAATCAACAACAGCGTGGTAGCGAAAAGAATGAGCCCGGCTTGACGTACTTTCGAATGTTTGAACATGGCTTGACCGCCTTTTTTGTTATTTCCTGATGCCTGCCTGCATATCTCCATGACGGCAGAGCGTTGCACTTCCTGTCAGACGAGCGCCTCGGCAAAACCCGACGACAACTTCGTACACTTCACCTTAGAGCCCGCGTCACCCGTGGTTTAGATCCATTTCGTATGGGTATTCCATAAAAAGCTATAAAAAAGACATGAGGCCTATTGCCAGCTTCTTGGGCGCCCTTTTGCTAGACAGCTCCGTGTCCTGAAACGGTTAATCCCATTGCTCACTACCGTCCGTCTGAGCGTGTCCGTCAACGTCTGTGAGCGCTGCGGTCATTGAATCCGCGGCGGCTCGGCATAAGAGTGAGCGCTCAGTATTTACTCACCGCCCAGGTTCGAGGACGTCATGACCCAAGCTTTGATATTCGATGCGTTACGCACGCCCCGCGGCAAAGGCAAGGCCGATGGCGCCTTGCACAGCGTCAAACCGGTCAATCTGGTGGCCGGGTTGCTCACGGCGCTGCAACAGCGCACCTCGCTCGATACCAGCCAGGTCGATGATGTCGTGCTGGGCTGCGTGACGCCCATTGGTGATCAAGGCTCCGATATCGCCAAGACCGCGACCCAAGTGGCGGATTGGGACGTCAGCGTCGCAGGTGTGCAGATCAACCGTTTTTGCGCTTCGGGTCTTGAGGCGGTGAACCTCGGCGCGATGAAGGTGCGTTCCGGTTTCGAAGATCTGGTGGTGGTCGGCGGTGTCGAGTCGATGTCCCGCGTGCCAATGGGCAGTGACGGCGGGGCCTGGGCGCTGGACCCGGAAACCAATCTGCACAGCCATTTCACCCCGCAAGGCGTAGGCGCAGACCTGATCGCCACCCTCGAAGGTTTCAGCCGCCAGGATGTCGATGCCTACGCGCTGCACTCGCAACAAAAAGCGGCACGGGCGCGGGCGAACGGTTCGTTCAACAAGTCACTGGTGCCGGTGCAGGATCAGAACGGCATCATCTTGCTCGATCACGATGAGTTCATTCGCGCCGACTCCACCCTGGAAGGCTTGGGCAAGCTCAAACCGAGCTTCGAGATGATGGGGCAAATGGGCTTCGATGCCACGGCGTTGCGCGTCTACAGCCATGTCGAACGGATTAATCACGTTCACACGCCGGGCAACAGTTCCGGGATCGTCGATGGCGCCGCGCTGATGCTGATCGGTTCCGAAGCCAAGGGGCGGGCGCTGGGCTTGCAGCCACGGGCGCGGATCGTCGCCACGGCGGTCACCAGCACCGACCCGACCATCATGCTCACCGGCCCCGCGCCGGCCACCCGTAAAGCTCTGGCCAAGGCCGGCCTGCGGGTCGAAGACATCGACCTGTTTGAAGTCAATGAAGCGTTTGCCTCGGTGGTGCTCAAATTCATCAAGGACATGGCCATCGACCCGGACAAGGTCAACGTAAACGGCGGTTCCATCGCCATGGGCCATCCGCTGGGCGCCACGGGATGCGCGATTCTCGGCACGCTGCTCGATGAGCTGGAAACCCGACGCCTGCGCTATGGCCTCGCGACCCTGTGTGTCGGCGGCGGCATGGGCATTGCCACCATCATCGAACGCCTCTGAGCCCCCGACTTTCAAGGAAACATGTTCATGACTGAAGCCATCCGTTACGAAAAAGGTCAGGATCAGATCGTCGTCCTGACCATCGACATGCCAGGCCAGAGCGCCAACACCATGAACGCGGTCTACCGCGAAGCCATGGCCGCCTGCGTCGCCCGTCTGGTCGCTGAAAAAGACAGCATTGCCGGGGTCATCATCACTTCGGCGAAGAAGACGTTCTTCGCCGGCGGCGACCTTAATGAACTGATCAAAGTCGGCAAACCCGAAGCCAAAGCGTTCTACGACATGGTGCTGACGCTCAAAGGCCAATTGCGCACCCTGGAAACCCTCGGCAAACCGGTGGTGGCCGCGATTAACGGCGCAGCATTGGGCGGCGGCTGGGAAATCTGTCTGGCGTGCCATTACCGCGTGGCGCTGGACAATCCGTCCGTGCAACTCGGCCTGCCGGAAGTCACCCTTGGCCTGTTGCCGGGCGGCGGAGGGGTGGTGCGCATGGTGCGGATGCTGGGGATTGAGAAATCCTTGTCGTACCTGCTCGAAGGCAAAAAAGTCCGACCACAACAGGCGTTGCAGGCCGGATTGATCGACGAGTTGGCGAATGATCCTGGCGAACTGCTGAGCAAGGCACGGGCCTGGATTCTGGCCAACCCAACGGCGATTCAGCGCTGGGACGTGAAGGGTTATCAGATCCCGGGCGGTACACCGTCCAGCCCGAAAGTCGCGCAAATGCTTGCCATCGCGCCGTCGATCCTGCGCAGCAAAACCCAGGGCTGCATGCCCGCGCCGGAGAAAATTCTCTGCGCGGCGGTTGAAGGTGCTCAGGTGGATTTCGACACCGCGCACCTGATTGAAACCCGTTACTTCACAGAATTGACCACCGGCCAAATCTCGAAAAACCTGATCGGCACGTTCTGGTTCCAGCTCAACGAGATCAATGCCGGTCGGTCACGGCCGCAAGGTTTTGCGCCTTACGTGACGCAAAAAGTCGGGGTGCTCGGCGCCGGGATGATGGGCGCGGGCATCGCGTTTGTCAGCGCATCGGCGGGCATCGAGGTGATGCTCAAGGACATCACCCTGGCGGCAGCAGAGAAGGGCAAGGCCCATTCGGCAGCGCTGCTGGACAAGAAAGTCGCGCGCGGCCAAATGATTGCGCAGCAGCGTGAGGCGATCCTGGCGCGGATCCGCACCACCGAAAGCGATGCGGACCTGGCCGGTTGCGACTTGATTATCGAGGCAGTATTCGAAGATCGTGAACTCAAAGCCAAGGTCTCCTCGGCCGCGCAAAAAGTCGTCGGCCCGGATGCCGTGATCGCCTCTAACACCTCGACCTTGCCGATCAGCGGACTGGCCACTGCGGTGCCGGATCAGGCCAAGTTCATCGGCCTGCATTTCTTCAGTCCTGTGGAAAAAATGCCGTTGGTGGAAATCATCAAAGGCGCCCACACCAGCGACGAAACTCTGGCTCGCGGGTTCGATTTCGTCCTGCAAATCAAGAAAACCCCGATTGTGGTCAACGACAGTCGCGGTTTCTTTACTTCACGGGTGTTCGGCACTTTCACCAACGAAGGCATCGCCATGCTCGGCGAAGGTGTCAGCGCGCCGATGATCGAAACCGAAGCACGAAAGGCTGGTATGCCCATCGGGCCTCTGGCGATCTCTGACGAAGTTTCCCTCAGCCTCATGAGCCATATCCGCCAGCAAACGGCCAAAGACCTGCAAGCAGAAGGGAAACCGCTGATTGAACACCCGGCGTTTGCTGTGATTGACTTGCTGCTCAACGAATACAAACGGCCCGGTAAAGCGGCAGGAGGCGGTTTCTATGAATACCCGGCCGCCGGCCAGAAACATTTATGGCCGAAGCTGAAAAGCCGCTTCGAGAAGCCTGACGGGCAGATTTCGCCAAAGGATGTGCGTGATCGCCTGCTGTTCGTGCAAGCCATCGAGACCGTGCGCTGTGTGGAGGAGGGCGTGTTGATGTCGACGGCAGACGCCAACGTCGGCTCGATCTTCGGCATCGGTTTTGCGGCCTGGACCGGCGGTGCTTTGCAATTCATCAATCAGTACGGCGTGCAAGACTTCGTCGCCCGCGCCCAATACCTGGCGGCGCAGTATGGCGAGCGCTTCAATCCGCCGGCCTTGTTGCTGGAAAAAGCCGCTAAAGGGGAGGCGTTTTAAGGGACCGGTGACGCTTCGCGGGGCTTGCCTTGGAACGGTGTTTCGAGGCAGGCTCTGGGGTGTGCATTATTCCCATCACGCGTCAGGTATTTTTTATGTCGTTACGCATCTGCATTCTGGAAACCGACCACCTGCGTCCGGAATTGGTCGACCAATATCAGGGCTACGGGCAGATGTTCAAACAGCTGTTTTCGCAGCAGCCTATCGCGGCCGAGTTCACCGTCTATAACGTGGTGCAGGGCGAATACCCAAGCGACGACCTGACGTTCGACGCCTACCTGGTGACGGGCAGCAAGGCCGATTCCTTCGGCACCGACCCGTGGATCGAAACCCTCAAGACCTACCTGCTGACCCGCTACGAGCGCGGCGACAAACTGTTGGGCGTGTGTTTCGGCCATCAGTTGCTGGCGCTGTTGCTGGGTGGCAAAAGCGAACGTGCAACCCAAGGCTGGGGCGTCGGCACCCATAGCTACAAACTCGCCGCCAAGGCGCCGTGGATGAGCCCGGTCAGGGAAGAGTTGACCTTGTTGATCAGCCACCAGGATCAGGTGACCTCGCTACCGGAAAACGCCACGGTCATCGCTTCCAGCGATTTCTGCCCGTTCGCCGCTTACCACATCAACGATCAGGTGCTGTGCTTCCAGGGGCATCCGGAGTTCATTCACGATTATTCGCGCGCGCTGTTGGATATCCGTCAACAAGCGTTGGGCGAGCATATCTACTCCAAAGGCGTGGCCAGCCTTGAGCATGAGCATCATGGCGCTACGGTTGCGGAGTGGATGATGCGGTTTGTGGCGCACAAAACAGAAACGGTTTAAAGCAAAAACATGCAGGCTCGCCCACACTGGAGATCCCCTGTGGGAGCGAGCCTGCTCGCGATTGTCACAGGCGACTCGGTATTGACTAAAGCCACCCCGACTTCTTGAAACTCGCCCACAACCCTGTACACCCCACCACAATAAACCCCAGCACCCCAAAGTACCCGTATTGCCAAGCCAACTCCGGCATGTTCTGGAAGTTCATCCCGTAAATCCCGGCCACCGCCGTGGGAAATGCCAAAATCGCCGCCCACGCCGCAAACTTGCGCTGCACCACGCTCTGGCGTGAAGCTTCCAGCAGCACTCCAATCTCAATCGTCTGGCTGGCAATGTCTGCCAGGGTTGTCAGGTCTTCCATCTGCCGCGTCACGTGAATCTGCACATCACGGAAGTACGGGCGCATGGTCTTGTCGATGAACGGGAAGCTCAGCTTCTGCAGCTCCTCACCGATCTCCACCATCGGCGCCGCATAACGACGCAGGCGCAATACGTCCCGGCGCAGGCCGTGAAGTTTCTGGATGTCACGTTCATTCAGCGCACCGCACAACAACACGTTGTGTTCCAGCTCATCGATCTCGGCATGGATCGCTTCGCCCATCGGCTGGTAGTTTTCAATCACGAAATCGAGGAGGGCATAGAGGACGAAGTCTTCCCCATGCTCAAGTAACAGGGGGCGCGCCTCACAACGCTGTCGGACATAGGCGTAGGACGCCGAGTGGCCATTGCGTGCAGTAATGATGTAACCGTTGCCGGCAAAGATATGAGTCTCGATGAACTCCAGTTTGCCTTCGTTACGAATCGGCGAATACGTGACGATAAACAGTGCATCACCGAACGTTTCGAGCTTCGGTCGGCTGTGCTTTTCCAGGGCATCTTCGATGGCCAGTTCATGCAGGTTGAACTGGCGTTGCAGGTTGGCCAGTTCCTGGGCGTTCGGTTCTTCAAGGCCGATCCAGACAAAGTGACCAGGTTTTGCAGCCCAGGCAGCGCCTTCGTCGAGGGTGATATTGGTGACTCTCTTACCGGCGCTGTAAACCGCAGCAGCAACAACTCTACCCATGATTCAGGTTCACTTCTTATTAGCAGATGGCAGTGGCAGGCAATCTTCAGCTTAGCCTTGTCTGCTGCTTGAGAGTGAGCGAACTTTGCAGAGTTCGAAGGGAAAAGCTCGCAGGCAAAAGAAAACCCGCACCAGGCGGGTTTGTTTTTACGCGGCTTGCAGTTGCCGATCCATCGAAGCGATGCACTCGCGCATCTGCTCGCGGCATTGATCCATCAGCATGGGCATGTCGTCCAGGCTCAATCCCGCTGTCGGAATCGCCGGCAACGAGCGAATCAGAATTTTCCCACTGCGCCAGCGGTTCAAACGCATGTGTTTGACGTAACTGCTGACACACACCGGCACGATCGGCACACCGGCAGCGATCGCCATCTGGAACGCGCCTTTCTTGAACGGCAGCAACTCTTCGCCAAGGTTGCGCGTGCCTTCCGGGAAGACCCAGATCGAAGTGTCTTCATGCTGCAAGGTGCGCGTGGTGGTCAACATCGACTGGCGCGCCTTTTGCGCATTGCCGCGGTCGATCAACACGTTACCGGCCAGCCAGAACAGTTGCCCGAACAGCGGCACCCACTTAAGGCTTTTCTTGCCGATGCACACGGTGCGGCGGGGCACCACATTGCCGAACACAAACAAGTCGTAGTTGGACTGGTGATTAGCGACGATGACGCAGCTGTCAGGCTTGTTCATCAATGGCGCGACATCGGTCTTCACTCGTAAACGCAAAATACACATCGCCGGCCACGCATACAGGCGTGCGCACAAACGGCTGTTGTCCGGGTTGAACGGGCGACACAGGCCTAGAATCACCCCAAGCACACCGGCCAGAATAAAGTGCAGGCCCATCAAGAACATACGAAACACAAACAGCATTTGCAGGCCCCACCGGGACAAAAGGTGGCGCAGTGTACGGATGTGCACTGTTTTCGGCAATTGCCGCTAAAGGGGGGAGAAAGGCGATGTTTGTGAGCATGTTTCTGACTTGTTGGTCAGCTGCGGCCTAGAGCGGTTGCGGACTTTTCAACGCTGCGCGTAAGAAAAAGCCCGACACGACGGTCGGGCTTTTCGGTGCAGCAAGTTTGGGCTTAACCCATATGCTCCTGGTCCAGGATGATCGCGTTGTCCAGCGTCTCCAGCAACGCCTTGCGTACTTTCAGCTTGGTGTTCTTGTGCGCGGTCATGTTGATCTTCTTCAACTGACGAGCCGCCGCCAGCGCTGCACCTTGCAACTCTTCGGCCGACACCACCACGTCGAGGAAACCGGCATCCACGGCGCTCTGCGGGTTAAACATCTCACCATTGATCACGGAGCGGTGGAACGCCGACTTGCGCAGGCGATCACGGGCGATCTCGATACCGGCGTGGTGCATGGTCATGCCGATCTGCACTTCGTTCAGACCAATGCTGAACGGCCCATCGACACCAATGCGGTAATCCGCCGACAACAGCAGGAACGCACCCTTGGCCACGGCATGCCCAGGGCACGCCACAATTACCGGGAACGGGTGCGACAGCAGGCGACGGGCCAGGGTCGAACCAGCAGTGACCAACGCCACCGCTTCTTTAGGGCCGGACGTCATCACCTTCAAGTCATAACCACCCGACAGAATCCCCGGCGTACCGGTAATGATCACCACCGCACGATCAGTCACCGCTTGATCCAGCGCAGCGTTAAACGCAGCAATCACGTCGGGCGAGATGGCATTGACCTTGCCATTGCTCAAGGTCAGGGTCGCGATGCCGTCTTCGAGATGGTAGGAAATCAACTCACTCATGACGCTATTCCTTGTATGAAAGTTGAGGCAGACGTTACCCATCGCGGCACGTCAGGTAAAGCGCTGTGACTGACCCGCCAGTCACCCTTTCCCCGCCGGACAAGCGTGGCCCGCCACACCCGCCGCGCATTCCCCTCTATATAGAAGAGGGCACGAAGCCGGAGATTGGCAGGTTTGCCATGGGCAGCAACCCACCGGAATGACTAAAACGCTAAGCGCATGAAAATTCTGCAAAAAAAATTTGCCATCGGAAAAGGTTTCGACTACATTAGCGCGCCTCGACAGACAGAACTTGTTTGACGAGATACGGTGAAGTGTCCGAGTGGCTTAAGGAGCACGCCTGGAAAGTGTGTATACAAGAAATTGTATCGAGAGTTCGAATCTCTCCTTCACCGCCACATTCTGCAAACACAAACCCCTGATTTTCCTAGAGAAAGTCGGGGGTTTGTGGTTTCTGGCGTCTGAAAAAGGGCGATATGGGAAAAGGCGTGGGGGCCTTTTTTGTGGCCGAGAAAACCACCACCCCATAGACGGGTGTACCAACTCCCGGCCCTTTGGTTTTGCGCTCGGGGGGCCATTCACTCGAAACGGACTTGAACCTATGACCCCGCCATTGACCAATCCCTACGACTACCCACCAGCCGAGCCAGCAGTGACCTGGCATCAGGTGACGGCAGCCCTCGCACAGCTTTCGCTGCCGCTCGGAATCGCCCTGCACCAACGCATCAATGATGTCACCCAGGCCAAGGCCCCCGGTATCTTTGTCGACGCTCTGGGAGAGCTCGAAGGTTACCTGGCCGCCTTGGACGATGCCAAACTGTTGAGCTTTGAACGCCAACGCCTGATCAAGGATTACGTGTTGCGCGGCTGGACAGCCTGGCGGGCGAGCTTTGCTATCGAGGCGAGGGAGCAATGAGCATGGGCTGGTTCGGTGAGGATCACCGTCGAGGTATTCAGAGCGCTATGGGCGGGCAAAGTGCGATACGCCAATCAAGACGTAATAGCTGAACCTCTATAGCTTCAGTGCTAATTGCAACATCCCGACGACATCCGGCCCATCCTCGTTGATCCACGTCCCATAGTGCTGGCGGATCATGTTCCCGTTGGTGTGGCCCATCTGCTCGGCGATCCAGTCAATCGAGGCTATACCGGGGGGCACGCTGGTAATAACGCCAGAAGAGTAGTGAGTAGACGATGTCACCTGATGCCACCACCGGCAATGGCCAAGGTATGCTGCCAGCCAGCCAGTGGCCATAAACCACCACAACAAACAGTACTTTCAGGATCACCCCGAGCAGGATATAGGGACGATACTGCAGCGGATCGCGAGCGATCATCCAATAGGCCCAGCCGAATATGATAACCAGGCACGTGGTGAGTTGAATGAAGAGGGTTGAGGTAGGGGTAATTTGCAGCCCCAACAGCGCAGCTACGGGTCGCATAGCTACAAGTAATGGAAGACCCGCGAGTACGTTGAAACAAGCGGCAGAAATAAAAAGCTTGCGGGTATAACTGTCGGTCATGGGATTGTTCCTGAGAGGTGGTGACGCCTCGCATCACGCAGAGACATCTTGTAACTTTTGGGTCTCAGCCAAGCAGCTTGAGTAATGCCGGATAGCTATTGGGGAACAGCCTGCTTACCCAGAACAAGGTGCTCGACTTGTTCCCTGTGATAATGCGTTTGGTTCCGTTGCGGAGCCCCTTGATGATGTCGCCGGCACAATCCGCCGCTGGCGTCAGTAGCATTTTTTCTGCCAGTGCCGTGAACCTTTCTTCTGTTTTACCGGCGGCTTTACAGCGTCGTCCGGCCTTTTCAATATTGGTTTTGATTCCGCCAGGGTGCACACACACGGCGCGTACACCGCTACCATCGAGTTCAGACCATAATGCTTCGGTCAGACCACGTACGGCGAACTTCGACATGTTGTAGGCGCTTTGCATCGGGTAACCCACCAGGCCAAATACGCTGGAAATATTGACGATGCAGCCTTCTCGCTGGGCCAACATCATCGGCAGGAACGCTTTGGTACCGTACAGCACGCCCCACATGTTGATACCGAGTTGCCACTCGTACTCATCGATGGAGGTGTTGGCAACTGTCCCGATGACTGCGGCACCTGCGTTGTTAATGACGAAGTGCGCTGTGCCAAAATCTCGCTTCACCTCGTCAGCATGAGCCTGGAAGGCGTCCCAGGACGATACGTCCAGGATGTAACCTTTCGCTTTGCTGGCGTCAGGCAATAGTTTCATGGTTTTGTCGAGGCCTACTTGGTCGATGTCGGACAGTGCGACATGTGCGCCAGCTTCCACCAGTTGGATAGCCAACTCCCGACCAATGCCTGATCCTGCGCCAGTGATGACGACTACTTTGTTTTGGAACATGTTTTTTATCCTTCTTGTTTTGATTGGTTTCGCCACTACAAATTTTTTGCTGAAAAGAACTATTTGCTGAGAATGTGGATCGCGACTGCTGCCTCCTCAATACCCTGCAAACCGCCGCCGTTTTCTTGGATTGCATGGCGTGCGCCATGTACCTGGCGTGCGCCAGCCTCCCCGCGCAGTTGCGTCACAAGTTCGTAGAGCTGGCCGATCCCGGTAGCGCCGAGTGGATGACCTTTCGATTCCAGGCCACCTGAAGTATTGACCGGGATGCGCCCGCCCAGCGTGAATTCGCCACGTTCAGCCGCAGGTCCGCCCTGACCAAACGGGACCAGACTCAGGTTTTCGACCTGAATTATTTCGCCCATCGCCGAGGCGTCATGGACTTCGGCGACATGCATGTCTTGCGGCCCCAGGCCCGCCTGTTCATAGGCCTGGTTAGCGGCCAGGCGACCGACGTTCAGTTCCGGCTGATCGAGACGGCGATGGCTGAAGCTACGGATAACGCTGGCCGCTACCTTGATGCAGCGGCTTCTGTCCGCACCGATGCGTGCGAGTCCTTCCTCGGTGCACAGGATGGCTGCCGCTGCACCGTCCGACAGCGGCGCGCACATTGGCAGGGTGAGCGGGTAGGTGATCGGAGGGGCGGCAAGGATTTCGTCGATACTGAAGGCTTTGCGAAATTGAGCGTAAGGGTTATGTACCGAGTGGGTGTGGTTTTTCGCCGACACTGCTGCGATCTGCCGCTGCGTGGTGCCGTAGGTTTTCATATGCTGACGGCATAATGCGGCATAGATGGCCATAAACTTGCTGTAAGGCTTGTCCGATTCCGACCCGGCGGGTGATACCACGCCTTCGCCCATTTTCACCAACATCTGGTAATTCTCTTCGGCGCGAGAAACATCCCATCCAGCCTCGAACAGCGAGAGGGCCTTCAGTCTATCCGGGATATTCATCTTTTCCGCACCCAACGCCAGAGCGATACTGGCTGTACCGGCCTTGAGACTTTGCACGGCCAAATTGAAGGCTGAGCTACCCGAAGCGCAGGCATTCTCGACGTTATAGATAGGAATGCTTTCAATACCGATCTTGCTGAACACGACTTGACCGGGGATCGAGAGCTGGCCTTGCAATGGGCCATTGGTCATGCCGGCATAAAATGCGATATCGAGATCGGCGGCACTGCAGTCGGCGTCCTTCAACGCACCATGGAAAGCCTCGCGTGCCAAGTCGTCGAGGCTGCGTTCGTTGTGGCGGCCGAAGACGGTCATGGCGATGCCGGCGATATAGATATTGCTCATTGAAAATTCCTTATATTCAGTTGGTCGGTGTCCAGCTCGCACCCCACGGCGTGGTTGACGTTGGGTGCGCGCCTCGGCAGCGGCTTCCTGAAGTGCTGGTCGGTGCCGGGTTTAGCCAGGCGTATCTCGGCCACGTGCAGGCTGAGGTTGAAGATCGACCTCGATTTTTTCCCAATCGGGTAGCCCGACGGGCCTGAGATCTCCGGTTGTGTCAGATTTTCCGAGCCGAGTTTTCCCAATACGGCTGACGCAGTTCTTTTTTCAGCACCTTGCCCACCGGACTACGTGGCAGGCTGCTAGTGAAGTCGACAGACTTCGGTGCCATCACGCTACCCAGCTTGACTTTGCACAGCTCGATAAGCTCCTGCTCTGTGGTTTCCTGGCCTGGGTTGAGCTCGACCACGGCCTTGACGGCCTCGCCCCATTTCTCATCGGGCACGCCAATCACGGCGCAGTCCTGAACGGCCGGATGTCCCCACAGCACTTGCTCGACTTGGCTGGGATAGACGTTGAAACCGCCGGAAATAATCATGTCCTTTTTGCGATCGGTGAGGTGCAGATAGCCTTCGACATCGATATGGCCGATGTCGCCGGTATGCAGCCAACCGTCGACGATGGTCTCGGCGGTCTTCTCCGGCTGCTTGTAGTAACCCTTCATGATCAGGTCGCCGCGCACGCATATTTCACCGGTTTCACCGCGCGGCAGGATCTGGTTGGTGTCGCTCATCACTTCGACGCGGACCAGCGGGTTAGGGCGGCCGACCGAGGACAGGCGTTCGTCGTCGGCGAATTGGTCGCCCACCATATGCTCGTCGGGACGAAGGTTGGCGATACTGGCCGGTGCTTCGGTCTGACCATAGCCGCCGGTCATGACTGGACCGAAAATCTCGATAGCTTTCTTCAGCTTGTCTACCGACATCGGAGCCGCGCCGTACATCAGGTACTTCACCGAGGAGAAGTCCAGCTTCTCGATACCGGGAATCTCCAACAGCCTGTAGATCACCGTTGGCGGCAGAAAGAGCTCGCTGACCTTGTGCTGCGCAATGGCGTTCAACATCAATGCCGGATCGGGTTTGGTAATAACCACTACAGTGCCACCTTGCGCCGTGCAGGGTACGGCCAACAGGCCGGCAGTGTGGGTCATCGGTGCGGCGGCCATATTCACCGGCTTTTCACCATTGCGATAAGCACAGGTCAGCATGAAGTGGGCAATGAACGTCTGCACGCTGCGGTGGGTGTTCATCACTCCCTTCGGCGTGCCCGTAGTGCCACCAGTGGGTGAGACCGCCACCACGTCGTCCATGTCATAGGCGACTTCGGGACGGCTCGCCGGCTGGCCGGCACTCCATAGTTCCAACGAAGGTGCATCGACAGCATCGGCATCAATACAGATCCAGTGCTTGATCTTCGGCAGCTTGGGCCGCAGCTCGGTGATGATTCCCGCGAAATCGTTTTGGTAGAACATCACCTCGCAGTCGAATGCGTCGAGGATGTAGTGATTTTCTTCGCTCGAGTTGCGCGCGTTGACTGGAATCCAGGTCATGTTGGCGCGCCATAGACCCAGTGTGCAGGCCCAGGCGGTGACGTCGTTACCTGACCAAACGGCACCCTTGGTTTCCTTCGGCAAGCCCAGTGCGAGCAGCTTATTGGCGATGCGACACGAGAGCTCGCCGATTTCGTTGAAGGTGTAGGAGCGCTCACCCTGGATGTAGGCGACCCCAGCAGGGTTGATGCCCCAGCCGCGATCGTAAAAGTCAATGATGGCCATAAGTGGTTCCTGTGCCGGTAATCAGAGTTTGGTAACGGTGGCACGGGCCAGGCCGCGCTCTTCCAGGAAACCGAGCAGATAGCGGTGTCCAAAAGCCTTGGAGCCGGAAGCGAAGCCGACCTTGTTGGTGTCGCCGTCGAGCAGCTTGATCGCCGCCGCGGCCTGTAGGGCACCGGTGGAAATATAGGGTGTGACGCCATGCACGGTAGCGCGCACGGCGGCCAGGTGACCGCGGCCGATAGCGATGTCGACGCTGCGTTGCAAGGTGGTGCGTTCGCGGGGCGGCATGCTCGGCGTGGTGGCTTCTACCAGGCTCCTCACCACCGCGTCCTGCTGCTCCTTGGACAGGTGCTTGTATTCGGCTTCCCACTTCTGGCTCAGACCATGCACCATCGGCATCACATTGTTGTCGTAGAAACCGACCGCGGAGGTGCAGGCGCGCACGCGCGGATCATGCTCGAAGTAAATCGGCAGCGAGGTTCCCCCCCAAGGCAGGCAGAAAACCGGCTGCATGAAGTTGGGGTCGACAATGTTGAACGAAGCGGTGGCTGGGTGCTGCACCAGCTTGTTTTCCCACAGGTAGAACTGCTCCCTGTGGAACAATTCGAAAATCGAGGCCGCCGAGCCCAGGCTGACCCCTGCGACATCACGCGGGCCGCGGCACAGGGCGGCGGTTTCCAGCACGTCGATGCCGGGGGTTTCCAGCGCCAGTTCGGCGGCGATCTCGGAGAAGCTGAACATGTAGGACAGCGATGGCGAAACCAGTAAGCCAGCCTGACGATAGAGTTCGCCAAATTGCTCGCGAACCTGACGGACATAGCTTTGCTCGCCGGTGGTATCTATGTGGTGGCAGCCGGCCTTGAGCGCGGCCTCAACGGTGGTCAGACCGAAGTTGACGAAGGGGCCAACGGTGTTGCAGACAACCTTTGCCCCCTTGAAGGCGGCGCTCAGCGACTCGACGTTGTGCTCGGCCTCGATGATTTCGTAGGTCGCGGACTCCAGCCGTACCACCCGCTGCGCCATCATTTCCTGCGCACGCTTGGCATTGCGTGCCACAGCGGTGAAGGGGATGTTCTGGTCAATCAGCCAGTCCATGGTCAGCATGCCGGTGTAGCCACTGGCGCCATATACAACTACGGGATATTTAGCCATTTCTATTGTCTCCAAAGTTTATTGTTAGTCGGGTTTTGGATCAGTATTGGGGCCAGCCGTCTTCGTAGAGCTCCTGGACAAGGAACCCAAGGCGGGTGGTGAGCATCATGTTCTCGCCATCCTCGATCAGCGCGGCGCGAGCATCGCGGAACAACTTCTCCATGGGGTACTCGCGGGTCAGGCCGTTGCCGCCGAACAGCTGCATGGCATCGCTGACCACGCGCATAGCCTCTTCGGTCACGGTGACCTTGCTGGAAGCCGTGGCACAGGGGTGCCCCTGCGGGGACAGACGCGCATAGGCCAGGGAACGGCGGGCGACAGCCCGGCAAAGCTCGACACGACGCATCATGTCGCCGATGCGGTAGCGGGTAAGCTGGTGGTTGATCAGCAGTTGGCCACCCTGCTTGCGCTCATGGCAGTAGGCCAGGGCCAGCTCGAACGCGGAACGTGCCACGCCAGTGAACCATTGCGCCATGTGGGTGCCAGCGAACGACCAGGTCGAAACGACGTTGCCGTAGTACTCGTCCTGCAGGGCCACGGCGAAGCGCTTGGGAATCCGCACGTTGTCGAAATACACCTCGCCCTGCGGCAGGGCGCGCTGACCGATCTTCTCCAGCGGCTTGCCCTTGCTGACACCGGGCAAGTCCAGGGGCACGATTACGGAGATGCCATAAGGCAAGCCATTGGCATCGTAGAAACCGTTGCCATAGTCGGCGGTCATGTAGGCCAGGGCCACCTGGGCCACCGCGCCGTTGGACACCCAGGCCGAGCACTGTCCATTAATGACGATCTCGTGCTCGCCGACCTTGGCGAAGAGATTGCCCTTGTTGCCCAACTGCCCCGGCACCCAGTCGCGCTGCAAGTCGAAGGCGCTGACATCAGTGCCCTTGTCCGGATGGGTAATCATCCAGCAGCCGATTTTCCCGGCACTCAGATCGATCAGCTCCTGGTTCCCTACGGCTTTGGCCATTTCGTTCGGGAAGGTGCTGACGCCCAGGGAAACCGCCAGACCGGCATCGCCCCAGCCCATTTCCTCGCCGATCATAGACTCGACGCGTACAGCCGTTTCCGGCGGCAGTTCGGCCAGTAGATCGGAATCCAGGCCCAGCTTGGCGGCTTCGCTGAACACGCTGTAGTACGGCGAGCCGGGGGCGACCACCTGCTCTGCGGTCATCTTGTCGAGTTCCTGACCAAGGGGACGCATGAAATCCTTGGCAAAGCGATGCACGCTGTCCTGGATGCCGCGCTCGACCTCGTTCAGGGGCGTTTCAAAGCCGGTTATTGAAATGTCAGGCAGGTTGATCCGGTTACTTAGTTTCATGATGGGCCTCGTCATATCACTCGGTTTTTCTTATGGCCTGCACTCTAGGCGTCGGCCGGCAGTTCGCCGGCGGCGATCAGCGCGGCGCGCATGGCTTCGACGAAAGGCTCTACGGTGTCGACGAACAGCTCTTGCAGCGGCGTCCCCTTGAACTCGGGGAGGAAGGTCTTGTTCCAGTTGCCGAACAGCGACATGCCCGCTGGGGTATCGACCATGGCGACACCGATCGCCAGTAGGGTCTGGATGGCACCGGGACTGGAAGCCGCGTAGGCCGCACGCCACTGATCGGGCGTCAACACGTTACGCTCGATCGGGCGACCCACGACCTGTTCGCGCGCAGCCAGCAGCTCGTTCCACGAACACCAGGCCGTGGTCGCGACTGGGCAGATCGCATTGCGCGAGGCCGGGTGAGCCAGCACATGCGGAATGATGCGGCCGACATCCGCGCCGGTCGACCAGGCCAACTTGGCGTCGGGATCGCCCATCACCATCACCGGCTCGAGCATGTAGTACTCGATCCAGGCACCGGCCGGAATGATGGTGTAGTCCATGCCGGCCAATTCGATCATGCGCCGGATGAACGCCTTCTGCCGGGCCATCAAGCGGTGCGTGGTGTCGGTCTGCCAGAACTGCTCGAACTCGTAGATCGCGCCGTACTCGGACGGCACGAAGCGTTCGACCCCGGCTTCCTTGGCGGCAAAGATCAGCGGCATCTGCGATTCGGTGGCGTAGAGGGGTACGCAGGACACCAGGTAGTCGGTGCCGCGCAGCGCCGGGACCAGCGCTTCGGCAATGGTGACGTCGACCTCCTTGATGGTCACGCCCTGGCGCGCCCATTCGGCGTACTGCAGCTGCTTTTGCGTCTCGCTCTTGCTGATGCCCGACGATGAGCGTTCCACCTGGCCGGAGCGGCGCGCCAGCACATTGATATTGACCAGGCCCTGGCGAATGAACTCATTGACGCAGGCGACGCCGGTAGTCCCGGTGGCGCCGAATACAGTGACGGTCTTCTTGCTCATGCTGTTTTCCTGGCTGTGATCAGTCATGCGGGCGAGCGGTTGTGCCTGCCTCGCATTAAGGCGAGTGGCGGAATATTTGGCCGATTATTGTTCTTCCCGACATCGACAACTCACCTGAAAAGCGGTCATATTTATCAAAATATGCTCATTCTGAGATGCCCATGAATCCGCAGCTGCAAGTACATGAAACACTGGGGCTACCCATGCTTGGCGGCATGGTGTGCAGTGAAATGCCCTTGTATGCAGAGCGCTATTTTCTACATGCAACTGATCGCTCCGCACCGCCGATTGACAGCATGGTTCTGCTGACTCAATTCGGTGGCTCACGGGTGAAGGAGGGGATAGGGGGCGAGTTGCGCTCTATATCAATGCCTCGTTTGTCAATACTGGTGCCTGCGAGCTGTGCCACTCATTGGCACTATTCCGGCAGCATTGATTTCGCGGTTTTTTATCTGCCCGAGCGCACTGATGGCGTGTTTCAACAATTGCGTGAGATATGCGCAGACGCGCAGGCACCATTGCCCTTCAGTGATGGTTTGGTGAGCGCAGCGGCCCGGCAACTGATGGATGAGCTAAGTCTTGGGAAGGGAGCTGATCAGGGGTTCATGGCAAGATTGGCCATGGTCATGCTTGAGCAGGTGTATCGTGCGCTACGAGTTAACGCGAGCAGAGGTATTTATCCGCCGCATATTCATCTAGCGCGTCTACATACAGTACTGGCCTTCATTCGCGAGCATCTGGGGCAGGAACTGTCGATCAGCACGCTGGCTGGCCAGGCGGGTGTCAGTCCGGCTCATTTCCGGCGGCTGTTTCAGCGCGCCATGGGTATGCCGCCCCATCGCTATGTGATGAATGTGCGACTAGAACATGCACGTGATCTGCTCATGCAGACCGATCTACCTATTTTGCATGTGGCACTGGAGTGTGGCTTCAGCTCTCAAAGCCATCTGACTGCGGCGTTCAAAGTTGCGCACGCAAGTACACCGGCCGAATACAGAGCCCTGGCTGGAAGGTAGGGGCTATCCTGAACGGATGCTTTGGCGTGGCGTGCAGGTCACTCCACCGAAAGTACGCACGCGGCTTGCATTGCACCAGGCTTCAAGTCCTCGGACTATTCCATGGTAGTGTTCGACCGTCAGGAACTGTATCCAGCGGTGTTTGGCGAGAACTTGCAGAACTCAAGTCAGAAAATAACTAGCTTCAAAGTTGCCATCAAAGGCCACGACCAGCGACCTTCAGACGCTCCTTGGGTAAGCGTCTCTCAACCACCAGGGTCTGAAAAAAATGGATTGCATAGAGCCCCAACTGATCCTCAAAACGACACCGCCGCGTAGTCAGAAATCAGCACGGATGCGAAACCGCCTGGGTATCCATACCCAGGAACTGACAGACAAGGTGGTGATCGCTGTTCAAGCGCCGGCAGGCTTCGGCAAAACCTTTCTGCTGACCCAATGGCGCCGTGAATGTTTGTCTCACGGCGCAGTGGTGGCCTGGATTACGCTGGATGCACAAGATGATGGTGCTCGTTTTGTCCAGGGGCTGGGAGCTGCCATGGCAATTGGCAGCGGTCGGCCGTCGTTTGCCCGCGCATTCGAGCCTATTGCGGGACTGGGGCGTGACGAACAGGAAGGGCTGACGCAGTGGTTGGCGGAAGTGGCTGATCTGGGTAGTGAAACCGTATTGATTCTGGATGAAGTGGATACCCTGCCCGAGCTGACGATCCGTTACTCCTTGACGTACCTGTTGCACAACGCGCCGGCCAATTTGCGCATCATCATGGCCTCTCGCACACGGTTGAATCTGCAAGTGACCGACCTCGCGGCAAGAGGGCTTTTCACGACGATCATGACTGCGGCTTTACGACTGAATGTGGAAGAGGCGGTCGCCATCCTCAATGACCGTTTCGGCGCAAGGGTTGATGCCGACCTCTGCGTGCGGCTGCACGAGATAACCGAAGGCTGGCCGCTTGGCCTGCAATTAGCGATTTCGGCGTTGGAGAAGAGCCCGAATCGAAGTGCGGCAGTCGAAGAGTTGTCGACTTGTCTGGGTGATATCCAGCGTTATTTCGTCGACAGTCTGGTCGCACATCTTCGGGAGGAGCAGGTTCGCTTTCTGACTGGCATTGCATTGTTGGAAATGGTCCAGCCCTTGTTATGTGAGGCGCTGACGGGCAACTCTCGCTCGGGTGAATTACTGAAGGAATTGTGTGCCTCGACACCGATTTTTGTTGAAAGTATCGACAGTGACTGGGTGCGCATCCATCCATTGGCGCGGGAATTTCTGCTCGGTCGTTTTGCCGACTTGCCGTTGGAGGAACGTCAGGGTTATCACCGGCGCGGCGCTGTATGGCTGGAGCACCACGGTTTCCTGGAGCAGGCCGCCCGGCAATATCTGTTGGCCGGCATGCCCCAGCCGGCCTATACGTTGATCGGCAAATGCCTGTACGAAGTCATGTTGCAAGGGCAGTTCAGCCGGGTGCTGGAGTGGGTCGAGGAGCTTGGTCCCGCTGACGTATTGTCGCATCCGCGCATCTGCCTGGCGGCGGCCTGGACATTAGCATTGGGAGAGCGTCAGGCAGAAGCGGCGCAATTGATTGCTGCTATTGAACAGCATCCGTCCGCCGACGAGGCGACACGTTGTGAAGCTGCCGCCATCGCCGCCGCAGCCGCCTACTTTGCGGACCATCCGGATGAATCGCATGAACTCATCATGCCTTGGGTCGATCGATTGCCTTCATTCTCAATCAAGGTGCAAGCCATTGTCGCGAGCCAGATCGCCCGGCTGACGCTGTTGCAGGGACAACCGGAGAAAGCCCGACGAATCCTTCAGCGAGCACCGATTTACGCGGGTAGTCCTGGCCTTGATGCCATACGCGGGTATGGCGAGTGGGTGGTCGGTCTTGCTTATTTATACGAGGGTCGAATGGTGTCGGCGCGCACGGCGTTGCACGACAGCCTGTTGCATGCCGAACGGGACATCGGTCGGCGCAGTCCGGTGGCGGTCATTTTAGCGAGCGCTCTGGCGACAGTGTTGCTGGAACAGGGGGAGATTCAGGAATCCGCTACGGTGCTGGCGAACAGGCTGGATATCGTTGAACGATTGGCGTCCCCCGATGCCATTGTGCAGGGTTTTCTCGCCGCCGCTCGACTGGCTTCAATCCAGGGGCAGGGCCATCGCGGGCAGGATCTGCTAGAGGCGTTATTCGCCCTTGGAGAAGAGCGAAATATTCCACGATTTTGCATTGCCTCCCTGGGAGAACAAATACGCCTGCATGCCTTGCAGGGACGCAGCGATACCTGTCAGGCATTATGGCGACGGCTGGACAGTTTCACGCCGGTTATTGCCCGTGAGCGAGCAGGGTTGCTTGGTCCGGAGCTGGACTTGCTGGCCGGGGTAGCCAACGCTTATGCCTTACTGGCCCAACGTGATTGGGAGGCTATGCTGGCGGTGCTGGACAAGGTTAGCGAAACAGCCGAATACCTGCGTCGTGGGCGAGACATCGTGCAGATCAAGCTGCTCAGGGCACTTGCACTTCGGGCGACCGGACAGGGCGGCACTGACTATTTGCTGGAGGCTGTCAGCCTCGCGCAAGAAAACGGTATGTTACGCGTGGTGCAGGACACCCATCCGGACCTGATCAAATGGGAGCAGACGCTCCAGCGTGATACGGTCAATTTGCTCGCGGCGACCTCTACGCCCGCACCTGTTCCGCGACCGGAATCCACCCCATTGAGCGTGTCCCCAAGTCGTCTTTTGACGCCCAAGGAGCGCGAGGTGTTGCAGTTATTGGCTCGCAACCTGTCCAACAAGCAAATCGCCCTGGCGCTGAATGTCGGCGAGGAAACCGTGAAGTGGCACCTGAAAAACCTGTTTGGAAAATTCCAGGCCGGCACAAGACAGCATGTTGTCGCGCGTGCATACATGCTGGGAATTCTCGAGACAGCGGGCTAATGCGAGTCCACCACCCGAGGTGATCCGTTCGGATCATCCTTCAATCCCCCCCCCCGCC
>NZ_JAHBDK010000050.1 GCF_019956415.1 Pseudomonas sp. GL-B-19
GAGGGTGGGTGATAGGGGTCAAAAAAATGCTCGGACCGGGAGGTTTGGGCATTTTTTTTGGGTGGGAAACGGGGATGGCGGTGCGGGTTTTGCCTGCGGGTGGTTCAGACCCAGCTCGTTAAACTGATTATTTCAAGCATAAAAAAGCAGCCAATCAGGCTGCTTCAAAAACAAGAGGTCTCACCCGAGCGCTGATGTTCAAGTCATCAACGGGGTTCCTAACGTCGACTATCGCCACTTGAAGGCAGTCGGTTTCGCGCTCTTGGAGGCCAGTCTCGGCAACAAGTGGGGTTTGTGTCAACTCAAGGCTAAAAATGCTGGTTTTCAGATGTGAGTGAGAACTGAGCGGGTATGCAACGTTTGTTAATACTTCAGAGTGGTTTGGCCAATTTCGAAACGTTTTTATGCAAAACGGCAGTTTTATGATCGTTTTTGTGCACGAAAACTCGTTTTTATGCAGAAGACCTGAATTTCTAACGATGTTCCTCACGCTAAAAGCCTCGAGCCATTCGAGGCTTTTTTGTGTGCGGTTTAAATCATGAGGCGACGCTATTGGCTCGGTTGTTACACGGTGCGGCGAGCACCTTCACCACGTCATCGATGATCGCCTTACTCATATCCTGTAAATAATGTGACGCCCAAGCATACCGGTCGGTATCGCGAACCATCGCAGCATCTGATGCAAGGAGTTTCGCGATGTGGAGCAGGTCGGAAGCGTGGGAGAGGGCCTGGATTACCGGGACGCCGGCGTTGATGCGGAACAGTGCTTCGTTGGCGTGGTAGGAGAAGGGGGTGAGGCCGATGGTTTTGAGGTCTTGAGGGTTGGTCATTGGGCACCTCCGGTTTTTGGGCGGTGGTGGGTATGAACAGGTGGAGCAGTAGCGCAAGTTTTGGACGGACTGATAGCGGGCATTAGCAAAAACTCCTGAATCAAAGTTAGAGCTACCACGTTCGTTATCAGGCGAATGGGTGGCAGCTATGCGCGGGCTGATAAACCGGAGATACAGGAACCCGGCAGACCCGAAGGTCTCCCACGCACAGCCGCCATTACACGGAAATGCAGGCACAAAAAAACGCCAACAATCGTGATTATGGGCGCTTGTGCGCCTGTATCTTACTCGGGTTATCAGGCCCGGTCGCTGAATTGGCAGCGACGACTTGAAGGTAGCTTGAGAGGGACAGATGCGCAATCGTGGCTAGGTGGTGGCGTGGGGGAACGTTTTAGTGATTTTTATGGCTGGGCAATAATTATTGCCCAGCCATAATTTTCATAATTTGAAAAAGGCTTGCTGAAGCCCCCGACTTGTTGAAGAAGGCATCAGAAATGGATATCGAATTGGATCAGTTTCAAAAGGATTTGCTGGAATCTGTACGCGAAATGAATGAGAGCCAAGCGCTTCCAATCGCTGAGGTGAGGCCGTTAACGAAGGAACGCATCGACTCGCATATGTCGTCTCCAGCGACACGTTCTAAAAACGTGTCGCAGAAAGTGGAAAAAAGCGACACGTAGCAAAACGGACTACATCAGAAGGGGGTGAGTCCTACTGCAAAATCGCACAACATCTAGCAGGCGTTAGCTTGTGAAATTACGATTTGAGGCAAAGCCCCGGCATCGTTGGATGGCAACGTAAAAGTCGTTCGAAAGCCGAGTTTATCCAGCATGTCCATCATTGCATCGATCGTGAATTTCTCGATCTTGCCAGTGGTGAGCTCTGAGACGCGTGATTGGGTCACGTTCAACCTGGCCGCAGCCTCACTTTGTTTGAGGCCCAGGGTTTTGATGTAGTCAGTGATGAAGATTGATAGCTCCATCTTCAAAGCTTGTTTGCTGGCGACTTCGCTGTCATGCGTGGCATGGAATGGGCTGTCGAAAAATTGAACTGCCATGAACGTCTCCCTCCTTTGAGTTATCTAAAATTTACGATAAATGCAGGCTAGTCGATTGATCGGTTTTGACGCAAACGTATTATGTCTGCGAGACATTACTCATTACACCAAGTAACTAATGATGTTCCCGTCCCCACCTTTATCCCCTCCAGCTAACTCCCTACATTGAACTCCAACGCCTACCCATTCATTCCGAAGGGCAGGTCACTTGGAGATTCCTCATGCCTTTTGTCAGCGTTCGCATCACCCGCGATGGCGTTACCTCAGAGCAGAAAGCTCAGGTGATCGCCGAAATCACTGAAACCCTGGAGCGCGTCCTCAAAAAGGATCCGCACCTGACCCACATCGTGATCGAAGAAGTCGACACCGATAATTGGGGTTACGCCGGCATCACCACCACCCAGTACCGCAAGCAGTTGGCTGAGGCGGAGGGCAAGTCATGACCGCGTCCGTTTCTATCGACTTTGTCTCCGACGTGGTGTGCCCGTGGTGCGCGTTGGGCGCGACGGCGCTGGAGCAGGCGATCGAGAACGTGGCCGGTGAACTCTCGGTCGAGCTGACCTACAAGCCCTTCGAGTTGAACCCGGACATGCCGGCGGTCGGCGAAAAAGCTGTAGAGCACTTGATGCGCAAGTATGGACGCACCGCCGAGGACGTCGCCGCCGGCAAAGCGATGCAGATCGCTCGTGGCGAGGCCATCGGTTTCACGTTCGATCTGGAGAAGCGCACTCACTTCTACAACACGTTTGATGCGCACCGGTTGCTGTTGTGGGCGTTGCAGGAAGGGCGGCAAATCGAGCTGAAGAAGATCCTGTTGCGCGCTTACTTCACCGACGGCCAGAACCCGAGCAATCGCGAGACTCTGGTTCGTCTGGCTAGTGAAGCCGGGCTCGACGCGGCAGCTGCGCAAGAAGTGTTGGCGTCCGGAGCGTTCGCCAAAGAAGTGCGCGAGCTTGAGGAGTTCTACCGCCAGCACGGCATCAACTCTGTCCCGGCCATGATCCTCAACGGTCGTCACCTGGTGTCCGGATCGCAGTCGGTCGAGTACTACGAACAAATGCTGAGGCAAATGACAAAGGCCCCCGCCGAAGCCTGATTACTTACTTTTTAAATCATCTTTTATTAGCAGAGGTTCATCATGAGCAATTCGAAAAAAGTCATCGTCATTACCGGCGCATCCCAAGGCCTCGGCGCGGGCATGGTCAAAGCTTTCCGTGATCTGGATTACAAGGTTGTCGCCACTTCGCGTTCGATCAAACCGTCCACCGACCCGGATATCCTCACCGTGGCGGGCGACATTGGCGACCCGGCTGTTGCGCAGCAGGTGATCCGTGAAGCGATCGCACGTTTTGGCCGCATCGATACTTTGGTCAACAACGCCGGGATCTTCATCGCCAAACCGTTCACCGCGTACACCGCTGAAGACTACGCCAATGTGTTGTCGGTGAACCTGAATGGCTTCTTCTACATTACCCAACTCGCGATCACCGAGATGGAAAAACAAGGCAAAGGCCACGTCGTCAACATCACCACCAGCCTTGTGGACCATGCGATTGATGGTGTGCCGTCGGTACTGGCTTCGCTGACTAAAGGTGGTTTGAACGCTGCCACCAAGTCCCTGGCCATTGAGTACGCCAAGCGTGGGATTCGGGTGAATGCGGTTTCCCCAGGCATCATCAAGACGCCGATGCATGGCGAGGAAACGCATGAAGCGCTGGGGAATCTGCACCCGGTTGGGCACATGGGCGAGATCAGCGATATTGCTCAGGCGGTTGTTTATCTGGATAGCGCCAACTTTGTCACCGGGGAAATCCTGCATGTGGATGGTGGGCAGAGCGCTGGTCACTAAGGCCTGGTTTACAAACGCCAGAAACAACAAAGCCCTCGTATTTCTACGAGGGCTTTGTTTTGTATGGTGCCGGCACCAGATTGAAAAATAGATCTGGGAATCATCTGGCCGGCCTCCCCACCTCAAGTAGGTGGCGAGTGATTCCATTCGCTACAGACAAGAAAGCTCCGCATCTTCGTCGTCGGGGACTTCGTCCGTAACAATCACTCGTGCGTGCGCGCTGTGCTCGTCCTCCATGCGCAATCCGAAGTAGCGAGTATCGTTGGCGTCCCAAAATGCCTCTATCTGCGCCATGGGTGCATGTTCAAGCAACACCTCGGCGCTGTGCTCCAAGATGATCGAGTAACGTCGTTCGGTGTTCATTACAAAGGGGCTCGCAACGGCGGAGTGAAGTGGCAGATTGTGCATAAGCACTGCCGCCATTATGCCGCCTCACTGATTTTCGACCGTAACCGCTCATCGTTTCGGTGAGGTATGCAGACACGCGGTACCAGAATTGGATACGTCGATTCCGCACCTGTGTTGAATATCACCACCCCCTCAGCGAGAGGGGTGAAAGCGACCAGAAGAGGGGGGGCGAACACGAAATGGGGAACGAACGGGGGAAACTCAGGAGCGAAAGACCCATAAACGAAAAAGGCCCACCGCAAGGTGAGCCTTTTTCGTTGTTCTATATGGTGCCGGCACCAGGAGTCGAACCCGGGACCTACTGATTACAAGTCAGTTGCTCTACCAACTGAGCTATACCGGCGTGTTGGGCGACGATTATAGCGATTGGATTGGTTCTGTAAACCCCTGAATTCAGACTATTTTTGCGCAGGCTTCAGGTCAGGCGCGAAGCAGGGTTTTCTTGAGTTTCTGAATGGCCTGCCAGGTCCGGCTATTTTGCATTGCGCGCAGCTGTGCTTCGGCCTGTTCGGCGCGTTGCAAGGCGGCGGCCAGCTGGTGGTCGGCGTCGCCGACGGGGTGGCTGAAGTTGTGGCCTTTGCAGAACTGGAATTCGTCCAGGTTGCATGGCGGGATGTCGAAGGCGGGTTTTAGGTTCATGTGTTCTTCGGCGAGGTAGTAGGTGTTGATGCCGTCGAACAGGATGGATTGGTAGCCGGCGCCGGTGACTAGGGTTTCCCAGGTCTGGTCGCGGTCCCACGGGGTTTCGATGAGGATGACCCACGGCCTCCACTGGGTGAAGTCCATGCCGCGCAGGACGGTTTCTTCGTGGCCTTCGACGTCGATCTTCAGGAAGTGGATGGGGCGGCCCTGGGCGTGTTCTTCGCAGATGGAGGTCAGGGTGCGGGATTGGACGGTTTGGCTGCGCACGTCCATGCCGGCGTCTTTGTGCATTTGCGCCATGGCCGGGTCGACGGTCGAGAGGCCGGTGCCGGCGATGCCGTAGAAGGTCAGGTTGTCGGCGCTTTCACCGGCCACGCATTGGAGGTTGGTGTCTTTGGGGCGTTGCTGGCACAACGCTTCATAGTAGTTGGGCATCGGTTCGACGTTGATGCCGGTCCAGCCGTGGTCGTAGAACGCTTTAGTGACCGAGTCGTGGGTGGGATCGTTGGCCCCGACGTCGATATAGAAGCCGTTCTCGACGGTTTTGAGGGCGCGCCACAGGCGTATGTCTTCGAAATTCTGTGCGTAAGAAATGAACGTCACTGTCGCATCCTGTCGGTCGAATTTTCTTGTTCGTGGGCGCGCTGTCGGCGCCCTTGCGTGTTTGTATAACAAGAGTCGGGAAGCGGTGCAATTTTCCCCGCATGACGTCCGGGTTTAGGCGCTTATGTCGTTTGTGTTAAATGCTTATGCACAACGGGCTTGGTGCATTGCCTCGTTCATTACTGTTTTTGTGGACCAGTTCTCATTTGTCCGCAAATCGCTGTTTTTCCGGATTTTTTTGCAAGTGTATAAAAAATGAACAGTGTCGTTTTACCCCTGAAACAGGCTCAGGTATTGGATCCACGGAAATTCCATCAACAGAGTTATCCACAGGCTGCGACTTTTTTACGCACGTTCCGCCAAGAGCAGGAAATTGCGGGGTGTGAGCGGGATTTCGCAAAAAGTACCCAGACGAACGGTATAGCCTTGCTCCCTCAGGAAGAGTGCTCGGTCAAGTACCAGCCAAAGCTCCAGCGGGCGTCGAAAAAGTCCGCGTAGTAGCTCCAGATTGCGCACTTGTGCCAATCGTTGCCAGCCGGCGGCTTCGAGTGCGGACCAGTCTTGCGGGCCGACTGTGGATAACTCTTTCAGTGCGGCCAGATGATGGCAGTACTCGGCAAAGGATGTGTCTAGCCAGGCACTCGGCAGGGAAGGGGTGGGCAGGTATTCATCAACACCGCGCAGTTGCCGTTGTAGCAGGTCGAAACCCAGGCGCCGGGCCATCGAGGTGTCGCGCTGACGTCGTACACGAGCACCGGCGGTGACGGTTTCGCTCATTGGTAGCGCGAGGTCATCGAGGGAGAGTTGTAGGGCGGAGCCTTTTGCGGCCAGGGATATCGGCGAATACTCGGTCAGACCGATGCGGTTGTAGCAGCATGGCGCGATGGCGAGTTGTTTACAGCCTGCCGCGCTGGCGAGCTGGATCAATCGCACATGCAGGTCACCGCAGGCGTGCAGCGCCACCGGCGAGTGGTCAGCATTCAATAAACTTGCGGCGCCAAGAGCGAGCACATCCTGTTCGACATGCAGGGCACGCAATTGATGACGCTGGCTGAGTGCCTGTCCGCTGGCCACCAGCGCCGGGTCGTATTCCAGGCAGGTCAGTTGTTGCCCGGTTTGCAGCAAACGCCGCCCCAAGTGGCCCTTGCCCGAGCACCAGTCCAGCCAATGCTTGGGCGGTGCAGCAAACGACAGGCGACTGGCAAACGCCTCAATTTGTTGCCACTTGCGCCCCGGTACATCGACATTCAGCCGATGCCCGGCGGCTTCCAGTGCGTGCGCCGGCAACTCACTGACCGTACTCAGCACAGCCGACAACGTCGCCAATGAAGCAAACGGCTCCGGCGCATCCAGCAAACAAGGTTGGTTATGAGCAACTTCCGCGTCTTCCAGCGACCGCCCACGCAACCAAAGCGCCAGTTCTGGATAGGACGCTTCCCAAGGCAGTTGCAGATGAGTAAACGGTCGTGGTTTCCACAGCGCCTGATGCTCAATCAGAAAAGCATCCAGCGCGATGAAGCGGGCGAGCAGGTCCTCGCCCGTCAGCACGCAGGAGGCATCAACGCCCTTGGCAGGCATCGACGCGCAGCCAGCGCTCCAGCAGCTTGAAGCCGCGAACCAGCACGTAAGCCATCAACAGATAGAACATCCCCGCGGCGAAGAAGATCTCCACCGGCAGGTAGGTCCGGGCAATGATGGTGCGGGCCATGCCGGTCAGTTCCAGCAAGGTCACGGTACTGGCCAGGGCGCTGGCCTTGAGCATCAGGATCACTTCATTGCTGTACGCCGGCAGGCCGATACGTGCGGCACGCGGCAGGATGATGTAGAAAAGTGCTTTGGCGCGAGACATGCCCAATGCTCGCGCTGCTTCGATCTCACCCGGCGGAATCGCCTGGATCGCGCCGCGCAGGATCTCGGCGATATAGGCCGCAGTGTGCAGGGTCATGGTGGCGGTGGCACACCAGAACGGATCGCGCAGGTATGGCCACATCGAGCTGTTACGAACTGCATCGAACTGCGCCAGGCCGTAGTAGACGAGGAACAGTTGAACCAGTAACGGCGTGCCACGGAAAAAGAAGATGTAGCCGTAGGGAAATGCCCGCACATACCAGAGTCGCGACGAACGCGCGATACCCAGCGGAATCGCCAGCAGCAACCCGGCGATTACAGCGATGGCCACCAACTCCAGGGTCAGCGTTGCGCCTTGGGCCAGCTTCGGCAGCCACTTGATGATGATGTCCCAGTTCATTGGGTGCTCCTCGCGAAGCCGCGAGCGGCACGACGTTCCATTAAGTGCATGCCGCTCATGGCGAGCACGGTCAGGCCCAAGTACATGAACGCGGCCACCATATAGAAGGTGAACGGTTGCTTGGACACGGTCACGCCGATTTGCGCATGACGCATGATTTCTTCCAGGCCGATGACCGATACCAGCGCGGTGTCTTTCATCAGGATCATGAACAGGTTGCCAAGACCCGGCAGGGCGATGCGCCACATTTGCGGCATGATCAGTTTGGTGAAGATGCGGAATTTCGACAGACCCAACGCCACGCCCGCTTCGCGGTGACCTTTGGGAATCGCCAGAATCGCGCCCCGAAATACTTCGGTGGCATACGCGCCGAAGCACAGGCCCAGCGCAATTACGCCGGCGGCAAAGGCGTTGAGTTCGAGGTCGGGATTGCCGAAAAACTCGCCCAGGGCACGCATCAGGTTGACCGTGCCGAAGTAGATCAACAGCACCCAGAGCAATTCCGGAATGCCGCGAACCAGTGTCGAATAAGTGCCGCCAAGCCATTGCAGCGGCTTGTACGGGGATGTCTTGGCCAAGGCGCCGAGCAAACCGAGCACCAGCCCAAGACACAAGGCTGAGAGTGCCAGTTTCACAGTCATCAGCGCGCCAGCGGCGAGCGCCGGGCCGAATCCGTAGAGATCGATAGTCATGGGTTTCTTTTCAAGTCGCGGCAGGCAATGCCATGGACTGGCGCCGTCAGAGTACGGCGCCGGTCCGGCAGGTCAGAATCAATAGATGCTGAACGGGAAGTACTTGTCGTTGATTTTCTTGTAGGTGCCGTCCTCGACGATTTCCTTCAGGGCGAGGTTCAGCTTCGCGCGGATCGGGTCGCCTTTACGTACCGCGATACCGATCTTGTCGCTTTCTTCCACCGGATCGCCTTTGAATTCGTAAGGGCGGCCAGCGTCGCTTTTCAGCCACTCATAGTTGACGTACTTGTCGGCAAGGATGCCGTCCAGGCGACCGGAAGTCAGGTCCAGGTAAGCATTTTCCTGGGTGTCGTAGAGTTTGATCTCGACGCCGTCCATGTTGTCTTCCATCCAGGTACCGGCGAGGGTCGCACGTTGTGCGCCGATCACTTTGCCTTGCAGGGAAGCCTTGTCGGTTTTGAAGTCGACGTCTTTCTTGGCGATGAACTGCAGTTTGTTCGAGTAGTACGGGTCGGTGAAGTCCACCGCGCCCTTGCGCTCATCAGTGATCGACATCGAGGAGATCAGGAAGTCGAACTTCTTGGCGTTCAGGGCCGGGATGATGCCGTCCCAGTCGGAGGTGACCACGGTGCACTCGACTTTCATCTTCGCGCACAGGGCGTCGCCGATTTCCTTGTCAAAGCCGACGACATTGCCACTGGCATCTTTATTGTTGAACGGCGGGTAGGCCGCTTCGATGCCCATCTTCAGGGTTTCGGCCATGGCGCCGGCGCTGAACGCCAGGGTGACGGCGGCAGCCAGGAAGATCTTTTTGTAGTTCTGCATGCGGGAAGCTCCGTTAGCGGTTGCTGGACATGAATTGTTTGCAGCGTGCCGAAAGCGGGTTTTCAAACACCTGCTGTGGTGATCCTTGCTCCTCTACCAGGCCTTGGTGGAGGAACACCACTTCGCTGGACACCTGACGGGCAAAGCCCATTTCGTGGGTGACCAACAGCATGGTGCGGCCTTCTTCGGCCAGTGCGCGGATGACATTAAGTACTTCCTGGACCATTTCCGGGTCAAGGGCGGAAGTAGGCTCGTCGAACAGGATCACCTTGGGCTGCATCGCCAAGGTACGGGCGATGGCGGCGCGCTGTTGCTGGCCGCCAGACAGTTGCGCCGGGTACGCGTGACGCTTGTCGGCGATGCCGACCTTGGCCAGCAAGGCTTCGGCGACTTCGATGGCTTCGGCTTTGCTTTGACCGAGGACGCGGCGCGGCGCTTCGATGATGTTGTCGAGCACGCTCATGTGCGGCCAGAGATTAAAGTTTTGAAACACAAAACCAATCTCGCTGCGCAGGCGGTTGATCTGCTTGCCGTCGGCGGCGACCAGTTCACCGTTTTTCGCGGCCTTGAGTTTGAGTTCTTCGCCGGCCACCAGGATCTGACCCTGGTGCGGGTTTTCCAACAGATTGATGCAACGCAGAAACGTGGATTTGCCGGAACCGGAAGAGCCCAGGATCGAGATCACGTCGCCGTCGCGGGCGGTCAGCGAGATGCCTTTGAGCACCTCAAGCTGTCCGTAGCGTTTGTGCAAATTGCGGATTTCAAGCGCGGGCGTGGCCTCAGCCATGTGCGTTCCTCATAGTGTTTCGCTCCTGCTGTTGGCGGCCTTCCTGGCGAGGCGGCCAAGCTAGCATAGCGTTTGAATGGCAGCCAACAGCGCTACGGGCGGTAAACGGAAGTGATGTAGCAGGTTGTCGCATCGCTACAGCAGACTGTCGCGCTGCTATCAACCGAACAGCCGTTTGAACCTGCTTTTAAATACAAAGCAGCCGTGGGTGTCGCGTAAAAAAAGGCGCGATGTTGCCAGCTTTGACGGGGTGTTGGAAGCGCTAACCGGCCAATCGTCCCTGATCCGCACTTTTATAGTGCTTCGAGCCTTTTTCGGGTGTGTTTCCGGTGCGCGCATTCGTTCTAAAAGTGAGTCGCAGGGTAACGTTCTGGCAAAGTGCCATTAATTTCAATGACTTGCGATGACCGTCCGGTCGGGACGAGATCACCGTGGTAGACGGTTTTGAAACATTTTGGCGCAATTATTGCGTACAGAATCCAGAACGCCCCGTTGGTTTCTTTTTACGAGAAAGAATTCAAAGCGGGATGCACGCATTCGCTTTTCCTTACAAAGGTAGTTTCAATGAGCAGTACCCCAAGCTCCAATGGCCTCGAACAGGGGCTCAAACCGCGTCATGTGACCATGCTGTCGATTGCCGGAGTTATCGGCGCCGGCTTGTTCGTTGGCTCGGGTCACGCCATCGCCGCCGCAGGCCCGGCCGTGCTGTTGGCATACGCTGCCGCCGGTATGCTGGTCGTGCTGGTGATGCGCATGCTCGGCGAGATGGCCGTTGCTTCGCCGGATACCGGATCCTTCTCGACGTACGCCGATCGCGCGATTGGTCACTGGGCCGGTTTCACCATCGGCTGGTTGTACTGGTGGTTCTGGGTCTTGGTCATCCCGCTGGAAGCCAACGCCGCCGCAACCATCCTGCATGCCTGGTTCCCGAATGTGGCGATCTGGGCTTTCACGCTGATCATCACCCTGCTGTTGACGGTGACTAACCTGTTCAGCGTAAAAAACTACGGTGAGTTCGAATTCTGGTTCGCCCTGATCAAGGTCGTGGCGATCATCGGTTTCATTGTCCTCGGCGTTATGGCGATCTTCGGCTTCATGCCGACCAGTCAGGTCAGCGGCGTTTCGCACCTGTTCGACACCCAGGGCTTCCTGCCAAACGGCATGGGCGCGGTACTGGGCGCGATCCTGACCACCATGTTTTCCTTCATGGGCACCGAGATCGTGACCATTGCGGCCGCAGAATCGAAGAACCCTGGTCAGCAAATCTCCAAGGCCACCAACTCGGTGATCTGGCGGATCGGCTTGTTCTACCTCGTGTCGATTTTCATCGTCGTGGCCCTGGTGCCATGGAACGACCCGATCCTGGCCAGCGTTGGTTCTTACCAGACTGTGCTTGAGCGCATGGGCATCCCGAATGCCAAGCTGATCGTCGACATCGTGGTACTGGTTGCTGTGACCAGCTGCCTGAACTCGGCGCTGTACACCGCCTCGCGCATGATGTTCTCCCTGGGCAAGCGCGGTGATGCACCGGCCGTTTCCCAACGCACCAACAAGAGCGGCACGCCGTACTGGGCTGTGATGTTGTCCACCGGCGCTGCGTTCCTCGCGGTATTCGCCAACTACGTGGCCCCGGCCGCCGTGTTCGAATTCCTGCTGGCCAGCTCCGGCGCCATCGCGCTGCTGGTGTACCTGGTGATCGCCATTTCACAACTGCGTATGCGTAAACAGCGTATGGCTCGCGGTGAAAAAATTGCCTTCAGCATGTGGCTGTTCCCGGGCCTGACCTACGCGGTGATCATTTTCATCGTGGCGGCCCTGACCATCATGCTGTTCCAGGAAGCGCATCGCGTGGAGATTCTCGCAACCGGCCTGTTGGCCCTGCTGGTGGTGGCGGCTGGCGTGCTGGTAGCTCGCCGTCGTCGTAATGAGAAGCTGAGCGCAGTGTTGGCACGCTGAGGGTTCTGACCCAAGGCAATTGTTGTTGATACCTACGAAAACGGCCGCTGTCAGTGATGACAAGCGGCCGTTTTTGTTTTTTTGCAATCATGTTTGATGGCGGGTGGTCATGAAGTCGACACTGACATCATCGCCTTCGAACCAGTCATTCCATTGAGTTCCTGCGGGCTTGATGACGCGAGCCCTTCCAATGGCGACGAAATCGACTGGATTCACCGAATCCGACATCGGTTCCGTATTGACCCGTTCGGCGGACTTGCATCCTTCGTTTCGGAAAAGGGTCTTCTTTTCCATGGGGCTCCTTCGCATGCCTGTGAAAACGGCGGCTGGTAATTAGCCGTTATTCTGAGGAAAGGTTTAATCAGTTTTTTCTTCTTGCGCATCCAGCGCCTGACGATAGCTATCCAGCGCATCGCCGAAGTCGGTGATGAACTGCGGATCGGTCAGCCAGGCTTGAGCCGTTTCCCGGTCCATGCCGTCGGCCCACATGCGGTAGTCGATCAGCATGTCGGCGGCCAGGTGAGTGGCGGCCATGGCTTCGTTGTCGGCGTTTTCCATGTCCAGCAATTCTGGATGGTCGCTGATGATCCCGGCGAGATCTGACAGCAGGACCTGAAGCATGTCGTTACGGTTGACGGCCTCTGCATCACGCATCTTGCTGAACATCGCCAGGGTGTATTCCGGGATCGGCTCGCCGATTTCCCCCAGTTCATCGTCCAGCGCAGCGGGTTTTCTGCCGTGGATGTTGATTTGCTTGGCTTTGGCCTTTGCGCGTTTGGCGCGTTTCTGTTGCTTGTTCGGGGATGCCATGGGAACTCAGTTTGTTTTCTGTTGGGTTTGGGCGGCGATGATATCGGACGCTGCCACATAGTCAGCCTGGAAGGCCGGTGATTCGATCCACGCCAGGGCGCCGGCTTCGTCCACTTCGGTCGACCATTGGCGGTACTCGATCAGCGCGGCGAGGATGAAGTCCATCGCGCCTTCTTCACCTTCCTGTTCATAGACCAATTCCAGCAGCGGGTCTTCCAGGAACGCCACGCACATCGCTTGCTGGCTGGTCTTTTCGGCGTCGATCATCTTCTTGAACAGCTCGGTCAGGTCTACCGATTCGAAGTCGATGCGATCATCGTTCGGGTCCAGCTCGATCGGCGCGGCGGCCCGTTGGGTGCGGTTCTGCTTGGCCTTGGCTTTGGCGCGAGTGGCGCGTTTGTGCTGTTTGTTGGCGGAGGCCATGGGTGTCGTTCCGTATTCGTTGAGAGGGCTCAGCTGCGTGGGACTTGCCGCCCGGGTGTGCCGGGGGCCAGTTCGGCGTTTTGCAGCCAGGACAATGCAATGGGCCATAGTGTGGCTTGGTATGCGCTACGAAAAAAGGCGAAATGTCCGACTTCTTCTTCGCCGATGTCTTGGGGGGCGATTCGCAAGTGGGTGTTGGTGCTGTGGGTGAAGTAGCGGAGCAGGCGTTCAATGGCTGAAATCGTGCCATAAGGATCGTCGCTGATGCTGATCGCCAGGATTTTCGCGCTGACACGCTCAAAGGGCAGTCGACCGGTTCCGCCATGGAGGCGTCGACCGCTGGGGCGCGTTTCATAACGGGCTGTCGGTGTAGTCCAGTCGCGAACTACGCCGGCCGGTGTGTCCTCCAGCCAGCCGAGGCGCTTGCCGGGGAAATAGCCGTGGAACATCGTCATCAACGGCATCACCACATGCCACTTGCCGAACATCCGCCAGCGATGGGCGGGCGCGTAATCACGCCAGTAAGCGAATTGCGCACCGACCGTCACCATCCGTCGAATGACACGCCCGGACGCCCCCAGGCCTGCTGCACAGCCGCCAAAGCTGTGGCCGACGACGTCGATGGGCTGCCCGGGGAATTCACGCTCAGCGCGCCTTAGCATCGCTTCAAAGTCCAGCGCGCCCCAGTCGGTCCATGAAGCGTCGAGATCTTTGAGCGAGACGGGACGTGATTCGCCGATGCCACGGTAATCGTATGTGATGACATCGAACCCGTTGGCGAACAGGTAATCGGCGAATCGTGAGTAATGGCGGCAGCGGACAGAGGTGGCAGCGTTGATGATCACGACGGGGCGCGCAGGGTCTTGCGGAGTGTGCCGCCAGGTGAACCCGCCGAGGGTGAAGCCGTCTGCGGCGGGCTCCTTGAAGGGGGCTCCGGGTGTGGTGTCAGGCAATGGCAGCTCGATCTGAGCGGGTGCCAGTGTAGGCGTGTCCTTGAAATTCATCGGTGACGGACCTTTGCGCGTAGCTGCCAACGATAGTCTTCATAGTGCTTGGGGACAATCTACTGAGGCTGTATCAGGCAGGCCGAGAAACTCCAATACCTCTGAACTCCGTGTAGGGTCAGTGGGACTAGTGGCCATTCTCCGGATATTGGTGGCGGCTTCCTCCCTGACCGCAGACCGATCGCGACTTGCCAACAGCCGCTCGTAATACAGCGTGTTGATCTGACGCTCCAGGGCGCGACTCGACCAATTCTGAAGGGCTGACTCGTTCATGTACCAATGACGGGCATGGTCGTTGTCCACCCGCAGTAGTCTGCGGTAGTGGGTCCAGCTCAATTCGTGACGCAGTGCGTCACAAATTGGGAAGGCTTGATAGAACTGGCGCATGTAGCGAAGGTTGGAAGCGTCAAACCCTTTCCCGAACTCGGCTGTCAGAATTTTCGCCAGAGTCGCCAACAACTGCTTCCCATACCCCGCCCTACGAGCCCCCTCCTGCTCAAACTCGACAATATGCCGCCCGATCTGCCAACAGGTTTGCACTTGAGCCGTATCGACCGCTCGAAGCACTTTAAGACGTGCCTGGCGGATCAGATCTCCAAGGTTGCTCACCAGAGAGGCGAGTTGTGGATCTTGGGTGTTATCGGTTTTGACGATGGTCATGAAGTCTTCCGTGGCTGGAGGAGCAGGCGAAAGAGGATGACAAGAGAGCGTGGGGTGGCGATGCAGTACGCCGCTGGTAAGCCGGAAGGAATTGCCGGATTCGTTTTGCAGGACCAGGCCGACGGCGGGACGTATTTGTGGAATACAGGGTGTAGTCCGTTTCGCAGTGAACCCAAGATCGAATCAATCTAAAACTCGACCGGTGTACTGGAAATCAAAATTCAAGGGAGTGAAAGGGTTCTGAGAAGCCCGGGAGTCGTCATCATGAAATTCGCCCATGCATTCATGTTGTCCCTTGTTGCCATCGGCGCTCTGGCGTTTCCAGCGATGCTGAATGCGGCCAGTCTTGAGCCCGTCGACAGTTCAGGCGTGCAAGTTCAGCAGCAGGAGCAAAACGGGATTGCTTACCTGTCCGGTGGTATTGGCGAGGATGAAGCGAAGGCTATCCAGCAAACCACTGGTTATAACCTGCACATGACCTTCTCTGTCGGTCCGAAAGACGAATACATTCCAGACGTGGAACTGCTTGTCCAGAACGCTCAAGGTCCGGTGCTGACGCTCAGGCAGGCAGGCCCTTTGGTTTACGTCCAATTGCCTCCTGGCAAGTACACGGTCGTGGCAACGCGCAATGGTGAAGCGAAGCGTGACACGACAGATATCGCCAGTGCTGGCGCGAGGAATCTGGTGTTCCACTGGAACAGTAGCGAATGAGGGGGTTGGTTTCAGGGTTTTCGGTATTTGGTACCGGAGACGGCATCGAACCGCCGACCCTGCGCAGGGTGGGTCGGCGGCGATCAAAGTTGAAGGCAAGAACTGGTCAGAGTCGCACCGGCAATCATAGCGAAGCCAAAGTTTCAAGGATCGCGACGCGTAAGGGATTGCTTTCTACGCTCAGCAGCTTGATGGCCAAGGCGCAGCAGACCACGATCAACATGGGTTTAATCAAGCGTGGACCGACGCGAACAGCGGCTCGTGCACCCAATTGAGCGCCGATGAAGGCCGCCAAAGCCATGGCTATGGCAATCGGCCAAATAATCACACCTTTGGTAATGAAGACCGACAAAGAACCCAGGTTGCATGAGGCGTTGGCAAGTTTGGTAAAACTCATGGCCCGCATCATGCCCAAGCCGCAGAGAAGTACAAACCCGACAATAAAGAAAGAGCCCACACCGGGGCCAAATATACCGTCGTAAAAGCCCAGGATCGGCGCGACGGTAAACGAAAAAAGCAGAATGCCGATTCTCTTGCGTCGATCTTCATTGGCCAGCTTGGGAGAGAAAGCAAAATAGATAGCCACCAGAATCAGCATGATAGGCACGCAAACTTCCAGATAGTGCTTATCAATAGAGCTGACCAGCAAGGCACCACTGGCGCCGCCAATAAATCCGCAGATCACCAGGAAACGGCCTTCGCGCCACTCGATCATTCCTTTACGAGCAAAGGTCACAGTGGCCGAAACAGTTGCCGACGCGGCCTGGAACTTGTTCGTTGCAATTGCGCTGATCGGATCTATACCGGCCAGAAACAATGCAGGTAAGGTAATCAAGCCCCCACCGCCGGCAATCGCATCAAAAAAACCGGCGAAAAAAGCGACAAGCGCCAACATGCCTATTAAATCCCAAGACATAACATTCCCTCTTTATAGTTATTGGCCAGTAATCACATGACTGGTCCTTGCGCAGCTTGAACGCTTAAAAAATCAGCCCTGCAGCAGTAACGGGTCCTCTGAAATAACGACAGGGGAAGAAAATTTTGAAAGCCCGAAAATACGTACCAGGACCCGTCTGTTGTCTTTGATGACATCGCGACAGTGCAGGGATCGGACGTTATTGATGACCATGGCCGACTCTTGCGTCAGCGTGTACTTGAATGGAGTTGCTTCGCTTACCCCCTGGCAAAGGGCGGCGTAGACCGTTTTGACAAAGCTCGAGGCGTTGTCGTTGACCGAAAAGCGATACGAGTTGAAGCGGGCCGCGAACCCGACCTTGTCGTCAAACTCTAGAATCGAAACGTTGCGACCATCTTCCCCTTTGCCACTGACAAAGGAGTCGCTACGAGTGAATTGGAAGTTGCCCGTGGTCAGTGCGAGGCAGTGGGTAACGCCAATTTTTTCCAATAGGGGAGGCAACGGAATCACCCGCGTAGGTTCCAGACTCGGGCACCACAGGGCGGAAAGTATGAGCGACGACGGAGAGGGCGAGTGCCCGTCTTTCGCGTTCACGGCGCACCAGTAAGGCGCCTCGGTATGCGGGCCAAGCGCGAGGCCGGAATGGGAACTCAGTTCTTTGATGTCCGTCTCGGCATTGATTTTGACGAGTCCGCCACCCTTGAAGTTGGCCACCAGTCGAACCAGCTTTCCTTCGTTGTCCATGTCGTAGGCAAAGGAGTTGTTATCCACCAGTTTCAACAAGATCTGATTACGGGCGGCCAGGCAAAGGACGTCGTAGCGATTTTCCAGGGATGTCAGGTTGGGTAGTTCATTTGGAGGGCTGCCATCGGTGATTTTTTGCAGCCCTTCAAAGATCAACACGCAAACAAGGCCATTGGAGTAGGCCGCCAGCAGTTCGCATTGGTCTTTCGAAAACGAGAACTTTAATTCTGTGGCTGCCTGAGAGGCTTTGAAATTGGCTCCTGGTGCCTGCGGCCCGCCGATGGCGGCCAGTTCTTCGGCGAACTTGTGAAGCCATGTTGACTGCCGAATATCAAAGCTCAAAATTCTGATGTCCTGTCCAGTAAGAAGCTCAACGTTTTCGACATCCCGTTTGATGGCGTCAGTCATTGTCTACATCCCTGTTGTGTATCTGCTCCCGGTTATGCGGCAGCTCCTCCCACGATTCTGCCCAAGCCGATGATCAGCGTATGTCATCCACTTCCGTTAAAGCATACGGAGCGTTCCGACAAACCCGAGAGATTGCGAGAAGGGCCGATCACTAATGCTTGATGCCACTCGGGACTCGGCTTCGGAAGGCGTTGCAGGTGCTTGCTGGCGTGGCGCGAGGAGGTGGGGGGATGCTGCTTTGTTCGGCGCTTCGAGGGTGACTGGAACAGTGCCTCATCAAATCGCAGGCATAAAAAAACCCTGAATCTTGCGATTCAGGGTTTTCGGTATTTGGTGCCCAGAGACGGAATCGAACCGCCGACACGGGGATTTTCAATCCCCTGCTCTACCGACTGAGCTATCTGGGCAACGGGGCGCATTAAACTGGTTTTTCAGGGGGTCGTCAAGAAAGTTTTGAAAAAAATTTTAATTATTACCGTCGCTTACGATCCGACCCCCGAGAAATCGGGATTATTCAGCCGGCGGGACGTAGCCGTCAGCCTTGGCGTAATCCTCGCCGGAGAAGTACTTGTCCATCTCGCCCTGAAGATATTTGCGATCTTCGGCGTTCATCATGTTCAGGCGTTTTTCGTTGATCAGCAGGGTCTGGTGTTTTTGCCAGTCGGCCCAGGCCTTGGCCGAGACGTGGTCAAAAATGTCCTGACCTTTTGCGCCCGGGAAGGGAGCGCGTTCCAGGGCGGGCAATTCTTCTTTGTACTTGCGGCACATGATGGTGCGGGTCATGTCGACTCTCCTGCGTTCAATACGGCGGCCGCGCGTTCGAGCAAGGTTTTGACCGGGGCGGCAAGGCCCAGGCGCGGCGGGGTGGCGAGGTTATACCAGAGCCAGTCGGCCTCGGCCACGTGATGGCCGGCTTCCTGGACATGGACCAGCCAGGGTTCGATGGACAACTGAAAGTGGCTGAAGGTGTGCACCTGGCTTGGCAGCGCTTGTTGGCTGCCCAGTTCCAGTGAGTGCTGCGAGGCCAGATGTTGCAGGTCATCGAGGTCATCGAGCTCCGGCAAACTCCATAGACCGCCCCACAGGCCCGTGGAAGGGCGACGGTAAAGCAGAATCGCGCCCTCGCCATTGGCGAGCATGGGCATCAGCGTGCGCTTCTGTGGCACGGTTTTACGCGGTTTGGGGACGGGGTAGCGGGTTTCCAGGCCGAGCATGTGCGCTTCGCAACCCTTTTCCAGCGGGCAGAACAGGCAGCTCGGCTTGCTGCGGGTACACAGCGTGGCGCCCAGATCCATCATCGCCTGAGTGTAGGCGTTGACCCGATCATGCGGCGTAAAGCGCTCAGCGTTGGCCCAGAGCTGTTTTGCGACCTTCGGCTCCCCCGGGTAACCCTCTTGCGCGGTAAAGCGCGCCAGGACGCGTTTGACGTTACCGTCGAGGATCGGCGCCCGCAGGCCCATGCTCAGGCTGGCGATGGCGCCCGCCGTCGACAGGCCGATGCCCGGCAGATCAACCAGTTTTTCCACGTCTCGCGGAAACTCGCCGCCGTACTCGGAGACGACAATTTTTGCGGTCTTCTGCAAATTGCGCGCGCGGGTGTAATAACCCAGGCCCGTCCACAGGTGCAGCACTTCGTCTTCCGGCGCGGCGGCCAGGGCCTCGACCGTTGGCAACGAGGCCATGAAACGATCGAAGTAATTGAGCACGGTGCTGACCTGGGTTTGCTGCAACATGATTTCCGAGACCCACACCCGATACGGGGTGATGCCCTGTTGCCAAGGCAAATCGTGGCGGCCGTGGCGGTCGTACCAGTCCAGCACCGCCGAAGAAAACTGCTCGGCTTTCATCGCTTGAACAGCTCCTTTAACGCGTTTTTCAGTTCCGGGCGAATTTTATCGCCAAACTTCTCGTCGATTTTTTCACTGATCCGATCTTCAGCCAGTTTGCTCGCGACTTGTCCCATGCGTTCATTGTCGAGACGGCAGGCTTTGGCGCCGAGTTCCAGCGGCCCCCGGCAACGCAGCGGCCACACGATGCCGACATATTTGTCGCCGACCTGGCAGGCCGGGTCCGGCATGGCGCTCGTATCGCCTTCGACGATGATGCCCACGCGATAGTCCATGCCCAGCACGCGCAGATCAACGTCGCCGTCGCCATTCACGGTCATGCCCGGGATGCGCACTTTCAGGTCCGGGTTACTGGCCACGCCGTTATGGAAAGTCAGGGTGCCTTTGAGTTCCTGGAAGGGAGTGTCCTTGCCCCGTGGCTCGCCGCTGAGGGTTTTGCGGTTCAGGGTGGCGATGCCTTTGCACAGCTGTTGTTCGAGGTTGGCGTTGAGCAACACGCCATTGTTGACGACGAAACTGGCGTTGCCGTTGAGGCTGTCGATCAACGCTTTCTGGCTGTTGCCGCTGGCGGTCAGCGCGCTGTTGAGCGTCACCAGGCCGTTGACCGGTGGATTTTTGCCTTGGCTTTCGAGGATTTTTTCCACCGGCACTTTGCTGATCTGCGTCTGCATGCTCAGCGCAGGCACTTGCTGGCGCACGTCGAGGGTGCCCTTGGTTTCGAAGTTGCCGTCGTACAGATCGCCGCGCAGGTTCTCCAGAGTCAACAGGCCGCCCAGGCCAGTGGCCTTGAACGCGGCGTTGTGGATCGGCAGCTTGTCGAGGGTCAACTGGCCAAAGGTCAGGTCGGCGTCCACGTCGAGTTTGCTCAAGCGTTCCACCGGCAGCAGGCGTTCGGTACTCCAAGCGTCCTTGGTCGGTGACTCCGGCAGCGGTGTGCTGCCCGCGCCGGCTATGGCATTGGCCTCGGTGCTGGCGACTTCAGCCTGACGCACCTGTGTCGCGCTGTTGGCTTCGGCGGATTTGGGTGGCAGATAGCGGTCGACATTGAACGTGTCAGCCTTCAGGACTGCGCGCAGCGATTGTTTGGCGAAATCCTCGACGGCGATGCGGCCACTGAAGCTGCTGTCATCGACTTTCAGGTTGATGTCGTCGAACGAAACGCTGGTCGGCGTGCCGGCAACGCGACTCACCAGTTCGACTTTGCTCAGACTGCCTTCGGCCATGGCCGGAAGTTTTTGGCCAATGCTGTCGACGAATTTCGCCAGGTCGAACTGGGCAATCGAAATGCCGCCGCTGATCTGCGGCGTCTTGTCGAGGTCGTTGACCTTGAGTTCACCCAGTGCGCGCAATTGGTTGGCAGAGATCTTGATGCCGGTCCATTCGGCGACGTTCGCAGCTTTATCCAGCAGCAATTGCCCTTGGGCTGCGAAGGTCATGGTCTTGCCTTGCAGCGGATCACCGGCGACTTCGCCGGACATTTTCATGTCTTCGAATTTGTAGCGTTGCAGCGCGCGTTCGAAACGCAGCTCACCAGTGAGCTCGGTACGCACCCGCAGAACCGGTTGGTTAGTGCCGAGGAACGCGGTGAGTTTGACCGGGATGTTGGTCGAGTCATGCACCGGGCCTGTACTCAGCTGGATGCTTTCGGCGCTGAACTGCCTGCCGGTCCTCTCGTCGCTGTATTCGACGCGGGCGTTGTTCACGGTCAGGCTGTCGATGTCCAGGCGAATCGGCTGGGCCGGTTTTTCTACCTGAACGGTGGTTTCCGACGCCGGTGCAGGTTCGCCAGGAGTGGCTGGTTGCGTGGCCGGAGTGACTGGCGCCGGGACCTTGCCGACATCTTCCCAGTTGCCATGGCCGTCCTTGTCGCGGTTCAGGCGCAAATTCAGGCCTTCAACACGCACATCGCTCATCTGCACTTCACGGCGCAGCAGCGGCAGCACGCGCACTGACAGGCCAAGCATCTGCAAGTCGGCGAACGGCTCCGTCGGCTTGGCCAGGGTCGCGACACTGGCCTCGTGCAATTCCAGGCCCAGCCAAGGGAACAGGCTCCAGCCGATATCGCCATTGAGCGTCAGCTCGATGTGGGCCTTGTCGCGGGCAATCTGGCGAATCTCGTCTTTATAGTCGTTGGGATCAAAGAGGTGGGTCAGGGCAAAGCCCAGCGCCACAATGATCAGCAACAGCCCGAGAAGTACCAGACCCAGGATTTTGCCGAACGCTTTCATGGGCGAGTCCTTGTAGATAGTCGAATTCGAAATTTAGCCGGGGAGTATAGCGCTCTGAAGCGGACGACCGGTCAGGCGATAACTGCCGGAAGTACATCCAGTGGCAGTTTCAGCTTGGCGGCAAGGGCCTGGGCTTCGAGATGCCCGGCGGGGGCCAGCAAGCGAAGCGTGGCGCCCGACTCAGAGGCCATTTTCTGCGCTTCGTTCACCAGACGTTCGGCGACGCCACGCCGACGGGTAATTTTTCGTACGCAAAGTTGGGACAAGTGCCAAACGTCCTGATGCCGTTGCAAGCGGGCCGCGCCGAGCAGTCGATCATTGAAGCGTCCGGCGATCAGCGAACCGTCCCGCAGGCAGCCTTCGATCAGTTGCACATCCCCTGAATACGGGGCGTACAGCCAGTCCGGGGCGTCACGGTAAATTTTCTGCAAGTCTTGCTGATCCTGGTAAGTGGCCTCGTTCAGCGGTTCGACAATGATCGGCATGGCGACTCCTTAAGAGGTACGAGAACGGATGACATACAAATGGTGATATCAGTTTGGCTTTTCTGCCACGCTCAAATGGTAACCTTTGCCCGTTCGTCCGTCCTGCTGCGACGAGATGCCGCACAAAAAGCAGCTTCACCTAACAAAACGGTCACGCGTGCGCATAAAGGCTGGGGGTGAGGAGTGGCTGGCGAACCCTACTAATAATTGGGGGATACACAATGACCACGAGCATCACGGCGGACGGCCTCATAGCCGGCCAGCCTGCGTTCCTGTCCAAGGAGCGCATCATCGCCAAGCCCGGATTTAACCGTTGGCTGGTGCCACCGGCCGCTTTGGCCATCCACCTTTGCATCGGTATGGCTTACGGCTTTTCGGTGTTCTGGTTGCCACTGTCCAAGGCGCTGGGCGTGACCGCTCCAGTGGCCTGCGCGCCGGACATGAGCTTCATTTCGCAAATTTTCTCGTCGCAATGCGACTGGCCGATCTCGATGCTCGGCTGGATCTACACTTTGTTCTTCATCTTCCTCGGCTGCTCGGCAGCGATCTGGGGTGGCTGGCTGGAACACGCCGGGCCGCGTAAGGCTGGCGTTGTATCGGCGCTGTGCTGGTGTGGTGGTCTGCTGATTTCAGCACTGGGGATCTATACCCACCAGATCTGGCTGATGTGGGTCGGCTCCGGGGTCATTGGCGGTATCGGCCTGGGGTTGGGTTACATCTCGCCGGTTTCGACGTTGATCAAGTGGTTCCCGGACAAGCGCGGCATGGCGACCGGTATGGCGATCATGGGTTTTGGCGGTGGCGCGATGGTCGGTGCTCCGCTGGCCGCAGCCCTGATGAGCCATTTCGCTTCGCCAACCAGCGTCGGCGTCTGGCAGAGCTTCCTGGTAATGGCCGCGATCTACTTCGTGTTCATGATCGGTGGCGCTCTGTCCTACCGCGTTCCGCCAACCGGCTGGAAGCCTGAGGGCTGGACAGCGCCGGCGAAAAAAACCGCTAACGCGATGATCACCCACCGCCATGTTCATGTGAATGTCGCCTGGAAAACTCCACAGTTCCGTCTGGTGTGGCTGGTGCTGTGCCTGAACGTATCGGCCGGTATCGGAATCCTTGGCATGGCGTCGCCGCTGTTGCAGGAAGTGTTCGGCGGCAAATTGATTGGTGTGGACCTGCCATTCGGTCAACTGGACGCCGGGCAACTGGCTTCGATTGCGGCGATTGCTGCCGGTTTCACTGGTTTGCTGAGCCTGTTCAACATCGGTGGCCGGTTCTTCTGGGCCTCGTTCTCGGATTACCTGGGCCGTAAAAACACCTACTTCGTGTTCTTCGCGTTGGGTTTCGCGCTGTATGCGTTGATCCCGAACCTCGGTCACCTGGGTAACGTCTCGCTGTTCGTCGCGGCGTTCTGCATCATCCTGTCGATGTACGGCGGTGGTTTTGCGACGGTTCCGGCTTATCTGGCGGACTTGTTCGGTACGCAAATGGTCGGCGCGATCCACGGTCGTCTGTTGACGGCATGGGCGGCAGCGGGGGTGTTGGGTCCGGTGTTGGTGAACTACTTGCGTGAGTATCAACTGAGCATCGGCGTTGAGCGCGCCGCCGCTTACGACATCACCTTGTACATTCTCGCCGGCCTGCTGGTGCTGGGTTTCCTGTGTAACCTGCTGGTGCGTCCGGTGGCTGACAAGTACTTCATGACCGATGCTGAGCTGGCTGCCGAACAGGCGCTGGGTCACGACAAAGGTGCCGACAGCAGTACCGAGCTGGAGTGGAAAGCGGACGCGGGCACTAAGCCTTTGGCGGTGGCGGCGTGGCTGGTGGTGGGTATTCCGTTGGCGTGGGGTGTGTGGGTAACCCTGCAGAAAACGGCGATCTTGTTCCACTAACGCCAAACCTTGTAGGAGCCGGCTTGCCGGCGAAGGCGTCCTCATTGCCGCTGCACTTCGCCCGGCCGCCTTCGCTGGCAAGCCAGCTCCTACAAAAGCCGTGCATTCGCAATGAATGCCGGCTTGTATGGACATGTCTATCCCCGACAGTGCCGGGTTCAGCCCGTCAGGGATATCACGTATCGTGTTTCTGTTTCGCGCCCGCGCCCCTATAATGGCTGCCTTTTTCGCCCAATGATTTTGCGGAGCTGGTGATGGCCGAACGTAAGGCGTCAGTCGAGCGCGACACTCTGGAAACCCAGATCAAAGCCTCGATCAACCTGGATGGCACCGGAAAGGCCCGATTTGATATCGGTGTTCCTTTTCTTGAGCACATGCTGGACCAGATCGCCCGTCACGGGCTGATCGACCTGGATATTGTCAGCAAGGGCGACCTGCATATCGACGACCACCACACCGTGGAAGACGTCGGTATCACCCTGGGTCAGGCCTTTGCCAAAGCCATCGGCGACAAGAAAGGCATCCGTCGCTACGGCCACGCCTACGTGCCGCTCGATGAAGCGCTGTCGCGTGTGGTCATCGACTTCTCCGGCCGCCCAGGCCTGCAGATGCATGTCCCGTATACCCGCGCTACCGTCGGCGGTTTCGACGTTGACCTGTTCCAGGAGTTCTTCCAGGGCTTCGTCAACCATGCGCTCGTCAGCCTGCACATCGACAACCTGCGTGGCACCAACACCCACCACCAGATCGAAACCGTGTTCAAGGCATTCGGCCGCGCACTGCGCATGGCCGTAGAGCTCGATGACCGCATGGCCGGTCAGATGCCATCGACCAAAGGCGTTCTGTAATGCAGACGGTCGCGGTTATCGATTACGGCATGGGCAACCTGCACTCGGTGGCCAAGGCCCTCGAGCACGTCGGTGCCGGCAAGGTCCTGATCACCAGCGATGCCGACGTGATTCGCGAAGCCGATCGGGTGGTTTTCCCCGGCGTCGGCGCGATTCGCGATTGCATGGCGGAGATCCGTCGCCTGGGCTTCGATTCGCTGGTGCGTGAAGTCAGCCAGGACCGTCCGTTCCTCGGCATCTGTGTTGGCATGCAAGCCTTGCTCGACAGCAGTGAAGAGAACGATGGCGTCGACTGCATCGGCCTGTTCCCGGGCGCGGTGAAGTTTTTCGGCAAAGACCTGCACGAAGACGGCGAACACCTGAAAGTCCCGCACATGGGCTGGAACGAAGTTAAGCAGACGATTGCACATCCTCTGTGGCACGACATTCCGGACCTGGCGCGTTTCTACTTCGTGCACAGCTACTACATCGCCGCCGGCAACGCGCGGCAGGTGGTGGGCGGCGGTCACTACGGTGTCGATTTTGCTGCGGCGCTGGCCGAAGGCTCGCGTTTCGCCGTGCAGTTCCACCCGGAGAAGAGCCATACCCATGGTCTGCAATTGCTGCAGAACTTCGCCGCGTGGGATGGTCGCTGGTAAATGGCCGTCAAAAAGAAGCCACCGATCCTGACCCTCACTCCTGAACAGGAGAACGAGGCCAACCAGAAGATCAAACGCTTCATGGAGGATCGCTTCGAACTGGACCTGGGTTCGTTCGAAGCGGCCGAAATCCTTGAGCTGTTTACCCGTGAAATTGCTCCGCACTATTACAACAGGGCGATTTTCGATGTGCAGACGCACCTCAAAGAGAGGTTCGAAAGCATCGAAAGCGACTTGTGGGCGCTCGAGAAAAACTGATTTCCGAGCGAAGCTGAATACTCGAATTTGAAGGTTTGCCAGATGCTGATTATTCCCGCTATCGATCTCAAAGACGGTGCCTGTGTTCGTCTGCGCCAGGGCCGCATGGAAGATTCCACGGTGTTCTCCGATGATCCGGTGAGCATGGCTGCCAAGTGGGTGGAAGGCGGTTGCCGTCGTCTGCATCTGGTCGACCTGAACGGCGCTTTCGAAGGCCAGCCGGTCAATGGCGAAGTGGTCACTGCGATTGCCAAGCGTTATCCGAACCTGCCGATCCAGATCGGCGGCGGTATCCGTTCGCTGGAAACCATCGAGCACTACGTAAAAGCCGGCGTGAGCTACGTGATCATCGGCACCAAAGCCGTGAAAGACCCGGCCTTCGTCGCCGAAGCCTGCCGCGCGTTCCCGGGCCAAGTGATCGTCGGTCTGGATGCCAAAGACGGTTTTGTCGCCACTGACGGCTGGGCTGAAATCAGCACCATTCAGGTGATTGACCTGGCCAAGCAATTCGAAGCCGACGGCGTATCCGCGATCGTTTATACCGACATCGCCAAAGACGGCATGATGCAGGGCTGCAACGTACCGTTCACCGCCGCCCTGGCCGCTGCCACGCGTATTCCGGTGATCGCTTCCGGCGGTATTCACAACCTCGGTGACATCAAATCGCTGCTCGACGCCAAGGCGCCAGGCATCATCGGCGCAATCACCGGCCGGGCGATCTACGAAGGCACCCTCGATGTCGCTGAAGCGCAAGCTTTCTGCGACTCGTACAAAGGCTGAGGACTGACCATGGCGCTGGCCAAACGCATCATCCCTTGCCTGGACGTGGATAACGGCCGGGTCGTTAAAGGTGTGAAGTTCGAGAACATTCGCGATGCCGGTGACCCGGTGGAAATCGCCCGTCGCTACGACGAGCAGGGTGCCGACGAGATTACCTTCCTTGACATCACCGCCAGCGTCGACGGTCGCGACACCACGCTGCATACCGTGGAGTGCATGGCCAGCCAGGTGTTCATCCCGCTGACCGTCGGCGGTGGCGTGCGCACCGTGCAGGACATTCGCAATTTGCTGAATGCCGGTGCGGACAAGGTTTCGATCAATACGGCTGCGGTGTTCAATCCCGAGTTTGTCGGCGAAGCCGCGCAGCATTTCGGTTCGCAATGCATTGTCGTCGCCATCGACGCCAAGAAGGTTTCACTGCCGGGCGAAACCCCGCGCTGGGAAATCTTCACCCACGGCGGTCGCAAACCTACCGGTCTCGACGCTGTTGAATGGGCGAAGAAAATGGAAGGCCTCGGTGCCGGTGAAATCCTGCTGACCAGCATGGACCAGGACGGCATGAAAAACGGCTTCGACCTCGGTGTGACCCGTGCCATCAGCGATGCCTTGGGGATTCCGGTGATCGCCTCCGGTGGTGTCGGCAACTTGCAGCACTTGGCTGACGGCATCCTCGAAGGTCACGCCAGCGCAGTATTGGCGGCGAGTATTTTCCACTTCGGCGAATACACCGTGCAGGAAGCCAAGGCCTACATGGCGCATCGCGGCATCGTGATGCGCTAAACAATCAATGCAGGCCAGTGGACATCATGGCGGGCTCAAGGCACTCTTGGGTACGCCATGGATTTCGGTAGCCAGACATGCTCAAACGCCTTCTTCTAGTCCTCGCCAGTGCCTCTCTGTTGTTTATCAGCGGAGCGCATGCCGCAGAAAGCCCCGACACCGACCTGGTGTTGCTGACGGAAAATTTCCCGCCGTACAACATGGCGAAGAACGGCAAAAACTTCGCTCAAGACGAGAACATCAATGGCATCGCCGTGGACATTGTCCGCGAGATGTTCAAGCGTTCCGACATCACATATAGCCTGACGCTGCGTTTCCCTTGGGAGCGAATCTACAAACTCGCCCTGGAAAAGCCCGGTTACGGCGTGTTCGTGATGGCGCGTTTGCCTGACCGCGAGAAGCTCTTCAAGTGGGTCGGCCCGATTGGCCCGGATGACTGGATCATGTTGGCCAAGGCCGACAGCACGATCACCCTCGAAACGCTGGATGACGCGCGCCAATACAAAATCGGTGCCTACAAGGGCGATGCAATTGCCGAGACGCTCGCCAAGCAGGGGCTGAATCCAATCGTTGTGCTTCGCGATCAGGACAACGCGAAGAAACTGGTCAACGGCCAAATTGATTTGTGGGCGACTGGTGATCCGGCCGGGCGCTATCTTGCGCGGCAGGAAGGCGTAAATGGTCTCAAAACGGTGCTGCGCTTCAATAGCGCCGAGCTGTACCTGGCGTTGAACAAAGACGTGCCGGACGAGATGGTGGCCAAACTTCAGGCCGTGCTGGATCAACTGCGCAAGGAAGGCAAGGTAGACGAGATCATGGCGCGGTATCTCTAATGGCGCCACCGCACCCCTTGTAGGAGCTGGCTTGCCAGCGAAGGCGGTCGCACAGGCAGCGTGATATTCAAGACCGCTTCGCCGGCAAGCCGGCTCCTACAGAGGGTGGTTCAACTGCAAGTTATCGGTACACCCCATCCTTGCCATGCGCCGTGGTTGCCCGGTTACCGCGCACACTGATCATCTGCCTGATATCAATCCACTCAATCCCCTGAGCCTTCAGCTTCGGCAACTCCCGCTCCATAACCGCCAGCGTCTGCGGATATGGATGCCCGATCATCACCGCGGAACCCTGCTTGCGCGCCAGGCTGATCGCCGTCTGTAACTGGGTGAAGATTGCCGCTTCGGTGCGTTCGTCATCCAGAAACACATCCCGCGAAACGCTGGCCAAACCTATCTTCTGCGCCTGGGCGGCGGCAACGGTTTGCGCGCTGGTGCGGCTGTCGACGAAGAATTTGTGCCGCTGCTGCAAATCCGCCATCAACCAGGCCATGGCGGCCGGTTGAGCGGTCATTCGGCTGCCCATGTGGTTGTTGATGCCGGCGGTATAGGGCACGACCTTGAACGCCGCATTCAGGCGTTTTTCCAGCTCTTCGATGGGCAAGTCCGGGTGCCACGCGAAGGGGCCCGTGGCCGGGTCCATGGGCATGTGCAGGATGACGATCTTGCCGGCGCGATGGGCTTCGCGGGCGAATTCGGTGGCGTGGGGTGTGTCGGGCATGATCGCCGCGGTCACCGGGCCGGGCAGGGCCAGCACGCGGCGATCCCGGGGCAGGTTCTGCCCCAGGTCATCGATGATCAGGCTGAGATAGGCTTTTTGAGGGGGCGTCTCGACGGGCGCTGCGTGAGCAACACCCGCCAGACAGAGCAATAAACACAGGATAAACCGCTGGAGCATCTCAGCGGCCGGACGTGATGCTCAACCCTTTGAGCAGGCTCAAGGCCTGGGCCAACTGGTAATCATCATCCTGCGGCATGGCCTTGGCTTTGCCGCTGGTGCCGGTCGGCTTATCGGCGCCGCCGTTGCCATTGCCCAGGTGACCCTGCAAATCGGCTTCCTTAAAGTACTCGCTGTCCTGCTCGTTGGTGATCTTGGCCTTGCGCACTTCGATGTCCGGGACGATGCCCTGGGCCTGAATCGAGCGACCGTTCGGGGTGAAGTACAACGCGGTAGTGATCTTCAGGGCGCGGTCGTTGTTCAGTGGCAGCACGGTTTGTACCGAGCCTTTGCCGAAACTGGTGGTGCCCATCACCACGGCGCGTTTTTGATCCTGCAAGGCACCGGCGACAATTTCCGAAGCCGAGGCGCTGCCGCCGTTGATCAGCACGACCATTGGCACGGCTTCACTTTCATCCTTGCCGGTCGCGGAGAAGCGCAGCTCGGAGTTGGCGATACGGCCCTTGGTGTAGACGATCAGGCCCTTTTTGATGAAATGATCGACCACTTCCACCGCAGCCTGCAGCACGCCCCCGGGGTTGTTACGCAGGTCGAGGATGATGCCTTTGAGCTTCTTGCCGTTTTCCTTGCGCAGTTTGGCCAGGGCCTGGGAGACCTCTTCGCCGGTCTTGACCTGGAACTGAGTGATGCGGATATAGCCGTAGCCGTTTTCCAGCAGCTGCGCCTTCACGCTCTTCACCTGGATGATGGCGCGGGACAGGGTTACGTCGAAGGGTGTACCGCCATCGCGCACCAGGGTCAGGGTGATTTTCTGGCCGATCTTGCCGCGCATCTTGTCCACGGCTTCAGTCATGGTCTGGCCGCGAGTCGGCTGGCCATTGATCTTGACGATGAAGTCACCGGCCTGAATGCCCGCCTTGGACGCCGGAGTGTCATCGATCGGCGAAACGACCTTGATGAAACCGTCTTCGGCGCCAACTTCGATGCCCAGGCCGCCGAATTCACCGCTGGTGCTTTCCTGCAACTCGGCAAAGTCTTCCGGGCCCAGGTAGGCAGAGTGTGGATCGAGGTTGCTGAGCATCCCTTTGATGGCGTTTTCCAGCAGGGTCTTGTCATCTACGGGTTCGACATAGGCGGCCTTGATCCGGTCCATGACCTCGGCAAAGGTGCGCAACTCTTCCAGAGGCAACGGGGCCTTGGTCGTCGCGGCAGTGCCCGCAGGCGCGACAGCCGGTGCTGGTTGAGCGGCGAACGCCAGGGGCGCGCCGACCACCAGGGCGATCGTCAGGGCCAGCGAGGTAAGGCGGGACAAATGCAGCATGTCAAACGAACTCCTGAATTAGGTAGCGTGCTTATCCTTGCACACGACACCATTGCGCCGGATCACTCGGGTGACCCTGCTGACGAATAGCGAAATACAGTGCTGGTGTGTCCTGCCCGCCACTGTTGCCGACAGTGGAGATGGACTCACCGGCTTTTACTACGTCACCCGCAGACTTGAGCAGCGTCTGGTTGTGACCATAAAGACTCAGAAAACCGTTGCCGTGGTCGAGAATCACCAGTAGCCCGGCACCACGCAACCAGTCGGCAAACACCACGCGACCGCCATGCACGGCATGCACCTGACTGCCGGCGGAGGCGCTGATCATCACGCCGTCCCACTTGGTGCGGGCATCGTCGCCACGAGACTCGCCAAAGCGTGCCAACAGTCGACCATCAACCGGCCAGGGAAGTTTTCCCCGAGTTGACGAAAAGGGGCCGCCAAAGGTCTCGCCTGAACTTGAGACCAAAGCGCCGGGTGTCGATTTAACCGGTTTGCGTGGGGCGTCGGTGGTTTCTGCATCTGCTGCAGCCTGAGCCTCACGTAAACGCTTTTTTTCGGCTTCCTGCTGGGCGATCAGCGCTTTTTGCCGCGCTTCTTCTGCCTCACGGGCCTGGCGAGCCAAGGTTTCTTCAATGGTTTTAAGGACTTTAGACAGGTCTGCCTGATCCTGCTCGCGGGAGGCCAGTTTCTGGTCGCGAGCCTTTACGTCTTCGTTGAGTTTGGCCAGGACTTGCTGGCGCTCCTTGCGGACTTTGTCGAGTTCGTCGCGCTGGCTGTCGAGGCTGCTCTTCTGCACCAGCAACTGCGCCTGCTGTGCGTCTATGTCTTTTTCGACATTGGCCAGTTGGCGCAGGGTTTCGTTGAAATTCTTCAGCTGCTCCAGTCGGGCCTGGCTCAGGTAGTCGTAGTAGGTGAGGGTGCGGGCGAACTGTTCCGGGTTCTGCTGGTTCAGCAGCAGCTTCAAGTATTCCTGACGGCCGTTTTTATAGGCCGCGCGGGCCTGAATGGCGATCAGTCGTTGCTGTTCAATGCGCGCGCTCTGGAGTTTTTTTTTCTCGGCATCGAGTCGCTGTAGCTCGGTTTCGCTTTTCTTCAGCTCTTTTTGCAGGGCGTCGACCTGTTTCTCGAGCTTGCCCATCTCGGTCTCGGTGCCTTTGAGCTCTTTTTGCACACCGGATTTTTCTTCCTGCAACTTGCCCAGCAGTTTTTTCAGCTCGGCAATGTCCTGACGCGTGGCGTCCAACTGTTGTTGGGTTTGCTCGCGCTCGTCAGCGAAGGCCGGTTGGAGCAGGCAAGTCAGTGCTAGGGCTATCAGGACGCGGAGCATAGAGGCGGGCGGCACCAGGGAAAGGGACGGCCTAGTATGCCCGCCAAGCGTGGCAAAAAAAATGCCCAATTGGGGCTGTGTGATAACTGGACAAAAAAACACCACAAACCAATGTGGGAGCGAGCCTGCTCGCGATGGCGTCCTGACATTCAACAGTGATGTTGGCCGTCAGATTGCTATCGCGAGCAGGCTCGCTCCCACAGGGTTTGGTGGTGATTGAACGGTCGATTACACCAGAATCGATGTCCCGGTCATTTCCGCCGGTTTTTCCAGGCCCATCAACATCAGCATGGTCGGCGCCACATCCGCCAGTACGCCGCCTTCACGGACCTTGAGGTCACGCTTGCCGACATAGATGAAAGGCACAGGCTCGGTGGTGTGAGCGGTGTGCGCCTGACCGGTGGCTTCATCGGACATTTGCTCGACGTTGCCATGGTCGGCAGTGATCAGCGCTTCGCCGCCGACTTTTTCCAGGGCTTCGACGATGCGGCCGACGCACTGGTCCAGGCATTCAACGGCTTTCACCGCTGCTTCGAACACGCCGCTGTGGCCGACCATGTCGCCGTTGGCGTAGTTGACCACGATCACGTCGTAACGCTGGTTATCGATGGCATCGACGATGCGGTCGGTAACTTCCGGCGCGCTCATTTCCGGCTGCAAGTCATAGGTAGCGACTTTTGGCGACGGGATCAGGATGCGTTCTTCGCCCGGGAACGGTTCTTCACGACCGCCGGAGAAGAAGAAGGTCACGTGGGCGTATTTCTCGGTTTCGGCAATGCGCAGTTGAGTCTTGCCGTTTTTCGCCAGGTAATCGCCCAGCACGTTTTCCAGGCTGCCGGCGGCGAACGCCGACGGCGCAGGAATGCTCGCGGCGTATTGGGTCAGCATGACGAAGCCGGCCAGTTTCGGTTGGCGCGCGCGTTCGAATTCATTGAAATCGTCTTCGACGAACACACGAGTCAGTTCACGGGCGCGGTCGGCGCGGAAGTTCATGAACACCACCGCGTCGCCGTCTTCGACCTTGACCGGCTCGCCGATGGAGGTGGCTTTGACGAATTCGTCGCTCTCGCCACGCTCGTAAGCAGCTTGCAGACCTTCCTGGGCGGTGGCTGCGTTGAATTCGCCGTTGCCGTCAACAATCAGGTTGTAGGCTTGGGACACGCGGTCCCAACGGTTGTCGCGGTCCATGGCGAAGTAGCGGCCGATGATGCTGGCGATACGACCTTTGCCCAGCGCCTGGAAGCTGGCGTCGAGCAATTCGATGGATGACTGCGCGCTTTTCGGTGGCGTGTCGCGGCCGTCGAGGAAGGCGTGCAGGTAGATTTTTTCAGCGCCGCGTTTGAATGCCAGTTCAGCCATGGCGATCAGGTGGTCCTGGTGGCTGTGAACACCGCCGTCGGACAGCAGGCCCATGAAATGCACGGCTTTGCCGGCTGCAACGGCCTTGTCTACAGCGGCGCAGATGGTCGGGTTCTCGAAGAACTCGCCGTCGCGGATCGACTTGGTCACGCGGGTGAAGTCCTGATACACCACGCGACCGGCGCCGAGGTTCATGTGGCCGACTTCAGAGTTGCCCATCTGGCCATCCGGTAGGCCGACGTCCATGCCGCTGCCGGAGATCAGGCCGTTCGGCACGGTGGCCCACAGACGGTCCAGCACGGGCTTCTTGGCCGCATAGATGGCGTTGGATTCAGGGCTCTCACTGTGACCGAAGCCATCGAGAATAATCAGGACCAAAGGTTTAGGCGTGGTAGTCATGGATTCACTCTGGCTTAAGTTAAAAGAGGGCGATGGAAAAGGGAGTGGCAGTTTAAAGCGAAGTTCCGGCCACGTCACCGCCGGACGGGGTTTGGCCCACCATAGTGGCTGTGTATACTGGCCGACATTTTAACGCCCTGGAACCTCCTTCGATGGTTGCTCACCTGATTGAATTTGCCACTAACCACTACATTCTTGTCGGTATCTTCGTCGTACTGCTGGCGGCGCTGATTGCCTATCAAATGCAAGGCGGCGGCCGTAGCCTGAGTACCGGTGAATTGACCGGGCTGGTCAACAAGGACGCAGGCGTTGTGATCGACATCCGTTCGACCAAGGACTTCGCCGCCGGTCACATCGTTGGCGCGTTGAACATTCCTCACGACAAGTTGACCGCTCGCATCGGCGAACTGGAAAAGCACAAGGCCAAGACCATCATCCTGGTCGACGCCCTGGGCCAGACCGCCGGTACGCATGCACGCGAACTGATGAAATCCGGCTTCACCGCCGCCAAGCTCTCCGGTGGTATTTCCAGCTGGAAGGGCGACAACCTGCCGCTGGTGAAGTGATATGAGCAACGTCGTCGTCTATTCCAGCGATTACTGCCCTTACTGTTCGCGAGCCAAGTACCTGCTCGAGAACAAAGGCGTGGCCTTCGAAGAGATCAAGGTCGATGGCAAGCCGCAGGTGCGCGCCGCCATGGCTCAGAAAGCCGGACGTACGTCCGTGCCGCAGATCTGGATCGGCAGCACCCACGTTGGTGGTTGTGATGATTTGTTTGCCCTTGAGCGCGCCGGTAAGCTCGACGCAATGCTCAAGGCCTGTATGCCTTCCCTATAAGACCCCAAGATCAGAAAGGATCTGAGATGACTGACCAACAGAACACTGCAGCTAGCGAAGAAGAAACCGCACCGCAATTCTCCTTGCAGCGCATCTACGTACGTGACTTGTCTTTCGAAGCCCCGAAAAGCCCGGCGATTTTCCGCCAGCAGTGGGAGCCGAGCGTCGGTCTGGATCTGAACACCCGTCAAAAGACCCTGGAAGGCGACTTCCACGAAGTCGTGCTGACCTTGTCCGTGACCGTGAAGAACGGTGACGAAGTGGCATTCATCGCTGAAGTGCAACAGGCCGGGATCTTCCTGATCAAGAACCTGGACGACGCTTCGATGAGCCACACCCTCGGCGCGTTCTGCCCGAACATCCTGTTCCCGTACGCTCGCGAAACCCTGGACAGCCTGGTCACCCGTGGCTCGTTCCCGGCCCTGATGCTGGCACCGGTGAACTTCGACGCGCTGTACGCACAAGAGCTGCAACGCATGCAGGCGGCTGGCGAGACTCCGACCGTTCAATAAAAGCTTCGTTTGCTCCATGAAAAAAGCGCCTCTGAAGGCGCTTTTTTCATGGAGCAAACGAAACCTGTAGGAGCTGGCTTGCCAGCGAAGGGGCCATCACACTCAACCTCTGTGCTGGCTGTTACACCGCTTTCGCTGGCAAGCCAGCTCCTACAAGGACGGCGGTGTTATTTGAAGTCGTTTTGGCGCCAGGCCTCGTACACGGCGACGGCCACGGTGTTCGACAGGTTCAGGCTGCGGCAGCCTTCACGCATCGGCAAGCGCAGTCGTTGTTCGCCGGGCAGGGCGTCGAGCACTTCAGCTGGCAGGCCTCGGCTTTCCGGGCCGAACAGGAAGGCGTCGCCCTCGGCGAAACTGGCATCGTGGAACGGTCGCGAGCCCTTGGTGGTGAAGGCGAATAACCGGGGATGGCCAAGACTCTCCAGACAACTGGCGAGATCGGCGTGGCGTTGCAGGGTGGCATACTCGTGGTAATCGAGGCCGGCCCGGCGCAGACGTTTGTCGTCCATCTCGAAGCCCAGCGGCTCGATCAAATGCAGGTGGCAGCCACTGTTGGCGCACAGCCTGATAACGTTGCCGGTATTCGGTGGAATTTCTGGTTGAAAAAGGATGACGTGAAACATGCACGGCTCCGAAGGTAAAGATGACGGGCATTCTACGCCGCCAAAGGATCCCCGTTCGAAACTATTCCCGCGAGTGCTCGGTTCGTTGGCGATTGTCGGGATGATGGTGGGGCTGATGATCGGTCGCCTGACCGCGCCCGATCCGACAGTTTTGCAGCAGGTCGAGGCCACCAGCGACGGGCTGGTAGTGTGGTTCAACAACGAACCCAAGAACCATGGCGAGTTTGTGGACGGTAGCCTCGCATTACTGTTCGAGGCCGAAGGCCCGGCGCAGAAAGGTCAGCTCAAGCTCAACGACAAGAGCGTCAACTGGCGGGTGCGTTTGAGTGATGGGGGGATGTTGCTGTCGGTGGTGGCAGCCCGACCACTGCAAGGCGAATGGGCCGGTAGTGAGGTCGATGATCGCTGGCGGCTGGAGATCCATCTCCGGGAGCAATAAAAGAGGGAATCCCCGGCCTGCCTGTACCAAGGTTCCCAAAACGGCGTGGCTCGCGCATTGCGTCGTGAGCCCGGTGTAAAGAAGGAACCCCTGACCTGCCTGTATCAAGGGCCCCAAAACAGGGTGGGCTCGTCGCGTAAGCGGTGTGAGCCCGATGTAAAGAGGGGAATCCCCGGCCTGCCTGTACCAAGGTCCCCGAAACCGGGTAGTGAACTGAATCACTGAATGGACTATTGCAGGCGGCGTGCCAGGTTTTAACAAATTGGTACAGAAAATCGCTTTAAAACGCCAAAAGCCCCGTATTCAGGGGCTTTCGTGTTTTTTCAGCTGGGTTCGATTGCGAAAAAATGCGGGGTTGTGAATCAGTCTTTGTGCGCGATTGCGGTTCACGGTGCATTGCCACGGTGCATGAGGCCCCATAAAGCATCGCGGGCAAGCCTTGCTCCTACAGGTCATGCGCAATGTCAAAATTGGCATATGACCTGTAGGAGCAAGGCTTGCCCGCGATTGGATGTAACTGTCAGTGAAGAACTGCAGGCTGCTTAACCCTCATCTCCCTCATCATCATCCCCGCCATCCACTTTCATCCCCAATTCCTTGATCTTGCGTGTCAGGGTGTTACGCCCCCAACCCAGCAAGACCGCAGCATCGCGGCGACGGCCGGCGGTGTGTTTGAGGGCGGTCTCGATCATGATCCGCTCGAAGGCCGGCACAGCGGTGTCCAGCAGGCTCGACTGACCACGTGCCAACGCTTGATCGGCCCACTGGCGCAGCGCTTGTTCCCAGTTAGTCACCGGTGCCGAGTCCTGCGGCAGGCTCAGTAACTCTGGCGGCAGGTCGCTGATGTGCACTTCGCGACCCGAAGCCATCACCGTGATCCAGCGGCAGGTGTTCTCCAGCTGGCGCACGTTGCCGCCCCACGGCAGGTTCTTCAGGTATTCCTCGGTTTCGCTTTTCAGCAGCTTCGGCTCGACCGCCAGTTCCTGCGCAGCGCGGCTGAGGAAGTGCTTGGCCAGGGTCGGGATGTCTTCGCGACGGTCCGACAGGCGCGGGATGTGAATGCGGATCACGTTGAGGCGGTGGAACAAGTCTTCACGGAATTTCCCGGCGTGTACCAGGGTTTCCAGGTTCTGGTGCGTTGCGGCGATGATTCGCACATCGACCTTCACCGGCACATGACCGCCAACGCGATAGAACTCGCCGTCGGCCAGTACTCGCAGCAAGCGGGTTTGCGTATCGGCCGGCATGTCGCCGATTTCATCGAGGAACAGCGTGCCGCCGTCTGCCTGTTCGAAACGTCCGCGACGCAGGTTGGCCGCGCCGGTGAACGCGCCTTTCTCGTGGCCGAACAGCTCGGATTCCATCAGGTCTTTTGGAATCGCCGCCATGTTCAGTGCGATGAACGGCGAGGCCGCCCGTGGGCTGTGACGGTGCAGGGCGTGGGCCACCAGCTCTTTACCGGTCCCGGATTCGCCATTGATCAGCACGGTAATGTTGGAGTGGCTCAAGCGCCCGATGGCGCGAAACACTTCCTGCATCGCCGGTGCTTCACCGATGATTTCTGGCGTACGGGTCAGGGCGACCGGGACTTCCAGGCCTTGCTGCTCCTGGGCGTGCTGGTTGGCGCGCTTGACCAGAGAGACCGCTTCATCGACGTCGAACGGCTTGGGCAGGTATTCAAACGCGCCACCCTGATAGGACGCGACAGCGCTGTCCAGGTCGGAGTGAGCCGTCATGATGATGACCGGCAGCCTCGGGTGCTGTTCGCGAATCCGTGCCAGAAGTTCCAGGCCGCTGGCGCCGGGCATGCGGATGTCAGAGATGATCACGTCTGGCTGCTGGCGCGCCAGGCGGCTCATCACGCCATCGGCACTGTCGAAGCTTTGCGTGGTCATGCCTTCCTGCTGCAAGGCTTTTTCCAGGACCCAACGGATAGAACGGTCGTCATCGACGATCCACACGGTTTCACTACGGCTCATGTCGATGTGGCTCCTTGTTCCAGTGGCAGAAAGATCGAGAAAGTGGTGTGGCCTGGGTGGCTGTCACATTCGATCAAGCCCTGGTGCTGGCTGATGATGTTCTGGGTAATGGCCAGGCCCAGCCCGGTACCGTCCGGACGACCACTGACCATGGGAAAGAAAATGGTTTCCTGAAGTTCTGCGGGAATGCCCGGACCGTTGTCGATGATTTCGATCTTGGTCACCAGGCGATGGCGCACGTGGCCGATGGTGAATTGGCGCAAGGCGCGGGTACGCAGGCTGATGCGACCCAGGCGCAGTTCGTTCTGGCTGCTGATGGCCTGCATCGCATTGCGCACGATGTTCAGCACCGCCTGAATCATTTGTTCGCGGTCGATCAGCACGTCAGGAATGCTGGGGTCGTAGTCGCGCACCAAGGTGATGCAGCCCTGGCTTTCCGCTGACACCAGTTGGCAGACACGCTCCAGCACCTCATGGATATTGCACATGGCCAGCGACGGCAACTTGTTCGAGCCGAGCATGCGGTCGACGAGGTTTCGCAGGCGGTCGGCTTCTTCAATGATCACGTTGGTGTAATCGCGCAGGCTTTCTTCCGGCAGTTCGCGGGCGAGCAATTGTGCGGCGCCGCGAATCCCGCCCAGTGGGTTCTTGATTTCGTGGGCCAGACCGCGCACCAGCATCTTGCTGGTTTCCTGCTTCGACAACTGTGCCTCTTCCTTGGTGATCCGCAGCAAGCGGTCACGGGGATGGACTTCCAGCAACAGCATCGTGCCGCCATTGGCCAGGATCGGCGTTACCGCGTAGTCGACGGTCAGGGTCTGGCCGGTGAGAGCGGTGAGCATCGCTTCGCGCTTGGTGAACGGGTGCGCCTGCTGGACTGCCTGGCGCAGGGAGTTCAGCGCTTCGGTGGATTCGGTGAACAATTCGCTGATGAACTGCCCATGGCTACGCTGACCGCTGATGGCCAGCAACATTTCCGCCGCCGGGTTCATGTACTCAAGGCGCAATTCGGCGTTGAGCAGGATGGTGGCGGTGGTCAGGTTGTCGAGTAGTAGTCGATGCAGTGCGTCGCTAATGGTCATCAGGACCTCTTTTGGAGCAGGGCATGTGCGTGAATAACGCGCCGATACGAGGAAAATGCAAAAACCAAACCAAGGCTCCGAAAAGAAGCGTTTAAGGCCTGAAACGGACGTTTGACGCTCGTTTGCGTGGCGTTCTGCCAGTTTTCGCGGGTACTTTCGAACCAAAATGGGTTGCGATATGGGTACGGTGCAACCTATTGCACCAATGTAGTGCGTAAAGCTGAACGGCGTTAGAACAAACGCAAGAAAGGATTTATTTCTTCTTTCGGTTTGTCTGTGAGCGGGCATTCCGGCCGTTTGCCGTAGTCGACGAGGGCGCAGGGTTTGACCTGGCGTTTTTGCGCGAGGGATGTGCGCAGCATATGGAACGGCTGATTGGCGGTGCGTTCGACGGTGCGGCCTTGCTCGTCGAGGATTTCAACGGACAGGTTGTGACTGCCACGGTCGATGTTGCTCAGGGGGAACACCGGACTGAGGCCGGGGTCGGCGGTGGGTTGGCCGTCGAGCAGAAGTCGGTAGCGATGGCCCGGTTGCAGGCGGGGTTCGTTGGTGACGCTGACGATGATTTCGCCGGCATTACTGCGGATCGTCGCGTCCGGCTCCGGCACCAGTATGCGAAGCAAGTCGTAGTGGAACAGCGGTTGTTCTTCGGGCGGGTTCGCGGCAATCAGCGGCATCGTAGCGGTGGGCTGGGCAGTCATGCGATTGCTGGTAGCCAGCGGCACACGTTTGGCATTGCCATGCTGCGGCTGGTCGGTGAAGGCGCGATTGCCCTGAGCATCGACATAGGTGAATACCTCGGCCGACACAGGGAAGGCGATCAAGTAGGCGATCAGCAGCCATAGCCTCATGGCTTGTGCACCCTTTGCACGGTGAACGTCACGGTGGGGCTTTGCTGAAGGACGTTCTCTCCATTGATCACCTGCACCGCCAGGCTATGTTCGCCGCGGTCGACGTTCACCAGCTGCAGGATCGGCACATTGCTCGACTGCCCGTAGGGTTGGCCATCCAGCAGCAATCGCAACAGGTGCGGCGCTTGCAGGCGCGGCTTGATCAGGACGCTGACGGTGAAGGTGCCGTTATTGGCACGCAGGGCCTCACCGGTGGGCGGGCCGGTCAGCTGCAGCGCCTCATAGGCACTGTGCGGCGGCTCATTGCTGGTGCTTTCGGAAGAGGGAGCGGGAGGGGTTGGGGGTGCCACGCTATTCAGCGGCGGCAATTCAACCGGCTGGGCCGTGACGCCGTCGGGTGGTTGATTGCTGTAGGCGGTATTGCCGTCGGCGTCGGTGTATTTATAAATCTGCGCTGCGGCGGGCAGGGCGATCAGCAGCAACATCAAAAGCAAACCACGACCCATAAAATCGACCGGAAACGAAAGCGTTGGGGTGCAGCATAGGTCAGGGGCGGTGATTGACCCAAGCCGTTAACATTTGTGAATGATTTACTGATTTCTCTCAGACACCACAAACCCTGTGGGAGCGAGCCTGATCTGGCCTAATGAAATTGGACACCTCAATAGGGCGCTATGATGGCGCCCAAATCTAAGGTGTGCATGATGATGCGAAAGTCCTATTCCAGCGAGTTCAAGCTCAATGCTGCAAGCATGGTGCTTGATGAAGACCAGCCCATTCTTGAGGTCTGCGCCAACTTCGATATCGGCCCTACTGCGTTGCGCCGCTGGGTCGAGCAGGTCAGGAAAGAACGTGCAGGCTCGACGCTAGCGGG
>NZ_JAHBDK010000051.1 GCF_019956415.1 Pseudomonas sp. GL-B-19
CCCGCTAGCGTCGAGCCTGCACGTTCTTTCCTGACCTGCTCGACCCAGCGGCGCAACGCAGTAGGGCCGATATCGAAGTTGGCGCAGACCTCAAGAATGGGCTGGTCTTCATCAAGCACCATGCTTGCAGCATTGAGCTTGAACTCGCTGGAATAGGACTTTCGCATCATCATGCACACCTTAGATTTGGGCGCCATCATAGCGCCCTATTGATGTGTCCAATTTCATTAGGCCAGATCAGCCTGCTCGCGATAGCGGTCTTTCAGTCAACAGTAATGTTGAATGTGAAGGCCCCATCGCGAGCAGGCTCGCTCCCACATTTTTTTGCGCAAGGTTTAGGGATTAGTGGTTAGCCGGCGGATCGAGGTTATCCAGCACTCGATTCACCGCCAACTCCCCGAGCATGATGACCTGCTGAATTCCCAGCAGGGTGTTGCGTTGCGGGCCCTCCAGAAACCCGGCGAAATCACTCGCCATGACGCTGGCTGATGCCAACGATTCGCAGGCGTGAGCGAGCAGGGTTTCGTTATCGACCTTGGGATCTATGAGGAAGATGGTGCTGGGTTTGCGTGGGGGGAAGTCGTGAGGGACCGGATCGGTGTCCGGTGGGTTTGGCGTAACTTTGAACATAAGCTGATTTACTCCTGAGTGGAGCCACTACCGATCTCTACTAAAAGAAGGGTGGCGGCTGTGCGCAGGTTAGTAGACCGGGGAGAATCAGCATTGCCGGCGCGCCGAAGCGCCCTGCGCACAGCCACCATCAAGTTCAGACTAAAAATCTGACTGACAGCGCTTCTGCATCTTACTGATAACACCTCGGGCTACTAAACCCGACCACTGAAAGGCAGTGGCAGGGAAACGATAGAGTCCGAGGCAAAGGCGCACAAGCCGGCGGATTCTGGAGTAACCGTAGGCAACGACGCAAGGTGTTGTAGCCTCCGAGAAGTAACTCGGAGTGTTTTTAAACAGGACTCCCGGCGCTCGAACATTTAAGCGTTTTCCTACAGCCAATCCGTGTGGTGCTTGGTACGGTCGAAACGCCAAAGGTTGACGCACAGGCCCCCGGTGGTTAGCGTCCCCCGCTCGCATCAAATGACAATGACAAGGAATGCATATGTCTGGAAAACCGGCTGCACGCGTCACGGACCCGACCACCTGCCCGCTTCCGGGCCATGGCACCAACCCCATCGCCAGCGGCTCCCCCGACGTGTTTTTCAATGGCCTCGCCGCAGCGAGAGTCAGCGACCAATGCACCTGCGGCCAAGCGCTCAGCGGCGGCTTTTCATCAACGGTGTTCATCAACGACTTGAACGCCATGACCCTCGATGGCACCACGAGCCATGGCGGCGTAATAATCGGCGGTTCCGGAAACGTCATCATCGGCAGCACCCACACCCCCGCGCCCTTCATTCCACCCCTGCCAATCATTGGCCAGCCCATCGTGGAATTCAAAGCCGTCAGTGCCGGCAATGGCGAACCGATAGCCGAACAAAACTACGAAATCGAAACCGCCGAAGGCCGCATCGTCAAAGGCCAGACCAACGCCTTGGGCATGACCCAAAGCGTCGCCACGCTAAAACCCGACCTCGCCGTCGTTCGCTGGACCGTCTAAGCCTCAAGGAAGAATCAAATGACCGGACAATGCATCGCGCCAGACGACCTGGACATGAAAAAACTCTGGGACAGTACCTGCGAACTGCCCGCCTGCAAACGCGAAACCACCACGGGCGGCCCCAACCCGAAAACCCGCGTCGAAGTGCCGTTGTTGACCTGCAACTGCCTGTGGCGCCGGTTTCAGAAAGAAGCCGAAGAATGGGTTGCACCGGGTGGCGTGCTGATTGCCGATCCGCAAGTGCGTAACCGTAAGATCAATGCCGCGTATGCGCAGTTGTGGCTGGCGGATAACCGGTTTCAGTGGGCGGGTTTGGCGGCGTTTGCTTCGAAGCAGGTGGGGTGTGGGTTGATTCATGCCTCCACGCTAGATCAGAGAATCGAAGCGGAGAAAAAAGCTTACCGAACGTTAAAAGACAGTCAGTCAAAGGATTTGTATGAACGCGTAGTGGTGAACAAATTGCGTTCGGATCCTGAGCTTTGGAACCAGTGGGATCAGGCCAAGCAGCAGAACCCGGTTCCCCTTACGAGTGATCCACTATCAGGCGACGCGATTGCATTTCTTCAAGAAGAATTGCAATACGTTCATGAAATGCTAGCGCTTGGAAACACTGCCCTTTTCCTGGATGTGTATCCACTACACCGGTTTTTCATGGTGCGAGGATTCAAGGAAATGGAGAAGTGTCTGCCCGACCGCAGCAGGCTAAAAAATGAAGTACTTTGGCCCATTGCAGATAAAGTTGAATTTGGAACTAATCACTTCGAAATATCCCAAACATTCGCCTCGATCAATGAAGGCGATGTCAGCGGCAGCGGCAGTGTCAGGGCTATGGCACGGCACGAACAGTTGAATATCCTTCAACCTGCAATGTATGACATAGCGCATTTCGCGCTGCTAATGAGAGGAACTCAAGCTGGCGACGTTGCCTCCGTTGTCACCGGATTATTTTCGGGACTACCAGAAGAAATTCAACTAACCCTGGCAAGTCAGTGCAAAGCACCTGACGACCGGAAAGTTTCTTTTAGTAGCAATCCAATCGCTGATTTGGCAGACAAAGATCAACGTATGGAGTTCGTGTTGCGAGCGGCAACACAATTCGACAATTTACTCAAAAATCCAGCCACTCTCGCTCAAGTAAAAAATTCCATTACGGAAATTGCCAATGGGGGAGGAGTCAAATGAGGCGCAAATTAATTTTGAGTCTTGTGGCTGTAATGTGTTTGTTTTTGCTTGCTTATGTCATCCATGAGCAACCATCTGTGGATACAATTTCCGTTCATATCGGAAAGTCCTATAAAGATGTAGAGCATGACTCGACATTTCCAGTCAGGGCTAAAACGGCAATCTATCCAAGTGAACCACCCGAAGTTGATTCCACTTGGATCAGCAGTCCAGTGATTGTCAAATTTGATGATCCCAAATACGGTTTCACTTTGCCCCCAACGAAATTCGGTGCTGTCGGTTACAACAATGAAAAGGTGTCAACTATTACCACTTCTCCGATGTTGGAGACATTGCGATTTGATCAGTTGATTCCCTTGCTTAATCATTTACAAGAGATGTTTAAGAGTTCCGGTTGGGTGCCACGGGATAGCGAGGATCATGCGTGGCTTATGGTAAGTAACGAAGATGACAGAAATACTCTACAGAGCCTGTTATTCGATCAGGTTGTTGTCGTGATGCTGCTGGTTCCCCATAAGTACGGTCTTGCCCTCAACGTCAAATGCTACGCTCGCTGTGACGAGCGTGATCCGAAGACGGCGAAGTATCTGATCGATGTCAGCGTGGGGTCGGATTACTACAGTGACTGAATCAAAGCAGCGCTGGTTGATTTTGATTGTTTTCATTCTTCTGGTGTCGGGAAGCTTGATGTATGCCCGTTTGAGCACCAAAACCTTATCCGTCCATATCGGAAAGCCCTATGAACAGGTCATCAAAGACTCAACTTTCCCAGTCGAAGACAAAACGGCCATCTATCCAGGTGACCCTAATAACGCGAAAGATCCTCCAAGACCTGGTTCCACGTGGATCAGCAGCCCGACTGTCATTGAGTTTGATGATCCCGTTTATGGATTCAAACTTCCTCCGACGGTGTTTGGTGCCGTTACTTATGGAGGACAGAAAGTCTCGACTGTAACCACATCGCCCATGTCTGAAACGATGCCATTCACGGAGGCTGTGGATCGATTGGTGGATGTACAAAACACCCTCAAGTCCGGAGGGTGGATGCTTGAGCCTTTGGAAAATAACGACTGGTTTAGTGTCGACTCTGCTGCAGAGCGTGAGCGACTGCAGGTCAAGCTATTCGATCAGCCAGTGGGCATTGATTTGTATGTGCCGGGAAAATACAGTCTGCTGCTTTTGATCAAGTGCTATACACGCTGTTCGCGTGATTCGACGACGGCTAAATATCTGATCGATATCAGTGTGGGCCGGGATCGAAGCGGCACATGAGGAAGCCCTACAAGCGGAAAGTTATATGTTGGCGCAGAGCAGTGTTTTTCATGCTCTTTATTTGCCTGACTTCTTTTCACTACCCAATGGATTTTTTGGTTATTCACATCGGTAAGCCATACGAAAGCGTCGTGAGGGATTCGACGTTTCCTGTGTTACGTAAAACTGCCATTTATCCAAGTGAGCCACCTCACCCGAGCTCAACCTGGATTAGCACCCCAGTCATTTTCACCTTTGATGACAAACAACATGGATTCACGTTGCCAGCTACAAAGTTTGGTGCGATTGGGTGGTCCGATTTCAAAGCGATTACCCTGACTACTTCGCCGATGCTTGAAACCTTGCTGTTCGACCAGTTGATTGTTGTGCTTGATCAGCTGCAGAACCAGCTAAAAAATGCGGGTTGGATACTGTGGAGTGCAGATAGAAATCCTTGGGTCAAAACCGCCACCGAGGCAGATAAACGAGCTCTCCAAGCCGAGTTGTTTGATCACGTAATGGTGACCGTGCTGTTGGTACCACACCGATACAGTCTTGCGCTCAACGTCAAATGCTACGCTCGCTGTGACGAGCGAGATCCGAAGACGGCGAAGTATCTGATCGATGTCAGCGTGGGGGCGGATTACTTCAGCGAATGAAAAGTCGCTCCAAGGCTTGCCGCAGTTGCTGGCAATACCGCCATCGCGAGCAGGCTCGCTCCCACAAGGGTGGCGCTGTTTTCATGACAGTCCTGTTTCATTCGCCTCTTCAGCTGTGCAATGCTGGCGTCCAGACCGTTAGCCAACTACAGCTTAAGTACAGAACGTAGAAAAAAGCGCAGTACCGTCAACTTGCCCCTTTGGGGCGCGACCACCACAGGGGGCCTTTATGCTCACCCTGCTCAATTTGTTATCGGCCGTGGCCTTGTTGATCTGGGGCACGCACATCGTCCGAACCGGCATCCTGCGGGTTTACGGCACGAACCTGCGCCATGTGATTGGTCGGAATATGTCCAGGCGTTGGCTGGCGTTTGTCGCCGGGATCGTGGTGACGGCGATGGTCCAGAGCAGTAACGCCACCGCCATGCTCGTTACTTCGTTTGTCGGTCAGGGCCTTATGGCGTTGACCCCGGCCCTGGCGACCATGCTCGGCGCCGACGTCGGTACGGCGCTGATGGCGCGGGTGCTGACGTTCGATTTGTCGTGGCTCTCGCCTTTGCTGATCTTTGTCGGGGTGATTTTCTTCCTGTCGCGCAAACAGACCCGGGTCGGGCAGATGGGCCGGGTCTGTATTGGCCTGGGCCTGATCATTCTGGCGCTGCAACTGATCGTCGAAGCCGCCGGGCCGATCACCCATGCGCAAGGGGTGAAGGTGATTTTCGCCTCACTAACCGGCGACATCCTGCTCGATGCGTTGATAGGTGCGCTGTTCGCGATGGTCTCTTACTCCAGTCTCGCGGCCGTCCTGCTGACCGCGACCCTGGCCGGCGCCAATGTGATCAGTCTGCCAGTGGCCATCGGCCTGGTGATTGGCGCCAACATTGGCAGTGGCATCCTCGCGTTCCTCAGCACCAGCATGCAAAACGCCGCTGGCCGTCAAGTCGCGCTCGGTAGCCTGTTGTACAAGCTGATCGGTTTGTTGCTGATCATTCCGGTGCTCGATCCGTTAGTGCACTGGATGGATAGCCTGGACTTCAGCCCTCAGGAAATGGTGATTGGCTTCCACCTGCTCTACAACACCACGCGTTGTTTGATCCTGCTGCCAAGCGTCGGGGGGATGGCCAGGTTGTGCGCCTGGCTGTTGCCGGAGCGGCCGGAAGCCAACGGAATGGCCAAAGCCCGGCACCTCGACCCGACAGCGCTGGCCACGCCGAGCCTGGCGTTGGCCAATGCGGCCCGGGAAACCCTGCGCATGGGTGATCTGATCGACAACATGCTTGAAGCGATGCTCGATGTGCTGCACGGCAAGCAAACCGCCGTGACCCAGGAAATGCGTCGCCTGACCGATGATGTCGAAGCACTCTACAACGCGATCAAGCTCTATCTGGCGCAAATGCCCCGCGAAGACCTCAGCGACCAGGACAGCCGGCGCTGGGCAGAAATCATTGAGTTGGCGATCAACCTCAAACTCGCCAGCGACCTGATCGAACGCATGTTGCGTAAGGTTCAGCAGCAGAAAACCTCACAGCGTCGGTCTTTTTCCGACGTTGGCCTGGAGGAGTTGGCGGGGCTGCACAGTCAGTTAATCTCCAATCTGCGCCTGGGATTGTCCGTGTTCCTGAGTTCCGACAAGGAAAGTGCCCGCCAGTTGTTGCGTGAAAAACGTCGCTTTCGCGCACAGGAACGGCGTCTGGCCCATGCCCATGTCAGCCGGTTGCAACGTAAGATTGTGCAAAGCCTCGAAACCAGTTCGTTGCACCTGGAGTTGATTGCCGACATGAAACGTCTGAACTCGCTGTTTTGCAGCAGCGCGTATGTGGTGCTGGAAACGTCGGACACCGGGGCACTGGCCGTCGACGATTTGGCTGACATCACGCATTCGCCTTGAACGTCTGGCTGTGTGGTCAGTCAGTTACTTGAGTTCCGGTTCAAAAGCTTTCGCGAGCAGGCTCGCTCCCACAGTTGACTGACGGCGTTCACAAAACCAATGTGGGAGCTGGCTTGCCCGCGATGGCTGCCCGGAAAGCAACACGGATCGCCAATCTGCCGTATGGAAGCTCGTTATGCGTTGTCTGCTGTTCGCCTGTTTGTTGCTTGGCTCATTTCCTTCGTTTGCCCTGGATCGCTTTCAGGTCGAGGGTTATACCCTGCCCAACGGCCTGCAATTGCTGCTCAAACCGGGCACTGAGCGCGGGCATGTGGCGATTCGTCTGGTGGTCGGCGTTGGTCTGGATGACTTCAGTTGCGAGGACAAAGAGCTGCCCCATCTGCTCGAACACCTGTTGTTCAGCGGCATCGACGCCACCGGCGAAGGTGGACTGGAAGAACGCATGCAGGCGCTGGGAGGTGAATGGAACGCTTTCACCAGCAACGCCGACACAACCTTCGTCATCGAAGCACCGGCAAAAAACCAGCGCAAGGTCCTCGACCTGTTGCTGGCACTGCTGACCCAGACCCGAATCGACGACAACGCCATCAACGCCGCCAAGCAAGTGGTCGAGCGCGAAGACGGCGGTCATTACACACACCTGCAACGCTGGCTGGATCGCCAGGACCTCGGCCACACGGCGAGCAATCAACTGGCGGTGGAGCTGGGCCTCAAATGCCCGGAGCGCGCCGAAGTTGATCACCTGACCCGCGAACAATTGGAGAAGGTGCGCAAGGTCTGGTACGCGCCCAACAACATGACGCTGATCGTGGTCGGTGACCTCGACCGGTTGCTGCCGGCCTATCTGGAGCGGTCCTTTGGTGCGCTTGAGGCGGTCGCCCCGAGCGATCACCAGCCCCTGCCGGAAATCCAGACCAGTGCTGCCCATGAGCGCACGCTCAGTAGCGGTTTCGTCGGCGGGGGGGCCAAGTTGCATTGGTTGGTGCCAGAGCCTGTGCTGGCGGATCAGCAGGACGAAACGTTCGATCTGCTCAAGGACTATCTGGACTGGGCGCTTTATCGCCAGATGCGCCTGGTCCACAGTTTGTCTTACGGCCCCTCGGCCGAGCGCGAGCTGTTTGGCGGTGTGGGCTTCATGAGCCTGAACGCTGACCTTGAGCGCGATGATGTGCCGCAAGCTGAGCAGGTCCTTGAGGAATTGAAAGCCCAGTTGCTCAAGGACGGTCTCGACGCCGACACCTTCAACCGCCTGAAACAGGCCGCCATTGCCCGTCAGGCCTGGGCGGTGCAAGGCAATAGCGCGTTAGCCGATTATTACTGGAGTGCCCTTGGGGACTATGAGGACGGACGTTTCGCCAGCCCGGCCAGGGAACTGCAAGGCGTGACACTGGAGGAAGCCAACAAGGCATTACGCGAGTTGCTGCTGCAACCGGGGTATTTGCGGATCGAAAAGCCGCTGATGGGTGATGACCAGTTGATATGGGCGATTGCCGGGGTGTTGGGGCTGATTGCGTTGGTACTGCTGAGCTGGCGCTTGCACCGAAGGACGCCGCCAACCGTGTAGCAGCTGCCGCAGGCTGCGTTCGGCTGCGCAGCAGTCGTTAAACCATTCACCTCGGTGTGCCAAGGACATTTGACATAACAGATTTGCGACTGCTTCGCAGCCGAACGCAGCCTTCGGCAGCTGCTACAAAGGCTCCGGGGCCGGACCGTGGACCTCGCCACGCAGCCCCCCGGCGGGTACCCTGTCGAGGATTTTTCCTACGACCAATGTGAACCGCCGAATGCCGACCCTGACCCTATACGTCCAGCGCATCCTCGAATTGATGAAGCGCTACCCTGGGGTCATTGCACTCTGTGGTTTCATCTCCGGTGTCGGCAGCTTCATCCTGGTGGATCGCCAACAAGGTCTGGCGACCTGGATCACCATCATCATGGTGCTCAGTTGGGTCTGGCTGATGCTGGAAAACAGCCTCACCAAGCTGTTCACCAAAATCTTCAAACGCGAGATTCCCCAGCCTCTGCTGCGTTACGCCACGCAGATGATCCACCAGGAAAGCCTGTTCTTCGTCCTGCCATTCTTTTTCATCACCACGACCTGGAACAGCGGCCAATTGTTCTTCACCGGGCTGTTGGGTATTGCGGCGCTGATTTCCATCATCGACCCGCTCTACTACAAATGGCTGGCACCTCGGCGCTGGGCGTTCCTGGCGCTGCATACCCTGACGCTGTTTGCCGCGCTGCTGACCGCCCTGCCCGTCATCATGCACCTCACCACGTCCCAGAGTTTCAAACTGGCGCTGGGTACCGCCGTGCTGCTGTCATTCCCGAGCCTGGCGTCGATCTTCCCGATCCGTACCGTACGCAACGCCCTGGCGATCCTCAGTATCACGCTGGGCGTCGGCGCCCTCGGTTGGTTCATGCGTTCGTGGGTGCCGCCGGCGACCTTGTGGATGACCGACGTAGCGATCAGCACGCAAATGCAGGACCGCACGCCCGGTACCAGCCTGGAGGAAGTCAGTGCCGAGCAGATCCGTGGTGGCGGCCTGTACGCCTACACTGCAATCAACGCCCCGCGCGGTCTGGATGAGCGGATCTATCACGTGTGGCAGTTCAACGGCAAAGAGGTCGACCGCATCCCGCTGGATATCCACGGTGGGCGCAAGGAAGGCTACCGCGCCTGGACGCACAAGCAGAATTTCCCGGGCAACCCGGCGGGCAAATGGCAGGTCCGGGTGTTGACCGAAGACGGCCAGGTCATCGGCGTGCTGCGCTTCAAGGTCACGGACAGCACACCGACCAAAGAAAAGTAACGCGGTTCGTGCTATTACGTAGCTCTGCGTAGTAACTGAACAAGCACGGAGCTTATGATCAGCAGCACAATGGCCGGCAATGCCCAACTGGATGCCTCTCACTCCCCTGCTCAGCTGCGGGTTTCGGGTGACTGGACGCTCGCCCATTACGCCGATCTCAAATACCTCTGCGAAAAGCTTCGCGGCCAATACGACGACAACACCCACATTGATCTCAACAGTCTCGGCGCCCTCGACACCGCCGGTGCCTCGCTGTTGGTGGAGCTGCTCGGGGCCGAGCGTCTGGGCCGATCCGCCGAACACCCCGATTGCACCCTGAACGCCGCCGATCGTGCGCTGCTGCAGACCATCTACAGCTCAATGACCAATTTCTGTGTGCCGGTCAAGGAACCGGAAATCAGCGTCAGTATTCAATTGCTCACGCGAATTGGCCTCGCGGTGGATGCGGTCTGGCAGGACACCCTGCAACTGCTGGGCTTCGTCGGTCTGATTCTGGAAACCATCGTTCGCGGCCTGTTTAAACCCAAGCGTTGGCGCATCACGCCGATGGTGGCGCACATCGAACAAACCGGCCTTGATGCCGCCCCCATCGTCGCCCTGCTGACCTTTTTGGTGGGCGCTGTTGTGGCGTTTCTCGGGGCGACGGTATTGGCCAGTTTCGGCGCCACAATTTTCACCGTGGATCTGGTGGCCTTTTCCTTCTTGCGCGAATTTGCTGTGTTGCTGACGGCGATCCTGATGGCCGGGCGCACCGCCAGTGCCTTCACCGCGCAGATCGGCTCAATGAAGGCCAACGAGGAAATCGACGCCATTCGCACCTTGGGCCTCGACCCGATGGAATTGCTCGTGGTGCCGCGCGTCCTGGCCCTGCTGGTGGCGCTGCCGATGCTGACCTTTCTGGCGATGCTCTCGGGGATTGTTGGCGGCGGCGTGGTGTGTGCGGTGGCGCTGGATATTTCGCCGGCGATGTTCCTGTCATTGCTGCAGTCGGACATCGGGGTTCAGCATTTTCTGGTGGGAATCGTCAAAGCACCGGTTTTCGCCTTCCTGATCGCTGCGATTGGCTGTCTCGAAGGCTTTAAAGTCAGCGGCAGCGCCGAGTCTGTCGGTGCGCACACCACGTCCAGCGTGGTCCAGTCGATTTTCGTGGTGATCGTGCTCGACGCCGTGGCCGCGCTGTTTTTCATGGAGATGGGCTGGTGAGTCGTTTACCCCGAGCGCCTTCTGAGGCGGTGATCGAAGTCCGTGGGCTGTGCAATCGCTTCGGCAGTCAGAGCGTGCACGAAAACCTCGACCTCGATTTGTACAAAGGTGAAATTCTCGCCGTGGTTGGCGGTTCCGGCAGCGGTAAATCGGTGCTGCTGCGCAGCATTATCGGCTTGCGTCAGCCCAGTGAAGGGGTGGTAAAGGTCTTCGGTAAAAACCTGCCGACCTTGTCCGAGCATGAACGCTCGATGGTTGAACGGCGTTTCGGCGTGCTGTTCCAGCAAGGCGCCCTGTTCACTTCGCTTACCGTGACCGAAAACGTTGCCCTGCCCTTGATCGAACACGCCGGCCTGAGCCGTGAAGACGCCGAGCATCTGGCCGCGGTCAAACTGGCGCTGGCCGGGTTGCCGCTGTCGGCAGCCGACAAGTACCCCGCTGCGCTGTCCGGCGGCATGATCAAGCGCGCGGCGCTGGCCCGTGCGCTGGCGCTGGACCCGGACATCCTGTTTCTCGACGAACCCACCGCCGGCCTCGACCCGATTGGTGCGGCGGCGTTCGATCAATTGATCCTGACCCTGCGCGATGCGCTGGGCCTGAGTGTTTTCCTGGTGACCCACGACCTCGACACGCTCTACACCATCACCGACCGGGTGGCGGTGCTGGCGCAGAAGAAAGTGCTGGTGGCGGACGCCATCGACAAGGTCTCGGAAACCGACGATGCGTGGATCCACGAATACTTCCATGGCCCTCGCGGCCGCGCGGCGCTGACGGCCGCTCAACAGCTTAACGAGGTCTGACATGGAAACCCGAGCCCATCATGTATTGATCGGCCTGTTCACCGTGATTGTGGTGGCGGGCGCCCTGCTCTTCGGCTTGTGGCTGGCCAAATCCAGCGTTGACACCGAGTTCAAGGATTACGAAGTGGTCTTCAACGAGGCGGTCAGCGGCCTCTCCAAAGGCAGCTCGGTGCAGTACAGCGGGATCAAGGTCGGCGACGTGGTGACGTTGCGTCTGGACCCCAATGACCCGCGCCGGGTGCTGGCGCGTATTCGTCTGGGCGGTGACACCCCGGTCAAGGAAGACACCAAGGCCAAACTGGCACTGACCGGGGTCACCGGGACTTCGATCATCCAGCTCAGCGGCGGTACGCCACAGAGTCCGGCGCTCAAGGGCAAGGACGGCAACCTGCCGACCATCGTCGCCTCGCCCTCGCCTATCGCACTCTTGCTCAGTGACAGCAACGAGTTGATGGCCGGCGTGAACACGCTGATGCATAACGCCAACCTGTTGTTCTCCACGGAAAACGTCGAGCGCATCAGCAACACGCTGGAGCACCTTGAACAAACCACCGGGACGATTGCCGATCAGCGAGGCGATATTCGTCAGGCGATGCAGCAACTGGCGTCGGTCGGCAAGCAAGCCAACAACATGCTGGAGCAGACTACGGCGCTGATGCGCAATGCCAACGGCCTGCTCAATGATCATGGCAAGCAGGCGTTGGGCAGTGCCGAGCAGGCGATGAAGTCGCTGGAACAGAGCACCACGACGATCAACAAATTGCTCGCCACCAATCAGGATTCGCTCAACAGTGGCATGCAGGGTCTCAATGGCCTCGCCCCGGCGATTCGCGAACTGCGCGAAACCCTGACCTCGTTGCGCGCCATTTCTCAACGTCTGGAGGAAAACCCTAGCGGTTACCTGCTGGGTCGTGACAAGAACAAGGAATTCACGCCATGAAGCTGACTCGTATCGCCCTCCTCGCCGGTTTCATGCTGATCACTTCGTGCTCGATCCTGCCCAAGTCCGAGCCGTTTGATGTCTATCGATTGCCATCGGCCCAGAGCAACGCGCCGGCCAGTCATGGCACGCCGCAACGCTGGTCGCTGCGCCTGACCAAACTCCAGGCCAGCGACGCGTTGAACAGCCCGAACATCGCGGTGATTCCCCAAGGCGATCTGATCAGCAGCTACAAAGGCACACGCTGGAGTGACCCGGCCCCGGTGCTGCTGCGCAATCGTCTGCTGGACGGCTTTCAGCGCGACGGTCGGGTGCCGTTGTTGAGCACCGATGACAGCATCTTCCAGACAGACCTGGAGCTGGGCGGCCAGTTGCAGGCGTTCCAGACCGAGTATCAGGGCACGGGCGCCAGCGTGGTTGTGAGTCTGGATGCCTTGCTGGTGCGCGGTTATGACCAGCGAATCCTCGCCAGCCGCCGCTTCGAAGTACGCCAGCCGTTGAGCGATGCGAAGGTGCCTGCGGTGGTTGCCGGGTTTGGCCAGGCGAGCGACCAATTGACGGCGCAGGTGGTGGCTTGGGCGGTGGAGCAAGGTCAAAAGCTCGCGCCGCCAGTTAGACCTTGAAGGTCCTGCGGACCTTATCGCGGGCAAGCCTTGCTCCTACAAGACCGGGGCGTTCGCGGGATGTGCGCATGACCTCGTACCGTAGGAGCAAGGCTTGCCCGCGATAAATTTTGGATTCACCCGAAGAACCAGTAGCAAACCCCGATGGCGCCAAGAACGCCGGCCAGCTCAGCCAGCAACGCACACCCCACCGCATGCCGCGCGCGCTGGATGCCCACCGCGCCGAAGTACACCGCCAGTACATAGAACGTGGTTTCGGTGCTGCCCTGAACCGTGGCCGCCACCAGCGCCGGGAAGCTGTCTACGCCGGAGGTCTTCATGGTTTCAATCAGCATCGCCCGCGCGGCGCTGCCGGAGAACGGTTTGACCATGGCCGTCGGCAACGCGTCGACGAAGCGTGTGTCCCAACCGGCCCACTCCACCAGGTGCCGAATTCCGTCCAGACCGAAGTCCAACGCGCCGGATGCCCGCAGCACGCCCACCGCGCAGAGCATCGCCACCAGGTATGGCAACAGGTTTTTGGCCACGTCGAAGCCTTCTTTGGCGCCTTCGACGAATGCTTCGTAGACCTTCACTTTGCGCAATGCGCCGATGATCAGAAACAGCATGATCAGCCCGAACAGCGTCACGTTGCCGAGGATTGATGAAAGACCGGCCAGAGCGGTGGCTGAGAGCGTCGCCAGCAGCGCCATGAAGCCACCGAGGGCGAGGGCACCGGGAATCATATACGCCAGCACCACCGGGTCCCAGATGCGCAGACGCTGCATGAACGCGACCGACAGAAAACCGACGATGGTCGAGCAACTGGTGGCCAGCAGGATAGGCAGGAACACCAGCGTCGGGTCGGGTGCGCCTTGCTGGGCGCGGTACATGAAGATCGTCACCGGCAGCAGGGTCAGGGAGGAGGCGTTGAGCACCAGGAACAGGATCTGCGCATTGCTGGCCACGGTGGCACTGGGATTGAGTTCCTGCAGGGCCTTCATCGCCTTGAGGCCGATCGGTGTGGCGGCGTTGTCCAGGCCCAAGCCGTTGGCGGCGAAGTTCAGCGTGATCAGGCCGATGGCCGGGTGACCGGGCGGCACTTCCGGCATCAGGCGCAGGAACAACGGCCCCAGCGCTTTGGCCAGCCATTCGACGATCCCGGCTTTCTCGGCAATCCGCAGAAAGCCCAGCCACAGGGTCAGGGTGCCGAACAGCAGGACCATGACCTCGACCGACAATTTGGCCATGGCGAAAATGCTCTCCACCATCGCCGCGAAGATCCCGGCGTTGCCGCCGATCAGCCATTGCGCCAGCGCCGAAACGGCAGCCACGATGAAGAAGCCAAGCCACAGGCCATTAAGCATCAGTCAAATCCCCCGGAAGATGCGGCGAATGATAGCGGGGTAGCCAGAAACGACAAACCCCGGATTTCTCCGGGGTTTGTTTGTGTGGCTTGCTCGGGTCACTGTGGGAGCCAGCCTGCTGGCGATGAGGCCGGCAAATTCAACATCTCTGTTGTTTGATACACCGCTATCGCCAGCAGGCTGGCTCCCACATAAAAGCCAGACGCCACAGGGTTATGCTATTAGTTCTTGGAAACTTCGCCAGCCGGCAGCTTTTCCTTGCTGCGCCAGTGCGGCAGGGAGTTCCAGTAGCGCTGACCCTTGGCGTCGTCGTACATGCCTTCCCAACGCGCGATGACCAGCACGGCGAGGGCGTTACCGATCACGTTCAGCGCGGTACGGGCCATGTCCATGATGCGGTCGACACCGGCGATGAACGCCAGGCCTTCCAACGGAATACCAACGCTGCCCAAAGTGGCCAGCAACACCACGAAGGACACGCCCGGTACGCCGGCGATGCCTTTGGAGGTAACCATCAGCGTCAGCACCAGCAGCAACTGCTGGCTGATGGACAGGTCGATGCCGTACAGCTGGGCAATGAAGATGGCCGCGATGCTCTGGTACAGGGTCGAACCGTCAAGGTTGAACGAATAGCCGGTCGGCACCACGAAGCTGCAAATGGCTTTCGGCGCGCCATAGGCTTCCATCTTCTCGATCACGCGCGGCAGCACGGTTTCAGAGCTTGCAGTGGAGTAGGCCAGTACCAGCTCATCCTTGAAGATGCGGATCAGCTTGATTACCGAGAAGCCGAACAGGCGAGCGATCAGGCCCAGCACCACAAAGGCAAAGAAAGCGATGGCGAAGTACACCAGCACCACCAGCTTGGCCAGCGGCAGCAGCGAGGCGAAACCGAAGTTGGCCACGGTCACCGCGATCAGTGCAAACACGCCGATCGGGGCGTAGTTCATGATCATGTGGGTGACTTTGAACATGCTTTCCGACACGCCCTGGAACATCTTCACCAGCGGCTCGCGCAGGTCCGATTGCAGGCTCGACAGACCGAGGCCGAACAACACGGAGAAGAAGATGATCGGCAGCATCTCGCCGCGGACCATGGCCGCGAAGATGTTCGACGGGATCAGGTTGAGGATGGTTTCGACGAACGCGTGTTCATGCTGAACCTCGGCAGCGGTGGCCTGGTACTTGGAGATATCCACGGTACCGAGGGTGCTCATGTCGATGCCGCTGCCCGGATGGAACAGGTTGGCCAACACCAGACCCACCAGAATGGCAATGGTGGTGACAATCTCGAAGTAGATGATGGTCTTCAGACCGATGCGACCGAGTTTCTTTGCGTCGCCAACGCCAGCAATGCCAACGATCAGCGAGGAGATGACGATCGGGATCACGATCATCTTGATCAGACGGATAAAGATATCGCCTGCTGGTTGCAGGACATTGCTGATCCACCAGGCTTTTTCGGCACTGAAATGGTTGAGCAGCGCACCGATTGCAATCCCCAATACCAGACCGATGACGATCTGCCAGGCGAGGCTAAGCTTTGCCTTCTTCATATCTTTACCCTTACTTGCGTTTGACTCAGGCAGAGGCAGTCACTGAAACGCTTGTGGCGAAAAAGTGTGTGCATCTGCCCCCGTATAAGGTGCCCCGGAGCGCTTGTTATGGCTCTCTGGCAGGCGAAAAAAGGCGCAACTATTCCCATGCAAGGGGGCGACGTCTAATGCCGTAAACGCCTACCCTATGCCGAATCGGCATGAACTTTTCTAAATGAAACTGGCGTCCCAACGGGTTTAATACGACATTTCGGCAGCTATAAGTACCGTGAACCGGCCATTTCAGCGGCGGTCCGGGTATTTTTCGCGCGAGCGAATCAAGGCTAAAACTTCAGAAAAAACCTACGTTTAGCGGCGAAAAATCGCTGCCATGTGCAGGCATCTTCTCGATATACGGTCGCAAAGAAACACCGCGAAATGCTTTTGCGGGGATTGAGCAGAAGTAGCATAGGGGTAAATGAGCGGTGCACTCACGGATGCTGCTTTTAGCGAGTGAAGCTCTTCGCAAATTCGCCGAGCCCCGATGGCCCGGCGAACATGCGTCGCAGCTTTTGTCTGACCCGGCCCTTGCGCAGGCACTCCCTGTACCCGTAGGTCACTCCGACCCTGTAACAGTCAGAACGTCCCGGCCCCATGGTCATGCGCCTACCTTCCTCGGGTAGCGCAGTAGAAAGAAGCATGGTGCTTCCTTCATATGACGAATTCAGTACCAGTTCGGATATTTCTTGAGTTATTCCACCAGCAAGCTCTGCAGCATCTGGCCGTCATTGGCCGTCATTGGCCGCCATCGCCATGGCACTACCGCCCGGAAGCAGGGCGGCTGCCAGTGTCTTAAACAGAACGCTCATGTTCAGCCTCGACCGCGACGGCCAAAGAAGAAGGAAGCGATGAACATCACCAGGAACACGACAAAGAGAATCTTGGCGATACCCGTGGCGGTGCCCGCGATACCACCGAAGCCCAGTACTGCAGCGATGATGGCAATGATCAAGAATGTGATTGCCCAGCTCAACATGGTGATTCTCCTTACGCTTCATTATTTAGAGGTGTCACTTGTGGTGCTTGTCCCGGCGCAGGGAGCACGCCAAGTTCGGTTAACTAAAACACCCAGCGCTCCTGACGCGGCATCTCATCCAGTGGCTGAGCCTGGTCGACTTCCATCATCCGCATGGGAGCGATGTCGGCCAGGTTGCTGCTGGCGGCGCTGAAGTGGGTTTGGGTTGGATGTTGAATCGATACGTGCGGCGCCTCTGGCTGCTGGCGCTGTTCCCAGCGAAGGATCTGTTGGCCGGCGATCAACGTGATCAGCATTGCCAGCACAGCAAACAAGCCTTGCTGGATATGCAGTGGCGAGATACGCAGTTGGGCGGCTTGGTAGCGATTCATCCTGAAGCTCCTCCCACTTTGGTGGTGATCTTGTTAGAGGGCGTCGTGTAGGAAATGCCCTGATTACCCAGATCATTGCAGCCTGCATGCCAGTTTTTTTGATCGTATAAAAGTTAATAAAATCAATTTGTTATAGAGAAGTTGGAAATCGTTTGCGACGCATCCTGCACGATGACTCCTCCACGGTCGTGCGAAATGCACGATAAATTCGTGGGTGGTTTTAATATTTTTGAATTGAGTGGCGGGCGCAGATGTCAGAAAGGGAGGCGAGCGATCGCTTAAATCACGATGTATAGATAAAAAACCTGTCAATTCAGTGGATTAGGCAGCGCGGTAGCAGATAGCTACCCGACTGGCACGGGAATGGATCAGAATCGACCATGCAACTTGCCCGATTTATCCGGGACTAACCAAGATCAACCTTAAAAGGAGCGCAGGAACATGGAATCAGACACGGTGCATCAAGGCCGCATTCTGTTGGTGGACGATGAGTCCGCTATCCTGCGAACCTTCCGCTATTGCCTCGAAGACGAAGGCTATAGCGTCTCCACCGCGAACAGCGCGGCCCAGGCCGACGCCTTGTTGCAGCGTCAGGTGTTCGATCTGTGCTTCCTTGATTTGCGTCTGGGTGAGGACAATGGTCTGGATGTGCTGGCGCAAATGCGCATCCAGGCACCTTGGATGCGTGTGGTGATCGTCACCGCGCACTCGGCCGTGGACACTGCTGTCGATGCAATTCAGGCAGGGGCCGCCGACTACCTCGTCAAGCCGTGCAGCCCCGATCAATTGCGTCTGGCCACCGCCAAGCAGTTGGAACTGCGGCAACTGTCCGCTCGCCTGGAAGCCCTTGAAGGTGAAGTGCGTAAACCCAAGGATGGTCTGGACTCCCACAGCCCGGCCATGAAAGTGGTACTCGAAACCGCCCGCCAAGTCGCCAGTACCGATGCCAACATTCTGATTCTGGGCGAGTCTGGCACCGGTAAAGGTGAACTGTCCCAGGCCATTCACGGCTGGAGCAAGCGTCAGAAGAAGTCCTGCGTCACGATCAATTGTCCGTCCCTGACTGCCGAACTCATGGAAAGCGAACTCTTCGGTCACAGTCGTGGCGCCTTCACCGGTGCCAGCGAAAGCACACTCGGGCGGGTCAATCAGGCTGACGGAGGAACGTTGTTTCTCGACGAGATCGGCGATTTTCCACTGACATTACAGCCAAAATTGCTGCGGTTCATTCAGGACAAGGAATACGAGCGGGTCGGTGATCCAGTGACCCGCCGCGCCGATGTGCGCATTCTCGCGGCGACGAACCTGAACCTTGAAGACATGGTGCGGGACGGCCGATTCCGCGAAGATTTGCTCTATCGCCTGAACGTCATCACCTTGCACCTGCCACCGCTGCGCGAACGCCGTGAAGATATCCTCAACCTGGCTGACCGTTTCCTGGCCCGGTTCGTCAAGGAGTACGCGCGCCCGGCCCGGGCCTTCAGCGATGAAGCCCGTGAGGCGCTACTGGGTTATCGCTGGCCCGGCAACATTCGCGAGCTGCGTAACGTGGTGGAGCGGGCGAGCATTATTTGTCCGCAGGAACGGGTCGAAATCAGCCACTTGGGCATGGCCGAAACCCCGGTTAACAACGCGCCGCGCATTGGGGCGGCGTTGAGCCTGGATGAATTGGAAAAAGCCCACATCGGTGCAGTACTCGCCACGGCGGATACACTGGATCAGGCGGCAAAGACCTTGGGCATTGATGCCTCGACCCTGTACCGCAAACGCAAGCAATACAACTTGTGAGCTGTAATCGATGAAACTGGCGATGAAGCTGCGTACTCGGCTGTTCCTGAGTATTTCCGCGCTGATCACCGTGGCACTGCTCGGGCTCTTGCTCGGGCTGGTCAGCGTGATGCAGATGGCCGGCTCCCAGGAAGCGCTCGTTCGCAACAACTTCGCCACCCTCGACCTGGGGCTGAAACTGCGTCAGACCCTGGGCGACCAATTGATGGTCATGGTCAGCGAGAAGCCGGATCCCGCCAAGTTCGAATCGGCCAGGCAACACTACATCCAGTTGCTCGATGAAGGCATCGCCCTCGAACAATCCGGCAATGGCGACCCGCACGGGTTCAAACAAGCCAAGGATGACTATCTGGATTTTCTTCAAGCCTACGGCCAGGCCTCTGATCCGGCCAAGGTATTGAGTGGCAACGAAACACTCACGGAAAAATTCAACACGTTGCGCAACGGTCTGCTCGCGGAACACAAGCGTGCGCTGGATGACATCAATAGCACCGAGCGCCAGTCGCGGGAGCGCGCGTTGCTGGTGGCTGGCCTGCTGGGGTTGGTGGGGTTGGCGGTGCTGATCATTGGATTTGTGACTGCCCACGCGATTGCCCGACGTTTTGGTGAGCCGATCGAAGCCTTGGCCCAGGCTGCCGATAATATTGGCCAAGGCAATTTCGAGGTGACCCTGCCGATTTCGTCCGCCATGGAACTGAACCTGCTGACCAAGCGCTTCGGGATCATGGCCGAGGCACTACGCGAGCACCAGGCCACCAACATCGACGAACTGCTCGCCGGTCAACAACGCCTGCAAGCCGTGCTCGACAGCATCGACGACGGTTTGTTGATGATCGATCGTGAAGGCCATCTTGAACACCTCAATCCTGTGGCTCAGCGCCAATTGGGTTGGGACATTGATCGCCTGGGCCAAGGCTTGGGCGCAGCCCTTGAACGTCCAGAACTGGATGAACAGCTGCAACTGGTGTTGCGCGGCGGCACGCTGGAGCGTGCGCCGGAAGACTTGAGTATCGAGGTTGATGGTGAGTCGAGGTTGCTGACCTACAGCCTGACGCCGGTCATCCATACCCAAGGTCAAATTCTTGGCGCGGTGATGGTGTTACATGACGTGACCGAACAGCGCGCGTTCGAACGGGTGCGCAGCGAGTTTGTCTTGCGGGCGTCCCATGAATTGCGAACGCCAGTCACCGGCATGCACATGGCTTTCGGCCTGTTCCGCGAGCGGGCGCAATTCCCACAGGATTCCCGCGAAGCCGACCTGCTGGATACCGTCAATGAAGAAATGCAGCGCTTGATGCAGTTGATCAACGACTTGCTGAATTTCTCTCGCTACCAGAACGGATTGCAGAAACTGTCCCTGGCCCCATGTTCCATCGAGGATCTGCTGGCGCAGGCCCATGCCCGCTTTGCCGAGGCTGCGACGGAGCAGGGCATCGAATTGCGGGTAGAAGTGCAAGGGCCGCTGCCCCGGTTGCAGGCCGATCAACCGCAACTGGACCGAGTGCTCGATAACCTGATCGACAACGCTTTGCGCCATACCTCGCGGGAAGGGCTGATTCGGTTGCAGGCCCGTCGCCATGGCGAGCGGGTGATTATCAGTGTCGAGGACAACGGCGAAGGGATTGCCTATGGTCAGCAAGGGCGAATCTTCGAGCCCTTTGTCCAGGTCGGCCGCAAGAAAGGCGGTGCCGGGCTGGGTTTGGCACTGTGCAAGGAAATCGTGCAGCTGCACGGTGGGCGGATGGGCGTTTATTCACGGCCGGGGGAGGGTACGCAGTTCTACATGGCGCTGGCGGTGTAAGCCGCTTTCACGCCTCGTCACTCATGCGCCGACTCGTCTTTCGACGGCCGCGGGTAATCAGTTCGATGAACTGTACGGAGCTCAAGGCATGGGCGAATAGCCAGCCCTGACCGAACTTCACCCCTTCGCTGCATAGAAACGCTGCCTGCGCTTCATGTTCGATGCCTTCGGCGATCACTTTGAGTTGTAGCGCTTGTGCCATGTGAATGATGTGCGGTGCTACGCCGCTACTGGCGGCGTCATGGCCCAGTGCGTCGATAAATGCCTTGTCGATCTTCAGGCAATCCACCGGCAGGGTTTGCAGGTAGGCGAGGCTGCAATAGCCGGTGCCAAAGTCATCGATCAGCACTTGGTGCCCGACATCGCGCAACGCTTGCAGGTTTTCCCTGGCCACCACGACATCAATCAATCCCCGCTCCGTTACCTCGAAGGCAATCTGCTGTGCGGCGACCCGGTGCAGCGTCAGCAGGCGGGCCATCACCTGACCGATACGCGGCACCATCACATCGCACGCAGCAAGGTTTACCGAGATATACAGCTGCGGGTTGGCGCGTAGCAGTTGCCCCAGTTGTTCGAGCAGCCGTTGCAGTACGAAATCGGTCATCTGCCGGATCTGGCCGGTGTTTTCCGCCATGGGGATAAACAGGTCGGGGCTGGTCAATGTGCCGTCTGGCCTTCGCCAGCGCAGCAACGCTTCGGCACCGACACAGTTGCGGCTGTCGAGATCGAAGATCGGTTGATACAACACTTGAAGCTCGCCTCGCCGTATGGCGCCGTGCAGTTCGGCGTCCAGCGACTGGCGCTGACGCACCAGCAGAAACACCAGAAAACCAACAATAACGCCCAGCACCAGACTGGCAGGAAGCAGCCACCACCACACCGCCGGCACGTGCATGACTGTGCGCGGTGTGATCAATACCAATTGGTATTCCGGATTGTTGGTCGGCATGTGGTAAATCAAACGGTTTTGCGTGACTTGCAGTGCTTCGCGGCTTTTGGGGGCCCAAGATTCCGCCGGTGGCCAGGATTGGGCTGCACCCAGGACTGGAATGGCGCGAGTGCCGTGGTCCAGCACCACCAGCAGGCTGCTTCCGGGCGTCAAGTCGACCATGTCGGTCAAATGTCCGCGAGACGTCGCCACCCGGAAATTTCCCCTTCCAAGCATCAGCGCAGCGCGGTTTTCATCGGGTTCGGTGGTGGTGTTCAGCCAATAGCTGTAGGTGGGGCCTTTGATGTCGGGAGGTCGCAGCAGCGAAAGCCCTTCCTGGCGAGGTCGGTTGGTGCACAAGCGTGAATCATCGACGTAAGCCGCTTCGTAAACGAAGCGGTAATTGAAGCTGACCTGTTGCAAGGTTGCGATCAATTCGGTATCGCAGCCTCGGAGCGGCTGGGCTTCGAGGTCGTCGAGACTTTCGCGCAGCTGCCCGAACAGCTGTTCCAGGCGGGCGAGGAAACGCTCGCCCTGAGCGTTCATTTCTTGGCTTTCGTTCTGTTCAACCTGATGCATCGCCACGAACAGACTGCCGACGATCAATAACGTCGCGCTCAGGGCAGCCGCCAACATCGCCAAAAACCAGGGGCGATAGAACCAGCTACGGAGTGTCTCGCGAGCTACAGTCATTATTAATATCCGAAGGATTACCAATGAGTTATAGCTGCTGATTGGGAAAAAGCTCTTACCGTCGGACGGGCGCCATTATTTTGTCTGATTCAGGACCTGCAGGAGCGCAGCCGTTTCAGCGTCTGGCGTGCCGTCGAAGCGGGAAGGGCGGAAGTGCATCTGAAAAGCCGCCAAAACATGGCGCGTCGCTACGTCCAGTTCACCGGTTTGTGGCGTGTCATAACCCAGTTTGGCCAGTTGTCCCTGAAACCAGCTGATGCTCGGCAATTGCGCTGCGAATTGGGCTTGCTGACGCGCCACGGCTTGCTCGTTCGGCCAAACCCCTATGCCTTCGGCGGCCAGGCGTTTCCAGGGGAACAGCGGACCGGGGTCGAGCTTGCGCGTTGGCGCGATGTCACTATGGCCGATGATGGCGCGTGGATGGATGTTGTAACGCTTGCTGATGTCTTTGAGCAGGACGATCAACGATTGCACCTGATCTTCACTGTAGGGGTACCAGACGCGTCCTGTGGGAGTGTCTTTGAAGCCCGGGTTGACGATTTCGATACCGATGGAGCTGGAGTTCAGCCAAGTCCTGCCTTGCCATTCGCTTTCGCCCGCGTGCCAGGAGCGAAAATTCTCGTCCATCAGCTTATAGATGGTGGCGCCCTTGTCGTCACCAATCAGGTAATGACTGCTGACTTCGCCATGGGTCAACAACTGCAGTGAGCGCTCCAGCGAGGCGTTGGTGTAATGCAACACCACGAACTGGATGCGACTGTCGTAATTGGTCGAAGGGTGGCTGGTGTCGATACGGGGGCCGCTGGCACAACCGGCCAACAGCAGCAGAGACGCAATGAGAGCAAAATATTTCATGGCAGGAGGCAGTGCACGCGAGACTGTAATGCAACAGTGTAACGTACTGCTTTGAGTGTCGACGGCAAATGCTCTGTTTTAAACAAAATGGAACAAAATGGCCGTTAACCGGCCTCCACCCGATTGCGCCCGGCGTTTTTAGCGCGATACAGTGCCTGATCGGCTCTTTTGAGTGCCATATCGGTATGTTCGCCGGGTTTTAGCGCCGTAAGACCCATGGAAATAGTGATGGTTACGCGCTCACCTTTAAAGTGGAAAGGGCAGGCCTCGATCGAGGCGCGCAAGGTTTCCAGCAGTTTTGCGCCGACTGCCGGCACCGTGCAGGGCATCAGGAGCACAAACTCCTCACCACCAAATCGCGCGATGAAATCGGTGTCGCGCAGGCGCTTGCGCAGTACGTTGGCGATGATTTTCAGCACCTTGTCGCCTGCCAGGTGGCCATAGTTGTCATTGATACTTTTGAAGTGATCGAGATCGAGCATGGCCAGCAACAGGGTATTGCCGTGCCGCTGCCATTGACTGACTTCGTGATCCAGGCGTTCGCTCCAGGCGGCTCGATTGGGCAGGCCGGTGAGCGGATCAATCAGCGCTTTCTGCCGCTGCTCTTCAAGGTGTTCACGATAACCCAGCGCTTCCTGCTCCATGTGCGCCACCCGTTCAGCCAGACTGTGTAACCGTGCGGCTACCGCTTGTTCACGCTCGTCACGCTGCTTCTTGTGGTGATCCATGGTGCCCAGCAGGCCTTCAAGATGGTTCTCCAGGACGAGCTTGAGGTCGTCCAGGTCCGCCGCTTCCTGCATGCTGCTGTGCAAGCCGTCGACCTGTTCGCGGATCTGCGTATCCATCTGGCGCGCCGCAGAGCGGCTGTCGGCGTGGCCTTCGCTGGCAGCCTGCAAGTTACTCTGGAAGGACTCCAGGCGTTCATTGAGTTGCTGTAAATAGGCTTCGAATTCATGCTGGCCGCTGTCGTTTATCGCCAGCATCAAGGTCGCTAGATCGTCGAGGATCGGAATCAATTCATACCAGTTCAAACCATTTTGCAGGCGATCACGCATCGCTTCGGCTTGTGGTCGGTGGCGTTCCGGTAACGTCAGATCGTCGAGCAGGCCCAGCAGTGTGTCTTCGATGTGTTTGGCAACCGAGCTGTATGACGGCTCCGGCGAGTCGGGCAAGGCGTAGAGAAGGGGCTCTGGTTCGCGGTGCTCAGGATCAATAGTCGTGAATGCCGGGGTCAGCTCATCAGGATTGATTGCCGGTTGAATCAGCGTGGCGGGTGCGAGGAAGGGAGGGGTGGGCTCTTCCGGGTGTTCATTGTCCGACGCTGTTTGTGGTTCCGGAATTGGCGCACAGACAGCGATTGCCTCAAGGGCGGTCGTGACGAGCGCCGCCACTTCACAGGCGGTGGCCGCTGGCAGTGTGACTGACGGCCGGTCCTCATTCGGTGCGTGATCGACATGCGCAATCTCGGCAGCCGGTTCCACAGGCTGCGCAGCCGTTGTGTGAACGGCAGGAGCGGCGACCTGTAGCACTTCCTCGTCAGCTTCGCGGCTGCCGAACAGTCTCTGTAGAAAACCGGGCCGCTCGGGCTCCGCGGGGTTCTCCAACTGACTCAAGGCATCGCCTTGCAGGCCGCTCAGTTCGCTGAGCAGCAACGGAATTTCGCGAGCCTGACTGACTCTTCCCTCGAGCTTTTTGGCAAAGCTCTTGAGCGGCCGGCTCACTTCCCGGGGCAGCGGCAATGATTGCAGTTGCGCGACCAGCGCAGTCAGTGCGGCGCTGGTCTGATTGATTCGGGTTTCCCGGCGCTTCTCGGAATCGAGCACGGCTTTTTCGAGTCGCGGCAGCAGGGCGGCCAAGCCGGCGTCCATGTCATCGGTGCGCACGACGTCGCGCATTTCTTTCATGCATTGGTCGACGGCGAGGTCAGTTCCCTCCGCAGCCAGCGTGCTGCGCACCAACCCACGGCGCAGCAGGTCGAGCCGGGCGTCCCAGCGACGTTCAAGCTTTTCCTGTTGTTCGATGCTTTGGAGGTATTTCTCTTTCCAGCGCTGTGTTTCGTCGCTCATTCATGGGGTCCGCGAGGGGCAGGGCTCAACGCGGGTAATGCATCTGCCGTGAGCGAACCCGGCAGACGAATCTCTACCGCGACCGGCAGGTGATCGGAAATGGGCTGTGCCAAGACCTCGACCTTTTCAAGGGTCAGCGTCGGGCTCAGTAGAATATGGTCCAGGCAGCGCTGTGGGCGCCAACTGGGGAAAGTCGCTTCCAATTGAGGCGCGAGCAAGCCGAGGTCACGCAACGGGGAGTTTTGCAGCAAGTCACTGGCATGGGTATTCATGTCGCCCATCAGTACCTGGTGTTTATAACCGCCGATCAACTCGCGGATGTAGGCAAGTTGCAGGCTGCGCACGCGAGCGCCCAGCGCCAGATGCATCATGACCACCACCAACGCCTCCGGACCTTCGCCGAAGCGCACCAGAATCGCTCCGCGACCCTTGGGGCCCGGAAGCGGGTGATCTTCAATGACCCACGGGCGCAATCGGCTGAGCACGCCATTGCTGTGTTGGCCGAGGCGACCGAGGTTGCGATTGAGTTGTTGATACCAGTAGGGGAAGGCGCCGAGTTGCGCCAGGTGTTCGACTTGATTGACGTAGCCTGATCGCAGGCTGCCGCCATCGGCTTCCTGCAAGGCGACCAGATCGAAGTCGCCCAGCAGGTTGCCGATCTTTTGCAGGTTGTCGGCACGCCCGGTGTGCGGCAACACATGTTGCCAGCCTCGGGTCAGATAATGCCGATACCGCTCGGTACTGATGCCGACCTGGATATTAAAACTGAGCAAGCGCAGACGACTGTCTGCGGGCAAGCCCGTCGACTCCAGGTGATGTTCGTTGACCCGTGGATCATGCAGGCCAACAACGCGTTCAGTTCCCCAGCGGCGCATGGCAGTCGCTTCGCTTAGTTGGCGGCAGCCTTGTTAGCCGCTCGCTCTTTGTCGACCAGTGTATCGGCCAGTTTCAGGGCTTGCTCGGCACCGCCGGCAGAACCCACGTCAAAGCGATATTTGCCGTTGACGATCATGGTCGGTACGCCAGAGATTTCGTACTTCTTCGCAAGTTCTTTGGCTTTGTTGATCTGGCCCTTGATGGCGAAGGAGTTGAAGGTGGCCAGGAACTTGTCCTTGTCGACGCCCTGAGTGGCCAGGAACTCTGCCATATCTTCTGGATCAGTCAGTTTCTTGTGTTCTTTCTGGATTGCTTCGAACACCGCTGCGTGGACCTTGTGCTCGACGCCCATGGCTTCAAGGGTCAGGAACATTTGGCCGTGTGCGTCCCATGGGCCGCCGAACATGGCTGGAATACGCACGAAGTTCACGTCGGACGGCAGCTTCTCGACCCAAGGATTGATCACCGGTTCGAACGCGTAGCAGTGCGGGCAGCCATACCAGAACAGTTCCACGACTTCGATCTTGCCAGGCACGGCGACCGGAACCGGATTGGTCAGTTCGACATAAGGGGCGGCGGGGGCTTCGGCGGCTTGGGCAGTCATGCCGAACAGGCTGGCAGCGACGAGTGCGGCGCTGATGATCAGATTACGCATGCTTTACTCCTGGACAATTTTGGTCGCCTCGCGCGACCTGTTTTCAGACAGGTCTTGGCGGGCTTGAGTTCTGTAGTGTAACGGCAGCGGCCACAAAAAAGGGCGGCCTAAGCCACCCTTTTTATACTTGCTGCGACGGATTAATCGAGCGTTAACATTGCAAGAGATGTTCATCGCTCGCTACGCTCGATCAACCGGCCTTAGTGCAGGCCTTGAATGTAACTGGACACGGCGGCGATATCTTCGTCGCTCAGCTTTTTAGCGATGGTCTGCATGGTTTTTGCATCGCCATCGTTGGTACGTCCACCTTCTTCCTTACGGAAATCGGTCAGTTGCTTGGCGACGTATTGAGCGTGCTGGCCGCCCAGGTGCGGGAAGCCGGCAGCTGGGTTACCCACGCCATTGGGCGAGTGGCAACCAGTGCAGGCTGGCAGGCCCTTGGCCAGGTCGCCGCCACGGAACAAGGCTTCACCGCGAGCCACGATTTTAGGGTCGGCTGCGCCAACACTGCCGTTTTGTTTGGCGAAGTAGGCAGCGATATCAGCCAGATCCTGATCGCTCAGGTTGGTCAGCAGGCCGGTCATTTCCAGAACAGTGCGCTTACCCGACTTGATGTCGTGCAGCTGTTTGGTCAGGTAGCGTTCACCCTGACCTGCCAGTTTTGGAAAGTTAGGCGCCATGCTGTTGCCATCCGGGCCATGACAGGCGCCACATACTGCGGCTTTCGCCTGACCAGCAGTCGCATCACCTGCAGCATGGGCAATGCCGGAGATCCCCACGGTCAACAGCAGACTCACGATCAATTTGTTCATCAGCTAATCCAACTACGGCTAAGGGTTAAAGAGTTATGGACCGGGATCACTCGCTCATCCACTGGATGATTGCCTGGTAATCCTCGGCACTGCAGTCCATGCACAAACCACGCGGCGGCATCGCCTTGAAACCCTGGGTCACGTGTTGCACCAGCGTCTCCATACCTTTCGCCAACCTCGGCGTCCAAGCTTCCTGATCGCCCTTTTGAGGGGCCATGGGTAGTTGGCCGGAATGACAGGCACCACAAACACGGTTGTACACAGCTTCCGGATCCTGTGTAGCCTGAGCGCTGTAAAGCGGTATCAAGACACCGGCAGCTAGCAGCCATTTCGTCATAAAACGACCTTTTCAGGGTTGAGAGCGTTCTGCGTTCTAATGCGCAATCATGGTCAATCGCTCTCGTGAACTTCATCCTTCGCTGGGACAAAGCGCACACAAAATCTGCGGCATTATATACTGGCGTCACTGAAACGGAAACGACACCGCTTGCCGCGTCCATTCCCGGCGCCGCCCACATCGGAAATCCCATGCAACTCAAGAATCCCATCCTCGGCCTGTGCCAACAGTCCACCTTCATGCTCAGCGCTGCCAAAGTCGACCAATGCCCGGACGATGAAGGCTTTGAAGTGGCCTTCGCCGGCCGTTCCAACGCCGGCAAGTCCAGTGCGCTGAACACCCTGACGCACGCCAGTCTTGCGCGAACCTCGAAAACCCCGGGGCGTACGCAGCTCTTGAACTTCTTCAAGCTAGACGATGATCGTCGTCTGGTCGACCTTCCGGGTTACGGTTATGCAAAAGTTCCTATCCCGTTGAAGCTGCACTGGCAGCGTCACCTGGAAGCGTATCTGGGTGGTCGCGAGAGTTTGAAAGGTCTGATTTTGATGATGGACATCCGTCATCCAATGACCGACTTCGACTTGTTGATGCTCGATTGGGCTGTCGCCAGCGGCATGCCGATGCATATTTTGCTGACCAAAGCCGACAAGTTGACGTACGGCGCGGCGAAAAACGTCCTGCTCAAAGTTCAGGCAGATATCCGTAAGGGTTGGGGGGATGCCGTCAGTATTCAGCTGTTTTCGGCGCCAAAACGCCTCGGTCTGGAAGACGCCTACACTGTGCTGGCGGGCTGGATGGAGCTGGCGGACAAGGGTTGCGAAGCTGCTGAGTAAGGCCATTGAGGCAAATGGCAGGCAAAAAAAACCCCGGACTTCTATGGGGAGGGGGAAGTTCCGGGGCTCAAGTTCCGGACCGCTAGGGCGGGGTCCAGATTATCTGCCAACACTTAACACAACATAGGAGCATCGAAGGGCTTCACCAGCCATTCAGTAACTCTGAGTGGCGGTTGACGGGTTTAGTTCCGAAGAAGTTCCAAATCCATTGGAAATAAGTCCAAATATTTTTCGATATAAAGCGCTCCGCGTTTTCTGCTGCGGCGCTATGCCACAGCAGAAAACGCCTGTTCAGACGGCTCAGTGCGCCTCATCCCAGTTATTTCCCACCCCAACCTCTACCAGAAGCGGCACATCCAGCTTCGCGGCGTCGCTCATGTGGATGCGAATTTCTTCACGAACCTGATCGACCAAATCTTCACGCACTTCGAGAACCAATTCATCGTGCACCTGCAGGATGACTTTGGCGTCGAGGCCTGACGAAGTCAGCCAGTTATCCACAGCCACCATGGCTTTCTTGATGATGTCCGCCGCGGTGCCTTGCATCGGGGCGTTGATCGCTGTGCGTTCGGCACCTTTGCGCAGGGCCGGGTTTTTCGCGTTGATTTCCGGCAGGTACAGTCGGCGACCGAAAATCGTCTCAACAAAACCTTGCTCGGCAGCTTGGGCGCGAGTGCGCTCCATGTATTGCAGCACGCCTGGGTATCGGGCGAAATAACGGTCGATGTACGCTTGAGACTGCTTGCGATCCACACCGATCTGCTTGGCCAGGCCGAACGCGCTCATGCCGTAGATCAAGCCGAAGTTGATCGCTTTGGCGCTACGACGCTGATCAGTGGTCACATCCGCCAGTTCAACGCCGAAGACTTCGGCCGCGGTGGCTTTATGCACGTCCAGATCATTGCGGAAGGCGTGCAGCAACCCTTCGTCCTTGGCCAGATGGGCCATGATCCGCAGTTCAATCTGCGAGTAGTCCGCCGCCAGCAATTTGTAACCTGTGGGTGCAACAAACGCCTGACGAATGCGACGGCCTTCTGCGGTGCGGATCGGAATGTTCTGCAGGTTCGGATCGCTGGACGACAAACGCCCTGTTGCTGCGACGGCTTGATGATAGGAAGTGTGAATCCGTCCGGTGCGCGGGTTGATCTGTTCCGGCAGGCGATCGGTGTAGGTGCTTTTCAGCTTGCTCATCGAGCGGTACTGCATCAGCACTTTGGGCAGCGGGAAATCCTGCTCGGCCAGTTCCGCCAGTACGGCTTCGGCGGTGGAGGCCTGGCCCTTGGCCGTTTTGCTGAGCACCGGCAGGCCGAGTTTTTCGTACAGGATAACGCCCAGTTGCTTGGGCGAGCCGAGGTTGAATTCTTCGCCGGCGATGGCGAACGCCTCACGCTCCAGAGCGATCATCTTCTCGCCCAGTTCCACGCTCTGAATGCCCAGTAGGTTGGCATCGACTAGCGCACCCTGGCGTTCAATCCGCGCCAGCACCGGCACCAGCGGCATTTCGATTTCACTGAGGACTTTGCTGAGGCTCGGGATGGCATTGAGCTTTTCCTGCAACGTCTGGTGCAGGCGCAGGGTCACGTCGGCGTCTTCGGCGGCGTAAGGCCCGGCCAGTTCCAGCGAAATCTGGTCGAACGTCAACTGTTTGGCGCCTTTGCCGGCGATGTCCTGGAAGCTGGTAGTGGTGTGATTCAGGTACTTGAGCGCCAGGCTGTCCATGTCGTGGCGGGTCGCGGTTGAGTCCAGCACGTAGGATTCGAGCATGGTGTCGAAAGCGATGCCCCGCACGGTGATGCCGCAACTCTGATCACCGCCGATGGCGCAGTTGGCCAGGATATTCATGTCGAACTTGGCGTGCTGGCCAACCTTGAGCTTGTTCGGGTCTTCCAGAATCGGTTTCAGTGCGCGAAGCACGGTGTCGCGGTCCAGCTGATCCGGCACGCCCATGTAGGAATGGGTCAGCGGGATGTAGGCAGCTTCGTTGGCTTGTACCGCGAACGACAGGCCGACCAGTTGCGCCTGCTGCGCATCAATGCCGGTGGTTTCGGTATCGAAGGCGATCAGCTTGGCGTCGTTGAGCTTCTTCAGCCACAGGTCGAAATCAGCCTGGGTGAGGATTGTTGTGTATTTGAGCTCGGCCTCGACGGCGGCTTCTTCAACCACTGGCGCGGTCACTTCCTGGCCGGAGCGTTTGGCGTCGCGCTGGTTCTCTTCGAACCAGCTCTTGAACTCCAGCAAGGTGTACAGCTCGGCGAGCTTGTCGTGATCCGGTTTGCCCATTTGCAAGTCATCGAGGCCGATGTCCAGCGGCACGTCGATCTTGATGGTTGCCAGTTGGTAGGAGAGGAACGCCATCTCCTTGTGCTCTTCGAGCTTGGCCGGCAGGGTTTTCGCGCCGCGAATCGGCAGGGTCGGGACGATGTCGAGCTGTGCATACAGCTCGGTCAGGCCGCCGTTCACACCCACCAACAGGCCGGAAGCGGTCTTCGGGCCAATACCCGGAACGCCCGGGATGTTGTCGGAAGAGTCGCCCATGAGTGCCAGATAATCGATGATCTGCTCGGGAGCGACGCCGAATTTCTCCTTCACGCCCTCCACGTCCATGCTGCTACCGGTCATGGTGTTGACCAAGGTAATGTGGCCGTCGACCAGTTGTGCCATGTCTTTGTCGCCGGTGGAGATGATCACCGGGCGATCCGCCGCCGCACTGCTGCGGGCCAGGGTGCCGATCACGTCATCGGCCTCGACGCCTTCGACGCACAGCAGCGGGAAGCCCAGGGCGATCACGCTCTGGTGCAGTGGTTCGATTTGCACGCGCATGTCATCGGGCATGCTCGGACGGTTGGCCTTGTATTCGGCGTACATGTCATCGCGAAATGTCCCACCCTTGGCGTCGAACACCACGGCGAACGGACTGTCCGGGTACTGCTTGCGCAGACTCTTGAGCATGTTCAACACGCCCTTGACCGCACCGGTCGGCAGGCCTTTGGACGTGGTCAGCGGTGGCAGCGCGTGAAAGGCGCGGTACAGGTAAGAAGAACCGTCCACCAGGACGAGGGGGGCTTGGCTCATGAGCAGGATCAACCTTTTCGGCGGGTCCGGCGCTAGAATAGCGGGACCGTTGACGACAAAGGGACAAGGTTATCATGCGCACACTAAATCGCCTGTTGCTGGCTGGCTTGTTTGCAACTGTTCCATTGGCCGTCATGGCGGCGGACGATGCGCCGACACCGGAACCGGAAGTGACGATCCGCACGGAAGGGGACAAGGTCATTCAGGAGTATCGTCAAAACGGTTTCCTGTATGCCATCAAAGTCACGCCCAAAGGCGGCAAGCCGTATTTCCTGGTACGCGCAGATGGTACAGAGGCAAACTACATCCGCTCGGATCAGCCGGATATGCTGATTCCGGCGTGGGAAATTTTCACCTGGAAGTAGTTTCTTAATTTCAATCGGCGCTGGCTCACGAGCGGCGCCCGTACTGGCAGTTTAAACATGTCTGTGTTCACCCCCCTGGCTCGGCCCGAGCTGGAAACTTTTCTCGCCCCTTATGGCCTCGGCCGCCTGCTTGATTTCCAGGGGATTGCTGCCGGTAGCGAAAACACCAATTTCTTTATCAGTCTGGAGCAGGGCGAGTTCGTCCTGACCCTGGTTGAGCGCGGTCCGGTCGATGAAATGCCGTTCTTCATTGAACTGCTCGACGTCCTGCATGAGGCCGATTTGCCAGTGCCTTACGCCCTGCGCACCATCGACGGCGTTGCCCTGCGCGAACTGGCCGGCAAGCCTGCACTGCTGCAACCGCGACTGGCCGGCAAGCACATCAAGCAGGCCAACGCGCAGCACTGCGCGCAGGTCGGCGAGTTGCTTGCACACCTGCATCTGGCGACCCAGGCCAACATGATCAAGCGTAAAACCGATCGTGGTCTGGACTGGATGCTGGAGGAAGGCACGCAGTTTCTTTCTCATCTGAATGCCGAGCAAAGCGATTTGCTGAATCGGGCGCTGGATGAAATCGCCGAGCAGAAGGTAAAAATTCTGGCGTTGCCGCGCGCCAACATCCACGCCGACCTGTTCCGCGATAACGCGATGTTCGAAGGCACGCACCTGACCGGGTTGATCGACTTCTACAACGCCTGTTCGGGGCCGATGCTCTACGACGTGGCGATTGCCTTGAACGACTGGTGTTCGGACGAAGACGGGTTGATCGATGGACCGCGAGCGCGAGCATTGCTGGGGGCTTATGCGGCGTTGCGTCCGTTCACAGCGGTTGAAGCCGAACTGTGGCCGACGATGCTGCGCGTGGCGTGCGTGCGGTTTTGGTTGTCACGGTTGATCGCGGCAGAGTCTTTTGCCGGGCAGGACGTGTTGATTCACGATCCGATGGAGTTTCAGTTGCGGTTGGCACAGCGGCAGAAGGTCAGCACACCGCTGCCTTTCGCCCTTTAAAAGCTTCGCGAGCAGGCTCGCTCCCACAGGTTTACGGTGATCCATGTGGGAGCGAGCCTGCTCGCGATTGAGGCGAAGCCGAACAAGGTTTTACAGCGACTCCAGACACCCCGCCAAATCATTCCCCAACTTCTCCAGCACCTGCTCATACCCCTGAGCGGTCGCCGGTGTATATCCGCCCAGCGCATCCAGTTCCGCCAGTTTCACCGGCAGACCCGTTACTAACGTTTCCGCCAGGCGCGGACGTAATGGCGGCTCACTGAACACGCACGTCTTGCCGACTTCCTGCAACCGCGCGCGCATCGCCGCGACGTGCTGGGCACCGGGCTGTACTTCGGCGGCGACGCTGAATACGCCAGTATGCTTAAGGCCATAGGCGTCTTCGAAGTAGTCGAAGGCTTCGTGGAACACGAAGTACGGCTTATCTGCGATCCCCGCCAGCCGCGCCTTCAAGCGCTGGTCCAGCGCGTCCAGTCGCTCATTGAACGCCTTGAGGTTGCTCTGATAGCGCGGCGCATTGTCCGGGTCGGCAGCGCTCAGGTCGGCGGCCATTTTTGCAGCGATCACTCGGGCATTAGCCGGTGACAACCACAAATGCGCGTCCAGACTGCCTGGGCGATGATCGTGGTCATGCTCATCAGCATCTTCGGTGTGGGAGTGACTGTCTTCGGCGAAGCGACGCAATTTCAGCCCCGGCAAATCCTGCACGGCGACGCTCGGCAGCGTACGACCATTCAGCACGCGCGGCAGGAAGCCCTCCATGTCCGGCCCGATCCAGTACACCAGATCGACCGATTGCACCTTTCGTACGTCGGAAGGGCGCAAGGCATAGCTATGCGGCGAAGTGCCAGGTGGCAGCAACACTTCCGGAACCGCTACGCCATCCTGCACCGCAGCGGCAATCAACTGCAGGGGTTTGATGCTGGTGAGGACTTTGACTTCGGCATGCGCCGAACCGATCAGCAAAAAACTTGCGATAAATGCGACAAAAAAAGAAAAAAGTCGGGACACGATGACCACTCGAAGAGGCGAGAACGAGTAACATAATAACGTCTCTCACAAAACTCGTCGCCGCTCATGCCTAAAACACCGATTGCCAGCCGTCCCCACGACCACTCTCATTGCGTGCATAGCGCATTGTCTGAGGCGGATGCCTTGTGCGCACATCAGGGACTGCGTCTGACCGCGTTGCGCCGGCGAGTGCTGGAGTTGGTGTGGCAAAGCCACAAACCGTTGGGTGCCTACGACATTCTCGCGGTGCTCAGTGAGCAGGATGGCCGTCGCGCCGCGCCGCCGACGGTGTACCGCGCACTGGATTTCCTCTTGGAAAACATCCTCGTGCACCGCATCTCCTCGCTCAACGCCTTCGTCGGCTGCAATCATCCGGGGCACGCCCACCAGGGGCAGTTCCTGATTTGCCGCGAATGCCACGCCGCCATTGAGCTCGAACAGAAGTCCATCAGTGACGCGATTGTGATGAGTGCCAAGGATGTCGGTTTTGTAGTCGAAGGCCAGACCGTTGAAGTGGTCGGTCTCTGTTCGGGCTGCCAGGGGGCTTGATGAGCAACGCGCTGATCCGTCTCGAGCAGGTTGCTGTCACGTTTGCCGGGCAAAGCGTGCTGGATAACATCGAGCTGAGCGTCGAGCCGGGGCAGATCGTCACCCTGATCGGCCCTAACGGTGCCGGCAAGACCACGCTGGTGCGCGCGGTGCTCGGTCTGTTGAAGCCAACCAGCGGCAGCGTCTGGCGCAAGCCGAAACTGCGCGTGGGTTACATGCCGCAAAAACTTCACGTCGATCCGACGCTGCCGCTGTCGGTGCTGCGCTTTTTGCGGCTGGTGCCGGGTGTGGACCGCGCGATGGCGTTGGCGGCACTCAAGGAGGTCGGTGCCGAACAGGTGATCGACAGCCCGGTACAAAGTGTTTCCGGCGGTGAAATGCAGCGCGTGCTGCTGGCCCGGGCGCTGCTGCGCGAGCCGGAACTGCTGGTGCTCGACGAGCCGGTGCAAGGCGTCGACGTGGCGGGTCAGGCTGAACTTTACAACCTGATTACGCGCCTGCGTGACCGTCACGGTTGCGGCGTGCTGATGGTTTCCCACGATTTGCACTTGGTCATGAGCACCACCGACCAAGTGGTTTGCCTCAACCGCCACGTCTGCTGCTCCGGGCATCCTGAGCAAGTCAGCGGCGATCCTGCGTTTGTCGAGCTGTTCGGCAAGAACGCCCAAAGCCTGGCGATTTATCACCACCACCACGACCACGCCCATGACCTGCATGGCTCGGTCGTCACGGCGGCTCAACCCCACGTTCACGGAGATAGTTGCAAGCATGGCTGATTTTCTGCTCTACGCCCTGCTTGCAGGTTTGGCTTTGGCGCTGGTGGCGGGCCCGTTGGGCTCGTTCGTGGTCTGGCGGCGCATGGCCTATTTCGGCGACACTTTGTCCCACGCGGCCTTGCTCGGCGTAGCGCTGGGATTCTTGCTGGATGTCAGCCCGACCGTTGCGGTGACCGTTGGCTGCTTGCTGTTGGCGGTGTTGCTAGTGACGTTGCAACAACGCCAACCGCTGGCGTCTGACACGCTTTTGGGAATTCTCGCACCGAGCACGCTCTCCCTGGGCCTGGTGGTACTAAGCTTCATGCACGAAGTGCGGATCGACCTGATGGCGTATCTGTTCGGCGACTTGCTGGCGATCAGCCCGACCGATCTGGCCTGGATCCTGGGTGGCAGCGCTGCCGTATTGGCGTTGCTGGTGACGTTGTGGCGGCCAATGCTGGCCATCACTGTGCATGAAGAGTTGGCCAGGGTCGAAGGATTGCCGGTGGCGTCGTTGCGTCTGACCCTGATGCTCTTGATCGCCGTGGTGATTGCTGTCGCGATGAAAATCGTCGGCGTATTGCTGATTACGTCGCTGTTGATCATCCCGGCGGCTGCCGCACAACGTCACGCCCGGTCACCGGAGCAGATGGCACTGGGCGCGAGCCTGCTTGGCATGCTCGCGGTCTGTGGCGGTTTGGCATTGTCGTGGTTCAAGGACACACCGGCGGGCCCCTCTATTGTTGTGACGGCTGCCGCACTGTTTCTGCTGAGTTTTGTCCTGCCCCGTCGAGGGGTGTAGACTTGCTCGTTTTTTGCGCAAATAGAGAGTCGCAGGAATGAAGTTGTTCGCCTCCCGTTATCTGCTCCTTGTCGCATTTTCTTTGCTGCTGGGCGCCTGCCAAAGCACGCCACCGGCGGCCCCAGAGGCCTCTGAGTCTCGGGCTACGGCCATCGCGCAGCTGGAACAAAGCCTCGCCAGCAGCGAGTTGGCCACCGCCGAAGATCAACTGGCCACCTTGCAGGCCCAGTCACCCAACGACCCAACCCTTGAGCAATACCAACGGCAACTGGCCGAGGCGTATCTGCGCCGTAGCCAAATCGTGCTGCAAAAAGGCGATGTGAATGCCGCCGCCACCGCGTTGAGTCGTGCCCGGGCCCTGATGCCGAAAGCCCCGGCGCTGACTGGCGGGGTGAACAACGCCATTGTTACTGCCCGCAAAGCCGAACTGGATAAAGCGGAAGCCGATCTTCAAGCCGCTGAAGCCCAACCCCACGCGAAGGTGATTGATCCAACGGCCGAAAGCACCACCGTTGCGTTGAATCTCACCGATATGGCGAAACTTCGTCGCCAACTCGATGCCATCGCCGCCGATGTGGTGAATTTTAACTGCGACGTGAGCATTCAGGTCCCGCGCACCGATGATTATCCCTGGCTGGCGACGTTGCTGACCAAGCGGGTGACGAAGCTGGATGCGGATTTTGATCTGAAGCTGGAGAGACAGATTCTACGCAACATTCCGGCGCAGATGGTTCTGAGTCCTCGTAAATCCTGAAAGCATCGCGGGCTTGCCCGCGATGGCGTCTTTCCTGGCACCACATCCCTTCAGGCCGGAATCGCCTTGGCCTTAGGCTCCCGATCCCAAACCCGATGCTGCCCGATCGCCGCAAAAAACGGCTTGATCAGCTTCGCATCCGTCCCCATGATCAACCCCGCATCAGCCTCCAGCTTCAACACATCCAGCAACTGCTTCACCTCGTCATGCAGCGCAATCGCCTTCAAGTGCTTATAGGCCTCCAGCGGGTGTCGGTACCGGCCAATTCGCTTTTGGTGGGGGCAGGCTTCTTGATACTCATCCGTCCAAACTCCTCGTTGCGATTCCCGCCGTAGCCAGGATTCTTGTGCATTCCCCAGGTACGGCACCGGGGCGTAGTCGAGTTGCCTTATTAGTGACTGATGGGGTTTTTAGCCGTTCCTTTTTTATGACCTTTGATCGCGTTATTGCCAAATCGAAGGATGAATGCGGAATAAATGCTAATAACCTCTATACGGACAGGCTAAAATGCGCGCCCGGCTAACCGCTGATCCTTTTCTAACGCGCCCCACAAGGTTCGCTACGTGATCGAGTTTCAAAACGTCCACAAAACCTACCGCGTCGCCGGTAAGGATATTCCCGCCCTGCATCCGACCAGTCTGACGATTGAGAACGGTCAGGTTTTCGGCCTGATAGGTCATTCCGGTGCGGGAAAAAGTACCCTGCTGCGTCTGATCAATCGCCTGGAGAACTCCAGTGGCGGCAAGATCATCGTCGACGGCGAAGAAGTCACTGCGCTGGATGCCAACAGCCTGCGACGCTTCCGTCAGCAAGTCGGGATGATTTTTCAGCACTTCAACTTGCTGGCGTCGAAGACGGTTGCGGACAACGTCGCGTTGCCGCTGACCCTCGCCGGCGAATTGTCGCGCAGCGAGATCGACCTGCGCGTGGCCGAATTGCTGGCGCGGGTGGGTTTGTCCGATCACGCCAAGAAGTACCCGGCGCAGTTGTCCGGTGGCCAGAAGCAGCGTGTCGGCATTGCCCGCGCCTTGGCGACCAAGCCGAAAATCCTGCTGTGTGACGAAGCCACCAGCGCCCTGGACCCGCAGACCACTGCGTCGGTTCTGCAATTGCTGGCCGAGATTAACCGCGAGCTGAAGCTGACCATCGTCCTGATCACCCACGAGATGGACGTGATCCGCCGCGTTTGCGACCAGGTGGCGGTAATGGACGCCGGTGTGATCGTCGAGCAAGGCTCGGTGGCCCAGGTGTTCCTGCATCCGAAACACCCGACTACCAAGCGTTTTGTGCAAGAAGACGAGCAGATCGACGAAAGCGAACAACGCGATGACTTCGCTCACGTGCCGGGCCGCATCGTGCGTCTGACCTTCCAGGGCGACGCGACCTATGCGCCGTTGCTGGGCACCGTCGCCCGGGAAACCGGTGTGGACTACAGCATCCTGGCCGGCCGTATCGACCGCATCAAAGACGTCCCTTACGGGCAACTCACTCTGGCCGTCACCGGTGGCGACATGGACGCGGCGTTTGCCCGTTTCACCGCGGCTGACGTCCACATGGAGGTGCTGCGCTAATGGAAGCCCTGACTGCTTTCTTTGCCAATATCGACTGGTTCGAAATCTGGCTGGCCACCGGCGACACGCTGCTGATGCTCGGCGGTTCGTTGTTGTTCACCGTGTTGCTCGGCTTGCCGCTGGGTGTGCTGCTGTTCCTGTGCAGCCCTCGCCAGTTGCTGGAAGCCAAAGGCGTCTACGCGATGCTGTCGCTGGTGGTGAACATCCTGCGTTCGCTGCCCTTCATCATCCTGTTGATCGTGATGATTCCGTTCACCGTGCTGATCACCGGTACGTCGCTGGGTGTCGCCGGTGCGATCCCGCCGTTGGTGGTGGGTGCTACGCCGTTCTTCGCCCGACTGGTGGAAACCGCGCTACGTGAAGTGGATCGCGGCATCATTGAAGCGACCCAGGCCATGGGCGCGACGACGCGTCAGATCATCACCAATGCCTTGTTGCCAGAAGCGCGTCCGGGCATTTTTGCAGCGATTACGGTGACGGCAATTACATTGGTGTCCTACACGGCAATGGCCGGTGTGGTCGGCGCTGGCGGTCTGGGCGACCTGGCGATCCGGTTCGGATACCAGCGTTTCCAGACGGATGTGATGGTCGTGACGGTGGTGTTGCTGCTGGTGCTGGTTCAAGTGCTGCAAACCGTTGGCGACAAATTGGTTGTCCATTTTTCTCGTAAGTAAGACATGAGCCGGCCATTCGCTGGCAGGCGCCAAACGGGCGCCTCATATGGAGTTAGCTGAATGAAAAAACTACTCGTCGCGTTTGCTGCTGTTGCGGCTTTTTCCGCCCATGCCGACACCCTGACGGTCGCGGCCACCCCGGTCCCGCACGCAGAAATCCTCGAATTCGTGAAACCGGCCCTGGCCAAAGAAGGCGTGGACCTGAAGGTCAAAGTCTTCACCGACTACATTCAGCCGAACGTGCAGGTGGCGGAAAAACGTCTGGACGCCAACTTCTTCCAGCACCAGCCATACCTCGATGAGTTCAACAAGGCCAAGGGCACCAATCTGGTCGCTGTTGCCGGTGTTCACCTGGAACCGCTGGGCGCTTACTCCAGCAAGTACAAAGCGCTGACCGAGTTGCCGGGCGGCGCCAATGTGGTGATCCCGAACGACGCCACCAACGGCGGCCGTGCGCTGTTGCTGCTGGCGAAGGCAGGCCTGATCAAGTTGAAGGATTCGAACAACATCCTGTCGACCGTGAAGGACATCACCGAGAACCCCAAGGATCTGAAATTCCGTGAACTGGAAGCCGCGACCATCCCGCGCGTGCTGACCCAGGTCGACCTGGCGCTGATCAACACCAACTACGCGCTGGAAGCCAAGCTTGATCCGGCCAAGGATGCGCTGGTCATCGAAGGCAACGACTCGCCTTACGTGAACATCCTCGTGGCCCGCCCTGACGACAAGGACAGCGAAGCGATGAAGAAACTGGTTGCCGCGCTGCACAGCCCGGAAGTCAAAGCCTTCATCCTCGAGAAGTACAAAGGCGCGGTATTGCCGGCGTTCTGAAATTGAAGGGGACGCAGAGCGTCCCTGGCTGCATTACCACGCAGAGCGTGGGAACGATTGGGGCGCATTCAATGCGCCCCATTTTTTTATGCCTGAAACACCGACCCCTGTAGGAGCCCGGCTTGCCGGCGATGGCGTCCGTGAG
>NZ_JAHBDK010000052.1 GCF_019956415.1 Pseudomonas sp. GL-B-19
TCAATCCCGGTAAAAATACCGCCGGACGAGTGGCCGGCGAGGCCACACTGGACACGCTCGAGATTATTCGGCAAACCGAAACGGTGCTTGCCTGGATGGTCGACAACCAGTTGGATATTCGCACCGCTCTGAGCATGACGACAGACGTCTACAGTCCCATCTTCACGCCAGAGTTGCATAATTTCACGCACAACCTCTACACGTCGCTTATCGGCGATAGTGTCGCGTCTAGCCATCAGACCAACGAACCGATTTCTCCAGAGCTTGCGAAAAGGCTGCACCAAGCCATTGCACCGGTATTTAAAAGCAAACCTAATGTGATGGGTAAATTGCTGCAATGGCAGGACTTTTTCTTTCGCACAGCGGATGGCACTGCGGCCTATGGCCTCGGTGATTTCTGGGCCGATGTGATTCGGGTACACGGTACTGAACCGGAAGAGAGTGATTCGCAAGCCTCAGCCAACATCGCTCGTTACAGCCAGGGCATGGCGCAATACGCCCTTATCAGCCAATGGGCCGATTTGACCGAGCAAGACCTGTACCTGATTGTCGACTGTCCCAGCTGGTTTATGCCGGACGCCGGAGTAGAGCCGTCCATGCCATTGCTTTTGCGCATCGCACGGCTCAAACAATGGTTGTCGCGAATCGTTGTTCCGGCCTCCGAAGCGTTCGGCTATTTCGAGATGGCTAATCAACAGGGCCAGGTACCTGTCCAGGCACTTGCCGCGCTGGCAACGATCCATGGATGGGACTCGAAAAAAACTGTCCTGATGAACAGCTATCTGATTAGTAAAAATATTTATCAGGGTTTTCCAAAATACCTTGATGACGTTTTTCATCTGGAAACCTGGATGCAAGCCAGTGCGCATTTAAACGTCGGCAGCAACTGCATTGCCCAGCTTTTTGAGATGTCCAGGCCGCAATCAGTCCATCCGGGATTGTCGAATCTGATTCGTGGTGTCGCCGAGCAATTAAGCGCAGCGATCAAGAACTAATCCGTTGTCACTATTCAGTATCTGGAGCACATCATGAATAACCACACCGCCATCAATGCCATCCAGACCGCGCGACGCGATGCGCTGGTTGACTATTACACTACTTATTGCATCCCTAAAACAGCATTGGGAGATGGGACACCCTTGAGCTTGCGCGTTAAAAATGCCGAGGATCTTTACGAGTATTTGTTACTCGACACCCGGATTGGCCCAGAAGTCCTGACTTCTCGGGTTGCCGAAACCATTTCCAGCTTGCAGCTATACATCAACCGCTGTCTGGGAGGGATTGACCCGGATGTAAACGACACTGTCGGCTCGAGCATGGTTAAGGAGTCCATGCCTGGCGGTTTTCTTTATGACTGGCCGGATTACAATCAGGTGTATTCGACTTGGGCGGGCAAGGAGCGTTTGCAGTATTATCCTTCGACGTATCTTGATCCCGGGTTGCGTTACGGTAAAACTGAACTGTTCAAGACGCTTGAAGATACTATCAATCAGGGACGTATTTCCGATAGCCGTGTGCAAGCAGGCTTCCAGCAGTATCTGTTGGGTTTTGAAACCCTTGCCAATCTAGAAACCATCAGCGGTTACCAAGCAGGAACAGATGCCCGGGTTGAAAGTAGAGACACCGTATATTTTATTGGTCGTAGTCAGAATGTACCGCACAGTTATTACTGGCGCAGTTGCAATATGGCGGTACGTAACGACGAAGGTGCGCTTACTGGAGGAGCCTGGTCGCAATGGCTAAAGATCAATGCTCCGACCGAGGAGGCATTGGATAGCATGATAAGGCCATGCTGGTTTAATAATCGACTATATATTTGCTGGATCAGCCAAATGGCAAAGGGCGGCCCAGATGGCAATGGCGGAAAACTTGAACACGATTACTTCAATAATATTTGGTATTTGCAGGGTGATGGTACGTGGGTGTCCTATCGGAAAAATATCCTTGCTATCAAACCTTCTAAGTTTGCACTTATTAATAGCATTCCAGACAAAAAGTTGACATTTTTAGATGAGGTTTATATTCCTGAGGGTAAGGATTTCTTATTCTCAGATACGTTGGCTCATAGAAAAGCCAAGGTAGGAGATTCCTTTGAATATTCTATGCTTAACGCACGGGCTACTATTGAAGATTGGGTGGGCGATACCATCTATTTGCGTTTCAATATTACTGCAACCGCCGTCATCAATTTTTTTGATGAGAACGACAGAGAGGTTGGTGGTGTTTTTATTGATGTCGATGATAGGGCTCTCCATGGCTTTCAATTACCGAGTAAAGTTAAATATGTAGAGTTATGGTTGGTGAAAGGGGAAGCCTCTGAGCTAAATAGAATGTATGTCTACAAAAACGTGAGTTTATTATTTTTTGAAAAACTGTTTCATTTGGGTGATGGCGCTCTTAAGTGCGCTCAGGGTAGCTCGGCGGAAATAGTTGTCACCCAATTAGAGACCAACTCAGCGTTGAATTTTGTTTCTGCGCTGCAGCGCGATGGCGTGGACGGTCTTTTAAATTACAGTAGCCAGACCCAGAATGTTGAATTGAATAACACGGCTTCGATTGATTTCAATGGGTCCTACGGGCTGTATTTTTGGGAGATTTTCTTCCACAGCTGCTTCCTGATTGCCGATCGATACTTGACCGAACAAAACTACGCAAGTGCCAAACTATGGCACCAATATATTTTTTCGCCAACGGGCTACCGCAACAGCCGCGGTGAGTTGGACAAACCGGGCGGCGAGACACGTTACTGGAACGTTGTACCGCTGCAAACCGACCAGACCTGGAATGCGTCAATCCCGGAGACGGTCGACCCAGACGTCATCGCCATGAATGACCCCATGCATTACAAGATGGCGATCTTCCTCAGCAGTGTGAACGCGCTGATCGAACATGGCGACGATTGCTATCGGATGCAGCAACGTGACTACATAGGCCAGGCGAAAATGTACTACATACAAGCCTCGCAAATGCTGGGGCCGCGGCCGGAGATTCATTACACCAACAGTTGGCCTGATCCCTCAGTCGCAGACGAAGCATCCCATATCCTCGCACGGCAACTCTCCAATATTGACGATCAGGCGCCAAACGACGGGTTTGTGGCTTTTGAGCAATATCTCAGCAGCAAAAACGGCAGCTTTTTACCCCCTTACAACGCCGACCTGTTGCTGTACTGGGACAAATTGGAGGTGCGCCTCTACAACCTGCGCAACAACCTGACCCTCGATGGCCAGCCGTTGGTTCTGCCGCTGTTTGCCACGCCGGTTTCACCCACGGCCTTGCAGCTTCAGCACGGCGCGGGCAACGGCGCAGCGGGTGGTTCCGTGCCCGCCAATCAGCAGGTCAGTGAATTTCGCTTCCCGGTATTGATGGACAAGGCCCGCACGGCGGTGAGCAGCGTCATTCAGTTCGGTAGCGCACTGCAAACGGCATTGCTGCAACGTGACAACGAGTACATGACCCTGTTGGTACAGACCCAGCAGCAACAGATTTCGACACTGACTCAGGAGCTTCAGGTCGATAACATCGCCTCGCTGACCTCCGGGGTGACCGCCGCAACAGAAGCGCTGAACAGTGCAAAGACTCGCCTGGCGCATTACACCGGCCTTTACAACAACTGGATTTCCAGCGGTGAGCAGAGTGCCATGGATCTGCGTGTGGCAGCCGGGGCGTTGAACGCCGGCTCGCTGATCAGCAACGTGGTGGGTGCTGCGGTTGAATTGGCACCTAACACCTTCGGGCTGGCTGTGGGTGGATCGCGATGGGGCGGTGCGGCACGTGCGGTGGCCTTTGGGTTGCAAGCAACGGCGACGATCCTGGAAACCTCTGCCCAGCGCCTGGATATCAGTGAGCAATACCGACGTCGACGCGCGGACTGGCAGATTCAGAAGCAAGGTGCGGAGTTCGAAGTCAAACAGCTGACGGCACAAATTCAGTCGCAGAATCAGCAACTGGCGATGGCGCAAAAGCAAAAAGCGCTGTACGCACAGGAGCTGAGCAATATGCGTGCGCAGTACGCCCTGCAGACCACGCGCTTCACCGGGCTGGAGTTGTTTAACTGGATGGCCGGTCGACTTTCTTCGCTTTACTACCAGCTGTATGACAGCGCGCTGGCGCTGTGCCTGACGACGAAAGCTGCGCTGGGACGCGAAATAGGTGATTCCAACGCCGGCAGTCTGTTCACCACGCCAATGTGGAACGATCTGTACCAGGGGTTGCTGGCCGGGGAAAGCTTGCAACTGGAGCTGCAAAAAATGGAGAACATCTACCTGCGCCTGGACAAACGTGGGCTGGAGATTCAGAAAACCATTTCGCTCAATACTCAAATCACTCGAGCCGACAGCAGTAAAAGCTTTTCCGTGTTCCTCAAAGGGGCGCTTTCGGGCAACCCGGTTGTTGCGGCTGGCGGCGTAGCAATCAAGACGGTGAACGGCGACAAGCTGGTCATTGAGCTGGACATCGCTGAGCTTGATCTGAATGACGCCTATGGCAGTACGGGTAAGGTCGGGCGCTTCAAAAATATCAGCGTTTCGTTACCGGCGTTGATTGGGCCTTATCAGGATGTAGAGGCCACCTTGAGCAGGGGCGACGGCAACTATGTTGCGCTGTCCCGCGGGCTCGATGATTCGGGCTTGTTTATGGTCGACTTCAACGATCCGAAATACTTGCCGTTTGAAGGCGATTCAACCACCACCGGGACGCTCGTTCTGACGTTCTTTAATGCCGGCACAGGTCAGCAGCAGCGTGAGCTGGTGGAAAGCCTGGTCGATGTCATTTTCCATCTCCGCTACACCCTCAAAGGGTACTGACAGTGGCCGCGTGCCAGGGGCTCAGCCCTTGGCCGCGTTGGAGAACACCCGCGCAACTTTTGAGGATGAATTATGAATACCAGTCAGAACACTCCCGTTGAAGTGAATCAACCCTCGCTGCCCAAAGGTGGTGGGGCAATCCAGGGCATGGGGGAGGCCCTGGGCAGCGTCGGTTTGACGGGTATGTCCAGCCGAACGCTGGCATTGCCTGTGTCCGCCGGACGAGGTCATGCCCCTGCATTGTCGTTGAACTACAGCAGCGGTTCCGGTAATGGCGCTTTCGCCATGGGGTGGGGGCTTTCTGAAATGACGATCCGCCGACGCACCAGTCGCGGCGCGCCCTTGTATCAGGAAGACGATACGTATTTGGCGCCGGATGGCGAGGTTTTGGTTCCAGAAACCGGCTCCGATCACAACGTGATCACCACCCAGCGCGACAGCTATGGTGGGCTGGACCTCGACCACACCTATACGGTCACGCGTTACTTTCCATGTATCGAAGGTTCATTCAGCAGGATCGAACGCTGGAGCCCGGCAACTACCGAGGGTGATTTCTGGTTGTTGCACACGGCAGATGGTCAACTGCATTGTCTGGGCAAGTCCGCCGAGGCGCGGATTACCGATCCTGCACAACCGGGCCATATCGGTGTCTGGCTGCTTGAAGAGTCAGTGACCTTGACCGGGGAGCACATTCGCTATCGCTACAAGCAGGAAGACACTGCTAATTGCATCCTGAGTGGCCAGGAAGCTTCTCGGTCACACACCGCCAATCGCTATTTGCAATATGTCGAGTACGGTAACGTCACGGAATATCAGCCACTCTATGCCTGGCGTAAATTCACGCAGACAGAGACTCCGGCATGGCTGTTTACGTTGGTATTTGACTATGGTGAGCGGACACTGGACCCGCTGATAGCGCCGCCGTTGTTGTCCTCTGACAGTTGGCCGTGCCGCGCAGATTCATTCTCCGACTACTCGTTCGGTTTTGAAGTGCGCACACACCGGCTGTGTCAGCAAGTGTTGATGTTTCACCATTTTTCCCAGGAGCTCGAACAGTCGGACAAACTGGTCTCGCGTCTGCTGCTGGAGTACCAACAGTCGCCGCAACTGACTCAGTTGATCGGCGCACAAGTGTTGGCCTATGAGCGTGACGGAACCGTTCAATCCCGACCACCAGTGGATTGGTCTTACAGCTCATTTACACCGGACTTTAACTCGTCCGGCTATTCGGCATTGCCATCGTTCCCAAGCCTCAATGATGGTCAGCAGTATCAATTAGTTGACTTGTTGGGCGAAGGCCTCTCCGGAGTTCTCTATCAGGAAGGTAACGACTGGCGCTACCGGGCGCCGATTCGCGGTACGCAAGGCCCTGATGCGGTCAGCTACGCGCCTTGGCAATCATTGCCGCAACTGCCTTCTCTGTTGCCTGAGGGAAGTGAGCGAAAGGCACTTGTCGACCTCATGGGCACAGGTCGACTCAACTGGCTGATTGCACAACCAGGGTTGGCGGGTTATTTCACGTTGAACCCCGATCAGCGTTGGAGCCATTTCGTACCCTCTCCGGCATTCCCCACAGAGTTCTTGCATCCATCAGCGCAGATGGCCGATCTGATGGGTACTGGCCTGCCCGATCTGGCCTTGATTGGCCCCAAAAGTGTTCGGCTGTACGCCAACCAACGGGAGCAGGGCTACGGCACAGGGCAAGATGTTGCTCATGACGGCGATGATCGTTTGCCGATGCAGTCGGGTGATCAAGCATCGATTGTTGCGTTCAGTGATGTGCTGGGCTCAGGTCAGCAGCATCTGGTCCAGATCCGCTATAACCAGCTCACCTGCTGGCCAAATCTGGGGAGAGGGGCTTTCGGCGAACCGTTGGTACTGGCACAGCTGCCGTTTGACGAACATACGTTCAATCCTTCCAGGGTTTTTCTGGCTGATCTGGACGGTTCCGGGGCGGCTGATCTGATTTATGCCGAGTCTGAGCGGTTTCTGATCTTCCTTAATCAGTCCGGCAACGGTTTCAGCCGTGTGCCACTGATTTTGCCGATGCCTGTGGGTGTGCGGTTTGACCAACTGGACCAGGTCAACTTTGCCGATCTCAGTGGTACCGGAACGACCTCGCTGGTACTGACTGTCACCCATACCAAACCCCAGCACTGGCACTACAACTTTGCAGCGACCAAGCCCTATTTGTTGCTGTCATCCAACAACAATATGGGCACCCATACGAGCTATACCTATCGCAGTTCTGCACAAGAATGGCTCGACGAAAAGCAGGCATCGCCCGAGAGTGTCTGTGAGCTGCCATTCGCTGTACCCGTGGTGTCGACACAGAGCATGCTGGATGAGATCAGCGGTAATTGCCTCACGCAGCAATACCTCTATCGACACGGTGTCTATGATGGTGTTGAACGGGAATTTCGTGGTTTTGGCTTTGTCCAGCACCTGGACACTGAGCAGCATGCCCAAGCGACCGCGAGTGATCTACCGACGGCTGCGCCGACGCTGACCAAGGTCTGGTACAACACCGGGCGGGAAGGTGAGGGGTTGTCCGGTGCGCTTCCTTATGAAGACGCTTTGGTATTTGGCCTGGGGGCGCCGCGCTTGACCCGGTTAAATCCTGTGACCGGCAATGATGATCTGCTGACATCGATTGACAGTTCTACTCGCTATCAGCTGTACCGTGCCTTGAAAGGCAGCATGCAACGGACAGAGATTTACGGTGAGGACGCCAGTCCCCAGCAGGGCGTTCCGTACAGTGTCCAGACAACTCGGATGCAGGTTCGCTTGCTTCAGAATGCCGTTTCTCCAGAGGCATACAGTGTCGTCCTGCCGATGGCTCTGGAGCAGCTAAGCGTCGGTTACGAGCGCATTGCCGGTGACCCTGTCGTTCAGCAGCAGGTGACTTTGCGGACCGATGAGTTTGGTGCTCCGCTCTGGACCGTTGGTGTCAATTACCCTCGTCAGCCCAAACCGCTTACAAGCCCTTACCCGGCTACAGTCCCGAATGCCATGTGGGCGAGCACTTACGACGAAAGCCAGGCACCGCTGCGCCTGACCGAGAGTCGCAGCAGTGTCTACAACCTGACACACCCGGATGCATGGCGACTGGGGCTGCCTTATCAGCAACGGCAAAATGTGTTGATGCACGCGACAGGGTACAGCGGCTACCCCTTGACCCGCAGTGGTTTAAGTTACGAAGCGCTGATCGCATCGGATAGCCTGACCGGCACGACACAACCGCGCACCTTTGCGGGACAAACAGTCACTTATTATTTCAATGCTTCAGGTACAGATGTTCTCCTCGCGGGCACACCACCCCCTGCGCTGGCATTGGTCCATCATCAGGAAACGGCGGAACTCGATGACGAGTCGCTCAAGGCGTATGACGGCGTTTCGACCCTTGATCTGGAGGTTGCCTTACCCGCCGCGGGCTATTTGAAGCGCAGCAAGGTGTTAAGTGAGCCGACAGACGTAAACCCGGACATTTGGGTGATTCCCGGCGGTTACAGCACCTATGTCGAAAATGGCAACTGGTTGCCGTTCTACCGGCCAAGAGCGATGCGAAGTACGCCCATCGTGGCGCCTCAAACATTCACCTACGATGTGCACAGTTGCGTTGTCACGTCTGTCACTGACGGTGCAGGCAATCGGGTTCAGGCGTTTTACGATTACCGTTTTCTCAGCCCGAATTGCATCATCGATGCAAACGAAAACACCCAGGAAGTGCTGTTCGATGCCTTGGGGCAGGTGATTGCAAGTTCCGGTTATGGCACTCAGCTGAATGAGGCGGGGGAGTCAGTGGCCATCGGATTTTCTCCGCTGGCTGCATTTGATTCCAGCCACTCTGCCTTGGCCAGTATCGATGCCGCGCTGGCAACGCCCTCTGCGGCTGTTCAGCAAGCGGCGCAAGTCTATCTGTATGACTTTTATAGTTGGATGGGGCACCTTTCCAGCGACGAGCTTGCTGCGCTTTCTTCGCCCGGTCAGGGGGCTGAACTCCAACGTGTACTGCAGCACAATTACCTTCTGACGTTTAACGGTCGGCTGCGCTCACGCGCTGTTGCATGGGCCCGTTCAGGCTTGCCGATCGAGGGTGTCGGCGAGTCGTTGCGCGGCGCGATTGCCAGTGTGAAGCGTCATCCGGTGCAAGCTGCGACGCTCCTGGCAGATCAATATCCAGGCGCGACCCCCGCTGCGCAGATCAGGATATCACTGTCACTTTTCGACGGGTTTGGGCGCACCCTGCAGGCCAAACAAAAATGCCCGCCCGGGCTTGCGTATGTCGTCAACGCTGACGGAACACTGGAGATCGAGGCTGGCAAACCTGTTGAGCGTGATACGGGATCGGCGCCGCGCTGGGCCGTGTCCGGGCGCACCGAGTACGACAATAAAGGCCAGGCGGTTCGAACGTATCAGCCTTATTTCATTGACGTGCCGATCTATGTCAATGATGACAGCGCCCGAGAGTGGGGGTATGCCGATACCCATTACTACGACCCCGTTGGTCGTGAATATCAGGTCACTACCGCGCTGGGTTACTTGCGACGGACGAGTTTTTACCCGTGGTTCACCATCGCCGAAGATGAGAACGACACACTGCAAGAGGTCATGGATAACACTCCTTCCTTGCAGAGGGCATTGTCATGAGTACCACGTCCAACCTGACCACTGCGCAACTGTGCAGTGGCACTCCCACGGTGTCGATTGTCGACAACCGTGGTTTGTCAGTCCGTACTTTGCAGTACAACCGTAGTGCTGTCGGCGAGGCGGCTAATGAGTTGATTGCCCAGCAACACTACAGCATCAGTGGGCAGCTATTGAGCAGTATTGATCCCCGGTTGTTTGCTGCGCAGCAGGTCGATCCAGCGGTGTTGCCGAACTTTCGCTACCACAACTCGCTGTCCGGCCAAGTGCTGCTGAATCAGAGCCAGGATGCCGGTCAGCAGGTCGCGCTGTATGACATCGAAACCGGGCCGGTTTGGCAGGGCAACAGTCGCGGACACCTTAAGCGGTTTGAGTATGATCCGCTGCATCGTTTGAGCAGCGTGTTTGAGCAAGACGGTACGGAACGTGAGCGGGTCAGCGAGCGTTATGTCTATGGTGAAAACCAGGCCAATGCCGTGCAGTCCAACAGTCGCGGGCAACTGGTTCGTCACTACGACACGGCCGGGCTCAACGAAGTCGCCCGTTACTCCATCAGCGGCCAGTCCCTGCAGATGGTCCGTCAACTGCTGCGTGATGACTCGGCGCACAGCGATTGGCAGGGCGCTGAAAACCAGTGGCCCGTGGTGCTGGAGCCCGAGCGACATCAAAGTCGCATCGGCTACAACGCACTGGGCGAAGTGCTGAACAGTGTCGATGCCAAGGGCAATCAGCAACGTCAACAGCTTGATATTGCCGGGCAGTTGGCAAGCAGTGGCCTGACCCCGGTGGGGCAGACCGTGGAACGGCCGATCCTGGCTTCGATCACCTACAGCGCCGGCGGCCAGGTGTTGCGTGAAGCGGCAAGCAACGGGGTGATCACCGACTACCGCTACGAGCCACAAACCCTGCGCTTGAGCCGATTGATCAGCACGCGCCCGCCGCAGGTCGGGCGCAGTTCGCTGTTGCAGGACCTGAGCTACGTCTACGATCCGGTCGGCAACATCCTGTCGATCAGCGATGCGGCGATTGACAGCCGTTACCACAACAACCAGCGGATCGAGCCGGCCAACGACTATCAGTACGATGCGCTGTATCAACTGCTCACGGCCAGCGGGCGGGAGAATGCCGGTGCAAGCCGACAAGGCCCAGCGTTGCCGGAACCGAGCAGTGCCGACCCGAATCAGTTCAGCAATTACACCCGGCAATACCGCTATGACCACGGCGGTAACCTGACCCAGGTGCGGCATGTCGGCAACCGCAATTACACCCTGGACATGCTGGTTTCCAACACGTCCAATCGTGCGGCGCAGCAGACGGAGTTCCTGACGCAGGATGATGTCGAGGGGCAGTTCGATGCCGCCGGCAACCTCAAACAGCTGGTGGTTGGCCAACCGATGACGTGGGACGGGCGCAATCAACTGCAGTCGGTTACCCAGGTGCTGCGTAGCGATAGCGATGACGACGAAGAACACTACCAATATGACGGCGGTGGCGCCCGGGTACGCAAAACCACGGTGAGTCATACCAGTGGTACGACCCGTCGTGCGCAGGTGATCTATTTGCCGGGGCTGGAACTGCGCCGAACCCAGAGAACACAAGACGCCACCACTCTCACTGAGGAAGAGTTGCACGTGGTTAGCATGGGTAGCGCCGGCCGTCAGCAAGTGCGGCTCTTGCACTGGGTAACGGGCAAACCCGACGATATTCCCAATGACCAACTGCGCGCCAGCCTGGACAACCAGATTGATTCGAGTTTGCTTGAACTGGATCAGAACGCAAATGTGCTGACCCAGGAGGAGTATTACCCTTTTGGTGGCACCGCCGTATGGTCGGGGAAAAACGCCAGTGAGACCAAGTACAAGTTTGTGCGCTACTCGGGTAAGGAGCGTGATGCGACGGGGTTGTATTACTACGGCATCCGCTACTATGCACCCTGGCTGCAGCGCTGGATTAACCCGGACCCGGCAGGTACCGAGGATGGATTGAATTTGTATCGGATGGTCAGAAATAATCCCGTCTCACACTATGACCCCAATGGCGCGGGCACAAAGAATGGAGTGATCTATGTGCCGTTTAGCGGGGTGGATGGAATCAGGTCTGCTGCTGGAAGGAATATCAGTCGAAACAAGAGGGGTAAATCTGTTTTTGATCTAATCGCCAAAAACGATGTGGATAAAAATACCCTGGATATGGATAGACGGTTCAGGATAGCGGGACATAATAAAACCATAACTGAAATAAATGCGATCGTTCAAGGGTTCGGAGGTAATCAGGCGGCCCAACAACATATGGGGAATGCTAAGTATAATGATCAAGTAGATCATCTTAATAACGTGACGGAAGAGTTAGCCCAGTTGGGGCAGCTGAACATTAAAAGTAACCAGTCGGGGCAGGAACTTGCTAATCTTGATCCGGCTAACAATAAAATTTACATTTTTGGTCATGGTACGGCAGGAGATAATAAACTGGACTCGGCAACGGCCAAACCGATAATTACAATCAGCGCTTCTGAGCTGGCAAAACAGTTTGCCGATGGAGGACTATCCAAAGACTTTGTCGATTTCCGACTGCTTTCTTGCAATGGCGGGGATATAGAAGACCCTGTTTCATTCGCTGCTAAGGACCTGAATGATGCCGCAGCGCCGACCGGAGTGTTTGTCAGTTTGAGGAAGTTTTTCGGAGTACCCAAACAATCATTTGCTCAATCATTTGCCAATGCATTGGCCAATGAGGGGTTCACAAAGGCGGAGGTGACTGGTTATCAGGGGGAAGGTCGTATCTATAGCATGACGGATCACCAGGTGCGGTCAATTGGTGAGGGTGCGACGCAGTTACGCTCTAGACAAAGCGCGGTCAAGAAAGTATTCCGCGGTACCAAGGGAGGGAGGGTTTAAGAAGCGCCTGAAGTCACTGCTTAGACCTTGTATCTTTAGGGGTGACCTGAAGTAGCCATGTATTTGTGGCTAACTCCAGGGGCCTGAACTCCAAAGTGAGCTACAGCACAATTACCTTTTGACGTTTAACGGTCGGCTGCGTTCGCGCGCTTGACGACCCTTCCTGGCTGAGGGCATTTTCATGAGTAGCACTTCCAATCTAACCACTGCGCAACTGTGCAGTGGCACTCCCACGGTATCGGTTGTCGACAATCGTGGTTTGTCAGTCCGTACGCTGCAGTACAACCGTAATGCTGTCGGCGAGGCGGCTAATGAGTTGATTGCCCAACAACGCTACAGCATCAGTGGGCAACTATTGAGCAGTATTGATCCTCGGTTATTTGCTGCGCAGCAGGTCGATCCAGCGGTGTTGCCGAACTTTCGCTACCACAACTCGCTGTCCGGCCAAGTGCTGCTGAGTCAGAGCCAGGATGCCGGTCAGCAGGTCACGCTGTATGACATCGAAACCGGGCCGGTTTGGCAGGGCAACAGTCGCGGACACCTCAAGCGGTTTGAGTATGACCCGCAGCATCGTTTGAGCAGTGTGTTTGAGCAAGACGGTACGGAGCGTGAGCGGGTCAGCGAGCGTTATGTCTATGGTGAAAACCAGGCCAATGCCGTGCAGTCCAACAGTCGCGGGCAACTGGTTCGTCACTACGACACGGCCGGGCTCAACGAAGTCGCCCATTACTCCATCGGCGGCCAGTCTCTGCAGATGGTCCGTCAACTGTTGCGGGATGACTCGGCGAACAGCGATTGGCAGGGCGCTGAAACCCTGTGGCCTGTAGTACTGGAGCCCGAGCGACATCAAAGTCGCATCGGCTACAACGCACTGGGCGAAGTGCTGAACAGTGTCGATGCCAAGGGTAATCAGCAACGTCAGCAGCTTGATATTGCCGGGCAGTTGGCAAGCAGTGGCCTGACCCTGGTGGGGCAGACCGTGGAACGCCCGATCCTGACTTCGATCACCTACAGCGCCGGCGGCCAGGTGTTGCGTGAAGCGGCGAGCAACGGGGTGGTCACCGACTACCGCTACGAGCCGCAAACCCTGCGCTTGAGCCGGTTGATCAGCACGCGCCCGCCGCAGGTCGGGCGCAGTTCGCTGTTGCAGGACCTGAGCTACGTCTACGATCCGGTGGGCAACATCCTGTCGATCAGCGATGCGGCGATTGACAGCCGTTACCACAACAACCAGCAGATCGAGCCGGCCAACGACTATCAGTACGATGCGTTGTATCAACTGCTCACGGCCAGCGGACGGGAGAATGTCGGGGCAAGCCGACAAGGCCCCGGGTTGCCGGCAGCGAGCAGTGCCGACTCGAACCAGTACAGCAATTACACCCGGCGATACCGCTATGACCACGGCGGTAACCTGACCCAGGTGCGGCATGTCGGCAACCGCAATTACACCCTCGACATGCTGGTTTCCAACACGTCCAATCGTGCGGCGCAGCAGACGGAGTTCCTGACGCAGGATGATGTCTAGGGGCAGTTCGATGCCGCGGGCAACCTCCAGCAACTGGTGGCGGGCCAACCGCTGCTCTGGGATGGGCGCAATCAACTGCAGCGGGTCACCCAGGTCCAGCGCAGCGGTCCCGATGATGACGAAGAGCATTACCAATACGATGGTAGCGGCGCCCGGGTACGCAAAACCACGGTGAGTCATACCAGCGGTACGGCCCGTCGTGCGCAGGTGATCTATTTGCCCGGGTTGGAGTTACGCCGGACCGAGAGCACGCAAGGCAGTAGCACCCGTCTCGAGGAAGAGTTGCAGGTCATCAGTGTTGGCAGCGCTGGTCGCCAGCAAGTACGGGTGTTGCACTGGGAAGCAGGCAAACCGGACGATATACCCAATGACCAATCGCGCGGCAGTCTGGACAACCAGATTGGTTCGAGCTTGCTCGAGCTGGACCAGCACGCGGACATACTGACCCAGGAAGAATATTACCCGTTTGGCGGTACGGCGGTGTGGTCGGGGAAAAATGCCAGCGAAACCAAGTACAAGTTTGTGCGCTATTCGGGCAAGGAACGCGATGCGACGGGGCTGTATTATTACGGGTTCCGTTATTACGCGCCGTGGCTGGGTCGTTGGTTGAATCCGGATCCGGCTGGGACCGTGGATGGGCTCAACCTGTTTTGTATGGTCAGAAATAACCCCATTCGTTTTGTTGATGAATCTGGGCTATTCACAGTAGATGACATTTTGAATGGTGAGCTGGGTATTGATGAAGAGTCACTGCGACAGGCTTTCAATACGGATGGTGCATGGACGGAATTGGTAAGTATTTTGAAGAGTACATATCCTGACCTGCCCAATCATGAGTTTGACGAATTTACTAGCGATGCAACAAATTGGTTCACTACATCAGGACAGCTAAGTGGCATCGCAAGCTCAGAAAACAACCCGAGCGAAAGTGGGACCTTAGATGAAACCGATGTTACTGATGTTTCTCCGCTCAACTCCTTTCACCAGGAGATACGAAACTCTCTGAGAATAGAGGAAGGGGAATTTATATTTCGTGGGGACTTGAGAAGTCCTGATGAAATATTCAAAGAAGGATTTACACCTAGAGGTCGATCTGATGATCTTACCGAATATGTACACAGTAATACTGACAGTATTTATGTGGGATTTTCAAAAAAGGAAAAAATAGCAAGAATATATGCCAATCAAAAGGATGTCGGTGGGTATTTATATGTAGTTAAGCGCCAAGGCCACCATATTGATATTAACTCTGAGTTGAAAAAGCCAGGAAGATGGCCAGCAGGAGAGTACAGGTTTTATGAATATGCGGAAGAAATTTCTGTTCCTGGGGGAGTTAAACCAGCGGAAGTTATAAAAGCCTACCCAGTAAGCGACAAGAAAAAATATACGGCAAGTGCAATCTACAATCCATATGTAGAAAATTAGAACCGGGCGCTCTCAAGGACTAAGTGCAACACCTGACCACTTAAGTACGGTTCTTAGGGGAGGCAGGAGTGGTAACACTCCTGCTTTACCCGACTGAAGGCGCATATCGGCGCTGATCTGGAGTCGGGACTGGTTCATCATGTTCACGGCACGGCGGCCACTGTGGCCGACGTAACCCAAGTTACTGAATTGCTAAATAGCGACGGAAGCGCGGTGTACGCAGACGCGGGATACACCGGTGCTGAGAAGCGTGAAGAGCATGAAAGTCGTAAAGTGATCTGGCAAATTGCCTCGCGGCGCATCACCTATTTCAAGTTGAAAAACGCAGCCTGCTCGACAAGGCCGAGTGCAAAATCGAGTATTGCAAAGCTCAGACGCGAGCCAAAAATGAACACCCTTTTCGGGTAATCAAGCGCCAGTTTGGTTATGTGAAAGCGCGCTTTCGTGGGCTGGCGAAAAACATCGGGCAGCAGACAACGTTGTTCGCTTTGTCGAACCTGTGGATGGCTCGAAAGCGGCTGACGGGTATGGGCGAGGTGCGCCTGTAATGCGGGCAATTGCCCTGAAACTGCGCGATCAGAGGAAAGAGCCGTGAATTAAGGACAAGAAGGTCTGTTTTTCGACCGACTCATGATTTTTTGAACCTCAAGTAGTGAGGCAATCAAAAATCCGTGGGTACTTCAGACCTTCCCTAGGTTCTTTACGAAATCCCTTGAAATCTCCATCACTGTAAAATCCGCCACCATCCGGGCCAGGAAGCCAGGAAGCCAGGAAGCCAGGAAGCCAAGACGGCAAAACAGTATGAACTCCCCGATGCAGCCTGGGAATCGGTGGCGGATATCTTCAGTGAAAGCCGGCGTAGCGGACTCCCACGAGCAGATGATTGCTTGATGCTCAACGGCGTGCTCTGGGTGCTCTGCTCAGGTGCTGCCTGGCGCGACATGCCCGAGCGCTTCGGCCCTTGGTCAACTGTGTATCAACGCTTTCGTGACGGGCATAATCGGGGGGCTTTCAACCAGATGCTCAAGCGACTTCACATCAAGTTGAACGAGCTAAGGTTATACGCCCCCCGAGCCTCTTCCGGCGCCGGGAAAAGGGGCCTGAAGAACCGCTAAATCATGCGTTGGGCCGCAGTCGCGGTGGCCTCCTGATCAAGATTCATATGCTCTGCGATTCGAACGTAATCGCTTTGTGTTTCAACCTGCCAAGGCTGTTCGCCAAGCCCAATTACCGACAACGCAACATTATCGAGCGCATGTTTGACTGGCTGGTGGATCGCCACGAATAAACAGACGTTACGACAAGCTGGCTAAAAGTTTTAGGGCAATAGTCTCTCTGACTTGCACCATGCGCTGTTTACGACGGTACTTTTCCTACACTGTCTGGTCTTTGTTTGTGTCGGTGTTAAAGTATGTCGCTGGTTTGTAATGTGTAAGGATGTTTCTATCTGTGTGCCGCAATACCGATAAGTGGGGCGGCACATCAGTTTATAGGAAGGGGTTAATACCCCTCGGGGAGGGTTTTCGTGATTTTTATGAGATGTCCGCCTTCCATTTCAATATAGCCTCCTTGTTTCAATGCTTTCATGATTGATAGCGCGTGTGATCTGGAAACTCCCGTCGTATCGGTGACAAATGATATGGCTGTGAATTTCTCCCTGATGGAATTTGGTAGTTCATTCATCCACTCCAATGCTGATTTTACTTCCGCGTAGCTATCCCCCAGGCACTGATTTAGCCATTTGCTTGAAAGGTTGCTGGTATTCCAGGTCATAAAGTCAAAAATCCCTTTTAGCAGATTTCTGTCGGCAGCAGCCAGATGAATGTTTTCCATAGGGAGTTCATAATAAGTAGATCGCGATAGTACTTCGTAGCGGCCTGATGGGCCGGTGTAACTAGGCGGTTGATGGTCGAGCACAACGATTCCACCAGGTCCAATAATGTTGATGACTTTATGGCCGCCGATCAATAATCGCCATGCGCCGCTTTCAATCGTGAATATTGAGTGTTCGGTGATTCCTGATAGTTTCTCTCCGGCGTCAATCGTTTTTCGGAAGCCGTTTTTTTTTATCCATGTGTACAGGTAATGAATACTGGCGCCAACAAGTTTGTTGTTGCCACAATTGAAGCCGGACAGATGAATTTTGTTCATTTTAGGCCCTGTTGTTTTTGTGGGAGATGAATTTCATTAATGATCTGGGATTGGTTTCCTTTGGTTTTCAGTATTTCACGGCGTGAATGGCAGCTATTTGTTATTAAATGCGCGTTTTGCGTAAGCGTTGTACTAAGCTATGTTCTTGGGGTAAGTAATTTCAATTGAGAGTCTGATTGCGGACCGGTTTTTTTTGTCGGGGGGATTAGTTGGTTTGTCGTAATTATTTGTTACTTTTTATTGCGAAAGTTAGTTCTCGCGAAGTGGCGGAGAGAGGCTGTCTAAGGCGGGGGAGGGGGAGGTCGAGGTGGATGCGGAATTTGGTTCTGGCTATGAAACGTAGACGCATTGATAGTATGTGGTAGGTAATATTTTGATATTTTCATTGCGATATGTGAGTAGATGTTTCGTTAGGCGCGATTCACGTCGCGCCACTCCATTGCTTCAACCCACCTTGTCTTCCTAAGCCACAATCCAGCGAGTTAACTGCACAACTGAATATCGAAGGTATTTATGCGCTGGTTGGATCGAGTACTGGCTGCTAAACCATGTGCAGTACTTGCCGGAAGCTCCATGGCCGTCATTGATTTGAAAACTTGCGTTATAAGTGTCACCAGCATGAGGCCTAACATCATCCGGTGTAGGTAGCGCCACCCGAGCAACCAGGCTATCAGCGGTAGACACCAAACGTAGAACCCTATTCCGCCCAGGAAGTTTGCGCCTCGAAAAAATCCCCCACCCGGATGTGGCAGCCGCCAGCTTATTCATCCAAAAAAGTTCAAGGTCTTGGATATAGGCCAATCGATTAGAAAAGTAGGCGACTTCCTCCGTTGCGCTGTCCTGCCAGATCTCTCTGGATTCAAATAGTCTGTGAACCTGATCAGGAAATCTCAGTTTTAGTGCTTCAACTTCCATCGCGTCAAAAAAACCAGCCTGGATTGTTTCTCGCCCGAACTGAGGGGTATCGAGTATGTTGACTCTATTTGAAGAAGTTTAGAGTAAGCTGATCTTTCAATTAGTGTGCCTTTTGTACGTAGCGATCGACCTGTAGGGGCCCTGGCCGCTAAACCCCGTTCAGTACCAGCCGGGCTTCCAGCAACTGATCATTCTTTTCAAGACTTAGTGACTGAAACAGAGCGCCTTCCCGTTCGATGTTCTCCAACCAAAGCAACACCCTCGACGCATCGCCCCGCAGGGTGATACGCAAGATTTTTTCGTCGACCTCCAGTTGCTGCAAGTCCAGACCGGCTGCCATTGCGCTATCGTTCAGTCGCGTAGAAAGCGGTGTGAATGTTAATTCGCGCGAGCTTCCCGGCAGTGCGCGTTGCATCTCCCTCGCCAGTTCCAGCCGCTGCTGATAGAGACGTTCAGCCACGGCCAATCGCTGTTGCGCTGGCTGCCAAAGACCGTTGAACAGCAACACGCCGAGCAAAAATACGGCCAACACCGACAGCATCCGACGGTCACGTTCGGGCAACTGCTGCCATTTTTCCCGAAGGACTGGAGGGATTTTCAGAGCGCTGATCATCAGGTGTCTTCCTCGAGGGTCAATACAGCGCGCACGCGATTCTGGTCTTTGCTGGTATTGCCGAGCTTGATAGGCAGCTGGCTCTGGTTGCTGCGTACACGCAACTGTTCAAGCTCGGTGAAAGTGTTCGCGGTCAGCTGGATTTTCCAGCCTTCGCCTATCCGGTACTCAATGCGTTGCACCTCAACGCTGCTACCTCCGATGACTTGCTCTGCAAGTCCGCGCAAACGGGCAAGCTGGGTGGTCCGGCTCACGCCATCTTTGGCCAGTTGTGCTTTGAGTTGGGCTGCGAGGTCGACGATGCGAGTCTGCTCGGGATACATCGACTTGAAACGCTGAACGCTGTGGGCATAGAGCCTTGCACTTTCTTGCTCAAGAAAATGACTGCGGGTCAGGGTAAATGCCCACGCTATAAGAACGGTTGCAACCAGCGCGGCGAGCACGGAACGCACCGGCCAACGACGTTGTGCCAGACTGAACTGACCCTGACGCAGATTGATCGCCCGCGCAGCATTGGCACTCAATACACCGGGCAATTGTGACGGCTCATCCAGCCAATTCATCTGCGTTGGTAACGTCTCATTCAGTGTCTGCCTTGCTTCATCATCGAGTGCCAGACGTGCCTCCAGTGTGCCCCCCACTATCCAGCGTCCGAACCACCACGCACCGCATGCCTGATCACCGGGAAGCAGGTCGGCATCGACATAAATATTCGAGGGCTCGATCCCCGCACCTGTCAACAGTGCGAGTATCGATTCAAGCCGTTGCCGGTCGATCGCCAGCATCGGATAGCGTTGTTGCCCATCCGCGGTTCCCGCCGCGATATGCAAGGTGTCCAGCTCTTGGGCCAAGTGGTCCTCGATGGTATAGGCCAACGCCTGGGCAGAGGGACGCCTGCGCGAGGGCCATCTTTCGCTTAGCCACCAACTGCACGATTCCATTGGCAGAATCAACTCGATATGACTCCCCGTTAATGTGGGGGCCGCTTGCGCCAGGGACATTGTCTGAGGCTCTTGGTTGTCCTGCCACAAGCAACAAGTCCAGTCGTGTGAGGGCTGATTCAGGCCCTCGGCGGTGAGGTAAAGCCAGGTTTTCATAGGCTGATTTCCTTCTCGTACGCAGGAACGAAACGCCGTTGCAGCAGTTGAAGCCGGCCATTGTGCCGATTCCGTTCGAAGTCGCTAATCAGCCGCAGGCGGCGCTGCCCAATCTCAATCTGCACCGTGACGCGAAACCAGCGACCGGTCAGCCCTAACCCATGGCTGGCTACGCCCAAACCCTCAATGACCGGGGCCTGGGTAAACGCCTGGACGCTGGAAAATCCCGCAAGTGGACGCTGTGCTACCAATGCCCGGGCGGCGGCGGGTGTCATGCCTTCAAGGGTGGAAAGCAGTGTTGTGGACGCGGTATTGACGTTCAACGTGGCGTCTGCGGGGAGTAGGGCGATCCAGGGTCGAATGCGCGACAGCCATTGGGCATCAATGCCGGGAACCAGGCGCAGCTCGGAGATATCGGACAATAACCCGGCGTTGTAGGGTGGTCGCAGCCGGGTCAGGTCCGGCGCTTTCAGGTTCAACACCTGAAGGAGCTGCGCCCAACGACCGAGGGTGATCTGGTCGACCTGTCCGGGTTTGAGCAATTGATTGAAGTTGAACCGACCGGCCAGATCTTCGATGTCGATGCGCGCGGTGGCACCGTCGAGTTCGAAGGTGGTCCCCAGCCGGGCCCATTCCTGTCCCAGGTTCACGCTTTTTGAATCGCGCCACTGAGCATTTTGTAAAAACTGAAGCGCCAACGTCTCCGCGCTCAACCCTGACTGCTGCAGCTGCAATCGATGAAGTAGCTGGGCACTGCTTTGTACCGCAAGACGATGACTGCGCAACAGGCTGCTCACCAGCAACAACGCCAGACTCATCACCAGTAAAACGGTAATGAGTGCCACCCCTTCCTGACGGCCCTTCATCGCACCACCTGAGGCAACGCGAAGACCCGTCGAATCTCGCCGAATCGAGGATGGGTAAACACCAGTTCCAACGCTATCGGAGCGACCGGAGATTGGTTTGCATCGCGCGGCCAGTCGAGGCGCCAGCCTGCTTTTTCATCGAGCAAACGCCATCGCACATCGCTTACCCCTTCAAGCAACTTCTGACGCTGTAAAACCGTATGTTCAGCAGAACGACTATGACGCCAGAGAACGCCGTGCTCGACGGTGTAGCTGACTTCCTGCAATTCACTGCGTAACTGATCAAGCGGGTTTCGCCAGTTACCTCGTTGAAAATTCAACAATCCCTGATCCAGCAGGAAGGTCCGGCCCGGTCGGCGTTCCACGACGTGAAGAACATCGCGCTCAATTACCGCAACGGCGCGCATCAGGCTGCGCAAGGCCTGTTGATGAGCAACGCTGCTACGTTCGGTGCTCGCTACGCTATCGAACAGGCGCCAGCACGCCAGCCCCAGCAAGACAAAAACGGCCATGGCGATCATCAGCTCCAGCAGGGTGAAGCCGGCCTGTTTATTCATGGCGGGCCTGCAACCAGCGCTGGCTCCGGTTCACGATGTCATCGCTTTCGGCGCGGCGTACGTTGACTTCAACCTCAAGCAGGCGTTGGTCGTGCGCAGGACGAATGAATTGGTGGATGACCCAGTCTTGTTGTGCAAACTCGACAACGAACTGCTGTCGCCCCAGTGTCGGGTGGCGTTGCAGGCTAGCTTCATTCAACTGGTTATCTGCCAACCACGCCGCAAACAGACGCTCTTCCAACCCACTGTTTTGCTTCAGCACGTATTGGCTGGCTGACAAGGCCGCCGCTACCAGGGTGGCGAAGATGGCCAGCGCGATCATCACCTCCAACAAAGTGAAACCGCGTTCAGTTTTCATTAATGAGCGGCTCGCCAACACCATCACCGGAAATACTCAACCATGGTTGGGTTCGGGTTGATAAGTGCAGGGTAAACGGGCTGAACTCGTCGCTGCTGAGCATGAGGATCTGCGGGTGACCTGGATGTTCACTCAGAACGAGAGGCTGACCCTCTTGTTCAAGTGACATGAACAATCCTGCAGGGAGCTGGTGGACTGGCCCGAGCGGGCGCCAGACTGACTGCTCTAAACGCATTAATTGGTAGTTTTCGCTTTCCACGTGCAGCCCGTACTCTCGTCCTTCGAGTACAGCGCTTTCGCGTGTTGTTTGCAGTAACTGGCGGAAATGATGCGCCTGCTGTAGTGCCTCTCGCCCCGGGTTCTTACTGGCCACCACGTGAACCATGCCAGCCACTACGCTGATGACCACGATGACCATCAGCATTTCAATCAAGGTGAACCCCTGGCATTCCCGTTTCACCTTCAGTTCTCCCAATTGCCGATTTCTGCGGCATGGCCCTCACCACCGTCAACGCCGTCGGAACCGAAGGAGTAAAGATCGTAGCCGTCCGCTTTGATGCCGGGATTGAGGTATTGATAAGGCGTGCCCCAAGGGTCAACGGGCAGTTTTTTCAGGTAGCCTTGTGGGCTCCAGTTTTTTGCTGCCGGCATACCCACGGGGCGTTTGGCCAACGCCTCAAGACCCTGCTGTGTCGAGGGGTAGTTGTGGTTGTCGAGGCGGTACATTTCGAGGGCCGTCGCGATAGCCTGGATGTCGGTGCTGGCCGCCGTTACCTTGGCCTGGTCGGGGCGACTCATGAACTGGGGCACAACGATGGCCCCCAGGATGCCAATAATCACGACGACCACCATGATTTCGATCAGCGTAAAACCGCGCTGTGCGCGGGGTGTTTTGTGCAGGGCAGGTGTCATGATCAGTTCACCAGTTGATTAAGGCTAAGAATCGGCATCAGGATGGCGAGGACAATGAGCAGCACGACGCCGCCCATGACCACCAGCATGAAGGGTTCGAACAGGCTTACGGCCAGCGCTATTCGCGCCGCCAGGTTTTTTTCTTGTTGCTCGGCGGCACGGGCCAACATGCTGTCCAGCTCTCCGGCCCGCTCGCCGCTGGCAATCATGTGGAGCATCAGCGGCGGGATATCCCCACCGCGTTCCAGGCCCCTGGTCAGGGTGCCGCCCTCACGAACTGAACGGGCGACATCGCTCATGCGGGCCCGGATGATCTGGTTCGAAATGACTGCCGCGGCGATTTCCAGCGCATCCACCAGCGGCACGGCGCTCTTGCCGAGAATCGCCAGGGTGCTGGCAAACCGCGCTGTTTCAGTGGCCCGCAATACCCCGCCCAACAACGGGATCTTGAGCAAGAGGTCATGCCAGCGCAGCCGCACGGAGGGCTGTCGCAGAGCCGCACGGGCGGCGGCCATCAACGCAAACATCAGCAACAGTAGCCACACACCATAAATGCGCAATCCATCACTCAGGGCGATCAGTCCTTGGGTCAGCAAAGGTAAAGGCTGACCGCTGTCGACAAAAACCTTGACGACATCCGGCACCACAAAAGCCAGCAGGAAACCGACGATGATCAGCGAGGCGAACATCAGAATCAGCGGATAGACCAGCGCCAGCTGAATACGTTGACGCGATAGCTGGGTTGCCTCGGTATAGTCGGCCAGTTGCTCCAGTACCTGATCCAGATGTCCGGAACGTTCGCCGGCCGCGACCGTGGCACGGTACAGATCAGGGAATGCCCGTGGAAAACCTGCCAGGGCCGACGCCAGTGCGTACCCTTCCAGAACGCGGCTACGCACCGACAACAACAGGCTGTTGATTCGACGTTGTTCATTCTGGGAGGCCACTGCTTGCAAGGCTTCTTCCAGTGGTAGCGATGCTTGAATCAGTGTTGACAACTGTCGTGTCACCAGTGCCAGTTCGCTGGCACTCAAGCGAGTATTACGGGTGAATCGACCGCCAGCCCCCGCTGTGCGTTTGGCAGCTTGAACGCGTGTCGGCAACAAGCCCTGCTCGCGCAGTAATTGCCTGGCATGTCGTGGGCTGTCGGCCTCCTGGCTGCCTCGGATCGTACGGCCGTTATTGTTTTTTGCCTGATATTCGAATGCCGGCATGGTCAGTCCTCCTGAGTTACCCGCAACAATTCATCGAGGCTGGTGGTGCCATCGAGCACCCGCCGCTGGCCATCCTGAAACAGACTGAGAGAGGTGTTTCGCGCTTCTTGTATAAGCTCTGGTTCAGTGGCGCCGCGATGGATCAAAGAGGCCAACACCGGGTTCACAGTGATCAATTCATAGATTCCAATACGCCCGCGATACCCCTGTTGGCACTGGCTGCATCCCTGAGCCCGAAACAATTGCGGTGCGCAGTCGGCTGTCAGTCCAAGACGCAAGCTCTCGGCCGAATCGGCCACATACGGTGTTTTGCATTCACTGCACAGGCTGCGCAGCAGGCGCTGAGCGAGTACTCCCACCAGAGAGGAGGCCAGCAAGTAGGCGTCGATTCCCATGTCCAATAGACGGGTCACTGCACCAACAGCGCTGTTGGTGTGCAACGTCGACAGCACCAGGTGCCCGGTCAGGGACGCTTGCACTGCGATCTCGGCGGTCTCCGTGTCGCGGATTTCTCCCACCATCACCACGTCCGGATCCTGACGTAACATCGCCCGCAAACTACGCGCAAAGGTCATATCCACTTTTGTGTTGACCGGTGTCTGCCCAATGCCTGGCAGGTGATATTCAATGGGGTCTTCAACGGTGAGGATGTTGCGCGTTTGATCATTCAGATGGGTCAGCGCTGCATACAGGCTGGTGGTCTTGCCGGAACCGGTGGGGCCGGTGACCAGGAATATCCCATGGGGTTTGCCGAGCATTTGTTGCAAGCGTGTCAGCGTTTCTGCAGGCATCCCCAATCGTGCCAAATCCAGGTGCCCGGACTGCTTGTCCAACAGCCTCAAAACCACACGTTCGCCATGCGCCGATGGCAGCGTCGAGACCCGGACATCCACTTCGTGTCCCGCCAGGCGCAAGGCAATGCGGCCATCCTGCGGGATACGCTTTTCGGCGATGTCCAGGCGGGCCATGACCTTGATCCGCGACACCAGCAAATTCGCCAGTTCGCGCTTGGGCCGCAACACTTCGCGCAGCTGGCCATCGATCCGCATTCGCACGGACAGATACTGCTCAAAGGTCTCCAGGTGGACATCCGAAGCCTTCTCTCGCACCGCCTCACTCAGCAGCGCGTTGATCAGACGGATGATCGGTGCATCACCTTCTTGCTCCAACAAGTCTGCCGCCTGGGGCACCTGATCGGCCAAGCTGACCAGATCCAGATCATCGTGCAGGCCTTGGGCAACTTCTTCGGCTGCACTTTGTCCCTCTCGATAACAAGCGGCCAGGCGCACTGCGAACGTCTGAGTGTCGATGCGTTGCAACGGCAGATCCCGATCACTCAGGCGCCTGACTTCAGCCAGTGCAGTTAGCGGTGTGTCGTCGCGAAACAGTACGCGCGCCTCTACGGATTTCCCTTCGATCAGCACACCGAATCGACGGGCAAATCCAAAGGGAAGTTGCAGATCCAGCACTGTCTCCTGGCTCATTGGGAGCGCACCTTTTCTTTGCGCAGATCAATCAATTGATTGTCATCTGCTCCCTGAAACAACTGGTGGGGGTCCTTGGGCAGCAATAGGGAGTTGCTCTGCCGCACCCCCGGCTTGCTGAGATCACGCAAGTCGTTGTAACGGTCTTTGGTGATTTCGGCCAGATTCTCCCGGCTGCGCACGATGGTTGGCCGCAGGAACACCATCAGATTTGTCTTTTCGTGGGTGTCATTACTGGAGCGGAACAGCCCGCCGATCAGCGGAATGCGCCTCAGGTAAGGGACACTGCTTTCCACCGTCCTCACGCTGTCCCTGATCAGCCCGCCGATCACGATGATCTCGCCATCGTCAGCCAGAATGGTGCTTTTCAATGCCCGCTTGTTGGTGATCAGATCGCCGTCAGTCAAGCCGCTGGAGGAGGGGGCTATTTCCGAGTTTTCCTGCTCGACTTCCAGCCTCAGGGTCGAGCCTTCGTTGATGTGTGGCTTGATCTTCAGGCTGATGCCGACATCCTTGCGCTCCACCGTCGTGAAGGGATTGTCCGCACCGCTGCCCGACGTCGCGTAGGAGCCCGTCTTGAAAGGGACGTTCTGCCCGACCAGGATTTCTGCTTGCTGATTGTCCAGCGTCAACAGGCTGGGCGTCGACAGCAGGTTGTTGCGCGCATTGCTGGCCAGCGCCGTGACCAGCACACTGAAGCTGTCGCTGCCGATTTTCAAGGCGGCACCGTCCGGCAATTTCACCCCCCCATCAGACGTGAGTAACCCGCCAAGGGTGCTGCCCGCCGCCGGGAAGGTAATGCCACCTTTTACATCGCCGCTATCCACGCGCCATTGCACGCCGAGGGCTTCATTGATGTCGCCGGATACCTCTACGATCGCCGCGTGGATCAACACCTGGGCGCGAGGTTGGTCGAGTTGGCGCACGATACTCTCAATCGTCCGCAGCTGAGCCGGCTCGGCAATCACCACCAAGGCATTCTGACTCTCGGCGGCTTTGACCACGACGGGCATGGAGGACGTCAGCTCTTTACTGCTACCGGATCCCATGGGGGGCTTCATGCCTTGGCCCATCGAGTCGAGCATTTCTGCCAGTTGCTTGGCGTCACTGAAGCGAAGACGGATCACCTTGGCATTATCGGTCTGGGCATTGGCCGGTGTATCCAGTGAACGTGCCATATCAATCAGGCGTTGACGTGCGACCTGAGTCCCCAGGATTAGCAGGCGATTGCTGCGCGAATCGGCAATCACCTGGCTACCCGATTCCAGGTTTTGCTTGCCGAGGGATTGCTCCATCACCTTGGCGATTTCGGCGGCCAGACCGTGACGCAACTCGACGACGGCGTGGGCATTCTTGGCGCCCGAGTCCAGTTGTCGCACGATATGTGCGATGCGCCGAACATTCTCCGTACTGTCGGTGACGATCAGCGCATTGGCCGATGCGGAAGGGCCAATGTAACCATGGGCCGTTACCAAAGGCCGAATCAGCACGGCCAGATCCACGGCAACACTTGAATTGAGCGTCATGACCTCGGTCACGAACTCGGCCGGCGAGGCGGCTTGCCCGGTGCCGGCCCGGGCCTTGGCTTCTGCTGCCGGAATAATCAGCAAACGATCGCCCTGATCGACAGTGGCAAAGCCGTTGGCTTCGAGCACGGAGTAAAACAGGCGACGAACGCCTTCGCGGTCCAGCGGCTGGCGGGAAAGCACGGTAATACGTCCCTGGACACGGGGGTCGAGAATCACCGTAGCACCGAGAATCGAGGACATTTCCTGGACGACGTCGCGCAGTTCCGCATCCTTCATGGACAACTGCCATTGAGGGACTTGGGCCAGAACAACGCCTTGAAACATCAAGGGCGCCAGAATCAGGGATTGTAGCCAGCGTCGCGGTGAAAACCGCCAGTCTGTATTCGTGCAGTCAATCACTTTGGTCTCGATGTGTGGTCGGTTGAAGATGGTGGGACGAAGGCTCGACAACTGCGTTGTGTACGTCACGTTCAAGCAATCGCAACGTCGGCTTGCCTGTTGTTTCCAGGGGCAACACCTCTTCACGACCGTCCCGCCACAAAACCGCCTGCGCCACTTCGACGCGGCGCAATACGCTGCCGCCCGGCAAGGTGTCTCCCACCTGGTAGGTACGCTGACCTTCGGCACCCGCGAGCAACGCGCGCGAGTCTCCCGCGCTTGAGACAAAGCTGGCCCTCAGCACCAGTGCTTCGGTGCTGCGGGCCGGGGTGTCCTGTCCAGCCAGGCCAAGCACGGCCGCAATTGCACGGGGATTGAACGCCTGATGCTCACCGCGTGCCGGGGCAGGGGGGGAAGGCAGGTTTTCCACCTTGGGTAAGGTGTTGCGCCAGGCCCGCTCTTGCCAAAGCAATACACTTGCATAGCTCAACGGCAGAACCAGCAATGCCGTTCTGAAAAGTCTTGGGAGCAAACCCGGGATTGCCGTAAATGAAAAACTCAAGCGCCATTCAACTCAGAAAAAATGCGATGGAATTTCCGGGCGCGGTTGATGACCGCCGCAGGAGCGTCGGCTCAAAACGACACTCGATTGACGCGGCTTGCCGGTTTTTCAAACAGCCGTTGTGAAGCCGACAGCCCGCAAAGGTTGTCCGGCCTCACGTTGGATGGAGTTACCGGGCGATCCAGGCATCCGGCCAGTTGGAGCCTATCCCCGGCTCATACTGGTTGGCATTCGGGTTATAGATCTTGCACCAGCCCTCATAAGGGAACGGTTTACACTCATAGACCTTGCCGTCTTTTGGCTGCAGCACCTTAGTGCCTGCTCTGTAGCTGGCTAGTTCGTTCGGGAACTCGAATTCATAATCGCCACTACCTGCTTCTCCGGTCATTTCAATGCGTTTGACGTCCTGAAGATTGACCCGGCCATCGTCACTGCGGCCCACCAGCAATACCTGGTGTGTACCTGGCGAGCTGATCACAGGAACACTGAACGATGCTGTCGTAGCGTTGACCCGTTGGTTTGCTTCACCCACTTGCTTGTTGTTGGCATCCAGTACGGTTGCTACAACGTTGAGTTCGCGGTTGGACATCACGGTGAAGTCGACATTGGCCTTGCCTTTGTCTAGTTCGTACTCAGTCGCGATGTTATGAAAGTGCAGATAGGCGTCCGGGTCGCCCACCAGAACCGTTTGCATCTGGTAGCTGGTGACGCCACTTTCGGCTTTGGCGTACAAGGTGTTGGTGCCTTTGACAGGCGCGATATTGCCTTCACTATCACGCACACCGGCACGGATCAGTGTCTGGGTCGCATTGACCTTTTCAGCCAGTTTGAATGACCAGTTCTGTGCAACGCCGTCTTCAGCTGTTTCGATACGGATGCCCACGCTGTATTCAGGGCTCTCGGTACCGCCAATGAAGGCTCGCGCCTTGACTTGATCACCGACTTGCAGGGGTTGGTTGGGTGTGATGTTGCCCACACTGTTCCAGCCATCGGCAGGTCCATCTGGGCCGCCATCCGCGATGATGTTTACATCCACTGCCTTGTGGAAGGCCATGGCCGTGTCATCAACTGTCCACAGACCCAGAATGACATGGTGTCCGCTACGGTCGGCAGGAACCACGCAGGTATGCTTTTCCTTGCCCGGGCCTGAGCCGCCTACCGCACCGTTAATCGGTGGGAGGCCATTGCCTTGGACGGTGCAAAATGGAGCGGCGTCAAAAGCCGAACGCTTGAGTGGTTCGTTCGGATTCCAGCCGGTTCGGGTGATGAAGTATTCCCAGCGAGTCGTTTTATGGCCCGCGGTGTAGTACCAGGCAAACTTGATGGTGCGATCTTTGATTTCGTTCAGATGCCAGCGACTGGCTGTTTGAATGTCCATTTCAGAGAATGACGGGTTACCGGCGCTGGGGATCTTTCCATCGGCAGGGCCCAAGCCTGGAAAACCTTTGGTGCCCTCACCGACGCTGTGAGGCTCGTATTGTGCTGCCCCGCAATTGGTATTTAAGCCGAGTGACGGAATGCAGGAATAGGCGCGCTCTGGAGGGTCGGTGATGTAACCGTGAGCGGCCGCTTGTTGAGACGTCAGTAAGGTGCTCAGCAGCGCTACTGAAAATGCACACCGTAAAAGTAGTCCGTTCGGTAACAATTTGTCTTTCATTGGTAGCTCCTGCTTGGTGCAATTTATTAGGCTCTGAGTGCACTGGACTACGTTTCAGAACGCGAGTCCCATCCTTTTGGTACCACTGAACGGCGCACATCACGGCATTAATAGTTGTGAAAAATGCTCTGTGCGCCGAGGTGATAAGCGAAGAGGCGTGACAGTTGGAATGCTCAGGTCGCCGCCTTGTATCAGTCCGGAGTCAAGTTGCTGGAGAGTCAGGTGGTGAGGGTTCTAGTGTGCCAATCCAAAACATCGCAGTTTTTGAAGCTCGACTATATAGGCGCAGAAATTGTCGGGTCGGGTGGGCAGCCTGTAAAACGTGAGCGGCATGTTTTCCTTTGCATAATAAGCTTGGTTATAGGCCAACTGACTGTGGGCATATTTTTTTGATGCCCTGTTCAGGCTCTGGTTTTTAGAGAGGGTGGTTAAAAAGAAACTACCCCGGAAAGTGCTTTTGATCCCAAGCGGCGTAATGTGAGATGTGCTGTCGATTTGTTGAAAATCGTAAACATTATTTTTCTGGAATTGTAAGCGCGCGTTTTGGGATATCGATTCACCGTTTTCGAACAAGACGATGCCTTGGGAGAAATAAGGTCCGTAGAGGTGATGCCGCTCAAGGGTGGAATACACAAGGTGAGCGAGCGTCAGCAGCAGTGCCACGATGAAGAGCGATAAATCTGAGCGGATCATTTTACACAGGCCAATAGTTGATGATCATTGATTTTTGTTATTTGGGAATGGTGCATAAGGATGGTAGAAACACTGCCGTATTGATTGATGCAAATGACATCGAAATAATTGTACATGCGGTTAAATAATAATGTGATGGGCGCTCCTGAAATTGCCAGTAACCTATCCCGCAAGGGGCTGATTTCAGTGTATAGAGTTGCAAGTTTTTCGTTGTCAGGAGCCGTATACAGAAGGCTTTTATTGCCGATGTGTTCAGTGCTAACGGCCAGTCCAGGCTGCACAAGCAGAGTAAGATTGGAACGCCAAACGAGGGTCGCGAACAGGAATGCAATAAGTAATAAAAGAAAAATACGGCGACTCTTAACTATGCATTGCATGAGGGCAGTACGCTCGCCTGAGGGGGAGGCAGCAATAGTCGGTGCCAGATTTATATCGTGCTGGAATGCAGGCCGCTCTTCGGGAGGAATTAGAAAACGAGAGTTGAGTTGATACCCACGACGAGGCATGGTCTGTATGATTTCTTTGGCCACTTCATCACTCAGATGCTCTCTTATGCTGGAAATGGCTTGATTCAGGCTGCTTTGAGTGACAACGCGCCCAGGCCAGGCATAGGCCAGGATATCTTCTCGGGCGACAATAGTATTAGCCCTTGTAATTAACAATTCCAGCAGGCGGGAAGAGGAAAAGCTAAGCTCCACTTTGGAGGTCAGCTGTTCTCCAAAGAAAAATGTTAGTAACTGACAGGTAGGCTCGAAGTGAACATAATGTTCTGGCTTTGCGCAGCGAATGACATGGCAGCCAGGAGGGGGTGGAATCGTGCGTGTATTTACAGTATCAACGCTCTGAGGCGATTCTTTAGAAAGGCGGGGTTCTTGTATGTCTGTGGAAGTCATGTTTTTGCCTTAAAGATACGCAAGGTAAAAATAGCATCCAATAAATGATGCAGTCGCTAATATCTGAAGGAGGTGAGGGTGAGGGGCATCCTCTCTTCGAGGCCGAACACGCGCACTCAACACCTGCTTGAGCATCTGCTTGATAGGTCCTGTAGGAACTATCAAGCAGATGCCTCCAAACGCGAAGTCAATAGATGTCAATTCACATCAATTCACGATTTTTTCCTGAAAAAAAGCTCGCATTTTCCGCTCTTCACTCTCTGAACTACAGCAGTCTCTTGATTTTTGTCAGCGGGACTAACCCATTCTTCACGAGATCCATTCGCAGAGGTTGTAGAAACCTGGCTGGAAGTCATCGCTTCACGGGTGAAGTTCGCGGGAACGATTCTGGCCGAAACATCTAACTTTATTTAGCTCCTTAATGTAAAAACATAATGTATCTTTGTCATGAGGGAGCGTATAGAGGGTCAGGAGGGTTCCGGGCTTACTGTTGTAGGCATTATTAAATACAATGTCTTCGTCGCTGTAGCTTGGGGGGGCTGTTACTTTTGAAGAGTTGGAAGAAATGTTTTTCAGCTTTAAATTTCCCGCTATATGAGCGTCTACGTCCCTGAAATAATCCTGATACCAGGCACCTACCTGGATGTACTCATAAAGGCTGTTGCTTTTTAGTTGCATTCGAATGCTGACAGGGGTGCTGCTGCCATCGCTCATCAGAAACAGTCCGGTAGAAAAATAGGCGCCACTAGTTGGGTGTGCCCGTCCTAGAAATGAATACCCTGCATGGGCAACTCCGAAGGTGACTATCAAGACACTCAGTACGCTGTTCAGTCTGATCATTGCAGGCACTCCCGCAATTGTTGATCATTTACGGTCGCCAGTTGGGTGCGGTAAACGGTTATGAATTTTGTTACGCCTTGATGGATACAGGTGATGTCATAGTAGTCTTGTGTGCGGTTGAACACGAGAGTTCCAGGGCGACTTGAAAAAAGTACAAGACGCTCGCGTATTTTTGATAGGTCATTCTGGAGTGATTCTAAAGAACTCAGGTTGGGAGCCGTATAAATCAGACGTTGATTGTTTTCTTGTTGCGTATCGATGACAAGATTAGGTTGAAGCAGCAGATCCCAATCAACACGCCAAAGCAGGGTGCTTAGCATCAATGCCGTGATTGTCACCAAAAACAACCTGACTGGCCTCTGCCAGTGTTCAGGCAAGGCATCCCATTTGGAGTGCAGGTGGGTGTTATTTTCAATAACAGTCGGTGTGTCACCACAGTCGTCGCCCGTCTCTGAAAGCTCTACTGCAGCAGTAAGAAAGCTTGAGTTGAAGACATAACCGCGGCGAGGAATGGTCTGGATGATTTCTTTGTTTTGTTCATCCCCGAGTAGTTCTCGTAATCGTGAAATTGCTTGATTAAGGCTACTTTGTGTGACGACACGCTCTGGCCATGCGTACTCAAGTATTTCGTTGCGAGTGACAACAACATCAGCGTTTCTCACCATCAACTCGAGTAATCGACTGGGGGAAAACCCTAACTCAACCTGATATTTTGAGGTTCCTTCGATCAAGGAAATCTGCTGGCGTTGAGGAAAAAAAATTGCTGATCGCCCTCGTTGTGAGCATCTGATGGTGTAGCTAAAGAATGGACCACTTTGCGTGGTAGTACTCGTCAGGGTATCCATGATGCATCCGTGATTTCTTGCAGTTGGAGGTGTTTGGTTGAGACGTGTATATAGTTGATTTATTTGAAAAATTGGCAGGTCGTGAACGAGGCGTCCTATCAGTATGATTGCACGTCCGGATCCAGTCCGTCACGCGAGCGGAGTCGAGTCTGTGAAAGGGCGCCGGACCCTGGCACTCAGAGTCGTGATCACTATCAGGTGGGCTGCAAATCACAATTATTGAGAAGTTTTGACTTTGTAAATTCAGGTTGGCAGGCAAGATGCTGCGCTTCGAGTTGACTTGGGCGAGCCTGTGTCTACCTACACAGTCTGGATTATTTGTGAGCGCTGCGATGGCGTATACAAGCCGGCACCGCTGACCTGGAATCAGGTCGCACGCTGTGTTCGATGTGCGGCGGTACTGGATCGAGGCAGTCGGCTCAGTCTGCAACAACATTTGGCGCTGACGATCGGTGCCGGTCTGCTTTTTGTGTTAGCTAACGCCTTCCCCGTCATCTCCATCAGCCTGCAAGACCTGACTCATCAGGCGACGTTATAGGACTCCGTACAGTCCTTGGCACAGGGGGCGGTAGGTATCATCGCCATGCGGCAGGGTATGTCGAGTAATCCGGCAGGCTTGAAGATGATTTCGGACTATGAATTATCGTGAATTAATAGTTACAAATTGTTCGTTTCGCAGCGTCCTGCTTGATAGTCGGTCTACGCCTCTTGGGAGTAAAGACCTTTGAAACATCGATCACTTCTAAAAAATAGAAAAACAGTGATTGCGGCGCTCGTGTTGCATGAGGTACGTGCGCGCGTCAATGAGCGACGTATGAGAGGTATCTGGATTCTGCTTGAACCGGTTTGTCATTTAGTGTTGTTCACTCATTTATTTGCACAGAACGGTGGACAAACAGTTGTAGGCATCGATTTTTCCATCTTTGTATTGGCAGGGTTGGTGCCGTTCTTGCTTTTTCGAAATATCGTCCTGCGTCTGATGGGAAGCACCTGCGCCAAGCGGGCATCGTTTGCCAATAGGCAGATCAATCCGCTGAATATCCTGATAGCTCGAACGTTAGTCGAAACGTTTTTCGCCATCGTCGTGTACATCATTCTGGTGCTGATTTTTGCTGGATATGGTTTTGACGTGTCCATCAAGGCACCTGTCGAATGGCTATTGATTATCATTCTTGGGTTGTTGTTTTCCTTCGGGTTGGGTGTAGTGCTGGCGTCGCTTAACCATGCGAGCCCCGGGATCAACGTGTGTGTCCGAACGATGTTCTTTCCGCTGTATTTCATTTCGGGTGTGCTGGTTCCCGCGGTTTATATTCCGAACGCCATGTTGCCGATATTGCTACTGAATCCGTTTTTACACCTGGAGGAGTTGATTCGTTCGCAGGTGTTTTCTGATTACGAACCTGTAGAAGGAGTTTCGGTTGAATACGTCATGGTGATGGCTTTAGTCCTACTGTTCGTTTCGATTAGCGTTTACCGGCGTCGTCGACAAATCCATATCAAGCTCTAATTTCATAGTTTTTGATTTCCATCATTGTCCGTACCAAAGCATAAATATTCGCCAACATCCGGGCGGTGTTTATGCCTATGAAGAAAGGGCGCTGTAGATACTTTGCGTATCCCCCTGATTGAGCCCGCATGCTGGATTTACCGATCTCACAACGTTGTTGTCAGCTACTGGAGCTTATGAATGCCGCCCGCGACCATTTCCGAGAAGGCCTTGTCCCGAAATATGCTCGATGTACTGATTCGCGCGGGGCTGCTCGCCATTATGGTGATTTTTTGCTTCCGGATTTTTAGTCCATTCATGAGTTTGATGCTGTGGTCAGTCATCCTGGCGATCACGCTCTATCCACTGCAACGCAGTCTTCAAAGCAAGCTGGGTAGAAGTAATGGATTCACCGCGACTCTAATCGTGCTTATTGCTATAGGCGTCCTGATTGCAACTGTCTGTCTGCTGGGTCAGTCGCTTGTTGATTCGGTTGAGGGGGCCATGACGATGGTCAAAACCGGTAGCTTCCAGATTCCTCTACCGCCCGAAACGATCGCCCACTGGCCATTGGTGGGCAAACTGCTGCATAGCGTCTGGATGCAGGCTGTCACGGACCTGCCTGACCTGATCCAAAAATACCTGCCTGAGATCAAGCACTTCACCCTATCCCTTTTAAGCGAGCTGGCAGGTGCCGGGATGGGGTTTCTCATGTTCATCGTCGCCTTGATGATCGCCGGCATCTTGATGGCGTTCGGTGAAAGCGGTGGCCGCAGTGCGGTGCAAATCGTGTCACGTATCTGTGGTCCTGCAAAAGGGCCAAAAATCACCTCGCTGTGCACCACCACGATTCGCGCAGTTGCGTTAGGTGTGATCGGTATAGCCTTCATTCAGATGCTGCTGGTGGGTGCCGGTTTCGTGGTGATGGGGGTCCCCGGCGCCGGCTTGTTAGCCCTTGTGCTGTTGCTGCTGGGTATCATGCAGTTACCCGCCACCTTGGTAACCGTTCCCGTGATCATCTACGTTTTTGCGAGTGAGGGTGCGAGTACGGTGTCCGTAGTATTTGCCATCTATGTGTTTATCGCGGGTTTGGTCGACAACGTGCTAAAGCCAATGTTGCTGGGGCGTGGCGTCGATGTACCGATGCCTGTGGTGCTGGTCGGCGCTTTGGGCGGGATGATCAGCGGCGGCATTATTGGGTTGTTTATCGGTCCTGTTCTTCTTGCAGTCAGCTATCAGTTGTTCTGGCAATGGGTGAAAGACCAGCCGCGAGATAACGTGCTGGACGACCTGGGACAGGCTTGATGTCTTTAAGCGTAACGATGAGATCAGCTCGGTTGAGTCGGTAATCCAAGCTCCGCACATAAACCACCCCCCTCACGATTACTCAACGTCAACGACCCGCCGATGGCCTGCGCCAGTTGCTGGGCAATTGCCAGGCCCAGCCCGGTCCCGCCGGTGCTACGGTTACGCGAATTCTCCACCCGGTAAAACGGTTCCATCACGTGGGCCAGTTCTTCCTCGGCAATGCCCGGTCCGCGGTCCATGACTGTCACTGACAGGCTGCCGTTTTTGGTTTCTACCTTCAGTTCGGCCGCACCCGCGAACTTCAACGCATTGTCGGTGAGGTTCACCAATACCCGCCGCAACGCATGCGGCCGGGTGTCGATCACCGCGCTGCTTTTGCCACTCAGTTGCACGTCTTTGCCCATGTCCTGATAGTCGAACACCAGGCTGTCGAGGAATGAATCCAGGTCGGTTCGGCGACTTTCTTCGGTGGAGCCGTGAATGCTGCGAGCGTACGCGACGCCTTCGCGCACCAGATGCTCCATCTCTCCGAGGTCGTTCCACAGTTTGTCTTTCTCGGTGGAGTCGTCCATGAATTCGGCGCGCAGTTTCATGCGGGTGATCGGGGTTTGCAGGTCGTGGGAGATCGCTGCCAGCAGTTGCATGCGCTCCTTGAGGTAGGCGGCGATGCGCGCCTGCATTGAATTGAAAGCCTTGGCGGCGTGGGCAACTTCGGTCGGGCCTTTTTCGTCCAGGTGCACGGCGTGGGCATTGGGGTCGAGCGTTTCCACGGCCTGGGCGAGCCGAGTCAGCGGGCGGATGGCGATGCGCACAGCCAGCCAGGTGCAAGCGATCAACAACGCCAATTGGCCGAGCAGGACGAAGGGTAGCCACGGCGACAATGGCACCATCGACGGACGTACGTCGATGGTGACCGGGCTGCCATCGGTCAGTTTCAGATGGACCTGGAAGTGTTTGATCGGGCCGGGAATGTCGGTCACGGTCATCGGGTAATCCTTGCCGATGGCGTCCTTGATCGAGGTCACCGCAATCGGGGTGTCGCGCATGGCCTCGCCCGGCGAGCCTTCATCCAGCAGATAGCGGTAATTGCGCCGGTCCAGTTGTTTCAGCCAGCTCATCCGTTCCGCCGCCGGCAAGCGGTCGAGGATGGCGATGGAGGTCGAGACATCGGTCTCGAGGTTGCCAAGCATGGTGTTTTTCGCGCTTTCGTAACGCTCGTAATACTGTGCGCCGAAGGACAGCGCCTGCGCCAGGATCAAGCCGATCAGAAAGATCAGCGACAGCCGTGAGGCGAGGGTGCGGGGCCAGTGGAAGTTGAGGTTCATGAAGGCGCACCGAGGACTTCCACCGGCAGTGAAAACACATAGCCCTCACTGCGCACGGTTTTGATGTAGGCCGGTTCGCGGGCGTCGTCGAGCAGACGCTGGCGCAAGCGGCTGACCAACAAGTCGATGGAGCGGTCGAACAGGTCGGCGTCGCGGCCCTGGGTCAGGTTCAGCAGTTGATCGCGATTGAGCACCCGCTGCGGGTGATCGAGAAAGACCCGCAGCAGCCGGTATTCGGCGCCGCTCAGCGCGACCATGGTGCCGTCGTCGTCCAGCAAGTGCCGGGCCGAGGTGTCCAGGCGCCAGCGACCGAATGCCAGCAGGCGACCGCTCTCGGTCACCATCAGGTTGGGCGGCAACATGCGCGTGCGGCGTAATACGGCGTTGATTCGGGCGAGCAGCTCGCGGGCGGCGAACGGTTTGACCAGGTAATCGTCGGCGCCCATTTCCAGGCCGATGATGCGGTCGGTTTCATCGTTGCGCGCGGTGAGCATGAGCACCGGGGTGGCCTTGTGTTTACCGGCGCGCAATTCACGGCAGAGCATCAGGCCATCGTCGCCGGGCATCATGATGTCGAGCACGATGAGGTCCACCGGCGTGGTTTCAAGAAACGCGCGCATCTGCCGGCCGTCGGCGACGACCGTGGTGCGCAGGCCGTTCTTCTTGAGGTAGTTGCCTACCAGTTCCCGGATCTCGCGGTCATCGTCCACGATGAGAATGTGATCGACGTGCTCCATGGGGCCAAGCCTCTATCAATGGGGGGATATTGCGCAGTCTATCGAGCCTGCGTCCGCTCGACCGCCACCCTTTGTATTGCAGTGTATCTGGCTTGGTGGCGGATACACGCAGACGCAAAAACACGGTTTTTCAGGGGTTTTGTATCGCTGTGTATCGGGGCCCGGCTTTGATACGTACCGATTTATACGCGTCTGTTTTCGACACAGACCAGATACCTCGCAGGCTTCTAATAGGTTCCATCGAGGCTAACCAGAACGCCTCGGCTCAATCGAACCACTGACCCATTGAAGCCTTGAGGAACCCGCCATGAACACTAAAGCCATCTACGCCGCTTGCCTGTTTGCCGCACTGAACATCTGCACCTTGTCGGCCCGTGCCGAAGTAGACGTTACACCGAAAACCTACACCTACGGCACGCATTTGGACATCAAGAAAGTCGTGTCGCTGAAACAGGACGCGACGCCGATCTGCGGGGTGGTGGATGCGCAACTGACCTACCTGGATTCGCAGAACAAAACCCAGGTCCTGGACTACCGCAAAGTCGCTGATGGCTGCAACTCGGACAACTGAGTACCTCGATCACCCATTGCCCCCTCCCTTTGAAACAGGAAACACATCATGAACAACGTAAGCCGCTATTTGACCGCCATTGCCTTCACCATCGCCGGCGCCGCCGCCCATGCCAATGCCGCTGTTGAACAGAGTAGTTGTGGCAGCGCTACGTGCTTCCAGCTGACGCCGATGGCGCACAAGGACGCGAATGCGTTTCTGGCACAGGATGGCGGTAGCCGGACTCCGCAGGGGCAGCAACTGGAAAACCAGACTGCCTGAAGCCGGAACACTGTTGTGTGAACACCACCGATCCAGTGTAGGAGCGGGCTTGATCTGGCCTAATGAAATTGGACACATCAATAGGGCGCTATGATGGCGCCCAAATCTAAGGTGTGCATGATGATGCGAAAGTCCTATTCCAGCGAGTTCAAGCTCAATGCTGCAAGCATGGTGCTTGATGAAGACCAGCCCATTCTTGAGGTCTGCGCCAACTTCGATATCGGCCCTACTGCGTTGCGCCGCTGGGTCGAGCAGGTCAGGAAAGAACGTGCAGGCTCGACGCTAGCGGG
>NZ_JAHBDK010000064.1 GCF_019956415.1 Pseudomonas sp. GL-B-19
ACCGATATGTGGCGCGCTACAACAATGTAAGGCGCCACAGCTACAACGGTTACCACTCGCCGGTAGCGGCAGAAAAGATGGCGGCGTGAGAACCGAAAACAATGTCCAAAATTACTGGACCAGATCAGCCTGCTCGCGAAAGCAATTTATCATTCAACATTGATACTGACTGGCACGACGCTTTCGCGAGCAGGCTCGCTCCCACAGGGTTTTTCATCGGTCGTGGCATCGCGGGCACAAAAAAGGCCTTCCGAAGAAGGCCTCTTTTTTGTCACGCCGCGTGCCGCAGCGCTACCGGATCAGCAGCTGTAGTACAGCTCATATTCCAGTGGGTGTACGAAGGTACGGACCTTGATTTCTTCTTCGCTTTTCAGAGCGATGTAAGCGTCGATGAAGTCATCGGAGAACACGCCGCCTTTGGTCAGGAACGCACGACCTTTGTCCAGCTCTTCCAGGGCTTCTTTCAGGCTGCCGCAAACTTGTGGGATCTCTTTCGCCTCTTCAGGCGGCAGGTCGTACAGGTTTTTGTCAGCTGCGTCGCCAGGGTGGATCTTGTTCTGGATGCCGTCCAGGCCAGCCATCAACAGTGCAGCGAAGCCCAGGTACGGGTTAGCTGCTGGATCCGGGAAGCGAGCTTCGATACGGCGAGCGCGAGGGCTGGACACGTAAGGAATACGGATCGAAGCGGAACGGTTGCGAGCCGAGTAGGCCAGCATTACTGGAGCTTCGAAACCTGGGACCAGACGCTTGTAGGAGTTGGTCGACGGGTTGGTGAAGCCGTTCAGGGCCTTACCGTGCTTGATGATGCCGCCGATGAAGTACAGAGCGGTGTCGGACAGGCCGGCATAGCCTTCGCCAGCGAAGGTGTTCTTGCCATCTTTGGCGATGGACAGGTGAACGTGCATACCCGAACCGTTGTCGCCGTACAGAGGCTTAGGCATGAAGGTCGCGGTGCGGCCGTAAGCGACAGCAACGTTGTGTACGCAGTACTTCAGGGTCTGAACTTCGTCAGCCTTGGCGACCAGGGTGTTGAACTTCACACCGATTTCGTTCTGGCCGGCAGTCGCCACTTCGTGGTGGTGAACTTCGATGACCAGGCCCATTTCTTCCATGGCGTTGCACATGGAGGTACGGATTTCGTGGTCGTGGTCAAACGGTGGAACCGGGAAGTAACCGCCTTTGATGCCTGGACGGTGGCCATGGTTGCCGCCTTCGATGTCCTGGTCGGACATCCAGGAACCTTGTTCGGAGAAGATTTTGAACATCGAGCCGGAGATGTCGGACTTGAACTTCACCTGATCGAAGATGAAGAACTCAGGCTCTGGACCTACGAATACGGTGTCGCCGATACCGGTCGACTTCAGGTATTCCTCGGCGCGGTGGGCGATGGCGCGTGGGTCACGGTCATAGCCTTGCATGGTCGAAGGGTCGATCACGTTGCAGACCAGAATCAGCGTTGGGTCTTCGGTGAACGGATCGAGCACGGCAGTGCTGTCGTCCGGCAGCAGGATCATGTCGGAGGCTTCGATGCCTTTCCAGCCAGCGATGGAGGAGCCGTCGAACATTTTGCCTTCTTCGAAGAAAGCGTCATCCAGCGCGTCGCGAGCCGGCATGGTCACGTGGTGCTGAGTGCCTTTGGTGTCCGTGAAGCGCAGATCAATCCATTTGACGTCATGATCTTTGATGAGTTGAACCGACTTCGACATAGTGTCCTCCGGGTGGCTTCGGGCTTAGTAGTGGATGCCCTTAGAATGTGGGTGATGCCGGCGCGAATACTCTGCCAAGGCAACCTGCCTCACAAGGGAGCAAATTGCATGCCAGTGCCCCACCATGGGTTTTTTGCCCCAATTTCACGCTTATAAAGGAACAAAGGGTCTTTAGGTGGTAAATCTCGCCCTACAATGTAGCGTTAAAATCTGGAAATGACCTGTTTTGGTGCGCGAAAAACCTTCTGCACATTAACTGGTTAAACCTTGAGCAATTTCCGCTATAATCCGCGCCCCCCTTTTTCGGCTGGCCCAGCGCGCGCTGTTTTCATGAAACTAATCGTAAAAGTCTTCCCCGAGATCACCATCAAGAGCCGCCCGGTACGGATGCGTTTCATCCGCCAATTGGCTAAAAACATCCGCACCGTGCTCCGCGACCTGGACCCGGCCGTGGTGGTGAACGGTGTGTGGGACAATCTCGAACTGGAAACCCGCGTCAGCGAGCCCAAAGCCCTGAAGGAGATGACCGAGCGCCTGAGCTGCATGCCGGGCATTGCGCATTTCCTGCAGGTCGATGAGTACCCGTTGGGCGATTTCGACGACATCGTCGCCAAGTGCAAGCAGCACTTCGGTGATTCACTGGCCGGGAAGATCTTCTCGGTGCGTTGCAAGCGCGCCGGCAAGCACGAATTCAGCTCGATGGATGTCGAAAAATACGTCGGCAGCCAACTGCGTCGTCAATGTGGTGCGGCCGGAATCTCGCTCAAAGAGCCGGAAATCGAAGTTCGCATCGAAATTCGCGACAAACGGTTGTTCGTGATCCACAGCCAGCACAACAGCATCGGTGGATATCCGCTGGGTGCCCTGGAACAGACGCTTGTGCTGATGTCCGGCGGCTTCGATTCCACCGTGGCGGCGTACCAGATCATGCGCCGTGGCCTGATGAGCCATTTCTGCTTCTTCAATTTGGGCGGAAGGGCCCATGAACTGGGCGTCATGGAAGTCGCGCACTTCATCTGGAAGAAGTACGGAAGCTCCCAACGCGTGTTATTTGTCAGTGTGCCGTTCGAGGAAGTACTGGGAGAAATTCTCGGGAAAGTCGATAACAGTCATATGGGCGTAGTTTTGAAGCGTATGATGTTGCGCGCTGCTTCCCGTATTGCTGATCGGCTGGACATTGAAGCGCTGGTCACCGGTGAAGCGATTTCCCAGGTGTCGAGCCAGACGTTGCCGAACCTGTCCGTGATCGACTGCGTGACCGACAAGCTGGTCTTGCGTCCGCTGATCGCCAGTCACAAGCAGGACATCATCGACCTGGCCAACGAAATCGGGACTGCCGACTTCGCCAAGCACATGCCGGAATACTGCGGGGTCATCTCGGTGAACCCAAAGACCCACGCCAAGCGTCCGCGCGTGGAGCATGAAGAGAAAGAATTCGACATGGCGGTCCTTGAGCGTGCGCTCGAGAACGCCAAACTGGTACCGATCGATCGTGTAATCGACGAATTGGGCCAGGACTTGCAGATTGAAGAAGTCAGCGAAGCGCTGGCGGGGCAAATCATCATCGACATCCGTCACCCGGATGCCGCTGAAGATGATCCGCTGGCCCTGGCTGGTATCGAGGTACAAGCGATGCCTTTCTATGCATTGAACGCTCGTTTCAAGGAACTGGACCCTACTCGCCAGTACCTGCTGTATTGCGACAAAGGCGTGATGAGTCGCCTGCATGCCCACCATTTGCTCAGTGAGGGGCATGCCAATGTGCGCGTTTATCGACCGAGCTAAGAGCCCGGGGCTGTTTGCCTGTGGCCTGCGTCATCGGCCCCCCGACTCTGCCGTCAAGCTGTAACGGCAAGGCCTGACTCTACTGTTAATCGCTGCCAAGACTTGTCAGCACACCGAATCCTCTGATCGAGATACACAAGTGATCGAAAATCTACGCAACATCGCCATCATTGCTCACGTTGACCATGGTAAAACCACCCTGGTAGACAAACTCTTGCGTCAATCCGGCACCCTGGAGCGCAACGAGCTCAACGACGAGCGCGTGATGGACTCCAACGACCAGGAGAAAGAGCGCGGTATTACCATTCTGGCGAAAAACACCGCTATCAACTGGAACGGCTACCACATCAACATCGTGGACACCCCGGGCCACGCCGACTTCGGCGGCGAAGTTGAACGCGTAATGTCGATGGTTGACTCCGTTCTGCTGCTGGTTGACGCTCAAGACGGCCCTATGCCGCAAACCCGTTTCGTGACCAAGAAGGCTTTCGAAGCCGGCCTGCGTCCAATCGTGGTCATCAACAAGGTTGACCGTCCAGGCGCGCGTCCGGACTGGGTTCTGGACCAGATCTTCGACCTGTTCGACAACCTCGGTGCTACCGAAGAACAGCTGGACTTCAAAGTTGTCTACGCCTCGGCCCTGAACGGCATTGCCGGTCTGGAACACACCGACATGGCTGAAGACATGACCCCGCTGTACCAGTCGATCGTCGACAACGTACCTGCGCCGAAAGTCGACCGCGACGGTCCGTTCCAGATGCAAATCTCCGCTCTGGACTACAACAGCTTCCTGGGTGTAATCGGCGTTGGCCGTATCGCTCGTGGCCGCATCAAGCCGAACACTCCGGTTGTCGCTATCGACGCGGACGGCAAGAAGCGTAACGGTCGTATCCTGAAGCTGATGGGTCACCACGGTCTGCACCGTATCGACGTTGAAGAAGCAGCTGCCGGCGACATCGTCTGCATCAGCGGCTTCGACCAGCTGTTCATCTCCGACACTCTGTGCGACCCACTGAACGTCGAAGCGATGAAGCCGCTGACCGTTGACGAACCAACCGTTTCCATGACCTTCCAGGTAAACGACTCGCCTTTCTGCGGTAAAGAAGGCAAGTTCGTGACTTCCCGTAACATCAAGGAACGTCTGGACAAAGAACTGCTCTACAACGTTGCCCTGCGCGTTGAAGAAGGCGACACCGCCGACAAGTTCAAAGTCTCCGGCCGTGGTGAGCTGCACCTCTCGGTACTGATCGAAACCATGCGTCGCGAAGGCTTCGAAATGGGTGTTGGTCGTCCGGAAGTGATCATCCGCATGGTTGACGGCGTGAAGCACGAACCGTACGAAAACGTGACCATCGACCTGCCAGAAGAATCGCAAGGTTCGATCATGGAGCAGATCGGTATCCGTAAGGGCGACCTGACCAACATGGTTCCGGATGGCAAGGGCCGTGTGCGCCTTGAGTACAACATCCCGGCTCGTGGCCTGATCGGTTTCCGTAACGAGTTCCTGACCCTGACCTCCGGTGCAGGCATCCTGACCTCGATCTTCGACCGTTACGACGTGATGAAGTCCGGCGACATGTCCGGCCGTCAGAACGGCGTGCTGGTTTCGGTTGCTACCGGTAAGGCTCTGACTTACTCGCTGGAAACCCTGCAAGCTCGCGGCAAACTGTTCCTGGGTCACGGTGAAGACGTGTACGAAGGTCAAATCGTCGGCATCAACAGCCGCGACAACGACCTGGGCGTTAACCCAACCAAAGGCAAGAAGCTCGACAACATGCGTGCTTCGGGTAAAGACGAAACCATCGCTCTGGTTCCGCCTATCCGCTTCACTCTGGAACAGGCTCTGGAATTCGTTCAAGAAGACGAATTGTGCGAAGTCACTCCTAAGTCCATCCGTCTTCGTAAGAAGATCCTGGGCGAAAGCGAGCGTACCCGCGCTGCGAAGAAGTCCGGTAACTAAGTTCTTTAGTTAGCTGACAAAAAAACGCCCCCGACCGCAAGGTCGGGGGCGTTTTTGTTTGTCTGGGGTTTGTGCGGTGTTTGTGCTGGCCTCATCGTGAGCAGGCTCACTCCTACAGGGTTCTGTGCAAACACTGAAGATCCACTGTAGGAGTGAGCCTGCTCGCGATGGGGTCGGTTCAGACAACGAGATTCCGGATCAGAACTTCTCGAGCGGCCGGCGGCTGGCGCTGGTCTCGCGCGCCACTTCCTTGGGCTTGTAAGCGCAATATCCCGGCCGCGGTCCGATTTTCGGGTGGTTGCGGCAAGTGTCCGGGCGCTTTTCATAAATAGTGCACAGACGGCTCTTACGATCCAGATAGAGACAATCGTTGTTGCTCATGCGCTGAAGGGTGAAGATCTCGGTCTTCTGGCTATAGCGCTCGACGATCCCTTCCTTCTGCAGGCGCTTGGCGATGTTTTTCGCCGGCTCGCCGCGCTCGAACTCGTCGACGATGCCGATACGGATCAGATCCTTGATCTTGACCTCGACCGGTAGCGTGCAGCAGCTGGACACGCAGGAACCGCACATCGGCGCAGAGTACTTGGCCCAGGTATCGAGGCGATCGATCTCAGCGGCAGCGATCAGGTTGGGCTTCATCATCGGTTGTTACCAGCACGTGCATCAGGGCGCGCGATCATACCGGGACTGGTGGATTTTTGAACAACCTTTCGCCAGATTTTTTCTGTACCACCTCAATAGCACCGTTAATCCGGCACGGCCCCTGCATTGATTCAGGCACACGACAATGTAATGCCGACCTATCTCGCACTCTCAGGAAAAAACTGCCGAACCAGAGCCCCCCACCGTCTGTCAGACCGTCTAGGCTCAACAACTCCACGCTCGCTCGAGGTCCTATCGATGACTCAAGAACCACTTGTTCGCGAAGCTGAGGTGGCCGCATTCCGCGACGCCGTCTTGACCAAACTCACCTACGCGGTGGGTAAAGACCCGGATCATGCCTTCGACCACGACTGGTTTGAAGCCATCGCCCTGGCGGCACGGGACCACATGGTCGAGCACTGGATGGACCACACCCGGCAGATCTACCGCAAAGGGCAGAAACGGGTTTATTACCTCTCCCTGGAGTTCCTTATCGGTCGGCTGCTCTACGACAGCCTGAGCAACCTTGGCTTGCTCGACGTCGCCCGCGAAGCGCTGACCGAACTCGGTGTCGACCTTGAACGCATCCGCCTACTGGAGCCCGACGCGGCGTTGGGTAACGGCGGCCTCGGTCGTCTGGCGGCGTGCTTCATGGAAAGCATGTCGACCCTCGGCATCGCCGGCCACGGTTACGGCATTCGCTATGAACACGGTTTGTTTCGCCAGGCCATTGTCGACGGCTGGCAGCAGGAGCAGACCGAACATTGGCTGGACTTTGGCAACCCGTGGGAATTCGAGCGACCAGAAGTCGTTTACCCGATAGGCTTTGGCGGTAGCGTCGAAACCGTCACCGATGAAAACGGCAAGACCAAGCAAGTCTGGACCCCAGTGGAAACCGTCCGCGCGATTGCTTACGACACGCCGGTGGTCGGTTGGCGCGGGGCGAGCGTCAACACGTTGCGTCTGTGGCGCGCCCGCGCCATGGAAGATTTGCACCTGGAGCGCTTCAACGCCGGTGACCACTTGGGCGCGGTAGCGGAAGTGGCTCGGGCCGAAAGTATTTCTCGCGTGCTTTATCCAGCGGACAGCACCGAAGCGGGCCAGGAACTGCGCCTGCGTCAGGAATACTTTTTCGTCGCCGCCTCCTTGCAGGATTTGCTGCGCCGCCATCGCAACATGCACACCTCGGTGCTGACCCTGGGCGACCACGCGGCGATCCAACTCAACGACACTCACCCTTCGATTGCCGTGGCCGAATTGATGCGCCAGCTGGTCGATGTCTACGACGTGGCGTGGGATGCGGCGTGGCAAGTTACCGTGGATACGTTGTCGTACACCAACCACACGCTGTTGCCCGAAGCGCTGGAAACCTGGCCGGTCGGTTTGATGGAGCGGATGTTGCCACGGCACATGCAGATCATTTACCTGATCAATGCCCAACACATCGACTCCCTGCGGGCCAAGGGCATTCATGACTTCGACGTGTTGCGCGCGGTGTCGCTGATCGAAGAAGACAACGGTCGCCGCGTGCGCATGGGCAACCTTGCGTTCCTCGGCTCGCACAGTGTCAACGGCGTGTCCGGGCTGCACACGCAGCTGATGCGCAAAACCGTGTTCTCCGAACTGCACAAGCTCTACCCGGACCGGATCAACAACAAGACCAACGGCATCACCTTCCGCCGTTGGCTCTACCAGGCCAACCCCGAACTGACGTCGATGATGGTCGATGCCCTCGGGCCTGATTTGCTGGATAACCCCGAAGGACGCTTGCTCGACCTGGAACCGTTCGCCGAGAAATCCGCATTCCGCAAGGCATTCGCCGAACAGCGGCTGCACAGCAAAAAAGCCCTGGCCTACCTGATTCATGAACGGCTGGGAGTGGCGGTCAACCCGGCGGCGATGTTCGACGTGCAGGTAAAACGGATCCACGAATACAAACGCCAGTTGCTCAATCTGATGCACACCGTGGCGCTGTATCAGGCAATTCGGGCCGAACCGGAAATCGACTGGGTGCCGCGCGTGAAGATCTTCGCCGGCAAGGCCGCCGCCAGTTATCACCAGGCCAAGCTGATCATCAAGTTGACCAACGATATTGCCCGGGTGGTGAACAACGACCCGACCGTGCGCGGCCTGCTCAAAGTGGTGTTCCTGCCCAACTACAACGTCAGCCTGGCGGAGAGCATTATTCCGGCGGCGGATTTGTCGGAACAGATTTCCACCGCAGGCTTCGAGGCTTCCGGCACCAGCAACATGAAGTTCGGCCTCAACGGTGCACTGACCATTGGCACCCTGGACGGCGCCAACGTAGAAATGTCCGAGCGCATCGGCGTCGAACACATGTTCATCTTCGGTCTCAGTGCGCAGCAGGTCGAGGCGCGCAAACAGAACCACGAGTTCAATGCGACGCCGGACATCGCGGCGTCTCATCGACTCAATGACGTGCTGCAAGCAATTCGCGGCGGGGTGTTCTCGCCGGATGATCCGTCCCGTTACACCGGGCTGATTGATTCGCTGGTGGATTACGACCGTTTCCTGGTGTGCGCCGATTTCGACTCTTACTGGAATGCGCAGATGCGCGTCGAAGCCCATTGGCACGATTCCAAGGAGTGGTGGCGTTCGGCAGTGTTGAGCACGTCGCGGATGGGTTGGTTCTCTTCAGACCGGACCATTCGCGAGTACGCCACGGAAATCTGGAAGGCGCTGGAGTAACGTTTCGCAATAATTTGCGTGCACGGCCCGACGGTGTCGGGCCTGGTCGATATACTAAGCACCGGTTACACCGGATGGCACGTATTGGCAATCCATTGTGGGAGCGAGCCTGCTCGCGATAGCGGACTGACATTCAACATTGATGCTGAATGTCAGTCCGCTATCGCGAGCAGGCTCGCTCCCACAGGTTTGTGTGGTTTCACACTAAACTCTGCCAATGCTGTCTTTCCGGACTCGCCCCGTCGCGGGGCCGCTTAGGGATATCGACCATGCAATGGATTTTAATGCTGATCGGGCTGGTGCTCGGCTGGATACTTGACGAGTCGTTCAGCGATGCCCTGTTGGGCGCGTTGCTTGGGTTGGGCATTGGCCAGGCCGTTCGCATCACCCGTTTAGGTTCACAAGCCGCCGAGCAGCACCTTCTGCTGGAGCAGACGCAGGTTGCGCTGAATGCGGTGCAGCAACGCCTGGCCTTGCTGGAAGTGTCCGGCGTCAAAGTACCTGAAGCCAGCGAGCCAGTTGCCAGCGAGCCCGTACCTCCTCCTGAAGTTACCCCCGACGAAATCCCTGTCGAAACCCCGGAACTGATCTGGGACCTGCCTCCCGAACTCGAACCAATCACCGCTGCGGCGACTGAAACCAGTCAGCCACTGCCTGCCGATGCCTGGAAACCCGAGCCGGTCGTCCGGGAGCCTGCCACCCCGCGCGGCCCCAACCTCATTGATCGCGCCATCAGCGGTGCCCGCGCCTGGCTGTTCGGCGGTAACACTGTGCTGCGGGTCGGCGTGGTGCTGTTGTTCCTCGGTCTGGCCTTTTTACTGCGGTATGCGACCGAAGGCATGGTCGTGCCGATTGAACTGCGTTACGCCGGCGTCGCGGCGGCTGCGTTGGGGCTGCTCGGTCTGGGCTGGTGGCTGCGTCATCGCAACACCAATTACGCATTGATGCTGCAAGGCACCGGCATTGCCGTGCTGTACCTGACGGTATTCGCTGCCATGCGCTTGCATCCGCTGCTGGATCCGACGGCAGCGCTTGGTCTTCTGGTGGCGGTCACGGCGTTCTCAGCGATTCTGGCGATCACCCAGGATTCATTGGCGTTGGCCTGCGCCGCCGCGTTGGGCGGTTTTGCCGCGCCAATCCTGACGTCCACTGGCGCCGGCAACCACGTCGCGCTGTTCAGCTACTTCGCCTTGCTCAACGCCGGCATCCTCGCCATCGCCTGGTTCAAGGCCTGGCGTTTGCTCAACCTGATCGGTTTTGTCGGCACGTTCGGCATCGGTTTCGCCTGGGGCCTGCGTTCTTACACGCCAGAGTTGCTGTGGAGCACCGAGCCGTTCCTGATCCTGTTTTTCCTGATGTACCTGGCCATCGGCCTGCTGTTCGCCCGGCGCAAGTTGCTGGAAATGAGCGATGCGCCCGAGGACGACAGCCGCGAGGCGCTGCTGCGTTGGTCGGCGCGCAAAGGTGATTACGTCGACGGGACCATGCTGTTTGGTCCGCCGCTGGTGGGCTTCGGTTTGCAATTCGCGCTGGTCCAGCACCTTGAGTTTGCCGCCGCGTTCAGCGCGCTGGCGCTGGGCATGATCTACATGGGCCTGGCCCGTTTGCTGATGGGTGGCCGCGCGTTGTTGCTGGCAGAAACCTGTCTGGCACTGGGCGTGATCTTCGCCAGCCTCGCCATTCCATTGGGCCTTGATGCGCGCTGGACAGCTGCGGCTTGGGCCGTCGAAGGCGCCGGGATTTTCTGGCTCGGCTTGCGTCAGCAACGTCCGTTGGCCAGGGCCTTTGCCTTGCTGCTTCAACTGGGCTCGGCGCTGGCGTTTCTCAGCGAGTTGCGGATCGGCGAAAGCAGCCTGCTCGATGGCTCACCGTTGGGCGCGTTGATGCTCGGCGTGGCGTTGCTGTTCAGCTTCTACCAATTGCGCCAAGCCTTGCCGGAGCAAATCGCGCAATGGGAGCGCAAAGGGCTGCCGGTTCTGGCTTGCTTCGGCCTGACGTTCCTTTATCTGCTGGCGCCGTTGTTTTTCTTCACCCACGGTACGGCGATCAGTTGGGCGCTGGCCGGTCTGGCGACGTTGTTTGTCGGTCTGCGTCTGCAATCGCGCACGTTCCTGTTCACCGCGTTTGCCGTGCAGTTGCTCGGCGGTGCGTTGTTCCTGCTGCGGCTGCAAGGCGCCGGTGGTGAGTCTACGGCGGTGTTCAGCGCGGGCTGGAGCGGTTTGCTGAGCGCGTCCTTGATTGGTCTGGCCTTGATCTCCGGCATGTTGCTGGCAGCGCGCGATGAGATGGTGCGCAGCGACGTGCGACTGTTACGCGGGTTGTCGGTGGTGTTGCTGGCCGGTCTGGTGCTGATCAATCTGGCCGTGCTGTTCGTCCTGCCGTGGCAGACCGCGAGCGCGGTGTGGGCGGCCAGTGGTTTGTTCATCATCTGGTTGAGCCTGTATCTGAAACAGCGCGTGAGTTTTGTCTTCGGTTTGCTGTTGCAGGTGATCGGTGGCGCGGCGTTCCTGTTTGCCGGGCCGGACCTGCTCGGACCTTTGGCCAGCGAAGGACTGAAGCCGCTGGCGCACAGCGGTTTCTGGACGCCGTTGGTATTGGGTTTGGCAGCGCTGGTCGGGGCCTGGCGATTGCAGCTCGGCAACCACGCTTCGGCGTTCGATGTGTTGAGCTTGCAGCGTTTGTCCGAAGTGCTGCTGGTGTGGGGCGCGGGTTGGTGGGCGCTGGCGTGGATCAGTGAAGTGCTGCGTTTTGCCCCGGTCAATCTGCAAGCAACGCTGTTGCTGGTGGCTGCGACCATTAGCGTAGCGCTATGGACGGCGTTGGCGCTGCGCTTGAAATGGTCGTCGCTGGGGCTGCTGTGCACCTTGCTGATGCCGGCGGCCGGCGTGGTGTTGCTTGCGGCGTGGCACTCGCGCTATCACCCTGCGGCCAATTTTGGTTGGCTGGCCTGGACGGCGGTGTTCGTCGTGCATTCCATCTCGCTGAAGCGACTGGCGCCCATGTTACCGGCGCGCGCTGTGAGCGCCGCGCATGTGCTCGGCTGCTGGCTGTTGATCGGTGTGCTGGCGCTGGAGCTGCGTTACGGCTTGCTGCTGTTGTCCGAGCAATACAACGCCTGGCGCTGGTTGGGCTGGGCGATTCTGCCAAGCCTGTATCTGGTGCTGATGGCTGCGCCGCGCAATTGGCCGTGGCCGGTGTCGGCGTTTCCCCGGGAATACCGACTGTATGCGGCGGCACCGCTGGCGCTGTTGATGCTCGGTTGGTTTTGGCTGGCGAACGTCGTCAGCGACGGCACCGCCGAACCACTGCCGTATGTTCCGTTGATCAACCCGCTGGAGTTGGGCCTGCTGTTTGCGCTGTTCGGCGTCTACGCATGGTCGCGCAGCGCCGTGACGCAAGTAGCGATCCGCAAGGACTACGCCGAACACGCTACGCAATTGATCGCCGGGGTTTCACTGTTCCTGTTCTTTACCGCGTTGGTGATGCGCACGGCGCACCATTGGGGCGATGTGCCGTTCGAGTTCGATGCGTTGCTCGAATCGATGTTGGTGCAGGCCGGCCTGTCCATCGTCTGGACCCTGATGGCGCTGAGCCTGATGATCGGCGGTCATTTGCGCCATCGTCGCGAGGTCTGGCTGATCGGTGCGGCGTTGATCGGCGTGGTGGTGGCCAAGCTGTTCTTTGTGGAATTGAGTAACCGCGGCGGGCTCGCGCGGATCGTGTCGTTTATCGGCGTTGGCGTGTTGCTGCTGGTGGTGGGCTATTTCGCGCCGCTGCCGCCCAAGCGTGCCGAGGCTGCGCCGGAGTCTGAAAACCCGGCACCGGAAACCGAAGGAGTGTCGTCTTGAGTCAGAAGCTGAACCTGGGATGGTTGGGCGCGGTTGCGCTGGGTGTGACGCTGTCGGTCAGCGCCCAGGAGCAACCGGCGGATTTCACCACTCAAGTGCCGTTGTCCGTGAGCGGCGAAGGCCCGTGGTATCGCCTTGATTTACCGTTGAGCGTGCAGTTGAATGCGCGGCAAACCGACCTGAGTGATGTGCGTGTCTTCAACGCCGCCGGTCAGGCTCAGGCGTATGCCTTGGCGAGAGAACCGGCCCAAACCCGCGAAAATCGCACGCTGACCGATGTGAAGTGGTTCCCGTTGTACACCTCGGCAGATTCTACCGAGCGTGCGCCTGGCGTGCGGGTGCAGTCGAGTGCCAGCGGCGCGCTGATCGAAGTACAGCCGTCCAGTCAGCTGGAAGCGGGCGAAGAAGTGCTGCGCGGCTGGTTGCTCGATGCCAGCGCCATCAAGGCGCCGTTGCAGCAATTGGTCCTCGACTGGACCAGCGAGCGCGACGGCTTCCAGCAGTTCAGCATCGAAGCCAGCGACGACTTGCAGCATTGGCAGTCGTGGGGCCAAGGACAGGTCGCACGGCTGGCGTTTGCCGACGAACGGGTCGAGCAGCATGAAGTCAGCCTGCCGGGGCAATCGGCGCGCTATCTGCGCTTGTTATGGAGTTCACCACAACTGGCGCCGGCGCTGATGTCGGCGCAGCTGGAAAGCGCGAGCATCCACAGCTTGCCGCTGCCGTTGGTCTGGTCGCAACCGTTGGCCGGCAGCAGCGTGAAGACGGGGGAATACACCTGGCAATTGCCGATGGGGCTGAATGTCGAGCGGGTGCAGGTCGAACTGAGTCAGCCCAACAGTCTGGCACCGGTCACTTTGTCCGGTCGCCGCGAGAGCAGCTTGCCGTGGCAGCCGCTGGGCAGCGGCTTGCTGTATCGCCTGACCCAGAATGGCCAGGACGTGGTGCAGAACGAATTGCAGCTGCCGGGGCAAACCCTGCAGCAGTTGAAGCTGGTCGTGGACGAACGCGGTGGAGGCCTGGGCGCCGAAGCTCCGACGCTGAAGTATGCCGTGCGTCCGACGCGGCTGGTGTTCCTGGCGCGCGGGCCAGGGCCTTATACGCTGGCGCTGGGGAATACGACGGTGAAAGCGGCGAGCTTGCCGTTGTCGACGCTGATTCCCGATTACAGCGCGCAGAAGCTGGCGACATTGGGTAAGGCCGTGGTGGCGAGCGATGGCGTGGTTTCGCCGGTGTCTACATCAGTAGCGCCTGCGACGGCTGGCACGAACTGGAAGAAATTCGGGTTGTGGGCGGTGCTGTTGCTGAGCGTGCTGGTTCTGGCGGCGATGGCGTTCAGCTTGCTGCGCAAGCCCCCCCTCAAACCCTGAAAGCGGGTGCTGCGCACCCATCGCGAGCAGGCTCGCTCCCACAGTTGAATGCGTACCCATGTGGGAGCGAGACCGGCTTGCCGGCGAAAGCGGTTTATCGGTCGGTAAAAATGCCCGATTCGAACTACGCTCATCCCGGCACATGAACTCTCTTGGGCGTATCACGTCTGATAGGAGGAAATGCGCCTCGACTCGCGTTAAACTGCGCGGGTTTTTAGCCCCCCCATTCCACCGGAGCCTTCCATGTCCCGCGTTACCCTGAGTCGCTATTTGATTGAGCAGACCCGTAGCAACAACACCCCTGCCGATCTGCGTTTCCTGATCGAAGTGGTGGCGCGTGCTTGCAAAGAGATCAACCACGCCGTGTCCAAAGGCGCCCTCGGTGGTGTTCTGGGCAGCATGGGCACTGAAAACGTCCAAGGTGAAGTGCAGAAGAAGCTCGACGTGATCTCCAACGAGATCCTGCTCGAAGCCAACGAATGGGGCGGTCACCTGGCCGGCATGGCGTCCGAAGAAATGGACAATGCCTACCAGATCCCGGGCAAATACCCGAAAGGCGCCTACCTGCTGGTATTCGACCCGTTGGACGGTTCGTCGAACATCGATATCAACGCGCCGGTCGGTACGATTTTCTCGGTGCTGCGTTGCCCGAACGAATACCTGAGCCAGAATGAGCCCTTGAACGAAAAGGCTTTCCTGCAGCCAGGCACCGAGCAAGTGGCTGCCGGTTACGCGATCTACGGTCCACAGACCATGTTGATCCTGACCCTGGGTGATGGCGTGAAAGGCTTCACCCTGGACCGTGAAATGGGCAGCTTCGTGCTGACCCACGAAGACATCAAGATCCCGACTTCCACTCAGGAATTCGCGATCAACGCCTCCAATCAGCGCCACTGGGAAGCGCCGGTACAACGCTACGTCAGCGAATTGCTGGCTGGCGAAGAAGGCCCGCTGAAAAAGAACTACAACATGCGCTGGGTCGCCGCGATGGTCGCAGACGTGCACCGCATCCTGACCCGTGGCGGTCTGTTCATGTACCCACGCGACAGCCGCGAGCCGTCCAAGCCGGGCAAACTGCGTCTGATGTACGAAGCCAACCCGATGTCGTTCCTGGTTGAACAGGCTGGCGGCGCCTCCACCGATGGCCATCAGCGCATCCTCGACATCAAGCCTGACGGCCTGCATCAGCGTGTCGCCGTGTTCCTCGGTTCGAAAGAAGAAGTCGAACGTGTTACGGCTTACCACAAGGAATAAACCATGACCGCGCCCTGGCAGCCGTTGCTCGATTGGTGGTTCGGTAAGGCCGAATCGCCTAATGAAGTGGCGGCTGACAAGGGCAAGTTATGGTTCGGCAAGCGCGACAGCCAGGACCTCGAAGCGCAGACGCGTTTCGGGGACTGGGTCGAGCAGGCACTGGCCGGCGGACTGACTGACTGGGCGCAACGCCCCGAAGGTTGGCTGGCTCTGGTGCTGCTGCTCGATCAACTCCCGCGAATGATCTATCGCGACACTCCCAAATCCTTTTCCGGCGATCTCAGGGCTCAGGCACTGGTGGCGCAAGGCATTGCTGCGGATTTTGATCGGCAGTTGAGGCCTGTTCAGCGGGTGTTTATCTACCTGGTGATGGAGCATTGCGAGTATCTGGCAGTACAGAACGAAGCCGTTTCGCGGTTCATCGAATTGATGGCGCAGCAGCCGGAGGCTGATCGGGCTGTGTTTGCCGATAATCTGGATTATGCCGAGCGGCATCGGGACGTGATTGCGCGGTTTGGGCGGTTTCCGCATCGCAATGCGGTGTTGGGGCGGGAGTCTACGGCTGAGGAGTTGGAGTTTCTCCGCAGGCCAGGCTCGCGTTTTTAGACGCGATGGGCCTCGAACTTACGGATTCCCTTGAAACAGGCGTTTCATCAGCAGTGTTGGCAGGTTTTTCCGAGTATCGGCAATGATGTGGACATAGACCGTTTGGTCTCGTACTTCATAAATGATCCTGTTCATTCCTGAAAGTATTTGTCGGTACTGACTGAGGTGGAGCTTCTCTATTTCTTCAGGGATTGATCCTGAATAGGGTTGCGCTCCCAAGTGGCGGATGGCTGATTTCAAAGAGGTGTAGGTGCTTTGCCAGGTTTGGATGGAAAACTGTTTGATGAGATAGGTACGAAGTTCTTTTAAGTCTGTTTCGGCGGACTGAAGAATGACGACCTTTAAACTCATTGATGGTCAGCCTCGTCCAGTTCCGCGAAGACGTCTTCGGCATCGCGAAATTTGCCTTCTTCAATCTCACGATTACCCATTGCCAAGAGTTTTAAAAGGGCCATCGTGTCTTCTTGCTCTTCGAAGCTTTTCACGTCCATTACCACGAGCTTTGCTTCACCATTTTGGGTGATGACCAAGGGCTCACGGCTTTCTGTAATTGTTTTGACGATTTCTGCTGTATGGCTTTTCAGGTAGCTGATTGGCTTGATTTGAGATGAAAGCTTCATGGGGTGAGCCTCGCCAGGTTGAGTAGGACCGAGTTTAGTCTTAATTCAGTCCTGCGTCAGACGTTGTCGACCGGCGTTCTCTCAACGGGCATTGATCCAGGTTTTAGAGATTCATTGCAGCTGATGCCGCCTTCGCTGGCAAGCCAGCTCCTACATCGGATCTCCAGTGCGACAAAGATCCCCGTAGGAGCTGGCTTGCCAGCGAAGGGGCCCGCGAGAGCGCCTCAGATCCTGAAGCTACCCACCAACTGCTTCAACCGCGCCGCCTGCTGTTCTAGGTCAGCACAGGCCCGCAAGGTCGCCTGCAAGTTCTCCACGCCTTCCTGGTTCAGGGTGTTGATCTCGGTAATGTCGACGTTGATCGACTCCACCACAGCGGTCTGCTCTTCCGTCGCCGTCGCCACCGACTGGTTCATCCCGTCGATTTCACCAATACGCTGCGTCACGCTACCCAGGCGTTCCCCGGCCTGGTTGGCGATGCCGACGCTGCTTTCGCTCTGGCGCTGGCTGTCGGTCATGATGCTCACCGCTTCACGGGCGCCGACTTGCAGTTCCTCGATCATCTTCTGCACTTGCTGCGCCGAATCCTGAGTGCGGTGGGCGAGGTTGCGCACTTCATCCGCGACCACGGCAAAACCGCGACCGGCTTCACCGGCACGGGCCGCTTCGATGGCTGCGTTGAGCGCCAGCAGGTTGGTTTGCTGGGAAATGCTGGTGATCACTTCCAGAATCTGCCCAATGTTCACGGTGTTGCTGTTGAGCGTTTCGATGTTGCCGCACGAATCGCTGATCTTCGCTGACAGCTGCTGCATCGCGGCGATGGTTTTATCCACCACTTGCTGGCCGTCTTCGGCCAGGGAGCGGGCATCGCTGGAGTGCTGCGAGGCGAGGGCGGCGTTCTGGGCGATTTCCTGGGCGGCGGCGCCCAGTTCGTTGATCGCTGCGGCAACGCTGCTGGTGCGCGAAGCTTGCTGGTCGGAGTTGAACATCGATGAGTTCGATGCGGCAACCACGCGCAACGCGACTTCGTTGACCTGGCCGGTGGCCGAGGCCACTTCCCGAATCGAGGTATGAATACGTTCCACAAAGCGGTTGAACGAAGTGCCCAGGGCGCCGAATTCGTCTTGACCGTGGATGGTCAGGCGTTTGGTCAGGTCACCCTCACCTTCGGCGATGTCATGCATCGCGCGGCCCATGATCAGCAGCGGCTGCATCAGGACGCTGATCAACATGCCCAGTAACGCGATGATGATCACCACTGCGATCACCATGGCAATGATCGCCGAGGTGCGGAATTCGCTGAGCATCGAGAACGCGGTGTCCTGATCCAGCACCAGTGCCACGTACCAGTCCGCCGACGGCACGCCGTTGACGTGGGTGAAGGAGATGAACTGGGTTTTGCCGTCGAGCTCGACTTCTTTCATGCCCGGGCTGACTTTCGGTGCGCCGTTCGGGTAGGCGTCTGCCAGGCCCTTGAGCACCAGTTTGCTGTCCGGATGGATCAGGATCTTGCCGTCGGCACTGACGATGAACGCATGGCCGTGGCCGCCGAAGTTCAGCGAGTTGATGAGCGCGCTGACGCTGGACAGGTCGATGTCCGCGCCGGCGACGCCGATCATCTGGCCCTGATACTTCACGGGTGTGGCAACAGTAATTACTGGTTTGCCGGAAGACGCGGCGATGTACGGTTCGGTGACGATGGTCTGTTGCGCACTGTTGGCCGCCTTGTACCAGCCACGGGCACGTGGGTCGTAGTCGGCGGCACGATTGCCCGCCGGGACCGAAAACATCACACCGTCAGTGCCGCCGAAATAGCTCAGCTGGAAGTTGCTGGTGTACGCCGGCAGGTCGATGGCGCGTTTCAGGCTGGCCTGTGCGCTGCCGTCGACGGTGATCTGCTGGGACAACGATTGCAGCAACTGGATGCGGCTTTCCAGCCAGGTCTGGATGTTGTTGGTGGTCAGGCTGCCGAGTACCTGCATCGAGGATTCGGTACTGCTGCGCAAGGTCTGGCGCTGGCGGTAGTCGTTGAACAGGATAAAGCAGGCAAACGCAACGGCGACCACGAGGGCGGCTGCCAGCAGGATCTTGTGGCTGAATTTCATGTTTCTGGTCATTAAGTGCACTACCGCGGAGGGACTTGTCAGCGAGGGAGCGTGAATTGCCACAGTCGAGGGCTTTACGCTCCTTCTATGTCGACTGGCCAGCGCCAAAGATTAGGCGTCTTTTTGCAAAAACTGACGAAATACTCATTGGCTCAGGAAAGTGGCTGATTTTCGAAAAAAGGCAGACGAGCGGCCCTATAAATAGCACGGAGGTCGGGGAACCAGATGGGGGTTTTCTCTTCTAAGGTTCTGCTTGGCAGCCATGCCATTCCCCTTCGTCCCAGGAGTTTCACCATGTCGCTGCGATCTATCGCCTTGCTGTCGTTTTGCGTGTTGTTGGCCGCATGCAGCAAGGTCAATCAGGAAAACTACTCGAAGCTATCGACCGGCATGCCTAAGGCCGAGGTTGAAACGTTGCTGGGTAAGCCTGCTGATTGCTCGGGCGCACTGGGTATGTCCAGTTGCACCTGGGGCGACAAAAACAGCTTTATCAGCGTGCAGTATGCCGGTGACAAAGTATTGATGTTTTCCGGCCAAGGCCTGAAGTAAACCGGGGCGATGCGCCCACGGGAGAAAAATAATGAAGCGGTTATTACTCGTACTTTTTGCCGGCCTGGTATTGGCTGGTTGTGCCACTTCTGGCCCAGATCCGTTGGCGCCGAAAACCGTCAACAGCGTCAACCTCAAGCGTTACCAGGGGACCTGGTATGAGTTGGCTCGCATGCCCATGTATTTCCAGCGCGACTGCGCCCAATCCGAAGCCCATTACACCCTCAAGCCTGACGGTAACATGGCGATATTGAACCGCTGCCTGACGGCGCAATGGCAGTGGGAAGAGGTCAAGGGCACGGCTTATCCACAGGTGCCAGGCAAAGCCGACAAGTTGTGGGTCAAGTTCGATACCTGGCTTTCTCGTCTGATTCCGGGTGTGGCGAAGGGCGAGTACTGGGTGTTGTACGTCAGCGACGACTACAAGACCGCCATTGTTGGCGACCCGAGTCGCAAGTACCTGTGGCTGCTGGCGCGGACCCCGACCGTCAATGGTGTGGTGCGAGAGGAACTGCTGAGCAAGGCGCGTCAGCAGGGTTACGACACCTCGCGGCTGATCTGGCGTGCGTCGGAGACGCAGATGGCCAAGACCTCAAACTAACGGTCACCGAAAACCCAATGTGGGAGTGAGCCTGCTCGCGATAGCGGACTGTCAGTCAACATCATTGTTGAATCTGATGGCCTCATCGCGAGCAGGCTCGCTCCCACAATTGTTTCCGGTGTCAGCCTAAAAGTTCGCGCAGGACTTGGGTGAACGCGCGGTTGCTTTCTTCTTCCCCGGCATGACGCCCGTCGCGCACAACCCACTGGCCATTGACCAGCACATCGCGAACCTGGCGATCGCCGCCGGCAAACAACCAGCGATTCAGAATCCCGTCGCCACTGGCCGTTGCCAGGTACGGGTCGTTGCCGTCCAGCACCAGCCAGTCCGCACGCTTGCCCACTTCCAACGCGCCAATCGGCTGACCCAGGGCCTGAGCGCCGCCATCCAGCGCCGCGTCGTACAGCGTGCGGCCGACCATCGGCTGATCCGCGCCATACAACCGATTACGCCGCTGATCGCGTAGACGCTGGCCGTATTCCAGCCAACGCAATTCTTCCACCACGCTCAAGGACACATGGCTGTCGGAACCGATACCCATGCGCCCACCCTGAGCGAGGAAATCCACCGCCGGGAAAATCCCGTCGCCGAGGTTGGCTTCGGTGGTCAGGCACAGACCGGCAATGGCTCGACTCTTGGCCATCAGCGTGACTTCTTCCGCGTTGGCGTGAGTGGCGTGAACCAGGCACCAGCGCTGATCGACCTCAGTGTTTTCGTACAGCCATTGCAGCGGGCGACGACCGCTCCAGGCCAGGCAGTCATCGACTTCTTTCTGCTGCTCGGCAATGTGGATGTGCACTGGGCATTGTTTGTCGCTGGCGGCCAGCACTTCGCTGATTTGCTGTGGCGTGACCGCGCGTAGCGAGTGGAAGCACAAACCCAGCGACTGCGCCGGTTGCCGGGCCAGAATCGGCTGCAAACGCGACTGAAGTTTCAGGTAGTTTTCGGTGCTGTTGATAAAGCGGCGCTGCCCGTCGTTCGGCGTCTGGCCACCGAAACCGGAATGGCTGTAGAGCACCGGTAACAGGGTCAGACCGATACCGGCGGAACTGGCGGCCTGGCTGATGCGCAGCGCCAGTTCGGCCGGGTCTGCGTAAGGCTGGCCGCTGGTGTCGTGGTGCACGTAGTGAAATTCCGCGACCGAGGTATAACCGGCCTTGAGCATTTCGATGTATAGCTGGCGGGCGATGACACCGAGTTGGTCCGGGCTGATTTTTCCGACGAGGCGATACATCAAATCGCGCCAGGTCCAGAAACTGTCATTCGGATTACCCGCCACTTCCGCGAGCCCGGCCATCGCTCGCTGGAAGGCATGGGAGTGCAGATTCGGCATGCCCGGCAGCAGCGGACCGCTTAGCCTTTCGGCGCCATCTGCGTGGGAATCGGCCTGGATATGGGTCAATACGCCCTCGGCGTTGACCTCAAGACGTACATTGTTGGCCCATCCACTAGGCAGTAGCGCGCGTTCGGCAAAGAAGGCGGACATGGTTCAGCACCCCATCGTGTGTTATTTGTATATACATATACAGACGTTTGCCTGCTCGGTAAACTCCGGCAAGCTAGCAACCTCTACTTAATGAACAAGGATTAACCGTGCCGACTCCGCCCCAAGTGTCACCGTTGGCCGCGAACATGGGCGACAGTCCGGCGCCCTTGTACGCCCGTGTCAAACAGATGATCACCCAGCAAATCGACAGTGGAAACTGGCCGCCGCATTACCGCGTGCCTTCGGAAAGCGAACTGGTCAGCCAGCTCGGTTTCAGCCGCATGACCATCAACCGCGCCCTGCGCGAAATGACCGCCGACGGTCTGTTGGTGCGCATGCAGGGCGTGGGTACGTTCGTTGCCGAGCCGAAAAGCCAGTCTGCGCTGTTTGAAGTGCACAACATCGCCGACGAGATTGCTTCTCGTGGTCATCGCCACACCTGCAAGGTGATAACCCTCGAAGAAGAGGCCGCCGGTTCCGAGCGCGCCCTGGCATTGGATATGCGCGAAGGGCAGAGGGTTTTCCACTCGCTGATCGTGCACTTCGAAAACGATATCCCGGTGCAAATCGAAGACCGTTTCGTCAACGCGCTGGTAGCCCCGGACTACCTCAAGCAAGACTTCACCCTGCAAACGCCTTACGCCTACCTGAACCAGGTAGCGCCGCTGACCGAAGGCGAGCACGTGGTCGAGGCGATTCTGGCCGAGGCGTCCGAGTGCAAGCTGTTGCAGATTGAAAAGGGCGAGCCGTGCCTGCTGATTCGCCGCCGCACCTGGTCCGGTCGTCAGCCAGTGACCGCCGCCCGTTTGATCCACCCCGGTTCCCGTCATCGTCTGGAAGGACGGTTCCATAAATAGAGAGCATAAATGAATGGTTTGAAGGTTTTACGCGCTATCGATTACCCGCGCATGCCGTGGAAAAACGGCGGTGGCAGCACTGAAGAAATTACCCGCGACGCAGGCGTCGGCCTTGATGGTTTCGGCTGGCGCCTATCGATTGCCGACATCGGCGAGTCGGGCGGTTTTTCGACGTTCACCGGTTATGAGCGCGTCATCACCGTGCTGCAAGGTGACGGCATGACCCTGCGGGTGGATGGTCAGGACACGCATCCACTGTTACCGCTGACCCCGTTTGCTTTCAGCGGTGAGAGCGAGGTGTCGTGCACCCTGCTCGGCGGGCCGATCCGCGATTTCAACCTGATTTACGCGCCGCAGCGTTATAGCGCGCGGTTGCAGTGGCTGACAGGCGAGCAGCGGTTTTTCAGTTCAGCGGGCACGGTGTTGGTGTTCAGCGTGAGTGAAACGCTGAAAGTGCAGGTCGGTAACAGCACCCAGCAACTGGGTCGCCATGATTGCCTGCAACTCGACGCAAACGCCGGGTTGCTGGAAGTCGCCGTTGACAACACATGCTGCATCATCGAATTAACTGCAAACTGATTTCCCTGTAGGAGCCCGGCTTGCCGGCGATGGCGATCCGATGGACGCTATCGCCGGCAAGCCGGACTCCTATCAAAAGCGATTCACCCCGCCTCAAATCCGCTACTCATACTGTTCCCCTTCGCGCACCAATTTGTTACCGAACGCCCCATCGTGGCGCAAAACCACGCTCAGGTAACAGTCGTTCCCCCTTACGCAAAATCCCCCAGAAAAATTTCATCCCCCTCAAAACCCTTGATTTACAGGCTTTCCCGTCTCAAAAAAACTTTTCTTGAACACTCATCCAACAAGTTGGCCGCTTGATTGCATATGCTTGTATGTACAAGTAAAGACGTATGCGTATGAGTCGACCGAGACTCTCCGCAGCGTCCACTGATTCGCTTGTGGCGCGACGATGCGCACAGGCTGGCTTGCCCACCGCCCGGGTTGGTTTGAATTGATCGCTGAGGAGTCTTTTTCGTGACTGACAATACCCAGAAACCTACCAAGTTTCGTGACGTAGAAATTCGTGCCGCTCGCGGTAACAAGCTGACCGCCAAAAGCTGGCTGACCGAAGCGCCACTGCGCATGCTGATGAACAACCTCGACCCGGAAGTCGCCGAGAACCCTAAAGAGCTGGTGGTTTACGGTGGCATTGGTCGTGCGGCACGTAACTGGGAATGCTACGACAAGATCGTCGAAAGCCTGACCAACCTGAACGACGACGAGACGCTGCTGGTGCAATCCGGCAAGCCGGTCGGCGTGTTCAAGACCCACAGCAACGCACCGCGCGTGCTGATCGCCAACTCCAACCTGGTTCCACACTGGGCGAGCTGGGAACACTTCAACGAACTCGACGCCAAAGGCCTGGCCATGTACGGCCAGATGACCGCCGGCAGCTGGATCTACATCGGCAGCCAGGGCATCGTCCAGGGCACCTACGAAACCTTCGTCGAAGCCGGTCGCCAACACTACAACGATGACCTGAAAGGTCGTTGGGTCCTGACCGCAGGCCTCGGCGGCATGGGTGGCGCTCAGCCTCTGGCCGCAACTCTGGCCGGTGCCTGCTCGCTGAACATTGAATGCCAACAGGTGAGCATCGATTTCCGCCTGAACAGCCGCTACGTCGACGAGCAAGCCACTGACCTCGACGACGCTTTGGCCCGCATCGCCAAATACACCAAAGAAGGCAAGGCGATTTCCATCGCTCTGTTGGGTAACGCGGCAGAAATCCTGCCGGAACTGGTTCGTCGTGGCGTGCGCCCGGACATGGTCACCGACCAGACCAGCGCCCACGACCCGCTCAACGGTTACCTGCCAGCCGGCTGGACCTGGGAAGAGTACCGCGCTCGCGCCAAGACCGAGCCGGCTGCCGTGGTCAAAGCCGCCAAGCAATCGATGGCCGTACACGTTAAAGCGATGCTGGATTTCCAGAAAATGGGCATCCCGACCTTCGACTACGGCAACAACATCCGTCAGATGGCCCAGGAAGAAGGCGTGGAAAACGCATTCGACTTCCCAGGCTTCGTACCGGCTTACATCCGTCCTCTGTTCTGCCGTGGCATCGGTCCATTCCGTTGGGCTGCACTGTCGGGCAACGCCGAAGACATCTACAAGACCGACGCCAAGGTCAAAGAACTGATCCCGGACGACGCCCACCTGCACAACTGGCTGGACATGGCCCGCGAGCGCATCAGCTTCCAGGGTCTGCCGGCGCGTATTTGCTGGGTAGGTCTGGGCCTGCGTGCCAAGCTCGGTCTGGCGTTCAACGAAATGGTGCGTAGCGGCGAACTGTCGGCACCGATCGTGATCGGTCGTGACCACCTGGACTCCGGTTCGGTAGCCAGCCCGAACCGCGAAACCGAATCGATGCAGGACGGTTCCGACGCTGTGTCCGACTGGCCACTGCTCAACGCCCTGCTCAACACTGCGAGCGGCGCGACCTGGGTTTCCCTGCACCACGGCGGCGGTGTCGGCATGGGCTTCTCCCAGCACTCGGGCATGGTGATTGTCTGCGACGGTACGGACGAAGCGGCCGAGCGAATTGCTCGCGTCCTGCACAACGACCCGGCGACCGGCGTAATGCGTCACGCCGATGCCGGTTACCAGATCGCCATCGACTGCGCCAAGGAACAAGGGCTGAACCTGCCGATGATCACCGGCAAATAACGCAAAACCTGTAGGAGCAAAGCTTGCTCGCGATGAACGATAACGCGGTGTATCAGATACGCCGCCATCGCGAGCAAGCTCGGCTCCTACAGGGATTGAGTGAACCCAAATAACAATCCACAGAGGTTGAACCATGGCTGTTAACAGCGATCGTGCAGGCAGTAAACCGTTGATCGAGAAACGTTCGATCGACTACATCCCGGAAGCGGAGAGACACGGTCGTCTGTTGAGCCAGTTCACCCTGTGGATGGGTGCCAACCTGCAAATCACCGCGATTGTCACCGGGGCCTTGGCCGTGGTGCTGGGTGGTGATGTGTTCTGGTCGTTGATCGGTCTGTTGATCGGTCAATTGCTGGGCGGTGGCGTGATGGCGCTGCACGCGGCGCAAGGGCCGAAGCTTGGCCTGCCACAGATGATTTCCAGTCGTGTGCAATTCGGCGTTTATGGCGCGGCCATCCCGATCGTGCTGGTCTGCTTGATGTACCTCGGTTTCACCGCAACGGGCACCGTACTTTCCGGCCAGGCGCTGGGGCAGTTGTTTGGCGTCAGCGACACCGTCGGTATCCTCCTTTTCGCCAGTGTCATCGTGCTGGTCACGGTGCTCGGTTATCGGGTGATCCATTGGATCGGCCGTGTTGCCAGTGTCATTGGCGTGATTGCCTTTGTTTATCTGTTCAGCCGTCTGATGAACCAGGTTGACGTTGGCGCACTGTTGCAAATCCGCCACTTCAGCTGGAGCAGTTTCCTGCTCGCGGTGTCGCTCGCGGCATCCTGGCAGATCGCCTTCGGCCCTTATGTGGCTGACTATTCTCGCTACCTGCCGAGCAAGATTTCCTCGGTGAAAACTTTTTTTGCCGCAGGCGCAGGTTCGGTCATTGGTGCACAGGTGGCGATGGTCCTCGGCGTGTTCGCTGCCGCTTCGGCCAACGGGCAATACGCCGGCCACGAAGTGGCCTACATCGTTGGTCTGGGTGGTACCGGTGCCACCGCTGCGCTGCTGTACTTCAGCATCGCGTTCGGCAAGGTCACCATTTCCACGCTGAATTCGTACGGCAGCTTCATGTGCATCGCGACCATCATCAGCGGCTTCCGTGGTGACCTGAAGGTCACGCGCTTGCAGCGTCTGGTCTTCGTGCTGGTCATCGTCGGTGCTGCGACCCTGATGGCGTTGCTCGGTCAGCACTCGTTCCTTGGTGCATTCAAGTCCTTCATCCTGTTCCTGCTGGCGTTCTTTACGCCATGGAGCGCGATCAACCTGGTGGACTACTACTGCATCACCCGCGAGCGCTATGACGTGCCGGCGCTGGCCGATCCGAACGGTCGCTACGGCCGTTGGAACGCCCTCGGTATCAGCGTTTATGTCTTTGGTGTGCTGGTGCAACTGCCATTCATCTCTACCAAGTTCTATACCGGTCCGCTGGTGGACGCCCTGGGTGGTGTGGATATTTCCTGGATCATCGGTCTGGTGCTTCCAGCAGGCCTGTATTACGTGTGTGCGAAAAAATGGCACGGCACAGTGCCCGATCAACTGATTCTGCCGGTCGAGCAGGACAGCGTTGTACAACCTAAAACAAGCGGGACCGGTCGCGTTGCGACGCAGGCCTGATTGGACGTGGACAGGGCTGGATGCCTCTTGACTGCCGTAAGCCAATTCATGATTAGGAGCGTCACAACAATGAAATCGAACAAGACCCTGCTGACCACATTGCTTTCCATGGGCCTGCTCGCCAGTGCCGGCGCCACTCAGGCTGCCGGTTGGTGCGAGTCGGGCAAACCGGTGAAATTTGCCGGCCTGAACTGGGAAAGCGCCATGCTCCTGACCGACGTGATGCAAGTCGTGTTGGAGAAAGGCTACGACTGCAAGACCGACAGCCTGCCGGGCAACTCCATCACCATGGAAAACGCCCTGAGCAGCAACGATATTCAAGTGTTTGCCGAAGAGTGGGTCGGCCGCAGTGAAGTCTGGAACAAGGCTGAGAAGGCCGGCAAAGTGGTTGGTGTCGGCGGTCCTGTCGTGGGCGCGGTAGAAGGTTGGTATGTGCCACGTTATGTGGTCGAAGGCGACGCCAAACGCAAGTTGGAGCCTAAAGCCCCGGACCTGAAAGCCATTGCTGATCTGGGCAAATACGCCTCCGTGTTCAAGGACCAGGAAGAGCCTTCCAAGGGCCGTTTCTACAACTGCCCGGCTGGCTGGACTTGCGAGCTGGATAACAGCGAAATGCTGAAGAGCTACGGCCTGGAAAGCACCTACACCAACTTCCGCCCAGGCACCGGCCCGGCGCTGGATGCCGCCGTACTCTCGAGCTACAAGCGTGGCGAGCCGATCCTGTTCTACTACTGGTCGCCAACCCCGCTGATGGGCCAGGTTGACCTGGTCAAGCTCGAAGAGAAACCAGGCGTGAACAAGACTGTGGATATCAAGGTCGGCCTGTCCAAGACGTTCCACGACGAAGCCCCGGAACTGGTGGCCGTGCTGGAAAAGGTCAACGTGCCGATTGACATCCTCAACCAGAACCTCGGGCGCATGACCAAAGAGCGGATCGAGTCGCCAAAACTGGCCAAGATCTTCTTGAAGGAACATCCTGAAGTCTGGCACGCGTGGGTGAGCGAAGACGCAGCCAAGAAAATCGACGCGGCCTTGTAGGTTGGGCCTCTCCGACTGTCGGCAACGGCAGTCGGACGCTTGATCGCAACCCCTTGATTGAGAGTCTCTTATGTTTCCCGAAAGCTTTACCTTTTCCATCGCCGACTGGGTCAACAGTTGGGTCGATACGCTGGTCACCAACTACGGCGACGTGTTCCGGCAGATCTCTGACACGCTGCTGTGGGCCATCGTCAATCTTGAAGGGCTGCTGCGCGCGGCGCCCTGGTGGCTGATGCTGGCCATCGTCGCGGGCGTTGCCTGGCACGCGACCCGCAAAGTCGTGACCACGGGCGTGATTGTCGGCTTGTTGTTCCTGGTGGGCGCGGTCGGCCTCTGGGACAAGTTGATGCAAACCCTGGCGCTGATGATGGTCGCGACGATCATTTCGGTGCTGATCGGCATTCCGCTAGGCATTCTCTCGGCACGCAGCAATCGCCTGCGTTCGGTGCTGATGCCGATGCTGGATATCATGCAGACCATGCCGAGCTTCGTGTACCTGATTCCGGTGCTGATGCTGTTCGGTCTGGGCAAGGTGCCGGCGATTTTCGCCACTGTGATTTATGCCGCGCCACCGCTGATTCGCTTGACCGATCTGGGTATTCGCCAAGTCGACGGTGAAGTGATGGAAGCGATCAACGCCTTCGGTGCCAACCGCTGGCAGCAACTGTTTGGCGTGCAACTGCCCCTGGCCCTGCCGAGCATCATGGCCGGGATCAACCAGACCACCATGATGGCCCTGTCAATGGTAGTGATTGCCTCGATGATCGGTGCTCGTGGCCTGGGTGAAGACGTACTGGTGGGGATTCAGACCCTCAACGTCGGACGTGGCCTGGAAGCCGGTCTGGCGATCGTGATTCTGGCCGTGGTGATCGACCGCATTACTCAGGCGTACGGTCGGGCACGGCATGAGGTGAGCAAATGAACAACGCGACCGTGAGCAAGATCGAAGTCAAAAACGTCTTCAAGATTTTCGGTAACCGTTCCAAGGACGCACTGGCGATGATTGGCCAGGGCAAAACCAAAGATCAGGTGCTGGCCGAAACCGGCTGTGTGGTCGGCGTGAACGATTTGTCCCTGAGCATCGGCACTGGCGAGATCTTCGTGATCATGGGCCTGTCGGGTTCGGGTAAATCGACCCTGGTGCGCCACTTCAACCGCCTGATCGACCCGACCAGCGGCGCGATCCTGGTGGACGGCGTGGACATCCTGCAATACGACATGGAAGCCCTGCGCGAATTTCGCCGGCACCGGATCAGCATGGTGTTCCAGAGCTTCGGCCTGTTGCCGCACAAGACCGTGGTGGATAACGTTGCCTACGGCCTGAAAGTGCGCGGCGAGAGCAAGCAAATGTGCTCCGAGCGTGCACTGCACTGGATCAACACCGTGGGCCTGAAGGGCTACGAAAACAAATACCCGCATCAGCTCTCGGGTGGCATGCGTCAGCGTGTGGGCCTGGCCCGCGCCTTGGCGGCGGACACTGACATCATCTTGATGGACGAAGCGTTCAGCGCCCTTGACCCGTTGATCCGTGCCGAGATGCAGGACCAGTTGCTGGAGCTGCAAAAGACCCTGCACAAGACCATCGTCTTCATCACCCACGACCTCGACGAGGCCGTGCGCATCGGCAATCGCATTGCGATTCTCAAGGACGGCCGCCTGATTCAGGTCGGCACCCCGCGAGAGATCCTGCATTCGCCGGCGGATGAGTATGTCGACCGGTTTGTGCAGCGTCGGGCGGCGGTGGTTTAACAGGTTTGTGTCGGCTGTGCCGGCCCCATCGCGGGCAAGCCATGCTCCTACAGGTTCGGAAGTAATCTGTAGGAGCAAAGCTTGCTCGCGATAGCGTCGGTGAAGCGGCAACAAAATTCAGGTTTGTACGCAGAGGTCAAAGATGTCCCAGGCTGAAAAAATCGTTATCGCCGATGCACTCGTGCGTTGGCAGGATGTGGTGGCCGTCGCTCGTCATGGCGCACAGCTTGAGCTGTCGGCGCCGGTCTGGGCACGTATTGAAAACGCCCAGGGCATCGTCCAGCGCATCGTCACCAGCGGCGAGCGCGCCTACGGCATCAACACCGGGCTGGGCGCGTTGTGCAACGTCTCCCTGCAAGATGAACAACTCAGCCAGTTGTCGCGCAACACGCTGCTCAGCCACGCCTGTGGCGTGGGTGCACTGCTGACCAACGAACAGACTCGCGCGATCATGTGCGCCGCCGTCGTCAACTACAGCCATGGCAAATCCGGCCTGCACCGCCAGGTGGTCGAAGCCCTGCTGGCGCTGCTCAACCGTGGCATCACCCCGCAAGTGCCGTCCCAGGGTTCCGTCGGCTACCTGACCCATATGGCGCACATCGGCATTGCGCTGCTGGGTGTCGGCAATGTCAGCTATCGCGGGCAAATCGTTTCCGCTCAGCAAGCCCTGGCCGAAGAAGGCCTGCAACCGGTCAAGCTCGGCGCCAAGGACGGTTTGTGCCTGGTCAACGGCACGCCGTGCATGACCGGCCTCAGCTGTCTGGCGATTGCCGACGCCGCGCATTTGCTGCAGTGGGCCGACGTGATAGGCGCCATGAGTTTCGAAGCCCAGCGCGGTCAGATCGATGCGTTCGACGCCGAGATCATCGCGCTCAAGCCGCACCCGGGCATGCAGCAAGTCGGCATCAACCTGCGCGCCGTGCTCGATGGCAGTGAAGTGATCGCCAGCAGCAAAGGCATTCGCACCCAGGACGCCTTGAGCATTCGCTCGATCCCGCAGGTCCACGGCGCTGCCCGTGACCAGCTGGTTCACGCGACCAGACAGATTGAAAACGAACTCAACGGCGCCACCGACAACCCATTGGTGCTGGGCACGCCGGAGAACTACCGCGTCGTTTCCCAGGCCAACCCGCACGGCCAATCCGTGGCATTGGCGGCGGACCTGCTGGCCATCGCCATGGCAGAAATCGGCTCCATCGCCGAGCGTCGCCTCGATCGCCTGATCAACCCGCACGTCAGCGGACTGCCGGCGTTTTTGGTGGCCAATCCGGGGGTGAACTCCGGGATGATGATCGTCCAGTACGTCGCCGCTTCCCTGTGCGCGGAAAACCGTCAATTGGCGCAACCGGCGGTGCTCGATAACTACGTCACTTCGGGCTTGCAGGAAGACCACCTGAGCCTGGGCACCAACGCCGCGCTGAAGCTGCATCGTGCCTTGGAAAACTGCACGCAGATCCTCGCCATCGAGTACCTGCTGGCATCTCAGGCATTCGAGTTCCTCAAAGAACAGCGCTTCGGCGCTGGCACCGATGCGGCGTGGCGTCTGCTGCGTGAGCGCGTTCCTGCCTACGATCAGGATCGCTGGCTGGCACCGGACATCGCTGCGGCCGCCGCTGTATTGAAAGAACAGAATTTGCTGCACAACGCTGTACCGAACCTGAACTGACTTCCAATAAAAACCAGCGTGCCAAGGCGCCAGCCCCCTCATGAAGGGGGAAGCGACGGACAACGGATACTTCCGGAGCGTCTGGTCTGCCTCTCTAAACAGAGAGCATTAACAACTCTCAAAAGGAGCACAAAATGACAGCCCTAAACCTGATTCCCGGCCAACTGAGCCTCGCCCAACTGCGTGATGTCTATCAGCAACCGGTGAAACTGACCCTCGACCACAGCGCCTCGGCACAGATTGAAGCCAGCGTTGCCTGTGTAGAGCAGATCCTCGCCGAGAATCGCACCGCCTACGGCATCAACACCGGTTTCGGCCTGCTGGCCTCGACCCGCATCGCCAGCGAAGACCTGGAAAACCTCCAGCGCTCGCTGGTTCTGTCTCACGCCGCCGGTGTCGGCGAGCCGATCAGCGACGCCTTGGTGCGCCTGGTCATGGTGCTCAAGGTCAACAGCCTGAGCCGTGGTTTCTCCGGTATTCGTCGCGTGGTCATCGACGCGCTGATCGCGCTGATCAACGCCGAGGTCTACCCGCACATCCCGTTGAAAGGCTCGGTCGGTGCTTCCGGTGACCTGGCACCGTTGGCCCATATGTCGCTGGTGCTGCTGGGTGAAGGCAAGGCCCGCTACAAAGGCGAGTGGATGGAAGCCACCGAAGCGCTGAAAATCGCCGGTCTGACCCCGCTGACCCTGGCCGCAAAAGAAGGCCTGGCGCTGCTCAACGGCACTCAGGTGTCGACCGCTTACGCGCTGCGCGGTTTGTTTGAAGGCGAAGACCTGTTCGCTGGCGCTGTTGCGCTGGGCGCGTTGACCGTTGAAGCGGTATTGGGCTCGCGCTCGCCGTTCGATGCACGCATCCACGCCGCCCGTGGCCAGAAAGGCCAGATCGACGCCGCTGCCGCTTACCGCGACCTGCTGGGCGAGCGCAGTGAAGTGTCTGACTCGCACGAAAACTGTGAAAAGGTCCAGGACCCTTACTCCCTGCGCTGCCAGCCACAAGTCATGGGCGCTTGCCTGACTCAGTTCCGTCAGGCCGCCGAAGTGCTCGCTATCGAGGCCAACGCCGTCTCCGACAACCCGCTGGTGTTCGCCGCTGAAGGTGACGTGATTTCCGGCGGTAACTTCCACGCCGAACCAGTGGCCATGGCGGCTGACAACATGGCGCTGGCCATCGCTGAAATCGGTTCCCTGAGCGAACGCCGCATCTCGCTGATGATGGACAAGCACATGTCGCAACTGCCGCCGTTCCTGGTGGCCAACGGTGGCGTGAACTCCGGTTTCATGATCGCTCAGGTGACTGCAGCGGCACTGGCCAGCGAGAACAAGGCCCTGGCGCACCCGCATTCGGTGGACAGCCTGCCGACCTCGGCGAACCAGGAAGACCACGTGTCCATGGCCCCGGCGGCGGGCAAGCGCCTGTGGGAAATGGCGGAAAACACTCGCGGTGTTCTGGCCGTGGAATGGTTGGCGGCGGCTCAGGGCCTGGACTTGCGTGAAGGCCTGAAGAGCTCGGCAAAACTGGAAAAGGCTCGCGCCATCCTGCGTAACGAAGTGCCGTTTTATGAGAAGGACCGCTTCTTTGCTCCGGACATCAATGCGGCGACTGAATTGTTGGCCTCGCGTTGCCTGAACGAGCTGGTGATGGCGAAGTTGCTGCCTAGCCTCTAAGGGCGCCTTCGCTGGCAAGCCAGCTCCTACAGTGGATCGCATGAACCCTGTAGGAGCCGGCTTGCCGGCGATTCGATTTTGCGTCGAATAAGAATAATTAAGGACGAGAAATGCAACAGCCAGCAAAAGGTTTGAAACGCGGGCTTTCTGCCCGACATATTCGCTTCATGGCGCTGGGGTCGGCGATCGGCACCGGGCTGTTTTACGGTTCTGCCTCGGCCATTCAAATGGCCGGGCCCGCGGTATTGCTCGCCTACCTGATCGGTGGCGCAGCGGTGTTCATGGTCATGCGCGCCCTCGGTGAGATGGCGGTGCACAACCCGGTGGCCGGCTCTTTCGGTCAGTACGCCAGCACCTATCTGGGGCCGATGGCGGGCTTCATCCTCGGTTGGACCTACGCGTTCGAAATGGTCATCGTCGGCATGGCCGACGTCACTGCGTTCGGTATTTACATGGGCTTCTGGTTCCCGGAAGTCTCCCGCTGGATCTGGGTGCTGGGCATCGTTTCGGTGGTCGGCGGCTTGAACCTGTGCAACGTCAAGGTCTTCGGTGAAATGGAGTTCTGGCTGTCACTGCTCAAGGTCGCAGCCATCGTCGCGATGATTCTGGGTGGCTTCGGCATCATGCTGTTCGGCATCAGCACGGCCCCCGGCGCCCAAGCGACCGATATCAGCAACCTCTGGAGCCATGGCGGTTTCATGCCCAATGGCGTGGGTGGTCTGATCGCCTCGTTCGCGGTGGTGATGTTCGCATTCGGCGGGATTGAAATCATCGGCGTGACCGCCGGTGAGGCCAAAGATCCGCAGCATGTGCTGCCTAGAGCGATCAATGCCGTACCGTTGCGTATTTTGCTGTTCTACGTGCTGACCATGTTCGTACTGATGTCGATCTTTCCATGGCAGCAGATCGGCAGCCAGGGCAGTCCGTTCGTGCAGATTTTCGACAATCTGGGCATCAGCTCGGCGGCGACCATCCTCAATATCGTGGTGATCTCGGCGGCGATCTCGGCCATCAACAGCGACATCTTCGGCGCTGGCCGCATGATGTACGGTCTGGCCCAGCAAGGGCACGCACCTAAGGGCTTCGCCCGTTTGTCGCGTAATGGCGTGCCATGGATGACCGTGGTGGTGATGAGTGCCGCGCTGCTGCTGGGTGTGCTGTTGAACTACCTGATTCCGGAAAACGTGTTTCTGTTGATCGCCTCCATCGCGACCTTTGCCACGGTATGGGTCTGGCTGATGATTCTGTGTACCCAGGTGGCCATGCGTCGTTCCATGAGTGCCGAGCAGGTCGCACAACTGAAGTTCCCTGTACCGTTCTGGCCCTATGCGCCGATGGCGGCGATTGCCTTCATGCTGTTCATTTTCGGCGTGCTGGGTTATTTCCCGGACACCCAGGCGGCGCTGATCGTCGGTGTGGTCTGGATCGTGCTGCTGGTGCTGGCCTACCTGACGTGGGTGAAACCGGCGGCGGGCCAGGCGGCACTGGTAGAGCAGGAACCTTCTTTTTCACATCAATAACCTAACGGAGGCCACGGATGAAAACTCTCTGGCAACACTGCCACGTCGCAACCATGGCACAAGGCGTCTACTCGATCATCGAGGACGCGGCCATCGTGACGTCAGGTGCGCTCATTGAGTGGATCGGCCCGCGCGCTGACCTGCCGGCGGGCGAATACCCGGCCGTCAACGATTTGCAAGGAGCCTGGGTAACGCCGGGCCTGATCGACTGCCACACCCACACGGTGTTTGGCGGTAACCGCAGCGGCGAATTCGAACAGCGTCTGCAAGGCGTCAGCTACGCGGAAATCGCCGCGGCCGGTGGCGGCATCGCCAGCACCGTGCGCGCCACCCGCGCGGCGACCGAAGACGAACTGTTCGCCAGCGCCGCCAAACGTCTGAAAAGCCTGATGCGCGACGGCGTGACCACGGTCGAAATGAAGTCCGGCTACGGCCTCGACCTGGCCAGCGAGCGCAAGATCCTGCGGGTTATTCGTCGTCTCGGCGCCGAACTGCCGGTGAGCGTGCGCAGCACGTGCCTGGCCGCCCACGCCTTGCCGCCGGAATATGCCGATCGCGCCGACGACTACATCGATCACATCTGCGCCGAAATGCTCCCGGCCCTGGCGGCCGAAGGGCTGGTGGATGCGGTGGACGCCTTCTGCGAATACCTGGCGTTCTCGCCCGCGCAGGTCGAGCGGGTGTTCATCACCGCACAGGAACTCGGATTGCCGGTGAAGCTGCACGCCGAGCAATTGTCGTCGCTGCACGGTTCGAGCCTGGCGGCACGTTATCACGCACTGTCGGCGGATCACCTGGAGTTCATGACCGAGGACGACGCCATCGCCATGGCCAAGTCCGGAACCGTCGCAGTGCTACTGCCGGGCGCGTTCTACTTCCTGCGGGAAACCCAGTTGCCGCCAATGGAAGCCCTGCGCAAGCACGGAGTGAAAATCGCCATCGCCAGCGACCTTAACCCCGGCACCTCGCCAGCGCTGTCGTTGCGCTTGATGCTGAACATGGCTTGCACCTGTTTCCGCATGACCCCGGAAGAAGCCTTGGCTGGCGCGACCCTTCATGCCGCCACTGCACTGGGCATGGCCGACACCCACGGTTCGCTGGAAGCCGGCAAGGTCGCGGATTTTGTCGCCTGGCAAATTGATCGTCCGGCCGACCTGTCGTACTGGCTGGGCGGTGACCTGGAAAAACGCGTCGTGCGTCACGGCGTCGAGACAAGCGTTTAGGAGAGCAGTTGTGGATAAGGTTCTGAACTTCAAACAAGGCCGCGTGCCGCTGCTGATCAGCATGCCCCACGCTGGCGTGCGCCTGACCCCGGCGGTCGAAGCCGGGTTGATTCCCGACGCCCGCAGCCTGCCGGATACCGACTGGCACATCCCGCAGCTTTACGAATTTGCCGCCGAACTGGGCGCCAGCACCCTGGCCGCCGAGTACTCGCGGTTCGTCATCGATCTGAACCGGCCGTCCGACGACAAGCCTTTATATGTAGGCGCCACCACCGGTCTGTATCCGGCAACGCTGTTCGATGGCATACCGTTGTTCCGCGAAGGGCTGGAGCCGTCGAAAGAAGAACGCGCGACCTATCTGGAGCAGATCTGGACGCCGTATCACAGCACCTTGCAGAACGAGCTGGCGCGAATGAAAGCCGAGTTCGGTTATGCGTTGCTGTTCGACGCGCATTCGATCCGCTCGATCATCCCGCACCTGTTTGACGGCAAGCTGCCGGACTTCAATCTCGGCACTTTCAATGGCGCCAGTTGCGATCCTGAGTTGGCCAGCCAGCTGGAAGCCATTTGCGCGCGCCACGGCGATTACAGCCATGTGCTGAATGGCCGCTTCAAGGGCGGCCACATCACCCGGCATTACGGCAACCCGGCGGAGAACATTCATGCCGTGCAACTGGAGTTGGGGCAGTGCACTTATATGGAAGAGTTCGAGCCGTTCCGCTATCGCCCGGACCTGGCTGCGCCGACGCAAGTGGTGCTCAAGGAGTTGCTGCAAGGGCTGCTGGCTTGGGGTGAAAACCACTACAACGCCTAACCCGGTGGCAAGGGCGGTGAGGGCGGTGAGGGCGTTTGTCGGAACGCCGCACCGTCCCGCTTGGCTTTTTGAGCGCGCTCACTCAGGCCGCCGAGGTCGACGCACTCTATGAAACGCTGCTCGGGTTTTTGGCTGACAGGTTGTGACGCTGCACGGGACATGCTCATTGACGTAATTCGGGTTTATGATGCCGGACGGCAGAATATTAGAAGTCCCCCCAGGGATGACCTCGACCCCTTACGGAGCGCGCAATGCAGACTTTGTACCCGCAGATCAAACCCCACGCCCGGCACGATCTGGCCGTCGACGAAACCCACACGCTGTATGTCGACGAAAGCGGTTCACCGGAAGGTTTGCCGGTGGTGTTCATTCACGGCGGCCCCGGCGCCGGGTGTGATGCTCAAAGCCGTCGGTATTTCGATCCCAACCTGTATCGCATCGTCACCTTTGACCAGCGCGGTTGCGGTCGCTCCACCCCCCACGCCAGCCTCGAAAACAACACCACCTGGGATCTGGTCGCCGACCTTGAGCGGATTCGCCAGCATCTGGGCATCGACAAATGGGTGCTGTTCGGCGGTTCGTGGGGTTCGACTTTGGCGCTGGCCTACGCGCAAACCCACCCGGAGCGTGTGCACGGTCTGATTCTGCGCGGGATATTTCTCTGCCGTCCGCAGGAAATCGAGTGGTTCTACCAGGCCGGTGCCAGCCGCCTGTTCCCTGATTACTGGCAGGATTACGTTGCACCGATCCCGATGGACGAGCGCGAAGATTTGCTCAGCGCTTTCCACAAACGTCTGGTCGGCAACGACCAGATCGCCCAGATGCACGCGGCCAAGGCCTGGTCTCTCTGGGAAGGCCGGACTGCGACCCTGCGCCCGAATCCGCAGGTGGTTGATCGCTTCTCTGAGCCTCAGCGCGCGCTGTCGATTGCTCGCATCGAATGTCACTACTTCACCAACAATGCCTTCCTTAAGCCCAATCAGCTGATCCGTGACATGGGCAAGATTGCCCATTTGCCGGGTGTGATTGTCCACGGCCGCTACGATGTGATTTGCCCGTTGGACAATGCCTGGGAATTGCACCAGAACTGGCCGAACAGTGAGTTGCAGGTCATCCGTGATGCCGGCCATGCCGCTTCCGAACCGGGCATCACCGATGCGCTGGTGCGAGCCGCCAACCAGATGGCGCGCCGCTTGCTCGATCTGCCGCCCGAAGAAGCATGAAGGGCCTGCTGCAACGCGTGCGTGGTGCGCGAGTCGAGGTAGCGGGGGAGGTGGTGGGTGCTGTTGACCACGGGTTACTGGTACTGGTCGCCGTCGAGCCCGGGGATACTCGGGCCAGTGCCGACAAACTTCTGAATAAGCTGCTTAACTATCGGGTATTCAGCGACGCCGAGGGCAAGATGAATCTGTCCTTGGCAGATGTCGGTGGCGGGTTGTTGCTGGTTTCACAGTTCACCTTGGCCGCCGACACCAAAAACGGGCTGCGCCCGAGTTTTTCGACCGCGGCCCCTCCGGCCTTGGGTGAGGAACTTTTCGACTATCTATTAGGTAAAGCGAAACAGGTGCATGGCACTGTGGCATCAGGTAGATTCGGCGCGGATATGCAGGTGCACCTGGTCAACGATGGCCCGGTAACCTTCCTGTTACAGACCTGAAAGCACTTGAAACAACTTTTTAAGGGCTTTTCGACTGCAAACAGGCGTTTTTCGCGAGAAATACTTTGTTGCGCATGATGCGTTGTAACGCGGCCTGCTAGATAATCGCGCGCTACGGGGATCGGCGTTCGTTGGTCCATTTTGACTTAGGTAGAGACTTGTCCTGGACCGTTTGGGGAATCATTTAGCCCCATCGGAGTCGGAACAATGCTCGCCAACTTGGCAAGAGTGGTTTGCAAGGTCGGTTTTTTCATGCCGTTGACCGTGCAGACCCTTCAACTGGCCGTTGGTTTTTTGATCTGTTTTCGGCGAGGGTTGCTCGTGATTGTTAGTCCCTGTAATGCACCAAAATTGACTGCCAAACGGTTCCGAAGCGCTCTGGTGGCGGGCTCTGCACTGCTCTGCCTGTTCAGCGCCGGCCAGCTGTGGGCATTCAATCTGGAGGATGTGTCGGTCAAGGCAAAAGAGCTGGCCGCGCAAAAATACGAAGCTCCGCGCAGTAACCTGCCGAACGAGTTCCGCGATATGAAATTCGCGGACTATCAGAAAATTCGTTTCCTGACCGAAAAGGCAGAATGGGCGGACCAGAAAACCCCGTTCAAGCTGTCGTTCTATCACCAGGGTATGCATTTCGATACGCCGGTGAAAATCAACGAAATCACGGCTAACTCCGTCGAAGAGATCAAGTACGACCCTAGTCGTTTCGATTTCGGCGACGTGAAGTTCGATCCTAAAGCCACCGAACAACTGGGTTATGCCGGTTTCCGGGTGCTGTACCCGATCAACAAGGCTGACAAGCAAGACGAAATCATGACCATGCTCGGCGCCAGCTACTTCCGCGTCGTCGGCAAGGGTCACGTCTATGGTCTGTCTGCTCGGGGCATGGCGATTGATACCGCGTTGCCATCCGGCGAAGAGTTCCCGCGGTTCACCGAGTTCTGGATTCAACAGCCAAAGCCGGGCGACAAACATCTGGTGATTTTTGCGTTGCTGGATTCACCGCGTGCTACCGGTGCCTATCGCCTGACCCTGCGTCCAGGCAGCGACACCATTGTCGACGTCAAGGCGCAGATGTTCCTGCGTGACAAGGTCGGCAAGCTGGGTATCGCTCCATTAACGAGCATGTATCTGTTCGGCGCCAACCAGCCATCGAAAGTGCTGAACTACCGTCGTGAACTGCACGATTCCAGCGGCCTGGCGATCCATGCCGGCAATGGCGAATGGATCTGGCGCCCATTGAACAACCCGAAACACCTGTCGGTGAGCAACTTCTCGGTCGAAAACCCGCGAGGCTTCGGCTTGCTGCAACGTGGCCGTGACTTCAACCACTACGAAGACCTCGATGACCGCTACGACAAGCGCCCAAGCGCCTGGATCGAGCCGAAGGGTGACTGGGGCAAGGGTACCGTGGATCTGGTCGAGATTCCGACCGCCGACGAAACCAACGATAATATCGTTGCTTTCTGGAACCCGGAAAAACTGCCGGAGCCGGGCCAGCCGCTTGATGTTGCCTATCGCCTGCACTGGACCATGGACGAAGACACGATTCACGCCCCCGACAGCGCCTGGGTCAAACAGACCCTGCGTTCTACCGGTGACGTTAAACAGTCCAACCTGATTCGTCAGCCGGACGGTAGCGTTGCTTATCTGGTGGACTTCGAAGGCCCGTCCCTCGCGGCTTTGCCGGCGGATGCGGACGTTCGCAGCCAGGTCAGCGTGGGTGACAACGCCGAACTGGTCGAGAACAGCGTGCGTTACAACCCTGAAACCAAGGGCTGGCGCCTGACGCTGCGCATGAAGATCAAGGACCCGGGCAAAGCCACCGAAATGCGTGCGGCACTGGTACAAAACATCGTGCCGGCCGACCTGGCCAAGACATCGCTTCCAGTGTCGAATTCGTCTGTTGCCAAAGCCGACAAGGTTGCCGCCAAGCAGCAGGAAAAAGCCGACAAGGAAGCCAAGCAAGCAGAGGCCAAACAGGCCGATGCCAAGCCGGTTGCAGATACCAAGGACAAGCCCAACAAAGACGCCAAGCAGCCTGTTGCTGCCGACGCGGCCCCAGCCACACCGGAATCGGCGCCGACTGAAGAAGTCCTGACCGAGACCTGGAGCTACCAGTTGCCTGCCGATGAGTAATTCTCAAGTACAGCCAGAGACGCTTGCCGAGTATCTGGCGCATCTACCGATGACCGACCAGCAGCGCGCGGAACTCGCGGGCTGCCAGTCCTTTAGCGAACTGCACCAGCGTCTGTCGTCTTCAACGTTCGACGCGCCTGCCGAGGCCGCCCAAGCCTCGGTAGGCCGTCGCTTGACCCTGAACACGGCGCAAGAGTTGGAAGAAGCGGAAATGCTGGCGGTCGACGCCAGCGGTCGGGTTTGCCTCAAGGCGACCCCACCGATCCGTCGGACCAAAGTCGTGCCGGAGCCGTGGCGCACCAACATTCTGGTGCGTGGCTGGCGTCGCCTGACCGGTCGCACCAATCCGCCGGCTCCGCCGAAAGATGAACGCGTATTGCCGGCTGCCCGCTGGCGCACCGTGGGTTCGATCCGTCGCTACATCCTGCTGGTGCTGATGCTCGGCCAGACCATCGTGGCCGGCTGGTACATGAAAGGCATCATGCCGTATCAGGGCTGGTCGTTTGTCGACCTCAACGAAGTGCTGCATCAACCGCTGCTGCAAACCGCCACGCAGGTGCTGCCGTATGCGCTGCAAACCAGCATCCTGATTCTGTTCGGGATTCTGTTCTGCTGGGTGTCGGCCGGTTTCTGGACCGCGTTGATGGGCTTCCTCGAGTTGCTCACCGGTCACGATAAATACCGCATTTCCGGTAAAAGCGCCGGGAATGAACCGATTCCAAAGGACGCACGCACCGCACTGGTGATGCCGATCTGCAACGAAGACGTGCCACGGGTGTTTGCGGGTTTGCGCGCGACGTTCGAGTCTGTTGCGGCCACGGGTGACCTGGATCGCTTCGACTTCTTCGTCCTCAGTGACAGTAACGACGCCGACATCTGCGTTGCCGAGCAGCAAGCCTGGCTGGACGTGTGTCGCGAAGCCAAGGGCTTCGGCAAGATCTTCTATCGTCGCCGTCGCCGTCGCGTGAAACGTAAAAGCGGTAACCTCGACGACTTCTGCCGTCGTTGGGGTGGCGATTACAAGTACATGGTCGTGCTCGACGCGGACTCCGTGATGAGCGGCGAATGCCTGACCAGTCTGGTGCGCTTGATGGAAGCCACACCGGACGCCGGGATCATTCAGACCGCGCCGCGTGCATCGGGCATGGACACTCTTTATGCGCGCATGCAGCAGTTTGCGACTCGCGTGTACGGTCCGCTGTTTACCGCTGGTCTGCACTTCTGGCAGTTGGGCGAATCCCACTACTGGGGCCACAACGCGATCATCCGCATGAAGCCGTTTATCGAGCACTGCGCCCTGGCGCCGTTGCCGGGTAAAGGCGCTTTCGCCGGTGCGATTCTGTCCCATGACTTCGTTGAAGCAGCGCTGATGCGCCGTGCCGGCTGGGGCGTGTGGATTGCCTATGACTTGCCGGGCAGCTACGAAGAACTGCCGCCGAACTTGCTGGACGAACTCAAACGTGACCGTCGCTGGTGCCACGGTAACTTGATGAACTTCCGCCTGTTCCTGGTCAAAGGCATGCACCCGGTTCACCGGGCGGTGTTCCTGACCGGCGTGATGTCTTATCTGTCGGCGCCGTTGTGGTTCTTCTTCCTCGTGCTGTCGACGGCGCTGCTGGCGGTCAACACGCTGATGGAGCCGCAATACTTCATGGAACCGCGTCAGCTCTATCCGCTGTGGCCGCAATGGCATCCGGACAAGGCCGTCGCGCTGTTCTCCACGACCATCGTGCTGTTGTTCCTGCCGAAGTTGTTGAGCATCCTCCTGATCTGGGCCAAAGGTGCGACAGAGTTCGGTGGCAAGTTCAAGGTGACGTTGTCGATGTTGCTGGAGGTGCTGTTCTCCATGCTGCTGGCGCCGGTGCGGATGATTTTCCACACCCGTTTCGTCCTCGCCGCGTTCCTCGGCTGGGCCGCGACCTGGAACTCGCCACAACGTGACGACGACTCCACGCCATGGAGCGAAGCGGTCAAACGCCACGGTCCGCAGACCTTGCTGGGCTTCTTCTGGGCCTTGCTGGTGATCTGGCTGAACCCGAGCTTCCTGTGGTGGCTGGTGCCGATCGTTGGTTCGTTGATGCTGTCGATCCCGGTGTCGGTGATCTCCAGCCGTGTCGGTCTGGGCCTGAAATCCCGTGACGAGAGCCTGTTCCTGATCCCCGAGGAATACAATCCGCCACAGGCGTTGCTGGCCACTGACCAGTACACCCACGAAAACCGTTATCACGCACTGAACGACGGCTTCATCCGGTCGGTGGTCGACCCGCAGCAGAACGCCTTGGCGTGCTCGCTGGCGACGTCGCGTCACGGTCAGGCCGAGCCGATCGAGTGGTTGCGGGTAGAGCGGGTTCGTCACGCCTTGAAAGTCGGGCCTCACGGCTTGAACAACAATGAGCGTATGCAACTGCTGAGTGACCCGGTGGCATTGGCTCGACTGCATGAGCAGATCTGGAGCGAAAGTCACCCCGAATGGCTGCAAGCCTGGCGTACATCGGTGAAAGCCGATCCCCACGCGCCGCTGTTGCCGCTCAAGCCGCTGAGTGCGCAAGCACAACTGGCCTGATAAAAAGCCCCGCTGATTGAGCGGGGCTTTTTTTGTCTGATCGTTTGCAAACCCTTGTGCAAACGGGCGAGTGCGTTAGGATCCGTCCCCGAATTGGTGCGCCCGGATAATTTTTGTCCGTATGGGTGCGTTTCCTGAGGGAAACCGCCGTTTTGCGCGCCTCACACCGCAATGGTTTTGGGGACATGATGATGAAGAAGTATCTCTCGATGCTGCTGGTCGGCGTCACGGCGCTGGTTGCAGTCAGCGCGGCGCAGGCCGGTGCCATCGATGACGCGGTCAAGCGCGGCACGCTGAAAGTCGGCATGGACCCGACCTACATGCCGTTCGAGATGACCAACAAGCGCGGCGAGATCATCGGTTTCGAAGTCGATATTCTAAAAGCCATGTCCAAGGCCATGGGCGTCAAGCTGGAACTGGTGTCCACCGGCTATGACGGTATTATTCCCGCCCTGATGACCGACAAGTTCGACATGATCGGCAGCGGCATGACCCTGACTCAGGAGCGTAACCTGCGCCTGAATTTCAGTGAACCGTTCATCGTGGTCGGTCAGACGCTACTGATCCGCAAAGAGCTGGAAGGCACCATCAAGTCCTATAAAGACCTGAACACTGCCGACTACCGCATCACCTCCAAGCTCGGCACCACCGGCGAGATGGTCGCCAGGAAGCTGATCTCCAAAGCCCAGTACCACGGCTATGACAATGAGCAGGAAGCGGTGCTGGACGTGGTCAACGGCAAGGCTGACGCCTTCATCTATGACGCACCGTACAACGTGGTGGCCGTGAACAAGGTTGGCGCCGGCAAACTGGTGTTTCTCGACAAGCCGTTCACCTACGAGCCGCTGGCCTTTGGCCTGAAGAAAGGTGACTACGACAGCATCAACTTCATCAACAACTTCCTGCACCAGATCCACGAAGACGGCACCTACGATCGCATCCATGACAAGTGGTTCAAAGACACCGCCTGGCAGAAAGACATGGAATAAGGCCGGTCAGCCAGACCGCGTCGCTTCAATCGCGGGTAAGCCCGGCTCCTACAGGGACAGTGTTGATCACACGATCCCCTGTAGGAGCCGGGCTTGCCCGCGATGGCGGACTCCCAGGCAACACAAATTCCGGAACCTGCAATGAAACAGAAAAAAGCCCAATGGCCCTGGCACGTTTTAACCGTGCTGGTGCTGATCGGCCTGGCCGGCGCGTTGTATTACGCCACCTCGCTGATGTCTTACGAATGGCGCTGGAACCGCGTGCCGCAGTACTTCGCCTACCACGCCGAAGAGTCCCAGCGCGCCGCTGACATCTCGACCGTCAGCGAACTGGTGCGCAAAGGCGATAAAGCTGAAGTCACCCTGCGCAACGACGCGGGCGATGAGCAACGCGTGACGGTCGATGACAACAGCCTGCAAGTCGCCCAAGGCGATGATGTGGCCGAAGGTGATGTGATTGGCGTGACACGACATTGGGCCGCCGGTCCACTGCTTTGGGGACTGTGGACGACGTTGTGGTTGTCCGTGGTGTCTGGCGTTCTCGGCCTGTTGATCGGCCTCGCCACCGGCCTGTGCCGGCTGTCGAATAACCCGACCCTGCGTGATCTTTCGACGATTTACGTCGAACTGGTCCGCGGCACGCCTCTGCTGGTGCAGATCTTCATTTTCTACTTCTTCATCGGCACCGTGATGAACCTGTCCCGGGAATTCGCCGGGATCGCTGCGCTGTCGCTGTTCACCGGCGCCTACGTTGGGGAAATCATCCGGTCTGGCGTGCAGTCCATTGCCCGGGGCCAGAACGAGGCTGCGCGTTCGTTGGGGCTGAGCGCTGGCCAGTCGATGCGCCACGTGGTGATGCCGCAAGCCTTGAAGCGAGTATTGCCGCCTTTGGCCGGACAGTTCATCAGTCTGGTCAAGGACACTTCGCTGGTCTCGGTGATTGCGATTACCGAACTGCTTAAAAGCGGTCGCGAAGTCATCACCACCTCGTTCTCGCCGTTCGAAATTTTGTTCTGCGTGGCCGGGTTGTACCTGTTGATCAACCTGCCGCTGTCGAAAGTCGCCAGCCGGCTTGAGCGGAGGCTCGCGCAAAGTGATTGAAGTCCGCGATCTGGTAAAAGTCTTCGACACCCGTGGACAAGTGGTTCGTGCGGTGGATAACGTCACCACGCAAGTGGCCAAGGGTGAAGTGCTGGTTGTGATCGGCCCGTCCGGTTCCGGCAAGTCGACCTTCCTGCGCTGCCTCAATGGCCTGGAGGAATTCGACTCCGGTTCGGTGAGCATCGACGGCCTGCAACTGGCCGACCCCAAGACCGACGTGAACGCCTACCGCCGCGAAGTCGGCATGGTGTTTCAGCATTTCAACCTGTTCCCGCACATGACCGTGCTGGAAAACCTCTGCCTGGCGCAGAAAGTCGTGCGCAAGCGCGGCAAGAAGGAGCGCGAGGCCAAGGCTTTGGCATTGCTGGAAAAGGTCGGCATTGCACAGAAGGCCCACGAGTTTCCGTCGCGCCTGTCCGGCGGCCAGCAACAGCGTGTGGCGATTGCCCGGGCGTTGGCGATGGAGCCGAAGGTCATGCTGTTCGATGAGCCGACTTCGGCCCTGGACCCGGAAATGGTCGGTGAAGTGCTGGACGTGATGAAAACCTTGGCTGTGGAAGGTATGACCATGGTCTGCGTCACCCACGAAATGGGCTTTGCACGGGAAGTGGCGGATCGGGTGCTGTTTTTCGATCACGGCAAATTGCTGGAAGATGCTTCGCCGGCCGAGTTCTTCGATGCGCCGAAGGATCCACGGGCTCAGGCCTTCTTGCGTCAGGTCCTTTAATTTCAGCGTCTGTTAGACCGCAATCGCGAGCAGGCTCACTCCCACATTGGTCGGTGGAGCACACAAAATTTGTGTTTGACACCTGCCCCCTGTAGGAGTGAGCCTGCTCGCGATAGCTTCACCTCGGTCCTATGTGAACCGAGGTCATTGAATCACCTCAAACCTTGAATCTGCCCACCAGCATCTGCAGATGCGTCCCCAACCGCGCGAGCTCAACACTGGACGCCGCCGTCTCTTCACTGGCTGCCGAGGTCTGCTCGGACACATCACGCACGTTGAGCACGCTACGGTTGATCTCCTCGGCCACCGCCGTCTGCTGCTCGGCTGCGGCGGCAATCTGCTGGTTCATCGACTGAATCGCCGACACGGTGCGGGTGATGCTTTCCAGTGAGCCCCCGGCGCGGCGGGTCAGTTCGACGCTGCTGTCAGTCAGGGCGCGGCTGTTATCCATGATGGTCGCAACTTGCTGGGTGCCGTTTTGCAACCCGACAATCAGCTCTTCGATTTCTTCGGTGGACTTCTGGGTGCGTTGCGCCAGGCTGCGAACTTCATCGGCAACCACCGCAAAACCACGTCCCGCTTCACCGGCACGGGCGGCTTCGATGGCGGCGTTGAGGGCCAGCAGGTTGGTTTGTTGGGCGACGGATTTGATCACGTCGAGCACACTGCCAATCTTGTCGCTTTCGCGTTTCAAATCGCCCATTGCAGCGGTGGAGTTGCCGACTTCGAGGGCCAGGCGCTCGATCTGGGCGATGGCTTCGCCGACCACTTTGTCGCCCTCACGGGCTTGCTGATCGGCGGCGACAGCGGCTTCGGAGGCTTCTTCGGCATTGCGCGCGACTTCTTGCACGGTCGCGGTCATTTCGTTCATCGCGGTCGCTACCTGATCGGTCTCTACTTTCTGGCTGTTGACCCCGGCGCTGGTTTGCTCGGTGACCGCCGACAACTCTTCAGCGGCGCTGGCGATTTGCGTGACGCCGTCGCTGATACCGCCGATCAGTTCGCGCAGGCCCAAGGTCATGCTCTGCATGGCGCGCTGAAGCTGGCCGAGTTCGTCGCGACGTTTGGAGGTCAGGTTGTGAGTCAGATCGCCGGCTGCCACGCGTTCAGCCACTTTAAGGGTCTGGGTCAGCGGGATGACGATCTGACGAGTGATCGCCCAGGCAGCGATCATGCCAAAGACCAAGGCCAGAGCGGTGGCCATCAGCAGCATGTTCTTGGCGTGTGCGGCATCGGTATCGCGCACGACGGTTTGCGAAATCGTGAGCTTTTTGCTGGCGCCGAGCAGGATTTCGCCTTGCGCGGCCATGCGTTTGATCGCGTCGGCGCTGGCGACCTGGGAGTCGCGGAACTGGCTGACAGCCGCGCGGTAGGCTTTGAGCGATTCGGCGGCCTGTTGCAGGTGGGTGGCGTGTTGTTCCGACAGTTCGGACGGCAGGCTTTCCAGGTTTTTCAGGGCGTTGTCGATGGCGTCCAGCGCGGGTTGCTCGGCTTCTGGCTTGCCGCTGTAGGTGTAACCGCGAACCTGGAAGCGCGCTTGTTGAATCAGTTTGCTCAGTTCGATCACACTGTTGAATTGCGTAACGCTGTCGCCCTGCAGCTTCGATTTTTCGACTTCAGCAACCTTGGCCACGGCATTGTCAGCGGTGGCGCCCAATTTGCTGCGGGCGTTTTCGCGGTTGGCGCCGGCTTGGGTCAGGGCGACAAAGGCTTGCTTGTATTGGCTGACGGCGGCCAATTGCTGGTCGATCATGGCCACGTCGGCAGGCTGCTCGATCATTTGACGGGCGGCTTGCAGGCTGGTTTCGAGCTTGCTCAACATCTCGTTTACGGCGTCAGGGCCTTGTTCGCCACGACGAATTTCGTAGTCCAGACGAGCGATGCGCAGGTCTCTGGTCAGGTCATTGATGCTGGAAATGAAGCCCAACTTATCACCGCGGCTGGTCACTTCGCTCAGACCGGTCCAGCCGGTGAAGGTGATCAATAAGGTAAGCAGCAGCACCAGGCCGAAACCGATCCCCAGTTTGCGATTGACGCTGACGTTTCCCAGATTCTCGGCTAGCCATTGGTACATGCTACAACTCCCTGGACCACTGATTTGGTTTTATGGGAACTGTATCGGCAGGCGAGGCGGGTTCTGTAGGGTGGAAAAAGACTGCGACAATCACAGCCCTTGTAGCAGCAGGCTTCGCCAGCAGCTACAAGGTGCAGTGTTAGAAGAGGCGGGCGAGCAGCGCGGTGACGGCGGTTTCGACGCGCAGAATGCGCTCGCCGAGTTGCACCGGTTGCAGGCCGGATTTGCCCAGCAAGTCGATCTCGTAAGGAATCCAGCCACCTTCAGGGCCGATGGCCAGGGTCACCGGTTCGTCCAGGCCTCGGGGGCAGGGCGGGTGATGACCGGGATGGCCGACCAGGCCGAGGGTGCCCTCGGTGATCGCTGGCAGACGGTCCTCAACAAACGGCTTGAAGCGCTTCTCGATAACGATTTCCGGCAACACGCTGTCCCGGGCCTGTTCGAGGCCGAGGATCAGTTGCTCGCGAATCGCCTCGGGTTCCAGAAACGGGGTTTGCCAGAAGCTCTTCTCGACGCGATAGCTGTTCACCAGCACGATACGTGGCACACCCATGGCAGCCACGGTCTGAAACACCCTGCGCAGCATTTTCGGGCGTGGCAGGGCCAGAACCAGGGTCAACGGCAGCTTGGCCGGGGGCGGTTGGTCGAGGGTGACGCGCAGTTCGGCTTCACCGGCGTCCAGACGCAGCACTTCTGCCGAACCCATCAACCCACCGATCCTGCCGACGCGCATGCTGTCACCGACTTCGCAGCGGTGGACTTCCTGCATGTGCGTCAACCGGCGATCACGCAGGATCACTCGGTCGGCTGCAATGAAATCAGCTTCTTCGAGGAGCAGCAGGTTCACGGTTGGGTCGCTGGCGGCTGGTCGTTGTGATCGTCAACCGGTTGATCGTCCGGATGCTCGCCCCGTTTGCTGATCAGGCTGCCAAACAAGATCCCGATCTCGAACAGCAACCACATTGGAACAGCCAATAGCGTCTGCGAGAAGATGTCCGGCGGCGTCAGGATCATGCCGACCACGAAGCAACCGATGATCACGTAGGGGCGGATTTTCTTCAGGTATTTGACGTCGACCACACCAATCCACACCAGCAGCACCACGGCCACCGGAATTTCAAACGCCACGCCGAAGGCGAAGAACAGCGTCATGACGAAATCGAGGTAGCTGGTGATGTCGGTCATCATCTCCACGCCAGCCGGGGTGGCGGAGGCGAAGAACTTGAAGATCAGCGGGAACACCAGGTAATAGGCGAACGCCATACCGGCGTAGAACAGCACGATGCTGGACATCAACAACGGTACTGCAATGCGCTTCTCATGCTTGTACAGGCCCGGTGCAATGAAGCCCCAGATCTGATGCAGGATCACCGGGATCGCCAGGAACAGCGAAACCATCATGGTCAGCTTTAGCGGCGTCAGGAATGGCGACGACACATCGGTGGCGATCATTGTCGCGCCGGCAGGCAGGTATGCGCGCAGCGGCGTGGAGACGAAGGTGTAGATCTGCTGGGTGAAGGCAAACAACCCGGCGAAGATGATAAAAATCGCCGCTACACAGCGCAGCAGGCGGGTACGCAACTCGGTGAGGTGCGAAACCAGCGGCATATGCTGGTCATTTTCGGGGAGAGTAGGGCCTGTCATCGGTCATTTCCTGTGTCGCGCCGAGCCTGTATTTGCGCAGGGCAAGGCGCGAGGAGCGTAGTTTGGCGTTTCAAATAAGTGACGAGTAACGCAGCCCTGCGCAAATACAGGCCGGCCCTCCGGGTTGTGCCTGAAAGCGGGCCAGGCTGCGTTGTAGGCCTTGGAAAGGGAACAACCATTCCCTGCGGCCTACGCCTTGCCTGGCCCGCTTTCAGGCGACAACGCGACACAGGAAATGACCGATGACAGGCCCTTGTCATGGGGCTCGCGGCGGCAGTGTTGGGTCATGAGGGGCCGGCGCTGTCGGCGCGGCGGCAGGAGCAACCGGTTCAACCGGTGGTGCTGATACAACGGACTCAGGTGGCGCTGTCGCTACAACAGGCGCTGGCGCAGGCGTTGGTTCAGTGGCGGCGACAGGCGCGTGAATCGTCTGTTCCCCCACATGCTCCACCGGCGTCGGCTCCTGCTGGGTCGGCGAGAAAATCTTCCGCGCCTCCTGCTCCAGCGACAGAATGTGCTCGTTGTGCAGCTGCCGACGAATCTCGTCGGCGCCGATTTCCCGTTCAACTTCCTGTTTGATTGCGTTGAAGCTGCGCTTCAAGCGTCCGACCCACAGGCCGGCGGTGCGCGCAGCACCCGGCAAGCGCTCGGGACCCAGTACCAGCAGGGCTACGAGGCCGACGAGCAGCAGTTCAGAGAAGCTGATACCAAACATTAGTCAGTGCTCACACGTCTTTGCGAATCGGCTCTTCGACTTTTTGTGCCTGCACGTCGATGGTGTGCGGCTGGTTCACAGAGGTCTGCGGCTGAACCGGCGGTACCGGTTGGGACGGTGTCGCGGTCGGGTCGGCCGGTTTTTCGTCGTCGTTCATGGCTTTCTTGAAGCCCTTGATCGACTCGCCCACGTCAGTACCGAGGTTTTTCAGTTTCTTGGTGCCGAATACCAATACGACAACAACCAGGATGACGATCCAGTGTTTCCAGTCAAAAATGCCCATGTTGCTGCTCCTCTCTAATAGTTATTCAGGCGGACGGGCGCGAGGCTTTCTCGGCGTGTCCGGAGAGACCGAAACGACGGTCCAGTTCATCAAGTACAGCCTGTGGATGCTGCCCCAGTTGGGCGAGCATGACCATGCTGTGGAACCACAAATCGGCGGTCTCGTAGATCACATCGCTGCAGTCGCCGCTGATGGCGGCATCCTTGGCAGCAATGATGGTTTCGACCGACTCTTCGCCGACTTTTTCCAGAATCTTGTTCAAGCCCTTGTGGTACAGGCTGGCGACATACGAGCTGTCGGCGGCGGCGCCTTTGCGCTCTTCCAGCACTTGGGCCAGACGGGTCAACGTGTCACTCATGGGTGTGTCCTGCGGAGTAGATGGCGTGCGGGTCCTTGAGCACCGGGTCGACAGTTTTCCAGTCGCCGTTCTCGAAGACACGGTAGAAGCAGCTTTGGCGGCCAGTGTGGCACGCGATGTCGCCCATTTGCTCGACCATCAGGATGATCACGTCGGCGTCGCAATCCAGGCGCATCTCATGCAGGGTTTGCACGTGGCCGGACTCTTCACCCTTGCGCCACAGCTTGCCACGGGAGCGTGACCAGTAAATGGCGCGATTCTCGGCAGCAGTCAGTTCCAGCGCTTCACGGTTCATCCAGGCCATCATCAGGACGCGCCCGGTCTTGTGATCCTGGGCAATCGCGGGCACCAGGCCATCAGCGTCCCACTTGATCTCGTCCAGCCAGTTTTTCATCTTCGACTCCGACAGCGGGTTCAACACTTCATTAGTCGAACCCAGGCGTTCGAACAGTGTGCCAGCGACTTGCGTGACTGGCTATCGGCGAACGACCAGATACAAGCCGACGGCCATCATGATTCCGGCCGGCCAGTAAGCCATTTGGTTCAGCGGCCCTCCGGCGGCCAGTATTGCACCACCGGCCAGATGGGCCGTGCCGAGCAGCCGCAGGAACCAGTCGTCCCGGCGCCGGTGCCAGGGTGGTGGCGGGTCGTAGGCATGGGGTTGGGACATGCGCTCCAGCAGATCACGGGCCATATTGGCCAGATGCGGCAACTGTTCGAACTGGCTCTGCACGTTGCCGAGCAAGGCTTTGGGGCTGACGCGCTCGCGCATCCAGCGTTCGAGGAAAGGCTGCGCGGTGTTCCACAGATCGAGGTCCGGGTACAGCTGACGGCCCAGGCCTTCGATGTTCAACAGGGTTTTTTGCAGCAGTACCAGCTGCGGCTGCACTTCCATGTTGAAGCGCCGAGCAGTCTGGAACAGACGCATCAGCACCTGGCCGAAGGAGATATCTTTTAATGGTTTTTCGAAAATCGGCTCGCACACAGTGCGGATCGCCGCTTCGAATTCGTTGAGTTTGGTTTCCGCCGGTACCCAGCCCGAATCGATGTGCAATTGCGCCACGCGACGATAGTCACGCTTGAAGAAGGCAAACAGGTTGCGCGCCAGGTAGTCCTGGTCTTCCGGGGTCAGGCTGCCGACGATGCCGCAGTCAATCGCAATGTACTGCGGGCTCCACGGGTTGACGGTGCTGACGAAGATGTTGCCGGGGTGCATGTCGGCGTGGAAGAAGCTGTCACGGAACACTTGGGTGAAGAAGATCTCCACACCGCGTTCGGCGAGCATTTTCATGTCCGTGCGCTGGTCGGCCAGCGTCGTCAGGTCGGTGACCTGGATGCCGTAGATGCGCTCCATTACCAACACTTTCGGCCGGCACCAGTCCCAATAGACTTGCGGCACATACAACAGTGGCGAGCCTTCGAAGTTACGCTTCAACTGGCTGGCGTTGGCCGCTTCGCGCAGCAGGTCGAGTTCGTCGTAGATGGTTTTTTCGTAGTCGCTGACCACGTCCACCGGGTGCAGCAGACGCGCGTCGGCCGAGAGCTTTTCGGCGGCGCGGGCAAGAATGAACAGCCACGCCAGATCTTGAGCGATGATCGGTTTGAGGCCCGGGCGGATCACCTTGACCACTACTTCTTCGCCGGTTTTCAACTGCGCGGCATGCACCTGCGCCACCGAGGCGGAAGCCAGCGGCTCAACGTCGAAGCGGCTGAACACTTCACTGATCTTTTTGCCGAGCTGGTCTTCGATCAGCTTGACCGACACTTGCGAGTCGAACGGCGGCACGCGGTCCTGCAGCTTCATCAGCTCATCGGCAATGTCTTCCGGCAACAAGTCGCGGCGGGTGGACAGAATCTGCCCGAACTTGATGAAAATCGGCCCAAGGTCCTGCAACGCCAGGCGCAATCGTGCGCCACGGCTCAGGTCCAGCGTCTTGCGCGGGAACCAGCGCCACGGCAGCGCGTAACGCAATGCCAGCAGAAACCACGGTAGCGGCAGGGCAAACAGCAGGTCATCGAGGCGGTAACGAATCACAACGCGCTGGATGCGCAACAAACGGCGGACGGCAAGCAGCTTCATGCGTTATCGCTTGGGTCGAGGGATCGGGAAAGGCGCTCGAAGCGCGCCTCGAGACGTTCCAGATCGAGTTTGATCTGGTCCAGTTCACTGAAACGGGCTTCGGCTTCGCGCTGACCGACGAGGGTGCGCGACTCTTCTGCAAGGTATTCGCCCAAGTTCTGCCCCAGGCTGGCAAACCCTTGCTGATACCAGCGGGCGCGGCTGCGCAGGTGACCGCCGACCAGTTGCGTGGCCACCGGGCCCAGCCAGCGCGAGAGTTCGTACTCCCAATCCAGCTCCAGGTCCTGAAGGATCGCCGCCAGTTCCAGCAGCACGCCGCTGTCACCGTCGAGTTCGACCTCAGGGCTATGCAGGACCGAGGTCTTGTCCTTGCTCATCGCCAGTTTCAACAGGCTGGAGGCCGGAGCACGCAACGTGCAGTCGGCGCCGGTTTCCCAATGAGCGGCCAGCATCAGGCCTTCGTCACTGGGCAGGATGAACAGTTGCAGCGCCGGGCTGCTGCAATCGACGGCAATCACCCGGCCGCTCAAATGCGTCAGCCGTGGCAGCGCCGTGCTGTCGAGACGCAACACCCGGTTCAGACCGAGTTCAACGCTGGCGAGCAGACCGGCCAGCAACATCAGGGTTTGATGCCGCGGTGCAGGGCGACGATGCCTGCCGTCATGTTGTGGTAGGTCACGCGGTCGAAACCGGCCTCGACCATCATCGACTTCAGGGTTTCCTGATTCGGGTGCATGCGGATCGATTCGGCCAGGTAGCGATAGCTTTCCGAGTCGTTGGTGATCAGCTTGCCCATCAGCGGCATGAAGGCGAACGAGTAGGCGTCGTAGGCTTTGGACATCAACGCGTTGGTCGGCTTGGAGAACTCCAATACCAACAGACGACCGCCAGGCTTGAGTACGCGCAGCATCGAGCGCAGGGCATCTTCCTTGTGCGTCACGTTGCGCAGGCCGAAGGCGATGGTCACGCAGTCGAAGTGATTGTCCGGGAACGGCAGCTTTTCAGCATCGGCCTGAACGAATTCGACATTGCCGGCCACGCCGAGATCCAGCAGGCGGTCACGACCGACCTTGAGCATGGATTCGTTGATGTCGGCCAACACCACCTGGCCGGTCGGGCCGACGAGGTGCGAGAATTTTTTGGTCAGGTCGCCCGTACCGCCAGCGATGTCCAAAACGCGATTGCCGGTGCGCACGCCCGAAAGCTCGATTGCGAAACGCTTCCACAAACGGTGCATGCCGCCCGACAGGAGGTCGTTCATCAAGTCGTACTTGGCGGCTACCGAATGGAAAACCTCAGCGACTTTTTCCGCTTTTTGGCTTTCCGGAACGTTTTTGAAACCGAAGTGAGTGGTGGGTTCGGCATCGCTGCCTTTGCGCTGATCAGTCATATCGCTGTCACCAGAAGAGAATGCGGGACATTCTAATCCCCAAGGCATGCTTTGTCTTGGCAAGGCTGAAGGTAAGATGGGCAACCACCGGGACGTTTTGACGCAGTAATGCTCAAGATGCTTCAGGAAAGTATCCATAAAGCAGGAGTCATTCGATGGCCCATATTAGTGTTGAACGTGCCCACGGCCTGGGCAAGGAAGCGGCCCGCGAGATGGCCGACAAGCTGGCGCAGAAACTGTCCGATCAATATGGCCTGGAGCCGCAGTGGTTCGGTGACACATTGAACCTCAAGCGCTCCGGCGTGAAAGGCGCGGTGCATGTCAGCGAAGATTCGATCCGCGTCGAGGTGGAGTTGGGGCTGATGATGTCGGCCATGAGCGGCATGATCAAATCGGAAATCGAAAAGGCCCTCGATAAAGCGCTCGCCTGATTCCGGATTGAAATCCCATCCCCTGTAGGAGTGAGCCTGCTCGCGATAGCGGTCTGTCAGTCAACATTGATTTCGACTGATAGACCGCTATCGTCGGAACGCCGCCCGGAGCCGGCTCACTCCTACATTTGTTTTGTGTAAAGCCAAAGGTTTATGTCAGTTGTTAGGGTGCCGTTTCTAATTTTTCTCCCTACTTTGTGCCTGAGCCCGACACTTGCGCGGGCAGTTCCTCAAACCTTCTGCGCGTGAGGTGCACCATGGCTAAAGTAATTTTGAAGAAAAAAATCGACGCATCGACCACTGCTCTGGGCGACGTTAAATCCTATGCCCGCAAGATCTGGCTGGCAGGCCTGGGTGCCTACACCAAGGTCGGCCAAGAGGGTGGCGAGTACTTTCAAGAGTTGATCAAGGCTGGTCAAACTGTTGAAAAGAAAGGCAAAAAAGTAGTAGCCGAAAAACTTGAAGCCGCTAATGCCGAGATCGTTGAAGCCAAGAGCGAAGTGAGTACTTTCAAAGGCAAGGTCGAAGTTCAACTCGACAAGGTCGAGAAGGCTTTTGACTCGCGTGTCGCAAGTGCCTTGAATCGTATCGGCATTCCGTCTAAACATGACGTTGAGACACTCTCTGCTAAGCTCGATGAGCTGACGGCATTGCTCGAACGCGTCGCGCGTAAATCTTAAGGAGAACGGGATGGCTGGTAAAAAGAACACCGAAAAAGAAGGCAGCTCGTGGATTGGGAAAGTCGAAGACTACTCCCGCAAAATCTGGCTGGCTGGTTTAGGTGTGTACTCGAAGATCGACACTGACGGCAGCAAGCTCTTCGATACATTGGTCAAAGACGGCGAGAAAGCCGAGAAGCTCACCAAGAGCGCTGTCGGCAAGAAAGTCGACGCTGCCAAGGATTCTGCTACTTCGGCCAAGTCGCGTATCAGTGGCGTTAAAGATCGCGCACTGGGCAAATGGGACGAGCTGGAAGGGGCTTTCGACAAGCGTCTGAACAGTGCTATTTCGCGCCTCGGTGTACCGAGCCGCAACGAAGTGAAAGCACTGCACAGCAAGGTCGACACCCTGACCAAGCAAATCGAAAAACTCACTGGTGCCAAGGTTGCGCCTGTTGCGGCGAAAACCGCAGCGGCAAAACCAGCGCCTAAAACCGCTGCCAAGCCACTGGCAAAAGCGGCTGCTAAACCAGCGGCCAAGCCTGCTGCCAAAACTGCCGCAGCCAAGCCAGCGGCCAAACCGGTTGCTGCTAAACCTGCGGCCAAAACTGCCGCAGCCAAACCGGCAGCCAAGCCAGCAGCAAAACCTGCTGCCGCGAAGAAGCCAGCGGTGAAAAAACCGGCAGCGCCGAAAGCTGCCGCACCAAAACCAGCAGTGGCTGCTGCCAAACCGGCAACTCCGGCAACTCCGGCCGCCCCGGTCAGCGCATCGAACTCTGCTGCCGCGCCGACCCCTGCTGTAACCCCGACTGTAGCGCCAGCAACGACGCCAACCAGTCAGTCCTGATTTTTAGGGCTCAAAAAAACGCCCGGCCTGCAAAGGTCGGGCGTTTTTGTTTGTACTCGGTTCAATGAGCGACGCATCCCTCTGTAGGAGCCGAGCTTGCTCGCGATGGCGCCATGTCAGCCAATATTAATGTCGACTGACACGACGCTATCGCGAGCAAGCTCGGCTCCTACAGTGGTTATTCGTGGGCTTCCAGGTATTGAAGTGCCATCTGTTCGGTCGCGACCTTGATCGGCGGCAACAAGTGCGGCGCCACCAGCATCATGATCTGATACACCACCAGCCTCACCTCACCCTCACGATCCAGAATCCGCTGGTAGTCCAGCGAGAACAGCAGCGTCATGGTGATCTGCTCTACTAACTGCCCCAACGCCTGGGTGTCGCTGACCAACTGCCCCTGGGCCTTTAATCGCGCGAGCAACGACGCCAGTGTGCGCTTCAGCGCATTGAGCAGGTTGCGTATGCCCTTGGCCAGTTTTGGCAGGCGCCCGGCGAGGTTCGACAGGTCCTGGAACAGAAACCGGTAATGCGCCAGGCGTTCGACGATCAGGTGCAGGAACAGCCAGTAATCGTCCGGTGTCAGTTCGACATCGGAGGGTGGGTCGAGCAACGGTGTCAGTTCAGACTGAAAGCGTTCGAACAACCCGAGAATCAGCGGCTCCTTGCCGTGAAAGTGGTAGTAGAGGTTGCCGGGGCTGATGCCCATCTCGTTGGCAACTTCCATGGTGGAGACGTTCGGTTCGCCTTTCTGATTGAACAACTGCAAAGCACATTCGAGAATCCGGTCGCGGGTTTTCATCCAGTCTTCTTAATGGTCGAGTCAGGCCACGGCCAGCGTCGGCCGTGGTGGGTTGAACGTCAGCGCACACGCACGTAAGTACCGGGTGCTGCCTCCTGCGGTGGATAGTTCTGATTGCCAAGGGTTGTGTGGGTTTCTTTTAGCGCGCCAGAGCGTTGTTGAATCCACTCCAGCCATTGCGTCCACCAACTGCCGTCGACTTGCTTGGCGTCGTAGTACCAGGCCCGTGGATCGCTGCTCAATTTCGCGCCTTCGACGTAGTTGGCTTTCGGGTTGCTCGGCGGGTTGAGAATGCTCTGCACGTGACCGCTATTGGACAGCACGAAGCGTCGCTCGCCACCCAGCAGCAGTGTCGAGCGGTACACGGCATCCCATGGCGTGATGTGGTCGTTGATGCCCGCGACGCTGAAGCTGTCGACGGTGACTTTCTGCAAGTCGATGGGTGTACCGCACACTTCAAGGCCGCCCGGATGGCTCATAGGGTTGTGTTTGAAGAAGTCCAGCAGATCGCCATGAAAGGCCGCCGGCAGTCGTGTGTTGTCGTTATTCCAGTAGAGGATGTCGAACGCCGGCGGTTCTTTGCCGAGCAGGTAATTATTGACGAAATAACTCCAGATCAAGTCGTTGGGACGCATCCAGGCGAATACCTTCGCCATGTCGCGACCTTCCAGCACACCTTTCTGATAAGACTTGCGCTTGGCCGCCTCAAGGGTTTGTTCGTCGGCGAAAAGCGTCGCCGGGGAGTCCATTTGACTGTCGAGCAAGCTCACCAGATAGGTCGCGCTGGACACTCGCCGCAGCTGCCGTTTGGCCTGCAAGTGGCCTTGCAGCGCGGCGATGGTCAGCCCGCCGGCGCACGCGCCCATCAGGTTGACCTCGCGCGCACCGGTGATCGCCCGGCAGACATTCATGGCTTCTTCCACAGCTTCAACATACGTGGAAAGCCCCCATTCGCGATGGCGCACATCCGGATTGCGCCAACTGATCATGAAGGTTTGCAGGCCGCTCTTCAGGGCGAACTGAACGAAGCTGTTATGCGGGCTCAGGTCGAAAATGTAGTACTTGTTGATTTGCGGCGGCACCACCAGCAGCGGTTTTGAATACTGTTTCTCGCTCATCGACTTGTACTGGATCAGCTCCAGCAGTTCGTTGCGAAACACCACGGAACCGCTAGTGGTGGCAACGGTTTTACCCACTTCGAACGCTTGCTTGGTGACTTGCCGGGGTAGGCCGTCGTTGTGCAAGAGGTCGTCGACCAGATGGCTGATGCCACGCACCAGGCTGTTGCCGCCGGAGTTGAAGATCTCCTTGATCGCCAGCGGATTGAGCAAGGTGTTGGACGGCGATACCGCATCGTTGAGCAAGGCAAACGCAAAGTGCGCGCGGGCGCGATCATCGGGGGACATCGCACTCTCGTCGATCCAGCTTTTGACCTGTTTCTGCCAGCTCAGGTAAGCCTGCAGGCTGCGGCGATAAAAAGGGTTGAGGCTCCACGCCGGGTCGTTGAAACGACTGTCTTGCGGGTTGGTCGGGTGCAAGGTTTCACCCAACAACACGCGGCCCAACTGACCGCCCAGTTTCAAGGCGTGTCGGGCGCTGTGCACCGGATTGCGCAAGCCGTGGGCCGCCACACTGCGCAGGGTCGAAAACAGATCCCGGCCACGCAGGCCGGTAATTGCACTCTGTGCGTTGATGAACGCGGCGGGAGTGGGTAAATGGTCTCTCGCTGGTTTGTCGCGCATGTCTCAACACTCCTTCGTTTCAAGCCAAAAACAAACACACTGAACCGTTCACCATAGACGCTGTTGTGGGTTGTTGCGCGGCGCGGCGTCCTGCCGGCCACCAGGCAAAAGCCTTCGTCCTTTAACCGCGTGACGGCGACGGATGTGGATGCGGATGCATCACGGCACGCTGACGTTCTTCTTCGAGGAATTTCATGATGATCGGTGCTACCGCTTCGGCGCGAGTAATCAGGAACAGATGCCCGTCATCGATGATGTGCAACTGGGCATTGGGAATTCGCCAGGCCAGTAAACGCATGTTGATCAGCGGGATCAGCGGATCGTCGTCGCCGGCCAGCACCAGGGTTGGCTGATTGATCTTGTGCAGCCAGTGAATGCTGGTCCAGCCAAAGCCGGCAAACAGTTGCCAGTAATAACCGAGCTTGCCCGCCGAACGGACTTTCGCCGCGTGGCTGGCCGCCAGGGTCGGATCACGACGGAACGCGCCGCCATAGATCATCGGTGCAATGCGGATCACGTGAGACGGCTGGATGTAGCGTCGTGGGCTGGCCATCATCCATAGCACTTTCGGTTTGCCCGGCACCATCACCGCGCCGGCTGCCGTGGCCGCCAACACGAGTTTCTTGCAACGCTCGGGATAGTCATATGCAAACTGCTGCGCAAGGGCGCCGCCCCAGGACACGCCAATCACATTGACTTGTCCGTAGTCGAGGTAGTCGAGCATCCGCGCCGTGAGTTTCGCCAAGCCCGGAAAGCGATAAGGTCGACTCGGTGTCGACGAGCCGCCGACTCCGGGTACGTCGAAAGCAATCACTTCCAGGTCCGGGTCCAGCGCCGCGACGAACGGAAACACCAGCTCCAGGTTGGCGCCGATGCCGTTGAAAATCAGCAAGGGCGTCAAGTGAGGCTTGCCGGGGCGTACCGCCGTGCGGAGGGTCTGGCCATCCAGGTCGATGGTACGAAAAATGAACGGTTGCGGCATGCTTCAGGCCTTGTGGGTCGCTATCTCAATTTCACCCCCCGATCCCCTGTAGGAGCTGAGCTTGCTCGCGAAGACGGTGGCACAGTCAATATTACTGCGCCTGCCCCACCGCTATCGCGAGCAAGCTCGGCTCCTACAGGGCGCGAGGTGTGTCAGTTACCGCTCATGGACATAAGTGCCTGGCGCTGCTTCGCCGGCGGTGTAGGTTTTGTTGCCCAGGCTGGCTGGCGCCTTTTTCAACTTGCCCCCACGCTCGGCTTGCCATGCCTGCCAGTGCAGCCACCAGGAATCGGTGTGCTTGGTGGAGTTCTCTTGCCACTCTTCGGCCTTGACCGGCATCTCGCTGCTGGTCATGTAGCGTGATTTCGGATTGCCCGGCGGGTTCAGAATGCTCTGGATATGCCCGCTGCTCGACAACACGAATTCGACCTTGCCACCAAACAGTTGCGCTGACTTGTAGCAGGACTTCCATGGGGTGATGTGGTCGGTGGTGCCGGCCAGGCAATAGATGTCTGCGGTGACTTGTTTCAGGTCAATCGGCGTACCGCACACTTCCAGTGCATTGGGGCGGATCAGTGGATTACTTTTGAACATCTCGATCAGGTCGCCGTGGAACGCGGCCGGTAACCGTGTGGTGTCGTTGTTCCAGAACAGAATGTCGAACACCGGCGGTTCGTTGCCCAGCAGGTAGTTGTTGACCCAGTAGTTCCAGATCAAGTCGTTGGGGCGCATCCAGGCAAAGACTTTCGCCATGTCGCGGCCTTCCAGCACACCGGCCTGATAGGACTGGCGCTTGGCGGATTCCAGGGTTTGCTCGTCGACGAACAGGGCGACGTCGCTGTCCAGGGTGGTATCCAGCACGCTGACCAGCAGCGTCAGGGAGTTGACCTTTTTCTCGCCGATTGCCGCGTAATGGCCCAGCAGCGCGGTGCAGGTGATGCCGCCGGAGCAGGCGCCGAGCATGTTGATGTCTTTGCTGCCCGTGATGGCGCTGACCACATCGACCGCTTCCTTGAGCGCTTCGATGTAGGTCGACAGGCCCCACTCGCGCTGCTCCTTGGTCGGGTTGCGCCAGCTGACGATAAAGGTCTGCAGATTACTGCGCAGGCAGTAGCGCGCCAGGCTCTTCTCGGGGCTCAGGTCGAATACGTAGAACTTGTTGATTTGTGGCGGCACCACCAGCAGTGGGCGCTCGTGCACTTGCTCGGTGGTCGGCTTGTACTGGATCAGCTCCAGTACATCGTTGCGGAACACCACGGCGCCTTCGGTTACGCCCAGGCTCTTGCCAACTTCGAATGCGCCCATGTTGACCTGGCTCGGCATGCCGCCGTTGTGCACCATGTCCTTGGCCAGATGCGAGAGGCCGTCGAGCAGGCTTTTGCCGCCGGTTTCGAAGAAGCGTTTGACCGCCGCCGGGTTGGCCGCCGAGTTGGTCGGGGCCATGGCTTCGGTCATGAGGTTGATCACGAAGTGTCCGCGAGCGACATCTTTGGGCGACAGATTACTGTCGCCGATCCAGTCGTGGAGCTCCTTGCGCCACGCCAGGTACGTTTGCAAATAACGTCGATAGAGCGGGTTCTGAGTCCAGGCCGGATCGTTGAAGCGGCGGTCTTCGGGTGTCGGTTGAAGCTCGGATTTGCCGAATACCACGTTCTTCAGTTCAAGGCCGAAATGGGCGACATGCTTGGCACTGTGAATCGGTTGTTTGATGGCCTGTCTGAGCACCATGCGAGCAGAAGCCAAAAGATCCTTTCCGCGCAGCCCAACGACTGGATTCAGCCCCAAGGTGTTTTCCGAGGCTTGTGATTTCAAGTCATCGTTATTCTTATTACTCATCTACGACGCTCCATTGCCCTGAGACGAGTACCTGGGGCTGACTTTTTTCGTCAAACAGTCTTTGCCAGGTACTGCTACTTGGGTGACCGATAATTCTGCATCGCTGCTTTTTAGTTCAGAGAGCATTGCAGGGAACTTGCCAGTTCCATTGGTTACCCGAGTTTAATTTTTTTCGCAAGCAGGCCAATCATTGGCCTTTGAGCCGAGCATTCAAACAGATGAAATTAGAAAATGCCTTCTAAAGAGCAAAAGGGCCGATTTAGAGCATCAGCTTGACGATGGATTCGTTCGGATCGCGGGTTTTTCCGGCGGCTTTGAGCTCGGCAAGATAGTCTTCCCAGAGTGCGTCATAACGTCGCGCAAGTTCGTAAAGGTATTCCCAGGTGAACAGGCCGCTGTCGTGGCCGTCGTCGAAGGTCAATTTCAGTGCGTACTGACCGGCCGGTTCTACCTTGGACAGGCCGACGTTGATCTTGCCAAATTGCAGGATGGGTTTGCCGTGGCCCTGGACCTCGGCGGAGGGAGAGTGCACGCGCAGGAACTCGGCGGGCAGGTGATATTCCTCGCCGGACGCGTATTTCAGCGACAGGGTTTTCGAGGCTTTGTGCAGTTTGATGTCGGTGGGGAGTTGGGTCATGTTGGATGTCCGCCTGTGTAGAGCCTTGTGGGAGCGAGCCTGCTCGCGATGAGGTCATAACATTCAACATATCCTTTGAATGTCACACCGCTATCGCGAGCAGGCTCGCTCCCACAGGTTCTCGACCACTGTAAGTATGGCTTACAGGATATAACGGGACAGGTCTTCGTTCTGCGCCAATTCGCCCAAATGGCTGTTGACGTAGTCGGCGTCGATCATGATCACCTTGCCGTCATGGGCGCTGGCCAGATCACCGGCGCTGAACGACACCTCTTCAAGCAAGCGCTCAAGCAAGGTGTGCAGGCGACGGGCACCGATGTTCTCGGTCTTCTCGTTGACCTGCCAGGCGATCTCGGCAATGCGCTTGATGCCGCTCGGCTGGAACTCGATGCCCAGGCCTTCGGTTTTCAGCAGGGCACAGTATTGCTCGGTGAGCGATGCATGCGGCTCGCTGAGAATGCGCTCGAAATCTTCCGGTGTCAGCGCCTTGAGTTCGACACGAATCGGCAAGCGGCCTTGCAGCTCAGGCACCAGGTCGCTCGGCTTGCTCAGGTGGAACGCACCGGAAGCAATGAACAGGATGTGGTCGGTCTTGACCATGCCCAGCTTGGTGTTGACGGTGCAGCCTTCGATCAGCGGCAGCAAGTCACGCTGTACGCCTTCACGGGACACATCGACGCCACCGGAATTACCGCGCTTGGCCACCTTGTCGATTTCGTCGATGAACACGATGCCGTGCTGCTCGACCGCTTCCAGTGCCTTGGCTTTCAACTCTTCTTCGTTGACCAGGCGACCGGCTTCTTCGTCACGCACCAGTTTCAGCGCTTCCTTGACCTTGAGCTTGCGGCTTTTCTTCTTGCCCTTGCCCATGTTGGCGAAGAGGCTCTGCAACTGGTTGGTCATTTCTTCCATGCCCGGTGGCGCAGAGATGTCGACGCCGGCCATTTCGGCGACTTCGATTTCGATCTCCTTGTCGTCCAGCTGACCTTCGCGCAGGCGCTTGCGGAACAGCTGGCGGGTGTTGGAATCAGCCGACGGTGCAGCGTCTTCGTTGCTGAAACCCATGCGTGCCGGTGGCAGCAGGGCGTCAAGGATGCGCTCTTCAGCGGCATCTTCGGCGCGGTGGCGCACCTTGGTGATTTCCTGTTCGCGCAGCAATTTGATCGCAGCGTCAGCCAGGTCACGAATGATCGATTCAACGTCGCGGCCCACATAGCCGACTTCGGTGAACTTGGTCGCTTCGACTTTGATGAACGGCGCGTTGGCGAGTTTGGCCAGGCGACGGGCGATCTCGGTTTTACCGACACCGGTCGGGCCGATCATCAGGATGTTCTTTGGGGTTACTTCAACGCGCAGCTCTTCAGGCAGCTGCATCCGGCGCCAGCGGTTACGCAACGCGATGGCGACGGCGCGCTTGGCATCGTCCTGGCCGATGATATGGCGGTTGAGTTCGTGGACGATTTCACGGGGAGTCATGGACATAGTATTTAGCGGACCTCAAGCAAGAATGAGCCGTGGCGCAATGGCCAACACGGGCTTACTCGGCGCAGTCCTGCTCCTCAATGGTCTGGGTGTGATTGGTGAATACGCAGATGTCGGCGGCGATGCCGAGAGCGGTTTCGACGATTTCCCGGGCCGACAGATCGGTCTTCTTCAGCAGTGCGCTGGCAGCGGCCTGGGCATAACCGCCGCCGGAACCCATGGCGATCAGGCCTTCTTCAGGCTCAACCACATCGCCATTGCCGGTAATGATCAGGGAGGCGTCTTTGTTGGCGACTGCGAGCATGGCTTCGAGACGGCTGAGGGAGCGGTCGGTGCGCCATTCTTTGGCGAGTTCGACGGCGGCGCGAACCAGGTGACCTTGGTGTTTCTCAAGCTGGCCTTCGAAACGTTCGAAGAGGGTGAAGGCGTCAGCCGTGGCCCCGGCAAAACCGGCGATAACCTGGCCGTGGTACAGGCGGCGAACTTTCTTCGCGTTGCCTTTCATCACGGTATTGCCGAGAGAAACCTGGCCGTCGCCGCCCATGACGACTTTGCCGTGGCGGCGAACTGAAACGATGGTGGTCAAGGGAGAGTCTCCACGCAGCGGGGCGAAAATGCCTTATGCCAACTCATATGGGGGTGGTGGAGCGTATTTCAACTGTGGGGTGAGGCGAGGGACGAGCGGTTGGCAGCGGGTGATGGATGTTTTGTCGGGAAGGGCGCCTTCGCCGGCAAGCCGGCTCCTACAGGGATTGACGAATATTCTGTAGGAGCTGGCTTGCCAGCGATGAACGATGATGCGGTATCACTGACGGGATCAGCGGCTCTGGCGTTGTTGTAACAACAGGTTGCTAAACCCTGCGCCGGCCAGTTGTTTCTGAGCCGTGGTCAGTTGTTCGCGGTTGCTGAACGGCCCGACCAAAACGCGATACCAGGTCTCATCCTTTACCGTGCCGGACTCAACCGCCACCGACTGACCCAGCAGAATGATCTGCGCCCGAACCTTGTCTGCGTCAGTTTGTTTGCGGAACGAACCAGCCTGCAGGAAGAACTTGGTCACTGGCGCTGCTTTTGACACCGGTGGCGCTGGCGGCGGTGTAATCCCGGCCAGTGCAGCCTGAGCCCGCGCTGTATCGATCTTCGCCGCTTCCGCAGGCGTCACCGGCGTGGTCGGAATCGCCGGCACTTGCGGCGTCGGCAGGGTTTTCTCCGGCACGGCATCCGGCGGCACGATCACTTCCGATTCCGGCAGCAGGGTATAGAAGTCGTACTTCGGCTTCACCGGTTGCGTCGGGCTCGGCGGGGTCTTGTTGGCCTCGGCGATCTTGGTGGCTTTCTGTTGCTGCTCCACCTTCTCGCGCTTGACCGTGTCGCTGCCTTTGCCGGGTTCCAGTTTCATCAGGAAGACGATGAACGCGCCGACCGTCAGGCCGATGGCCATCCACAGCCAGCCCGGAATCGGCTGTTTTGCAGGGGCTTGGTAACGGCTGGCGCCACGCTTGGGTGCAGGTTTTTTCTTGGCAGCCAACTTACATACGCTCCAGAGTTTCCAGACCCAAGAGTTCCAGGCCTTGCTTGAGAGTGCGGCCGGTCAGTGCGGCGAGGCGCAGACGGCTCTGCATTTGCGCCGGAGTGTCAGCGCTGAGGATCGGGCAGTTCTCGTAGAAGCTGGAGAACAGGCCGGCCACATCGTACAGGTAAGTGCAGAGGATATGCGGCGTGCCTTTGTCGGACACGTTGTTCAGTATTTCGCCAAACTGCGCCAGTTTGGCAGCCAGTTCGTGTTCGTGGGCGGCTTCCAGCACGATCTGGCCTTCGACTTCTGTGAAGTCCTTGCCCAGTTTGCGGAACACGCCGGCGACGCGGGTGTAGGCGTACAGCAGGTACGGTGCGGTGTTGCCTTCGAAGTTCAGCATCAGGTCGAAGTTGAAGCTGTAGTCGCTGGTGCGGTGCTTGGACAGGTCGGCGTATTTCACCGCGCCAATGCCCACCACCTTGGCGATGTTGCGCAGCTCGTCATCGGCAAGCTCCGGGTTCTTGTCCTTCACCAGGGTGTAGGCGCGTTCCTGTGCTTCGGTCAGCAGGTCGATCAGCTTCACGGTGCCGCCATCGCGGGTCTTGAATGGACGGCCATCTTTACCGTTCATGGTGCCGAAGCCCATGTGTTCCATTTCCATCGGATGGGTCACGAAACCGGCCTTGCGCGCCACGGCGAACACTTGCTGGAAGTGCAGGGCCTGACGCTGGTCGACGAAGTACAGCGCGCGATCAGCCTTGAGCTTGCCGCTGCGATAACGCACGGCCGCCAGGTCGGTGGTGGCGTAGAGGTAGCCGCCGTCAGCCTTGACGATGATCACCGGCAGCGGGTCGCCGTCGGCGTTCTTGAATTCGTCGAGGAACACGCACTGGGCGCCATTGCTCTCGACCAGCATGCCGGCGGCCTTGAGGTCGTTGACCACGTTGATCAGGTCGTCGTTGTAGGCGCTTTCGCCCATCACGTCGGCCATGGTCAGTTTGACGTTCAGCAGTTCGTAGATTTTCTGGCAGTGGGACAGGGAAATGTCTTTGAACTTGGTCCACAGCGCCAGGCAATCCGCGTCACCGGCTTGCAGCTTGACCACCAGGCCACGGGCGCGATCAGCAAACTCTTCGGATTCGTCGAAGCGCTGCTTGGCCGCACGGTAGAAGTTTTCCAGGTCCGACAGCTCGTCGCTGGTGATCGGGTTTTCCTGCAGGTACGCCATCAGCATGCCGAACTGGGTGCCCCAGTCGCCCACGTGGTTCTGACGGATCACTTCGTCGCCGAGGAATTCCAGTACTCGCGCAACACCGTCACCGATGATGGTCGAGCGCAAATGGCCGACGTGCATCTCTTTGGCGAGGTTCGGCGCCGACAGGTCGACCACGGTGCGCTGCACCGGGCCGGCCTTGCGCACGCCGATTTGTTCGTCGGCGAGTGCGGCGTCAAGGCGAGTGGCCAGGGCCTGGGTGTTCTGGAAGAAGTTCAGGAAGCCCGGACCAGCGATTTCGGTTTTGCTGACGTTTTCATCAGCCGGCAGCGCAGCGATAATTTTTTCCGCCAGGTCACGCGGCTTCATGCCGGCCGGTTTGGCCAACATCATGGCGATGTTGCTGGCGAAGTCGCCGTTCTTCTTGTCGCGGGAGTTTTCCACCTGGATCGCCGGCGACAGGCCTTCAGGCAACACACCTTCGTTGACGAGTTGGGTGATGGCTTGTTGGATCAGCTGGCGAATGGTGTCTTTCATGGTGGTCTCTTTCGACCGCAAGCGCGGTACGCGCTTCGATGCGCTGGTGGAAAAACTGGGCATTATCCGTGGCGAAGACGGGCTTGCCAACTATAGCGGGCTGGTTATGGATATGTGGTGACAAATCGACCGCCTTCGCGAGCAGGCTCGCTCCCACATTGATCGCGTGAGCGCCACAGAACCCCTGTGGGAGCGAGCCTGCTCGCGAAAGCGATCTCAAAATCAATACAAATCCACCGGATCGACATCAAGAGACCAACGCACCGCCCGTCCGCTCGGCATCTGTTCCAACACCAGCAACCAACTGCTCAACAACCGATGCAGTGGCGCCCGTGCCGTAGCCTGCAACAACAACTGTGCTCGATAACGTCCGGCGCGGCGCTCCATCGGCGCGGGCACCGGCCCCAGCAGCTCGATTCCGGTCAGGCCTTGCTCGGCCAATAAACGCTCGGCCTCGCTGCACGCTTCATCAAGAAACCCTTCGGCTTGCCCCGGTTTGTGCGCTTCCGCGCGCAGCAGCGCCAAATGGGCAAACGGCGGTAATCCAGCGGAGCGGCGTTCGCTCAACGCTTGCTCGGCAAAAGCGAAATACCCTTGCTCGGTCAGTTGCACCAGCAGCGGATGGTCCGCCAGGTGCGTCTGGATGATCACTTTGCCCGGCTCTTCCGCTCGCCCGGCGCGACCGGCGACCTGAACAATCAATTGCGCCATGCGCTCGCTGGCGCGGAAGTCGCCGGAGAACAGCCCGCCGTCGGCGTCGAGAATCGACACCAGCGTCACCCGTGGGAAGTGATGCCCTTTGGCAAGCATTTGCGTGCCCACCAATATGCACGGTTGGCCCTTTTGAATGGTGGCGAACAGCTGATTCATCGCGTCCTTGCGCGACGTGCTGTCACGATCGACCCTCAGCACCGGGACGTCCGGGAATAAAATCGCCAGCCGTTCCTCGGCGCGCTCGGTGCCGGCGCCCACGGGCCGCAAATCGACTTTGCTGCATTTCGGGCAGCGCCGGGGTACGCGTTCGACGTAGCCGCAATGGTGGCAACGCAGCTCGCCGGAGCGCTGGTGCACAGTCATCCGCGCATCGCAGCGCTGACATTCAGACATCCAGCCGCAGTCGTGACACAGCAGTGTCGGCGCAAAGCCGCGACGGTTGAGGAAAACCAAGACTTGCTGGCCGGCGGCCAGTGTTTGGCCGATGGCTTGCTGCATCGGCCCGGAAATACCGCTGTCCAGCGGGCGACTTTTTACATCCAGGCGCAGGAAGCGCGGTTGCTTTGCGCCACCCGCCCGCTCGTTCAGCCGTAGGAGGCCATAACGGCCGGTGTAGGCGTTGTGCAGGCTTTCCAATGAGGGCGTGGCGGACCCGAGGACAATCGGGATGTTTTCCTGTCGGGCACGGACCAATGCAAGGTCTCGGGCGTGATAGCGCAAACCTTCCTGCTGTTTATAGGAGCCGTCGTGCTCTTCGTCGATGATGATCAGGCCGGGGTTTTTCATCGGCGTGAACAGCGCCGAGCGGGTGCCGATAATAATGTCGGCGTCACCGTCCCGAGCGGCGAGCCAGGCTTCGAGGCGTTCGCGATCATTGACCGCCGAGTGGATCAAGGCGATGCGCGCATTGAAGCGCTGTTCGAAGCGCGCCAGGGTTTGCGGGCCGAGGTTTATCTCCGGGATCAGCACCAGCGCTTGTTTGCCAGCCTCAAGAGTTTCGCGGATCAGCTGTAAATAGACTTCGGTCTTGCCGCTGCCGGTGACGCCGGCCAGCAAAAACGCGTGATAACTGTCGAACCCGGCGCGGATGGCTTCATACGCCGCGCGCTGCTCCGGGTTCAGCGGTAATTCCGGTTGCGCCAGCCAGTGCTCGTGACGCGCGCCGGGGGCGTGTTTGCGGATTTCTACCTGCACCAGGTCTTTGGCCAGCAACAAATCCAGGCTGTCTTTGCTCAACATCAGCTTGCTCAGCAATTGATGAGCAACGCCGTGGGGATGTTGGGCCAGCGTCGCCAATGCTTCGCGCTGGCGCGGTGCGCGGGCAATGCGCGGATCATCCAGGCTGGCGCCCGGCGCGGCAGACCAGAAGCGTTCCTGGCGCGCTTCAGCCAGTTCGCCCTGACGCAGCAACACCGGTAGCGCCCAACTCAAGGTATCGCCGAGGCTGTGTTGGTAATACTGGGAGGTCCACAGGCACAGCTTGAACAGCGCCGGTGGCAGCGGTGGCGTGGCGTCGAGCAGGGCCAGCGCAGGTTTGAGCTTTTCCACCGGCACTTCGCTGGTATCGGTGACCTCCACCAGAATCCCGATCATTTCCCGTCGTCCGAACGGCACCCGCAGGCGCATGCCGGGATGCAACTGGGCGCGCAGGATCCCGGCCGGGGCACGGTAATCGAACAGGCGGCGCAGGGGCGAAGGCAGGGCGAGGCGCAAAATGGCGTCGGGCACGCGGGGGGATCTCGATCAGCAGGCGGTAAAAAGGATCAGGCACATAACCTTGTAGAAGTGAGCCTGCTCGCGATAGCGGTGTTTCAGACGACATAAACGTTGAATGACAGATCGCTATCGCGAGCAGGCTCACTCCTACAGGGGATCGCGTATTGGGTCGGGAGCCTAGCAGACGACTGGTTTGAGGGACAGCTTGCGTGATTGGCGATGTCTGGTAGAATCCGCGGCCTAATTACGTGCGGTATTCAACAATAGTGTTGAGTGGCGGCACGCTAGCCTGAGGAATCATCATGAAAGCCGATATCCATCCAACATACGAAATCACCGCAGTTACCTGCAGCTGTGGCAACAAGTTCGAAACTCGTTCGAACCTGGCCAAGCCTCTGGCGATCGACGTATGCAACGAGTGCCACCCGTTCTACACCGGTAAGCAGAAGACTCTGGATACTGGCGGTCGTGTACAGCGCTTCGCAGACCGTTTCGGCGCTTTCGGCAAGAAAGCTCCAGCTGCTGCAGAGTAAGGTTGAAGGGCCCGATGGGCTTTTCCTTGCTGTTGAAAAAGGCGTCCCTTGCGGGCGCCTTTTTTGTGTCTGCGATTTGGCTGACCGGCGCCCAGGCCTTCTGCCCGACGCCAAGCGGGCTGACATCGGTTACGGTGCAGCGGGTGGTGGATGGCGACACCTTGCGCCTGAGCGATGGCCGCAGTGTGCGCATGATTGGCTTGAATACGCCGGAACTGGCCAAGCAGGGCCGTTCCGACGAGCCGTTTGCCGTGATCGCGCGCAAACGTCTTGAAGCGCTGGTGGCGGCCAGCAATGGGCGCGTCGATTTGCTGCCGGGTAAAGAAAACAAGGATCGCTACGGTCGCACGCTGGCCCATGTCTATGGCGCTGACGGTGCCAACCTCGAAGCGCAGATGCTTGCCGAAGGCTTGGGTTTTCAAGTAGCGGTGGCACCCAATGTTGATTTGGTCAGTTGCCAGCAAGCCGCCGAACGCAGCGCCCGGGAGGCCGGCCTTGGCGTATGGCGGCAATCCCCTGTACTGAAAACGGAGCAGATCAGCGTTTCTGGTTTCGCCGTGCTCAGCGGTCGTGTGAGCAATGTTCAGCGCAATCGCGGTGGGGTTTGGATCGAGTTGCAGGACTCGGTTGTATTGCGCGTTGCACCCAATGTGCTCGGACAATTCGATGTCTCTGCGCTGGAAAAGCTCAAGGGCAAGCAGATTGAGGCGCGTGGCTGGGTGCTGGATCGTTCGCGTCACGGCGAATTGATATCCGGGCAGGCACGCTGGCTTCTTCCTCTGACCGATCCGTCGATGTTGCAGACGGCGCAGTAAGAAAGAATTGTAGACATTTTTGTTGTCGATTGTGAACAGTCAATCCCTTGTGTTCCGTGGCTCTTGGCCCAAAGTCGTAAGGCCGGGCGCTTGACAGGGGTGACTGGTCAGTCTTGTGGGGATTTTGCGAGGCGCGTATCCTCGCTGACCAGTCTGTCCCACAGTAAAAGCGGAATGCCAAAATGTCTGATCTGAAAACTGCCGCTCTCGAATATCACGCCCATCCTCGTCCAGGGAAGCTGAGTGTCGAGCTCACCAAGGCCACCGCTACCGCCCGCGACCTGTCGCTGGCTTACAGCCCCGGCGTAGCCGAACCAGTACGCGAAATCGCCCGCGATCCTGAACTGGCCTACAAATACACCGGCAAGGGCAACCTGGTGGCAGTCATTTCCGATGGCACCGCGATTCTCGGCCTGGGTAACCTCGGCCCATTGGCTTCCAAGCCTGTGATGGAAGGTAAAGGCGTGCTGTTCAAGCGCTTCGCCGGCATCGACGTTTTCGACATCGAAGTCGACTCCGAAAGCCCGCAAGCCTTCATCGACACCGTCAAGCGCATCTCGATCACCTTCGGTGGCATCAACCTGGAAGACATCAAGGCACCTGAGTGCTTTGAGATCGAACGCGCTCTGATCGAACAGTGCGACATTCCGGTATTCCACGATGACCAGCACGGCACCGCAATTGTTACCGCGGCCGGCATGATCAACGCCCTGGAAATCGCTGGAAAAACCCTCGCTGACGCCAAGATCGTCTGCCTGGGCGCCGGTGCGGCCGCCATCTCCTGCATGAAATTGCTGGTGAGCATGGGCGCCAACATCGAAAACATCTTCATGGTTGACCGTACCGGCGTGATCCACTCCGGCCGTGACGACCTGAACCAGTACAAGGCTGTCTTCGCTCACGCGACCGACAAACGCACCCTGGCTGACGCGCTGACCGGTGCTGACGTGTTCGTTGGCCTGTCCGGCCCGAACCTGCTGAGCGCTGAAGGCCTGAAGTCCATGGCGGCCAACCCGATCGTGTTCGCGTGCTCCAACCCGGATCCGGAAATTTCCCCGGAACTGGCTCACGCCACCCGTGACGACGTAATCATGGCCACCGGCCGTTCGGACTACCCGAACCAGGTGAACAACGTACTGGGCTTCCCGTTCATCTTCCGTGGTGCCCTGGACGTTCGCGCCAAGCGCATCAACGAAGAAATGAAAGTGGCTGCGGCCAACGCCCTGCGTGAACTGGCCAAACTGCCAGTGCCTCAGGAAGTGTGCGACGCCTACGGCGGCATCAAACTGGAATTCGGCCGTGAGTACATCATTCCGAAACCAATGGATGCCCGTCTGATCACCCTGATCTCCGATGCCGTGGCCAAGGCTGCTATCGAGACCGGCGTAGCGACCCTGCCGTATCCGAAGAACTACCCGCTGAAAAGCGTGGATGACGTGTTCAACGGCTAAGCCGTTGTAGCGCTTCAACCCAAAAGCCCCGGCTCTTATTGAGTCGGGGCTTTTTTATGTCCGCAAGTTTGTGGGTGACTGTGATGGCCTCTTCGCGAGCAGGCTCGCTCCCACATTTGTCCGATGAGTACATGAATCTGGAGTACACCCCAATCCACTGTGGGAGCGAGCCTGCTCGCGAAGAGGCCATCACAGACATTGTAGAGATTGCAGGCACAAAAAAGCCCCGCTCTTCTTCCGAAGGCGGGGCTTTTGCGTTGCGCTACGCGATCAGAACAAATCGATCGGCGCCGCTTCATCCGCTGGCAGCGGGCTGCCCGGCGCACTGCCGTTACCCAGTTCATCCGCCGATGGTGGCGTGTCTTCGGCCTTGAACAGTTCGAAGTACGCGCCTGGCGTGCCTGGGCTGGCGGCACGACCACTGACCGGGTCGACCCGCAGGCTCAGGATGCCTTCGGGCTCTGGTTGCGTATGCGGCGGCTTGTCTTTAAGGGCCGCAGCCATGTAGTTCATCCAGATCGGCAGCGCGACGGTACCGCCGAACTCCTTGCGACCCAGGCTTTCCGGCTGGTCGAAACCGGTCCAGACGGTGGTCACATAATCGGCGTTATAGCCGGAGAACCACGCATCCTTGGATTCGTTGGTCGTACCGGTCTTGCCCGCGATGTCGCTACGTCCCAGAGCCAGAGCGCGACGGCCGGTGCCGAGCTTGATCACATCCTCCAGCATGCTGTTGAGGATGTAGGTCGTGCGGCCATCGATGATGCGCTCGGCAACGGCTGGCGTTGGCGGTGCAATACCCGGCGCGGCGGGTGCCTCGGCCGGGGTCGCGTTGACTGTAAATGACTGTGCGGCCGGCACAGCAATGCCGCTGGTCGCTACGTCGCCCTGAGGAACGCTCGGCGGGTTGGCGACGAACAGCGTGTCGCCGTTACGGCTTTCGATCTTGTCGATGATGTACGGGGTGATCTTGTAGCCGCCGTTGGCGAAGGCGCTCCAGCCGGTGGCAATTTCCATCGGTGTCAGGGTCGCGGTGCCCAGCGCCAGCGACAGGTTGGGCGGCAGGTCCTGCTTGTTGAAGCCGAAGCGGGTGATGTAGTCGATGGTCTTGCCGACGCCCATCGCTTGCAGCAAGCGGATCGACACCAGGTTACGCGACTTGTACAACGCCTCACGCAGACGAATCGGGCCGAGGAAGGTGTTGGTGTCGTTCTTCGGACGCCAGACCTTGTCCAGGTATTCGTCGACAAACACGATCGGCGCGTCGTTCACCAGGCTGGAGGCGGTGTAGCCGCTATCCAGTGCGGCGCTGTAGACGAACGGCTTGAAGCTCGAGCCTGGCTGGCGCTTGGCCTGCATGGCGCGGTTGTAGTTGCTCTGTTCGAAGGCGAAACCGCCGACCAGCGCACGAATGGCGCCGTTCTGCGGATCCAGTGAAACCAGTGCGCCTTGTGCCTGCGGGATTTGGCTGAATTTCAGCGAGTTGTCTGGCTGACGCTGCACGCGAATCAAGTCACCGACCTGAGCCACATCCGACGGCTGCTTCGGATTGGGCCCCATGCTGTTGGTGTTCAGGAACGGCCGTGCCCACTTCATGCTGTCCCAGCTGACGTGTCCTTCACCGGTGCGGGTCATCACTTGCAGGCCGTTTTTGTCGACCTGAGTGACAATGGCGGGTTCAAGGCCGTTGATGGTGCGTTGCTTGGTCAGCTCGGTTGCCCAGGCCTCACGGGTCTTGCCCGGCAGGCGCGACTCGGGGCCGCGATAGCCATGGCGCTGGTCATACGTGATCAAACCATCGTGAACTGCGGTGTTGGCCATTTCCTGCAGATTGCTCGGCACGGTCGTGGTTACGCGAAAACCTTCGGTGTAGGCGTCGCTGCCGTAGCGGCCGACCATTTCAGCCCGGGCCATTTCGGCGATGTACGGTGCATTCACTTCCGGTGTCGGTACGTGATAGCTGGCGTTCAGCGGTTCGTTGATCGCCGTGGTGTAGTCGGCTTCGGTGATTTTTCCCAGCTTGTACATGCGCCCCAGAATCCAGTCGCGGCGCTCTTTGCTGCGGGCCGGGTTGGCCAGCGGATTGAAGCGCGAAGGGGCTTTGGGCAAGCCGGCGATCATCGCCATCTGGGCGAGGCTGACATCACGAATCGATTTGCCGTAATAGACCTGCGCTGCCGCCTCGATACCGTAGGCGCGGTTGCCCAGGTAGATCTTGTTGACGTACAGCTCAAGGATCTCGTCCTTGGTCAGCTGCCGTTCGATCTGCAAGGCCAGGAGGATTTCGGTGGTTTTGCGCGAGAAGCTGCGTTCGCTGGTCAGGAAGAAGTTCTTCGCCACCTGCATGGTGATGGTGCTGCCACCGGACTGAATGTGTCCGCTTTTGACCAATTGGGTGGCGGCACGCATCAGGCTGCTGGGATCGACGCCATAGTGGTTGGCGAAATTGTCGTCTTCAGCACTTAGTAACGCATTAATGAAATTGGGGGGAATGTCGGCGAAACGGATCGGAGTACGGCGCATTTCGCCAAACTCTGCGATCAACTTGTCATCGCTGCTGTAGACCCGCAAAGGAATCTGCAACTGGATGCTTCTCAGCGCCTCCACGGAGGGTAATCCGGGACTAAGGTAGAGAAAGGCGCCGCTCAGACCAAGGAGCAGTCCACAGAAAACGGCGACGATGGACCAACCGAAAAATTTCAGCAGACGAATCAAGGCTTTTGGACATCCAGGGCAAAGAATGAATGAGGCATCAGGGTTCAGATAAACAGGGAACGGCCCGCGCTTGAAGTAAAAACCGGAAAAAAACGCTGGGCATTATAAGCATTTTTCCGCAGGGAACGTCATGGGCGCTTCTGTCAAGACGAAGTGAATGAACGCAATGGATATTACAGAGTCCGTAAGACACGGAAAGTCATAGGGAATTGGTAGTGCTAGGACTCTTCAATAAAAAAGCCAACATGCTGTTGGGGATCGACATCAGCTCGACGTCGGTAAAGCTTCTGGAACTGAGCCGCCAGGGCGGCCGCTATCGGGTCGAGGCATACGCTGTAGAGCCGTTGCCCGCTAATGCCGTGGTCGAAAAAAACATCGCCGAACTCGAAGGTGTCGGGCATGCGCTCGCTCGTGTGCTGCTCAAGGCCAGAACCAGCCTCAAGAACGTGGCGGTGGCAGTGGCCGGCTCGGCGGTGATCACCAAGACCATCGAGATGGACGGCGGTCTTTCCGACGACGAGTTGGAAAACCAGCTAAAGATCGAGGCCGATCAGTACATCCCCTATCCGTTGGATGAAGTCGCCATCGACTTCGAAGTCCAGGGCGTGTCCGCGCGTAACCCCGAGCGGGTGACGGTACTGCTGGCCGCCTGTCGGAAGGAAAACGTCGAGGTCCGTGAAGCGGCCTTGGGGCTGGCCGGCCTGACCGCGCGTGTGGTTGATGTCGAGGCCTATGCACTGGAACGTTCTTTCGGGTTGCTATCAACACAGCTGAACGCCTCTCAGGAGAGGCTGACGGTCGCGGTGGTGGATATCGGCGCGACCATGACCACCCTCAGCGTGCTGCACAACGGGAAGATCATCTATACCCGCGAACAATTGTTCGGTGGTCGGCAACTGACCGAGGACATTCAGCGCCGTTATGGCCTGACGGTCGAACAGGCGAGGTTGGCGAAGAAGCAGGGCGGTTTGCCGGATGACTACGTCAGCGAAGTCTTGCAACCGTTTTGCGAGGCGCTGGTGCAACAGGTTTCACGCTCGTTGCAGTTCTTCTTTGCCTCTGGCCAGTACAACAAGGTCGATCACATTCTGTTGGCCGGTGGCACAGCGTCGGTGTCGGGGCTTGATCGATTGATCGAGCAGCACTTGGGCACGCCGACTCAGGTGGCTAACCCGTTCTCCAACATGGCCTTGAGCAGCAAGGTCAACGCCGATGCGCTGGCCAGTGATGCGCCGGCTCTGATGATTGCGTGCGGGCTCGCTCTCAGGAGTTTCGACTGATGGCGCGGATCAATCTTTTACCCTGGCGCGAGGAGCGGCGAGAAGAACGCCGCAAGCGTTTTCTGGTGACGTTGGTCGGCGTGCTGCTGTGCTCCGTGGGGGCGGTGCTGGTTGCGGACCAACTCATTAGCGGTGCCGTTGATCGGCAGGTTGCCCGTAACGATTACATCGCTAGACAGATTGCAGTGGTCGACGAGCGGATAGCACAGATCAGTGATCTGAAAGCCCGTCGCCAGCAGTTGGTCGAACGCATGCGCATTATTCAGGACCTGCAAGGCAACCGGCCGATCAGTGGCCGGATCTTCGATCAATTGGCGCGCGCGTTGCCGGATGGTGTGTATTTCACCGAAGTGAAAATGGTCGGCAAAACCCTGTCCATCACTGGCGCTGCGGAGTCCAACAATCGTGTGTCGGATTTGATGCGCAATCTGGATGCGTCCGACTGGTTCGATGCCCCGAGTCTTACAGAGGTCAAAGCGACGACCGCCGGTCAGCTGGATCAGGCCAATGTTTTTCAACTGACCGTTCGTCTGACGCAGCCCACTGCCGTGGGGGACGATCAATGAGCCCGTCCCGATGGTTAGAAGGGCTGCGCAATGTCGATATCAACGATCTGGACACCAGCAACATGGGTTCCTGGCCGCCGGCGATCAAGGTGATGGCAGGTGTTCTGCTGATGGTGCTGGTGTTGGCGCTCGGGTACGCCTTTCACCTCGGTGACCTGGAAGACCAGCTCCATCTCAAGCGCGAGGAAGAGTCGACCCTCAAGGAGCAGTTCGCGACCAAAGCCCGCATGGCGGCGAATCTGGAGCTGTACACCCGGCAAATGAAGGAAATGGAGGTCTCCTTTGGCGTGCTGCTACGGCAGTTGCCCAGCGACACCGAGGTCCCCGGTCTGCTGGAGGACATTACCCGCACGGGCCTTGGCAGCGGGCTGGAGTTCGAAGAGATCAAACTGCTGCCGGAAGTCGCCCAGCCGTTCTACATCGAACTGCCGATCCAGATCACGGTAACCGGCGCCTACCACGACCTGGCGACCTTCGTCAGCGGCGTGGCCGGGCTGCCCCGGATCGTGACGCTGCATGATTTCAAGCTTGCGCCGGCCAATCCTGAAGGAGGTCCGAAGTTGCGCATGAGCATCCTCGCCAAGACCTACCGCTACAACGACACCGGGGTGCAGTAATGAGCCCGGTCCGTTATTTATCGATGGTGTTGTTGTTCGCCAGTCTGACCGCGTGTGGCAGTGGCAACGATGTCGGCGACCTGGATGCCTATACGAACGAAATGCGTCTGCGGGCCCCGGGCAAAATTGAACCAACGCCGACGTTTCGGTCTTACCCAACGTTCACCTACAGCGCCGCCAACCTGCGAAGCCCGTTTTCCCGACAGGTCAGAGTGGACCTGGCCGGCCAGAAACGCGGTTCACACAACGTCAACCCTGACCACAATCGGATCAAGCAATACCTCGAAGGATTCAACATCGAGCAGTTTGAAATGGTCGGCACGATCTCCAATGCCACCGGCTCCTTTGCGCTGTTACGCGGAGCGGGCGGGGTGCATCGGCTGAAAGTCGGCGATTACCTGGGGCGTAACGATGGACGGATCGTCGCCATCAGCGGTTCACAAGTCGATGTAGTCGAAATCGTTCCCGATGGCGAGGGTGCCTGGCTGGAGCGACCACGGACCCTTCCTTTGAAAGAGCACTCATAGTGGAACTCGAATAATGAACAGGACTTTCTCAACCCTCGGTATTTCGCTATGGATAGCGTTGATGTCTCCGATGGTGCTGGCGACCAACCTCAAAGCGCTGGATGTTGCCGCGCTGCCGGGTGATCGCATCGAGTTGAAGTTGTCTTTCGATGGGCCGCCCCCTGCGCCCCACGGTTACACGACCGAACAGCCGGCGCGGATTGCGCTGGACCTGCCCGGCGTGGTCAGTCAGTTGGCGAGTAAAAATCGTGACCTGGGCGGCGGTAATGCCCGCAGCGCAACGGTGGTGGAAGCCAAGGACCGCACGCGGCTCATTATTAACCTGACGCAGTTGACTCCGTATAGCGCAAAAGTCGAAGGCAACAATTTGTTGGTGGTGATCGGGCAGGGGGTCAATGGCAAGGCATTGAAACCGGCGGCGAGCGAGCCTCGTGCCGAGCTGAGAACCCCGGCGCCTGCAAAAACCTACCCTGTTGTGAGTAAGGCCATTCGCGGCGTCGACTTCCAGCGCGGCACCCAGGGTGAAGGCAATGTGGTCATCGATTTATCGGATCCGTCCATTGCCCCGGACATCCAGGAACACGAAGGCAAGATCATTCTCGGATTCGCCAGGACCCAATTGCCCGAAAAGTTGCGCGTGCGACTGGACGTCAAGGATTTCGCCACCCCGGTGCAATTCGTCAACGCCAGCGCCACGGGCGACAGGGCCACGATCAGTATCGAGCCCGGCGGCACTTTCGACTATTCGACCTACCAGACCGACAACAAGCTGACCGTCAGCATCCGGCCGATGACCCCCGACGATCTGCAAAAGCGCAACGCAGAGCGCTTCGCCTACACCGGCGAAAAACTCTCGCTGAACTTTCAGGACATCGATGTACGTTCGGTGCTGCAACTGATTGCCGATTTCACCAACCTCAATCTGGTGGCTAGCGACACGGTGCAGGGCGGCATCACTTTGCGGCTGCAAAACGTGCCGTGGGATCAGGCGCTCGATCTGGTTCTGAAAACCAAAGGGCTGGACAAGCGCAAGATCGGCAACGTTCTGTTGGTGGCGCCGGCCGATGAAATCGCTGCCCGGGAACGTCAGGAGCTGGAATCGCAGAAGCAGATCGCCGAGCTCGCGCCGTTGCGACGAGAGCTATTGCAGGTCAACTACGCCAAGGCTGCCGACATCGCCAAGCTGTTTCAGTCGGTGACCAGCGCCGAGGCTAAAGCCGACGAGCGTGGGTCGATCACCGTGGATGAACGGACCAACAACATCATTGCCTACCAGACCCAGGACAACCTCGATGAACTTCGCCGCATTGTCACGCAACTGGACATTCCGGTGCGTCAGGTGATGATCGAAGCGCGAATCGTCGAAGCCAACGTCGACTACGACAAAAGCCTCGGCGTGCGCTGGGGTGGTTCAGTGCAGAACAAGGGCAACTGGAATACGTCCGGGGTCAACAATGGATCGACGACTATTGGTACACCGGGCAGTGGCGACACCAACTCGCCGTTTGTCGACCTGGGGGCGGCGGGCAGTACGTCGGGAATCGGCATTGCCTATATCACCGACAACGTGTTGCTGGACCTTGAGCTGACGGCGATGGAGAAAACCGGCAACGGTGAAATCGTCTCGCAGCCCAAGGTGGTCACGTCCGACAAGGAAACCGCCAAGATCCTCAAGGGCACGGAGATTCCCTACCAGGAAGCCAGCTCCAGTGGCGCGACCTCGGTGTCATTCAAAGAGGCCGCGCTGTCGCTGGAAGTCACGCCGCAGATCACGCCGGATAACCGGATCATCATGGAGGTCAAGGTCACCAAGGACGAGCCGGACTTTCTGAACAAGGTGCAGGATGTGCCGCCGATCAAGAAAAACGAGGTCAATGCCAAAGTCCTGGTCAATGACGGCGAGACCATCGTCATTGGCGGAGTTTTCTCAAATACTCAGAGCAAGGTTGTAGATAAGGTGCCATTTCTCGGCGATGTGCCGTATCTTGGCCGCCTTTTCCGGCGTGACGTGGTTTCGGAGAAAAAATCCGAGCTGCTGGTGTTTCTCACTCCGCGTATCATGAACAATCAGGCGATTGCTGTGAGTCATTGATTCTGTGCGAAATTTGATTCTTGTTGGACCGATGGGCGCTGGTAAAAGCACCATCGGCCGGTTGCTGGCCAAAGAGCTGCGCCTGCCGTTCAAAGATTCCGATAAGGAAATTGAATTGCGCACGGGCGCCAATATCCCGTGGATTTTCGATAAAGAAGGCGAACCGGGCTTTCGTGACCGCGAGGAGGCGATGATTGCCGAGCTGTGCGGCTGCGATGGCGTGGTGCTGGCGACTGGTGGTGGCGCGGTGATGCGCGAAGCCAATCGTCGGGCGTTGCATGCCGGTGGTCGGGTGGTCTACTTGCATGCTTCTGTCGAGCAGCAAGTGGGTCGTACTGCCCGTGACCGCAATCGACCCCTGTTGCGTACCGCCGATCCGGCCAAGACCCTTCGGGATCTGCTGGCGATCCGCGATCCGCTTTATCGGGAAATCGCCGACCTGGTGGTTGAAACCGATGAGCGGCCGCCGCGAATGGTAGTGCTCGACATTCTCGAACGCTTGCAACAGCTACCGCCCCGTTAATGCGCAGCGCGAAATGCGCTATCCTCGGCATCCTGTCATGACCGCTCGGTTGTGGCGGATGGCTACCGAACAGCATTACACCAGCAGGCACCGTGGACATTCGATAACTCAAGGCAGGACGCCTGATTTCATCTTCATTGCGGGGACACATGCAGACACTCAAGGTCGATCTAGGCGAGCGCAGCTACCCGATTCACATTGGCAAAGGTTTGTTGGATCAGCCTGAGCTGCTGGCCCCGCATATTCGCGGACGGCAAGTAGCGATCATCTCCAACGAGACCGTTGCACCGCTCTACCTCGAGCGTCTGACCCGCAGCCTGGCGCAGTTCTCGGTGATTTCCGTGGTGCTGCCCGATGGCGAAGCCTTCAAGACCTGGGAAACCCTGCAACTGATTTTCGACGGCCTGCTGACCGCACGGCACGACCGCCGTACCACCGTGATCGCCCTTGGTGGCGGTGTGATTGGTGACATGGCCGGGTTTGCTGCCGCCTGCTACCAGCGCGGCGTTGATTTCATTCAAGTGCCGACCACGTTGCTGTCGCAAGTCGACTCTTCGGTGGGCGGCAAGACCGGCATCAACCATCCGCTGGGCAAGAACATGGTCGGTGCGTTCTATCAGCCGAACGTGGTGCTCATCGATACCGCGACCCTCAATACCTTGCCGGCCCGCGAACTGTCCGCCGGGCTTGCGGAGGTCATCAAGTACGGGCTGATCTGCGACGAGCCGTTCCTGACCTGGCTCGAAGAAAACGTCGATCGCCTGCGAGCCCTGGACCAGGTCGCCCTGACCTACGCCATTGAGCGCTCTTGCGCCGCCAAGGCTGCGGTGGTCGGTGCCGACGAAAAAGAGACCGGCGTTCGTGCCACATTGAACCTCGGTCATACGTTCGGCCACGCCATTGAAACCCACATGGGCTATGGTGTCTGGCTTCATGGTGAGGCCGTCGCTGCTGGCACCGTGATGGCTTTGGAAATGTCGGCCCGACTGGGCTGGATCAGTGAACAAGAGCGTGATCGCGGTATTCGCCTGTTCCAGCGTGCCGGACTGCCGGTCATCCCGCCTGAAGAGATGACCGAAGCCGATTTCCTTGAACACATGGCAATTGACAAGAAAGTGATCGACGGTCGTTTGCGCCTGGTGCTGCTGCGCCACATGGGCGAAGCGGTGGTGACCGACGATTATCCGAAAGAGGTTTTACAGGCCACGCTGGGAGCGGATTACCGCGCCCTGGCTCAGCTTAAAGGTTAATAAGATCCCGATGACTAGTTTGCATGCCGACGAGGCTTTCCTCGGCCATTACCAGTTAAGTCATGACCCTTTTGCTCCACGGGTACCTGGCTTCAAATTTTTCCCGGCCCAGCGCAAACCGGTGCTGGGGCAGCTGCATCACCTGGCGCGCTATAGCCAGTTGCTGCTGGTGGTCACAGGCCCGCAGGGCAGTGGCAAGACCCTGTTGCGTCAGGCTCTGGTGGCCAGCACCAACAAGCAGTCGGTGCAGAGCGTGGTGGTGTCCGCTCGCGGCGCTGGCGATTCGGCTGGCATCTTGCGCCAGGTGGCTCAAGCGCTGAACGTCGAACAGGCCGAGATCGGCGCCATCCTGGCGCAAGTGGTGCAACTGGCGTTGACCGGCCAGGAAGTCTATTTGCTGGTGGATGACGCCGAGCAGCTCGACGAATCCGCGCTCGAAGCCCTGATGGCCCTGGCCGCCGGCGCACCGGAAGGTCGCCCACATGTGTTCCTGTTTGGCGAGTCGTCGCTGATCGCTCAGCTTGAGGCGCTAAGCCTTGAGGAAGAGCGTTTCCACGTGATCGAACTGCAGCCTTACACCGAAGAAGAAACCCGCGAATATCTGGACCAGCGGCTCGAAGGCGCTGGTCGGGGTATCGAACTTTTCACCGCAGATCAGATCTCTGATATTCACGAAAGCTCCGACGGTTGGCCTGGCAACATCAACCAGGTTGCCCGCGATGCAATGATCGAAGCCATGATTGCCAGCCGCTCAGCGGTGAAGCGTCCAAAAATGGGGTTCAACATGCCGAAGAAACACGTATTGGCGATTTCCGCCGTTGTCGTGGTCGCGGTAGCCGCCGCCTGGTTGATTCCGGGTCGCAGCAAAGCACCGACCACCGGCGCACCTGCCAACGAACAGGCACAGCTGCCGCTCGGTCAAGGTTCGCCACAGCCTAATGGCGGTGCACCTTCCGTCGAATTCGCCGGTAACTCGCAGCCAATGCCATTGCCGCTGGTCGGCAACTCGCAACCGGTCATGCGCGGTCCGTTGGCTGAAGCCGCCGGTGGCATCACCGAAGGCGACGATGGCGTGCCGATCGAGGGTTCCAGCGCTACACCGCCTACCGTGACCACCGTCGCGCCGCCAGCGGGCATTCAGCCGGGTCCAGCGCCGACACCGGCCACCAAACCTGTTCCCGCGCCGACGCAGGTCGCAACCGCCAAGCCAGCTCCGACTGCACCTGCCGCGAAGCCGGTTCCAGCGCCAGCCAAGGTTGCCGCCGTGGCTGCCGCCAAGCCTGCCGAGAAGCCAGCCCCCGCAGCCAAGGCCGCTGGCGGCACCTGGTACGCCGGACAACCTACGAGCAATTACGTGGTGCAGATTCTCGGCACCAGCTCCGAAGCGTCTGCGCAAAACTTCGTGAAAGAGCAGGGCGGCGAGTACCGTTATTTCAAGAAAGTCCTCAACGGCAAGCCGTTGTATGTCATCACCTATGGCAACTTCGCCAATCGTGATGCAGCCGTTTCTGCCATCAAGGCCTTGCCAGCGAAGGTTCAGGCTGGTAAACCTTGGCCTCGCACTGTCGCCAGCGTCCAACAGGAACTGGCAACAACTCGCTGAAGATTCGGCGGCCTTACCCAGGCCGCCTCTCCAAGCACCTCAAAATTTCTGCAAGTGCGCGCCGTCTCTACAGACTGCGTGCCTTGTGGTGTCTGCGTTACAGTAGTCTTTGAGTCGTTGCGGTCAAAATTAAAAAAAGTTTTGACTAGCACAGCAGATCGCTTTAAACCTTTCACAAATGCGACATGAATTTGCGACATTTCGTCGTCAAATTTGTGAGCCTCTGTGTCGCTGTGTACAATGACCACCCTTTTGCCCCCGCTAAGCCGGCGTACGTTCGGCGTGGAATGCAAGTGGTTGAATTGAAAAGAAATTTGCCTCGGTAAGAGGCAGCCTGGTGAGAAAGTGTCTATGAAAGCAGGTCTGTACCAACCAGATGAATTCAAGGATAACTGCGGTTTCGGCCTGATAGCCCATATGCAGGGCGAGCCCAGTCATACCCTTTTGCAAACGGCCATTGAGGCCCTGACCTGCATGACCCACCGCGGTGGGATCAACGCCGACGGCAAGACCGGTGACGGTTGTGGCTTGCTGATTCAAAAGCCGGATGTGTTCCTGCGAGCCATCGCCCAGGAAACCTTCGGCGTCGAACTGCCCAAGCAATATGCCGTGGGCATGGTCTTCTTCAACCAGGACCCGGTGAAAGCCGAAGCCGCTCGCGAGAACATGAACCGCGAGATCCTGGCTGCCGGCCTGACCCTCGTCGGCTGGCGCAAAGTGCCGATTGACACCAGCGTCCTCGGCCGTCTGGCCCTCGAGCGCCTGCCGCAGATCGAACAAGTGTTCATCGGTGGTGAAGGCCTGAGCGATCAGGACATGGCCGTCAAGCTGTTCACGTCCCGTCGTCGCTCGTCCGTGGCCAACGCCGCTGATGTCGACCACTACGTCTGCAGCTTTTCGCACAAGACCATCATTTATAAAGGCCTGATGATGCCGGCGGACTTGACCGCCTTCTATCCAGACCTCAGCGATGAGCGCCTGCAAACTTCAATTTGCGTGTTCCACCAGCGCTTCTCCACCAACACCCTGCCGAAATGGCCGCTGGCTCAACCGTTCCGCTTCCTGGCGCACAACGGCGAGATCAACACCATCACCGGTAACCGCAACTGGGCCGTGGCCCGTCGCACCAAGTTCACCAACGATTTGATGGACCTGGAAGAACTCGGTCCGCTGGTCAACCGCGTCGGTTCCGACTCCTCCAGCATGGACAACATGCTCGAACTGATGGTGACCGGTGGCATCGACCTGTTCCGTGGCGTGCGGATGATCATTCCGCCTGCGTGGCAGAACGTCGAAACCATGGACCCGGATCTGCGTGCGTTCTACGAGTACAACTCGATGCACATGGAGCCGTGGGACGGCCCGGCTGGCGTGGTCATGACCGACGGTCGTTACGCGGTGTGCCTGCTCGACCGTAACGGTCTGCGTCCGGCGCGTTGGGTGACCACCAAAAACGGTTTCATCACCCTGGCCTCGGAAATCGGTGTCTGGAACTACCAGCCTGAAGACGTGATCGCCAAGGGGCGCGTTGGCCCGGGCCAGATCTTCGCCGTGGACACCGAAACCGGTCAGATCCTCGACACCGATGCGATCGACAACCGCCTGAAGTCTCGTCATCCATACAAGCAATGGCTGCGCAAGAATGCCCTGCGCATTCAGGCGACCATGGAAGACAACGACCACGGTTCGGCGTTTTACGACGTCGATCAGCTCAAGCAATACATGAAGATGTACCAGGTCACTTTCGAAGAGCGTGATCAGGTGCTGCGTCCGCTCGGCGAGCAGGGCTACGAAGCCGTGGGCTCGATGGGCGACGATACGCCGATGGCCGTGCTGTCCCAGCGCGTGCGCACGCCGTACGACTATTTCCGCCAGCAGTTCGCGCAGGTCACCAACCCGCCGATCGACCCGCTGCGTGAAGCCATCGTCATGTCGCTGGAGATCTGCCTCGGTGCCGAGCGCAACATCTTCCAGGAATCGCCAGAACACGCCTCGCGCGTGATCCTCAGCTCGCCGGTCATCTCCCCGGCCAAGTGGCGTTCGCTGATGAACCTCGATCGTCCGGGTTTCGAGCGCGCGATCATTGATCTGAACTACGACGAAAGCGTCGGCCTCGAGGCGGCGATCCGCAACGTTGCCGATCAGGCTGAAGAAGCCGTGCGCGCCGGTCGTACCCAGGTTGTGCTGAGTGACCGTCACATTGCCCCGGGCAAGTTGCCGATCCACGCTTCGCTCGCCACCGGCGCGGTGCACCACCGCTTGACCGAAAAAGGCCTGCGTTGCGACTCCAACATTCTCGTGGAAACCGCGACTGCGCGGGACCCGCATCACTTCGCCGTGTTGATCGGTTTCGGCGCCTCGGCGGTGTATCCGTTCCTGGCCTACGAAGTGCTGGGCGACCTGATCCGTACCGGTGAAGTGCTGGGCGACCTCTATGAGGTGTTCAAGAACTACCGTAAAGGCATCACCAAAGGCTTGCTGAAGATCCTGTCGAAGATGGGTATTTCGACCATCACGTCGTATCGCGGCGCGCAGTTGTTCGAAGCCATCGGTCTGTCCGAAGAAGTCTGCGAGCTGAGCTTCCGTGGTGTGCCAAGCCGCATCAAGGGCGCGCGTTTCGTCGACATCGAAGCCGAGCAGAAAGCGCTGGCTGCCGAAGCCTGGAGCCCGCGCAAGCCGATCCAGCAAGGCGGCCTGCTGAAGTTCGTCCACGGTGGCGAATATCACGCCTACAACCCGGACGTGGTCAGCACCCTGCAAGCTGCGGTGCAGCAGGGCGACTACAGCAAGTTCAAGGAATACACGTCGCTGGTGGACAACCGTCCGGTGTCGATGATCCGCGACATGTTCAAGGTCAAAACCCTGGATACGCCACTGGACATCAGCGAAATCGAACCGCTGGAATCGGTGCTCAAGCGCTTTGACTCCGCGGGTATCTCGCTGGGCGCCCTGTCGCCGGAAGCTCACGAAGCCCTGGCCGAAGCCATGAACCGCCTCGGCGCGCGTTCCAACTCCGGCGAAGGCGGCGAAGACCCGGCGCGCTACGGCACCATCAAGAGCTCGAAAATCAAGCAGGTTGCGACTGGCCGCTTTGGTGTAACTCCGGAATACCTGGTCAACGCAGAAGTACTGCAGATCAAAGTCGCTCAGGGCGCCAAGCCAGGCGAAGGTGGTCAGCTGCCAGGCGGCAAGGTCAACGGTCTGATCGCCAAGCTGCGTTACGCAGTGCCGGGCGTGACCCTGATTTCGCCACCTCCGCACCACGACATCTACTCGATTGAAGACTTGTCGCAGCTGATTTTCGACCTGAAACAAGTCAACCCGAAGGCGCTGGTTTCGGTGAAGCTGGTTGCAGAAGCGGGCGTCGGCACCATCGCCGCCGGTGTGGCCAAGGCCTATGCGGACTTGATCACTATCTCCGGCTACGACGGCGGCACCGGCGCATCGCCGCTGACCTCGATCAAATACGCCGGCGCTCCCTGGGAACTCGGCCTGGCTGAAACCCACCAGACCCTGCGTGGCAACGACCTGCGCGGCAAAGTCCGGGTGCAGACCGACGGCGGCCTGAAAACCGGCCTCGACGTGATCAAGGCGGCCATTCTCGGCGCTGAAAGCTTCGGCTTCGGCACCGCGCCAATGATCGCTCTGGGCTGCAAATACCTGCGTATCTGCCACCTGAACAACTGCGCCACCGGCGTTGCGACTCAGAACGAGAAGCTGCGCAAGGATCACTACATCGGCACCGTCGACATGGTTGTGAATTTCTTCACCTACGTCGCTGAAGAAACCCGTGAGTGGCTGGCCAAGCTGGGCGTGCGCTCCCTCGAAGAGCTGATCGGTCGTACCGATCTGCTGGAAGTCCTCGAAGGCCAGACCGCCAAGCAGCAACACCTGGACCTGACCCCGTTGCTCGGCAGCGATCACATCCCGGCAGACAAGCCTCAGTTCTGCCAGGTGGACCGCAACCCGCCGTTCGACAAAGGCCTGCTGGCCGAGAAAATGGTCGACTTGGCCACTTCGGCCATCAACGACATGAGCGGCGCTGACTTCGCCCTGGACATCTGCAACTGCGACCGTTCCATTGGCGCACGGATCTCCGGTGAAATCGCTCGCAAGCACGGCAATCAAGGCATGGCGAACGCACCGATCACCTTCCGCTTCAAAGGGACGGCCGGTCAGAGCTTCGGTGTGTGGAACGCCGGCGGCCTGAACATGTACCTGGAAGGCGACGCCAACGACTACGTTGGCAAAGGCATGACCGGCGGCAAGCTGGTCATCGTTCCGCCGAAGGGCAGTGTCTACAAGACTCAGGACAGTGCCATCATCGGCAACACCTGCCTGTACGGCGCCACGGGCGGCAAGCTGTTCGCCGCCGGTACCGCGGGCGAGCGTTTTGCCGTGCGTAACTCCGGTGCTCACACGGTTGTGGAAGGCACTGGCGATCACTGCTGCGAGTACATGACCGGTGGTTTCGTCTGCGTCCTGGGCAAGACCGGTTACAACTTCGGCTCAGGCATGACCGGCGGTTTCGCCTACGTGCTCGACCAGGACAACTCCTTCGTTGACCGGGTCAACCACGAACTGGTGGAAATCCAGCGGATCAGCGGTGAAGCGATGGAAGCCTATCGCAGCCACCTGCAACGCGTGCTGAACGAATACGTCGAGGAAACCGACAGCGAATGGGGTCGTAACCTCGCTGAAAACCTCGACGACTACCTGCGTCGTTTCTGGCTGGTCAAGCCCAAGGCTGCCAACCTGAAATCGTTGCTTTCCAGCACCCGTGCCAACCCGCAGTGATATGCGCCTGAAGAGTTTGATGAGGTTTTAACAATGGCTGAACGTCTGAATAACGACTTCCAGTTCATCGATGTCGGGCGCAAAGATCCGAAGAAGAAACTGTTGCGTCAACGCAAGAAAGAGTTCGTGGAAATCTACGAACCCTTCAAACCCCAGCATTCGGCCGATCAGGCCCACCGCTGCCTGGGTTGCGGTAACCCGTATTGCGAATGGAAGTGCCCGGTGCACAACTTCATTCCCAACTGGCTGAAACTGGTGGCCGAGGGCAACATCCTCCAGGCCGCCGAGCTGTCGCACCAGACCAACACCCTGCCGGAAGTCTGCGGCCGGGTGTGCCCGCAGGACCGTCTGTGCGAGGGTGCTTGCACCCTCAACGATGGCTTCGGCGCGGTGACCATCGGTTCGGTCGAGAAGTACATCACCGACACCGCGTTCGCCATGGGCTGGCGCCCGGACATGTCCAAGGTCAAGCCGACCGGCAAACGTGTCGCGATCATCGGCGCCGGCCCGGCCGGTCTGGGCTGTGCCGACGTGCTGGTACGTGGCGGCGTAACCCCGGTGGTGTTCGACAAGAACCCGGAAATCGGTGGTTTGCTGACCTTCGGCATCCCCGAGTTCAAGCTGGAAAAGACTGTGCTGAGCAATCGTCGCGAAGTCTTCACCGGCATGGGCATCGAGTTCCGCCTGAACACCGAAGTGGGCAAGGACGTGACCGTCGAGCAACTGCTCGAAGAATACGATGCGGTGTTCATGGGCATGGGCACCTACACCTACATGAAGGGCGGCTTTGCCGGTGAGGACCTGCCGGGCGTGCATGACGCGCTCGACTTCCTGATCGCCAACGTCAACCGCAACCTGGGCTTTGAAAAGTCGCCGGAAGATTTCGTCGACATGAAAGGCAAGAAGGTCGTGGTGCTGGGCGGTGGCGACACGGCTATGGACTGCAACCGCACTTCTATCCGTCAGGGCGCCAAGTCGGTGACCTGTGCGTACCGTCGTGACGAAGCGAACATGCCGGGCTCGCGCAAAGAAGTGAAGAATGCCAAGGAAGAAGGGGTGAAATTCCTCTACAACCGCCAGCCAATCGCTATCGTCGGTGAAGACCGCGTCGAAGGCGTGAAAGTGGTCGAGACCCGTCTCGGCGCACCGGACGCCCGTGGCCGTCGCAGCCCTGAGCCGATCCCGGGCTCCGAAGAGATCATCCCGGCCGACGCCGTGGTTATCGCGTTCGGTTTCCGCCCAAGCCCGGCGCCATGGTTCGAGCAGTTCGACATCCAGACCGACAGCCAGGGCCGCGTCGTGGCCCCGGAGCAAGGTAAATACAAGCACCAGACCAGCAACCCGAAAATCTTCGCCGGTGGCGACATGGTTCGCGGTTCTGACCTGGTGGTGACGGCGATCTTCGAAGGCCGCAATGCGGCTGAAGGGATCCTGGATTACCTGGGCGTCTGATCAGCGCGTGACCCTGTAGGAGCCGACTTGCTGGCGATGAACGATAACGCGGTTTTCCTGATAGACCGCGTCGTCTGAATCGCCAGCAAGCCGGCTCCTACAGAAGGTTGAGTGGCCTGTCACCCGCGACAAATTGACCCGATAGACAAAAGGCTTGGCTCTATCCGTGCCTTTTGCGTCGCGCTCTGAGAAAATACCCGCACTTTTTTTCCGGATGCCGACATGACTGCCCTGAAGAACGACCGTTTCCTTCGCGCCCTGCTCAAGCAACCCGTAGACGTCACCCCTGTGTGGATGATGCGTCAGGCCGGTCGCTACCTGCCTGAATACCGCGCCAGCCGTGCCAAGGCCGGCGACTTCATGAGCCTGTGCATGAACCCGGCGTTCGCTTGCGAAGTCACCATGCAACCGCTCGACCGTTATCCACAACTGGACGCGGCGATCCTGTTCTCCGACATCCTGACCATCCCGGATGCCATGGGCCAAGGCCTGTACTTCGAAACCGGTGAAGGTCCGCGCTTCAAAAAAGTCATCAGCACGATGGCCGACATCGAAGCCCTGCCGATTCCTGATCCACATAAAGACCTCGGCTACGTCATGGACGCGGTCAGCACCATCCGCCGCGAACTGAACGGTCGCGTACCGCTGATCGGCTTTGCCGGTAGCCCATGGACCCTGGCCACCTACATGGTCGAAGGCGGCTCGTCGAAAGACTACCGCAAGACCAAAACCATGCTCTACGACAACCCGCAAGCCTTGCACCTGCTGCTGGACAAGCTCGCGCAGACGGTCACCAGCTACCTCAATGGCCAGATCATGGCCGGTGCGCAAGCGGTGCAGATCTTCGACAGCTGGGGCGGCAGCCTCTCGGCGGCGGCGTACCAGGAATTCTCCCTGGCTTACATGCGCAAAATCGTCAGCGGCCTGATCCGCGAACACGAAGGCCGCAAAGTGCCGGTCATCCTGTTCACCAAAAACGGCGGCCTGTGGCTGGAAAGCATCGCCGACGCCGGCGCTGATGCACTGGGCCTGGACTGGACCTGCGACATCGGCAGCGCCCGTGATCGCGTCGGCAGCAAAGTCGCCCTGCAAGGCAACATGGACCCGACGGTGCTGTACGCCAAGCCGGAAGCCATTCGCACCGAAGTCGGCCGCATCCTCGCCAGCTACGGCAAGGGCAGCGGCCACGTGTTCAACCTGGGTCATGGCATTACGCCGGATGTTGATCCGGAACATGCGGGTGCGTTCCTGAGCGCGGTGCATGAACTGTCGGCGCAGTATCACGAGTAATCGTCGCCCAGTAAAAAACGCCCGGCTTATGCCGGGCGTTTTTGTTTTTAATGTAGGAGTGAGCCTGCTCGCGATAGCGGTGAATCAGTCGCCGAATGTATTGGCTGATACTCCGCTATCGCGAGCAGGCTCACTCCTACACTGGTTTTGTGTCAGGCCTTGACACCTTGTAGTGGCGGCAACTTCGCCAGCTTCAACGCCACCAGCAACGCAATCACCAGCAATCCGCCGACAAACAATCCGATCCCGTTCCATCCGCCCAGGTGCCAAAACACCCCACCCGCCGTCCCCGCAATACTCGACCCGGCGTAATAGCTGAACAGATACAACGATGACGCCTGCCCCTTGGCCTTGATCGCCCGACGCCCGATCCAGCTGCTCGCCACGGAGTGCGCGGCAAAGAAGCCAAAAGTAAAGATCAGCATGCCGATGATCACCACCGGCAGCGGCGTGAACATGGTCAGGGCAAGGCCGGCGAGCATCAGCACGATGGTCGACCAAAGCACCTTCCGGCGCCCTAGCTTGTCAGCCAGCGAACCGATTTTCGCCGAGCTGTAGATCCCCGACAGATACACCACCGACAGCAGTCCGACGAAGGCTTGCTCCATGTGATACGGCTCGGCCAGCAGTCGGTAGCCGATGTAGTTGAACAGCGTGACGAACGCGCCCATCAGTACAAAGGCTTCAAGGAACAGCAGCGGCAAACCGGCATCGCGAAAGTGCATGGTGAAGCCATCAATCAAACTGCGCGGGTGCAGCGAGCGGGCGCGGAAGTTGCGCGACTCGGGAAGGATTTTCCAGAACACCGCCGCCGCAATCAGCGCCAGACCACCAATCACCAGCATCGCCGTGTGCCAGCTGACGAAATCGATCAGCACGCCGGTGATCAAGCGTCCGGACATCCCGCCAATCGCGTTGCCGCCGATGTATAAGCCCATGGCCAGGCCGATGTGCTGCGGGTGGATCTCTTCGCTCAGGTAAGTCATGGCTACCGCCGCCAGGCCGCTCAACGACAACCCTATCAGTGCGCGCATCACCAGCACGCCTTGCCAGCTCGGCATCATCGCGCTGGCCATGGTGCACAGCGCGGCGGCGAACAACGCGGCGACCATGACAGGTTTGCGTCCGACACGGTCGGAGATCGGTCCGGTGATCAACAGGCCAATGGCGAGCATGCCGGTCGCGACCGACAGGATCAGGCTGCTCTGCGCCGCGTTGATCGAGTACTCGTGAGACAGCAGCGGCATCATCGGTTGCACGCAGTAGAGCAACGCGAAGGTTGCGAAGCCGCCGGAGAACAGCGCCAGCACCGTGCGCATGAACATCGGTGTGCCTTTTTCGATGTAAATCTCCTTCAGCTCGGCGACGACATCGTCCGCCGCGACGGGCGGAACTTCATGGGCGAGTGGAGCGACAGCAGTTTTCACGTTGGACCTCGGAGGGACGCAGCCGGGCAGGCAATGAAAAAAGCATATAGCTGCCTAATGATTCAATCCAATATATTGTTCGACCTGTTTGAGAGCTTTTACGACCTAATGGGGTCTTTATGGAATTGCGTCATCTGCGCTACTTCATCGCTGTCGCTGAAGAACTGCACTTCGGCCGCGCCGCTCAAGTGCTGGGCATCTCACAACCGCCGCTGAGCCAGCAGATACAGGCACTGGAGGCCGAGGTTGGCGCACGCTTGTTCGAGCGAACCAATCGTCGGGTCGAGCTCAGCGAAGCCGGTCGGTTGTTTCTGCAAGAGGCCCGATTGGCGCTGGCGCAAGTCGACAAAGCTGCCGACGTGGCGCGGCGTGCGCAGCTTGGAGAGTTGGGCGAGTTGAAAATCGGCTTTACTTCATCGGCACCGTTCAACTCGACCATTCCCCAAGCGATTTTCTCGTTCCGCCAGCGCTTCCCGGCCGTGCATCTGAACCTGCGAGAGATGAGCAGTACCCAAGTTGCCGATGCGTTGGTCGACGAGTCAATCGAGGTCGGCATCATGCGACCACTCGGGTTGCCAGATTCCCTCAGTGTCGTGGAGCTGATGCGCGAGCCACTGGTGGCGGTGCTCAGCTCCAAGGACCCCTTGGTCAACGGCAGCGAAGACGGATTGTTCCTGTCGGCGCTGGCCCTCGAACCCTTCGTATTTTTCCCACGCAGCTATGGCAGTGGTCTCTATGCCCAATTGCTCAGCCTGGCCCGCGATGCCGGTTTCAGCCCGCACTTCGCGCAAGAGGCTGGCGAGGCGATGACGATCATCGGGTTGGTAGCGGCGGGCTTGGGGGTGTCGGTGCTGCCGGCGTCGTATCAGCGGATGCGCATCGACGGCGTGGTGTATCGACCGTTGCTGGACCCCGCGGCGGTGTCGGCGGTGTGGCTGGTGCAGCGCAAGGATCAGAAATCGCCGATGGCCAAGGCGTTTGTTGAGTTGTTGACGCGTAAGGTTGAGCCATTGAAGGCGTGATTGAGTATCGACTGATTAGAATTTTGGGGTGATTAGGTGTAGCTCAAGAGCTACACTCGCCGCATGATTCGCAGGTGACAAAAGCAGCTAAACACGTGACATCAAACAGGCCAGGCTAATTGCAAGATCCTGGCAGGAGCAAAACCCATGACCGAACAATTCACTCGCTGGGACTCTGCCGAGTACCTCAAGACCGAAGAGGACATGGCTAATTACCTTGACGCTTGTATGGAAGAAGCGGGAGCTGATCCAGCATTTATTGCTAAAGCACTTGGGACCATTGCGCGGGCTCGCGGCATGAGCCAGGTTGCACGGGATGCAGGACTCTCTCGGGAAAGCCTTTACCGTGCACTGTCAGGGGAAGGGAATCCAGAGTTCGGCACGATCCTTAAAGTCGTGAAAGCTTTGGGGTTGAAGTTACATGCCAGTACCTGAATTTAATGTTTTGTAGCGTGTGAACGGCCTCTGCGCTAAGCGCGGGGGCCGTCTTCACACATGTTGGAAGCGCTGGTTCCAACACCACCGACGTCGTTACGACGCATCAGGCGCTTGTCTTGATTTGCTTTGCTGCTCCGAAACCTGCCCCTGCAATCGTCGTCCGACGACATCCAGCAAGTCACAACCATCGCGCAATGACGTCACCAACACCCGCGCCAGCTCACTGTGAACGCCCTCGCCAAACGCGAAACTTTCAAGCAGCTGGGTCGCAGTGCGGATGCGGTAGGCCGCCGTTTCGTGCAGCACGTCCAGCGGTGCTTCGGTGTCGATCAACAACGATGCGATGGTGCAATCGATGCCGGTGATAGGCATGTATCTATCCATGACAAAAAACCTCCATTGCGTAAGAAAGCGCGTTTACTTATTGGTGACTGCTGGACGGCGCCGCAGACAACCCGCTGGGAGGGTCAAGAATGTCCAGGGCCCGGTTGACCATCAATTCGGCCAGCACGGTCAGCTGCTGAATGGCCAATGCCTCGTTGCGGCGCGAGCCTTCGAGTTCACAGGCGAGGTCGGTGGTCATCACATTCAGCGAGGCGAGGGTTTCAGTGGCGTGACAGAGCAAGGACTCCGTATCGACGTTCGGGTTGATGCTGAACACATGGCTGACAGGGTCGGGGCGGTTTGGATTACGCAGGCGCGCGCTGACGGTGCGCTCGGTGGTTTCGGAGAGTTTGGATAGATCGGCGGTGTCGGCGTCTTTCGGGTCTGACGATTGCGGGCGATCGGGATTGATTTTTTTCATTGTGGAACTCCCTTATTTTTTTAAAGAAAAGCGGCATCCTTTCCGGCTATTCATGATTGATCGGCAGCGATGTATGGGCTGACGATACGGATAGATTTATAACTAAAAACGTCCTGCTTATTGTTCAAATAAATGAACATTTGTGTAATTAAATGATTCTTTAGAAACCTCTGTAAGTAAGTTCATTTTATTTTGTGGGATTCGTCTACTGCATGGTATGCAGAAATAAACGTCGAATTAAACGTCATTTATTGAATGTATAATCAGGCTGGGTGTGTCTATTTGTACGCCAGGCAGGCGAGCCGAGTGATATTCACAAAAGCAAATCGCAATGCTCGGTTTGAGCGATCAAATTTATTACAGGTGATTGGCAGGCATTTAATGCATAAAAAAGAAAAAACAGAAAATTTAAAGAGAAATATTAAGTACCTTATAAAAAGCCGAGGAGAAACACAGATATCGTTGTGTAATTCAGTTGGGTTGACCAGGACTACTATCTACAACATTCTGGAAGGTAAGGTTGTCAATGTTCAGCAGTCTACCATTCGTAAAATTTCTGATTTTTTTGGTGTGTCCTATAAAGAAATAGAAACTGTAGATTTTGAAGAGAGGGAAGTTATAGAGAGCAGTGTTTCTTTGCTGGGTAATATGAATCCTGCGGCGGTTCCTGTAATTAAAGAAAGTTTTCTTGTGCAAAGTCTTGATAAGAGGATCGGTGAGTTGGTTGTAACCCACCCTTTGACCTATTTTTTCGGTACAGCCTGCAATTTAATTGGTGTGCTTCTGGAAAGCGAAATCAGCGGCGTGAATGAGTCTGGGGATTTGTTGATAGTGAAGAAAGGTCTGTCGAATAGCGATAAAGAAAAACTTGTATATGACAAAGCAACAAAAAATCTATTTATAACCAGAGAGTCTTCCTGTTGTTCTGATGATGTTCTTGTAATAGGAGAGATAGTGGAGGAAAGGTTCAATGGATAGTCTTTCGGAAAACAGCAGGTACAAATTACTAGGGTTTGAAAATAGTAAAGGTCTTGCCGTTATCATGATCGTTTCAACGGGGAAGGTCACTAAAATTAAGTTGGACGACTTGTTGAAAAGTGATGTTGTGGATGATTTAAGTAGGGCAGAAATAAAATCCATATACAGGAAGTTCTATTCTGGTGGTGAAGCACTGACAGCTTACGAAATAGATGACCGGCAAGAGAAGTCATGGATGACTTATGTGGCTCTTAATCTATTGCTTTTTGCACTATATATCTTCACGAATATTGCTGCGACAAAGCTTGTATACATAGAGTGGCTTGATATTGTTGTCACTCCAGGGGTTTTTCTTTATCCGCTAACATTTTTAATAGTTGATATCTTGAACGAGTTTTATGGGTTGAGGCTTGCAAGGAAAGCCATATTGTTTGCTTTTGCGAGTAATGCTCTTATCACTGTTTTGCTAAGCGCCACTAGCTTTCTTCCAGGCTTATCAGGCTGGAAGCTTGATGCGCCATATAGCGAGGTCATGACTCATGTATCGGCTGTATTGGTGGCGTCTTCCATTTCCTTCATTTTTTCTGAATATGTAAATTCTTACTTGTTGAATAAAATAAAACAGCTTACAAACTCTAGATTTTTATTTTTACGGGTCTTTTTAAGTACGTTTTTTGCAGTGATAATAGACAGTTTCATTTTTTGTTTTATTGCGTTTTACGGATCAATGACTAATGCCGAAATACTTAATATCGTTTATGTCCAAATCGCCATAAAAATGTGTTTCGCTGTTTTTAATATTTTGCCTGCCTATGGAGCAAGATCCCTATTTAAACGGTACGTGGTTAGCGCTTAAGACGTACAAAAGGGGAAGTGGCACGGCTTCCCCTGGATTTTTACTATTTGATTTTTTGTTTGTTTTCCAGGCTTTTCATAACCTTGGCCTTGTTCTCCAAAAACTCATGCAGCCCTTTCGCTCGAAGATTGCACGCATCGCAATTCGCGCATCCAGTCCCAATTATTCCGTTGTAGCAAGTCAGTGTCTGGTGCTGAATCAACTCAAGCTTTCCATGCTGCTCGGCAAGAGCCCATGTTTCTGCCTTGTTCAACCACATGAGCGGCGTTTCAATGCGCAGTTTGTAGTCCATGCCCAGCTCAATGGCTTTATGCAGTGCCCTGACAAATTCGTCACGGCAATCCGGGTAGCCAGAGAAATCTGTCTCGCAAACACCTGTGATGACAGCCTCGGCCCGAACTTGATAGGCATGAATAGAGGCCAAGGTTAAAAACAGAATATTTCTACCGGGCACGAAAGTACTAGGCAGACTATCTGCAGAACTATCCACGCTAGGTACTGGAATGTTGTCACGCGTCAAACTACTGATTGCCAGTTCATTCAACAACGTCGTGTCCAGCACCTTGTGCACGGTCACGCCAAGCTCTTTCGACAGCTGCTGCGCGACCTCGATTTCCGCGCGGTGGCGCTGGCCATAGTCGAACGTAATGCAATGGATTTCATCGTAAAGCGGTAATGCATGGATCAAGCAGGTGGTGGAGTCCTGCCCACCGCTGAAAACGATAACGGCCTTTTTAGTCATGGTTCGTGCTTCCTTGGGATGCCCCGATGTATCACGGGGCATTGAACCTAGCGCAAAGCCTCAATTCTGGTTGTGGGACGTTTCCGAAATGGAGTACTCCACTTTCCGTTTGTGTCTGTTCGTTGCTTACGACCAACGCCGAAAAATCAGCGAAGTATTCACACCACCGAAGGCAAAGTTGTTGTTCATCACGTATTCATTGCTCATCTGCCGAAACTCGCCACGCAAGTAATCCAGCTTTCCACAATGCGGATCGACCTCATCCAGGTTCAGCGTGTGTGCATACAAATCGCGGTTCATCATTTCAATGCTGAACCAGGACTCCAGTGCACCGCAGGCGCCCAGCGTGTGGCCGAGGAAGCTTTTCTGCGAGCTGATTGGCATGTGTTCGCCGAACAGCGCGCTGGTCGCCAGGGTTTCGGCAATGTCGCCCTGTTCTGTCGCGGTGCCGTGGCCGTTCACGTAGCCGATGTCTGAAGGCTGAAGGCCGGCGTCTTCCAGGGCCAGTTCCATGGCTCGGCGCATGGTGAGCTGCTCCGGACGGGTGGTGTGCTGGCCGTCGGCGTTGCTGCCGAAGCCGACGAGTTCGGCGTGGATGCGCGCACCGCGAGCCAGGGCGTGTTCCAGCTCTTCAAGCACCAGCATGCCGCCGCCTTCACCGATCACCAGGCCGTCGCGACCCTTGTCATAAGGGCGTGGGCTGGTGTGCGGGGCGTCGTTTTTCAGGCTGGTGGCGTAGAGCGCGTCGAAGACCATGGCTTCGGTCGGGCACAGCTCTTCGGCGCCGCCCGCCAGCATCAATGGCAGGCGGCCGAATTTGATCGACTCGTAGGCGTAACCGATACCCTGACTGCCGCTGGTGCAGGCGCTGGACGTCGGGATCAACCGACCGGTGAGGCCGAAGAAGATGCTGATGTTCGCGGCCGTGGTGTGCGGCATCATCCGCACGTAGGAGTTGGCGTTCAGGCCTTCGGCCACCGAGTTGAGCAGCATGTTGCCGAACGCCTTGATCTCGTCGGTGCTGCCGGTGGATGAGCCGCAAGCGACCCCCATGCGTCCGTCCTTGATCGACTCGTCGCCAAGCAGTCCGGCATCGGCCAGCGCTTGCTCGGCAGCGCCTACAGCAAGCCGCGACACGCGGCCCATGCTGCGCAGTTGCTTGCGGGTCCAGTGGCTCGGGACCTTGAAATCATCGATGGGGGCGGCCAGGCGCGTGTTGAGTTCGGTGAAACGATCCCACTCGTCCATCCGGCGAATGCCGCTGCGATTGGCGGCGAAGTTGCCAGCGATGGTTTCCCAGTCGTTGCCCAACGAGGTAATGCCGGCCATGCCGGTGACGACAACGCGCTTCATCAGCACAGGCCTCCATTGACGGCCAGAACCTGCCGGGTGATGTACGACGCTTCCGCCGACATCAGGAAATTCACCGCGCCGGCCACCTCTTCAGGGGTGCCCATGCGTTGTGCGGGGATCATTCTCATCAGTTCTTCCACGGGCACGTTTTCATCGAGCATGGCGGTGTCGATCAGGCCGGGCGCGACACAGTTGACGGTGATTTTGCGCTTGCCCAATTCGATCGCCAGCGCCTTGGCCGCGCCGATCAGACCGGCCTTGGAGGCGCTGTAGTTAACCTGGCCGCGGTTGCCGATCAAGCCGGAAACCGAGGTGATGCAGACTATTCGCCCGGCAGCGCGACGACGGATCATCGGCATCATCACCGGGTGTAGCACGTTGTAGAAACCGTCGAGGTTGGTGCGCATCACCACATCCCAATCATCCTCGCTCAGCGCCGGAAAAGCACCGTCACGCGTCAGGCCGGCGTTGAGCACCACGCCGTAATAGGCGCCGTGGGCTTCTACGTCGGCTTCGAGAATGGCTTTGCAGCTGGCGCGGTCTGACACGTCGAACTGCAGGACGCGGGCGTTGCGGCCCAGGGCTTCGATTTCACCTTTCACGGCGATGGCGTCCGCCAGACCGCTGCGGCAATGCAGCACGATGTCATGCCCGGCCTGGGCCAGACGCAAGGCAATGGCGCGGCCGATGCCACGGCTGGAACCGGTGACCAGTACGGATTCAGTCATGACTGGACTCCTTCGGGTTCATGAAGATATTGAGCGGCCTGAGGCGGACGATATACGTTCAGGCGGGCGCTGGCGTGGATGCCGGGGGCGTTGATATGGCATTCGAACACGCCCATGCCATTGTCGTCTTCCAGCGAGCGAACGCCGTGGATGGTCAGTTCGGTGCCGGCCGGGAACTGCTCGACGTTGCATTCGAATTTACGGCTGCCGAGCAGAAAGCCCAACTCCACCGCATCACCGCGCTGGCGCGCACGGCAACCGGCAAAGGCGGCGACGCTCTGGGCCATTATTTCAATGCCGACCCAGGCTGGCAGGCTGCCATCGCAATTGTTGAACAGGCCGCCGGGTCTGACGGTTAGGCGGGTGTGAATCTGCTCTTCATCGAATGCCAGGATCTGCTCGATAAGGATCATGTCGCCAGCGTGCGGCAGCAACTCGGCGAGCGGCCAGTCAATCATGGTGCGTCTCCGATAATCAGGCTGACGTTGTTGCCACCGAAGGCAAAGGAATTGCTCATCAAATAGCGAGGTGCAATGGACGTCAGGCGATCGGCCGGGGTCACCCAATGCAAGGCGGGCAGCAGCGGGTCGGGCTGGGCGTCCCAAATGTGGGGTGGCAGCGCGTGGTCGCGGTTGTCCGGGCTCAGGCTCAGCCAGCAGAACGCGGCTTCCAGGGCGCCGGCAGCGCCGAGGGTGTGACCGGTCATCGGCTTGGTCGACGAGCAGGGCACGCCTTGCGGGAACAGTGCCGTCACGGCGAGGCTTTCCATCGCGTCGTTATGTTGGGTCGCGGTGCCGTGCAGGTTCAGGTAATGGATCTGTTGCGGTTGCAGGTTGGCCCGGTTCAGGGCTTTGTTCATGGCTTGCAGGGCACCCCGGCCGGTCGGTTCCGGCGCAGAGATATGGTGCGCATCGGAACTGGCGCCGCTGCCGAGCAGGGCGATGGCCCGGCCATTTCCGGCGGTTTTGCTCATTAGAAACAACACGGCCGCCTCGCCGATGTTGATGCCGTTGCGGTTCACCGAAAACGGATTGCAGCGCTGCCCGGACACTGCTTCCAGGGCCGAGAAACCGTTAAGGGTCAGTTTGCACAAACTGTCGACGCCGCCGCACAACACCGCGTCGCACAGGCCCAGATCCAGTAGCCGTTGGGCACTCATCAGCGCCCGTGCGCTGGAGGTGCAGGCGGTGGAAATCACATAGGCCGGGCCACTCAATTGCAGCCAGTCAGCCAGGAAGTTGGCCGGCGCGCCGAGCTCTTGTTGCTGATAGTCGTACTCGGCAGGGAATTCATGCTCGCGGATGTAATGGGCCAACCCACGGCTGGCCTCATCGATGCCCGAGGTGCTGGTGCCCAGAATCACGCCGATACGATCGCGGCCATAAGTCTTGATCGCCTGGTCAATCTCTTCGCGAATTTGCAGCGCGGCTTCCAGCAACAACTGGTTGTTGCGGGTGTTTTGCTTTTTCAGCTCAACCGGGATCGCTGGCAGTTCGCCGCTCACCGCCGCGACCGGCAAGGCGCGCTCCGGCACCCAGCCGGTCTCGGTGCGCAGGCCTGAGCAATCGCCAGCAAACAGATTGGCGGCGACTTCGCGTTTGCCACGCCCCAACGCGCAGATCACACCGAGGGCGCTCAGATAAGCCGTCATGGCGTTTCCCCACTCAACGGCGTGACTTGATACCGGGGCCCCTTGGGCAGGTTCAATTCAAAGCTCATGGGTTGTGAATAACTGACATCCCAGCGCTTGGGCAGGGAACGTTGCCGGCCGTGCTGCCAGGCGGTGGGATAGTTGCCCGCCAGTTGATCTTTGGGGGTCAGCGCAAACAGCAATGCGGCGAACAGCTCCCGGGCTTCCGGGTTGGGCGGCAACAGACCGTCGGCTTGCCACTTGCCATCGATCAGTACCTGACGCGCCTGTGGAATGCCCAGCAAGTCCATCATCGACCAGCGAAGGCCCGTGTCTTCATGCTGAATCACCAATACCCAGTCCTGACGTTGGTCAGCCACCAGGCGCTGGATGTGCATTTGCAGTGGCAACGTCAGGTTTGGCAGGTGCTCGGGCAGCGGTGCCCGGCTGGCGCAAGCGCTCAGCAACAGCAGGCACCCAAGGAGCAGAAAACGGGTCATCAGGCATTACCTTCAAGGGTGTTGCGCCGCAAACAGGCGGTTCTGTCATTCATGTGACATCTTTTGCGCAGAGTTCTGACAGCACCCGCAGCCGACGTTTGGGTTCACTGACGAACGGATTGCGCTCGTCCCAGGCATAACCGGCGAGAATCGCGCTGATCATACGGCGGATGTCCGGTGAGCTGCCCGGATGATAGATCACATCCTGGAAGGTCCCGGCGTACCAGCCTTCGACGTAGCAGCGGAAGGTATCGACGCCACGCTTGAGCGGTTCGGCGAACTCGGTCTGCCAGTCGACGCTTTCCCCTTGCAGTTGGCGATGCAACACGCCAGCGGCCATGCTCGCCGAACGCATGGCGATGGTCACGCCGGAAGAGAACACCGGGTCGAGGAATTCCGCAGCGTTGCCGAGCAACGCAAAGCCGGGGCCGTGGAGCGTTTTCACGTTGGCCGAGTAGCCGCCGATGGTCCGTGCGGGTGTGTCCCACACAGCGTTTTTCAGTACGCCAGCCAGGCTTGGGGTTTCAGCGATGAACCCGCGCAGGCATTCGTCCAGATTCTCCATGCGGCCTTCGAAATGTTCGGCGGCCGCGACCACCCCCACCGAGCAACGGCCGTTGCTGAACGGGATGGTCCAGAACCAGATGTCGCGATGGATGGGATGGGTGGTGATGAGGATTTTTTCCCGCTCGAAGGCCGGGCTGTCGATGTGGTCTTCGATGTGGGTAAACACGGCTTGGCGCACCGGAAAGTTCGACGGTGCTTCAAGGTCCAGCAGGCGCGGCAGCACACGACCATAGCCGCTGGCATCCAACACGAAATCGGCTTCGATACGGTATTGGCTGCCGTCTTCGCGCAGCACGTCGAGTTGCGGTTTCGGCAAGTCGAAATCAACGCTGACGATGGCTTCGCCGTAACGAACTTCCACGCCTTGTCGCGCGGCCTGATCGGCCAGCAGCTTGTCGAAATCGGCGCGCTGCACCTGAAACGTGGTCGGCTTGCCATGGCTGAACGTGTCGCCGAAATCAAAGGCGCTGTACTGATCGCCCCAGGCGAATGCGGCGCCGTTTTTTAACTGGAATCCGGCAGCATTCACAGCATCGAGCATGCCGGCTTCTTCAACGAAATCCAGGCAATGCGACAACAGACTTTCGCCGATGGAAAACCGTGGGAAGTGCTGGCGTTCGATCAGCAGCACATCGTGACCGTTGCGTTTGAGCAGCGCGGCAGCGATGGCACCCGAAGGCCCCGCGCCGATGACGACGACTTGTCGACGTTGCATTTCAACTGTTGGCACGAGGGCTCCTTGCCGGGGCGGCGATGTTCAAAGGGGGAGTGTGCATGCCGGCCAGTGCCGGCAGTAATGTCGCGATCAGGCCCATCACCATCAGCGCAAAGTACAGCGCGGGGCTGATGAGCTGTAGTTGCAGCAACAGATTCAGAAAAACGATCTCACTCAAACCACGAATATTCAGCAGCAGGCTTTCCCGCCAACGGCTGGCGCCTTCAAAGGAGGCACCGGCCCAACCGAGACCCAGCCAGTTGCCCAGCAGTTTGCTGGCAATCGGAAACAGCAGCAGGGCAGCCAGTTGTAGCCAGCTCAGGCTGGTGATGGCGGCGTGTACGTTGATCTGCACGATGCCGAACGTGAGGATCAGCGGAATGGCGATCCAGGTTTGTAAACGGCTCATCCAGAGCGCAGGTATTGGCCACACCAGCGGCACTTTCAACGCGGCCATGCACAGCAGATAACCGATGCCGAAAATCAGTGCATTGAGCTTGAAGTGCTCGGCGACCACCAGCAGAGCGAAGAAGCAGCCGCTGTGCAGCAACGCCTGACGCAAACCGAGCAAACGCAGCAGCACCGGCAGACAAGCACCGGCCAATGGCAGCAGCAGGCTGCTCACGTGCAGGCTGCCCTGAGCGAGTCCGAACAGCGTCCAGCACGCCAGGTCGATGAGGATCGCGGTCTGCACCAGACGCCGGGTGGCGTCTGGTGGGTAGTTGATGTGCCGCAGGTACAAATACAACACCGGGATTGCGGTGATGGCGAATACCAGACCCACTGCCAATGAACTGATCCACGGCTGTGCTGGCAGCAACCAGACCGCCGTCGCCAGCCCGCCCGCGAACGGAATGCAAAAACTCGGCAGGGCGATTTTCAGGCTCTGGCGATCCAGCCGCAGGTCGATCACGTCACTGAGAATGTGCCCTAGCAGCAAGGCAAAGCTCAGGCTGTAGAGATTTTTCAGCCATGTCGGCGAGATCAGTTCAGCGCCGCTGAGCTGCCAACCGGGTTCGATCCAGAAGTACATCAGCAGCGGCAGGCCGAAAGTTGCCAGCAGCAACTGGCTGACGATGGGGATCAGACCGAAATGACGACCGACACGGGTGGCCACGGCGAACAACGCGAGGGCCATCAGCCAAAACAGGGCGGTCATCATGCTGCCGGCTCCGCAACCGGAACGTTGTGGGCATGTCGTCCCGCCCACGGCGCCAGGATGAAACTGAAGGCCAGGCCCAGACTCACCGACAGGCCAAAATTGCTCACGGCCGGCGTGCTGGACACCGCAAGCAAACCGAACGACAGCCACGTGGTCAGCGCCGCCAGCAAGGTGCCCAGCAGGCTCACTGCCGCGCCGCCGACCTGTTCGCGCATGAGGATCGCGTAATCGACGCTGATCGCCGTCACCAGCAGCAAGCCAAACAGGCTGAACAGTGTCAACGGTTGCCCCAGCCAGCCGAGACTGGCCAGGCTGCACAGGGCGGCGAGCAATGGCAGGGCGACGATGCGCAGGGCGCCACCGAGACCGAATGGCAGCATCAACACCAGTACGATTAACGCGCAGGAGGCGAGTTTGAGCTCTGCTGCGCTGATCTGTGTCGCGGCGAAAACGCTGTTCAATTCACCGAGACGGTCGACCAGTTCGACGCCTGGCAAGTCCAACGCTTGAACGCGTAACAGGCTTGGGTCGTTCAGGCCTTGCAGGCTGACCATCGCCGCCACGCCACCGTCATCGGTCGGCCCCAGCCACAGTGGGCGATAGGGCTCAGCCAGCGGACCGAGCAGTGCTGCGTCGATGTCTTCGGCGGGCAAGGCCTGCAATTTCGTCAACTCTGCGTGCAGCGCTTCTGCCGGTACGCCGACGTCGAGCAGCGGCTGCCAGAACTGCGGCAGTTTGCTCAACGCGTCACGCACTTGCTGCTGATCGCTTGGCTGGCTGACCAGCTGATTCAGCGACAGGTAACCCTGGAGTTTTTCCAGGCCGACCAACTGATCCAGGCGCTCGCTCAACGCGGTCTGACGCTCCAGCAACTCCTGCTGATTCGCACCACGCACCAGGAAAAACTGGCTGGTCGGTTGAAAACCGGTGATGCGCGCAATGGTCCGGGCTTCGTCCGTCAATTGCTGTGGTGCGCCGATCCACTGGCGAATATCGTTTTTGCTTTCGAGTTGCAGCAGGCCTCCCACGCAGAAGGCAATCAGCAGTGCCAGCAGTACCGGCGTGTTGAAATGACTGAGCAGTGCCTCACGCAGACTCAGCAACGATTCACAGACGCGCAGTGGCCATTGCGCCGGACGTATATCCACGCCTTTGAGCAGTGCCGGCAGCAGGCAGACAGCGGACAGATAGGCGCCGAGCAAACCGGCGGCGGAGAACGCGGCGATTTGGGTCAGGGCCGGGAACGGTGTCCACGCCAGCGCGAGGTAGCCGATGCAACTGGTGATCAGGCTCAACGTCAGGCCCGGCAGCGTCAGCCGCAATGCTGGCCAGCTGTGCCAGGGTTTCAGGCTCCAGCTTTTCGACAAGTAATGCAGCGGATAGTCGACGGCCACGCCGATCAGGCTGGAACCGAGCACGAGCGTCATCACATGCATATGGCCAAACAGCGCCACGCAGGCCACGGCGCCAAACAGCATGCCCACCAATACCGGAACAAACGCGAGCAATACCCGCCAGCGCCGGAAGGCCAGCAATAGCAGAGCCAGAATGCCCAGCGTGGCGCCGCCACCGACCCATGTCATCTCGCGGCTGGCTTGTTGCTGACCACTGGCGGCGTAGAGCAAGCCGCTGGCAGCCAGCAGTTGCACGTCGAACGGAGCCGCTTGTTCTCGGCTGCGTTCAAGCAGGTCGGCCACTTGCAACGGCAGGCTCATGTCAAAGGCATTGCCGGTGGTTTTTGCCCGCAGCAACACCCAGTTCTTGCCGTCGGCATCGGCGATCAAGGCGCCGCTGCCGATGTCCAGTTGTACGGTGCCGCGTTGTGGCTGGCTGTTCTGGATGCGCCCGGTCAGGCCCAGCCAGTCATCCTGGCTCGGCACCAGGCTGAACCCGGTGAACGGGTCGAACAGTGCCTGTACCCGCTGCTGGATGAAGGCGTCGGGATGTTCAATCAGTTGCTGGCGATCCGCCTTGGACAGCATGGCCAGTCGGCCTTGCAGCAGTTGCGTGCGCAGCGCGGGCAAGTCGGCTTGCAGAGTCCACTGGACCTTTTCGAACAAACCGCTGGCCTGCCATTGTTCGCCGAGTTTCTGCGCCATGGCGATGGCTTGCTCACGATCTTTATGGCCGACCAGCATCAGCAATTCGCGGTTCAGCGGTTCTTGCATGCGTTGTTCTGCACGCAGTTCCAGCGCGTCCGGCGCCGTGCCCGGCACCAGTTCCATCAGGTTGGCCGACAGCGGTGCGCCGTCACGCCATTGCCAACCGGCGAGCGCAAGCACCGCCAGCAGCAGGATCAGGAACAGCCATGGCAGCCTGCGTTCACTCGGCAAAGTCATGTTGCTCCGCAGTGCTCAACGGTTGGGCGCTGGTGCTGTCCTGCATACGCAAAAGCGTGCTGTCGCCTTGGGTTTCCAGCAGCTCGATGGTGCTCACCAATTCGCCACCGGTAATGTTGATCTGATTGAACACCTGCTTGAGCAACAGCGAACGCGGAAGCAACGTCAACTTCCAGTTCTGCGCATCGCCGCTCATTGAAAGCTCGAAGTCACGCTGCAAGCCGCTACTGTCGCCTTGCAGAACGGCCAGGAACAAGCGGTTCTGCTCGGCGCCTGCACTCTTGCTCGGCAGCATCTGCCAACCACTGACGTCACGTCGGGCGATGCCTTTGGTGGTGATTCGGTAATCCTGTTGCAACGGGGTTCTTAGCAACCACAGCAGGCCATGATTTTTCGCGAGGACGAACGTACCCTTGCTGGTCAGCGGCTGGGGCAGGGCGCGCAGGTGTTTTTCCTGGATGAAGTTGCCGTGGATCACATCGGGTTTGGCCAGCTGATCACTCAACTGCTGCAAATCAAACGCCTGCGCCAACGAAGAAAAACCCAACGCCACCACCAACATGTAGCAGCTGCCGAGCCCGCAAGGCTGCGTCCGGAGGCGGAGCCGTCGTAAAACCTGAACATGCGGTACGTCTGGGGAAACGCGGGGCGACTGCTGCTCAGTCGAACGCAGGCTGCGCCAGCTGCTACAGAGGGTTGTGAGCAGGTTCATGCGAGCGTCCTTTCGACGGCGTCAGTAAAGACCTTTGGTGACGCCAACTGCATTTCGCGGCTGGCCATGTCGACGGCGACCTGCACCGAGCTGGCACGTGTCAGGCGTTCGCCGGTTTCCATGTCACTGATCAGGTAGTTGATCTTCAACCGGTTCTCCCACTCCACCAGATTGGCGCGCACGTTCAATTTTTGGCCGAACATCGCGCCGCGCACGTACCGCAGTTGCAAGTCGATCACCGGCCAGGCGTAACCCGACTCGGCCATCGCCGTGTAGTTGTGGCCGATCTTGTCCAGCAGTGCGCAACGGGCAACTTCCAGATATTTGACGTAATGGCCGTGCCAGACCACGTGCATGGTGTCGACGTCAAAGAACGGCACGAGGATTTCCGTATCGGTATGAAGCACTCCCTTGCTACGCATGCAGCCTCCAGTGTTGCTCGGCTATTCGTTTCAGGCACAGGCGCAATTCGCCTTCCAGGGCACGATCTTCGATGACCGGCGGGAAGTCCTTGGCCAGCTGTTCGTGCATGTCGGCCAGGGCCGGCGGCAATGGGCGAGCGTCTTCGGCCTTACCGCGCAGCCACACGCCTTGGTTGGCGGCGAGCAGGGTCGCGGCGGCGACCTGCTCGGTCAGCTCCAGCACGCGAATCGCATCGCGAGCGGCGATGGTGCCCATGCTCACTTTGTCCTGGTTGTGGCACTCGGTGGAACGCGAGAACACGCTGGCCGGCATAGTGTTTTTCAGTGCTTCGGCGGTCCAGGCGCTGGTGCCGATTTGCACGGCTTTAAAGCCGTGGTTGAGCATTGCCCGGTCAGCGCTGGCGCCGGACAAATTGCTCGGCAAGCCATGGTTGTAACGCTCGTCCACCAGCAATGCGAGTTGACGGTCTAGCAGGTCGGCGACGTTGGCTACCAGGTTCTTCAGGCTGTCCATGGCGAACGCGATGTGGCCGCCATAGAAATGCCCGCCGTGCAGCACGCGTTCAGCTTCGGCGTCGATGATCGGATTGTCGTTGGCGCTGTTGAGTTCAATTTCGATGAACGAGCGCAGCCAATTCAGGCTGTCGGCCAATACACCGAGGACGTGGGGCGCGCAGCGCAGGGAGTAGCGGTCCTGCAGGCGGTGCAGTGGCGCGGTCGGCGCGTCGATCGCCAGATCCTTGCGCAGCCACGCGGCGACTTGCATCTGCCCCGGGTGCGGTTTGGCGGCGAACAGGCGCTCGTCGAAGTGTTCAGGATTGCCCTGCAAAGCCACCACGTTCAGCGCGGTGATGCGCGTGGCCAGTTGCAGCAGATAATCAGCGCGGGCGAAGGCCAGGCAGGCAAGGCCGGTCATCACGGCGGTGCCGTTCATCAAGGCCAGCGCTTCTTTCGGGCGTAGCACCAACGGCTGCCATCCGAGTTCACGGTGGACGTCGGCCGCGTGTCGGCGCTCGCCACGGAACATCACTTCGCGCTCGCCGGACAGGGTCGCCGCAACGTAGGACAGCGGCGTCAGATCTCCGCTGGCACCGACCGAGCCTTCTTCCGGGATCAGCGGCAGGATGTCATGTTCGAGAAAGGCTTGCAGGCGTTCCAGCAGCTCCACGCGCACCCCGGACACGCCATGACACAGCGACTGCAAGCGCGCCGCGAGCACCGCGCGAGTGGCCTGCTCATCGAGCAGTTTGCCCAACCCGCAACCGTGAAAGGTATACAGATGTCGGGGCAGCGCCTCGACGTGATGCAGCGGCACCGCGACCACGCAAGAATCGCCATAACCGGTGGTCACGCCATAGATCACGCCTTCCTTGTCCAGCAGGGAGTCGAGGAATCGCGCGCCCTTGGCGATACGCTCGCGGTACGCGGGATCGCCCTGCAACTGCGTCGGCACCTGACGGTTGGCCAGGGCCAGTACGTCTTCGATGCGCAAAGGGAGTTCGCCGAAGGTTACCGGCTCATGCGTTGGCGTCGTCATCGGTCTTCCAGAAAGGGTAAAAGTTGAACCATTGTTGGGGCACTTCGAGGCAATAGTGACCCAGTCGCTCGGCGTAGCGGGACGCCCACTGATGAATGACCTGTTCACGGTCGCTGCGTTTCCACACCACGGCCTCGGCAAACGGTTCGAGGCTCACGCGATAATCACCCGACGGTTTCTTCAGGCACATCAACAGATTGATCGGGCATTTCAACAAACCGGCCAGCAACCACGGCCCCTGAGGGAACGCAGCGCGATGGCCGAGAAAATCCACGGTCACGCTGCGTCCGCCGTGCAGCGGCACGCGGTCGCCGGCAATCGCCAGCCATTCGCCGCGTTCCAGACGCTCATGCAATTGAAGCATGATCACCGGGTCCAGCTCGCTGACCTGGATCAGCCGCAGGTTGGTCGCGCCGGCCTCGCCGAGCAAACGGTTGAACTGCTCGGCGTGTTTGGTGTGGACCAGCACGTTCATCGTGACTTTTTCACCGATTTCCGCCAGTGCGCGGCAGACCTCGAGATTGCCCAAATGTGCGCCCACCAGCATCTGTCCGCGGCTGCCACGCAGTTGATTGCGCAGCAGTGCCGGGTCGATGATTTCAATCTGGTCGATGCTCAGCTTGCCGTTCCACACGTCGAGCTTGTCGAGCATGGAGTCGGCGAACGCCATGAACTGGCCGAACACGCGCCAATGGGTAGGGCGCAACTCAGGGCGAGCGCTCCAGTCGGCGAGATGTTGCTGGTATTGCCAGGCGCTGTGGCGAGCGCTGCGCCCGAACAGGAAAAAGTACAGGACGATGCCGTACAAAATCGGACTCAATAGCCGCCGCCCCAGGACTTTGGCGCCGAACGCGGTGAGCTTCATCAGCCAGAAACTGCCTCGCTCCTGGCGGTCAGCCCAGTGCTTCTTGTCTACGTCACTGCTCATGCTCGCCACCGTCGCCAGAGGATCACCGGAGCCCGCAGCAACATGCCGAAAAACAGCCGCGTGTGCATGCTGGAAATCAGCACATTGTCGTGAAACAGGCGAAAGTGCGAGACGCCGTCCAGCGGGTAATGAACCCGGGTCGGCAACCACTGCATCGTCTGATTGCGCCAGGCCAGGCGCACGAGGATGTCCGAGTCGAAGTCCATGCGCTTGCCGATTTTCGCCGAGTCGACCAGCGCCAGGGTGGGTGGCAATGGATAGACGCGAAAGCCGCACATGGAGTCGCGAATCTGCAAGGACAGCGTGTTGATCCACACCATCACGTGCGTCAGGTAGCGGGCGTACAAACGACCTTTGGGCACGCTGGCGTCATATTGCGGGTAACCACAGATAATCGCGTCCGGGTGGATGCGTGATTGTTCAATGAACAGCGGTACGTCTTGCAGGTCATGCTGACCGTCGGCGTCCACTTGCAACGCGTGGCTGAAACCCAGGCGTGAAGCTTCGCGCAGGCCGGTCATCACGGCGCCGCCCTTGCCCTGGTTGGTGGCAAGGCGGACCAAGTTGACTCTTTCGCGCTGGGCGAGTTGATCGAGGACTCTGGCGCAGGCTGGATCGCTGGCATCGTCCACCAGAATGCACGGCAGGCCACTGGCGATCAGCGCGTCGACCACCGTGGTGATGGCAGTTTCGTGGTTGTAGACCGGGATGATGGCGCAGGGGTTATGCATAGTGGGTAATACCCGATCTACCGAGTTGATCCCTTCGCGAGCAGGCTCGCTCCCACATTGGATTTTTGAACCCCCTGTGGGAGCGAGCCTGCTCGCGATTGAGTGCGCAGCACTCACCAAAGCTATGCATTACCCGCAGCCTCCAACAGAATCCGCCCACTGGAGCAGGTAGTAGTCTCATTGCGATAAGCGAAATACAATTTGCTGCGTTCCGGGTCAAAGCGCAGGTGCAGCTGGATTTCGTCGCCCGGGCGCACCAGTTGCTGGAACTTCAGCACTTCCATGCCGGCGAATTTGGCCGGCAGGTCCATCAATTGCTGGCCGAGATTCAACGCCCACTCCACCTGCACCACGCCGGGCAGTACCGGCGTTTGCGGGAAGTGGCCGCTGAAATAAGCGAGGTCCGGCGGGACTGCCAGTTGCAGGCTCCACTCGCCCTCGACTTCGACCTGTTCGAGCACTTCGGGCGCTTTGACGCGAGGCGCCAGCAGCAAGGCCTCGACATCGGCCTGAGGCAGTTTGCCCTGAGCGTTAAGTGGCAATTGCCGCAACAATCGCCAGCGCCGTGGCAGGGCGAGGGCTTCGCAATGCTGGCTCAAGTGCTGACGCAGTGCTTGCGTTAGCGTGCGTCGACCCTGATTGCGCAAGGAATGCAGACCCGATTCGCTCAGCACCAGCAGCGCACCTAGCGACGCGCGGTTTTCCTGGACCACGCCGAGGCGCGCTTCCGCGACCCAGTCATGGTCCATCAGCGCTTTTTCCAGCATGGGCAGCGAGATGCGTTTCTCTTCCAGTTTGACAATCCGGTCCAGTCGTCCCAGCAGTTCGAAGCGGCCGTTGGCGGTGATTCGTGCGGCGTCGGCTGTGTGTTCGAGGTGGCCGGCTGGCAAGTACGCAGATTTGATCAGCAGCGCGCCGTCGCTGTCCTGGCTCAACTCGACGCCAGCAAACGGCTGCCAGAGATCGCTACCCTGACGCCAGGCGATGCCGCCGGTTTCCGAGCTGCCGAAAATTTCTGTCGGCCATTGATGCAGGCGTTGGTGCAGGCTCTGCGCAGCCTCGGCAGGTAACGCACCGCCGGAGGAAAACACCCGTCGTACGGCGCTCAAGGCCGGCCAGTCGAGGTTGTCACCCATGCGTTTGAGCAGCGCCGGGCTGGCGACCCAGGCGAAGGCCGGGTGTTCACGACTGGCGCGCTGCAAGTCCTCGGGGAACGCCAGTTGCTTGCGTGCGAACTGGCGCCCGGCGCACAAGGGCCACAGCACCCGAAACAACAGGCCATAGATGTGTTGGGTGGCGACGCTGCCGATGATGCACGCCTTGCCCAGGTCCGCGCCCCAGAGCTGTTCCAGCGCCTGAACTTCATTGGCCAGTTGGCGCAGGGTTTTGTCGATACGCTTGGGTTCGCCACTGGAGCCGGAGGTGCAAAGGCTCAGCTGGCAGGTGTCTAAATCCAGTGCGGCACCCGCGAGAGGCGGATGGCGGTAATCGCTCAGGTGCGCGTCATCGGCCAGATCGGTCAGCCACAGATCGGCTTCAGCGGACCAGCGCTGGCGAGTCTGCGGTTGCAGATCGGCAGGCAGCAGCACGCTGACGCCGGCACGCCAGGCACCGAGCAGGGCAATCGCCAGGTCGGCGGCGTCTTCAAGGTGCACGGCGATGCGCTGCACACCTTGGGCTTGCAGGCCGGCCGCCAAGCGCAGGGCCTGATCGCACAGTTGTGCATGATTCAACGCCGGTTCGGCCGTTACGGCACGCTCCGGCTGAGCCTTGAGCAACAACTGCTCAAGCTTTATCCAATTCATGAGTGGCCTCGTACCCGTTGTCGTATCAGCCATTCAATGGCAAACAGCAGGCCCATCAATCCGTAGGAAATCAGGCCGGTGTACAACATCCACCAGCTCAGCGGCGCCCAAAGGGTCAGGGCGGCGGCGAGCAAGCCGTTAAAGATGAAAAACACACACCAGACAATCGTCACCTGGCGCGTGTAAATAATGGCCCTGGCTGGCAGGTGCGGTTCACGCAGGCGCGCCAGGCGTTCGACCATCGGCGGGCCGAATTTGAGGCTCAGGCCAAATAGCCCGAGCATGAACGCGCTGATCAGCACCGGGTACCAGCGTAGCAACAGCGGACTGTCGAACAGCGCCAGCAACAGGCAAAAAACTATCGCGATGGTCGCCATCCACAGGCTGCCGGGACGGCGAGTGCCGAACAACGCCCGAGCCAGCCACAGGCTGCCCAACAGCAGGCCGAATTGCCATGGAGCAAAATGTTCCATGCCGAAATACACCGCGAAGGGGTACAACAGGCCCGCGAGCAGCAGGCCAAGGCCGATCAGTCGGCTCATGCGGCGGGTTGAACCAGGCGATAGACCGCCTCGACCACGTCGCTGACAGTACGCACCGATTTGAATTCTTCGGCGGCGATTTTCTTGCCGGTCTGGCGCTTGATGTGATCGATCAGGTCGACGGCATCGATACTGTCGATTTCCAGATCCTGATACAGGTTCGATTCGAGGCTCACACGTGCCGGGTCCAGCTCGAAGAGTTCGACCAAAGCATCACGCAGGGTGTTGAAAATGTCGTCACGAGTTTGCATGGTCCGGTCTCAAGCTGCCTGTTTTGCAGTGACGAACGCCGCAAGGCTCGCCACGTTAGTGAAGTGATTGCGGGTGTCTTTGGCGTCGGCATCGATTTTGATGCCGTATTTTTTCTGAATCGCCAGACCGAGTTCCAGAGCATCCACCGAGTCCAGACCCAGGCCTTCGCCGAACAGCGCTTGATTGTTGTCGATGTCGTCGGCACTGATGTCTTCGAGGCCGAGGGCATCGATGATCAGTTCTTTGATTTCCAGCACCAGGCTATTCGTGTGCAGATCGCTCATCTTCGGCGAGCTCCTTAATAAAGTAAGTATGCAAATAATCGTTGAGCTTGCGAGAAGCCTGTGGGGGTGGGCCACTCGCGGCGAAAGTCTGTGGGTCTATATCGGCCCCGACGCGGAAGCTGAAGTGCACGCGGCGTTTCGGGATCCGATACCAGGGCTCGGCCTTGGTCAATGTCGTCGGGCTGACCTTGATGATCACCGGGGTCAGGATTTTCGCACCTCGCAGGGCGATTGCCGCGCCCCCCCGATGAAAGGCCGGCGCCTCGCCAGGCTGGGTGCGCGTGCCTTCAGGAAAGATGATCAAGGTCTGACCGCTTTTCAACGCGTCGGCAGCCGCGTCGAGCATGTCCATGCTGCCGTCGTTGCTGATGTATTCGGTGCGGCGTAGCGGGGCGCGAGTAAAGGGGTTTTCCCAGAGGCTTTGTTTGACGACGCAGTTGGCGTGTCGTACCAGGCCAATCAGAAACACGACATCGATCAGCGACGGGTGATTGGCGAGAATCATTTGCCCGGGGCGACCAAGCTTTTCCGCGCCCTGGATGTCGTAGGTCAGAACGCCCGTGCGGGCCATGAACCGGACAAAAAGCCAGAAGCAGCGGCTGACGGTTTGTCGCGCGCGCAGACGGTGGGTCTGGGCATCACCGGGCAGCCAATTGAGCAACGGGAAAACCACCAGCCGCAGGCACAGGCCACCCAACCCGAAGAGGGTGAAGCTTGCTGCAGTGGCCAGCAGACGCCAGTAATAGGCGTCGCGGTTTTTTTCGGTTACCGGGTGCGATGCCAGGTCCATACACGATTCTTCCAGGCATGTTGGCAGGTGGTTTGCTGGCCGAGCAGGGTACGCAACAGATTCAGGGCATGGGGCCAGTGGGCGTTGGACAACCTTTGCGTCGTACTGTTCAGGGACAGCTGCCAGTCGGTACCGGGGGTCAGCAACAGAGCGACGGCATAGGGAAACGGCACATCGTCGATCCAGGTCTCGTAGGCGCTGGGCGGCTGTTCTTCGGTGACAATCAGCAGGACGGCAGGTGCGCCTTCGTCGAGCATCGCCGCGGCCTCTAGCATGCCGTGTTCAAGCCCGTCGCCGGCTGCGGCGAGGGCCGTCATTTCGCTGGTTTCGCCACGCATGATCGACCAAAGGCCAATGACGGCGTTGTGCACGGACAGGCTGAAGTGAGTCGGCGACAACGGTTGGTCGGCTGCGAGATCGCTGAGGATTTCGAACGTGCGCGGGGTTTCGCCATGGCGGGAAATAAAGACCAACGGTAGGTCAAGGCGGCCATCGGCCAAGGGCCAGCCAACACTAAATGCCATTCGCGCCAAACGGCTGAGTCGTCGGCGCTGCATGGCGGGCAGGAACGACACATCGGGGGCGGCATCGCTGCTCGCAAGCACGACCGGCTGCCGGCTCCATGCCTGCCAATCGTCCACGCTTTCGAGCCCGGGAGCCCACGCGCGCCATTGGGCGATGTTGAAGTTGATCACAGACATACATCCCGCCCCAGCGGGGCTTCTTTGACGCGGTGAGTCGCACAGACAGCGACAGACCTTACGTGACGCGTAGCGCCGAGTGGCGCGCATTATCCCGGTGCTACGGGTGCGTAGCAAATGCTGGTTACATTTTGCGCAATGAAATGTACCGTCCGGTTCGGCAAAAAAAAGTATCGATTAGCCATTATCCACAGTGTGAAGCTCATGGCTGTCGGCCTTTGCCCGGGTCAATGGAAGTTATTACTGTTTTTTCATAAGGAGATTGGAGCTGACTGTGTAGTCCTGTTCCGCCGAGGTAGCTAAGCGATGCTCTGGAACACTACACTCGGTCATTCTTTGATACACGGAGAGGTTTTGACATGCGGCGCGTGGTGTTTAATCAAAAAGGTGGCGTGGGCAAATCCAGTATTGCCTGCAATCTGGCGGCGGTCAGCGCCAGTGAGGGCTATCGCACCCTATTGGTGGATCTCGATGCCCAGGCCAACTCCACTCAATACCTGACAGGCCTCACCGGCAGTGACATTCCGATGGGCATCGCCGATTTCTTCAAGCAAACCCTGTCCTCCGGACCGTTTTCGAAGAAAAACCAGGTCGACATCTACGAAACGCCCTTCGACAACCTGCACGTGGTCACCGCCACCGCCGAGTTGGCCGACTTGCAGCCCAAGCTGGAGGCCAAACACAAGATCAACAAGCTGCGTAAGTTGCTTGAGGAGCTGGGGGAAGATTACGACCGGATCTACCTGGATACACCGCCCGCGCTGAACTTCTATGCAGTATCAGCGTTGATTGCCGCGGATCGTGTGCTGATCCCCTTCGACTGCGACAGCTTTTCGCGTCAGGCGCTCTACGGCTTGCTGGCGGAAATCGAAGAACTCAAGGAAGACCACAACGAAGGCCTGGAGGTCGAAGGTATCGTGGTCAATCAGTTCCAGGCCCGCGCGAGCCTGCCCCAGCAGATCCTCGACGAATTGATTGCCGAAGGTTTGCCGGTATTGCCGGTGTATCTGGCCAGTTCAGTGCGCATGCGCGAATCCCACCAGGCCAACACGCCACTGATCCACCTCGACCCACGGCACAAGCTGACCCAGCAATTCGTCGAGCTGCACAAACTGCTGGAAAGTGCCTGATTCTTGCGCATACCGCCGAACCCCTGTGGGAGCGAGCCTGCTCGCGAAGGCGATGTAACAGTCAACTTTGATATCGACTGACACTCCGCTTTCGCGAGCAGGCTCGCTCCCACATTTGAATGGTGGTGGCTTTTAAATCCCCTGGCTACGCAACCAGCTCATCAACTGCGGTAACGGGAAAGCCCCGCTCTGGCGCGCCACTTCCCGGCCGTTTTTGAACAGAATCAAACTCGGTATCGAGCGAATCCCCAACTGCGCCGACAACTGCGGGTTCGCCTCACTGTCCAGTTTCGCCAGCCGGCACTTGCCCGCCAACTGACCGGCCGCCTGCTCGAACACCGGCGCAAACGACTTGCACGGCCCACACCAATCCGCCCACACGTCCACCAGCAATGGCAAATCGCCTTTGATCTGGCTGGCGTAATCGCCTTGCTTCAATTCGAACGGTTTGCTCAGCAAGACCTCGGCCTTGCAGCGACCACATTTTGGATGGTCGTTGAGGCGTTCAGCGGGAATGCGGTTGAGGCCGTTGCAGTGGGGGCAAGGGATGAGGAGTGGGTCAGACATGGTCGTGCTCTGAATAAGTGGAAAATTTATGAAGCTGATCTGGAGCCGGGAGTGCGTTTATCAAGTCGGAAACCTGAGTGTCGAGTTTCAGGAAGAACAACTAATCTCCAAATGCTTGCCCCACTCCGGCGGCCGCTCGGCATAACTCTCCATCCCCGGCTGTTGCTCAAACGGATTACTCAACACCGCGTGCAGCCGACGAACCTCTGAATAGTCGCCGCTCTCAGCCGCATCGATAGCCTTTTGTGCCAGGTAATTACGCAGGATGTACAACGGGTTGACCGCGTGCATCCGTGTTCGGCGCTGTTCCTGATCAACCACGCCCTCGCGAGCCACCCGGGCGACGTAAAGCTCGCCCCAGGCATCGAAGCCTTTGATGTCGACGAAGTCATCGCGCAATCGGGCGACGGCCTGTTCAGGTGATTCATCCCCAAGTCGGCGGAAGAACAGGCTGTAGTCGACGCCACTGTTCTGCATCAGTTGCAGCAGCTGTTCCAGCAGTTTCTGGTCATCGTCTTCGGCGGTGGTGAAACCGAAGCGACGGCGCATCAGGTCCAGGTAATGGGCCTGGTACAGCGGCAAGTACAGCCCGAGGGCTTCGCGCAGGGCTTCGACGCTGATGAATGGCGTCAGGGCCTGGGCGAGGGCGCTGAGGTTCCACTGGCCGATCGGTACCTGGTTGCTGAAGGAGTACCGGCCCTGATCGTCGGAGTGGTTGCAGATGAAGTGGGCGTCGAAGTCATCGAGGAAGGCGAACGGGCCGAAGTCGAAGGTGATGCCGAGGATCGACATGTTGTCGGAGTTCATTACCCCGTGGCAGAAGCCATAAGCCTGCCACTTGGCAATCAGCTCGGCGTTGCGCTCAACGATTTCACGGAACATCGCCAGATACGGTTCCGGTTGTTCCAGGCATTCGGGAAAATGCATGGCCAGCACATGTTCGCCGAGCTCTTTCTGCTTCTCGGGGCGTTTGGTGTAGTAGAAATATTCGAAATGCCCGAAGCGCACATGGCTGGGTGCCAGGCGCAGGAGCATTGCCGCGCGTTCTTGCTTCTCGCGCCAGACCGGCGTGTCGGAGCCGATCACGCACAGTGCGCGGGTGGTCGGGATGTTCAACGCGTGCAGCGCCTCAGAGGCGAGAAATTCGCGGATCGAGGAGCGCAAGACCGCGCGGCCATCGCCCATACGCGAAAAAGGCGTTTGGCCGGCACCCTTGAGGTGCAAGTCCCAGTGTTCACCGGCTTCGTTGTAGACCTCGCCCAGCAACAAGCCGCGACCGTCGCCCAGCTGTGGGTTGTAGGAACCGAACTGATGCCCGGAATAGACCATCGCCCGTGGCACTGCGTCGGCCCAGAGCTTGTGGCCGCTGAACAGCTCGGCGAACTCCGGGGTTTCGGCCACGTCCGGGTCCAGGTCCAGCAGCTTCATGGCCGCAGGGCTGGCCACCACCAGGCGCGGGTTATCGATGGGCTCAGGCAGCACATGGGCGGAAAACGTATCGCCCAGGCGGGCAAAACGATTATCGAAGGTCAGTTCGTCGAGGGCTTTCAACGGCCATCTCCAGCAGAATGTCCGAGCATTCTGCTAGGGATAGGGCCGTTAGTCGAGCTTGGCGGCTGGCGGTTCTTGCAGCGGTTTACCATCGGCCATCGGCACGATGGTTTTGCTTTCCGGCTCGATCGGCACCAATTTGTATTCCTGGCCATGAAGGTTCTTGAGGTAGACCTCCATCTGCCGGAACGAGATATTGATGTGCTGCTTCTTGAACTCGCGGTTGATGAAGCGGTTGACCTCATCGAGCACCGGGTTCCGGTCGCCAAGGTCGCGCACATGCATGCGCAATTCGTGGTCGAGGGTACTTTCGCCGAAATTCAGGAAGTACACGTGCGGTTCCGGGTCCTTGAGCACGCGCGGGTTATCCCGGGCGGCCTTGAGCAGCAGCTCTTTTACCAGGTCCAGGTCCGATCCGTAGTCGACGCCAAGCTTGAGCGTTACCCGGGTGATGGTGTCGGTCAGGGACCAGTTGATCAGTTGCCCGGTAATGAACGTCTTGTTCGGGACAATGATGTCCTTGCGGTCGAAGTCGGTGATGGTCGTTGCGCGGATGCGGATTTTGCTGACCGTGCCCGACAGGTTGCCGATGGTAATGGTGTCGCCGATCCGCACCGGACGTTCGAACAGAATCATGATGCCGGAGATGAAGTTTGCAAAAATTTCCTGCATCCCGAAACCCAGACCGACCGAGAGCGCTGCCACCAGCCATTGTAATTTGTCCCAGCTCACGCCGAGCGTGGATAAGGTTGTGACGAAACCGACCCCGGCAATCACGTAAGACAGCAGCGTGGTCGTGGCGTAGGCGCTGCCTTGCGCCAGATTGAGCTTGGACAACACGAACACTTCCAACAGACCCGGCAAGTTGCGGGCGAGGGCGAAGGTGATGCCGATGATGATCAGCGCGCCCAGCATGTCGCCGATGCTGATCGGTACCATGCTCATGGCTGCGCCCGTGCCGCTGGTGTATTCGTAGAGGGTGATGTTGTCCAGGTACGAGAACACCGAAATCAGATCGGACCAGGCCCAGTACAGTGCGCCCATGAAAGCGCCGAGCAGCGCCAGACGGATCAAGCGCAGGGATTGTTCGTTGACCTTCTCGATGTCCAGTGTCGGTTCTTCGATCACGGCTTCGCCGTCACCGGCCTCTTTCGCAGCCAGACGTTTGGTCAGGGCTCGATGGTACGCCAGGCGGCGGGCTGCAACGCTGAGCCCGCGGACAAAAGTGGCTTCGATCACCAGCCAGAACATCAGCAGGTAAAGGGTGTTGATCAGTCGGTCACTGAGCTTGAGCGCGGTGTAGTAATAGCCGAAGCACACGGCCACGAACAACGCGATCGGCAGGGCGGTAAACAGGATCCCCACGATTTTGCGGAATAGCGAAGCGTTCTCGTGCGTCGGGCTGCGCATCAGCAAACGGCTGAGCAGCCACGCCATCAAAGCGTAGCAGGTCAACACCACCGGCATGCCGAGCACATCATCGGCCAGGGTCGCCGGTTGCAGCTCGGCGACAGCCACCACCGCCACCAGCGCCATCACCACCAGGCCGAGTCGACGGATCCAGCCCTGAAGGAATTCGACCTGAGGTTTTTCCCAGCGGAAATGCAGTTCGGCCACGCCGCCCGGCGCGAGAATCCGGTAAGCGGTGTAAAACACCAGCCACGCCATCGCCATTTGCAGCAGTGCAGCGCCCATGTTGGCGTTCTGCCCGCGGGCGTCGATCTGCAAGGCGAGGCCGCACAAGGCCAGGCCCAACGCGACAGGCATCGCCAGTAAAATATTGACCAGAATGGCCTGCGGCGTGTGCCACTGGCTATCGCGCTTGAAGTGGCCGATGTCCTTGTGAACCTTGTTCAGTCGGGCATACAGGCTTTTGCGTCGCCATAGCAGGGCGCCGATCAGCAGTACCAGCGGCAGAAACAACAGCGGCCGTTGAATCAGGCCATCGCTCAATTCACTCAGGCTGGAGAACCACGGCAAGGTAGTGATCTGGCGCTGCAAGCGTTCCGGTACCGCGCGTATCCATTCCATGTCCAGCGGCTTGTTGCTGGGAATCCAGAACATTTGTTCGTCGAGAGTCGCGCGCAGGCTTTGCGCGGTGCTCAGCAATTGTTTCTGATTGAGTTGCAGGGTGATGGATTCGTTGAGCACGGCGCTCAATTCGCGGTTCAGTCGGTCCAGCAGGTCGGCGCGGGTCGTGGCTAGTTCCAGCAGGCTCTTGCGCAGTTGCGGGGTGACTTGCTCCGGCGGTTGGGTGGACAGCAGGTTGTCAACGTAAGAGGCCGGGTTGCTCAGCAATTCGCGTTGCTGGCTGACTTCGAACTGATAGAGGCGAATGTCGGCGATCTGGTCCGCCAGGTTGCGGTCGAGCCTTAAACGCGGCAGGGACTGTTTCTGTTTGTAGAGAATCTTGGAGAGCAGCAGGCTGCCCTTGAGCACGTTGATCTGCTCGTCCAGCGCCGAATCGCTTTGTGTGACGTTGTCCAGTTGCTGCTTGGTTTGCAGGTTTTGCTGGGTGACTTCGTTGAGGCGGTCCGTGCTTTTGAGCAAGTAGTCGGAGAGCTTCAGGTTGGCTGCGCTTTCCGTGGCCAACAGGCTGCTTCCGCCGGATTTCTGCGCCTCGATGGACTGCTGGGTCACCGTTTCCTGGGACTGGGCCAGGCGTTTCTGATTGATCAGGGTTTGCAGTTCCTGGATTTCCTGATCCAGGCGATCGGATTTTTCCGACAGCAAATCGTGCTGGCTGTTGCCCAGATCCTGCAACTGATTGTTGCCGGCCAATTCCTGGCGACGCAGCGGAATCAGTGCGTTCAGGGCGGTGAGTTCGGCATTGAGCAAATCGCGCTGTTCGCCGCTCAAGGTTTTGCCGGCATCTTTGCCGGCCTTGAGGACGTTGTTGATTTGTTGAATGCGCGTCTGGCTGGCCGAAATTTCGGCCTGGGCGCGCTCCGGGCGAGTCTGGGCGGTAATCACCAGGGTGTTGGCGTCGGTCAGGGCCCTTTGCAGATCGCTTTGCTGGGTCGAGCGCTCGGTGAGCATTTGCTCGAGTTGCGGGATCGACAGGTTGGCATAGCGTTGTGTCACCGGCTGCACTTTGCTGGCCTTCAGGCGCGCCAGTTCACGCTGATTCTCGATGACTTGCTTTGGCGCGGCGGCCAGTTGTTGTTTGACATCGGCCAGTTTTCGCTCGTAGTCACGCTGGTAGTTGAGCTGGGTTAGCGTGTTTTGCAGAATGGCTTGCAGAGCTTTCTGATCGGCTTCCGGCAGTTTGCGGTCGGCGATCTTGTCCAGACTCGTCTGCACGGCTTCGCTGGACGGCGGTTCGGCCGCTTGTAGCGTGCCGATGGAGAGGCTCAGGCCCAACAGGGCCATGATGAAAAAGGTGCGCAGGGTTGACATAGAGACCGATCGAAAACGAGACGAAGAATGGAGTTTAGAGGAACAAGCCCGGACCGGGGCGACTTCCTTCGGGGAATCTGACGCCCACTTTGCCGATCTTGTTCCCCTCCATGACCGCGACGGTCCAAATGGTGTTGTTCCACTCCACCTGGTCACCGACAACGGGCGCACCCCCGACTTTCTGGGCGATGAAGTGGCCGAGCGACATGTCCGGATCGATGCCTTCGACTTTCAACCCGTACAGCGCCGCAACCGCGCCCAGCTGGGCGTCTCCTTCGAGCACGAAGTCGCCGAAGAAGCGCAGATCCAGACCCCGTTGCGGTGCCCGGCTGAAGAGTTTTCCGAGGGCCGGCAGGTTGTGTTCATGGCCAATAACACACAGCAAATCATCGACTTCGAGCACAGTACTACCCGACGGATGGAGCAATTGCTGGCGACGAAACAGCGCGGCGATGCGCGTGCCTTCGGGCATTTTCAGTTCGCGAAGGGGTGAGCCGATGCACCATTTCTCGGCGCCGAGGCGATAAACGAACATCTCCCACTCGCTGGTGACATGCACTTCCAGGGCGGAACGCGAGATCGGCGCGGGGTCAGGTGGCACCGTCACTTTCAGCAGTTTGGCCACCCACGGCAGGCTCGTGCCCTGCACCAGCAGCGACACCAGCACAATAAAGAACGCGAGGTTGAAATAGAGCTGAGCGTTGGGCAGGCCGGCCATCAGCGGGAACACCGCCAAAATGATCGGGACCGCGCCGCGCAAGCCGACCCAGGAAATGAACGCTTTTTCGCGGCCATGGAACGCCTTGAACGGCAGTAAACCGACCACCACGGACAACGGCCGCGCAAACAGAATCATCCACAACGCCAGACCCAGCGCGGGCAGGGCAATCGGCAGCAGGTCATGCGGTGTGACCAGTAGGCCCAGCACCAGGAACATCCCGATCTGCGCCAGCCAGGCCATGCCGTCGAGCATGTGCAAAATGCCGTGCCGACTGCGCACCGGGTGGTTGCCGATGACCAGGCCACACAGATACACCGCGAGGAAGCCGCTGCCGTGCAGGGCGTTGGTCAGGGCAAACACCACCAGGCCGCCGGCAATCACCAGAATCGGGTAGAGGCCGTTGGCCAGATTGATGCGATTGACCAGTTGCAGCATGACCCAGCCACCTGCGAGACCGACGACGGCACCGATTCCGAACTCCCGCATGAAGTGCACGAGCAGGCTCCAGTGCAGGCCGGTTTCCCCGCTGGCGAGCATGTCGATCAGGGTCACGGTGAGGAACACCGCCATCGGGTCGTTGCTGCCGGATTCGATTTCGAGGCTGGCGGTGACCCGTTCGTTCAGGCCTTTGCCACCCAGCAGCGAGAACACCGCTGCGGCGTCGGTAGAGCCGACAATCGCGCCGATCAACAAGCCCTGAATGATGCTCAGGTTAAACAGCCAGGCGGCCACCATGCCAGTCAATGCGGTCGTTATTAACACCCCGACCGTGGCCAGCGACAGTGCAGGCCAGAGTGCAACGCGGAAACTCGCGACCCGGGTACGCAAACCACCGTCGAGCAGGATTACCGCCAACGCGAGGTTGCCGACCAAATAAGCCGTGGGGTAGTTATCGAAAATAATGCCGGCACCGTCGACACCGGCGGCCATGCCCACGGCCAGGATAATCACCAGAATCGGGATGCCGAGGCGTGACGAAAGTGAGCTCACCAGAATGCTCGCACCTACCAGCAACGCGCCGATCAGAAACAGGCTGTTGATGGTGATTGCATTCAAAGGCGTTACTCCAAAAAACTGAAAGGCGGGCACAAACTGACCATGCAGTCTGCGTGCCAGCGATTCTAACCTGTTGAAATGTGATGCTGTCAAAAAGGTTTTGGTGGTATCGCAGCAGTAGACGCGACCTGCCCCTGTAGCAGCTGGCGCAGCCTGCGTTCGGCTCGGGCCGCGTTCGGACGCAGCAGTCGTGATTCCGGCATGCCGGATCTTCCTGACATACCGCGAATCACAATTTGACGACTGCTGCGCACCCGTTCGGCGCGTCACGCTGACGTTTGAGTGAGTCTTGAGTCCCTGCGCGTTTTTGTCGCACAAGGGCTCCCAGCGACGAAGTGCAGGAACCCCATCCGCCAATCACAGTCTTTACTGCTCGCGAGAAAGGTTGCCTGCCAGGAAAGCCAAGGCCTTGGCCCGGAATAACCCTGGCGTGCGTGGTGACTTTTCTTTATCGTACGCGCCCTTTGAAAATGCTCGGAAAATCAAAATGTTGGAAGCATCCCTTAGCCAATTGGAACAGCTGGTAAATGACTTGGTGCAACAGAACCAGGCACTGCTCGGCAGCAACCAGACCCTGAGTGCAGAACTGGCTCAGGCCAAGGATGAAAACGAAAGCCTGCAACTGAGCCTGATGGAACAGGAAGAGAAACAAGGCGCCACTGCCGCACGCATTCAGGCCCTGGTTGAGCGCGTCAGCGCTGGTCCGGTCAGCGCATGAATCAAGGCGCCGCAGGGGTAAAAGTCGTCTCGATCCTGGGGGAGGACTATTCGATCAAGGCGCCGGCCGGGGAAGAGCAAACCCTGCTGGACGCCGCGATGATGTTGAAGGCTGCTTTGGCCGACACCAAAAGAAAGTACCCGACATTGATCGGTGACCGCCTGTTGGTACTGGCCGCGATGAATCTGTGCTCGCAGCAGATCGAAATGCAAAAGCAGCACAAGCAGGAACTCGACCGTTACCAAGAGCAAGTCAGCGCCACGGTTGAAGTGATCTCCAAGACGATCAATCAGGCCTGATCGGCTTTGCGCACAACCAAAGAATAAATTGTCGATATGTGTTGTATACAATCGGCACGGCTGTTGCAGTGTTTCAGCCTCTTATTCTTTGGGGGTGTTCCATGCAGTTTTGGCGACGCAGTATTCAATGGCAGTTAATCCTGAGCATGGGCACCGCCCTGCTGGTCAGTATTCTGATCGTGGTGGGCATTTATACCCTCGTGGTTAACCGTCTCGCCCAGAGCTATCTGGTCGAACAAGCCCTGCCGTCGAGCATCGAAGCGATGCGCAACGACATCGAGCGAATCCTCGTTCAACCCCTCACCGCCGCCAAGGACATCGCCAGCAATAGCATGGTGCGCGACTGGTTGGCCGGGGGTGAAGACGATGTCCGGACGGCGACGTTCGTACGGTACCTGGAAGGCATTCGCGCTGAACACAAAGCCTTTACCGCGCTGATTATCGGCACGGCTTCGAATCACTATTTGACCGAAAAAGGCCTGGAACGGACCCTCAGCCGTTCCAACCCCAAAGACGCCTGGTTCTACTCATTCCTGGACAGCAATCAGCCGCGCACCCTCAATATCGACAATGACACCGCGACCGGAGAATTGGCGCTGTTCATCGACCTCAAGGTTGAGCAGGCTGGTAAAGTCGTGGGCGTTGCCGGGCTTGGCCTGAGCATGAAAGAGCTGTCGGAGCTGATCCACAACTTCAGCTTTGGTGAGCGCGGAAAGGTCTATCTCGTGCGTTCCGACGGTTTGATCCAGGTGCATCCCGAGGCGCAATTCAGCGGCAAACGTACCTTGACCGAGCAGATCGGCTCTGCGGCGGCGCAAGCAGTCATGGGTCAACTCTCTAACTCCACAGCGTCCGCCACCAACAGCAGCTTTATAAGAGACGGCGAAGACTTCCTCGCCTTGAGCCTGCCGCTTCGGGACTTGGGCTGGACGCTGGTGGCCGAAGTGCCGCAGTCGCAGATCTATGCCGAAGCCCGCCGCGCGATGTGGATGAGCAGCGGCATCGGCCTGGCGGTAGCGCTGGTGTGCCTGTTGCTGGTGGTATTGCTGGCTCGTGGTTTGGTGCGTCCGATCCGTCAGGTAACAGCGGCGCTGGTAGCCATTGGTAGCGGTGGTGGCGATTTGACCCATCGGTTGGATGCCAGTCGCGCCGATGAGCTGGGCGATCTGGCGCGCGGCTTCAATCGGTTTCTGGACAGTCAGCGCGAGATGATCGGCGAAGTACTGACCACCAGCGAACGACTGCGCACCGCAGTTGGCCAAGTGGCGAAGGTGGTGGACAACACCGCGGAACGTTCTGGTCGTCAGCAGGAAATGACTGACATGGTGGCCACCGCTGTTCATGAGATGGGCCTGACCGTGCAGGAAATCGCCCAGAACGCTGGCAACGCGGCGGTCGCGTCGCAGAATGCTCGCGATGAGGCGATGCAGGCTCGCGAAGTGGTGGGCGGCTCGATCCGGCATATCGAAAGCATGTCCGACGAAATCGGCATCGCGGCGGGTGCCGTGGGTGAGCTGGCCAATCAGGTGGCATCGATTGATCAAGTGCTGGCAGTGATTCGCGGGATATCCGAGCAGACCAATTTGCTGGCGCTCAACGCGGCCATCGAAGCGGCGCGGGCCGGGGACATGGGCCGTGGTTTTGCGGTGGTGGCGGATGAAGTGCGCACCTTGGCGCGACGCACGCAGTCGTCGACCGATGAGATTCAACAGATGATCGGCAGCCTCAAGCAGGGGGCGGAGAATGCGGTGTCATCAATGCACAGCGGACAAGCGGCGACCGGCACGGGTGTCGAATCGAGCCAGCGTACCGGGGCGTCGTTGACGGCGATTACAGGGCAGGTGGAACGCATCAGTGACATGAACCATCAGGTGGCGACGGCGACGGAAGAGCAGTCGGCGGTCACCGAAGAGATCAACCGCAATGTGCAGGGGATTTCGGATTTGGCCCGGGCGACGGCGGGGGAGGTCAGGGCTTGTCGTGAAGACTGTCAGACGTTGCAGCGCTTGGCTGATGATTTGGCGCGGCAGATGGGTGGGTTCAAGCTGGGCTGAAAAAGTGCGTTGGCTATGCTGACGCCTTCGCTGGCAAGCCAGCTCCTACATGGCCGGTGCGTTCACACCAAACCCTGTAGGAGCTGGCTTGCCAGCGAATAGATTTCAGCTGCAGCACAAGTTCGGGATCAGAACCACTCATCCTGCATCCCAAGACAAACATCATCCCGAGCCTCAAGAATCGCCAGCTCATGGTGGCAACCTGGCACTTCCCACGTCAGGAAATACCGCGCCGCCTGCAGCTTGCCTTTATAGAAGCTGACATCCGCCGCATTGCCTTTGGCCAAGCCTTCCTCGGCACGAATCGCCTGTTCCAGCCAGCGCCAGCCAATCACCGTGTGCCCGAACACTTTCAGGTACAGCGCGGAGTTCGCCAGGCTGCTGTTGACCTTGCCTTGAGCCAGATCAGTCAGCAGGCCGATGGTCACTGTTTGCAGGCGTGCCACCAGTTTTTCCAGCGGTTCACGCAGCGCGGTCAAGGATTCATATGCCTGCGCCCGCGCGCCGGTGTCGGCGATCAGTCGGATCAATTGCTTGAGCCCGGCACCACCGTTCTGCGCCAGCTTGCGCCCTAGCAAGTCCAACGACTGAATCCCGTGCGTGCCTTCATGAATCGGGTTCAGACGATTGTCGCGATAGTACTGTTCCACCGGGTATTCACGGGTGTAACCGTGGCCGCCGAGAATCTGGATCGCCAGTTCGTTGGCCTTCAGGCAAAATTCCGACGGCCAGGATTTGACGATGGGCGTCAGCAAGTCCAGCAGTTCATGGGCCTGCTTACGCTCGGCTTCGGTCGCAAGCGTGGTGGTGTCATCGAACAATCGCGCCGCATAGAGGCCGAGATCGAACGAACCTTCGACGTACGCCTTCTGGGTCAGCAACATGCGTTTAACGTCGGCGTGTTGAATGATCGCCACTGGCGCGGTGTTCGGGTCCTTGCTGTCCGGCACGCGACCCTGTGGCCGCTCGCGGGCATATTCCAGCGAGTACAAATAACCGGCGTAACCGAGCATCACCGCGCCCATGCCGACGCCAATCCGCGCCTCGTTCATCATCTGGAACATGTAGCTCAAACCGTGGTGCGGCTTGCCCACCAGATAACCAACACACTCGCCGTTATCGCCGAAATTCAGCGCGGTGGACGTGGTGCCGCGCCAGCCCATTTTGTGGAACAACCCGGCCAGCAACACATCGTTGCGCTTGCCGAGGCTGCCGTCATCGTTGACCAGAAACTTGGGCACGATGAACAGCGAAATCCCCTTCACCCCGGCTGGTGCGTCCGGCAGCTTGGCCAGCACCATGTGCACGATGTTTTCCGACAGCGGGTGGTCGCCGCCGGAGATAAAAATCTTGTTGCCCTTGAGGCGATAAGTGCCGTCAGACGCAAGCTCGGCGCGGGTACGAATATCCGACAGCGACGAACCGGCATGCGGCTCGGTCAGGGCCATGGTGCCGAAGAAGCGGCCGTCGATCATCGGCTGCAGGAAGCGCTGTTTCTGCTCCTCGGTGCCGAAACTTTCGATCAGATTCGCCGCGCCCATCGTTAAAAACGGGTACGAAGTGGATGCCGCATTGGCGGATTGAAAATGCGCGAAGCAGGCCTGGGACAATAAGGTAGGAAGCTGCATGCCACCCGCGTCGAAACTGCGCGCGGCATTGAGGAAACCGGCTTCGAGGAACGCATCCACCGCCGGTTTCACTTCCGGGATCAGAATCGCCTGACCGTTCTCATAGCGCGGCTCGTTCTCGTCACCCTTGCGGTTGTGCGGGGCGAAGAATTTTTCGGCGATATTGCGAGCGGTGCCGATGGCGGCATCGAAGGTCTCGCGATTGTGCTCGGCGAAACGCTCACGCTGGGTCAGGCCCTCGGCATCGAGGACTTCATACAGCTCGAAAGCCAGATTGCGGGAACTGAGCAACGTCTCGGACATGGCGGCCTACCTTTTTTTGGAATGGACCGAGTCTAGGCGCGGGGAGGGCGGGGTGAACAGGATGATTGATGAGCGTGATAGAAGGGCAAAACACCGACCTGTAGGAGCTGGCTTGCCAGCGAATGCCCCACTGCGGTGTGCCTGACGCGCCGCCTTCGCCAGCAAGCCGGCTCCTACAGGGTATGGCAAAAAAAATGGGCGCCGATGAGGGCGCCCATTTTTACAGTGACCGCATAGCTAATTAGCCGATAGTCATCAGACTGGCATTACCACCCGCTGCAGCAGTGTTGACGCTCAGCGCACGTTCAATTACCAAACGCTCCAGCGCAATATTGGTCTCGCCTTGCGACAAACCATGAACACCGACAATGGCGCCAGCACGCTTGGCCACTTGCTGGCACACCGCACGCAACTGGTCCGAATGGCCATGATGCAGAACTGCATCAAACACCACTTCATCCTTGTTCCAGTCGGACACCAGCTTGATGCGTGCCTGAACATCCTTCGGCAAGCGTGCGAACAACGCCTTGGTCAAATCAGCGTCCGGCCACACCGCCGAACCGCCGACAGCCAGCACCGCTGCCAGTTGCGTCAGCAGATCACCTTCGACTTCCGCCAGGCACAGCACGTGTTCGCGCGGCAGGATGGCGTAGCTGTTGCGCTCGCCGGTTGGACCGGCCAGAACACGGGTGATCCCGCTTTGCGATTGCGCCGTGAACTGCACGCACAGGGTGCTCAGGTCGGCAAATTTGTTGCTGTCGGCCCAGGCTTTCAGGGCGGTCAGCGGCTTGCTCATGGCGTCGCGCAGACGAACGTCCGGCGCTACGATGGCGTCACCGCGAGCGAAGGATTGTTCGATTGCATCGGTAGGACGCGTCGACAGCAGGCGGTACAGGTACAGCGGACCACCGGCTTTCGGACCAGTACCCGACAAACCTTCGCCACCGAACGGTTGTACGCCAACCACGGCGCCAACAATGTTGCGGTTCACGTAGACGTTACCGGCGTTGACGTTGTCGATCACCTTGGCGATGGTTTCGTCGATGCGTGTATGCACGCCCAACGTCAGGCCATAGCCGGAAGCGTTGATCTGGCCGATCAATAGATCGATGTCTTTGCGCTTGTAGCGAACCACGTGCAGCACTGGACCGAAGATCTCCCGTTGCAGCTCGTCGAAGCTTTCCAGTTCGATCAGGGTCGGCATCACGAAGGTGCCGCGTTTGACTTCTTCGCTGTTGGCGATGGCCACCTGGTACACGTTGCGACCTTTGTCGCGCATGGCCTGGATGTGCTTCTCGATGCCCGCCTTGGCTTCGGCGTCGATCACCGGGCCGATGTCCACGGACAGGCGCTCAGGGTTGCCGAGACGGCATTCAGCCATGGCGCCTTTGAGCATTTCGATGACACGGTCAGCGGAATCTTCCTGCAAGCACAAGACGCGCAGTGCCGAGCAACGTTGGCCGGCGCTGTCGAAGGCCGATGACACCACGTCGATCACCACCTGTTCGGTCAGTGCCGAAGAGTCGACGATCATCGCGTTCTGGCCACCGGTTTCGGCGATCAGCGGAATTGGACGGCCCTGGGCATCCAGGCGGCCAGCGATGTTGCGTTGCAGCAGGCGGGCAACTTCGGTGGAACCGGTGAACATCACGCCTTTGACGCGATCGTCGCCGACCAGACCGGCACCGACGGTTTCGCCACGGCCCGGCAGCAGTTGCAGCACGCCTTCCGGAATCCCGGCTTCGAGCAGCAAGCGCACGGCTTGAGCGGCTACCAGCGGGGTTTGTTCCGCAGGCTTGGCCAGCACCGGGTTACCGGCGGCCAACGCCGCAGCCACCTGGCCACTGAAAATGGCCAGCGGGAAGTTCCACGGGCTGATGCAGACAACCGGGCCCAGTGGGCGGTGGGCGTCGTTGGTGAAATCGTTGCGTGCCTGCACCGCGTAATAACGCAGGAAGTCCACGGCTTCACGCACTTCGGCGATGGCGTTGGCGAAGGTCTTGCCAGCTTCTCGAGCCAACAGGCCCATCAGCGGCTGGATCTCGCCTTCCATCAAATCGGCGGCGCGTTCCAGAATCGCGGCACGTTCGGCGGGCGGGGTGGCCTGCCAGATCGGCGCGGCGTTCAGGGCGCACTGGATCGCGTTGTCGACGTCTTCGACGGTGGCTTCCTGCACATGGCCGACCACGTCACGCAGATCGGACGGGTTCAGCACCGGCGCAGGGGTTTCAGTGCTGGAAGCGCAACCGAGCATCGGCGCGGCTTTCCAGTGGTTGTGAGCAGTGGCCAGCAAGGCGCAGGACAGGGAAGCCAAACGATGTTCGTTGGCCATGTCGATGCCGCTGGAGTTGGCGCGCTCGGCGCCATAAAGATCACGCGGCAGCGGGATACGCGGGTGCGGCAGGCCGAAGCCGCCTTCCAGCGTCGCCATCTGCTCGATGCTGGCCACTGGATCGGCCACCAGCTCCTGGATCGAAATGGATTGGTCGGCGATCCGGTTGACGAATGAGGTGTTCGCGCCGTTTTCCAGTAGGCGACGCACCAGGTACGCCAGCAGCGTTTCGTGAGTACCGACCGGTGCGTACACACGGCACGGACGGTTCAGCTTGCCTTCGGAAACTTTACCTACAACCTGTTCGTACAACGGTTCACCCATGCCGTGCAGGCACTGGAACTCGTACTGGCCGGGGTAATAGTTCTGACCGGCGATGTGATAAATGGCCGACAAGGTGTGGGCGTTGTGCGTGGCAAATTGCGGGTAGATAACTTCCGGCACCGACAGCAACTTGCGTGCGCAGGCGATGTAGGAAACGTCGGTGTACACCTTGCGGGTGTAGACCGGATAGCCTTCCAGGCCTTCGACCTGGGCGCGCTTGATTTCGCTGTCCCAGTACGCGCCTTTCACCAGGCGGATCATCAAGCGATGACGGCTGCGGCGAGCCAGGTCGATCACGTAGTCGATCACATACGGGCAACGCTTTTGATATGCCTGAATCACGAAGCCGATGCCGTTCCAGCCGGTCAGTTGCGGCTCGAAGCACAGGCGTTCCAGCAGATCCAGCGACAGTTCGAGACGGTCAGCTTCTTCGGCGTCGATGTTCAGGCCGATGTCGTACTGCTTGGCCAGCAAGGTCAGTGACAGCAGGCGCGGGTACAGCTCGTCCATCACGCGCTCGTACTGCGCGCGGCTGTAACGCGGGTGCAGTGCCGACAACTTGATGGAGATGCCTGGGCCTTCATAAATCCCACGACCGTGGGACGCTTTGCCGATCGAGTGAATGGCTTGTTCGTACGAGGCCAGGTACTTCTGCGCATCGTGCTCGGTCAGTGCCGCTTCACCGAGCATGTCGTAGGAGTAGCGGAAACCTTTGGCTTCGAACTTGCTCGCATTGGCCAAGGCTTCGGCGATGGTTTCGCCGGTGACGAACTGCTCGCCCATCAGGCGCATGGCCATGTCGACGCCCTTGCGGATCATCGGCTCGCCGCTTTTGCCGATGATGCGGCTCAGGGATGAAGTCAAACCCGCTTCGTTATGCGTGGCGACCAGTTTGCCGGTCAGCAGCAGGCCCCAAGTGGCGGCGTTGACGAACAGTGACGGGCTGTTGCCCAAGTGTGGATGCCAGTTGCCGGTGCTGATCTTGTCGCGGATCAGCGCGTCACGGGTGCCTTTGTCCGGGATGCGCAGCAGCGCTTCGGCCAGGCACATCAGTGCTACGCCTTCCTGAGAAGACAGAGAAAATTCCTGCAGCAGACCCTGAACAATCCCGGCACGGCCACCGGCGCTTTTCTGATTGCGCAGTTTTTCGGCAATCGATGCGGCGAGCTTATTCGTGGCTTCGGCCATGGCGACCGGCAGGCGAGCCTGTTCGATCAGCATCGGCACCACTTCCGGCTCAGGGCGACGGTAGGCGGCGGTGATCGAAGCGCGCAGCACCGATTGCGGCAGGATGCTTTCGGCGAACTCCAGGAAGCACTGGTGCGCGTGGTCGGCATGGACTTCACCGGCGTCGTCAGCGTCTTTGCTGATCAAACCACTCAGCTCGGACAGGGTTGCACCACCCTCGAGTTTTTCCAGGTAATTGAAAATTGCCTGCTTGATCAGCCAGTGCGGCGTGCGATCAATCGAGGTCGCGGCAGCCTTGAGGCGCTCGCGGGTCGGGTCGTCAAGTTTGACCCCAAGGGTGGTGGTAGCCATTTTTTATCCTCATGTTTGCCACGATTGCGTGGCATCAGCTGGCGGCAAGATTAGCCGTGCAACTGTTGAGGTGCAACCGGGTGCAACCCTTTTTTTGTCGGAATAACAGGCAGCTCGTCAGGAAATAAATTCTGGTACGGCAGTGCTGCATCGGGTGGGTGCTTTTTAGAGCGGTCGGCATTCGCGCTTGCTTCGAAAAGGAGCAAAAACGTGGTTTTTAATTATATTTCCGACTGGGTGCAACTTATTCTCACAAAATGGGTTGCACCTTATTTGTGTTGTTGAATAGGATTCGCGCCCCAAGGTGCAACCGGATGAAAAACCGGTGCGCCGGCTGATGGCTTTCCTGGGGAAACATCAGTCTTAAATGCGCAGGCTTCGAAATCATCTGAACAAACATTGTCGTTTGTCGGCGGTTTCACACGCTGGCGCTACATAAAAACAAAGCCAGGGCATCACTTAATGAGCGTAAGCAATCCAACCCTGATCACGTTTGTGATCTACATCGCAGCAATGGTGCTGATCGGCTTCATGGCCTATCGCTCCACCAACAACCTTTCTGACTACATTCTGGGCGGTCGCAGCCTGGGTAGTGTCGTGACGGCTTTGTCCGCTGGCGCCTCCGACATGAGCGGCTGGTTGTTGATGGGTCTGCCGGGCGCCATCTACATGTCCGGCCTGTCCGAAAGCTGGATCGCCATTGGCCTGATCATCGGTGCTTACCTGAACTGGCTGTTCGTCGCTGGCCGTCTGCGTGTGCAGACCGAGCACAACGGCGATGCCCTGACCCTGCCGGATTATTTCTCTAGCCGTTTCGAAGACAAAAGCGGCCTGCTGCGGATCATTTCTGCGGTGGTGATTCTGGTGTTCTTCACCATTTACTGCGCATCCGGCATTGTCGCTGGTGCCCGTCTGTTCGAAAGCACCTTTGGCATGTCCTACGAGACAGCGCTGTGGGCCGGCGCTGCGGCGACGATTGCCTACACCTTCGTCGGCGGTTTCCTGGCCGTGAGCTGGACCGATACCGTACAAGCCACGCTGATGATCTTCGCCCTGTTGCTGACGCCGATCATCGTGCTGCTGGCGACCGGCGGCGTCGACACCACATTCCTGGCTATCGAGGCACAGGACCCAAGCAACTTCGACATGCTGAAAAACACCACCTTCATCGGCATCATCTCGCTGATGGGCTGGGGCCTGGGTTACTTCGGCCAGCCGCACATCCTCGCGCGTTTCATGGCGGCGGATTCGGTCAAGTCGATCGCCAACGCCCGTCGCATCTCCATGACCTGGATGATCCTGTGCCTGGGCGGCACCGTGGCGGTGGGCTTCTTCGGTATCGCTTACTTCTCGGCCAACCCAGCTGTTGCAATGCCGGTGAGCGAGAACCACGAGCGCGTGTTCATTGAACTGGCGAAAATTCTCTTCAACCCATGGGTTGCCGGTATCTTGCTGTCGGCCATTCTGGCTGCCGTAATGAGCACCCTGAGCTGCCAATTGCTGGTGTGCTCGAGCGCCCTGACCGAAGACTTCTACAAAACCTTCCTGCGTAAATCCGCTTCCCAGGTCGAACTGGTCTGGGTCGGCCGCGCCATGGTCCTGGTGGTTGCCCTGATCGCCATCGCGATGGCTGCTAACCCGGAAAACCGCGTGCTGGGTCTGGTCAGCTACGCCTGGGCCGGTTTCGGTGCTGCGTTCGGTCCGGTGGTGCTGATCTCCGTGATCTGGAAAGACATGACCCGCAACGGCGCACTGGCCGGCATCCTGGTTGGCGCGATCACCGTGATCGTTTGGAAACACTTCGAACTGCTGGGCCTGTACGAAATCATCCCTGGTTTCATCTTCGCCAGCCTGGCCATCTACATCGTCAGCAAACTGGGTGCGCCGACTCACGGCATGCTTCAGCGTTTTGCTGCGGCCGAAGCCGATTTCCGCCTGAACAAGTGATGGGGGAGCTTCGGCTCTGACCTTTCGCCGCACATGAAAACGGCCCGCTTCCATTTGGAGGCGGGCCGTTTTTTTTGCCTGTGCAATTTTCGAATCCCTGTGCGTACCCCTGTAGGAGTGAGCCTGCTCGCGATAGCGGTTAATCATTCAACGTTGATGTCGACTGACCCGGCGCTATCGCGAGCAGGCTCACTCCTACAAGGGGAGGGTGGTGGTCTTGAAGGGAATGTCTGTAGCCAAAACAACTGTTTTCTGAAGGAGAAATCTTCAGAGAAAGTAGGGAAAATCTGATTTCCTTGTCCCTCCCTCAACACCCCTTATCGCTCATGCAGAATCGCCCGCCTTCATTCTGCAGAGACACATCGGATGTTCGCGCCTGCCAATCAACCGCGTTTCACGTTGACCCTCGACGGCGTCCAGAATGAGCTCAAGGTCCTTGAGTTCACGGGCACGGAAGCCATTAGCCAACCCTACCGTTTTGACCTGGAACTGGTCAGCGATCGGCCGGACATAGAACTGGAAAGCCTGCTGCACCGTCAGGCCTTTCTGAGTTTCGATGCACAAGGGGCCGGTATTCACGGTCAGATTTTTCGCGTCGGCCAAAGCGACTCCGGGAAACGTCTGACGGGCTACCAAATCAGCCTCGTACCGCGACTGGCTTACCTCGGTCAGCGCATCAATCAGCGGATCTTCCAGCACAAAAACGTACCGGCGATCATCGCGCAGGTGCTCAAGGATCATGGCATTCAGCGCGATGCGTTCGAATTTCAACTTGGCAGCGACTACGCGGCTCGCGAGTACTGCGTGCAATACGCCGAAAGCGATCTGGCGTTTATCCAGCGGCTGTGTGCCGAGATCGGCGTTCACTACCACTTCCAGCACAGCCCCGACGGGCATTTGCTGGTGTTCGGCGATGACCAGACCGTTTTTCCTCGTCTGCCCGAGTCAACGCTGTACCTGCCCGGTAGCGGAATGGCGGCGGATGCGCCAGCCATCAAACGCTTCAACGTGCGTCTGGAAACCCGCACTACCGCTGTCACCCGTCGCGATTACGACTTTCAAAAACCTCGCCTGCAACTCGAAAACAGTCTCGACAGCGAGCTGCGCCCGGTGCTGGAGGACTACCACTTTCCCGGCCAATTCACTGATCGCGAACACGGCAAACAGTTAGCTCAACGCACACTCGAACGCCACAACGCTGACTTCCGTCAGGCCGAAGGTCGTGGTGATGACTGTGCGCTGGTCAGCGGGCATTTCCTCCATCTCGCCGAGCATCCCCGTCAGGCGTGGAATGACCTGTGGCTGATCACTGAAGTCGAACATCGCGGCCGCCAACCGCAGGTGCTGGAAGAGTCGGCCACCAGCGATGACCCGGATGATTTTCAGGGCTATCGCAATACGTTTCTGGCGACGCCGTGGGACGTTTCGTTTCGCCCGCCGCTGGGGCCGCAAAAGCCTCGGATGCTCGGCTATCAACCCGCCGTGGTCACCGGCCCGGTTGACAGCGAAATCCATTGCGACGAGTACGGTCGGGTCAAGGTTCAGCTCGCGTGGGACCGCGATGGTCAACTCAACGAGCACTCCAGTTGCTGGCTGCGCGTTGCCACGGGTTGGGCGCATGACCGGTATGGCAGCGTGCTGATCCCGCGCGTCGGCATGGAAGTGCTGGTCGGGTTCATCGACGCCGATGCCGACAATCCATTGGTGATGGGCTGTCTGCCTAATGCGGCGACCCCCGTTCCGCTGGACCTGCCGGCGGACAAAACCCGCAGCATTTTCCGCAGCCAGAGCAGTCCGGGAGGCGGGGGATACAACGAACTGCGCATCGAGGATCGCAAAGGCGCCGAGGAAATCTACCTGCGCGCCCAGCGAAACTGGACCCTGCACGTGTTGAATGATCAACAGGTACAGGTCGATAACCAGCGCAGCATCGTCGTTACCGGCACCGCTCGCCATGAGTTGAAGGCTGATGAGCAGCGCATCACCCACGGTCAGCGTCAGGCTGAAGTGAAGCGCGACGATCACTTGGTGGTGGTGGGCGATCGGCACATCCGTGTGACCAGTCAGGTGCTCAGCGCGAGCCAGCAATTCCACGTCAGCGCCGGCCAGCAAGTGGTCATCGATGGCGGTGCCAGCGCGACGATTCAGGCGGGGGGGCAGTGGATCAACATTGGTCCTGGCGGGATTTTCAGCAGCGTGCCGATTCAGGTGGGCGGGGCATTGATGCCGGCGATGGCTGCCGCACCGGCGTCGCCGAATACGCCTTTGAAACTCGCCGCTGCGCCGGCAGCGATGTTGAGCGCTGCGCAGATCATGAGTCTGAAAAGCGATGCGCCGTTTTGTGAGGAATGCGAGCGCTGCAAGGATGGTGTCTGTGCAGCTTGATCATTTGACGCCTCGCGACTGGCTGGACCGGCAGCCGCTGAAACCCACCGAACAGGTGTTCGCGGTCTTTAGTAACGCCAGTTCTGCTCGGGCGTTTAAAGCCTGGCAATGCTCGACCACTGCACAGGCGCCGAGTCCTGTCTGGGCAGGTACCGCGTATGCCGAGTGGGAACCGGTGATGCCCTATGTCGGAATTATCGCGGCGGAGAGTGAGTTTCTGGAATGGGTCGCTGCCACCGAGTCTCGCGATTGGGGTTGGTTAGCGGTTTCTGCTGCATCTCAAGAAGTGCTGGTCGAGCATCTGCGCAGCCTTACCCAGGTTCTTTTGCCCAACGGTCATGCGGTGTTTTTCCGTTTCTGGGACGGGCGTTTTGTGCTGCCGATTCTTCAGTCCGGCGAAGTGAATGCCACGCAGTTAATGCCTGTGATCCACCGTTGTTTGATCAACGGTCAGTCGCTCGAAATCGGTGGTAGTGCGCTGAAAACCTCCAGGGTTTTCCCGTGGTGGGAGGTGTCTGATTCCCTGCTGCAACACCTTGGTGCTGTAGATACTTCGACCTCTATCAACAATCTGATGCAGTGGTTGAGTGAAGAGCATCCGAACCTGTTGGAGGCGTTTTCGGCGGGCGTGTTGCGCCGCAAGGTCGAGACGTTTCTTGCCCGGCCTGACCTTCCTTCAGTGCCGAAAGCCGAGCTGTTGGAGTACTTGATGGAGGAGCTGAACTAGAGGCAATGCGAAATTTCCGGGCGAAGTCGTCGGAAGTTTCCTTCAAGTTGTAACGGTTTCCATGAACTGGTTTGAAATGAATTCCAACGATAGTCTCTGGTGGTCACTGAAAATTCAGTGGCGGGGTGTAGGAGCCCTTCAAAGTCGTTGGAAATGTATTGGCGTCGAAGCTAGGTTTGCGGCCGTTAACGTGCGTCCGTAAGATCAGTTGCGGCGGTTGTGCGCGGGCACGCTTCGGCGTGGTCGAGTTTTCCAAAGGCCTCGATATTCCTACCCCGCGCATAACTGCCACCCCAGCCTGTAGGAAGGCTGATAGCAGTTCCTATTTACTGCCTCTGGAACTTGAAAATGAAAAATCTTCACCCCGATCCACCCTACGAAAAACCAATCCCCCATCCAAAAAACCGCTTCATGGCCCTCACCAGCAACTGCACCGACATGCCCACCCTGTTCGTCGATACCCACGCGCCGCTCGATGTGTTGTATGAGGCGGCCAACTATAGAATTCGCGCCGTGACACAGGTGCTGGAAAACATGTCGATGCGCGGTTCCATCGAGTGCGAACCCTTCATCCTCAGCGACTTTGCCTTGCTCTGTGCCATTCCGTTGCGCGATGGGTGTGATGTGCTGGATGTGATTGGCCGGCGGTTGCGGGCTCTGCCGTAGTATCTGAATAAAGAGTGATCCTTCCTGATTGATTGTAGGAAGGATCGTCCTTACTCATTTTGATAATCTACTTTGGCAGGAATTGATCCTGAGACTGAATAAATGCGTCGAACTCCCTGGAGTTGTAAACTTCGAGGCAACCATAAAAAACCATTTTTTTATTAGAATGCTTGCTGAGGGACGAGGTGTGTGCATAGGCGTTACGCATGTACTTCTCGGTTTCTGCGTAAGGGTCGTATGTGACTTCGAGGGTGTCCTCGTTTTGAATAATTAGATGCTGCCCCTTGCTCATCGACGAGTAGGCGCCAATCGCAAGTCCAATATCAGATTTGATTTCTGACTCGTTCTTGAATTGGCTGGAAATACAATTGGCCAATCCATAATTTTTCAGCGTTTCTCGCGCCTTATCTATATTGATTTCAGCAGATATGGCTTGCCCTGAAACGAGTAGGAGTGCCAGCACAATTAGAGGCGAGTGCGTCATCCCTTCAACTCCCAAAAGTTTATTTTATCCAGCTTTACCCTTGGATTGTCATAGGTATGGCTGTCTTGCTTGTGGTAGTCACTGCCGTCACCGGTCACGCTCCCGTTCCAAAGGGTTGCGTGGCCTGACGCGTCGCTCCACCCGGTGATTTCCATCACGATGACGCCTTTTTTCCATTTATAAAATTTGAATTGGTTTGCGTCAGCGTATGGTCGGGCTCGCCCCAGTTATGTCAAAGAAAAGCGAGGAAATCTACCACCTTCATTATGTAGGGAAGTTGGTCCGTTCCACTCAGTCGATAGATGGGCTGGTTTTGTATGATCGTGCCTTTGGGGATTTTATATCCGCCGTAATTAAACGCTCTGCTTAGCCTCAATGCGCAGGCATTCGCATAAGCATCAGGCTTTTCCGCTCTTGCCGCTTCGACTCCGCCTCCGACAAGTCCGTAAACCTCGACTGAGCCTTTATGACCTACTTCTGCATATGCGCTCCATAGAGTGCTGAAGCGGGGCCTTTTAACCGAAATGCTGGAAGACACTCCGCCGGCATTGATGACAACTTGAGCCATTATGCTTCCCCTTCCATGTCAATGATTTCGCTTCCGAATGCGTTTGGAATGATGGCTACGCCTTTGGCCCCGACTATCCCTGTCAACGCTTTTTCGGTGGGCCCGCTAATGTTGACGGTAACCGTCTCGCCGGGCAAATAACCTGAGGTTTTCACATGAATATTCAAGTCAGTGTAAAACCGGGATACTGACTCAACAGCAACCTGCTCATCGCCATAGGACAAGGAAATATCGGTGATGGACTTGGGACGATTGAGCAGGGTAGTGATGCCTGAAAAATCTGCTTTGTTGTGTTCTGCTCCGCCATATACAGATGACTGAGCGGAAATCACCTTGTTGGATTGTGGAGGGCAGCCGCAGGCAACGTAGTCACCTTCCAGGGCAACCAATCCGGCCGGTAACGTAATGGTTCTGGGGCCGACCGCGACGATGGGGCCTTTTCCTTGGCTGCAGACTGGGCAACTTGCCAAGTGTCCAATGGATGAGGTGCTTACAGCGCAATCGATGTTGATACCGACATTCCCTTCCAGTACGGAGCTGCCGGTTGAGGTTGGCGCACCGATACCAATCATTTTCCGTCCCATGTAAATCTCCATTTTACGGGTGTCAGGTCGGTCCGATCTTCGCACTCATGTGTAAGCTTCACGATGGCAGGTCTTTGGCAAAGTGTGACTTGATGTTGCTCGCCAAATGAGCAAGATCGAAAAATCGCAGACTGAGGCGACTCCGACGCGGGGGGCGTGATTGCGATTGCTAGACCGAACGCCCGCTCAGCCGCGAACCCCTGACGTTCGCCTCGGTACAAGGTAAACTTCCCGGCCTTCGCAGGAGCAATCATGAATTATCGTCACGCCTTCCATGCCGGCAATCACGCCGATGTGTTCAAACACCTGACTTTGACCCGCCTCATCGCCCTGATGTCGCGCAAGGAGCAGCCGTTTGCCTATCTCGATACTCACGCCGGCATTGGTCTGTATGACCTGCAGGGTGATCAGGCGAGCCGTACCGGTGAGTACCTGGAAGGTATTGCGCGTCTGTGGGATCAGCCGGACTTGCCGGCGCTGACCGCCGATTACATGAAAGTGCTGCACGACATGAACCCGGATGGCCAGTTGCGCTATTACCCGGGGTCGCCGGAGCTGGCGCGGCGTCTGACGCGGCCGCAGGATCGGGTGATGCTTAACGAGAAGCATCCGGAAGACGGTTTGCTGCTCAAGGACAACATGGCCGGCGACCGCCGGGTGAAGGTGCATCTGGGCGAAGGCTGGCATGTGCCGCGCGCGATGTTGCCGGTGCAGGAGAAGCGGGCGGTGATGTTGATTGATCCGCCGTTTGAACAGCTCGATGAGATGCAGCGCTGTGCGGCGTCGCTGAAAGAGGCGGTTGGCCGGATGCGTCAAACCGTGGCGGCGATCTGGTACCCGGTGAAGGACCAGCGCATGTTGCGGCGCTTTTATCAGGACCTGGCGGGCTCGGGCGCGCCGAAGTTGTTGCGCGTGGAGTTGCTGGTGCATCCGCTGGATACGCCGAACAGTTTGAACGGCTCCGGGATGGCGATTGCGAATCCGCCGTGGGGGCTGGAAGAGGAATTGCGTGAGTTGCTGCCGTGGTTGTCCAAGAAGTTGGGGCAGACCCAGGGTGGGTGGCAGATGGATTGGTTGATTGCCGAGAGTTGAGTGGTGATCGTTCCCACGCTCCGCGTGGGAATGCAGCCTGTGACGCTCCGCGTCACGCCCTTCAAGAGCGGACGCGGAGCGTCCATTGAGGCATTCCCACGCAGAGCGTGGGAACGATCAGGGGCCCGAAAAATCAGATCGGGCAGGTCACGCCTGTGCCGCCAATCCCGCAATACCCTTCAGGGTTCTTGGCCAGGTACTGCTGGTGATAGGCCTCGGCGAAGTAGACCGTCGGGGCTTGGTCGATTTCGGTGGTGATTTCGCCTTGGCCGGCCTTGGTCAGTTCGGCCTGAAACACTGCTTTGCTCTTGAGCGCGGCGTCCAGTTGCTCCGGGCTGGTGGCGTAGATCACCGAACGGTACTGAGTACCGATATCGTTGCCCTGGCGCATGCCCTGAGTCGGGTTGTGCAGTTCCCAGAACATCTTCAGCAGCTCGTCGTAGCTGACTTTTTCCGGCTCGTAGACCACGAGCACCACTTCGCTGTGGCCGGTCAGGCCTGAGCAGACTTCTTCATAGGTCGGGTTCGGTGTGAAACCGCCGGCGTAACCCACGACCGTGCTGACCACGCCTTCACGCTGCCAGAAGCGGCGTTCCGCGCCCCAGAAACAACCCAGGCCGAAGATTGCGAAGTCGACATTGGTGAGGAACGGGCCCAGCAGCGGGGAGTCGTGGACGAAATGTTTTTCCGGCAGCTTCATTGGTGTTTCGCGGCCAGGCAGAGCTTGTTCTTTTGTTGGAAGCACGTTTTTGTTCACCAGGATTTCCGAGCGCAAGACCATGATCAGTCCTCTCAGTCAGGTTGGGATGTTGAAATCAGACCGCCAGTTTGCCCAATGCCGCCCGGTTACGCACTACCCCTGTGGGAGTGAGCCTGCTCGCGATAGCGGTGTGTCAGTTAAAATCCACGTCACTGATACACCGCTATCGCGAGCAGGCTCGCTCCCACAGGGGGGAGTGTGTTCCACAGGAATTTTGGGGGTGCTGTCAGGCGAACGGGCCACGCGGATAGCGCTTGAGCTTTTCGATCAGCTCGGCGCCGGGAATCGGCCGGTCGAACAGGTAGCCCTGGCCGACGTCACAGCGGTGGCGCCGCAAGAACGCAAGCTGCTCGGCCGTTTCGATGCCTTCAGCCACGACCTTGAGTTTCAGGTTGTGGGCCATGGCGATCACCGCGGAGGTGATTTCCATGTCGTCCTGATTGTCGGGGATTTCGTGGATGAAACTTCGGTCGATTTTGATGATGTCGATCGGGAATTTTTTCAAATAGCTGAGTGACGAGTAACCGGTACCAAAGTCATCCATTGCCAGCGTCAGGCCCAGACGCTTGAGCTGGTCGAGCTGCAAGTGGGTGTCTTCGGTGGCTTCCAGCAGCAGGCCTTCGGTGAGTTCAAGTTCCAGCAAGTGGGCCGGCAGCGCTTCTTCCTTAAGGATGTTGGCGATGGACGACACCAGATCCGGATCGGAGAACTGCTTGGGCGACAGGTTGATCGCGACTTGAAGATCGCCCAGGCCGGCGGCGCTCAGTGTTTTGCTCATGCGGCAGGCCTGGCGGGCGATCCACTTGCCGATGGGGATGATCAGGCCGGTTTCTTCGGCGACGCTGATGAACTGGTCCGGACGGATCATGCCTTTGTCGGGATGGTTCCAGCGCAGCAGCGCTTCCATCCCCAGCAGGCGGCCGCTACGCAGGCAGAGCTTGGGCTGATAGAACACGTCCAGCTCGTTCTGGGTAAGTGCGCGGCGCAGGTTGTTCTCGACGAACAGCTTGTAGCTGGCCTCGGCATTCAACGCTTCTGTGAACACCTGGACCTGATGCTTGCCGTTGGCCTTGGCCTTGTGCAGCGCCAGACCGGCGTTGCGCATCAAGGTTTGCGGATCACGACCGTGCAGCGGCGCGCAGGCCAGGCCCACGGAGCCGGTGACGCTGATCAGTTGGTTGTCGACGAACATCGGCTTGTCGAGGGTCATCAACAACTGGTGGGCGACCTGTTGGCCGGTACGCAGGTCAGTGTTGTCCAGCAGCACGGCGAATTCGTTACTGGCGAAGCGTGCCAGGCTGCCGCCCGGACTCAGGCTGTTGCGCAGGCGTCGGGCCAGGCTGATCAGCAGTTTGTCGCCGGTCTGGTGGCCGAGGCTGTCGTTGATCCGCTTGAAGTTGTCGATGTCCACCAGCAGCAAGATGATCGGGGTGTCTGTGTCTCGGGCGAAGCGTTCGTCGAGGTTGCGGATGAACGCCGGGCGGTTGCCGAGGTTGGTCAGGTTATCGGTGTAGGCCAGGCGCTCGATGCGCTGCTGGGCGAGTTTGGTCTGGGTGATGTCTTCATAAATGCCGATGTAATGCGTCAACTCGCGGTTATCGCCGTACACCTTGGAGATCGACAGCTGCCCCCAGTAGGGTTCGAGGTTTTTGCGTCGGCTCTTGAACTCGCCCTGCCAGCTGTTGCTTTTGGCCAGCGCCGAGGGCGCGTCGAACAGCAGTTCGCTGAGGTTCTCCAGTGCTGGCAGTTCCGATAGCCGCTGGCCGTGGACTTCTTCGGTGCTGTACTGGGTGATCGCGGTGAAGCTTGGGTTGACGTATTCCACCACGCCGTCGCAATTGACCAGCAAAAAGGCGTTGGCGCTTTGCTCGACCGCGCGCTGGAACAAGTGCAGGGCGCTGGTGGCGGTGCGGCGGTTGTGGTTGTTGATGACCTGGGCGAACTGATCCGCCAGCTCGCCGGCAAACGCGATTTCGTCCGACTGCCAGGCGCGGGTCGCACCGGTCTGTTCCAGGCATAGCACGCCGACCACTTGACCGTCGACGCGGATGCTGGCGTCGAGCATCGCGTTCACATCGCGTGGGCGCAGGCTCTCGGCCATGTGCCGGGTGCGCGGGTCACGCATGGCGTTGTGGGCGTCGATGGCGCGGCTGCTGTGCAAGGCTTCGAGGTAATCAGGGAAGCTGCTGACGTCGATCGGCTCCGGCAGCCGGTATTCCTCGCAGGCGCGGTGATAGGCCGAAATCGGCACCAGCATCGAACCTTCGAGGTTCCACAGGCTGGCACAGTCAATTTCGTAGATATCGCAGGCGCTACGGGTGATCAGTTCGGCGGCTTCTTGCAGGGAATTGTTGCTGCTGTAGCGCTGGCGAGTCAGCAACAAGATCAGGTCCTGCTGGGCGCGCACCCGGTCCAGATGCTGCAGTTGTACCTGCTGGGCAAGCTGATTGAGTTCCAGGGCGATTTGCAGGCGCGAGTTCTGGGATTCCAGGTCGGGCAATAGCTGATTGCTTTCCAGTAGGTCGTCGACCACCAGCAGATAGCCGCGCAATAGGTGCCGATTGTGCTGTTTATAGGCTTCGCCCAGTTCCAGCAGGTTCAAGGCGCCGGAGGCGGTGTGCAAGGTGTAGCGGATCTGGTAGTTCGGACTGTCGGTAAGTTGCTGCTGGACCGCGTCATGCAGCTGATAGCGCGCTTCGGGCTCCATCAGGCTGGCGTAGGGAGAGTCGACCAGCGCACACAGGTCTACGGCCGGCAGACCGAAATGACGTTCGCAATTAGGATCCAGAAACAGTAGCGCCCAGCTAGGTTCATTCAGCCGTTCGAAACGCAGCATGCCGAGCCGCGAGGGCACAGGCAACTGCGTCACTACCTCGGCCACCATACGGCTGGCGGCATCGGGTTGGCTTTTCATTGAGGGGAACTCGCTTCGAATGTGCTGATCGCGCCGGGCTCTCGCCCTCTTATCTGTTGTCTGCGGCAAGGTTGCATCATTGCGGCCCCGACTGACAAGAGACATGAAGGCCAAGTGCTATAAGAATATGTCGGCAGGCGTGAAGTTTTCTCCAGCTCCGGCTAAAAACCAATGCATTTGGCCTTCTTCGCCTTAGTACAGCGGGATGTTGATCGCTTGTAATGGCGTGCCCCCCCGGTCGTGGTAATTGACCCGAATTTGCTCCCTATCAACGACCAGATGGGCAAAATTGTCTTCGCTGACCACCTGGCTGGTCAGTTCATGACGGTAGTCCCCCGCAGCCGTTTGCGCCAACGCCTGATCCAGGACGAACGTGGAGGCCTTGGCATACGGCAGCAGTTTGCTGTTGCACAGTGGCGAGGAGACGATGGTGTGCACCTCGAAGTCCGGGTCTTCGCTGTGGGTCAGGCGGCTGGTCAGGGAGCCGTGGACGTCGCCGGAAATGAAGACAACATTCTTGATGCGCTGCGTTCGAATCGTTTCCAGCAACCGTAGGCGTTGTTCCGGGAAGGCTTTCCAGGCGTCATCGCCATGGAGTTTGCGGTCAGGGTAGAACATCACGCTGGTGACCACGAATTTGACCCTTGCCTCGCTGTGGATCAGCCAATTGAGCAGTGCCTGTTCCTGCTCTTCATCGAGGATGCGGCGATCATTGGCCGACAGGTTGCGTCGAGTGCGGCTATCGGTGACAAACCATTCAATATCGCCTTCGGCGAACTGATACCAATACTGTTCAAGTTTTCTGCTGATTTGTCCGTTGACTAGAAGTTCATGCGCCGGACTGTGGCTGGCTTGATATAGCTCATAGGCCGCGATGGCGTTTTTGTATAAATAAGCATCGACCTTGCTTTCATTGGCTGGCCAGTTGTCTTCTATTTCATGGTCGTCGAGGATCATGTAAGTCGACAGGTTAGACATTAATTTTGTGATGTTCGGCTGGGAAAAAGCTGCGCGATATTTGCTGAGTATTTCCTTGTATTCCCGGTCGGGAGCGATGAGGTTCAGGTCATCGACATAGATTTGGTCACCGGTCATCAGCATCGCGCTGACAGGCGGGTCTGCCTGCTGCGCCAGATCGGAGATCGAAGCAAAAATCCGGTCACCCCGTTGCGGTGACGCTGGTATGCCTGCCGTCATGCGCAGGTAGCGGCACGAACCGACTATGTACGCCCGTGGCGTGGTGGTCTTGCTGGAACGGGTGCGGAACCGGTAAATCTCCCGTGGCCATTGCAGCGGCAGTTCCTGCACCGTCTCCACGGTATGCACCGGGCTCATCGGGCTGAACCAGCCGGCCTGGTATTCGTACTCGGTGTCGCTGGACAGCTCATTGAGCACAATCACATCGGACATGTCGCGCAAGACCGTCAGTTTTACAAACGCGCCTCGGGACCAACGCTCTTCACCCAAGCGCCGATAACGAATACCTGCAAATACCAAAGAATTGTCTTGAAGTTCGCCTCGTAGAAAGATGCGCGCGTGGTTAGTTGTAGTGTGGCCAATAATCGGGCCGACAGTCGGTTTGAACATGTTCGAATCCATTCGAAGTAAGTGCTAACTAAGCAAAAAGTGACTGATGCAGTTTTATTAAATATCAGTCGGACTAAGCGTAGTTATTGGCTCGCAAAAAATATCGGGAGGAAGTGGACTTGAGTTGTGGCCGATGTCAGCCGCGAATGTAGGAAGAAGTTTTATCCAAGGCAAAAAAAGCCCCGCCAAATTGGCGGGGTTGAGGTACGAGCGTGGCGCTCGGAAAACGTGGAACGCGAACGGCCCTCCGTTTAGGGAGGGCCGGTCGGTGTTACAGCAGGATGGTGCGGATGTCTGCCAGCAGGCTGCTCAGACGCTGAGTGAAACGTGCAGCAGCGGCGCCGTTGATCACACGGTGATCGTAGGACAGCGAAAGCGGCAGCATCAGCTTCGGCTGGAAGGCTTTGCCGTCCCAGACTGGCTGGATGGTTGCCTTGGAAACACCGAGGATCGCCACTTCCGGCGCGTTGACGATCGGCGTGAAGCCGGTGCCGCCAATGTGGCCGAGGCTGGAAATGGTGAAGCAGGCGCCTTGCATGTCGTCAGCGGTGAGCTTTTTGTCGCGGGCCTTGGCGGCCAGCGCAGCAGCTTCGGCTGCCAGTTGCAACAGGCTTTTCTGGTCGACGTTCTTGATGACCGGTACCAGCAGGCCTTCAGGGGTGTCGACGGCGAAGCCGATGTTTACGTACTTCTTGCGGATGATCGCTTTGCCGCTTGGTGCCAGCGAACTGTTGAAGTCCGGCAGTTCCTTGAGCAAGTGCGCGCAGGACTTGAGCAGCAGCGGCAGGATGGTCAGCTTGACGCCAGCCTTCTCTGCAACGGCTTTCTGAGCAACGCGGAACGCTTCCAGCTCGGTGATATCAGCCGAATCGAACTGAGTCACGTGTGGAATGTTCAGCCAGCTGCGATGCAGGCTCGACGCGCCGATTTGCATCAGGCGAGTCATCGGCACTTCTTCGGTTTCACCGAAGCGGCTGAAGTCGACAACCGGAATTGGCGGGATGCCCGCGCCGCCGGTTACGCCAGCAGCAGCGGCTGGTGCTTCCTTGGCTTTCTGCATCATCGCTTTGACGTAAACCTGCACGTCTTCTTTGAGGATGCGACCGTGCGGGCCACTGGCGCCGACGGCGTTCAGCTCGACGCCGAATTCACGGGCCAGTTGGCGTACTGCCGGACCAGCGTGAACCTTGGCGCCCGGCTTGGCCGGTGCAGCAACAGGTGCGGCAGCTGCCGGAGCAGCAGGCGCCGCTGCGGCTGGGGCAGGAGCGCTCGGTGCAGCAGCGGCCGGAGCCGGGGCCGCAGCAGGTGCAACGCCTTTGACTTTCAGCTTGAGGATCAGGTCGCCAGTACCGACTTCGTCATCCAGCTTGATGGAAACGCTTTCCACCACGCCAGCGGCAGGCGACGGGATTTCCATGCTCGCCTTGTCGGATTCCAGGGTGATCAGCGACTGGTCGGCTACAACGGTGTCGCCGACCTTGACCAGGACTTCGATGATCTTGGCCTTGCCGGCCGAACCGATGTCCGGAACGTGGATGTCCTGAACGCTGTCGGCCACTGGAGCAGCTGGAGCAGCTGGAGCAGCTGGAGCTGCTGCAGGAGCAGGCGCAGCGGCGGGTGCCGGAGCAGCAGCCTGGGCCGGGGCGGCAGCCGGTGCAGCAGCACCTGCCACTTCCAGATCCAGAATCAGGTCGCCGGTACCGACTTCGTCGTTGAGCTTGACGCTGATGGCCTTGACCACGCCAGCGGCGGGCGAAGGGATTTCCATGCTGGCCTTGTCGGATTCCAGGGTGATCAAGGATTGATCAGCCTCGACGGTGTCACCAACCTTGACCTGGATCTCGATGATCTGGGCCTTGCCCGACGAACCGATGTCCGGCACGTGCACTTTCTGAACCGAAGCGGCAGCAGGCGCAGCGGCTGGCGCGGCAGCAGCAGGTGCGGCAGCCGGTTTTGCTTCAGCTTTTGCAGCTGGCGCAGCGGCAGCCGCCGGAGCCGCAGCAGCGGCACCTTCGACTTCCAGCTCGAGCAGTTCGTCGCCTTCTTTCAGGCGATCACCCAGCTTCACTTTCAGGCTTTTGACGATGCCGGCTTTAGGCGCAGGAATTTCCATGCTCGCCTTGTCCGACTCCAGCGTCAGGATGCTCTGGTCGGCTTCGATACGGTCGCCGACCTTCACAAACAGTTCAATTACTTCACCTTCACCGCTGCCGATGTCAGGTACGCGAATGAGTTCGCTCACAGAATCTCTCCTCAGCAGTCCAGTGGGTTGAGTTTTTCCGGGTTGATACCGAACTTGGTGATGGCTTCAGCCACGACCTTAGGTTCGATGTCACCACGGTCAGCCAGTGCTTCCAGGGCTGCCAACACCACGAAATGACGGTCAACTTCGAAGAAATGACGCAGTTTCTTGCGGCTGTCGCTACGGCCGAAACCGTCGGTGCCCAGGACTTTGAATTCCTTGGAAGGGACCCACTGACGAATTTGCTCAGCGAACAACTTCATGTAGTCGGTAGAAGCAATGACCGGACCTTTACGGCCGTTCAGGCACTCTTCGACGAAGCTCAGTTTAGGCTTCTGGCCCGGGTGCAGACGGTTGGTGCGCTCGACGGCCAGGCCATCGCGACGCAGTTCGTTGAAGCTGGTAACGCTCCACACGTCAGCGCCGACGTTGAACTCTTCACGCAGAATCTTCGCTGCTTCACGGACTTCACGCAGGATGGTGCCGGAGCCCATCAGCTGAACGTGGTGCGCCGCTTCGCGGGTGTCTTCTTCGAGCAGGTACATGCCCTTGATGATGCCTTCTTCCACACCGGCCGGCATGGCTGGCTGCTGGTAAGACTCGTTCATCACGGTGATGTAGTAGAAAACGTCCTGCTGCTGTTCGGTCATCTTCTTCATGCCGTCCTGGATGATCACCGCCAGCTCGTAGCCGTAGGTTGGATCAAAGGTGCGGCAGTTCGGGATGGTGGCAGCCAGCATGTGGCTGTGACCGTCTTCGTGTTGCAGGCCTTCGCCGTTCAGCGTGGTCCGGCCGGCGGTGCCGCCGATCAGGAAGCCACGGGTACGGCTGTCGCCAGCGGCCCAGGCGAGGTCGCCGATACGCTGGAAGCCGAACATCGAATAGAAGATGTAGAACGGCAGCATTGGCTGGTTGTGGCTGGAGTACGAAGTACCGGCGGCGATGAAGGAGCTCATGGCGCCTGCTTCGTTGATGCCTTCTTCGAGAATCTGACCTTTCTTGTCTTCGCGGTAGAACATCACCTGGTCTTTATCGACTGGCTCGTAGAGCTGGCCGACGGACGAGTAGATGCCCAACTGACGGAACATGCCTTCCATACCGAAGGTACGGGCTTCGTCCGGGATGATCGGAACGATGCGCGGGCCGATTTCCTTGTCCTTGACCAGTTGCGCGAGGATTCGCACGAAGGCCATGGTGGTGGAAATTTCACGGTCGCCCGAACCATCGAGGATTGCCTTGAGGGTATCCAGCGACGGCGTCGGAATGCCGAAGCTCTGCGCGCGGCGCTGTGGCACGAAACCGCCCAGTGCAGTGCGACGCTCGCTCAGGTAGCGGGCTTCGGCGCTGTTTGGCTCTGGCTTGAAGAACGGCAGGTTTTCCAGCTCGTCGTCTTTGACCGGAATGTCGAAACGATCGCGGAACAACTTCAGGCTGTCGACATCGACTTTCTTGGTGTTGTGCGCAGTGTTTTTCGCTTCGCCGGCACCGGTGCCATAACCTTTGATGGTCTTGGCCAGGATGACGGTCGGTTGTTCTTTGTGGTTGACCGCTTCGTGGTACGCCGCGTAGACCTTGTACGGGTCGTGGCCGCCACGGTTGAGCTTCCAGATCTCGTCGTCGGACAGATCGGCAACCATCGCCTTGAGTTCTGGCGAGTTGAAGAAGTGTTCACGCACGAACGCGCCGTCTTTGGCTTTGTAGTTCTGGTACTCGCCGTCGATGACTTCGTCCATGCGACGTTGCAGGATACCGTCGACGTCTTTGGCCAGCAGTGGGTCCCAGAAACGGCCCCAGATGACTTTGGTCACGTTCCACTGAGCACCACGGAACACGCCTTCGAGTTCCTGGATGATCTTGCCGTTGCCGCGAACCGGGCCGTCGAGGCGCTGCAGGTTGCAGTTGATGACGAAGATCAGGTTGTCGAGCTTCTCGCGGCCAGCCAGCGAGATCGCGCCCAGGGATTCCGGCTCGTCGCACTCGCCGTCGCCCAGGAAGCACCAGACTTTTTGCTTGCCTTCAGGAATGAAGCCACGGGCTTCCAGGTACTTCATGAAACGTGCCTGGTAGATCGCCTGGATCGGACCCAGACCCATGGATACGGTCGGGAACTGCCAGAAATCAGGCATCAGCCACGGGTGCGGGTAGGACGACAGACCGTTGCCATCAACTTCCTGACGGAAATTGTTCATCTGGTCTTCGGTGATGCGGCCTTCCATGAATGCACGGGCGTAAACGCCTGGCGAGGTGTGGCCCTGGAAGTAGATCAGGTCGCCGCCGTGTTCGTCGGTCGGGGCCTGGAAGAAATAGTTGAAGCCAATGTCATACAGGGTTGCGCTGGAGGCGAAGCTGGAGATGTGACCGCCCAGGTCAGAATCCTTCAGGTTCGTACGCATCACCATGGCCATCGCGTTCCAGCGTACCAACGAGCGAATGCGGCGTTCCATGAACAGGTCGCCAGGCATGCGTGCTTCGTGGGTAACGGGAATGGTGTTGCGGTATGGCGTGGTGATGGCGTAAGGCAGTTGCGAGCCGCTGCGGGTCGCCAATTCGCCCATACGGGTCATCAGATAGTGAGCGCGGTCTTCGCCTTCTTTGTCGAGAACCGATTCCAGGGCGTCCAGCCATTCCTGGGTTTCGACGGGATCGAGGTCTTGCATGGCTTGCTCCAGGGCGGAAAGGCTTCCAGAATCGGTTGCCTGAGTTTGCGACTGGCCTTGTGGGCAGACGATATAAATTCTTGGATTGCCGAGAGGTTGTTCCGGCGGCGTGTAGTTTTACTACAAATCTTCGGGCATTTCAGCCTTTCGAATGTATATACGAGTAGTAAAACTACAGATGAATGGCTTGTGGCCTCCGGCTGCGTTGTGAGAATAATCGTTAAGGTTGGTCTTTTACCAACCGCAAAAGGTAAAAGCTTGATGTTCGCTGCCAAAAATAAAGAATTTTCAGCTATTTCTAACTTTTGTTCGACACTCCTTCAGGTAGTGGGTTTTCACAAATCACTACATGCAGTCGTCTCCACGCCGATCAAGGATAGACCATGAGCCTCCCTACGCTTGCCGAACTGCCCGGCATTCTCCTGCCGTCTGTCACCCGCGCCGAGCAGTCGTTCCGTACCGCCGTTGCGGCACTCGATGACGATCATGGCCTGTCGGCCTGGACGCCTGAACGCTGGGCACAATTTGCCCGCGTCACTGCGGCCAGCGACTTCGTGACTGAGCAAAGTGTGCGCGACCCTTTGATGTTGCTGGCGCTGCTGCAGTCCGGTGAACTGGACCGCAGTTTCTCCCCCGGCGAGTTGTGCGGGCAGATTGCGGCGGCAGTAAATGCAGCGGAAACGGAAGACGAACTCGGCCGCGCCCTGCGTCGTCAGCGCACCCGCCAGCAAGTGCGGATCATCTGGCGCGACTTGACCCGTCAGGCCGACCTGGTCCAGACCTGCCGCGACCTCTCGGACATGGCCGATGCGAGTATCGATCAGGCCTATCAGTGGTTGTACTCGCGTCATTGTCAGCAGTTTGGTGTGCCGACTGGCCGGCGCAGTGGCGAACCGCAGCAGATGGTCGTCCTCGGCATGGGCAAACTGGGCGCCGTGGAGCTCAATCTGTCGTCGGACATCGACCTGATCTTCGCCTATCCCGAGGGCGGCGAAACCGTCGGGGTGAAGCGCTCGCTGGATAATCAGGAGTTCTTCATTCGTCTGGGCCAACGCCTGATCAAGGCGCTGGACCCGATGACCGTCGATGGCTTCGTGTTCCGCGTCGACATGCGTTTGCGGCCTTACGGTTCGGCCGGTGCATTGGTCCTGAGCTTCAATGCGCTGGAGCAGTATTACCAGGATCAGGGCCGCGACTGGGAACGCTACGCGATGATCAAGTCGCGGGTGGTGGCGGGCGATCAAGTGGCCGGCGCGCAATTGCAGGACATGCTGCGCCCGTTCGTTTACCGGCGTTACCTGGACTTCTCGGCAATCGAAGCGCTGCGCACCATGAAACAGTTGATCCAACAGGAGGTGCGGCGCAAAGGCATGGCCGACAACATCAAGCTCGGCTCCGGCGGCATTCGTGAGGTCGAGTTCATCGCCCAGGCTTTTCAGCTGATCCACGGCGGTCGCGACTTGAGCCTGCAACAACGCCCTCTATTAAAAGTACTGAACACGCTGGAAGGTCAGGGTTACTTGCCGCCAGCGGTGATTAGCGAGTTGCGCGAAGGCTACGAATTCCTGCGTTACACCGAACATGCGATCCAGGCGATTGCCGATCGCCAGACCCAGATGTTGCCCGATGGCGCAGAAGATCAGGCGCGCATCGCCTTTATGTTGGGGTTTGCCGACTGGGACGCTTTCCATGAGCAGCTGATGTATTGGCGTGGCCGCGTGGCCTGGCACTTCGCTCAGGTGATCGCCGATCCAGACGAAGAAGAAGGCACCGAAAGCGAAGTGGTGGTGGGCGGGGAATGGTTGCCGCTGTGGGAAGAAGCTCAAGACGAAGAAGCGGCTTGCCGTCAGTTGGAAGAGGCTGGTTTCAAGGAGGCTACCAAGGCCCTGAAAGCCTTGGCCGGTTTGCGCGGCAGTCCGCAACTTCGGGCGATGCAGCGTTTGGGGCGTGAGCGCCTTGATGCCTTTATTCCGCGCTTGCTGGCGCAGGCCGTCGAGCATGCCAATCCCGATCTGGTGTTGGAGCGCGTGCTGCCGCTGGTTGAAGCCGTGGCCCGTCGATCCGCGTATCTGGTGCTGCTGACCGAAAACCCCGGCGCGCTGCGACGTTTATTGACCTTGTGCGCCGCGAGCCCGTGGATCGCCGAGCAGATCACCCGTTTTCCGCTGCTGCTCGACGAATTGCTCAACGAAGGCCGGCTGTTCAAGCCGCCCCTGGCGCCGGAACTGACCGCCGAATTACGCGAACGTCTGATGCGGATTCCCGAGGACGACCTCGAACAGCAGATGGAAGCCCTGCGTCATTTCAAATTGGCGCACCGCTTGCGGGTCGCCGCCTCGGAAATTGCCGGCAGCCTGCCGCTGATGAAAGTCAGCGATTATCTGACCTGGCTCGCGGAAGCGATTCTTGAACAAGTGTTGGCCCTGGCCTGGCGCCAGACTGTGGCCAAGTACGGCACGCCGTTGCGCACTGACGGTAAGTTGTGCGATCCCGGCTTCATCATTGTCGGTTATGGGAAAGTTGGCGGGCTGGAACTCGGGCATGTTTCGGACCTGGATCTGGTGTTTATCCACGATGGCGATCCGCTGGCAGAAACGGACGGACCGAAACCGATCGATGGCGCGCAATTTTTCACCCGGCTCGGGCAGCGGATCATTCACTTGCTCACGGCCCAGACCAACTCCGGTCAGCTGTATGAAGTGGACATGCGCTTGCGACCTTCGGGCGTATCGGGGTTGCTGGTGAGTTCGCTCGGTGCATTTGCCCGTTATCAGGAGGGAGAGGCCTGGACCTGGGAGCATCAGGCGCTGGTACGGGCGCGGGTGCTGGTGGGCAGCGAGGATGTCGGCCGGGCATTCGAGCAGGTTCGCGCGGCGATACTGGGCAAGAAGCGAGACCTGGCGATCCTGCGCCAGGAGGTCAGTGAGATGCGCGCGAAGATGCGCGATAACCTTGGCACCAAGAGTACAGCGGCCGGGACCGGGGCAAATGCCTTCGAAGCCACGGCGCCGTTCGATCTCAAGCAGGACGCCGGAGGTATCGTCGATATTGAATTTATGGTGCAATACGCGGCCCTGGCGTGGTCCGAAAGGTGCCCGTCATTGCTGCGCTGGTCTGATAATTTCCGCATTCTGGAAGAGCTGGAACAAGAAGGGCTGATGCCCGCCGAAGACGCCAGCCTGTTGCGTGAGGCCTATAAAGCCTACCGCTCCGCCGCTCACCGGCAGGCCTTGCAGAAGGACGCCGGGGTGATACCAGGCGACCAGTTCGCGGATGAACGGCGACAGGTCATGCGAATCTGGCGTGAGCTGGGGCTAAGCTGAAACAGGATAGTTGCAACACTCAATACCCAATGTGGGAGCGAGCTTGCTCGCGATAGCGGAGTGTCAGTCGCCATTAATGTTGGATGTGACGGCCTCATCGCGAGCAGGCTCACTCCTACAGTAGATTGGCGTTGATTGTAGATTTAAGGCATGGCGCACAAACCCTGTGGGAGCGAGCTTGCTCGCGATAGCGGAGTGTCAGTCGCCATTAATGTTGGAGTGACGGCCTCATCGCGAGCAAGCTCGCTCCCACAGTAGATCTGCAGTGTTTTGTAGAATTATCGAGGCGGGGAGGCGTATGCCTCCCCGGTTCGTTTTTGGAAACCACATGAAAATTCTGATCGTTGGGCCCAGTTGGGTCGGTGACATGGTGATGGCGCAGACACTGTTTCAGTGTCTCAAGCAGCGCCACCCGCAATGCGAAATCGACGTCCTGGCCCCCGAGTGGAGCCGGCCGATCCTGGAGCGCATGCCCGAAGTCCGGCAGGCCTTGAGCTTTCCGCTCGGCCACGGTGCTTTGGAGCTGGCGACCCGTCGGCGCATCGGCAAATCCCTGGCCGGCCAGTACGACCAGGCGATTTTGCTGCCCAATTCGCTGAAGTCGGCGCTGGTGCCGTTCTTCGCCGGTATTGCGAAACGCACTGGCTGGCGTGGCGAGTTCCGCTACGGCCTGCTCAATGACGTGCGCACGCTGGATAAAGAACGTTATCCGCTGATGATCGAGCGGTTCATGGCCCTGGCGTACGAGCCCGGTGCCGAACTGCCGACACCTTATCCACGCCCGACTTTGCAAATCGACTCGGTCACCCGTGAAGCGGCGCTGGCTAAATTCGGCCTGGCCCTCGACCGTCCAGTGTTGGCGCTGTGCCCCGGCGCGGAGTTCGGTGAGGCCAAGCGCTGGCCGTCCGAGCATTACGCCAAGGTCGCCGAAGCGAAGATTCGCGAAGGCTGGCAAGTCTGGTTGTTCGGCTCGAAAAACGATCACGCGGTGGGCGAAGACATTCGCGCGCGACTGATTCCCGGTCTGCGTGAAGAGGCGGTCAACCTTAGCGGCGGCACCTCGCTGGCCGAAGCCATTGATCTGATGTCCTGCGCCGACGCGGTGGTGTCCAACGACTCCGGCCTGATGCACGTCGCTGCCGCGTTGAACCGCCCGTTGGTGGCGGTCTACGGCTCGACGTCGCCGGGTTTCACTCCGCCGTTGGCCGAACACGTCGAAATCGTGCGCCTGGGCATCGAATGCAGCCCATGCTTCGATCGCACGTGCCGTTTCGGTCATTACAACTGCTTGCGCCAGCTCATGCCGCAAGCAGTGAACGAAGCCTTGCAGCGGTTGCAGGGCACTGTGGTCGAGGTCAAATAGTTTGCGGGTTCTGCTGATCAAGACTTCCTCGCTGGGCGATGTGATTCACGCGCTGCCGGCACTGACCGACGCGGCACGGGCGATTCCCGGCATCACGTTCGACTGGGTGGTGGAAGAAGGCTTTGCCGAGATCCCGACCTGGCACCCGGCCGTGGGCAAGGTGATCCCGGTGGCGATCCGCCGCTGGCGCAAGAACATCTGGCAAACCATCAAGAGTGGCGAGTGGAAGCGCTTCAAACAAAGTGTTCGCGCTGAAAAATATGATCTGGTGATCGACGCCCAGGGCCTGCTGAAAAGTGCCTGGCTGACGCGCTACGTCAAGGCGCCGGTCGCGGGGCTGGACAAGGATTCGGCGCGTGAGCCGATGGCTGCGCGCTTCTACTCCCGTCGCCTGGCGGTGGGCCGTGGACAACACGCGGTAGAGCGGGTGCGTCAATTGTTCGCCCTGGCGTTGGGCTACGACTTGCCAAAAGGCTTGGGCGATTACGGCCTGAATGTCGAGCGACTGGTGGAACTGCCGCGCAAGAATCCGTATGTGCTGTTCCTGCATGGCACCACGTGGGACACCAAGCACTGGCCGGAAGCCTACTGGCGTGAGCTGGCCGAGCGCGTCGGTTATCTGGGCGTTGCTGTGAAGCTGCCGTGGGGCAATCCAATCGAGAAGGCCCGGGCCGAGCGCATCGCCGCTGGTTTGCGCCATGTCGAAGTGCTGCCCAAGCTGAACCTGGCCGGTGTCGGCAAGGTATTGGCCGGCGCACAGGCTTGCGTGGCGGTGGACACGGGCCTCGGTCATCTGGCCGCGGCGCTCGACGTCCCGACGTTGTCGCTGTTCGGTCCGACCAATCCGGGCCTGACCGGCGCTTACGGTAAAGCGCAGATTCACATCGCCAGCGACTTCCCCTGTGCACCGTGCCTGCAAAAAAAATGTACGTACCAACCGACGGACCAGGATGCCCGTCAGTTTGACCTGAAACGCGAGTGGCCCCTGTGCTTCACGCGTCTGAATCCCGAGCGTGTCGCGACCCGACTGAGCACGTTGTTACTGGCTGAGGAGCTGCGCTGATGCAATTGGCATTCGTTTTGTACAAATACTTTCCGTTCGGGGGCTTGCAGCGTGACTTCATGCGGATCGCTCTGGAATGCCAGCAACGCGGCCATCAGATTCGCGTCTACACGCTGATCTGGGAGGGCGACGTTCCGCCGGGTTTCGAAGTGCTGGTGGCGCCGGTCAAGGCGTTCTTCAACCATCGGCGCAATGAAAAGCTCAGCGAGTGGATGGAAGCGGATCTGGCCAAGCGTCCCGTGGATCGCCTGATCGGTTTCAACAAGATGCCGGGCCTGGACGTTTACTACGCCGCCGACGGCTGCTTCGAAGACAAGGCGCAAAACCTGCGTCACTCTCTGTACCGCCGTTGGGGCCGCTACCGGCACTTCGCCGAATACGAGCGCGCGGTGTTCGCCAAGGACGCCAAGACCGAAGTGCTGATGATCTCCGAAGTGCAGCAGCCGCTGTTCATCAAGCATTACGACACGCCGCTGGAACGTTTTCATTTGCTGCCGCCGGGCATCTCCCAGGACCGTCGCGCGCCGGCCAATGCCGCCGAGATTCGTGCCGGATTCCGGGACGAATTCAACCTGAAAGACGATGAGTTACTGCTGGTGCAAATCGGTTCCGGGTTCAAGACCAAGGGCGTGGATCGCAGCCTCAAGGCGCTGGCCGCATTGCCCGCTGATCTGAAGAAACGCACTCGGCTGTTTGTAATTGGCCAGGATGACCCCAAATTATTCCAGATGCAGAGCGCCACGTTGGGGCTCGGCGACAACGTGACGTTCCTCAAGGGCCGCAGCGATATCCCGCGTTTCCTGCTCGGTGCCGATCTGTTGATCCACCCGGCGTATAACGAAAACACCGGGACTGTGTTGCTCGAAGCCTTGGTGGCCGGGCTGCCGGTGTTGGTCAGCGCGGTGTGCGGTTATGCCCATTACATCGCCGAGGCCGACGCCGGTCTGGTGTTGGACGAGCCGTTCGATCAGGCACAACTGACCCAGTACCTGACCGGCATGTTGAACGACGCTCAAGCACGGGCGGCCTGGAGCCGCAACGGTCTGGCCTTCGCCGAGACGGCCGACCTCTACAGCATGCCGCAGCACGCGGCCGATGTGATTCTGGCGGAGCACGCTTAATGAAGTTGATGCTGGCTGAACCGTTCAAGAGCCTTTGGGCCGGACGCGATGCGTTCACCGAAGTCGAAGGCCTCGAAGGCGAGGTTTACCGTGAACTGGAAGCGCGCCGGACCTTGCGCACTGAAGTGAACGGCAATGGTTTTTTTGTGAAGATTCACCGTGGCATCGGCTGGGGCGAGATCTTCAAAAACCTGCTGACGGCCAAGCTGCCGGTCCTCGGCGCGGGTCAGGAATGGAAAGCCATTCAGCGCCTGAAAGAAGTCGGTGTGCCGACCATGACCGCCGTCGCTTACGGCGAGAAGGGCAGCAATCCGGCGGACCAGCACTCATTCATCGTCACCGAAGAACTGGCACCGACTGTCAGCCTCGAAGACTTCAGCATTGATTGGGTCAAAAACCCGCCCGAGCCGAAACTCAAACGAGCGCTGATTGCCGAAGTCGCGCGCATGACCGGCATGATGCACCGCGCCGGGGTCAACCATCGCGACTGCTACATTTGCCACTTCCTGCTGCACACCGACAAACCGGTAACCGCTGACGATTTCAAACTCTCGGTGATCGACCTGCACCGTGCCCAGACCCGCCCGGCGATCACTCAACGCTGGCGCAACAAAGATCTGGCGGCCCTGTACTTTTCGGCCCTGGACATTGGCCTGACCCGGCGCGACAAATTGCGTTTCCTCAAGGGTTACTTCCAGCAGCCGCTGCGCCAGATTCTGGCCGAGGAAGCCTCACTGCTCGCCTGGCTTGAGGGCAAGGCCAATAAACTTTATGACCGAAAACAGCGATATGGGGATGCACTCTGATGGCGGGTTGGAAACTGGAGCCCGCTTATAGCGATCTGGCAGAAGATTTCGGCAGCCTTGAGGCGGTGTTTGCGCTGCAAGGTGAGCGACTGACTCACGACCTGTTGTCCGAGGTCATCCGCGTCAATCGCAACGGCGTCAATTACTACGTCAAACGCTACACCGGCGCCGGCAAAGGCCTGCGCCGTTATCTGGGAAAACCCCGGGTGAAGGCCGAATGGCAGAACCTCAAACGCTTCGCCAAGTGGGGCATTCCCACCGCTGAAGTGGTGGCCTGGGGGCTGGAGCGGCGCGGCGCGGCCTACAATCGTGGGGCGATGATCACGCGCGAACTGCCGAAGACTGAAGACCTGTCGGCCCTCGCTGAACGGCACGATCCAAAATTGTCGGACCGCGTCTGGGTCGACTCGGTCAGCCGGCAGTTGGCCGCTTATACCCGGACCATGCACGACCATCGTTTCACGCATAACGATTTGAAGTGGCGCAATCTGTTGATCGACGATCAAGCCCGGCTGTTCCTGATCGATTGCCCCAATGGTGATTTCTGGCACGGTTTCTGGCTTAAATACCGGATCACCAAAGACCTGGCCTGCCTCGACAAGGTAGCCAAATACCACCTGTCGGCCACCCAGCGCCTGCGCTTTTATCTGCAATATCGTCAGCGTGACCGGCTTAATGCCGCCGACAAGAAACGGATCCGGCACGTAGTGAGATTTTTCGAGGGACGCGAATGACTGATTTTCTGGCCGCTGAAGACCGTGCACTGCTTGAGCGCCATGGCCTCGGCACGTTCGATGCGCTCTGGGCCAAACAGCTCGACGCCGTGGATGAGCCCAACACCGTCGGCGGTGGCTGGAGCAGCGTGTTTCGACTGGATCTGGAAGGTCGTGGTTTCTACCTCAAGCGCCAGAGCAACTACCTGACGCGTACCTTTCACGCGCCCTTCGGCGAGCCGAGCTTTGCCCGTGAGTTTCGCAACATCAGCCGTTATCAAAAGCTGGGCATTCCGGCGCTGCAAGCGGTGTTTTTTGGTGAGCGCAAAGTCAATGGTGAAGTCCGCGCGGTGCTGCTGACTCGCGCGCTGGACGGTTGGGATGATCTCGATTCGCTGTTGCAGCGCTGGTCGAGCCTGAGCAAGGTGCAACACTCGGCCATTCTCAAAGCCTGTGGCGTTCTGGCGCGACGGCTGCACGGCGTGCGTCAGGTTCATGGCTGCTTCTATCCCAAACATATTTTTCTGCAAGCGGCGGGCGACGGTTATCAGGCGCAGTTGATCGACCTGGAAAAGACTCGGCCGCTGCTGTTTGGTCAACGTGACCGGGTCAAGGACCTGGAGCCGTTACTGCGTCGTGCGCCGGAGTGGACCGAAGCGCAGTTGCGCGAGTTGTTGGCGGTCTATGTCGATCAGTCGCAGAACAGTTCGCTGGTGGACAGTTGGGTTTCGCGTCTGACCGCGCGGCGCAGTCACAAGGAGAAGCGTTGATGCGCTTGTCCGAACTGAAAGGCGCCGGCCGCAGCCCGAGCCTGCCGATGAACATTTCGCTGGCCGATGCCGCGGGTCCCGCCGACTTGCAGCTGCTGAGTTTGTTGCGGGTCCTGCCGGGGCAGCGTTACGTCGGTGCCGGTGTCTGGCGCGGCCGGCCGGTGCTGGCCAAATTGTTGGTCGGCAGCAAAGCGGCGCGGCATTTTCAGCGTGAACTGAGCGGTGTGCGCTTGCTCGCCGATCAAGGCCTGACCACGCCGCAATTGCTGGCCGATGGCTTGAAGGAAGGCGAGGGCGGCTGGCTGTTGTTCGATTTCCTCGAAGGCGCCGAGAGCCTGGGGGATACCTGGAAACAAGTCGAACACTTGCCGGTGCTGGCGGATATGCAAGGCGCCGTGCTGGCCGAAGCGTTGGGTGCTATCGGCCAAATGCATCGCAAGGGGCTCTGGCAGGAAGACCTGCATCTGGACAACTTGTTGCGCCAGCGCGGTCGGTTGTACCTGATCGATGGCGGCGGCGTCTGTGCGGAAACGCCGGGACAGCCGCTGTCACGAAACAAAGTCCTGGAAAACCTCGGCGTGTTTTTTGCGCAACTGCCCAAGACGCTGGAACCGTTCATCGAAGAATTGCTGGTGTATTACCTGTTGAGCAACGGCGAGCACGCCCTGCCGATGGAAGCCTTGCAGAAGCAGATTGACAAGGTTCGCGCCTGGCGCTTGAAGGACTTCCTGATCAAGGTCGGCCGCGAATGCACACTGTTCAGCGTCCAGCGCGGCGCGTTTGCCTTGCGCGCGATTCGTCGCGAGGAAGAAGCGGCAATGCTGCCGGTGCTGGAGCAGGCCGACGCGTTGCTCGATCAAGGTCATCTGTACAAGACTGGCGGCGCCGCGAGTGTAGGAAAGGTCGAGGTTGACGGTCGGACGCTGGTGATCAAACGCTACAACATCAAGGGTTTTGCACATTGGCTCAAGCGCTTCTGGCGCCCGAGCCGAGCCTGGCACTCGTGGCACGAAGGCAATCGCCTGGCGTTCCTCGGCATCGCCACGCCCAAGCCGTTGGCGTTACTGGAGAAGCGCTTTCTCTGGCTGCGCAGTCGGGCGTATCTGGTGACCGAGTATTTGCCGGGGCAGGACATCATCGAGCGCTTCTCGCCTTACGTAGAAAGCGGCGACGCTCCTGAGGCGGAGCTGCTGGCGCTGGACCAGCTGTTTGCCGAACTGATCGGCGAGCGCATCAGCCATGGTGACTTCAAGGGCCACAACCTGTTCTGGCAGGGCGATCGCTGGGCGCTGATTGATCTGGATTCGATGAGTCAGCATGCCTCGGTGAGCAGCTTTGCTCCGGCGTATGCGCGGGATCGGGCGCGGTTCATGCGTAACTGGCCTGAGAGTAGTGCGCTTTATCGGGTCATTGATCAGCGTCTTCCCAAGGACATCTCCGGCGCTGCCTGAATCGGACCTTCGGTTCTTTCGCGGGCAGGCTCGCTCCCACAGGGGGTTTGTGTACGACGCAGATCCCGTGTGGGAGCGAGCCTGCTCGCGATGGGGTCCGATGGGTCAGCCAAGATTAGAGGACAAGTTTTTATGAATCGTCCTACATGATCTACAGAGCCCATGAACTGTGCCCTGAATAGCCGCGATGCTAGTTTGCCTGACGTTCACGGAGGGCAGATTTTGACCATAAAAATGGCTATTGCGATCAGTACTTTCTCACTCGCGCTAACCGGCTGCGGTACCGCTGCCACAGTGCTGCAATCTGACGAAGACGCAGCGCGCAGTCTCAGAAAACAAAAAACCTACTGTCAGACCATTCCGCGCATTTACAGCGGCCTGGCCTACGATTTTTGCTACTTGAATGCCCCGCCTGAACCCGGTGGCTACCTTGCATCCTTTGTACTGCTGGACCTGACCTTGTCCGGTGTCCTCGACACTGTTTGCCTGCCCTACACCTTTTACCGTCAGGTTACCGAAGGAAATCTCGGTATTTACGGTCGAGCAGGCCGCGGGTAGCTCTTTTGTATTCTCAACAGTTTTTTCTTTTTGAAAACGAAAGTGAGTTCGACGCTAATGTCGATGCGAAAAAGCGTTTACCTCCATCCGGAAAATACAGCGATTTCATAATTTATGTCGATGAGAGCGGCGATCATGGGATGCAAGCATTAGATGCAAACTATCCAATGTTCGTGTTGGCATTTTGTGTTTTTCATAAAAGGCATTATTGCGAGAAGGTTATTCCTGCCCTTCAGAAGTTTAAATTCAACCACATGGGGCATGACCTGATCGGTCTGCATGAATTGGAGATTCGAAAAGAAAAGGGAGCGTTCTCCAGTCTGTTCACGTCCAGGCAACACAAACATGCCTTTCTTGATGAGTTGACGGGCATCATTGAGGCAAGCAATTTCGTTTTGATCAGTTGCGTCATCGACAAAGCTGCCCTTCGCGAAAAACAAGGTCCTGTTCACAATCCTTATCACGTCGCCCTCGGCTTCTGCCTGGAAACGCTTTATGAGTTTCTACAGGAAAAGAATCAGCAGAGTGCGTTGACTCATGTGATTTTCGAGCGAAGAGGGAAGCGGGAGGATAACGAGCTTGAACTGGAGTTTCGTCGCATGTGCGATGGCGCGAACCGATTGGGCATTCAGTTGCCGTTCGACATCGTCTTTGCAGCCAAACAAGTGAATTCTACGGGGCTACAGCTAGCGGATCTTGTTGCAAGACCCATTGGTATGAGCGTTTTGCGTGCCGGGCAAGAAAATCGGGCCTTTGACGTGCTCAAGCGGAAATTCTACTGCAGCGGTGGGCGCAATAATGTTGGGGAGGGGTTCGAAAACTGGGGTTTGAAAATTTTCCCACTTTCAGAAAGCGAAAAGCCCCGGTGAAACTCACCGAGGCCAAAACGCCGACCGGGATCCCCCAGTCCATTTGCGCAGGAGTCTATGTCGAGGCCCTTGGTCTGTCAACGCACTGGCTTGCCACTTCCCGCTAGAGGCTTGCCGCTGCTTTTAAGCTATAATCCCGCCCTTTAGCTGTCTCTCGCTGCTTGTGAGGGCACATTAATTTTTGAGGCGCTTGTCGCCTGCATGCAGACTAAAGAGGCTAGACCCCTGTGGCATTGACGATTCTTGGCCTGTCCGGCGCCCTTAGCCATGATCCTTCCGCAGCCTTGTACATCGACGGCAAGCTGGTCGCGGCGGCTGAAGAAGAGCGCTTTGTGCGCGATAAACATGCAAAGAACCGCATGCCCTACGAATCGGCGAAGTTCTGCCTGGAACAGGCGGGCATCAAGCCATCCGACGTTGACGTGGTCGCGATTCCATTCGCCCCGATCAGCCTGTTCGGCAAGGCTCGCTGGCAATACGCCAAGCGTTACTGGTACGCCCCGGACCGCGCCCTCGACGCGATCCTGATGGGCAACCGTCGCTACAAGCGCTATCGCAACAAGATTGTCTGGTGCCTTGAACAACTGGGCTTCGATCCGAAGAAAATCAAGATCGAACCGGTCGAACACCACCTGGCTCACGCCTCCAGTGCTTACCACTGCTCCGGTTTCAAAGAGAAAACCGCGATCCTGGGGATCGACGGCAAGGGTGAGTACGCCACGACCTTCTTCGGTTACGGCGAGAACGGCAAGATCCACAAGATCAAGGAATTCTTCGATCCGGACTCCCTCGGCGGCCTGTATGGCGCGATCACCGAGTTCCTCGGTTTCGATATGCTCGACGGTGAGTTCAAGGTCATGGGCATGGCGCCGTACGGCGACGCCAGCAAATACGATTTCTCGCGCCTGGCTTCGTTCGAAAACGGCGAGCTGGTGATCAACACCGACTACGCCAACGTGATCGGCCTGCGTCGTTACAAAGAGAAGGGCAAAGGTTACTACTTCTCGCCGAAGCTGATCGAGTGGCTGGGTCCCAAGCGCGAAGGCGACATCGCCGACGAACCTTACATCCACTACGCTGCGAGCATTCAAGCGCTGTTCGAAAAGATCTCGTTGCAGATGATCGACCACTACCTGGGCGACGTGCTCAAGGAAACCGGCAAACTGGCCTACGCTGGTGGCTGTGCGTTGAACGTCAAACTCAACCAGAAAATCATCGCTCGCGATGACGTCAAAGAGCTGTTTGTACAGCCTGCATCCGGTGACGCCGGCACCGCAGTCGGCGCGGCTGCGTATGTGTCTCACGCCCGTGGCGTGCCGGTCGAGAAAATGGAACATGTCTACCTCGGCCCGTCGTACACCAACGAAGACGTGCTCGCTGCCTGCGCCCGTCACCCGAGCAAACCGGTCTGGCGCAAGCTCGACAACATGCCGGAAAACATCGCCAAAATCATGGTCGACGGCAATCCGGTCGCCTGGTTCCAGGGGCGCATGGAGTTCGGTCCGCGTGCCTTGGGTGGTCGTTCGATCATCGGTTGCCCTAGCGCCGTCGGCGTGGCTGACCGTATCAACCACCAGATCAAGTTCCGCGAGCGCTGGAGGCCTTTCTGCCCGTCGATGCTCGACACCGTTGCTCCGCAGATGATCAAGATCGATCACCCGGCACCGTTCATGACCTTCACCTTTGAAGTGGCTGAAGAGTGGAAGACCCGCGTGCCGGAAGTCGTCCACGAAGACGGTACGTCCCGCGCCCAGGTGCTCAAGCGTGAGTACAACCCGCGCTACTACGACATGATGAAAGCGCTGGAAGTGCTGACTGGCAATGGCGTGTCGCTGAACACCTCGCTGAACCGTCGTGGCGAGCCGATGATCTGCTCGCCGACCGATGCCCTGAACATGTTCTTCGGTTCCGATCTACAGTACTTGATCATGGAAGACATCCTGGTGGTTAAAGAGGGCGCGGACGCATATGACTCGCTCGGCTGAACGCCATGTGTTGCAGTTCTGTCACGGCTATGACGGCCCGTTTCTGGACTGTGCCCGGCAGTACGCCAGCCTGTTCGCGGGGACTGGCTATCGAGTGACCACGGTCTTTCTGACCGGGGCCGCCGACAGCGACGTCGCTGCGGGCTGCGCTTCCGATGAAGTGCTGTTCATGGAGTACAGCTCCAAGGCCATTCGTGGCCTGAAGCTGGGCGCCATCGGCGATCTGCGCAAGATCGCCGCCTCGCGTAACTTCAGTTTCTGCATTGCCCACCGTTTCAAGCCGATCTACATCGCCTTGCTCGGCACCTCGCTGCCGGTCATCGGTGTGCATCACGCGTTTGGCGATTACCAACGCGGCACCCGCAAACTGTTCGCCCATATTTTCCGTAAGCGTCTCAGCCTGCTCGGGGTCTCCGATGCGGTGCGTGACGACATGCGCAGTTGCCTGCCGAAATGGCCGGCCGGGCGGATTCAGACGCTCTATAACCGTATCGATGTGCCGGCCATGCAGACCAGTCAGGTCTCGGCTCGCGAAGCCCGGGAAACCCTGGGTCTGTCAGCGGATGCCTGGATTGTCGGCAATGTCGGGCGGCTGCATCCGGACAAGGACCAGACCACGCTGCTGCACGGTTTTGCCCTGGCATTGCCGCAATTGCCGGCCAACAGCCAACTGGTGATTCTAGGTAGTGGTCGGCTGGAACAGGACCTCAAGGAACTGGCCCGCGAACTGGGTATTGGTGATCGGGTGCTGTTCCTCGGCCAAGTGCCGGACGCTCGTCGCTACTTCCGTGCCTTCAATGTGTTTGCCTTGAGCTCCGATCACGAACCTTTCGGTATGGTGCTGCTGGAAGCCATGGCCGCTGGCGTGCCGTTGCTCGCGACCGCTTGTGGTGGCGCGAGGGAAGTCGTTGAAGGGGTCGGCATCCTGTTCCCGTTGGGCGATGCCGAGCGTCTGGCTCAAGGGCTGCAACATCTGGCCGCGATGGACGAGCAGCAACGTCATCAATGTGCCGAGATGATGCTCGACCGTTTGCGTGAGCACTTCTCCGACCGCGCGGTGCGCGATGCTTTCTGGCATTTGCCACACGTCACAGAACTGGCACCGAGGGGCTGATGCTCAACCGATTTCAAGGCTGGCGCGAACGTGGCTGGACGCTGGTCGACGCCTCGACTTATGCACAGGCCTGGCAGCGTTTTGGCGGTAGCGTCGCGACTCATCCCATGGTGGTTGAGCGCCTGGCGCAGTTGGCCGAGATCCCGGTGCGTTACCTGGCCTGGGAGCAGAAAGGTGAAGTGAAAGCCGCCATCCCGACCTGGGGGCGCGATCTGGCGCTGTCCAAAGACGTGCTCAAGCGCCGTGGAAAAAAAGGCTTGTTCGACCTCGGCAATGCCGAGGTGATTCTGCCGGCTGCCGCCGATGCACAAGCTGCGCTGCGCCATCGCGGACGTTATTTGTCGGCACTGAGCGAAGGCCGATTCACCGATATCAAGCTACAGGCCGAACAACTGGCCATGGCGCGCACGCCCGAAGAACTGTCGAAAAAATTCCGCTACAACCAGCGCCGTGAATTGCGTCTGCTGGAAGAAGCCGGTGGCGTTGTGCGTCCGGTCTCCGAGTTTTCCAGTGCTGAGCTAGCGGCGATTTATTGCGACCTGTTCCAGCGCCGTTGGGGTTTCCCGGCCACGGGTGCCGAGCGCATGGGCGAGGTGGTCGAACTGCTGCGCGACTTGCTGATCGGCTCGGTGATCTTCCTCAACGATGCCCCGATCGCCATTCAACTGGTCTACCGCGTTGAAGCGCCGGAATGGATCAGCGTCGAATACATCAACGGTGGCGTCGATCCTGAAACCCGCGAGTTCAGCCCCGGTAGCGTGCTGAGTTTTCTCAACACCCAAAGTGCCTGGGAACACGCTCGCGCCCTGGACAAGCCTTTGCGGTTTTCCTTCGGTCGTGCCGACCGGGAATACAAGGACCGCTGGTGCAATCCTGTGCCGGTTTTTACCGTGTGAGTGAACCCATGAGCCGCAAACAGCAACTGCTCAAGCGCCATCGGCGCAACAAACGTATCAGCCTGTTGATCGCGCTGATGCTGTTGATTGCCATCGGCGTGCTGGTGGCCTGGTGGTTGCCGTTGGTGTGTGCGGTGCTGGGCTGGATTGCCCACGAGGCCTGGTTCGCTGACCACCTGTTTTATTCCCCAAAAGACGATTACCGATACAGCTTCCCGCCCTACACCCCACAACCCAAGGTGCATCTGGACGGCGAGCGCTTGCGCCTGGACGAAGGCGTGATGCTGGTCGACGACGCCACGCTGGTGTTGGCGCTACGGGTGAAAAGCACCTGGCTGGGGCGCTTTATCGACCCGTTGGTGGAGTTGTCGGGTGGTGACAATCCGGACCGGCAAACCTTTGAGCGCGGCGCGAATGGCCTGCGTTACCTGAACCTCAGTGGTCAGGCGCAAGTGCTGTCGCGTGGTGAGTTGCGCCTGCGTGGACGCTACTGCCGCCTGTTCGGCGAGCCGGTATTGTGGGCACTGGAACAACCCGACTTCCGCCGGCAACGGGTGATGGTGATCGCTCCCCACGCCGACGACGCCGAGCTGGCTGCCTATGGTTTGTACAGCCAGGCCGATGAAGCCTGGATCGTGACACTGACGGCCGGTGAAATCGAAGCCGAACACTACCAACAGATCGGCCTGAACAAGGTCGAGGCGTCGCGGCTCAAGGGCCGTTTGCGCGCTTGGGACAGCATTGCCGTACCGCGTTGGGCTGGTGTGCCGCAGGCTCATTGCGTGCAGTTGGGTTACTTCTGTCTGCAACTGGCAGCGATGCAGGCCGCGCCGACGCAACCGGTCGGTTCGCGAGAAGCGGACATGAGTGACACTCGGCTGTTTCGCGAGTTGAATCCATTTGCCCTGCCGGGCGATGCCGACGGTGCGCCGACCTGGAACAACCTGTTGGCCGATCTGCGTGCAGTACTGCTGCGTGCGCGCCCTGACGTGATCGTACTGCCGCACCCGACCCTCGATCCGCATCCCGATCATATCTGTGCCCAACAAGCGGTTCTCGAAGCCTTGAAAGGCCTGGAATGGCAGCCGACCACACTGCTCGGCTACGCCAACCATTTGCACGACAACGACCGCTGGCCAATGGGCGATGCCGGTCATGGTATCGCGTTGCCGCCAGCCTTCGACGCGGCGACGCCAATGCAGCCTTGCTGCCTGCCGCTGTCGCTGGACCTTCAGCGCGACAAAGCCATGGCGTTGGGCATGATGCATGACCTGCAACCGTCGATGCCGTTCAAGCGACGCCTGCGCCGATTAATCCAGCGGCTACTGGCCAGGCGGAAGCCGCCGGCCTACGGTGAAAACGAATTCTTTCGCAAGGCCGTTCGGCGTCACGAGCTCTTGTGGATACTCAAGCACACACCAATCAACGCTTCGCAGCGGGGAGAGTTATGAGCCAGCGGCTAAAGGTTCTGCAATTGCAGCCTGACTACAACGTCAAAGCCCATGATTTTGCCGACCTCGCGGAGCAGATCGTCAAGGCGCTGCCCGGTGATCGCTACGAAGTGACGGCGGCGTTCCTGCGCGGCAAGCCCGGGCCAGGTGAGGCTATAAGCCGGGCGGACCGTTCGGTGTACTTCGAGTTTTCCGACAAGTCCCTCAAAGGCATGCGCTTGCGGGCGATGTGGACGCTGTACAAGTTTTGCCGCGCGGAAAAATTCGACGTGGTGATCTGTAACCGCTTCAAGCCCGTGAACATGATGCTGACGCTTAACCGTTGGTTGAAAGTGCCGCTGTGCATCGGCATTTCTCACGGTTTTGGTGAGTACGACCGGTTTTACCGGCGCCGCCAGACCCAGCGCCTGATCGATCGTCACTGGCGTTTTGTCGGCGTGTCGCCGGCGGTCAAACAGTACCTGTTGGACTGCGACTGCGGTTTTACCGATCAGAATACTTACGCGATCACCAACGCCATCGACATTGAGCAGGCCGAAGGTTTGCAACATAGCCGCGAGCGTGCCCGCGAATTGTTGGGGATCGATCCGTCGGTGCGCTTGATTGGTGCTCTGGGGCGTCTTGTACCGGTCAAGGGTCACACCTATCTGTTGCAGGCGTTTGCCGCGCTCAAGGACAAGTACCCGAACACACAGTTGGCGATCATTGGTGCCGGCCGCGAAGAGTCGCGCCTGAATGCCGAGATCGAACGCTTGGGCCTGACCGGGCGCGCACACCTTCTGGGCTTCAAGGAAATCGCCTTGCAGTACATTCGCGCCTTCGACATCTGGACCATGCCGTCCCTGGCTGAAGGCCTCGGGTTGGCGCTGCTCGAAGGCATGAGCGGTCATTTGCCGGTGATTGCATCCAACGTGCCTGCCATGCTGCCGCTGATTGAAGGGGCGGGGGGGGTGGCGATTACGCCCAAGGAAGTGCCGAGCCTGGTCGCAGCGCTGGATAACTACCTCGGGCTGTCGGATGTCGAGCTCAAGGCCAAGGGCGAGCAGGCCTTCCGTTATCTGCAGGAACAACACGACATCGAGGTGTTCCGTCAGGAATACCTGAGCCTGATTGACTCCGGCCTGGAACAGGCCCGCAAGGAACAACCATGAGCGCCGCGCAACCTCTCGTCACGGTCATCATTGCGTCGTATAACCACGCTCGCTACATCGAGGAAAGCATTCTCAGCGTCCTCAACCAGACGTATAAGAACATCGAATTGTTGGTGGTCGACGACGGTTCCAGCGACAACAGCGTTGAACGGATCAACGCTTTGCAGGCACAACACGGTTTCGATTTCCGGGTTCAACAGAACCAGGGGCTGACCAATACCCTCAACGGTGCCATCGCCCGTTCAAAGGGCAGTCTGATCGTGCCGTTCGGTTCTGACGACATCATGCTGCCAGAGCGCATCGCCACTCAGGTGGAGCACATGGATGGCAAGCCCGAGGTTGGTATCTGCGCCGGCAATATCGAGCTGATCGACGCCGACGGTAATCTGTACCCGGAGAAGCGTCAGCGTCGTGATGTGCCGTTTCGTCGTCTGGATTTCGATGACATGTTTCTGGAGCGCAAACCCTATCCACCCGCCCCGACCCTGATGATCCGTCGGGAGGCGCTGGATAAGGTGGGTGGGTTCGATCCGAACATTCGCCTGGAAGATTTGCTGATCGAACTGAAGGTGACCCATGCCGGTTACTTTATCGATGGCCTGAATGTGCTGATGGCGCGCTATCGCAAACACGCCACCAACTCTTACAAGAACCACCGCTTCATGATCGACAGCATCCTGCGTACCTACGCGCTGTTCAGCGACCATCCACTGTACGACGAGGTTCGCTACAAGTTCCTCAGCTCAATGTTCCTCAAGACCGCCAACCGTGACCGCAAGCTGGCCCGCGAACTGCTGGCGCAGATCCCGTTCAAGGCCTGGAACAAGAAGACCTGGCGCGGTCTGGGGCGGCTGTACTTCTCGCCGCTGGAAAAAGACTGACCCAGCCTCCATGCGCCTTATAGCCGCAGGCTTCGCCAGCAGCTACAAGGTGTGCGTCAGCTTCAGCCAGCGATCTTCTCCGTCAGAATCCTGTTGGCTTGATTGCCTTGGCGCAGCCACAGCAAGGCCTTCTTGCCGGCCGTTATGCCCGGTTTCTCAATGTACAGGAACGTCAGGCTGCTGATGATGATCAGCAGGCAGCTGCACAGGGCCAGCAGCGGCAGAAAGGTCCAGATGTCACGCGCATCCAGATCAAGCACCAGCGGCAGGCGCTGGATGAACACCCACAGCACAAAGCCGTGCAGTAAATAGGTGCTGTAGCTGATTTCGCCGAGCCAACGGATGCTGCGTGGTTTCAGCGCACCGAACAGGGTGTTTCCGGACGCCACAATCACGAAAAACAACGACATGAGCAGCAGTGGCTTCGGGCTGAAAGCACGGTTGAATGCCGTGAAGGCAATTGCCAATGCCAGCAGCGCGATAATCCCCGCCATTCGAGTCTGACCCCAGGCCACCAGTTTCGGTTGGCGAACCCAATACGCAGCGCCGATGCCGCCGAGAAAGCTCGCGAGAAAATGTTTTTTCAGCGAGTGCTCCAGGCCGACCAGTTCATACAGTGCGTAAATGCCGATCAGGCACAACACCGTTTGCTTCCAGCTGCCTCGGTAGATAAACACCAAGGCGGCGAGGGGCAATGCCAGATAGAAAAATACCTCGTAACCCAAAGTCCAGGTGACGTTGGAGATCAGCACGCCGGTTTGGTAGTACTGGTTGACGTCCGGCCGGTCGAAGGTCAGCCAGGCCAGGATCTGGCCGAAGAACTGGATCCCTGAGTCCTTGAGTTCCCAGTTCTGCAGGTAGAACACCGTGACAAACACGATCAGCATCAGCGGCAAGTACAACGGGTACAGGCGAAACAGCCGCGATACTGCAAAAGCCAGCCAGTCGTGTTGACGTCCCTGGGTGAGTAATCGATTCCAAAACAGGAAAGCGGTGATCATGAAAAACAGCGCGACACTGCCTTGGCCAAGTTGTGAGTAGAAATTGCTCGGCGGAAAATCAAACACACCCGTGCGCAGGAAGATCAAGGTAATGATCGCATGGTGTACGAACACGCCGAACGCCAGATAACCGCGTAGCCCATCAATGCTGGCATAACGGCTTTCACTGGAATGTTCGATTTGACGGGCGATTTTCGGTACGGCGCGTAACAGCAGGGCGCCGGTCACAATGGCCAGCAGATAAGCTGCTAGCGCAATGAGAGGATTGGTTTCAGTCATCAATGAGCCTTGACCGGGGAGCTCCCGGTCAGCACTAGTCTGTGCAGGTTATCAACAGCGGACTTGGATGCCGTCATGGCATAGCCCTGAAGCAGTGCTTCAAAGTGTTCCTGGAACAGCCAGCGCTTGTCTACGGTGTAACGCTGCATATGGCGCAGGTTGCGCTGACGCAGGGCCAGGCTCAACGAAGAAGGGTAAATGCGCAGGTCGGCCACATCGATCAAGCCGAACTCTCCATCTTCAAGCACCAGAACGTTGCCCAGGTGCAGCGAACGGAAATAGACGCCCTGTTCATGCAGTTGAGCCATGAACTTGCCGAATCGCTCCACCAGCGCCTCACGCACCGCGGGTGCGGTTATGCCTTGCAAGACCTGGCGCAGCGTATTGCCGGGCAGCGGTGAATAGTGCACGGCGCTGCTGCCGTCTGCCAGGCGATAAAGGTCAAGAATCGGCGGGGTCGCAAACCCCATGTTGCGCAGCTGCTCGCTGTTGACGGCAAAGCGTTCGGAGTAGGGGTTGAAACTGCCTGAAGTGTACCAGCGACGGCAGCGGAACAGCTTGAGGAAGCTGCCATCGAGCAGGCGCAAGACTTTGGGGCCCAGGCCATCTTCTTCGATCACCTGCGCATTGGCGGTCAATTGTTGCTGGGCCGTTGGCGTCAGTGTCTTGATGGGCATCGCCAACAAGCGTCTGGCGCGTTGATTAATGCAAAGCGCGGCGATCAGCGCCAGCGGAATCCAGAGCAGAAACCAGTGCTCCTTCGGCCGGGAGATGATGCCGCCGCCCTCGGTCAAGCCTGCGCCGATGCCGAATATCAGCCAGGTCGAGGCGATGATGAACAGTGGTTGCACGCGATTTCGCCAACTGCTGAGCAAACTCCAGGCCTGGAAAAACAACCATGGCAGCAATCCCACAACACCGACGTAAAAGAGCACGCCCAGGACAAAGCTGTGGGGCTCCTGAAAGCTGACGCCGACGCCGGGGTCGATGGCCAGGTTGGCGCTATAACCATGACCGATCCATGGGTGATCGGCTATTTGATTGATAGCCAGTTGCCAAATTTCGAAGCGATAAGAATCGCCGCGTTCGATGATCATTCGCGCAAACAGCACATAAAGCGCGGCGCCGCTGGCAACCAATGCGCCCAGCAATATGACGGAGCGGCGGTTCCAGCAAATGAAGCCCAGCCAGAGCCCCGCCATCGTCAGTGCAGCCAGAGGCGTTCTGGAGCCAGTGGCGATCACGGCGGCAAACATGATTGCCATCGCCGGAAGACTCAACCAGAGCATCAGGCGGCGCTTGCAGATCATGCTCATGCTCAGCCAGTAGGCAGCATAAAAGCCATAGATGTGAGAACTCAGCAGTGGGTTGTCGAACGCACCGCCACCGATCAAACGCATACCCGGCTCGTACATGCGGGCGAAAACGAACAGGTTATGGACGGTGCCGACCAGTCCGATCAATGCCGCGGCGAACAGCAGGGGGTGAATGATTTCGCTGCGATAGCGCACCAGCAAGTAGCAGCCAGCGAACAGCATCAGGATATGCAGCGGTGCTTTGACTTGACTGGAGAAGCTTTCCTGTCCCGGTGCCCAGGACAAACTCACCAGCGCCCAGGCCGCGAACACCACCACGGCAATGAAGATCGGCTCGCGGCACAATTCTTTGAGTTCGCGGGGACGCAGACACAGGGCAATCAGCACCGGAATGCTGAACAGGCCATAATAAAGTTTGTGGTGCAGACTCCGGCCCGGCAAGAAAAACAATGCGCATAGAAGCAAGAGATAGCCAAGTGGAAGAATCCAGAGGCAGATGAAATCGAAAACTCGATTTGACGCACTATTGAAACCGCTGAGTTGCATACTGAGAGATTCAATCCTGAAGTTGATCGGGCATTCCGGGGTGATGGCTATTTGATACTTAATTCGATGCCTAACAATAACAGCCTTTAGTCGATTGCCAGAACCCTGAAGAAGCTGTGCTAAAGTCAGCGTCCTTTTTATCGACAAACGCGTGATATGGCCGACTCCAGTCTCTCCGCAAGCCCATCGAGCTTGAAAATCTACTTCCGCCTGCTCGGCTATGTCCGGCCGTACATCAGTCTGTTTCTGATCAGCATTGTCGGCTTTTTGATTTTCGCTTCGACCCAGCCGATGCTTGGTTACATTCTCAAATACTTTGTCGATGGCCTGTCCAATCCTGAGGCAGTGCTTTTCCCCTCTGTGCCTTACCTGCGCGACCTGCAACTGTTGCAGGCTGTGCCGCTGCTGATCATTCTGATCGCCGCGTGGCAGGGGCTGGGATCATATCTGGGCAACTACTTTCTGGCCAAGGTTTCCCTCGGGCTTGTCCATGACTTGCGGGTGCAGTTGTTCAATAACCTGCTGGTTTTGCCCAATCGCTATTTCGACAAGCATAACTCGGGTCATCTGATTTCGCGTATCACCTTCAATGTGACGATGGTCACCGGGGCGGCCACAGATGCGATCAAGGTCGTAATCCGTGAAGGCATGACAGTGATCTTCCTGTTTGCCTCGCTGCTGTTCATGAATTGGCGCCTGACGCTGGTCATGATCGCCATCCTGCCGCTGATCGCCATCATGGTGCGCACCGCGAGCAAGAAATTCCGCAAGCAGAGCAAGAAAATCCAGGTGGCCATGGGCGACGTGACCCACGTGGCGTCGGAAACCATCCAGGGGTATCGCGTGGTGCGCAGCTTTGGCGGTGAAGTCTACGAAGAGAAGCGTTTCTTCGCAGCCAGTCAGGGCAACACCGACAAACAACTGCGCATGACGCGCACCGGTGCCATTTACACGCCGTTGTTGCAACTGGTGATCTACAGCGCCATGGCGGTGTTGATGTTCCTGGTGCTGTTCCTGCGCGGCGATGCGTCGGCTGGTGACATGGTTGCCTACATCACCCTGGCCGGCCTGTTGCCCAAGCCGATCCGCCAATTGTCCGAAGTCAGCTCGACCATCCAGAAAGGTGTGGCGGGTGCCGAGAGTATTTTCGAACAGCTGGACGTCGAGCCTGAAGTCGATACCGGCACCGTGGAGCGCGATGCCGTCAGCGGCCGCCTGGACGTGCGCAATCTGAGCTTCACCTACCCTGGCACCGATCGCCAGGTACTCAATGACATCAGTTTCTCGGCCGAGCCTGGGCAAATGGTAGCGCTTGTCGGACGGTCCGGCAGCGGCAAGTCGACCCTGGCCAACCTGATTCCACGCTTCTACCACCACGACAAGGGCGAGATCCTGATTGATGATGTTGAGGTGGAGGATTACAAACTGCTGAACCTGCGCAAGCACATCGCCCAAGTGACCCAGCATGTGACGTTGTTCAGCGACACGGTGGCCAATAACATTGCTTATGGCGACCTGGCTGGCGCACCTCGTGACGCGATCGAAAGAGCCGCGAAAGATGCCTACGCAATGGATTTCATCGCGCAGTTGCCCGAAGGCCTGGACACCCAGGTCGGCGAGAATGGTGTGCTGCTGTCCGGCGGTCAGCGCCAGCGCCTGGCCATTGCACGGGCCCTGTTGAAGAACGCACCGTTGCTGATTCTCGACGAAGCCACTTCGGCGCTCGACACTGAATCGGAGCGCCACATTCAGGCGGCGCTGGACCAAGTGATGAAAGGCCGGACCACGCTGGTAATCGCTCACCGTCTGTCGACCATCGAAAAGGCTGACCTGATCCTGGTGATGGATCAGGGCCGGATTGTCGAGCGCGGCACCCATGCCGAGCTTCTGGCGCAAAACGGTTACTACGCCCGCCTGAACGCCATGGGCCTCGACGCTCCGACTGAAGACATCGCCTGACCCTCGGCATCCGTCAGTTTTAATGACAGTCTGAAAAAAATGCAGCCTGAGGTTCTTTGAACCTGACCAGGCTGCTTTTTTTTGCTTTTTACGACCTCGTTCATGCCATGCGCAAGGCCACGCCAACCCTGTGGTAATATCGCGCCCCTGTTCATTTTGTATGTGGGTTGCTCCATGAAGTTGTCCATGCCGCGATTCGATCAAGCCCCTGTCTTGGTGGTCGGCGATGTCATGCTCGACCGTTACTGGCATGGTGGTACCTCACGGATTTCCCCTGAGGCGCCGGTACCGGTTGTCAAGGTCGAGCAAATCGAAGACCGCCCGGGCGGTGCCGCCAACGTTGCGTTGAACATTGCCGCGCTCGGTGCCCCGGCCTCGCTGGTCGGCGTGACCGGCGACGACGAAGCTGCCGACAGCCTGGCCAATAGCCTCAAGGGTGCTGGCGTTCGGGCGATATTCCAGCGCATTGCGCACCAGCCGACCATCGTCAAGCTGCGGGTCATGAGTCGTCACCAGCAACTGCTGCGTATCGACTTTGAAGAACCCTTCGCCACCGATGCGTTGGCGCTTGGCGAGCAAGTCGATGAATTGCTCGAAGGCATCAAGGTGCTGGTGCTGTCCGACTACGGCAAAGGCGCACTGAAAAACCATCAGGTGCTGATCCAGGCCGCACGTGCCCGTGGTATTCCGGTGCTGGCGGATCCCAAGGGCAAGGATTTTTCGATCTACCGTGGCGCAAGCCTGATCACCCCGAACCTCAACGAGTTCGAAACCATCGTCGGTGGTTGCGCCGATGAGCACGAGCTGGTGAGCAAGGGCGCGCAGCTGATGCACGACCTCGACCTCGGCGCCTTGCTGGTGACCCGTGGCGAACACGGCATGACGTTGCTGCGCCCTGATCACCCGGCGCTGCACTTGCCGGCCCGCGCCCGTGAAGTGTTTGACGTGACCGGTGCCGGCGATACCGTGATTTCTACCCTGGCAGCCGCGATTGCCGCTGGCGAAGAATTGCCGCACGCAGTGGCCCTGGCCAACCTGGCGGCGGGCATCGTGGTCGGCAAACTCGGTACGGCGGCCATCAGCGCGCCGGAACTGCGCCGCGCCATTCAGCGTGCAGAGGGGTCGGAGCGCGGCGTGTTGGGCCTAGAGCAGCTATTGCTGGCGGTCGACGATGCGCGTGCGCACAAAGAGAAGATCGTCTTCACCAATGGCTGCTTCGACATTCTGCATGCCGGCCACGTGACCTACCTTGAGCAGGCACGGGCCCAGGGCGATCGTCTGATCGTTGCAGTCAACGACGATGCTTCGGTCAGCCGCTTGAAGGGTCCGGGTCGTCCAATCAACAGCGTTGACCGTCGAATGGCGGTATTGGCCGGTTTGGGCGCAGTGGATTGGGTGATCAGCTTCCCTGAAGGCACCCCGGAAAACCTGCTGCGTGCGGTCAAGCCGGACGTGTTGGTCAAGGGTGGCGATTATGGGATTGACCAAGTGGTCGGCGCAGACATCGTGACTGCTTACGGCGGCACGGTGAAAGTGCTGGGGCTGGTGGAAAACAGCTCGACTACTGCGATTGTCGAGAAAATCCGCCAATCCGAGTGAAGCCTAAAAGATCGCAGCCTCGTTTCACTCGACAGCTCCTACATTGAAATGCGATTCCCTGTAGGAGCTGTCGAGTGAAACGAGGCTGCGATCTTTTGACCTTTTGCTTTAAGAGCTGACTTTTTTACGCGGTACGATTCTCTTCAGCAATTGCTTCGCCTTCCCACGCAACCGCGCCAAACCTGAATCTTTCCCCGGTGGGCTCAAGCCCTGTTGCCGCACCCAATCCTTCCAGCGAATCCGCTCATCACGCACTACCCAGCCTTCCTGCCGGGCAAAGCTCTCCGCCAGAAACAAGCCACGAGTACTCGCCGGGTACAGTTGATCTTTCTTCAAGGTATAGAGCTCGGCCATCGGCTGACCGTCCTGCAATGGCATCAGGTATAAATCGGGGCGCTTGCGGTCGAGCCGGGCGACCAGTTGATCGCCTTCCAGTCGCTCATCGACATGAAACAGGCTCAGGGATTTGGCTTCTTTAGGCACGTCCAGGCGCAAGTCATAGATCAATTGCAACGACGCGGTGGGCAGATGTACGTAAGCGCGCGGCCGTTCGATCAACTGAAGCTTGGCGCAGCGCACCGGCCGCGCCGAACCGGACAACGGCGTCAGGCGAAACGGCAGCGCCTCGCGGTAATGCAGGGCGCTGGCGTAGGGTGCCGGCAGCCATGTGTCGTTGAAACGCCCGCCGAGCCAGCCTTCCGGGGTTTCCAGCAGGCATTCCTCAGCAATTTCCTGGATCGCGGTGTGCAACGGCAGGTTCAGCTCATGGGCCGGTACGTAGCCGGAGATCAGCTTGAGCACCACGTCGCCACGGTCTTGCCGACGCTGACGCACCAGCACCCAGTAATCGCGGTTCTGCCAATGCAGGGTCAGGCGCACCGAGACGCCAAGATTGGCCAGTTCCAGCGCAAACCGCTCGGTGTTAGCCACCGTCACGGGGCGGCGACGTTGCAGGGTCTGGGAGAAATTGAGCGGCATCCCGACGCTCTGATAGCTCAAGCCTTCGGGAGTCGCTTCGACGTACAACGGCAGGGTCTTGAAGTTGCTCGGGTTCTTTCTAATGAGCGTACGCGGCATGTCGGCTCCTGCTTAAGGCCGCGTGGGCGGCATCAGTTTCTACGGAGGACCTGGGCAACGGTCGCAACGTTGTGGGCGAGGTGCAGCGGATTAATGGTCCCGACAATAGCACTGGCAACACCCGGATGTTCAAACAACAATTCGAAGCTGGCGCGCACCGGGTCCACGCCTGGACTCAGGCACACATGACCACTGGCGAGGGCTTTTTTGACCAGGATGGCTTTGCCGTGAGCAGCAGCATAGTCAATGACGGGCTTCTCGTTCTGCTCGTTCAGATTGTAGGTGACCATGGCGCAATCACCTTGCTCCAGAGCCTTCAAACCACCCTCGACGGTTTTACCGGAAAAACCGAAGCCGCGAATCTTGCCTTCGGCCTTGAGATTGGCGAGGGTCGCGTAGACCTCGCTGTCATTGAGGATCGCCAGATCGTTGCCGTCGGAGTGCACCAGCACCAGGTCGATAAAATCGGTTTCCAGGCGTTGCAGGCTGCGCTCCACCGACAGTCGAGTGTGGGCGGCGCTGAAGTCATGGCTCGATTGGCCGTCGGTAAACTCTTCGCCGACCTTGCTGACAATCACCCAGTCCTGGCGCTGGCCACGCAACAGTGGGCCGAGGCGTTCTTCACTGCGGCCATAGGCCGGTGCGGTGTCGATCAGGTTGATGCCCATGTCGCGGGCGAGTTTGAGCAGCCTGCGCGCATCGTCGTCGTCGGGAATCTGGAAGCCGTTGGGGTATTTCACGCCTTGGTCGCGGCCGAGTTTGACCGTGCCCAGGCCCAGCGGTGAAACCAGCAGGCCGGTGCTGCCCAGCGGGCGGTGCAGTTCGTGCAGGGTTGGTTGGCTCATGGCAGCAGTTGATCCCAGGCCGGAACGCTCATCGGTGGTTTTGGCAGCGGCGGCAGCGGCTCAGTCTGGCTTGGCTGGATGCCGTCGCGCGTCAGGCTGGCGATGACCCGGTCGGCGAAGTCCGGCGCCAGTGCCAGTTTGGTCGGCCAGCCCACCATCAAGCGACCTTGTTCGGCGAGAAAGGCATTGTCGGGGCGGGTGAGCCCCGATTGCAGCGGCTCGGCGCGGTCCACACGCAAGGTGGCCCATTGCGCGGTGCTCAGGTCGATCCATGGCAGTAACTGTCCGAGCTCTTGCTGGGCCGTAGCGATTTGCTCAGCGGGTTCTCGAGCAACGCCTTCGGCTTCGGCGATATCGCCCCCCATGTACCAGACCCACTGGCCATCGGCCGCCGGGTGAGTGGTCACGGTCAGGCGCGGTTTGGTGCCGCCACCCAGGCAATGGGCGTACAACGGTTTAAGGCCCGGGCCTTTGGCGATGATCATGTGCAACGGCCGGCGCTGCATGGCGGGCTGACTCAGCCCCAACGCTTCGAGTAACGCCGCCGTACCGGCGCCGGCGCTCAGGACAATGCGCTGGGCACGAATCTCGCGTTCATCGACCTTGAGGCCGACCAGAGCGTTGCCTTCCAGTAGCGGTTCGATCTTCTGTCCGGCGAGCAGGCCATCTCCGGCCAGATCGGCCAGGCGCTGGATCAGGCTTGGCACATCGACCACCAGTTCTGCCAGGCGATAGACCTTGCCCTTGAAGCGTTTGTCTTGCAGGGCCGGTGGCAGTTGCTCGCCCTTGACCTGATCGACTCGGCCGCGCACGGCCTTGCTGGCGAAGAAACTGGTGAGGTTGCCAGCGAGCGTGCCGGGGGACCAGAGGTAGTGGGCTTCGGACAGCAGGCGCACGCCGGACAGGTCCAGTTCGCCATCGCCCGCCAGCGCTGCACGCCAGCGGCGGGGCATGTCGGCAATGGCTTCCGACGCCCCGGTCAGGGCGCCATGCAACGCGTACTTGGCGCCGCCGTGAATGATGCCCTGGGACTTCACACTCTGCCCGCCGCCGAGGCTGGCGCTTTCCACCAGCACGGTCGAAAAACCCTGGCGGCGCAGACGCGCATTCAGCCAGAGGCCGGCGACACCAGCGCCGACAATCAGAACGTCGGTGGAAATAACGGATGGCATGCGGCGACCTCAGTGTTCAAGACGAGGGCGCAGTATACAGACTCGAAGAAAAGGGGACTTGTCGGTGATCAACTGGAGGGATGCAAACCTGTAGGAGTGAGCCTGCTCGCGATAGCGGTGTGTCAGCTTGCATAGATGTCGACGGGCATGACGCTATCGCGAGCAGGCTCGCTCCCACAATGGATTGTGGTTTGGGCCTAATGGCCTGCGGTTTTGGAGAACAGCTGGATCACCACAACGCCCAGCACAATCAACGCCATCCCCAGCATCGCCGGCACATCCAGCTTCTGCCCATAGATAAATAGCGCCGCGACGCTGACCATCACGATGCCCATGCCGGCCCACACCGCGTAAGCGACGCCGACCGGAACGCTGCGCACCACCAGGGTCAGCATCCAGAAGGCAATGCCGTAGCCGACAATCACCAGAATCAGCGGCAGCGGGGTGCTGAAACCTTTGACGGCTTTCATCGAAACGGTCGCGATCACTTCGGCGCAGATGGCGATGGCCAAGTAGTAGTAAGCGGTCATGGGGGCATCCTCGTGTGAAGTGTTGCTTTCTGAGGTTGGCATTTTAGAGACTCTTCAGATGCGGTAAAGTCATTACCTATCTGCCATGAAGATGGGTTGGCCTATGCAATGGGATCTTGAGCAACTGCGGTTGTTTGTCAGCGTAGCGGAGCAGCGTTCTTTTTCTGCCGTGGCGCGCAATCAGCGCAAGGCGCAGTCGGCGGTCAGCAGTTCGATTGCACTGCTGGAAGAAGACTTGGGCGTGAGCCTGTTCGACCGCAGCAGTGGCCGTCAGCCGAAACTCACCGAGGCCGGCAACGCATTGCTGGAAGAGGCGCGGGAAGTGTTGCGTCAGTGTGAGCGCCTCAATGGCCGCGCGCTGGCCATGATGCGCGGCCAGGAAGCTCGTCTGCGCGTGGCACAGGATGAGGCCATGCCCTATCAGCCGATCATCGAAAGCTTCGAAGCCCTGGCCGAAAAATTTCCCAGCCTCGAAGTGCAACTGACCAGCGCCGCCCAAGGCGATGTGGCGCGCAAGCTGGTGGAGCGCCGGGCCGATCTGGGATTGCTGTTTTATCACGACCAAATCCCCGAGGCCCTTGAGCGGCGAGTGCTGGGGCGCGTCGAGATGGTCACGGTGTGCGGCGTCGGGCATCCACTGGCGAAACAGGCACACGTCGATTGTCAGGCTCTGGCGCAGCATCGCCAGTTGCTGATGTCCACACAGTCCAGCGTCTATCCCGGTAGCGAACCGGCCAGCCCACAAGTCTGGCGCGCGGACAGCTTCTACGTGATGGCCGAATGGCTGGTGCGCGGCCTCGGTTGGGCCTGGTTGCCACGGCATGTGGTGCAATACCCGGCGTATCAGGACTTGATGGTTGAACTGGTCAGCGAATGGACCCCGCCGGCGCTGGTGGTGGAGTTGGTATGGCGTCGTGATGAACCGCTGGGCCCGGCGGCTCGCTGGCTGGCGGAACGTTTTGCCGTGCACTTGCAGGCGATCGGCGAGAAAAGCCGATAAACTCCGCCGCCATGAATAGAACTCTCTATACCGCGCTGTTTTACCTGGGGCTGCCACTGGTAGCGATTCGGCTGTGGCTGCGGGCGCGTAAGGCGCCGGCGTACGCCAAGCGTATTGGCGAGCGTTTCTCCGTCGGACTGCCGGTGATGACGCCGGGCGGTATCTGGGTGCACGCGGTGTCGGTGGGCGAAAGCATTGCCGCAGCGCCGATGATTCGCGCCTTGCTGCAACGTTATCCACAGTTGCCGATTACCGTGACCTGCATGACCCCGACCGGGTCCGAGCGCATCCTGGCCTTGTTCGCCAATGAGCCGCGCATTCAACACTGCTACTTGCCCTACGATTTGCCATGCGCCGCTGCGCGCTTCCTGGATCGGGTCCGGCCAACCCTGGCGGTGATCATGGAAACCGAACTCTGGCCCAACCACATTCACCAATGTGCCAGGCGCGGGATTCCCGTGGCACTGGCCAATGCGCGGCTGTCCGAACGCTCGGCCAAGGGCTATGGTCGCTTCAGCAAACTGACGCAGCCGATGCTCGCCGAGATGAGCCTGTTCGCGGTACAGACCGAGGCCGAAGCCCAGCGCTTCCAAGAGTTGGGTGCGCGTCCTGAAACCGTAGAGGTCACCGGCTCAATCAAGTTCGACCTGACCATCGACCCGCAACTGCTGCAACGTGCCGTCGAACTGCGCACTCAGTGGCAGGCGCTTGAACGACCGGTGTGGATCGCCGCCAGTACCCATGAAGGCGAAGACGAAGTGGTCCTCGCGGCCCATCGTCAGTTGCTGGTCAATCATCCCGATGCGTTGCTGATTCTGGTACCGCGCCATCCAGAGCGTTTCAACCCGGTGTTCGAACTGTGTCAGCAACAGGGTTTTGCCACACTGCGTCGTTCTACAGGAGAGCCAGTGACCTCGGCCACCTCGGTTCTGGTGGGGGACACCATGGGCGAGTTGCTGTTTCTCTACGCCTTGGCCGACAGCGCTTTTGTGGGGGGCAGCCTGATGCCGAACGGCGGGCATAACCTGCTGGAACCGGCCGCGCTGGCCAAGCCAGTCCTGAGCGGCCCGCACCTGTTCAACTTCCTCGAAATCGCCACGCAATTGCGTAGCGCCGGGGCGTTGCAGGAAGTGGAGGATGCCGAAGGCCTGGCGTTGGCGGTGCAGCGGCTGTTCGAGTTGCCGCGCGATGCGCAGCGGATGGCAGAGGCGGGGCTTAAGGTGATGCGCACCAATCAAGGGGCGTTGCAGCGGTTGCTGGATGGGCTGGGGCGGTTGATCGATCGCTAATAAATGTGGTGAGAGGGTAAGCCCCCTCACCGCAGTGATGACCTGTTACTGCTCAGGTCTTGCTTTTAATTGCTCTTCCGCTGCCTTCGCCAGGCCCGGTGGAAGGAAGTCCTTGTCGGGGTTGTAGTCGGCCTTGAGATAACGCTTCAGGTCTTCCAGATCTCCCGGGCTCAGTGTGCCGGCCTGCTGTTTGAGGCGCAGGTTGTCGAGGATGTAGTCGTAGCGGGTGTTGTTGTAGTCGCGTACCGAGGTGTACAGCGAACGCTGCGCATCCAGGACGTCGACGATGTTGCGTGTCCCCACCTGATAACCGATTTCGGTCGCTTCTACCGCACTCTGGTTGGAGATGATCGATTGCTTGCGCGCCGAAACCTGATCAACGTCAGTGTTCACTGCGCGGTGTAGATTGCGGGTACTTTCCACGATCTGCCGACGCAGCGCTTCGCGTTGCTGCTCGGTCTGGTCCAGCTGTGCATACGACTGGCGCACCTGGGAGGTGGTCAGGCCACCGCTGTAGATCGGGATGCTCAGTTGCAGGGCCAGCGTCGTTTGCTCGACGTTGCCACCGTACGCCTGAGGAAGGTTGTTCGGGTTGCTGAACCCCAGCGCGTCGTTGTCGCCTTTTTCATATTTCGCCACGGCGTCGACGGTCGGTAAGTGGCCGGCCTTGCGCTGCTTGAGGGTTTCTTCGGCGGCACTGACCGCGTAGTTGCTGGCCAGCAAATTCAGGTTCTGTCTGGCCGCCGTATCGACCCAGGCTTTGGCGTCGTTCGGAGACGGTGGCAAGATCGGCAGGCTATGGGTGACGCCCCAAATCGAATTGTACTGACGGTTGGTCAGAGTGATCAGTGCTTCAAACGCGTCATCTACCTGGCGCTGTGCAACGATCCGGTTGGCGCGTGCGGTGTCGTAGCTGGCTTGAGAGTTGAGCACGTCGGTCTTGTCCGACAAGCCGACATCGAAACGTTCGTTGGACTGGTCGAGCTGGCGTTTGAATGCCGCTTCCTCGGCCTTGGTCGACGCCAGGTTGTCCTGGGTGCGCAGCACGTTGAAGTAATTTTCAGCGGTCTGCAGGATCAGGTTTTGCTCGGTGGCCGAGAGTTGCAGGGCGGCCTGTTCGTTGACGTCCTTGGCGGCCTGAAACTGGAACCAGCGATCGGCACGGAACAGCGGCTGCGCCAGGGTGGCCTGATACGAATTTGCAGCGCGATTGGCCGTCGACGAAGGCTGATCGATCGAGGTGCGCACGTTAGCCAGTTCGGCACCGCCCGAAAGATTGGGCAGCAGGCCGGCACGGGCCTGGGGCACGACTTCTTTCTGTGCGCCGTATTGAGCAATGGCCGCCGCGAGGTCGGCGTTGTTGGCCTTCGCTTCCTGGTAGACGCTGACCAGATCGTTTTTGTTTGATACGGGCGCTTCTGCTGCCCAGGCCATTCCATTGGACGCACAAGACACGGCAATGGCCAGTGAGAGTTTGCGCAGCATAGGCGTTCCCTAGAATTAATATTACACAAATAATTTGAGCGCCAAGGCTAAGGCGCGGCACGTACCACGTCAATGCGTGGCTTGGCGTAGCGAGTGTAGTTGTGCAAGAGGGCGTGAACAATCCGGAATGCGCCATTCATCATGGTGTTTGCAGCGGTATTGGCGTTCTCTGCCAGTTGTGTCTAGACTGGCCGGGTTCTTGTCGGGGTGCCTTGCTATGAGGCTGAGATCGAATAATTTCGGATCCCGTTGAACCTGATCAGGTTAGCGCCTGCGTAGGGAACAAGATTTCTCGTCACCCGGCGAGTCCTCTTGTGCTTCGTCCGGGATGTTGTTCGACAATCGAACACCCCTCGAGCACTGAGCACAGCACCAACAGCGCCGTTATGGCTGATTGGCTGCGTCCATTCGTTACAGGTTCACTCCGACAAAATCCCACTGCCTGGATGCTGTCTGGAGAGCCCGTGATGACGATAAAACTAAAAAATACGACGAACCTGAGTGATTCGGCCCAAGTCGATCAACAGTCGGTTCAGCCGTTTACCCGCTCGCAAAAAATCTATGTTCAGGGCTCACGTCCCGACATCCTCGTGCCTATGCGCGAAATCAGCCTGGATGTGACTCCGACCGATTTCGGCGGCGAGATCAATGCGCCGGTGGTTGTGTACGACACCTCGGGCCCGTACACCGACCCCAATGTCATCATCGACGTGCGCAAAGGCCTGGCCGATGTGCGTTCACCGTGGATCGAGTCCCGTGGCGACACCGAACGCCTGCCTGGCTTGAGTTCGAACTTCGGCCAGGAGCGCCTTGCTGATGCCGAGCTGACCAAACTGCGCTTCGCCCACGTCAACAATCCGCGCCGCGCCAAGGCCGGGGCTAACGTCAGCCAGATGCACTACGCCCGCAAAGGCATCATCACCGCCGAGATGGAATACGTCGCCATCCGCGAAAACATGAAACTGGAAGTGGCCCGCGCCGCCGGGCTGCTGGACCAGCAACACGCCGGCCACAGCTTCGGCGCCAGCGTGCCGAAAATCATCACCCCCGAATTCGTCCGTGACGAGATCGCCCGCGGTCGCGCAATCATTCCGGCCAACATCAACCACACCGAACTGGAACCGATGATCATCGGCCGTAACTTCCTGGTGAAGATCAACGGCAACATCGGCAACAGTGCCCTGGGTTCGTCCATCGAAGAAGAAGTGGCGAAGCTGACCTGGGGCATTCGCTGGGGTTCGGACACGGTCATGGACTTGTCCACCGGCAAACACATTCACGAAACCCGCGAGTGGATCATCCGTAACTCGCCAGTGCCAATCGGTACGGTACCGATTTACCAGGCCCTGGAAAAAGTCGGTGGCGCTGCCGAAGATCTGACCTGGGAGCTGTTCCGCGACACGCTGATCGAGCAGGCCGAGCAGGGCGTCGACTACTTCACCATCCATGCCGGCGTGTTGCTGCGTTACGTGCCGCTGACCGCCAAACGCGTGACCGGTATCGTTTCCCGTGGCGGCTCGATCATGGCCAAGTGGTGCCTGGCGCATCACAAGGAAAACTTCCTCTACACCCATTTCGAAGACATCTGCGAAATCATGAAGGCCTACGACGTCAGCTTTTCGCTGGGTGATGGCCTGCGTCCGGGCTCGATTGCCGACGCCAACGACGCCGCACAATTCGGCGAGCTGGAAACCCTCGGCGAGCTGACCAAGATCGCCTGGAAACACGACGTGCAGTGCATGATCGAAGGCCCGGGTCACGTGCCGATGCAGTTGATCAAAGAGAACATGGACAAGCAGCTGGAATGCTGTGACGAAGCGCCGTTCTACACCCTCGGCCCGCTGACCACCGACATTGCACCGGGTTACGACCACATCACCTCCGGGATCGGCGCGGCGATGATCGGCTGGTTCGGTTGCGCCATGCTCTGCTACGTGACGCCGAAGGAGCACTTGGGCCTGCCGAACAAGGATGACGTGAAGACCGGGATCATCACCTACAAGATCGCCGCGCATGCCGCGGATCTGGCCAAAGGGCATCCGGGCGCGCAGATTCGCGACAATGCCTTGAGCAAGGCGCGGTTCGAATTCCGTTGGGAAGACCAGTTCAACCTCGGTCTGGATCCGGACACCGCCCGTTCGTATCACGATGAAACCCTGCCGAAGGATTCGGCCAAGGTCGCGCACTTCTGCTCCATGTGCGGGCCGAAATTCTGCTCGATGAAGATCACTCAGGAAGTCCGTGAATACGCGGCCAACCAGCGGATCGAAACCGTGGATGCCGAGGTCGCCCAGGGGTTGGCGGATCAGGCTGAACGGTTCAAGCAGGAAGGCAGTCAGCTGTACAAGAAGGTTTGATCGATCCCGCGCCAGTCCTTTCAGGCTGGCGTAGCTTTTGTAGGAGCAAGGCTTGCCCGCGATAGCGCACTTGAGATCGCCATCGCTGGCAAGCCTTGCTCCTACAGAAAGTGAAGGTCTACACAACAACAAATGTCCCTCTGAGATAACACCCTTGAGCATTCAACCGAGTACTTATTCACCAGACATCGCGGTGCCGACCGACAAACGTGTCTTCGGCGGTCGCGATCTGTTTTCCCTGTGGTTCTCCCTCGGCATCGGCCTGATGGTGCTGCAGACTGGCGCACTGCTCGCGCCAGGCTTGGGCCTGTCCGGTTCGTTGCTGGCGATCTTCCTCGGCACCCTGGTCGGCGTTCTGCTGCTGGCCGCCGTCGGCGTGATCGGCAGTGACACCGGTCTGTCGTCGATGGCCGCACTCAAACTCAGCCTCGGCAAACGTGGCGCGAGCTTGCCGGCCGTGCTGAACCTGCTACAACTGATCGGTTGGGGCTCGTTCGAAATCATAGTCATGCGCGACGCTGCCAGCCTGTTGGGCGCGCGGGCATTTAGCGAAGGCAGCCTGCTGTCGAATCCGCTGCTCTGGACAATTTTCTTCGGTGGTTTGGCGACCTTGCTTGCCGTCAGCGGTCCCCTGACATTCGTGCGGCAAATCCTGCGCAAGTGGGGCATCTGGTTGTTGCTGGCTGCGTGCATCTGGCTGACCTGGAACCTGTTTGCCAAAGCCGATCTGGCCGCGTTGTGGGCGCAGGCCGGTGATGGTTCGATGCCGTTTGCCGTGGGTTTCGACATTGCCATCGCGATGCCGCTGTCCTGGCTGCCGCTGATCGCCGACTATTCGCGTTTCGGCAAGCGTGCGAAAAACGTCTTCGGTGGTACGGCGCTGGGCTTCTTCATCGGTAATTTCTGGCTGATGAGCCTGGGCGTGGCTTACACCCTGGCGTTCGCGCCGAGCGGTGAAGTGAATGCCTTGCTGCTGGCGCTGGCCGGTGCCGGTCTGGGCATTCCGCTGCTGCTGATCCTGTTGGACGAGTCGGAAAATGCCTTCGCCGATATTCACTCGGCCGCCGTTTCCAGCGGAATTTTGTTGCGCTTGAAAGTCGAGCATCTGGCGCTGGCCATCGGCGTGATCTGCACACTGATCGCGTGCCTGGCACCGCTGGCCCAGTACCAGAACTTCCTGCTGTTGATCGGTTCGGTGTTTGCGCCGCTGTTCGGCGTGGTGCTGGTGGATCACTTCATCTTGCGCAAACGTTCGGCTCAAGTGGCGTCAGCCGCGTTGCGCTGGCCGGCATTGCTCGCCTGGTTGGGTGGGGTGAGCACCTATCATTTGTTGGCCAATCTGTATCCGGACATCGGCGCAACCCTGCCGTCGTTGATTCTGGCAGGGCTGCTGCAGTTGGTGCTGGGTCGGGCCTTCAGCTACGGCCGGGAAACAGCTCGGGCTTGATGATGCCGTTCAAACGCGGGTAAGGGATCTTCAGTTCGATATGGCCCAGCGCGTAAGGCGCGATGGTGCTGGTTTCGTACTTGAGGATCACCCCGCCGTAGGTCAGCGCCACGTTCTGGGTTTTCTGGAACGGCCAGCTCTTCACGAACTCCGGTTCCTGATCGAGCTTGGTGCTGATCAACCAGCTGTTGTGCGCGACTTGCGCCGCCTTCCAGAACGCTTCTTCCTGACCTGGAATCAGCATGTCCGACAGCGTCAACACTTTGTGTTGCTGGCGTGAATAGTTGATAAAACCGCGGCCCGGTGTGCCATGAGCGCCGCCGGTGTCCAGGTAGCTGGAAAATTCGACGATCACCAAGCCGTCATGCTGTTCACGTACTTTGGCTTGCAGGTAGCTGCTGGAACGCGGACTGGCGGTGCGCAAAAATTCGTCACGATAGGCCGTCAGCGTGGGTGCCACTGGGGCGTCCGGTGAGGTGCGGGTCAATTGCAGCAGGCGTTTTTCGACGATGCCGTCCAGCGCGGGTTCGGCAGGAAAGTGCACTGTATCGATGTTCACCAGCGGGCATTCGGATGTGGTGCAACCCGGTTTCAGGGTTTCGGTGGCGTCGCGGGTGGTTTCCAGTGGTGCCCGGTAGCTGGGCTGAAACAGGCTCTGGCAGGCGCCCAGCGTCAGGGCGATAGCGGCCACGGAGGCGATTTTAAAAAGCGACATGGGCGTCCTTTGCAAAACAGGGGAAGGCAAAAAAGTTATCCGCTTCGACTATCAACGAAGCAGTCAGTTCGCCACTAAGCTAATTAGAGTTGGTTTCGCCCTCACCGTCTATCCCGCTGACGGGAAAGGGGCTGCATCAAATGTCGCAGGCGCGTTAGGATGGCGCGAAGTCGAGGTTGCAAGTAACAAAAAGGAGCCTCGTAATGGATTTGCAGTAAAGAGGATAGTCATGACTGATTTTGCCAACGCCATTCCGACCGCCGTTGATATCGTTCGGCGCGAAAAGTGCTACGAGGGCTTTTATAAGCTCGACCGCGTGCACTTGCGCCACGAACTGTTCGCGGGTGGTATGAGTCGCGAGATCAATCGTGAAGTGTTCGTGCGCCACGATGCAGTGTGTGTGCTGCCTTACGACCCGCAGCGCGACGAAGTGGTGCTGATCGAGCAATTTCGTGTCGGTGCCATGGGCAAGACCGACAACCCTTGGCTGATCGAACTGGTCGCTGGTCTGATCGACAAGGAAGAAGTGCCGGAAGAAGTTGCTCACCGCGAAGGGCAGGAGGAAGCTGGGCTTGTGTTCGGGGCGCTCTGGCCGATGATCAAATATTTCCCGTCGCCGGGCGGCAGCAATGAATTCGTGCACTTGTTCCTGGGGCGTTGCGACACGAACGGGGTTGGTGGCCTGCATGGGCTGGAGGAAGAAGCTGAAGATATCCGCGTCACGGTCTGGGCGTTCGAAGATGCCTTGCAAGCCGTACGTGACGGACGAATTGCCAACGCGGCCAGCATCATTGCCTTGCAATGGTTAGCTTTAAACCGCGCTGAAGTGAGGGGGTTATGGTCGTAAACAAGCTGCGCGATCGTTATAGGGTGGACCTTGCGGGGCTGCAAGCTTCCTGCGAGGCGAACTACGCGCGCTTGATGCGACTGCTGCCAGACATGCGCGACGAGCCGGCGGCGCGGCGCATTGCCGTCACCCACGGCGAACAGATGCTCGGCGTGCTGGCGCTGGAAGTGTTGCAGGTCTGTCCGTACACCACGACCCTGCTAGTGCGCCAGGAACACAGCCTGCCCTGGCTGCCAATACCGCAGCTGGAAGTGCAGGTCTATCACGACGCCTGCATGGCCGAAGTCGTCAGTGCCGAACATGCACGGCGTTTTCGCGGCATCTATCCTTACCCGAACGCGTCGATGCATCAGCCGGACGAAAAGGCCCAGCTGAACATGTTTCTAGGCGAATGGCTGAGCCATTGCCTGGCCTGCGGACACGAGTACGCCGTTGTGCGTTGAGCGCCCTATCTCCCAAATATGCTCATTTTTGGCGGTGTTCATTGTCACCATGCTGCGTTGCCGCTCCTCCCCATAGCTAGCTATGAGTCGTCGCGGCGCCTTGCCTGGCGACAATGACCACTCGCCAAAAAAAGAGCATATTTGGGGGATAGGGCGCTAGTTGTGAACTGTGTCTGGTTCACAGATTTCCCCTTTTGAGCGTCCCCCAGCATAATTGCAGCACCCATCCACACCCGTGATTCAGTCCTGGGAGAACGCCTTGCCGAGCGTATCCACATTGACCACCGCCGATCCGGCGTTGCTGGTGCAACTCTCCGACAGTCATCTGTTTGCGCAAGCGGGCGGGACGTTGCTGGGCATGAACACCCGGGACAGCCTGCAAAAAGTCATCGAGTTGGTGCAGCTTCAGCAGCCGCACATCGACTTGGTCATCGCCAGTGGCGACCTGTCTCAGGACGGGACGCTGGAGTCCTACCAGCAGTTCCGCGAACTGACCCGTCAGCTCGATGCGCCGGCGCGCTGGATTCCCGGCAATCACGATGAGCCACAGGTCATGGCCGAGGCAACAGTGCAGAGCGCAATGCTGGAATCGGTGGTGGATGTCGGTAACTGGCGGGTCACGTTGCTCGATTCCGCCGTGCCGGGTTCGGTGCCGGGGTATTTGCAGGATGAACAGCTGCAGTTGTTGGCTCGATCACTGAGTGAGGCACCGGAGCGGCATCATCTGGTGTGTTTTCACCATCATCCGGTGTCGATTGGCTGTGCGTGGATGGAGCCGATCGGGTTGCGCAACCCTGAGGCGCTGTTTGCGGTACTCGATCGTTTTCCGCAGGTGCGGGCGGTTTTATGGGGGCATGTGCATCAAGAGATCGATCAACTGCGTAACGGTGTTCGGCTGATCGCCTCGCCTTCGACCTGCATTCAGTTCGAGCCGGGCAGCGATGATTTCAAGGTCGGGGAGCAGGCGCCGGGGTATCGCTGGTTGCGGTTGTTGCCCGATGGGCGGATCGAAACCGGTGTCGAACGGGTCACCGGGTTTGATTTTCAGGTTGATTACAGCTCCAACGGTTACTGAGTTTTTGGGTGCATATCCGTTTCTGCGGTAACGGCCGCTAATGGTTTCGCTCTTACAGCGAGTCCCTTTTGGCAAACGCCCCAAAAGGAACCAAAAGGTCTCGCCCCGAGCGTCCGGCCCCTCGCCAAGGCTCGGCGTTCCTTCGCTCCGGTATCCATCCGGGGACACTGCCCTCCGGTCGGCTTCGCTTCGACCTACATGCAGCGTGTTCGACTGCGTCGAACGGCGCTGCGCGCCACTCCCCGGATGCACACCTCCACTCAGCCTCCCGAAGGGGCGGGTGGATCAAGATCAAGAGCTGCAGGCGAGCTAACGCTCGGCCTGTTGAGTGGTGAGGAGCAAGGGCTGTACGCCGACCTATTGTGGGAACTGCCTCGCCTGCGATGGCGGCCTGACAGCCGACCAATTTCCAGCAGATGCACACCATTCCCCTGTAGGAGCTGGCTTGCCAGCGAAGGCGTCCTCACCGACGACACTGTTTAATGGTCAGCAGAAATTTCGGAACCTTCCCACGATCTTTTCAGGTTGCCCGTCGGACGTGGCTTCACTAGCCTTTGCTCTGTCGCTGATACATTCAGCGTCCGGGCTTCGCGGCCCACTGAACTGAGGCATAATCGCCGCGCCTTACAACAGCACTTTTGAGTGCCTGTCGTTTTGTTTCATGGCGGCTGTGCGTGGGATACCTTCGGGTATGCCGATTCTCAGTTCTCGGTCCGCGAACCCGCGTACAGCTGCCACCCTTACATTGCATCGCGGCAATTGGGGGTGGCTCTATATCAATGAACTGAGGTGTCACCATGTTCAAACCAACACCAAATCCTCCAGATACTGTTCGCAAATCCAGCACGATGTTTATGGTCGCCCCCGACATAGACATAGAAAGCCTGTTAGCCCATTCCTGTGAGTCACTGGCTTCGGCGAGTGTGATGGCCAGTGATTTCGCGGCGCGCCTGCAAGGTCCGGACCGGCATACGGTCATGGCGCTTCAGCAAATTGTCATGCTGGCTGAACTGGCGGTGAATCGGGTGCTGGATACCGTTGATCCGGCATAACCTTTAGACCGCGTTATCGTTCATCGCGAGCAGGCTCACTCCTACAGGGACATGCATTCCAATGTGGGAGTGAGCCTGCTCGCGATGGCGCCCTCAAAGGCACCACGAATCCCGAGGATATCCCCGATCCCCCCGAGTCCCTGTAAACTGCGCCTCTTTACCCGACGCACAGGGAGCTCAAATGTCCGGTTCGATCCTTTATATCCACGGTTTCAACAGCGCGCCTGCGTCGAAAAAGGCCACGCAGTTGATGCAAGTGATGGACCGTCTGGGTTTGAGCGATCAGTTGCGCGTGCCAGCCTTGCATCACCACCCTCGCGAGGCCATCGGTCAGCTGGAGCAGGCGATTGCCGAGCTGCAACGGCCACTGCTGGTCGGCAGCTCACTCGGCGGCTACTATGCGACTCTCTTGGCCGAGCGCCATGGCCTCAAGGCTTTGCTGATCAACCCGGCCGTCAGTCCGCACCGGATGTTCGACGGGTTCCTGGGGACGCAGAAAAACCTGTATACCGATGAGGCTTGGGAGTTGACCCACGACCACGTGACGGCCCTGGCCGAGCTGGAAGTGCCGGCACCCCAGGACCCGCAGCGGTATCAGGTGTGGTTGCAGACCGGTGACGAAACGCTGGACTATCGACAGGCCCAGCAGTATTACCGGGCGTGTGCCTTGCGCATCCAGGCCGGCGGCGACCATAGTTTCCAGGGGTTTGCCGCGCAGCTGCCGGCAATGCTGAGTTTTGCCGGTATCGGCGCAGATTTGTATCAGGCGATCGATTTCACAGCACTGTGAGCCGTCGCCTCTATTTCACGAACATTTGACGACGAGACCCCATGGCCACTCCCAGCGCTAGCTCTTATAACGCAGACGCCATCGAAGTCCTCTCGGGCCTCGACCCGGTGCGCAAGCGCCCCGGCATGTACACCGACACCAGTCGGCCGAACCACCTCGCCCAGGAAGTCATCGACAACAGCGTCGACGAAGCCTTGGCCGGGCATGCGACATCGGTGCAGGTCATCCTGCACGCCGACCACTCCCTGGAAGTCAGCGACGACGGCCGTGGCATGCCGGTGGACATTCACCCGGAAGAGGGCGTGTCGGGCGTTGAACTGATCCTCACCAAGCTCCACGCGGGTGGCAAGTTTTCCAACAAGAACTACCAGTTCTCCGGCGGTCTGCACGGGGTGGGTATTTCGGTGGTCAACGCCTTGTCGACCGAAGTCCGGGTGCGCGTAAAGCGTGACGGCAACGAATACCAGATGACGTTCGCCGACGGTTACAAAAAAACCGAGCTGGAAGTGATCGGCACGGTCGGTAAGCGCAACACCGGAACCAGCGTGTTCTTCGCCCCGGACCCGAAATACTTCGATTCACCGAAATTCTCCATCAGCCGTCTCAAGCACGTGCTCAAGGCCAAGGCTGTGCTGTGCCCGGGACTGCTGGTCAGTTTTGAAGACAAGGCCACCGGTGAAAAAGTCGAGTGGCATTACGAAGACGGCCTGCGCTCCTATCTGGTAGACGCGGTCAGCGAATTCGAACGCCTGCCGGACGAGCCGTTCTGCGGCAGCCTGGCCGGTAATAAAGAAGCGGTCGACTGGGCGCTGCTGTGGTTGCCGGAAGGTGGCGACGCGGTGCAGGAAAGCTACGTCAACCTGATCCCGACGGCCCAGGGCGGTACGCACGTCAACGGTTTGCGCCAGGGCTTGCTCGATGCCATGCGCGAGTTCTGCGAATTCCGCAGCCTGCTGCCGCGTGGCGTGAAGCTGGCGCCGGAAGACGTCTGGGAACGCATCGCTTTCGTGCTGTCGATGAAAATGCAGGAGCCGCAATTCTCCGGCCAGACCAAAGAACGATTGTCGTCCCGTGAAGCGGCGGCTTTTGTTTCCGGTGTGGTCAAGGACGCTTTCAGCCTGTGGCTCAATGCCAACCCGGAAACCGGCATGCTGCTGGCGGAGCTGGCGATCAACAACGCCGGCCGCCGCCTCAAGGCGAGCAAGAAGGTCGAGCGCAAGCGCATCACCGCCGGGCCGGCGCTGCCGGGCAAACTGGCTGATTGTGCCGGGCAGGACCCGATGCGTTCCGAGCTGTTTCTGGTGGAAGGTGATTCCGCCGGCGGTTCCGCCAAGCAAGCGAGGGACAAAGAGTTTCAAGCCATCCTGCCGTTGCGCGGCAAGATTCTGAACACGTGGGAAGTCGACGGCAGCGAAGTGCTAGCCAGCCAGGAAGTGCATAACATTGCTGTGGCCATCGGTGTCGACCCGGGCTCGGCGGACATCGCCCAGCTGCGTTACGGCAAAATCTGCATCCTCGCCGACGCCGACTCCGACGGTTTGCACATCGCCACGTTGCTGTGTGCGTTGTTCGTCCAGCATTTCCGCCCGTTGGTGGATGCCGGTCACGTCTATGTCGCCATGCCGCCGCTGTACCGCATCGACTTGGGCAAAGAGATTTACTACGCCCTGGACGAGGCCGAGCGCGATGGCATTCTGGATCGTCTGGTCGCCGAGAAAAAGCGCGGCAAGCCGCAGGTCACCCGATTCAAAGGTCTGGGTGAAATGAACCCGCCACAGCTGCGCGAAACCACCATGGACCCGAATACCCGGCGTCTGGTGCAGTTGACGCTGGACGATTTCGAAGCAACGTCGGAAATGATGGACATGTTGCTGGCGAAGAAACGCGCCGGTGATCGCAAATCCTGGCTGGAATCCAAGGGCAACCTGGCCGAGGTTCTTGGTTGATGCCGCGTGGCTTTGCCCTGGCATGTTGTTTACTTCTGGCCCCGGTTCTGGCGTTTGCTGAACCGGCACCAGAATTGCGCGTGGTAGCCGAGCATCCGGTTGACGGCATGCGCGGCGGCAATCTGTCGGGACTTGCCCAGTGCGGCAAGGACCTGTGGGCGGTATCCGATCGCGACGACGATCAAATCTATCGCCTCGATACCCGCGACACGGTCTGGCAGGCTGAAGCCGTGGGCATCGGTGTGCCTGCGGTACCGGGCAGTGGCTTGCCCTGGGGATTGCGCTCGCGCGCCTGGGTGGCGTCGTTCGTGCGTGGCGGTGATCTGGATTTCGAAGCCATTACCTGCGACAGCGCCGGTAATCGCTACATCGTCAGCGAAGCCCATGCGGCGGTCCTGCAAGTCCCTCTGACGGGGCCGGCGACCTGGCTGAAAATCTCACCGATGCTGGTTCGCGAAGCACGGGCCAGTGGCATGTTATTGCAATTCAATGCGCTGTTTGAGGGCCTGGCGATCAATCCGGCGGGTGATCAAATGTGGTTCGCTGCCGAGCGTCAAAGCCGTGGATTGTTGACGATCAAGCGCAAACAAACGGTGTGGGACTGCGAAGGTGGCTGTGTGCTGCTAAGCGAAGCGGGCATGGAAATGCAGCCACCGCAATTTCCCAAGGCCAAACCGGTGCCCCGGGATTTTTCCGACGTGTCGTTGTTCAACGGCAAATTGTTCACCCTTGAGCGCAACGCGTACCAGATTTGTCGCCGTGATCCGCAGACGGCTAAAGTCGAGCGCTGCTGGTCGTATGCGGCCGAGTTGTTGCAGGAAAACCGTCGTTATCCACAGAGCTATGGGTTGGAAGAAGCATTGGTCGTGGACGCAGACGGTGCGTGGATCGGTGTCGATAACAACAACGGTGCCCGTGCCGATGGCGAAAGTCGCCCGGTTGTCTGGCGCTTCGCCGCGCCTGAAGGTGGCTGGAGCGCCAAGCCGTGAGCCAGCAAACGCCGGGCAAACGCGTCGGGCGGGTCATGCTGATATTGGCCTGGTGCGCCGCGTTATTTCTGGCGACACGGTTTTTCGGGCAATGGGAGGCGCGTCAGCAAAACCCCAATGCCGTCGTCACCTCGGAGCAGGGTGAAGGGTTTATCGAAGTGAAGCTGGTCAGCAACCGCCAGGGGCATTTTGTCGTCAGCGGTGCTATCAACGGCCACCCGGTGGACTTCATGCTCGATACTGGAGCAACGGATGTGTCAATTCCGGCCAGTGTGGCCAAGGGGTTGAAACTGGAACAAGGCTTCGGGGTGACCCTGAGCACGGCCAATGGTCTGAGCGAGGGCTATCGAACCCGCATCGACCGGCTGCAACTGGGCGACATTGTGTTGCGTGATGTTCGCGCGCTGGTTGCACCAGGACTGGAAGGCAAACAGGTGCTGCTCGGCATGAGCGCACTGAACAAACTTGAATTTACCCAGCGCGGTGGCACCATGCTGCTGCGCCAGACAACGAACCAATGAGGCCCGCATGAGCGACTCCCTTGATCTCAGCCTGGACGGTGTAGAACGCCGGTCACTGGCTGACTTCACCGAAAATGCCTACCTCAACTATTCCATGTACGTGATCATGGACCGTGCCTTGCCGCATATCGGCGACGGCCTGAAACCGGTACAGCGACGCATCATCTATGCGATGAGCGAGTTGGGGCTGGACGCCGACTCCAAGCACAAGAAATCGGCGCGTACCGTCGGTGACGTGCTCGGCAAGTTCCACCCGCACGGCGATTCGGCCTGCTACGAAGCCATGGTCCTGATGGCCCAGCCTTTCAGCTATCGCTACACGTTGGTCGACGGTCAGGGTAACTGGGGTGCGCCGGATGATCCCAAGTCGTTCGCCGCCATGCGTTACACCGAAGCGCGGCTGTCGCGTTATTCCGAAGTGCTGCTCAGTGAATTGGGGCAGGGCACTGCGGACTGGGGCCCGAACTTCGACGGCACCCTCGACGAGCCGCTGGTGTTGCCGGCACGTTTGCCGAACATCCTGCTTAACGGCACCACCGGCATCGCCGTGGGCATGGCCACCGATGTGCCGCCGCACAACCTGCGCGAAGTCGCGACGGCGTGCGTGCGTTTGCTCGATGAGCCCAAAGCCACGGTCGAACAGCTCTTTGAACACATCCAGGGCCCGGATTACCCGACCGAAGCGGAAATCATCACCCCGCGCGCCGACCTGCTGAAAATCTACGAAACCGGCAAGGGCTCGGTGCGTATGCGCGCCGTCTACCACATCGAAGACGGCGACATTATCGTCACCGCGCTGCCGCACCAGGTATCGGGTGCCAAGGTGCTGGAACAGATTGCGGCGATGATGCAGGCCAAACCGTCCAAGGCGCCGCAGATCGCTGACCTGCGCGACGAATCCGACCACGAAAACCCATGCCGCATCGTGATCATTCCGGGTGCGCGGAAAAACTTTGACCACGATGCGCTGATGCAGCATCTGTTCGCCAGCACCGAGCTGGAGTCGAGCTACCGGGTCAACATCAACATCATTGGTCTGGACGGCAAGCCGCAGCTGAAAAACCTGCGGGCGCTGCTGGTCGAGTGGCTGGAGTTCCGGGTGCAGACCGTGCGTCGCCGCCTGCAATTCCGCCTCGATAAGGTCGAACGTCGCCTGCACCTGTTGGACGGTTTGTTGATTGCCTACCTCAACCTGGATGAAGTGATTCACATCATCCGCACCGAGGAGCATCCAAAAGCGGCGCTGATCGCGCGTTTCGCCCTGAGTGAAATCCAGGCCGAATACATTCTCGACACCCGTTTGCGTCAGTTGGCGCGACTGGAAGAGATGAAGCTGCGTGCCGAGCAGGATGAGCTGCTCAAGGAGCAAGCCAAGCTGCAGGCCCTGCTGGGCAGCGAAGCCAAGCTGAAAAAGCTGGTACGCACCGAGCTGATCAAGGACGCCGAAACCTATGGCGACGATCGCCGTTCGCCGATTGTCGAGCGCGCCGAAGCCAAGGCCCTGACCGAGCACGATCTGCTGCCGAATGAGAAAGTGACGGTTGTGCTGTCGGAAAAAGGCTGGGTTCGCTCTGCCAAAGGGCATGAGATCGACGCCACTGGACTTTCCTACAAGGCCGGAGACGGTTTCAAGGCCTTGGCGGCCGGCCGCTCCAACCAGTTTGCGGTGTTTATCGACTCCACCGGTCGCAGTTATTCGGTGGCGACGCACACGTTGCCATCGGCCCGTGGCCAGGGCGAGCCGTTGACCGGTCGTCTGACGCCTCCGCCGGGCGCGAGTTTTGAATGCGTGCTGATGCCGGAAGACGATTCGCTGTACGTGATCGCTTCCGACGCCGGGTATGGTTTCGTGGTCAAAGGTGAAGATTTCCAGGCCAAGAACAAGGCCGGCAAGGCGCTGCTGAGCCTGCCGAGCAACTCGAAAGTCATTCTCCCGCGCCCGGTGGCTGATCGCGAGAACAACTGGCTGGCTTCGGTGACAACCGAAGGTCGCTTGCTGATCTTCAAAATCAGCGACCTGCCACAATTAGGTAAGGGCAAAGGCAACAAGATCATCGGCATCACCGGTGAGCGTGTGGCCAATCGCGAAGAGTATGTGACGGACATCGCCGTATTGCCGGAGGGTGCCACTTTGGTGTTGCAGGCCGGAAAACGTACCTTGTCACTGAAAGCAGACGACCTCGAACACTACAAAGGTGAGCGTGGGCGTCGTGGTAACAAGTTGCCACGTGGTTTTCAGAGGGTGGATGCGCTGCTCGTCGAAAACCTCAATAATTAAGCGTCCTAGAGCGGTCGATCTGCGATTTAACACGTAGATCGACGCTTTGGCGCTGGAGTCGGAACGCATATTCACGGATGATATGGCCTTTCAAGCGCCGGCGTGGTCGAGCGTTCTTCATATTTATTGAGTATTTTCACTGTGGTTAGCCTTGTGGCGGCCACCTGGATGGGACGATGACTGCTCTGCGCCTTCCTTTTATTTTGATGCTCGCTGGCTTGCTAGGCCTTGCGGGTTGCAGCGTTCACCAGCCGGTGTCGCTGTATCAACTGGACAGCGGAAGCCCGGTTGCGCCTGCGCAAAGCTCGGGCATGGCGGTATTGTTGGGCCCGGTAACGGTTGCCGATTACCTGCAACGCGAAACCCTGTTGCAGCGACAGCCCGATGGCAGTCTGCAAGCTGCCACCGACGGTCGTTGGGCGGGCAGCCTGTCTTCCGACATTGATCAGCTGTTGCTGCGTCAGGTAGCCGGTCGACTGGACAGTCAGCGCGTTGTGCTGGCGCCTGCCACAGCGGGCTTTACCCCGGATGTTCAGGTACTGCTGACGATTACTCGCCTGGACTCGGGTGTGTCGCAACCGGCAGTCCTGGATGCGCAATGGCGATTGATCGACCGTCGTGGAAAGGTTCGCGATAACCGCATCATTCACCTGCAAGAACAGCACGCGGGCAGCACAGCGGCGCAGGTTCAGGCGCAAGGTGTGTTGTTGCAGCGTCTGGCGGAGCAGTTGTCGGTGGCGCTCAAGCCATTGGCCAACCAGCCAGCGATTGCTGACGCGCCGCGTAAACCTGCGGCAAAACCTGTCGCGCCGGCGGCCGAGCAAGAGAAACAGCCGAAGATCCCGATGGCTTTGCCGATCCGGACCGATATGGAAGTGTTCAGGTTCTAAGCCTGGACTGATCTAAAGCAAAGCCCGCCTTGTGCGGGCTTTGTTGTTTCAGCAGGTTGGATATCTGTAGCGCTGCTGAAGGCCCCTTCGCGAGCAGGCTCGCTCCCACAGGGGATCTCTGATGCTCACAGAGGATGTGTCCACAGAAGATCCCTGTGGGAGCGAGCCTGCTCGCGATGGGGCCAGAACAGACAACAAAAAGCCCGCAGACAATCTCTTGTCTGCGGGCTTCTTTACAGCGGGGCTTACGCCCGGCGCTCATGCATCCGCGCCAGTTGCCGTTCCAGCATCGACGGATAGGGCTCCATCAACCGCTCCACACAGCAAGCGCCCTCAGGGCTCGCAATAGGGCGAATCCGTGCACGCTGACGAATCAGCACGTCGTCACCGATCTTGCGCTGCACCAGCAGCAGGTTGCGGCTGTGTTGCGACAGGGCCAGGGCGTCCTGAGCGGTTTCGGTCAGCAGCAAATCGATCTGGCTCATACCGAACAACTCCTCACCCAGCGTCAGACCCAACTGCAATTGCAGGGTGATGCCACTGTCCGCGACTTCAATCTGCAACTGATGGCCCAGGGCTCGCAGCAATTCACCGCAGCAGATGGCGTTGGTCAGGTAGTCGTCGCCACTGTCTTCGGTGTGGAACAGCATCAGCGTGCTGCCATCGTTCAGTGTGTGCAGTTCGCTTTGGTAGAGCGAAGCAGCCTGATCAAGGCAGTCGCGATAGCGTTTCAGCAATTCTTCGAGGCGCGTGCGGGGCAGGCGACGCAGTTGGTCCTGAGCGCCCAGTTGCACGGCCAGGACGGCGCTGTGCTGTGGCACGTTCGAGATCACGGGTTTTGCTGCCGGTTTCGGTGCGACGGCGACCGACTCGTCACGCAGGTCGGCAAACGCATCATCGTCATCGTCGTCTTCAACGGTGCTGACAATGTGTCGTGGCGCTGGTTTCAGGCTGGCGACGGGTTTGGTTTCATCGAAACTCGGGTCACGCAAGTTGCGTACTTCGAAGGTTGGCTCGTTGTCGTCCGCGTCTTCATCGCTGTCGTCGTACTCAGGCTCCGGCGCCGGTTCCGGCTCGGCGGGCTCCGGTGCGAAATTGGCGTGCAGCTGACGGGCCAGGTCGCCGATCTCGTCCTGGCGCTCAGTGGCCGGGGTGTATTCGTCGATATTGCGCAGCCATACGCGCAATTGCAGCAGCGGCGTAGAGATGTGCCGACCCAGACGCAGGCTCAGGGCCAGCGACAACGCCAACAGGATCGCACTCAAAATGCCCATGCTTTGTAGGCTGATGGTCATTGGCTGCTGGAATTGGTCCATGTCCAGGCTGATGCGCAGTTGCCCGGCGGTCACGTCCTGGAACGTGATCTTGCTCTGGTACATGCCCTCGGCTTCGCCCAACAGGCTGTGCTTGGGACGCTGACCGGCCTCGGCGAGGATGCGGTTATCCACGCTATAGATGGCGGCGTGGGCCACCAGCTTGTTCTTGGTCAGGTTGTTGAGCAGCACATTGAGGCTGAGGATGTCGTTGGACACCAACAGCTCCGTAGCGGAGGTGGCGGTCTGCGTGGTCAGGCTTTCGCCCAGCGCATCTGCCTGCTCGTGCATGGCCTGCTTGAACTGCAAACCCATCACGCCGGCGTAGATCACCAGGGCCAGGGCGACCAGGATCACGTTATGGCTGGCGATGCGCAATGCAATCGGTACACGGCGGTGGCGCAGTGCCCGGAAGATCAGCAGGAAGAAGTTGTCGGTTTTTACTGGCGTAGGCCGGTTCACTTGAGCTCGGCTCTTTTGTCCGTGGAGTTGACGCGCAGTATAGCGACAGGCCCTAGACCGTCAAAGCGCTCACGGTGCCCGATGGTCACTGAAAGTGGGTAGAATGCGGTTTTTTTCCACTTGCGGGGGTGCGCCTTGCGCGAAATCGTCCTGATAAACATCACGGGAGTCGACCGTCCGGGTCTGACTGCGGCCATTACCGGCGTTCTGGCCCAAGGTGGTGTGAACATTCTCGACATTGGTCAGGCGGTGATCCACGACACTCTGTCGTTCGGCATCCTGGTTGAAATTCCGGATACCGAGCAAGGCAAGTCCGTGCTCAAGGACATCCTGTTCACGGCATACAAGCTCGATCAGCAGGTCCGTTTCACGCCGGTGTCCGAAGAGGATTATCAGCAGTGGGTCGGCAATCAGGGCAAAAAACGCCACATCGTGACGCTATTGACCCGCAAAGTGACTGCCGGGCAATTGCAGGCCGTGAGCTCGATCACCGCCAAATATGGTCTGAATATCGATCACATCGATCGTCTGTCCGGACGCATGCCGCTGGACACCCCGGCTGACAAGGGCAAGGGCTGCATCGAGTTTTCCGTGCGTGGCGAAGCGGCTGATCCGCAGGCGCTGCGGGCCGAATTCCTCAGCGTTGCGCAGGAACTGAACGTCGACATCGCCTTTCAGGAAGACTCGCTGTTCCGTCGCAACCGTCGCCTGGCGGTGTTCGATATGGACTCGACCCTGATCGAAGCTGAAGTGATCGACGAACTGGCCAAGGCGGCGGGTGTCGGCGATCAGGTGTCTGAAATCACCGAGCGAGCGATGGCCGGCGAGCTGGACTTTCGCGCGAGCTTTAAAGAGCGTCTGGCGTTACTGCAAGGTCTGGATGTCAGCGTGTTGGATTCGATCGGTGCTTCCCTGCGCTTGACCGAAGGTGCTGAAACCCTGTTCGCCGAACTCAAGCGTCTGGGCTACAAGACCGCCATTCTGTCGGGTGGCTTTACCTACTTCGCCAAGCAATTGCAGGCCAAGCTGGGCATTGACTACGTATTTGCCAACGAACTGGAAGTGGTCGACGGTAAAGTCACGGGTGTTGCAGTCGAGCCGATTGTCGATGCGCAGCGTAAGGCTGACTTGCTGCGTGAGCTGGCCCATAAGGAAGGATTGCGACTGGAGCAGACCATTGCGGTCGGTGACGGCGCCAATGATTTGCCGATGCTGGCGATTGCCGGGTTGGGTGTGGCATTCCGGGCCAAGCCGCTGGTGAAACAGTCGGCGAAGCAGGCGATCTCCACCCTTGGGCTGGATGGCGTGCTGTATCTGCTGGGCTTCCGCGATCGCGATGGACAGTTGTAAAAAGTAAACCTACTGTAGGAGCTGGCTTGCCAGCGAAAGCGGTGTATCAGGGCAGGTACACCGCGTTGCTGCATTCGCCGGCAAGCCGGCTCCTACAGGGTCAGGCCTTTGGCTGGCCCATACCCTGGCCCATCTGTACCGGCGAACCAGCCGCCAGTTCTTCGGCCCATTTCACCTGGTCTGGCCCGAACAGCACGACAGCGGTCGAACCCAGTTTGAAGCGACCCAATTCCGCACCTTTCTCCAGGTGGATCGGCGCGCGGGCGGCTTCGTCGTAGCGGAAGGTTTTCAGCTCGCGTTTCGGCGGCGTGACCAGCCCGGCCCAGACGGTTTCGATCGACGCAACGATCATCGCGCCTACCAGCACCACGGCCATCGGCCCGCGCTCAGTGTCGAAAATGCACGCCACACGCTCGTTACGGGCGAACAGCTCCGGAACGTTTTCGGCGGTGGTCTGATTCACCGAGAACAGACGGCCCGGGATGTAGACCATCTCGCGCAAGGTGCCGGCCAGCGGCATGTGCACGCGGTGGTAGTCCTTCGGCGACAGGTAAATCGTGGCGAAATCACCGCCCATGAACGGCGCGGCGTTGGCGGAGTCACCGCCGAGCAACTCCAGCACGCTGAAACTGTGGCCCTTGGCCTGGAATACACGACCATGTTCGATCGGGCCGAGCTGGCTGATCGCGCCATCGGCCGGGCTGAGAATGGCACCCGGGGTTTCGTCGAGCGGGCGAGCGCCGTCTTTCAGGGCGCGGGTGAAGAACGCATTGAAGTGCTCGTAGGCGGTCAGGTCTTCGACCAGCGCCAGGGACATGTCCACCTGATAACGCTTGGCGAACCAGGCGGTAAAGGCGTTTTTGAACCAGCGCACGCGGCATTCGGCAATGCAGCCGGCCAGTCGCGAGAGCAAATTATGGGGCAGCAGGTATTGGCTGAGGATAAACAGACGCTTATTCATTAACTGTCCTTAAAACCTTAAATCTCTACGGGGGTGTCGGGATGGTTGCCCCATTCGCCCCAGGAACCGGCATAGCCTTTGACCCGCGGATAACCGAGGGATTTGGCCACCAGATAGGTGAAGCCAGAACGGTGGTGAGTCTGGCAGTGGGTGATCACTTCTTTGTCTTTGCTGATGCCGAGCTGTTCGAGAATCTGCGGCATGTCTGTGCGGATGCGCAAGTTGCGCGACTGATCCATGCCCGCGGTCCATTCGAAATTGACGGCGCCGGGAATGTGCCCGGCCTTGGCCGCCAGCACTTTCTCGCCGGAGTACTCCAGCGGCCCGCGCGCGTCCCAGATCGCCAGGTCGGCGGCGCCGAGACGGCTTTGCAGGTATTCGCGGGTAGCGGTGGGTTCGTCGTGCAGCGTCAATGCCACCGGGCCGCCAACGGGGGCCGGGATTTGGATCGACATGGGCAAGCCTTCTGCCAGCCAAGCCGGCAGTCCGCCGTCGACATAGTGGTACTTACGGTGACCGATGACATCCAAGAGCCAGATAAAACGCCCGGCCCAGCCGCCGCCTTCGTCGTCATACACCACGTACACCGCGGCGGGATTGTGTCCCAGCTCACCGAACAACGCTTCGAGCGCCGCTTTCGGCGGCATCAGCCCCGGCGCAGGCGCCTGACCGAGTTGCGTGCGTTTCGGATCGACAAAGCGCGCGCCGGGAAGATGCCCTTCGGCATAACGGGCACTGCTGGTCAGGTCCACCAAGATCAGATCGCGGGACTCAAGGCGAGGGAGCAAGTCGCTCGGCTCGATCACCAGCGGCAAGCCAGAGAAGTCAGACATGTGAGGTCTCCAGAGCACAAAAGGGAGGATTGTAGCGCAGCGTCATTGGCCGCGGTGGCTAAAGGTGTGCAGGGATTTCTCGATGCACTGCGCGGTTTTACCGAAGGCTTGCACGGTGATTTCCGAGAACGGTCCGCCGCCCTGATCCGCCACCACCACCATGATCACCCGACCATTATTGATCAGCGAGCGCAGCAACAGGTGTTCGCCACGGAACTGCGCGCGCAGGCTGGCCGGCAACAAGGCCGAAAACTGGGCGTTGTTGGCCGGTGTCAGGCGCACCTGCGCTTGTTGCGAGAGCAAACGTTGCAGCACGTTGCTTTGATTCACCACGAAATTCAGCCCGGCCGTTTCTTTTGGCAATCCGGCAATCTGATGCACCCGCAGATTGGCGTGCGTGCGGTCAGCCATCAAAATCATCACTCGGCGCAAGCCGCATGCGACCAGGGCGTCCCGGGCGGAGGTGGTCAAGTGCATGGCGTTGGTGAACGGGCTTGGCTCCACCAGCAACTCGGCGCATTGGCTGCGCCACTTCGCCAGGTCTTCGGTGGTCGGCGCCGGTGCCGGCAGCAGCCCTGCGTGGATACGGTTCATGCCCCACGGCCAGAGCAGCGAAACAGCGGGGTGCCACAGGTCCGGCATGGCATGCAGCCGGGCGCTGTTGGCGGCCTGCTGGTGCAATTGCTGCTGCACCTCGGCCATGGGCATTTGCAGGTAAAGGCTGGTCAGGTATTGCCAGCGCTTGCTGTGAGGACTGTCCCACGCCTGTTGCGCCGACAGCGCCAGACCGTTGGCCAGTAGCACGGTATTAGCCGGCTGATTGAGCCAGCGACGCAGAGTCGGATCGTCATCGAGGCGGTTTTGCTGGCGCAGTGGATGATCGCTGTCGCGGGCGATGCGCAGGACTTTGACCAGCTCGCGCTGCTCGGTCAGCAGCAGGCGATAACCCTGTTCCACCCAGATCGGCAGGCGCCAGAGGCTCACCAGGGTCTGGCAAATATCCAGCAGGCGCACACCGAACAACTGCTTTTCGACGTTGCGTGCCGATTCGCCTTTATGGATGACCCGCAGCTCCCACTCTTCAAGCAATTGCGGATGGGTCAGCGCCATGGGCCACAGTGGCGAGAGAAACAGCAGGCTGCCCCAGTGAATGTCCTGCCACAGCCGCGCCAGGCGACTGGCAAAAAAACCATTGGCCTGTTGCGTCGCGTGCTGGCTGATCAACTGCAACTGGCGCAACGCAATCGGGATCTGTGACAGGGGCTCTACGGGCAGGCGGGCGAGCAGTTCTTCGGTGCGCTTCAAACCGAGGCGATTGATCGCTACTTCAAGGTTTTCCGCAGGCTCGGTCATGCTGCCATGGGTGTGGCGATTGGCTTCACGAATGATGCTCAAGGCCAGGGCCGGGCTGTCTTGCATGAGGTCTGCGATATCGCGAAGCGAGCTGCGGTTATCGGCGATGGCCTTGCAGACACGGTCATGGCTGACTTGCGGAACCGGCAGGCGCACGCCATCGAGAAGCTTGATCCAGCCTTCAAGCGTGGTCGGTTTTTGAGTTGCAATGTTCGTTTGGTTAGCCATGGTTGGACGCAATCATCGTCTGCATTACCTGTGCCCGGAGAAGGCTAAATTAGCTTTTCGCTTGAACGGGCTATAGTCTGGCGCAGTTTTGCCGATAAGGAGAAGAAGAGATTTTTCAACTTCCGAATATGACCTTGAACCCGACTCAGTAAGTGTTTTCCTACCTATGGCTAAAATTCTCGGCATCATCGTCGTATTCGCAAGCGTGCTTGGCGGATACGTGCTTTCCCACGGCAAGATTGCCGCCCTTATTCAGCCTTTCGAGGTGATGATTATCGGTGGTGCGGCCCTGGGCGCATTCCTGCAGGCCAACCCTGGCCATATGGTCAAGCACGTTCTGAAGAAAGCCTTCGGGATGTTCAGTTCGCGTTTCAACCACACCTTCTACCTTGAGGTGCTGGGGTTGATTTACGAGATCCTCAACAAAAGCCGCCGCGAAGGCATGATGGCCATCGAAGGCGACATCGAAGATGCCGCGGCGAGCCCGATCTTCGCCAAGTACCCGGCGGTGCTCAAAGATGAACGCATGACCGCGTACATCTGCGATTACCTGCGCATCATGTCCTCCGGCAACATGGCGCCCCATGAGCTCGAAGGCCTGTTCGACATGGAACTGACCAGCCTCAAGGAAGATCTGGATCACCCGTCCCACGCGGTAAACGGCATCGCTGACGCCATGCCGGGTTTCGGTATCGTCGCGGCGGTACTGGGTATCGTGGTGACCATGGCCTCCCTGGGTGATAGCGATCAAAAAATGATCGGCGTGCACGTCGGTGCGGCACTGGTAGGTACCTTCTTCGGTATTCTCGCCGCGTACGGTTTCTTTGGTCCGCTGGCCCATGCCCTGGCCCACGATGCCAAGGAGGAGCTGAACGTCTACGAAGCCATCAAGGCTTCGCTGGTGGCTTCGGCGTCCGGCATGCCGCCATCGCTGGCTGTAGAGTTCGGTCGCAAGGTTCTGTACCCGGCGCACCGTCCTAGCTTCGCTGAGCTGGAACAAGCGGTTCGCGGTCGCTAAGTCATGGAAAATAACCAGCCGATAATCATCAAGCGCGTAAAAAAATACGCGGGCGGGCATCACGGGGGCTCCTGGAAAATCGCCTTCGCTGACTTCGCGACGGCGATGATGGCGTTCTTCCTGGTGCTGTGGCTGCTGTCCACCGCCACACCGGAACAGAAGATCGCCATCGCCGGTTACTTCAAAGACCCGGTCGGCTTTACCGAAAGTGGCACGCCGTACATCATCGACTTGGGCGGCTCCCCGACCCTGGCGCCGGAGAAAACCCTCAACCCCGAGGTGAAATCCCAGCCGCAGCCAGACCGCGTCACTGTCGACACCGAACAGGTCGAAGGCATGGCCGAGCAGGTCGAGAAGGAACGCCTGGAACTGTTGCTGCAAGAATTGCAGAACAAGGTCGATGAAAATCCGCAGCTGCAGAAATTCAAGGACCAGATCCTGTTCGAGATCACGCAGGACGGTTTGCGCATCCAGATCATGGACGCCGAAAACCGCCCGATGTTTGATTCCGGCAGTGCGCGTCTGAAGCCGTATTTCGAAGACATCCTGCTGGCCATGGCCGACACCATCAAAGCGGTGCCGAACAAGATCAGCATCAGCGGCCACACCGATGCCAAACCGTACTCGGGCACCGGTGACTTCGGCAACTGGGAACTCTCGGCCAACCGTGCCAACGCTGCTCGCCGTGCGCTGGTCGCCGGCAGTTACCCGGATCAACAGGTGGCGCGGGTGGTTGGTTATGCCTCGTCGGCGCTGTTCGACCGTGAGCACCCGTTCAATCCGGTCAACCGCCGGATCGACATTGTGGTGCTGACCAAGAAAGCCCAGCGTGCCATCGAAGGTTCGCAAGGTGCAGAACCCGCGCCAGAGCCGGCGCCAACACCAGGGCAGGGCGGTCCGGGCGAAGTGCCGGCCAAACCAGTCGATCCGAACGCATTGCCGGCGGATAAAGAACCGCTGCCGGCCCACGAGCTTCGCGAACGTTTGAACATCTTCGAAAATCCGGCACCGAAACCGGCGGAACCGCCGAAGCAGTGACCATGCTAACGATCATTTTCGTGGCGTTACGAAAATGATCGGGATCAGCGGATCAGTACAAAAAAGCCGACAGTGATGTAGGTTTTTTTGTGCCTGTCGTTTGTGAGGGAGATTGTCGGCCATTCTCCCGCGTCGATCTGAGGTCGGGAAAGATCTTACGCATTTTGCAGAGTTGTCCGGCATCAATGCATTACCCCCCGTTGGTACCGTGCGCGCCCATTTCGCGTGCACAGACCATGGACGGTTTGGACATCGCGCTTCATTTCCTCTTTGCTTAAGGATAAGCGTATGTTCGGTTCGGCCAATACGGCGCATTTCACGCTGCACATCCCCGCTGTTCGCAACGATTTCAAAGTCCTCGCTTTCGACGGTGTCGAGGCCATCAGCGCCTTGTACGCGATCCAGGTTGAGCTGGTCAGCGAAAACCCGGATTTCGATATCGAGAGCCTGCTCAGTCAGCCCACCTTTCTAGAGTTCGGTCATCACGGCGAAGGTCTTCACGGCCGCATCGAAGACGTGCTCGTCGGCGAATCCGGCAAACGCCTGACCCGCTATCAGCTGACCCTGGTGCCAGCGCTTCACTATTTGCAGTTCAGTTACGACCAACGGATTTTCCAGCACCTGACCGTGCCGCAAATCATTACCAAGGTGCTCAAAGGTCACGGCATTCAGGCCGATGCGTTTACCTTCCATGTCAGTACCAGCGCCGAGCGCGAGTACTGCACGCAGTATGGGGAAAGTGATTACGAGCTGGTCCAGCGCCTGTGCGCCGAAGACGGCATCGCGTGGCATTACCAGCATTCACCGCAAGGCCATGTGCTGGTGTTCACCGACGACCAGACCTGGTTTCCCAAACTGGGCGAAACCGCTTATCAACAAGACTCCGGCATGGTGGCTGACGAACCGGTCGTCAGCCAGTTCTCGATGCGCTTCAGCACCCGCCCCAGCACCACCACGCGCCGGCACTACGACTTCCAACGCCCGAATCTGCTGCTGGAAAACCGCTTCACGGCCGAGTTCACGCCTGAGCTTGAAGACTACCGTTACCGGGTTCTGCTCGATAACGAACAGCGCGGCAAACAACTCGCTCGCCAGGCCCTGGAACGCCACCGTACCGATTACCAGTTGATCGAGGGCCAGAGCGATCAGCCGAGCCTGCGCAGTGGGCACTTTTTTGACCTGACCAATCACCCCCGCCAAGCCCGCAACGACTTGTGGCTGTTGCTCCGCGTGACGCATTCCGGAAAACAGCCGCAGTCACTGGAAGAAGCCATCACCAGCGACGTCCAACCCGCAGACGGCTTCACCCAAGGCTATCGCAACCGCTTCAGCGTCCTGCCATGGGACGTGATTTACCGGCCGCCGATGCGCTCACGCACAACGCTGCTGGTGAGCCAGACCGCCCGCGTCACCGGACCTGCCGGCGAAGAGATCTACTGTGATGAGTATGGTCGCGTGAAGATTGAGCTGCCGTGGGACCGGGCCGAGCTCAACAGTGAAAAAAGCAGCTGCTGGCTGCGCGTCTCGACGCAATGGGCGGGTCCACATTTCGGTGCGATGACGATTCCGCGTGTCGGCATGGAGGTCATTGTCACCTTTCTGGACGGCAATCCCGATCATCCGTTCATTACCGGGTGCGCGCCGAACAAGGTCAATGCGGTGCCATACCCCTTGCCCGAACACAAAACCAAAACCGTCTTGCGCAGCCAAAGCTCCCCGTACAGCGGTGGTTACAACGAACTGTCGCTTGAAGACCGCGCGGGGCAGGAGAAGATTTACCTGCGCGCCCAACGCGACCTCGAACAGCTGATCCTCAACGACAGCGATACCAACATTGGTAACGACCGCCGCGAACAGATCACCCGTGACAGCCACAGCCTGATCAGCAACGACCGCTTCGAACAGGTCGACCACCATAGCGCCAGCCTGATCAAGGGCGACGAGTTGCACACCACCGAAGGTGCGCGCAACACCGTGATCGGCGGCAATGAATTGATCACCATCAGCGGCAACAGCAGCACGACGGCAGAGGGCACGCTGGTAATTCAGGCAGGGCCTCACGCTCATGTCACCGCCAGCCATGTGGTGATCAAGGGCGATTCGAGCTTGACGCTTGAGTGTGGCGGTCAGCACATCGTGATCAACGCCGCCGGCATTTTCAGCAGCGTGGCCATTGTTCAGGGTGGGGCGCCGGTGGCCGGGATCGCTGCGGAGCCTGCTCGCTCATTGATCCCCGTGGCACCAGAGGCGCTGATTGCGCCGTCACTGGCCGCGCAAAAACTGGCATTGACTCAGGCGGCGCAACAGGCGGCACCGATCTGTGCCGTGTGTCAAAAACTGGCGGAGGTATCGGCATGAGTCAGGCTTACCTGCTGCTGGATCGCGCCCAGATTGAACGTCTGCCCGAGCGTCTGTTTTCGCTGGGGAGCACCACATTCCAATCGCTTTACCAAAAGACCGCTTTTGCCTCATTGGAAGAGGTCGGCCCGGTTTTGGTGTCTGTTTCTCCCAATAGCCCGCTGGCCCAGGCGTTTTTTCAGGAGTGGAACACGACGTGTGGCATCTGGCTGGAGTCAGAGGCGCAAGAAGCGGTCGTGCTTGAGCATTTACGCAGCCTGATTCACGTGCGTATCGAAGGGGAGGTCACGGTCTTGTTCCGTTACCACGACCCTCGTATCACGGCAGCGTGGCTGGCGCCGTTGGCCGTCGGCGAGCGTGATCGCTTGATGGGGCCTGTGCGGTTAATCCGGCTTGCGGAGCTGGATATCCAGCAGGAAAACCCGGATCAACCCGCTGCACGGTATACGCGGGAGCCTTGGTTGTTCCTGTCTGCGGAGCAACTGGAGCACTTGGGCACCGCCCAACGGCAACGCTTCGCTCAACAATTGATTGAGCATTGCCAGCAGTACTTTTGTGAATACGTGCAGGGGCTGGATTCCATTGCGCTGCAGCAGTGGGCGTCTCACTGCCAGCACACCGCCGCGCGTCACGGTTACAGCGCCATCGATGAAGTCCTGCTTTGGGCTCGATTCCACGCGGTGCTGGGCAGTGACTTTCCCGATGCACCTGAGCACGCCGTTTACCGAAACCTGTTGGCCGAGCCCGGCGTCTCGCCCGAGCAACGGCTGGAGAATCTGAATGCCGAACTGACGCGTCAGCAGCTCACCGACAAGGAGTTCCGCCAATGAGCGCAGAACAACTGGCGAGGCTCGATCGAGACGCTCAGGCTGAACGCGCCGCCAAGGCTCAGCCTCACGTCGACATCAACAGTACGCTTGCGCCGTGCCCGGCCAGTCAAAACGAATTGTTCGTGGTCCCGGTGCGTTATGCAGTGTCTGAGGAAAAAGCCGGGAACGCTTGCTGTGTTCCAGGCGTGACCACGCAAAGCCGACCCATGGCGGCCCGACGCCTGCGTGCGGGGTTTGTTTATCTGTGGCAGGACAACGGCCCCCTCAAACGGTATGCCGTGTCGCCGAATGGCCAGCTCAAAGAGCAGGCGCTGGAAGCCGATGCCACTCCGGTGCTGGACGCCACCCTGACGGGGCTGACTCTGGAAAAGCTCCGCGATGCGTGGATGCTCTACAGCGAGTTCCCCCTGAACCCGGAACACTGCCAAGCGCTGAGTGACAACAGCGCCAAACGCCGTCAACACATGCGCCATGTGGCCTTGCGCACCGTGGCCAATGAGCTGCAAGCCGAGCATTGCCCGCCACTGGAAAAAGCCATTGAGGTTATGGCTGAGCTGATCCCCGGCACCTTCGCCCAGTCCATGAAAGCTGACTCGCAACGCAGCGCCGAGGATACCGACGCGCTGGGCGAAACCGTCATGAAAGCCCCGACCCCGGCCAACATCAAGGCCTACACCCATGCCATGCACCGCGCCCGTGAGCGCGAGAAAATTATCGCCCAACACCCCGGCGCCAGCGATCAGCCGCCGGGCGAGTGGAGCGCCGTGGCGTGGGACGCGCAGGGCACTCAGGATTGGCTGGACAGCGCCAAGGCAAAAACCGGAGGCTTGTTTGCCGTTTTCGTCTGTCTGGATGACGACCTGGGCGTGTTGCGTGACATCAATCACGAACAGGAGTGGATAGAGGCGAGTCACGAAAAATGGTTGGGCGAGAACAATCTGCGACTGAGCATCGGCGGGTTCGTACGCAGCCTGATCAGCGAAGATGGCGCCGAACTGGCGGGGTCCATCAGCTACCGCTACAAGGAACGCGACATCACCCTCACGCCCGAACAGGGCCAAGTCATGCTCGACACCCAGTATCGGCTGGATGAGGAACTCAAGGCTGAAACCCAGGCCCGACAGTACGGTGGCCAGCCCACGCAGGCCGAGGTCGCCGCCCGCGATGCGCGAATTGCAGCCATTGTCGCGCCGGTGCGGGCCTTTATTCCGGCGGACTTGTACAGCGAAGTGGAATTCGTCGTCCGCGAGTACCGCGCCGAAAAGCATGCCCACCTCAACGATCATCATTTCAGTGCCAAGGTCGGTGAATACATCGACCTCAATGCCATGAACACCTGGTTCGCGCAGACGGCAGCAGCGCACTACCAGCAGATCGAGCAGCGTCACACCGCGTTGTTCGCCGACCGGGGCCTGTACCTCAAGCGTTCGATCAGCGGCACCTGGTTTGTCGATTACTCCGATCTGACGACGCGCCACTGGCTGACCGAACTGGCCACCGGCTGCCTGACCGCCCAGTGCCTGCGCGCCCAAGGCGCCGAGCAATACGCCGACTACGTGCGAGCCGTCGACGGCGGTGCCCTGAAACAACTGTTCAACGCCTGGACGCCGTCGATCGATGCGGCGGTTAACAACACCTCTCGACTGGGCGAGTTGATGGCGGCATTGGCCGACGACAACATCAGCGCCACCCATCAGGTCCTGGCGCCGTTGAGCGTAGGGGTTCTGGACGACATCGCGGCCATGGCCCGCGATGCGAGCAGCCAATGGAGTGTGCTGGTCAATCGACTGGCGGCTTCGTTGTTGTTGCTCAAGGGGGAAGGCTCCATCAGTGGTTCATGGATGGGGGTTTTTGTTGGCGCCCGTCTGGGCAGTGACGCGCGTTTGCAGTTCGTGATTGAGGGCGGCCGGCAGGTGTGGAAGTTGTTGGGGCAACAGGCCGAAGCGTTGGGTGACTGGGCGAAGGCGACCGGTAAGGCTATTGGTGCGGGGCGTGTGGGACGGATTGTTAATTCGCCTGTTGTGGCCAACAGCGGTGGGGTGGTGCCGTTGGCGGCGTTGTTGGTGAACGTGCTGAATGCGCATAGTTATTTGAGTAAGGCCGGGGTTTTGGAGGGGATGGACAGTCGGCGGGTGAATGACACGGTGTCGGCGACGTTGTATGCGGCGGCCGCTTTGGTGGCGGTGGTTGATAATCAGGTGCGGAAGGGGTTTGGGGTTAAGGAAATGTCCTTACGGCTGCCTGATGGGCGGGTCGGGATTGCACCAACACTTACTCTTTTTGGTGGGGTGATTGGTGCACTTTCCACCGGTGCAGCAATAAACGAATTTCAATCCCTGCAAATACAACTGGAAAACGCCCAAAGCCGAGTCGATCCGTGGCTGGAGATGCGTCAGATCATGGTCGCTGGTCAGGTGGGGGCGTTTGGTGCTCAGGCATTGTTGGGGATGGCCCAAACCGGCAGAGCCTTGGCAGGTTCAATAACTGCCGATGCCGCCATCTTGCGTTACACGCTGTACATGGGGCCGGTGAACTGGATCATTCTCGTGCTGGGCGTGCTGCACCTGATCGCCACGTTCTTGCAGCAAACCCCGTTGCAAAACTTCCTGAACTTCTGCTGCTGGTCAAAAGCCCGGGCTGTCGATCTGGAGCCAATCGCGCCCAAAGCCCAAGAGGACGAACTCGACCAGCTGTACTTCATCCTGTATGCGCCCCGGGTCAGCATGCAAAGCCGCTCGGAGTCGACCACCGGTAATAGCTCTTCCGGCCTCGCTTTCGTCAGTGCCATCCAGGCCCTGACCATCGACTTGCCAGGTGCCGAGCCCGACAGTGCCTACTTGGAACTGAGCATGGTCGGCGACCCGGTGGATACCCAGCGCTACCGTGATCTGATCAAAAACAGCCGTACTGATAACTTCAAGCCGCCGCGACCTTGGCGAGACATGACACCTCACTGGTTGTCCAGCAGCGCCTGTCAGTGGATACCGTTCAAGGAAGGTCAGGGTTTACGTCTGAGCGGCCCCTTCAACACGCTGCCAAATGTGTTGGGCACGTCACCCGGTACCGTTTCCCTGCGGTTGCGTTATCGCACGCCTTTGATCGCAATGCTCGGTGCTCGCTCCTTTATCGGCGGCGAGCGAGGGCTTGCGTTTACTCTGAATAACGCCACTGGCGTGATCGCGCTGTGGGCGGACCCGACGCCCGAACTGGATCGGGTGCCGAATTACCCACTCGGCGAGGACCATCCTGGCGCCATTTACCTGCAACCCAAGGACAAACGATGAGCACGCCACCAGCAGGCACCACGAAAAAACGGATGTTTTCGCGTAATGACTATTTGGCGCCATTGCCCATTCCCACGGGGGAGAGACCACAGGACGTCCTCAACACCATTTGGCGCAAGAACGAGGTGTTTCTTGATATTGGTAACTACAGCATCGGTTCGGCGGTGATGGTGATGTGGCCAACACTGATGGTGTTTGTACTTATGGGTTACCTCACCCCTGACCCTGGAATGATCTGGATTGGGGCGCTAATCATCATTGGTATCCCTTCTTTGATTTTGATCCAAGGCCTCTTCCGCGACGTGCCTCTCCCCATGCGCTTCAACCGCCAACGCCGAGAAGTCTGCGTACCCCGCGACGACGGCGAGTACTGGATCGTCCCTTGGGAAACCGTGACCGCCGCCGCCACCCAGCAGTCGTCGGTCAGCCAAGCTGGTAAAGCCACAACGGGTTTGCTGGTCATCGGTTTCGAAAACCCAGACCCACTGGCCAAGGAAGATAACAAGCATTTCTCCATAGGCTTCAACTGTGGTGGCGGTACCACGGCCATGGCGTTGTGGGAGTGCATGCGCAGCTACATGGAGATTGGACCGCAGGTTTTGCCGATCACAAATGACTTTGAGGGCGGACGAGAAAAGCTGCGGGGTAGAAGCGTCTTTTGGGGCATTTGCTGTGCATATCTCGACGGCATCAGACAGCACTTGGTCGCGCAGGAGGTTGGCAAGGCGTTGTGGCTGGTAACGGGGGCCGTGCTCCTGGGTGCTCCGCTCGCAATGATGTTGCAAGAGTGGAAGTTGTCGCCGCCGCCCGACTTGCCCTATCCCGAGATCATCGAGTGGTCAAAACCCTTGCGACCCGAACAGTGGGCTAAACGTTCCCCGGAGCTGGAAGAAGCCATTGCCATACGCGAGGCTGAACTAGTCGCTCACGCCGAGCGAGAGTTAGCTTGAAGGCGAGTACTCGATGCTGCAGAGATCTAATCAAAACAGCCCGCTCAGCCGCTACATGCCACTCCGTCCTTGGCGCTAGATGACGCCTACATGGTGGCGCTGTAGCACCTGTCAGCGAATGACTTCCAAGGAAAGTCGACGAATTGTCATAACTATGTCCCCCGAGAAGGGTGCCAATTTTTTTCATTGGTATTGGAGCGGCGATTATAAAATTTTGAGGTCGGACAGGCAGTGGGATGAAGTGCAGTAGTTGGGGGTACGTTAATTTTTTGTTTTAAAAAATTTTGTTGACTGATTTTGTCGGTGGAGAAGTTGAAGTGAGTGTGATAATTCCATTTGGATATATCGAGAAAGCCTATCGTTATCCTCAAGCGTCATCTGAGGCTGTATATAAAATAATGTCCTCTTTTTGGTGGCGGTTAATGGTTGCAACTACCTATTTGATGTTTTGGTTTATTGTGTTTGTAGCCGCCATTGTGCGTTTTTTTTGGGTGCCAATGAATTCTGAAGCTTTTGCGTATTCAATATTTGGTATGGGTGCGTTTCTTCTCATTATTACAGTGGTCATTGTGATTGTAGAGTGGTCTGAGAGTAAGGATAAGTCAATCGATAGTAATCTCGCTGAGAGAGTCTTGAATGTTTGTTTCAGCTCGGCAGGTGTTTCTGTTGAAATGTCGGTGGGTTCAGAGCGATTTATACACGTGCTATCTATCGCCGGCATTAGATCCGTTTCGGGCTATGTTCAAGATGGGTGGTTCTTGGTTCGGGATCGTGGTGTTGTAATTGAAACAAATGACGGAAAGCAGCTTCGATTTGTTTTTTCTTTGAAGAAGGTAGCGTTAAATAATTTTTTAAATGATTTTACGTTATCGTTGAGTGAAATGAATTTCCCGGTAAGAAACCTAAGGGGGTTTCAGGTGTGAGTTGGTCGTTATGATCATGTGTGTAGCAGTCGTAGTTTCTATTTCTATTTCTATTTCTATTTCTATTTCTATTTCTGTTTTGGTTAAGGTTTTTTGGATTGAAGGAGTGTTTACGATGATTTTTAATTGTGGATCTATTACGTGCAGTACCACTGTTAATGCGCTTCAATTGCTAGCTCCTAGAATTTTGCATTCCCCACGACGCCGCCGCGCTTCCTGGCGCGCCCTATCTCGATACACGAAGCAAGAGAGCGGAGGCAGAAATTTTTTACGTGGCATAGATGTATTGGGCTTAGTGCTCGATCTTTGCTTCTACCCCACCTGTCGCATTCAAGAATTCACCTACAGCCTTGCCAAACGCCGTTCTCGCAACTTGTGGCCGAAAGTTGTCACTGAACGCCTGAAAGCCAATGGCCCTTCTTCGCGACTTGTGGACTTGATGAGTTGAACGGAGGTCGAATGGTTTTAAATCTGTTTGATAGGGAGTGAAGTCTTTATGCGGGTGATTTGGAATGAGCGTGTGGGTTTGAGAGTCAGAGCGTGGGCTTGTGTGAGTTTGGTTCCAACCTATGCAGTGATTAAGTTTATGTTGGAGCCGCTTTTTTACTTAGAGGATGTTGTACTGGGTCGAGTATTAGTCTTGTCTGTTCTGATGAATATAATATTATTTTCATATTTTACGCTTGGGTGGCGCGACAGAATGGTCACTGTTGAACTTGTTTCTGAGGGGCTGGATTTTCGTGATGAAGCTGCTGGTTACTGTCGTCGGGTCCTAATTCGTAGCGAGGAGATACTAAAAATAAAAGTCACAAGGAATATATTTTTCGATTCTCTCATCATTGAATTGAATGATAATCAGATATTTTCATTTAGCAATATGATTGCGCCGGAAGACTTTGTTGACTGCGCTCAATCTCGAATAATTTATTAAATTGGGGTTTGTTTTTAGTCGTGTTGATTTCTCTCAAGGTGGATTTGTAGGAGCTTTCCGAAATTATCGAGTGGGGTTTTCATCATGTAGGTAGATGTTTATAGTTCCAATGTCGCCCCGCCAGTTCGGTGACCGATCTTAGCCGGTCGAAACAAAGATGAAACCTCTCGAAATTATCTGGAATTTTGACCCATGGCTAAGTACCACCCGCTCCAAGGCAACTTCAGCGTCGGCCCGACGCTATATATCGATACAGAAGCCAAAACCTCTGACCTTTTCGAAGCCGCCGTTCACCGAATCAAAGCCGGCCGGAATCTGCTCAACAGCGTCACCTGCCTGTGTGTCAAAGACGCCGAAGGTCACGATCTGGAGCATTTCGCCAATGCTGCACATATATTGATTCAGGATGGCTGTGACGCCTTGGACGCCTTGGGTTGGAGGCTGGAAAAAGCCGCACGCTGAAGACCAGAAAGCCGCGAAATGATCGCGGCTTTTTTATGCCTGTCAGAAACCCCGTCGAATTCGGTTCTTGAGCTGGTCATGGAACAGTTCGGCATCACGCCGGTAAGTGCCGCGCACAGATTCGCTGAACGACTCCAGTCCTATTGAGCGCTTGGAGACCAGCTCCTCGCGATAGGCATCAATAAAGAAGTTGATATCGTTCTCACCGCTCAACTTCGGCCATTTATCGAGGTACAACGGTAGCGCGCTGGGGCCGATCTTGTACGAGCAGATCCGGCGATTACTGATGGTCGCCTCGCCGATTTCGAACGGCACCCACCACGACTGCGCAGTCTGCTCCGAAACCACGGCCATCAGGTGTGTGCATTCGGTGATGTTGCGGGTGATGACGGTGGTGATGTCTTCAGTGGTTTGCGATTCCGCGTCCAGCACATCGAGGTAGGTCTTGATGTTTGCCTGCGTCAGGCGGGTGTTAATGGCCATCGCATGGGCGCGGTCGGTGTGGCGGTAGCTGATAAACACAGGCATCAGAAATGTCCCTTGATCGCGAGTTCGCGGTAATAGGCGCCGAGGGCGGTCAGGCGGCAGCCGGTGGAATGCAGGGCGGCGTAGTACATGTGCTCGGCGTCCACCGGTTCGATCAGGCTGTGGCGGTTGCACTTTTGCAGTTGCTTGAAGATGTCGCCGTTGTCGGGATCGAACGTGGCCTCGGTCGGTTCGTAGCTGGGGTCCAGGGGGAACACGTAGCTAGGTTCCGGGAACCAGTCCTTGAGTTTGCGCAGGGTTTCTTCGGCAATCAGCGGCGTCACTTCCCGCAGCGGCACAAATTGCGAGACGTTGGTCTTGAACACCGGCCGTTGCTCCCATGCCCCTAGCGCGTTGTCGACGAACGAATACACGCTGCCGGGGGTGACCTTACCCAAGACATTGGCGGCCCCGCCGTGCAGTGCTTGCAATAACAGGTCGGTAAACACGCCGTGGCCGCGACCTTCGAGCGCCACCTGGTCTTTTTTGCAGGCGGTGAGAATGGTCATGCCTTCGCTGATCACGCTGCTGCCACCGCGCAACCCGCGCATGGCTGCCGCCGCACCGGCCTGGCAGCAGTCGAGGATGATGATTTTGTTCTTGATGTGGGTGGCGCTTTCCGCCCAGTTGAGGATGTCGCTGATGCGGATGCCTTCGACGCCCTGACCGAAGTCCTGCGGGATCAGCAGACCTTCATCGATGCTCGTATCAAACTGGCCGTGACCGGCGAAGTACAGCAGCGCCACATCGCAATCACCGGTGAACAGGCTTTGGATATGTTGCTTCAGAGCTGTGTGGGTGAGGTTTTCCTCCGCCGATGTCAGCACCTTGCTGCTGAAGTTGGGGCGCCCGTTGGCGTGGCGCTCCAGCACCGAAGCCATCGCCATCGCGTCGTTGTTGCAGCCATTCAATGGCGGAACGTGGGTGTAATGGTTGATGCCGATGAACAGTCCCTTGCGCATGGTTACACCGCCGTGTGCAGGCGGATCGCACTGACAATGCTGTTGGTGTTCCACGCACATTCGGCGTGCGCCGCATCACGCACTACGGTGGAAATCCGCTCTGCCCCAAACGGCTTGACCGCAATGATCACCTTGCCCATCCGCTTGGCAATCTCGATTTCCTTGTTGATCCACTTGCTGTAGGTCGAATACATCCCCGCCATGATCAGCACTGCCGAGCAGGGCCGGATCTTGTTTTCTATGGCGGCTTCCAGTTGTTTGTCGGTCTGCGCGTCGGTGATCGGGTTGTCCGTCGGCACTGAAAAATTTTTGAATGTGAAGCCGGGTTTGGCGTTCAGCAGGCGCACGAGATTGTCGTGGGCGTGGGGGTAGTTCCACGAATGGCTGATGAACAAATGATAGGTTTGCATGGTTGTCCCTCGGTATCGCCGGAATGCGAAGAGGGCTTGAATGTATGCACTTGAGAGGACGCAACAAGGCCTGCGCGGTTAAAGAGACGGGTCCTTCAAGCGGGCGAGCGGAAGTCCTACAGAGGTGTCTGACGTTTAATCGGCGGGATGTTTTGTGGGGTGCAACAAGCGGCTGACCGCCCGTCAGAGTCGGGGCGGTCGGCACGTCTGTTTAGTAGCTGGTTTCCGGCAAGCTGGCGATGATCGAGCGGTAGCTGTTCATCCGTTGCTGCTGCACGCGGCCTTCTTCGAGGGCCTTGAGCAGGGCGCAACCCGGTTCGCGGTCGTGTTTGCAGTCGCGAAAGCGGCAGGTGCCGATCAGGTCGTTGAACTCGATGAAACCGGCTTCGACGTCGGCACGGCTGACGTGGCCCAGACCGAATTCACGAATACCCGGGGAGTCGATCAACTCACCGCCACCGGGGAAGTGGAACAACCGCGCGGTGGTCGTGGTGTGAGTGCCCTGGCCGGATAGCTCGGACAACGGGCCGACGCGGGCTTCGACTTCCGGCAGCAGGCTGTTGACCAGCGACGACTTGCCGACGCCGGACTGTCCGACGAACACGCTGATGCGTCCGTCCAGTTGCTCCTGCAGTTGCTCCATGCCATTGCCGTGATGTGCCGAGACTTCCAGCACCGGGTAACCGAGCGTGCGGTACACCGCCAGCAAGGCATTCAGCGCCGGGGCGTTCTGCTCATCGATCAAGTCGAATTTGTTGAGCAGCAGCAGTGGCCGGATACCGGCGTGCTCGGCGGCGACCAGGTAACGGTCGATCAGGTTGGCGTGAGGCTCTGGCAGCGGGGCGAAGACGATGACAATCATGTCGACGTTGGCCGCTACGGGCTTGAGCTGGCCACGGCTGTCCGGACGGCAGAGTTCGGTTTTACGCGGCAGTTGCGCCACGATAACGCCGATGCCCTGGTTACCGGCACGCCAGACCACCTGATCGCCGGTCACTAGCGCCGGGAGGTTGGCGCGCAAGTGGCAGCGGAATACCTGGCCGGCCAAATCGCCATCGAGGGCTTCGACTTCAACCTGTACACCGAAGTGCGCGATCACCAGGCCGGTCTGTTCCGGACCCAGGTCGCAACCCTCAAGTGCCTCGACAGCCGAGGACTCGCGTTTGGCGGCGCGGGCAGCGCGCTCGCCCTGAATCTTTTCGATGCGCCAGTTTTGACGACGATTGAGTTGGCGTTTGGCCATGGGTGTTCCGTATCAAGAATGCAGCGATTAGGTAAAACGGCCGCGAGTTTAGCACGCCCCGCCGGTTGCCTAGGCTAAACTGCGCAGCATTGCCTAGGAGCCGACACATGCAAAACCCGCAGAATCTGATCTGGATCGACCTGGAAATGACCGGTCTGAACCCTGATACCGACGTCATCATCGAGATGGCCACCATCGTCACTGACAGTGATTTGAACACCTTGGCCGAAGGCCCGGTGATCGCCATCCACCACAGCGACGAGATCCTCGCCGGCATGGACGAGTGGAACACCCGTCAACACGGCGGCTCGGGCCTGACCCAGCGCGTGCGCGACAGCCGCATCAGCATGGCCGAAGCCGAAGCCGAGACTATTGCTTTCCTGGAGCAGTGGGTGCCCAAGGGCAAGTCGCCGATCTGTGGCAACAGCATCTGCCAGGACCGTCGCTTCCTTTATACGCACATGAAATCCCTGGAAAGCTTCTTCCACTACCGCAACCTCGACGTCTCGACCCTTAAAGAGCTGGCCGCTCGCTGGGCGCCGGACGTGCGCGACAGCTTCAAAAAGGGTAGCACCCACCTGGCGTTGGACGACATTCGCGAATCCATTGCCGAGCTGCAGCACTACCGCAAGCACTTCATCAAGTTCTGATAGCGCCTCGGGTGACGCCATCGCGGGCAAGCCATGCTCCTACAGAAGCGGTGTACGCCCTGTTTTTGTAGGCGCATGGCTTGCCCGCGATACAGGCAATGCGGTCCTGCGCGATGATCACCCTCTTTTGGGGCTTCGGTGAAGTGCGTAGACTGCGCGCCTTTCTGCAAGGACCGCCGCCATGTTGCTGATGCTCTACCTGATCGCCATCACCGCTGAAGCCATGACCGGTGCGCTGTCTGCCGGCCGCCGCGGCATGGACTGGTTTGGTGTGGTGTTGATCGCCTGCGTCACGGCGTTGGGCGGCGGTTCGGTACGCGATGTGCTGCTCGGGCACTATCCGCTGACCTGGGTCAAACACCCGGAATACCTGGTGCTGACCTCGATCGCGGCGATGTTCACCGTCTTCGCTGCGCGCTGGATGCGCCACCTGCGCTCACTATTTCTGGTGCTCGACGCCGTGGGCCTGGTGGCGTTTACCCTGATCGGCTGCATGACCGCGCTGGAAATGGGCCATGGCATGCTGGTGGCGTCGGTCAGTGGCGTGATCACCGGCGTATTCGGCGGTATCCTGCGCGACATCTTCTGCAACGACATCCCGCTGATCTTTCGCCGAGAGCTCTACGCCAGTGTCTCGTTCGCGGCGGCGTGGTGCTACATGCTCTGCATCTACCTGCAATTACCCGGTGAACAGGCGATTTTGATCACGCTGTTTGGTGGCTTTCTGCTGCGGCTGCTGGCAATTCGTTTCCATTGGGAAATGCCGAAGTTCGTCTACAACGACGAAGCCTGACGTCTCCACGCCCCTGTAGCAGCTGCCGAAGGCTGCGTCCGAGGCCGCAGGACTCGCTTTCCAGGAAGGCGACTGCTACGCAATCGAACGCAGCCTTCGGCAGCTGCTACAGGAGTCCGTGTTGTTTCAACGCCCATTCGACATGCTCACGCACCAGCTCCGACGGGTAATCCCTGCGCGCCTTCAACGCTTCCAGCACCGGAATGCTCGACGGCGCGTTACCCAGCCCCACCGCCAAATTACGCAGCCAGCGCTCATAACCGGCGCGGCGTAACGGCGAGCCTTCGGTGCTGCTGAGGAATTTTTCCTCGTCCCACATAAACAGCTCGGCCAATTCGGCATTGTCCAGATTGTGTCTCGGCTTGAAGTCGCTTTCGCCGGACGGACGGGCGAAGCGGTTCCATGGGCAGACGATCTGGCAGTCATCGCAACCAAACACCCGGTTGCCGATCAGTGGTCGTAAATCTTCCGGGATCGCGCTTTTCAGTTCGATGGTCAGGTACGAGATGCAACGCCGGGCGTCCAGTACGTAAGGGCCGACGAAGGCATTGGTCGGGCAGATGTCGAGGCACGCGGTGCAGCGGCCGCAATGTTCGGTGGTGTGAGGTGGATCGACCGGCAGCGGCAGATCGACAAAGAGTTCGCTGAGGAAGAAGTAACTGCCGGCCTTGCGATTCAAAACCAAGGTGTTTTTGCCGATCCAGCCGAGACCGGCTTGTTCGGCGATGGCTTTTTCCAGCACTGGGGCGCTGTCGACGAACGCGCGGAAACCAAACGGGCCGATCTCACCCTGAATTTTATCGGCCAGTTGTTGCACGCGTTTGCGGATCAACTTGTGGTAATCACGGCCCAAGGCATAACGCGAGACGTAGGCTTTTTCCGGTTGGGCCAGACGTTTGGCCATTTCAGTGTCGCCCGGCAGGTAGTCCATGCGCAGGGAAACGACCCGAAGCGTGCCGGGTACCAGCTCTTCCGGGTGTGATCGTTTGCTGCCGTGGGCGCCCATGTAGTCCATTTCGCCGTGGTAGCCAGCGGCGAGCCAGCGCTCCAGGTGCTGCTCATGCTCGGCCAGATCCAGGCCGCTGATGCCGACTTGCTGAAAGCCCAACTCGCGACCCCAGTCCTTGATGGATTGGGCGAGGGCGGGCAGATCTGTAGTAATAGCGGGCATGAGACGAGAGAAACCGGAGCTGAGGTGCGTATAATTCTGCCAGACATCGGAGCCCGAAGACGCATGCCGCACACTAAAGATGATTTACCCGACGCGCTGTATAGTGCCGCGCAGGTTCGCGGGCTCGATGCGAGCCTGATTGCGGGCGGCGTACCGGGCTTCGAATTGATGCAGCGTGCGGCGCGGGCGACCTGGCGAGCGTTGGTCCGGCAGTGGCCGTCGGCGAATGAATTGAGTGTGCTGGCCGGTCACGGCAACAACGCTGGCGACGGTTATCTGGTGGCGGTGCTGGCCCGGCGTGCGGGTTGGTCAGTACGGGTGCTGGCGGTCGGTGATCCCCAGCGTTTGCAGGGGGATGCGGCGTTGGCGCATGCCGAGGCCGTTTCCGAGAATGTTTTGATTGAGTCCTGGGCTGCGCAGCCCCAACTGCGCGGCATCGTGCTGGACGCGTTGCTGGGCACCGGTCTGACGGGTGAGGTGAGAGCGCCTTACGCTGACGCCATTGCAGCGATCAACGGCTGCGGTTTACCGGTGGTGGCGGTGGACATCCCTTCGGGCCTTTGCGCCGATACCGGTCGCGTCCTCGGTGCGGCGGTGCATGCCGATCTCACTGTGACTTTCATCGGGTTGAAGCTGGGGCTGTTCACCGGTGATGCCGCAGACGTCGTCGGTGAACTGGTTTTCAACGATTTACACGCTGATCCGCAGGTAATTGAGGCCGCGTCGGTCAGTGCTCGTCGCCTGACGGCCCGTAACTTGCCGCAACTTGCCCCCCGAACGCCGACTTCCCACAAAGGCAAATTCGGCCATGTGTTGCTGATCGGTGGTGATCGCGGTTTGGGTGGCGCGATCCTGCTGAGTGCACAAAGCGCTCTGCGTAGCGGGGCCGGCATGGTTTCCGTGGCCACTCGCAGTGAGCATGTTGGCGCCGCGCTGGCTAGAATCCCTGAAGCCATGGTGCTGGGCACGTCATCGGCCAACCAGCTGATGGAACTGCTGCAAAAAGTTTCCGTACTGGTGGTCGGTCCCGGCTTGGGGCAGGCTTCCTGGGGGCAAAGTTTGCTGTCGGCGGCCGCCAATGCACCGTTGCCGCAAGTCTGGGACGCCGATGCGTTGAATATGCTGGCCGAAGAACGCGTGAATTTGCCCAAGGATTGCGTGATCACGCCGCATCCAGGTGAAGCGGCACGGTTGCTTGGGATCAGCACTGCTCAGGTGCAGGCGGATCGCCCGGCAGCGGCGCATGCATTGAGCAAAAAATACACCGCTGTCGTGGTGTTGAAAGGCGCCGGCAGCCTGATCGCCAGTCCCGATGGGCGTCTGGCGTTGTGTCATCAAGGTCATCCGGCCATGGCCACCGCCGGCTTGGGCGACGTACTGGCGGGTCTGGTGGGCGCGCTGTTGGCTCAAGGCATGCAAGCCTTCGACGCCGCGTGTCTGGCCGTCTGGCTGCACGCCAATGCGGGTGAGCAACAAGGTAAAGATGGCCGTGGGCTGGCGGCCAGTGATCTGATCCCGGCCATTCGTCAGTTGTTGGAGGAGCAAGCACCGTGTCTGAAGTAACCCTGTACCTGGCGGATGAAGAGGCGATGACCGCCTTTGGCGCACATATCGCAAAAACCACCCAAGGGCACGGTCTGATTTTTCTGGAAGGGGACTTGGGGGCGGGGAAAACCACGCTGTCACGGGGCATCATCCGGGGATTGGGGCATGACGGGGCAGTAAAAAGTCCGACATTCACGCTGGTCGAGCCTTACGAGATCGGTGACGTCCGCGCCTTCCATTTCGACCTGTACCGTTTGGTCGATCCGGAAGAGCTGGAGTACCTCGGCATTCGCGACTACTTCGACGACGACGCCCTGTGCCTGATTGAGTGGCCCGATAAAGGTGCAGGCTTTTTGCCAAAGCCCGACCTGACCATTACCATTAGCCCGCAAGACAGCGGGCGTTCGCTGAAAATTTTATCCCAGGGCTCGCGTGGCGAGGCCTGGTGTGCCGCTTTGGCATTGGAATCCAATTAAATGATGGGGTCTGGTATGCGCTTTCGCGCGATGGTAGCTGCCGTAGGATTGTTGTTTTTGGCGGTGACCGTCGACGCTGTGGCCGACACGAAGGTCAATAGCGTTCGCCTGTGGCGGGCGCCGGATAACACACGGCTGGTGTTCGACCTGACCGGGCCTGTGCAACACAGCGTTTTCACCCTGACTGCTCCGGATCGGCTGGTGATCGACATCAATGGTGCGACACTCGGTGCGCCGCTGAACGTCAACACCTCCAATACCCCCATCACCGCCATGCGTTCGGCTCAACGCACGCCGACCGACCTGCGGGTGGTGATCGACCTGAAAAAGGCCGTGACCCCGAAAAGCTTCTCCCTGGCCCCGAACGCCCAGTACGGTAACCGACTGGTGGTTGACCTGTTTGATAGCGCCGCCGATGCCTCGCCGTCGCCAGCACCAACGCCTTCGGTCGCCACGGTGCCGGCAGTGCCGGTCACGCCTGTTGAGCCGGCGATCAAGCTTCCACCGGCACCGGCCGGCAAGCGCGACATCCTTGTGGTGATCGATGCTGGCCACGGCGGCGAAGACCCGGGCGCCTCGGGCTCTCGCGGTCAGAAGGAAAAAGACGTGGTATTGGCCATCGCCCGCGAATTGCAGCGTCAGGTCAACGGGATGAAAGGCTTCCGCGCCGAACTGACCCGTACCGGCGACTACTTCATACCACTGCGCGGCCGTACCGAAATCGCCCGCAAGAAAGGCGCCGACCTGTTCGTTTCGATCCACGCCGACGCCGCGCCTTCGACCGCCGCCTTCGGTGCTTCGGTATTCGCCCTGTCTGATCGTGGCGCTACATCGGAAACTGCCCGCTGGCTGGCGGACAGTGAAAACCGCTCCGACTTGATTGGCGGTGCCGGCAACGTCAGCCTTGATGACAAAGACCGCATGCTCGCAGGCGTGCTGCTCGACCTGTCGATGACGGCGTCGCTGACGTCCAGCCTGAACGTCGGCCAGAAAGTGCTGAGCAATATCGGTCGTGTCACTCCGTTGCACAAACAGCGTGTGGAACAGGCTGGATTCATGGTGCTGAAGTCGCCAGACATCCCGTCGATCCTGGTCGAAACCGGGTTCATCTCCAACGCCAACGAAGCCTCAAAGCTTGCGGCATCGAATCACCAGCAGGCGCTGGCGCGTTCGATCAGCAGCGGCGTACGCCAGTTCTTCCAACAGAATCCGCCGCCGGGCACTTACATTGCGTGGCTGCGTGATTCCGGGAAAATCGCTCAGGGCCCACGTGATCACCGGGTCAATCCGGGTGAAACCCTGGCGATGATTGCCGTGCGTTATCAGGTGTCGCCAGCGACGCTGCGCAGCGCCAACAACCTGTCGAGTGATGAGCTGAAGATCGGTCAGCACCTGACCATTCCAGGCACTGAGTTGGCGGCTAAAGAATGAATCAGGTGATGATCAATAGCGCTCGCATCGAGCTGCTCAGCCCGCGACTGGCGAACCAGATTGCCGCCGGCGAGGTGGTTGAGCGCCCGGCTTCGGTGATTAAAGAGCTGCTGGAAAACAGCCTCGACTCTGGCGCCAAACGCATCGACGTCGATGTCGAGCAGGGTGGTGTCAAGCTGCTGCGGGTGCGCGACGACGGCAGTGGTATTTCTGCCGATGACCTGCCGCTGGCCCTGGCCCGACACGCCACCAGCAAAATTCGTAACCTTGAGGACCTGGAACAGGTCATGAGCCTGGGTTTCCGAGGTGAGGCCCTGGCGTCGATCAGCTCCGTGGCGCGCCTGACCCTGACGTCCCGCACCCGCGATGCCGATCAGGCCTGGCAGGTTGAGACCGAAGGCCGGGACATGGCGCCTCGTGTGCAACCAGCCGCTCACCCGGTCGGCACCTCGGTGGAAGTCCGCGACTTGTTCTTCAACACCCCGGCGCGGCGCAAATTCCTCAAGACTGAAAAAACCGAATTCGATCACCTGCAAGAAGTGATCAAGCGTCTGGCGTTGGCGCGGTTCGACGTGGCGTTCCATTTACGTCACAACGGCAAAACCATCCTTAGCCTGCACGAAGCCCATGATGACGCGGCCCGTGCCCGGCGTGTGGCAGCCATTTGCGGTTCAGGTTTTCTCGAGCAGGCGCTACCGATCGAAATCGAGCGCAATGGCCTGCATTTGTGGGGTTGGGTCGGTTTGCCGACGTTCAATCGCAGCCAGGCAGATTTGCAGTATTTCTTTGTGAATGGCCGTGCAGTGCGCGACAAGCTGGTGGCCCACGCGGTGCGCCAGGCCTATCGCGACGTGCTGTTCAATGGCCGGCATCCGACGTTTGTGCTGTTTTTCGAAGTCGATCCGGCGGGTGTCGACGTCAACGTGCATCCGACCAAGCACGAAGTTCGTTTCCGTGACGGGCGCATGGTTCACGATTTCCTCTATGGCACCCTGCACCGCGCCTTGGGCGATGTGCGACCGGAAGATCATCTGGCCGCACCGGTGGCGACGGCCATCGTGCGACCGACCGGCCTGGACGCCGGTGAATTCGGCCCTCAGGGCGAGATGCGTCTGGCGGCCAATGCGCTGCTGGAGCAGCCTCAGGCGCAGCCGTCGTTCAATACCCCGGCTGGATCGGGCGCTGGCGCCGGTTATCAGTATCAATACACGTCGCGGCCTCAGTCCGGGGTGCCGGTCGCCGAAGCTCAGGCCGCCTACCGCGAGTTTTTTGCGCCGCTGCCCGAGGCCAACGCGGTCGCGCTGCCGGCCGGGCAGGACGACATTCCGCCGCTGGGTTATGCACTGGCGCAGCTCAAGGGTATCTACATCCTTTCGGAAAACGCCCAGGGGCTGGTGCTGGTGGATATGCATGCGGCTCACGAGCGAATCATGTACGAACGCCTGAAAATCGCCATGGCCAGCGAAGGCCTGAGCGGTCAGCCGCTGCTGGTACCCGAGTCATTGGCCGTCAGTCAGCGCGAAGCCGATTGCGCCGAAGAGCACGTCGCGTGGTTCCAGCGTCTGGGCTTTGAATTGCAGCGCCTGGGGCCTGAATCCCTGGCCATCCGGCAGATCCCGGCCTTGCTCAAGCAAGCTGAAGCCAACCGACTGGTCAGTGATGTATTGGCGGACCTGATGGAATACGGCTCCAGCGACCGGATTCAGGCCCATCTGAACGAACTGCTCGGGACGATGGCCTGTCACGGCGCGGTTCGTGCGAATCGGCGTCTGGCGATCCCGGAAATGAACGGCCTGCTGCGTGACATGGAAAACACCGAGCGCAGCGGTCAATGCAACCATGGCCGACCGACCTGGACCCAATTGGGCCTGGACGATCTGGACAAACTCTTCTTGCGCGGTCGTTGATGAGCCAGCTCCCTCCAGCGATTTTTCTGATGGGCCCGACTGCTGCGGGCAAGACCGACCTGGCCATCGAACTGACCAAAGTCCTGCCGTGCGAACTGATTAGCGTCGATTCGGCACTGGTCTACCGTGGCATGGACATCGGTACTGCCAAGCCTTCGAAAGAAATTCTGAGTGAATTCCCGCACCGTTTGATCGACATTCTTGACCCGGCCGAGAGCTATTCGGCCGCTGATTTTCGCCGTGATGCCCTTGAAGCGATGGCCGATATCACTGCGCGGGGAAAAATCCCGCTGCTGGTGGGCGGCACAATGCTCTATTACAAGGCGTTGGTCGAAGGTCTGGCGGACATGCCGGCGGCTGATCCGGATGTGCGTGCGCAGATCGAGGAAGAAGCTGCGCGCCTTGGCTGGCAAGCGCTGCACGATCAATTGGCGGTCATCGATCCGGAATCGGCGGCGCGTATTCATCCAAACGATCCGCAGCGACTCAGTCGAGCACTGGAAGTTTATCGCGTCAGCGGTCAGAGCATGACCGAGCTGCGACTGAGACAAACTGCGCAAAGTACTGAAGCAGCCGCTTCGGGACTGCAACAATTGCCCTATACTGTCGCGAACTTGGCCATTGCTCCGGCAAATCGCCAGGTACTGCACGAGCGAATTAAACAAAGATTCACGAATATGTTGGAACAGGGATTCATTGACGAGGTCGTAGCCCTGCGTAAGAGAAGTGACCTGCATTCCGGGTTGCCGTCTATACGTGCAGTAGGCTACCGACAAGTCTGGGATTACCTGGATGGCAAGCTGACGCAAGCCGAGATGCAGGAGCGCGGAATCATTGCCACGCGCCAATTGGCAAAGCGTCAGTTCACCTGGCTGCGCAGTTGGGCTGATTTACACTGGCTGGACAGCCTCGATTGCGACAATCTGCCGCGCGCCTTGAAATACTTGGGGACCATCTCCATATTGAGCTGAGTCCTTTCAATTGCCGTCTATCCTTGGGGGTGTGACGGCTGAAGCCATCTGTTTACCTATTTTTTTATTTTGAATCCTTAAAGGAGTGCGGCACATGTCAAAAGGGCATTCGCTACAAGACCCTTACTTGAATACTTTACGTAAAGAGAAAGTTGGGGTGTCTATCTACCTGGTCAACGGTATCAAACTGCAAGGCACGATTGAGTCTTTCGACCAGTTCGTTATCCTGCTGAAAAACACCGTGAGCCAGATGGTTTACAAACACGCTATCTCTACAGTGGTGCCGGTTCGTCCAATTCGTCTGCCTAGCGCAACCGAATCCGAAGCAGGTGACGCTGAGCCAGGTAACGCCTGATAGGAGTCTCCTTTGTTCTTTGAGCGCCACGGTGGTGGTGAGCGAGCCATTCTCGTTCACTTGGATGGTCAGGACCCTGAGGCGCGCGAAGATCCGCAGGAGTTCCAGGAATTGGCAATATCGGCAGGTGCCGAGACCGTCGCGTTTTTTAACGTGCCGCGTCATCGGCCAACCGCCAAATACCTGATTGGCAGCGGCAAGGTCGAGGAATTACGCGACCTGGTCAACGCCGAGCAGGTAGATCTGGTGATTTTCAATCACATCCTCACGCCCAGTCAGGAACGTAACCTTGAACGTGTGTTCGAGTGTCGCGTGATCGACCGCACGGGTCTGATTCTCGATATTTTCGCCCAACGCGCCCGCACCCATGAAGGCAAGCTCCAGGTCGAACTGGCCCAGCTTGAGCACATGAGTACGCGGCTGGTTCGTGGCTGGACTCACCTTGAGCGGCAGAAAGGCGGTATCGGTCTGCGCGGTCCGGGTGAAACCCAGCTCGAAACCGACCGACGCCTGTTGCGGGTTCGCCTGCGGCAAATCAAGGGGCGTCTGGAGAAGGTCCGCAGCCAGCGCGAGCAGTCTCGTCGCGGGCGCAAACGTGCTGACATTCCAACGGTTTCACTGGTGGGATATACCAACGCCGGCAAATCGACGCTGTTCAACTCGGTGACTGATTCCGACGTCTTCGCTGCTGATCAGCTCTTCGCGACCCTCGACCCGACCTTGCGCCGACTCGAACTCGATGACCTCGGGCCGATCGTGCTGGCCGACACAGTGGGCTTCATTCGTCATCTGCCTCACAAGCTGGTTGAGGCATTTCGAGCTACGCTCGAAGAGTCGAGCAACTCTGACTTGCTGCTGCATGTGATCGACGCTCATGAACCCGAGCGTATGGCCCAGATTGAACAGGTCATGGTGGTGCTCGGGGAGATCGGGGCGCAAGACTTGCCGATCCTTGAGGTATACAACAAACTCGATTTGCTCGAGGGCGTAGAGCCGCAGATCCAGCGCGATGCCGATGGCAAACCGCTGCGGGTCTGGTTGTCGGCCAAGGACGGTACAGGCCTGGACCTGCTCAAGCAGGCCCTGGCCGAGTTGCTTGGGGATGATTTGTTTGTAGGTACCTTGCGCTTGCCGCAACGTTTTGCTCGACTGCGTGCGCAATTTTTTGAAGTCGGTGCGGTACAGAAAGAAGAACACGACGAAGAAGGCATCAGCTTGCTGGCCGTTCGCTTGCCACGGATCGAATTGAATCGATTGGTGAGCCGCGAAGGTTTGCAGCCGAATGACTTCATCGAGCAACACACTTTGCAATAAAAGCCTGAGAAAGCGGTTGTGTCGTGGTGACAGGCATTCTGTAGCATTGGTCGGCGCGCCGTGGGTGCGTCTTTGCTTTATCAGATGGAGAGCGCTATGGCTTGGAATGAGCCGGGTGGCAACTCGAATAATCAGGATCCTTGGGGTGGCAAGCGCCGCAATAACGGCGACCGCAAGGGACCACCGGATCTCGACGAGGCCTTCCGAAAGCTGCAGGAAAGCCTGAACGGGTTGTTCGGTGGTGGTAAGAAACGCGGTGATGACGGCGGTGGTTCGGGCAAGAGCGGCGGCTTCGGCGGCATTCTTGGCATCGGCCTTGTCGTGCTGGCGGCTGTTTGGCTGTACAGCGCGGTCTACGTCGTCGACGAGCAGGAGCAAGCCGTGGTGCTGCGCTTCGGCAAGTACTACGAAACCGTCGGCCCGGGCCTGAACATCTATTTCCCGCCGATCGACAAGAAGTACCTGGAAAACGTTACGCGTGAGCGTTCGTACACCAAGCAGGGGCAGATGCTGACCGAAGACGAGAACATCGTCGAAGTGCCGCTGACCGTGCAATACAAGATCAGCAACCTGCAGGATTTCGTGCTGGATGTCGATCAGCCGGAAATCAGCCTGCAGCAAGCGACAGACAGTGCCTTGCGTCACGTGGTGGGCTCTACCGCCATGGACCAGGTACTGACTGAGGGCCGTGAGTTGATGGCCAGCGAGATCAAGGAGCGTCTGCAACGCTTCATGGATACCTATCGCACCGGTATCACCGTTACCCAGGTCAACGTTCAGAACGCAGCGGCACCGCGTGAAGTCCAGGAAGCCTTCGATGACGTGATCCGTGCCCGTGAAGACGAGCAGCGTTCGCGTAACCAGGCTGAAACCTATGCCAACGGCGTCGTGCCGGAAGCCCGTGGTCAGGCCCAGCGTATCCTCGAGGATGCCAATGGTTACCGTGACGAAACCGTCTCGCGCGCCAAGGGTGAGGCTGATCGCTTCACCAAACTGGTCTATGAATACCGCAAGGCTCCTGAAGTTACCCGCGAGCGTCTGTACCTGGACACCATGCAGGAAGTCTTCACCAACACCAGCAAGGTACTCGTGACCGGCAACAAGAATGGCCAGAGCAATCTGCTGTACTTGCCGCTGGACAAGATGGTCGAAAGTGGTCGCACCACCAGCAGCGCTCCGGCTTCGGGCGCGGCAGCCAGCAGCAATGAAGCGAATACGCGTGCAGCAGCTGATCTGCAACAACAGCAAGCACGTACCAGGGAGAGTCGCTGATGAGCAATAAATCGCTGATCGCCCTTATTGTCGGCGTCGTCGTGGCGATCGCGGCCTGGAACTGCTTCTACATCGTGGCTCAGACCGAGCGTGCGGTGTTGCTGCAGTTCGGTCGCGTGGTTCAGGCCGATGTTCAGCCGGGCCTGCATGTGAAAGTGCCTTACGTTAACCAGGTGCGTAAATTCGACGCACGCCTGATGACGCTGGATGCACCGACGCAACGCTTCCTGACGCTGGAAAAGAAAGCCGTCATGGTGGATGCCTTCGCCAAGTGGCGCGTGAAAGACGCCGAGCGCTTCTACACCGCAACTTCCGGGCTCAAGCAGATCGCCGACGAGCGTCTGTCCCGTCGTCTGGAATCGGGCCTGCGTGACCAGTTCGGTAAGCGCACGCTGCATGAAGTGGTTTCTGGTGAGCGTGACGCGCTGATGGCTGACATCACCGCTTCGCTGAACAAGATGGCGGAAAAAGAACTGGGCATCGAAGTCGTCGATGTTCGGGTCAAGGCCATCGACCTGCCGAAAGAAGTGAACCGCAGCGTGTTCGAGCGTATGAGCACCGAGCGTGAGCGTGAAGCTCGCGAGCACCGCGCCAAGGGTAACGAGCTGGCAGAAGGCATCCGTGCCGACGCCGATCGTCAGCGCCGCGTGTTGCTGGCTGAAGCCTATCGTGAATCTGAAGAGGTTCGCGGTGACGGTGATGCCCAGGCATCTTCCATCTACTCCAAGGCCTACGGCCAGGACCAGGAGTTCTACGCGTTCTACCGTAGCCTGCGTGCCTACCGTGAAAGCTTCGCGAACAAATCCGACGTCATGGTCCTGGACCCAAGCAGCGACTTCTTCCGTTACCTGGAAAAAGCCAAGCCTTGATACCGCGTTGACCTGAATCATCCCCCGCCTGGCGGCTAAAGCCTCGGGCGGGGTGATCCTTTGGGAAAACGTGTGTATGATGCGGCAGCCGGGAAATTCCCGGCTTTTTTGCGTCTGCACGTTTGATTGCTGTTTTCAGGCAGAAGACCGAGTTGAATGACTCGACAGGATTTTCGAGGAAAGTGGTTGGCGAAGCCGGTTTGAGGCTTTTCGCCGTGTTGTTCATGCGCGTGGTTTGCACATGAACCGATCATTTTCTGCTTCACTCAAGGCTCGCCCGACGGCTTGCCGCCCGGATCATAGGGGAATGGCGTAATGGCAACGGTAGACCGCTGGCTGCTGCCAGATGGCATCGAAGAAGTACTGCCACCAGAAGCGGCGCGCATTGAAGTGGCGCGTCGTCAGGTGTTGGATCTGTTCCAGAGCTGGGGTTACGAGTTTGTCGTGACTCCCCATATCGAGTACCTGGAATCCCTGCTGACCGGCGCGGGCTCGGACCTCGATCTGCGTACCTTCAAGGTCATCGACCCGCAATCGGGCCGGCAGATGGGTTTCCGTGCCGACATCACGCCGCAAGTGGCGCGCATCGATGCGCACACCTTGCGTCGCGAAGGCCCGAGCCGTCTGTGCTATGCCGGTAGCGTGCTGCACGCTCAGCCGCGTGCGTTGTCATCCTCGCGCAGCCCGATTCAGTTGGGTGCCGAGTTGTATGGCGATGGCAGCCCGAGCAGCGATGTGGAAGTCATCAGTCTGATGTTGGCTATGCTGCAACTGGCCGATGTGCCGGATGTGCACATGGATCTCGGCCATGTCGGCATCTACCGTGGCTTGGCCCGCGCCGCCGGATTGTCCGGCGAAGTCGAGCAACAATTGTTCGATGCGTTGCAACGCAAAGCCATCGACGAGGTCATTACCTTGACCGAAGGCCTGCCTGCCGACTTGTCGGGCATGCTGCGCGCATTGGTTGATTTGTGTGGCGGCCGTGAAGTGTTGAGCGCTGCCCGCGAGCGTCTGGCGAATGCGCCGGCCCCTGTTCTGGCTGCTCTGGACGACCTGTTGGCGATTGCCGAACGTTTGTCCGTGCGTTTCCCGGAACTGCCGCTGTACTTCGACCTGGGCGAGTTGCGCGGTTACCACTACCACACCGGTGTGGTGTTCGCGGTGTTCGTGCCGGGTGTTGGCCAGTCCATTGCCCAGGGCGGTCGTTACGACGATATCGGCGCCGACTTCGGTCGCGCTCGTCCGGCCACCGGCTTCTCTACCGATTTGAAAACCCTGGTGACCCTGGGGCGTGCTGAAATCGAGCTACCGTCTGGCGGTATCTGGATGCCTGACAGTACGGATGCGGCACTCTGGCAGCAGGTTTGCCAGTTGCGCAGTGAGGGTCAGCGTGTCGTTCAGGCATTGCCTGGGCAACCATTGGCCGCCGCCCGTGAAGCGGACTGCGACCGGCAATTGATTCAGCAGAACGGGCTTTGGCAAGTATTGCCGCTGGCTTCTTGAGTTTTCCTGCCGGCCGCCGCCGGCACCAAGTTTGCGCGAATGAGGACAAGTGTTATGGGTAAGAATGTCGTAGTCCTGGGCACCCAATGGGGTGATGAGGGCAAAGGCAAGATCGTTGATCTGCTGACCGAACATGCTGCCGCCGTAGTGCGCTACCAGGGTGGCCACAACGCTGGTCACACTCTGGTGATCGACGGCGAGAAAACCGTCTTGCACCTGATCCCTTCGGGCGTGCTGCGCGAAGGCGTGCAGTGCCTGATCGGTAACGGCGTGGTGGTTGCACCCGACGCTCTGCTGCGGGAAATCATCAAGCTGGAAGAGAAAGGCGTACCGGTGCGCGAGCGCCTGCGTATCAGCCCGTCCTGCCCGCTGATCCTGTCCTACCACGTAGCGCTGGACCAGGCTCGTGAAAAAGCCCGTGGCGAGCTGAAGATCGGTACCACCGGTCGCGGCATCGGCCCGGCCTACGAAGACAAGGTGGCACGTCGCGGTCTGCGCATCGGCGACCTGTTCCATCGTGAGCGTTTCGCCGCCAAGCTGGGCGAGTTGCTGGATTACCACAACTTCGTACTGGTCAATTACTACAAAGAACCAGCGATCGACTTCCAGAAGACTCTGGACGAGTGCATGGAGTACGCCGAGCTGCTGAAGCCGATGATGCTCGACGTCACCGCCGAGCTGCACGAGCTGCGTCGCGCCGGCAAAGACATCATGTTCGAAGGCGCCCAAGGCTCCCTGCTGGACATCGACCACGGTACCTACCCGTACGTCACCAGCTCCAACACCACTGCGGGCGGCATCGCCACCGGTTCGGGTTTTGGTCCGATGTACCTGGATTACATCCTGGGCATCACCAAGGCCTACACCACTCGCGTTGGCTCGGGACCGTTCCCGACTGAGCTGTTCGATGACGTTGGCGCGTTCCTCGCCAAGCGTGGCCACGAGTTCGGTGCTACCACCGGCCGTGCCCGTCGTTGCGGCTGGTTCGACGCCGTCATCCTGCGTCGCGCTATCGACGTCAACAGCATTTCGGGTCTGTGCCTGACCAAGCTGGACGTACTGGACGGTCTGGAAACCATCAACATCTGCGTTGGCTACAAGAACCAGGATGGTGCAGTGATCGACGCACCGACTGACGCCGACAGCTACATCGGCCTGGAGCCGGTGTACGAAGAGATGCCGGGCTGGACCGAATCCACCGTCGGTGCCAAGACGCTGGAAGAGCTGCCGCAAGCTGCTCGCAACTACATCAAACGCGTTGAAGAGTTGGTCGGTGCGCCGATTGACATTATTTCGACGGGCCCGGATCGCAACGAAACCATCGTTCTGCGTCACCCGTTCGCCTGATAAGTCGTTGATGTACAACACAAAGGCCCCTTAATTGGGGCCTTTGTCGTTTATGCCTGTCGGACGGCATGACCTTTGCTGTGATCTTGATTAAAAGCATCGCTTCCAGCGCGCCATCAATTTAATGGCGCCCAAGCAGAGGGATTTTAAGTGTCAGCCGTTCTCTCATTGTTACAAAGCCGTTTGTTGCGGCCTGTGTTCGTTACCTTGGGTATCGCCCTTTTGGTGCAGGTGCTGGTGGCTGTTGCCCTGACCCGGAGCACAGTGACTGCGCTGGAAGCCGATCTGGGTGTGCGCCTTGGCGCCGATAGTCAAAAACTCTCTGGCGAGCTTGAGCAGGCAGGGCGTGAAGTCACGTCGAGCCTCGACAGCCTCTCGAGCAGCACGCGTCAACGCCTCACGGCCGGTTTGTCCTCGCGTTTGAAGGATGAACAGGCGCAGTTGCGTGCCATGCTGGAAAAAGACCTGAAGGACTCCGCCAATGATATGGCGCAGCTTCTGGCCTCGGTCGCCCCCCGCGCCATGTGGGACAGCGACGTTCCAACCCTGTCTGAATTTGCCCGTCGGGCACAGCGCAATCCCAATGTGTTGTTCGTGGTTTACGACGATGCAGCGGGGCAGCACCTGACGCGTTATCTGAATCGCGAAAACCCGATCAACAAGGCCTTGTTGGAAAAAGGTCAGGGCGAGCGCGCGCTGGACAAGGTGCTGGATGCGGCGAAAAACGATCCATCGGTTTATTACCTTGAGGCCTCGATCAACCCTAATGGCGTGGAAATCGGCAAGGTTGTGATGGGGGTCTCGACCGCCTCTGTGGAAACCGACCTGGTGGCCCTGGACAAGCGTTTCTCGGCGCTGATTGCCAGCAGTGATCAACTGGTCGGCGATAGCCTCAAGGGTGCGGCCGCAGACAGTGCTGCGGCCATGGGGGCGCGTTTGCAGTCGGCGCAGTCCACGGCGTCTGAAATGAAAGCCAATACCGCGAGCACTGTGCAGGAAGCGGCGGCGACTTTGCGCTGGCGCATCGGCATGGGCCTGGCGCTGGTCGGTTGCGGTGTGCTGCTGTTGCTGGCCGTGGTGCTGGGGCGTCGAGTGGTCAACCGCTTGAAGCTGCTGATCAGCGCCATGGATGACCTGGCGGCGGGCGAGGGCGACCTGACCAAGCGCGTGCAGATCAACAGCAAGGACGAAATCGGCGACATGGCCTCGGCGGTCAATCGCTTTGTGGATAAGTTGCAGCCGATTGTGCGCGAAGCGGGCGATGTGGCTCAGCGTACCGGCGTGGAAATTGGTGCCATGACCCTGCGTAATGCCGGGGCTGATAAGGCGGCGGGCATGCAGCGCGATGAAGTGGCCGAGAGTTTGCGCGCGTTGTCGCGGATGGCTGATGAAGCCCAGTCTGAAAGCCACGCCATGCAGGCTGCGTTGCAGCAGGTGGTGGACATTCGTTCGGCCACTGATGAAAACACTCGGACCTCGGCGAAAGTCGGCAGCTTGATCGAAGCGTTGGCCGGGCAGGTCGATACCGGGGCGAAAGTCATCGAGCGGCTGGCGCAGCAGAGTGAGCAGATTGAAGTGGTGTTGACGGTGATCCATGGGATCGCCGAGCAAACCAACCTGCTGGCGCTGAACGCGGCCATCGAAGCGGCGCGTGCGGGCGAGACCGGTCGCGGGTTTGCCGTGGTGGCGGACGAAGTGCGGGCGCTGGCGAGCAAGACCCAGAGTTCGACCGGCGACATTCAGGCGCACATTGTTGCCTTGCAACAAGGTGCGCGTGAAGCAGTGGCTGCGATTGGTCAGGCGGGACGCCAGGCCAGCGAAGGTTTGCTGGTACTGCGCGACAGTGCGCGGTTGCAGCAGTCGGTGCAGGCGTCGGTCGAGCAGGTGCATGCGGCGATTGGTCTGGCGACTCAGGCCGCCGCGCATCAAGCGCAAGGCGCGCAAGCAGTGCGGGGGCGGGTTGAAACCATTCATGCGCAGGCTGAAAAGGCTGCTCAGGCGGTGGTGGAAACCACGGCCAGTGGCAAGGTGCTGGATGGGCTTGCGGCACAGTTGAAGGCGAGCCTGGGGCAGTTCAGGGCCTAAGACTTGCATTGGCTGGTCTGGCCCCATCGCGAGCAGGCTCGCTCCCACAGTTGATTGAGGTGTTCACCAACAACCACTGTGGGAGCGAGCCTGCTCGCGAAAGCGGTCTCAACGGCTCAAATACATCCGAGTTGTTAACAAATAAACCGGCACTCCAGACACCAAAATCAACAACGCCGCATAAGGCGCCGCCGCCGCAAACTCCACGTTTGCGGTATGCGCCCAGACCTCAGTCGCCAAGGTATTGAGCCCGGTCGGACTCAGCAGCAGCGTCGCCGTGAGCTCCTTCATCGCATCCAGAAACACCAGCGCAAACGCGGCTCCCAACGCCGGGAAAATAATCGGCAGCGTAATCCGGCAAAACGCGCTGAACGACGTAGCCCCCAGCGTGCGCGCTGCCTCTTCCAATTGCGGCGCAGCCTTGTTCAAGGCCGTTCGAATCGGCGCCTGTGCCAGCGGCAGAAACAGCAGCGCATAAGCGATCAGCAGCAATGCCGATGTCTGGTACAGCGCCGGCACATAGTGCAGCGCGAAATACACCAGCGTCAGCGCAATCACCAGGCCCGGCAGCGCATGCAGCAGATACGGTAAGCGCTCGGCCCAGATCGCCAATTGACCTTTGTAGCGCACCACCAGCAAACCCACCGGCACGGCCAGCACCAGACAGAGCGCTGCACCGCCGAGGGAGAGTGCAAGAGATGACAGCAGCGCCTCGCTGATTGCGGCTACCGGGAACGCTGCTGAAGAACCGACCGCCAGCCAGTACACCAGCATCCCCAGTGGTATGCCGCTGCCGATGATCGCCAGGGTCAGGCAGTAAAGCTGTCCGGCACCTGCCCAAGGCCCTAATTGAACCTGTTCCGCCTGCCGCGCCGCGCCCTGGCCGGTACGAACATGCCGGCCCTTGCCGCGAACCCGCAGTTCCAGCCACAGCAATACCAGGCACAGCGCCAGCAACACCGCCGAAAGCATCGCCGCGTTGGCATTGCTGAATTCCAGTTCGAACTGCTGATAAATCGCCGTGGTAAAGGTTTGCAAGCCGATGATCGACAGCGCGCCGAACTCCACCAGCATGTGCAGCGCGATCAGCAATGAGCCCGCCAGCAATGATGGCCAGAGCAGCGGCAGTGTGATTCTGAAAAACACGCCCCAGCGATTCTGTCCAAGCGTGCGGGCGGACTCTTCAAGAGAGGGATCAAGATTGCGTAACGTCGCCGCGACGGGCAGAAAGATCAGCGGGTACTTGGACAGCGTCATCACCAGAATCGCCCCACCCAAGCCTTCGAAGTGAGCGCTGAGCGAAACCCAGGTAAAGCTGCTGACAAACGCTGGAACGGCGAACGGCAAGCAGAGGATGACACCCCACAAACGCCGTCCAGGCAGGTTGCTGCGTTCCAGTAGCCAGGCCAGTGACAGGCCGATCACGCCGCAGGCCAGCGTCACGCCAGCCATCAGCGCCAACGTATTGCGCAGCAGTCCAAACACATAAGGCCGCCACAGCAGGTGTAACGCCTCGGCCCACCCGGCTTGCCAGGCTTTGAGTCCGACATACAGCAGCGGCAACAGGCTGAGCACGACCAACAGCAGAACCGGCAGCAGCAGCCAGATCGACGGCCGCTTGCGCCGTGGCACGTAACCCCCGCGCGAAGCGGGGGTGGATAACGATGCGCTCATCAGTTCAAGCCAACGTCACGTTCCAGGTCCAGGGCTTGTTCGGCATTGCCCAGATCGGCCGGTGTGACGTTAGGGGCTTGCAGTTCGCTGAACGGCTTGAGGCCGCGATCCGATTCCATGCCTTTGTGCAGCGGGTATTCCGCGGTGGTCTGGGTGATTACCCGCTGACCCTCTTCGCTAGCCATATAGGCGAGGAATTGTTGGGCTTCTTGTGGGTGTTTGCTGGATTTCAGCACGGCCGCGCTGGAAACGGTGATCAGCCCGCCAACGTCGCCGCCGGTGAAGTAATGCAGTTTCGAATCGAGCTGGCCCTTCTCGCGTTGCAAGGCGAACCAGTAATAGTTATTCACCAGTACGGTGGCAACTTCGCCATTTTCCACGGCTTTCAGGGCGACCATGTTGTTGCTGTAGGTCTTGCCGAACGCGCGCAGGCCGGTCAGCCATTCTTCGGCCGCATCCATGCCGTGCACTTTGATGATCGCCACGGCCTGTTCCTGAAAGGCGCCACTGGTAGGCACGAAGCCGACCTTGCCTTGCCATTTTGGATTGGAGAAATCCATCACCGACGTGGGCAGGTCCTTTTCATCAATCAGCTTGGGGTTAAACGCAACGACCCGCACCCGGGCCGTGATACCTATCCAGGTGCCGTTGCCCGCTACATATTCCTTGGGCAAAACCGCCAGCGTGGCGTCGTCGGTCTTGGCCAGCAGGCCTTGCTCGCCCAGTTTGTTCAACGGCGGCGACTCTTCGGTGTAAATCACATCGGCGGGGGAGCGATCGCCTTCTTCCACGATCTGGCTGGCGAGCTGGTTGCTGCTGCCTTTGCGTACGTTGACGTGGATGCCGGTCTTGGCTTCGAAAGCGTTGGCGATGGCGTCACCGACTTCCTTGTGTTGACCGTTATAGAGTGTCAGGGAAACCGGGTCGGCAGCCTGGGTGAGGGGAGTGGTGAGTACCAGGCCGAGGAGGGTGAAGGTCAGGCCGCGGCGCAGGGTATTTCGAAACATCATTCGCAAGGTTCCTCACTGTCGCATTGCAAAAACTTGCAACAATGATAAACGATATTGTTTCTCAAGTGCGCCTTGCTGGCCTGGGAAGTGTCTGCTAGAGCGGCTGGCGACAAGGATTTGTTTATCGTCGTATGCTTGCTCATGGCCTCGCCCTCGCTGTCGTTGGCTTTCATAGAATGCCACCGTGGCGCATCGACGCCTCGGCTTGGGCGAGTCCATTCAATTACAGGTCGTGTGTTTCTTAAGAGGGGGATTGGTTTTCGGAAGCCAGAAACGCAAAAACCCGCTTTCGCGGGTTTCTGTGAAATTCAAGATCGTGACCTTGAATTTGAATTGGTGCCCAGAAGAAGACTCGAACTTCCACGACCTTGCGGTCACCAGCACCTGAAGCTGGCGTGTCTACCAATTTCACCATCTGGGCATTCATCGCAAGCGTTGCCGCTGTTGATGTGGCGCACTATACGGAGAGCGTTTTGATCTGTAAACCCCTGATTTAGATTTATTAAATCAGATGCTTAGAATGCAAAAACCCGCTTTCGCGGGTTTTTGTGTGAGCCTTGAAATTGAACTAATCTCAAGCTCGAAATTGGTGCCCAGAAGAAGACTCGAACTTCCACGACCTTGCGGTCACCAGCACCTGAAGCTGGCGTGTCTACCAATTTCACCATCTGGGCAGTATCGGCAGCGCGTCTGCGTCGTCGATGGCGCGCACTATACGGAGCGTCTTTTTAACTGTAAACCCCCGACATCAAAAAAATCTGGAAAATTTCACCAGTGGTCTTCAAATCAGCGTTGCGATGTCGATAAAGGGCTTTAGAAGGGCTGTCATAGCTTGAAATTTCCCGTTTCATTACGCCTATGCCAAACTAACCCGCATATAGACAAGGTGAAAACTCTCTAATGGCCGATTGGCAGTCCCTCGATCCCGAGGCCGCTCGTGAAGCGGAAAAATATGAAAACCCTATTCCTAGCCGCGAACTGATCCTTCAGCACCTTGCTGATCGAGGTTCGCCTGCTAACCGCGAGCAGCTGGTCGAAGAGTTTGGTCTGACCACAGAAGACCAGATCGAAGCCCTGCGTCGCCGCCTGCGCGCCATGGAGCGCGATGCTCAACTCATCTATACCCGTCGCGGTACCTATGCGCCGGTGGACAAGCTCGACCTGATCCTGGGCCGCATCAGCGGTCACCGTGACGGCTTCGGCTTCCTGGTTCCGGACGACGGCAGTGACGACCTGTTCATGAGCCCGGCGCAAATGCGCCTGGTATTCGACGGCGACCGTGCCCTGGCCCGTGTTTCCGGCCTCGACCGTCGCGGTCGCCGCGAAGGCATGATCGTCGAAGTGGTCTCTCGTGCTCACGAGACCATCGTCGGTCGCTACTTCGAAGAAGGCGGCATCGGCTTCGTCGTTGCGGATAACCCGAAGATCCAGCAAGAAGTGCTGGTCACACCGGGCCGCAATGCCAATGCCCAGATCGGTCAATTCGTTGAGGTGAAGATCACTCACTGGCCGACACCACGCTTCCAGCCGCAAGGCGACGTGGTCGAAGTCGTGGGCAATTACATGGCGCCGGGCATGGAAATCGATGTCGCCCTGCGCACCTACGACATTCCTCACGTCTGGCCTGAAGCGGTCTTGAAAGAAGCCGCCAAGCTCAAGCCGGAAGTCGAAGAGAAAGACAAAGAGAAGCGCATCGACCTGCGTCATCTGCCGTTTGTGACCATCGACGGTGAAGACGCGCGCGACTTCGATGACGCGGTTTACTGCGAATCCAAGCCGGGCAAGCTGCGCCTGTTCTCCGGTGGCTGGAAGTTGTACGTGGCGATTGCCGACGTTTCCAGCTATGTGAAAATCGGTTCGGCCCTGGACAACGAATCCCAGGTTCGCGGCAACTCGGTGTACTTCCCCGAGCGCGTTGTGCCGATGCTGCCTGAGCAGCTGTCCAACGGCCTGTGCTCGCTGAACCCGCACGTCGATCGTCTGGCCATGGTTTGCGAGATGACCATCTCCAAGTCCGGCGAAATGACCGACTACTGCTTCTACGAAGCGGTGATTCACTCCCACGCCCGCCTGACTTACAACAAAGTCAGCGCGATGCTGGAAACGCCGAAACTCACCGAGGCGCGTCAGCTTCGTGGCGAGTACAACGACGTTCTGCCGCACCTCAAGCAGCTTTACGCGCTGTACAAAGTGCTGCTGGCCGCTCGTCACGTGCGTGGCGCGATCGACTTCGAAACGCAGGAAACCCGGATCATCTTCGGGACCGAGCGCAAGATTGCCGAAATCCGCCCAACCGTTCGTAACGATGCGCACAAGCTGATCGAGGAATGCATGTTGGCGGCCAACGTGGCCACCGCCGAATTTCTGAAAAAGCACGAAATCCCGGCGCTGTACCGCGTCCACGATGGTCCGCCGCCGGAGCGTCTGGAAAAACTGCGCGCCTTCCTGGGTGAGCTCGGCCTGTCCCTGCACAAAGGCAAGGATGGCCCGTCGCCGAAGGACTACCAGGCCTTGCTGGCAAGCATCAAGGACCGTCCGGATTTCCATCTGATCCAGACCGTCATGCTGCGTTCGTTGAGCCAGGCGGTGTACAGCGCTGATAACCAGGGCCACTTCGGCCTGAATTACGAAGCCTATACCCACTTCACCTCGCCGATCCGCCGCTACCCGGACTTGCTCACGCACCGGGCGATCCGCAGCGTCATCCATTCCAAGCAGAACACGCCGCACGTTCGCCGTGCCGGCGCGATGACCATTCCGAAAGCGCGCATCTATCCGTACGACGAAGCGGCGCTGGAGCAACTCGGCGAGCAGTGCTCTATGAGCGAGCGCCGTGCCGACGAGGCCACGCGCGATGTTGTGAACTGGCTCAAGTGCGAGTTCATGAAGGATCGCGTCGGCGAATCGTTCCCGGGTGTGATCACCGCCGTGACCGGTTTTGGCTTGTTCGTCGAACTGACCGATATCTACGTCGAAGGCTTGGTGCACGTCACCGCGCTGCCGGGCGATTACTACCACTTCGACCCTGTGCACCACCGCCTCGCCGGTGAGCGTACCGGTCGCAGCTTCCGTCTGGGCGACACCGTTGAAGTGCGCGTGATGCGCGTTGACCTCGACGAACGCAAGATCGACTTCGAGATGGCTGAAAAAACCATCAGTGCGCCAATTGGACGCAAGAAGCGCGGAACCGAAACAACCGCTCCTGCCGCTAAAACCGCCGCAGAACCGGCACCGGCAAAAACCGGTCGTCGTCCTGCCAAGGAAAAAGCTGTCGAAGCTTATCGCCCAAGCGATGCCGCGGCAAAAAACGCCGAGCTGCGTAAAAGTCGTGAAATGAAGCAGGCGTTGCTGTCTGAAGCGAAAAGCGGCGGTAAAGCGGCGTCTGGGGGAAAGACCGGGCGGTCGGCGCCTGACAAGGCTCCCGGCGGCAAGCCAGCAAAACCGAGTAAACATCGTAAAGGCCCGCCAAAAGCGGGTGCTGCTCCAGCCGGTAGAAGCGGCGGGGCGCGTAAACCTAAGGCCAAACCATGAGTCAGTTGGAAAAGATCTACGGCGTGCATGCGGTAGAAGCATTGCTGCGTCACCATCCGAAACGCGTCAAGCAGATCTGGCTGGCGGAAGGTCGCAGTGATCCGCGCGTGCAAACGCTGATCGAACTCGCCGCCCAGAACCGCGTAGCGGTCGGTCAGGCCGAGCGTCGTGAGCTGGATGCGTGGGTTGAGGGTGTTCACCAGGGCGTGGTGGCGGACGTGAGTCCTAGCCAGGTCTGGGGTGAGGCGATGCTCGACGAACTGCTGGACCGTACTGAAGGCGCACCGCTGCTGCTGGTGCTCGACGGCGTGACCGATCCGCACAACCTCGGCGCTTGCCTGCGTTCGGCCGATGCGGCCGGTGCGCTGGCGGTGATCGTGCCGAAGGACAAGTCAGCCACGCTGACCCCGACGGTCCGTAAAGTGGCCTGTGGCGCGGCGGAAGTGATTCCGTTGGTCGCCGTGACCAACCTGGCGCGCACCCTGGAAAAACTCAAGCAGCGTGGTTTGTGGGTTGTCGGTACGGCGGGCGAGGCTGAGCAGAGTCTGTATCAGCAAGACATGACCGGCCCGACCATTCTGATCATGGGCGCAGAAGGCAGCGGCATGCGTCGCCTGACCCGCGATCTTTGCGACTACCTGGTGCATTTGCCAATGACTGGCAGCGTCAGCAGTCTCAACGTGTCCGTGGCGACCGGTGTTTGCCTGTTCGAGGCTCAGCGTCAGCGGAGCGTCAAGGCTGCCGCAGTCGGCAAAAAGTCTTAAGTCAGCTGTAATTCCTGTGGGAGCGAGGCTGATCTGGTCCAGTAATTTTGGACATTGTTTTCGGTTCTCACGCCGCCATCTTTTCTGCCGCTACCGGCGAGTGGTAACCGTTGTAGCTGTGGCGCCTTACATTGTTGTAGCGCGCCACATATCGGT
>NZ_JAHBDK010000054.1 GCF_019956415.1 Pseudomonas sp. GL-B-19
ACCGATATGTGGCGCGCTACAACAATGTAAGGCGCCACAGCTACAACGGTTACCACTCGCCGGTAGCGGCAGAAAAGATGGCGGCGTGAGAACCGAAAACAATGTCCAAAATTACTGGACCAGATCAGGCTCACTCCTACAGGGGATCTCCACCTGCCTTAGATCGTCTTGCCATTGCTTTCGATGTGCCCCAACGGCACGCGCTTTTCTATCGCGCTCGAAAGCACAATCGACGTCTTGCTGAACCCGAATTTGGCAATTCGGTTGATCAACTCTTCCAGCTCCGGCATCGAACCCACCGCCGCCTGCATGATCACGCACGGATCGCCGGTGACCCGGTGGCACTCGGTCAATTGCGGGATTTTGATCAAGTCGTCGTAGGCCTTTTGGTTGCCGTGCTGGTTCAGGCGCAGTTCGATGACGCACTGGATCGGTAAACCGAGCTTGGCCATGTCGACTTTCGCCTGGTAACCGGTAATCACGCCACTGGCTTCCAGTTTGGCCACACGCTCGGCGACGGCCGGGGCGGACAGGTTGACCTTGCGCGCGAGGTCGGCGTAGGACGCACGGCCGTTTTCCAGCAGGGCGCCGAGGAGCATGCGGTCGTATTTATCCATCGTCGTGCACCTGAAAAATGACTGACTTTCGAAAGCACGGTTTATAACGCCGATCTCCGTGTTTTGAAAAGTGTACTGGCGCTATAAACAGGTTTTGTAACTTATTTTTCGCCGTTGGCCTTTCTAGAATAGCTGTTCACATTGTCCTGTCATCGAGTTGCTCATGCCTGGCTTACGTCGTTTTCCCTTACCGTTGATCGCTGCTTTTTTCGCGTTGTACGTGATTTGGGGATCAACCTATCTGGCGATCCGCATCGGTGTGGAGTACTGGCCGCCGTTGTTGCTCGCCGGAATCCGTTTTGTGGTCGCCGGGACGCTGATGTATGCCTTCCTGCGCTGGCGCGGGGCGCCGACACCGACCTGGGCGCAGTGGAAAGCGGCCGGCATGATCGGGATCTTGCTGCTCGCTGGCGGTAACGGCGGAGTCACTGTGGCCGAACACATGGGGGTGGCCTCCGGTGTGGCAGCTTTGGCGATTGCAACGGTGCCGTTGTTTACCTTGTTGTGCGGATATTTTTGGGGCGCGCGTAATACCCGTCTCGAATGGGCCGGGATTGCGCTCGGTCTGATCGGCATTGCCATGTTGAATCTCGGTTCGAACCTGCAATCGAGCCCGCTGGGGGCGACGTTGCTGGTGCTGGCGGCGGCTTCCTGGGCGTTTGGTTCGGTCTGGAGCAAACACTTGCCGTTGCCCGAGGGGGCGATGGCCAGCGCTGTGGAAATGCTGGTCGGCGGCGTAGTGCTGCTGATCGGCAGTGCACTGAGCGGCGAGCATCTGCAAGCCATACCGCCAATCGAAGGTTGGGCAGCCCTGGCGTATCTGACGTTCTTCGGCTCGATTATCGCGTTCAACGCTTATATGTATCTGTTGAAAAACGTGCGTCCGGCGGCGGCGACCAGTTATGCCTACGTCAACCCGGCCGTGGCGGTGTTGTTGGGCATCGTGTTTGTCGGCGAGACCATCGGCATCGAAGAAGGGCTGGCAATGCTGGTGATCATCAGCGCCGTGGTGTTGATCGGTTTACCGCAGTGGCGCCGGGCGCCTGTGCAGCCGGCTGCAGTCGCGCCGACAGAATCCCGTGTGAATTAGGGTAAACTGCGCGCCATTGCATCTTGTTTTGCACACTTGTTTTGAAAAACCCGCGCTGAATTTTCCTACGGTAATCCCATGACTTTCGCCACCCTTGGCCTGATCGAACCCTTGCTGCGCTCTCTCGAGACGCTCGGCTACCAGACCCCGACGCCGGTTCAGGCGCAAGCCATTCCGGCGGTGCTGGCCGGTCGCGACCTGATGGCCGCCGCCCAGACCGGCACCGGCAAGACCGCCGGTTTCGCGTTGCCGTTGTTGCAATTGCTGGCCATGGAAGGGCCGAAAGTCACCGCCAACTCAGTACGCGCACTGATTCTGGTGCCGACCCGCGAGCTGGCGGAACAGGTTCACGAAGCCGTGCGTCAGTACGCCGAGAACCTGCCGTTGAGCACTTATGCGGTGTACGGTGGCGTCAGCATCAACCCGCAAATGATGAAACTGCGCAAAGGCGTCGACCTGCTGGTGGCCACGCCGGGCCGCTTGCTCGACCTGTTCCGTCAGAACGCGCTCAAGTTCAATCAGCTGCAAACCCTGGTGCTGGACGAAGCCGATCGCATGCTCGATCTGGGCTTTTCCGAAGAACTGGGCAACATCTACAAGGCGCTGCCGAAGAAACGTCAGACGCTGTTGTTCTCCGCAACGTTCTCCGATGCGATCCGCACCCTGGCCGGGCAGATGCTCAACGATCCGCTGAGCATCGAAGTCAGCCCGCGTAACGTAGCAGCCAACACGGTTAAACAGTGGGTTGTGACGGTCGACAAGAAGCGCAAGCCGGAGCTGTTCGTTCACTTGCTGCGCAAAGGCAAGTGGAAGCAAGTGCTGGTGTTCGCCAAGACCCGCAACGGTGTCGACGCTCTGGTGGAAAAACTCCAGGGCCTGGGCATCAATGCCGACGGCATCCACGGCGACAAACCGCAGGCCACGCGTCAGCGCGCGCTGGACCGTTTCAAGGCCAGTGAAGTGCAGATTCTGGTGGCTACTGACGTCGCAGCCCGTGGTTTGGACATCGAAGATTTGCCGTTGGTGGTCAACTTTGACCTGCCGATCGTGGCGGAGGATTACATCCACCGCATCGGGCGTACGGGCCGAGCGGGAAACACCGGACAGGCGATTTCGCTGGTGTGCGCCGATGAAGTGAATCTGCTGTCGGCCATCGAGACGTTGACCCGTCAGACATTGCCTCGGCAGATGGAGCATGACTTCGAACCTGAGCACCGCGTACCGGATACCGATGCCAGCGGTCAGGTGGTCAAGAAGCCGAAAAAGCCGAAGAAGCCAAAGACCTCCAGTGGTGGCAAGCGCAACCTGGGCAAGTGGGTTGAGAGCGGGGATGCATCGGCGCCGGAGCCTTCGATCAAGCCGGTGCGAAAAGTGCCGGTGTTCAATACCGGGCCGCGTAAGCGTAAGCCTTGATCGCGTAATGATCGTTCCCACGCTCTGCGTGGGAATGCCTCAATGGACGCTCTGCGTCCGCTGTTGGGACGCAGAGCGTCCCGGGCTGCGTTACCACGCAGAGCGTGGGAACGATCAGGCTGGGCTCAACTCGGTCTTCAAGCCTTGCGCTTCAACCACTCCACCATCCCCATCCCCGCCGCCCGACCGCTGGCGAAACACGCGGTCAGCAGATAGCCGCCCGTCGGTGCCTCCCAATCCAGCATCTCCCCCGCGCAGAACACGCCAGGCAGTTGCTTGAGCATCAAGCGTTCATCCATCGACTCAAACATCACGCCCCCGGCGCTGCTGATGGCTTCGTCCAGTGGGCGGGTTTTCACAAGCGTCAGCGGCAATGCCTTGATCGCTTTGGCCAACAGTGCCGGTTCGGCAAAGCAGTCGGCCGGCGTAAGTTCACGCAGCAATGCGGCTTTGACCCCATCAAGGCCCAGTTGACTGTGCAGGTGTTTGGACATCGAACGTGAACCGCGCGGCTTGCTCAGCGCTGCCTGCACTTTATCCACAGGCTTGCCCGGCAGCAGGTCCAGATGAATGGTCGCCGAACCGTTGAGGTTGATGGCTTCGCGGATCGGTGCCGACAAGGCGTAGATCAGACTGCCTTCAATCCCGGTCGACGTGATCACGCATTCCCCGAGCCGTGGCACGTCGTCATTGAGGCCGATGGCGATGTTTTTCAGCGGCGCGCCGGCGAATTTACTGACCATCAATTCGCTCCAGGCCTGCACCTCGAAGCCGCAATTGCTCGGTTGCAACGGGGCCAGTCCTACGCCGCGTTGTTCCAGCGGCAGCATCCACGCGCCGTCCGAACCGAGGCGCGACCAACTGCCGCCGCCGAGGGCCAGCAGGGTGGCGTCAGGTGAAAGGTTTTTTACACCGTCGGGGCTCGACATGTTCAGGCTGCCGTCGGCATTCCAGCCGAGCCAGCGGTGGCGGGTGTGGATAACTACGCCGGCGTCTCGCAGGCGTTTGAGCCAGGCGCGCAGCAGGGGCGCGGCTTTCATATCGGTTGGAAACACCCTGCCTGAGCTGCCGACAAAGGTTTCGATGCCCAGGTCATGAATCCATTGGCACAGCGCGTCGGCGCCAAAGGATCGCAGCAGCGGCGCAATCTGCGGGGCGCGCTCGGCATAGCGCGAGAGAAACGCCGGGTAGGCTTCGGAATGGGTGATGTTCATGCCGCCGACCCCGGCCAGCAGGAATTTGCGTCCCACCGAAGGCATGCCGTCGTAGAGGTCGACCTTGACCCCGGCCTGACTCAACACTTCAGCCGCCATCAGGCCGGCAGGGCCGCCGCCGATGATGGCGACTTGAGGGGGGAGGGCGGTGGAGGATTGGGTCATGGAATGCGCTGCGGTTTGGCGGATTGAAGCCGGGCATTCTACCAGCACGGATCCCTGTGGGAGTGAGCCGGTTCCGGGCGGCGTTCCGACGATAGCGGTGGGTCAGTCGGCATTGATGTTGAATGTGAGGGCCCTATCGCGAGCAGGCTCGCTCCCACAGGGGATTGATGATGGGTTCAAGATGTGGTTAAAAAACAACCACCGTTGTGTAGCCTATACACCGTATGGGCTGTAGACCCTTTCACTCAGGTTATCCACAGGCAGTTCCACAGGCATTGTGGGTAAAGGCCCATAGCTCAATGACAACCTGATGACTGCCAGACCCGTTGCGCGCTGTGATGCAGGATGCCATGTCGGCGCGCCAAGGCCTTGCGGTCCTTGCTGTAACCGCCACCAATCACCCCCACCACCGGAATATCCCGGCCCAGACAATGACGCATCACGCTTTCATCCCGCGCCGCCACGCCTTCGTCCGTCAGTTTCAAATAACCCAGGGCATCGTCCTTGTGCACATCGACCCCGGCGTCATACAGCACCAGATCCGGTTGATAGAGCGGCAGCAAATAGTTGAGCGCATCGTCGACTACTTTCAGGTAGTCGGCATCGCCCATGCCCTTGGGCAGCGGGATGTCCCAGTCACTTTCGGCTTTGCGTGCAGGAAAATTCTTTTCGCAGTGCAGGGAAACCGTCACCGCGTCCGGGGTGTTGTGCAGGATCCGTGCAGTCCCGTCGCCCTGATGCACGTCGCAATCGAAGATCAGCACCCGATTCACCCGGCCACTTTCCAGCAGGTAATGGCTGATCACCGCCAGGTCATTGAAGATGCAGAAGCCGGCCGGGTAGTCGTAATGCGCGTGATGCGTGCCGCCCGCCAAGTGACAGGCCAAACCGTGCTCCAGCGCCTGTTCCGCCGCCAGCAACGAACCGCCGACCGCGCGCACCGTGCGCTGGGCCAGGGCTTCGGTCCAGGGCAGTCCGAGGCGCCGTTGGTCTTCACGGGACAACTCGCCACTCATATAGCGTTCGATATAGGCAGCGTCATGGGCGAGGGCGAGAATCTCCGGAGGACAAAGCGCCGGACGCAGCAGGTCGGCGTCCCGGGTCAGGCCACTGTCCACCAAGTGATCGCGCAGGAGGCGAAACTTATCCATGGGGAAGCGGTGATCCGCCGGGAACTCGGGGCTGTAGTCTTCGTGATAAATCAGCGGCAGCGGCATGATGATTTCATGTAGGAATGAGAGAAGGATCCTACCAGCGTTGTAGACTTGCGGCATGGAAACGGGGGGGGGAACGCAATGGAGCCAATACTGGAACTCGAAAGCGCGCGACTGTTGTTACGGCAGTGGCGCGATGAGGATTTGCCGGAGTTTGCGGCGATGTGTGCCGATCCACAGGTGATGCGATATTTCCCGGCGCCGTTGAGTCGGTTGGAAAGTGCCTCGCTGATCGGACGAATACGCGGGCATTTTGCCGAGCATGGTTTTGGCCTCTGGGCACTGCAACGCAAGGACACCGGCCAGTTCATCGGGTTTACCGGCCTGGCTGTGGTGGGTTTCGACGCGCCATTCACCCCCGCGACCGAAATCGGCTGGCGCCTGGCCCGCGAACATTGGGGCCTGGGTTATGCCAGTGAAGCGGCGTGGACCGCGCTGCGTTGCGGGTTTGACCGGTTGGGGCTGACAGAAGTCGTGTCCTTCACCACCCAAAACAACACGCCTTCAGAGAAAGTCATGCAGGCGATCGGCATGCACCATGATTCAGCCGATGACTTCGAGCACCCAAAGCTCGCGGCCGACCATCCCCTGCGTCACCATGTGCTGTACCGCATCACCCGTGAACAATGGCTGCAAACCTTGCATGGATAAGCCGACGCGGACGTTTACAATGGCTCCCATATTGTTGGCCCGGGCCAGAAATTGAATCGACCGTCGCAGCCAAGACTGCGCGGCAATGTTTTGCGTGAGGAGAGTCTGAATGAGCCAAGTGTTGGATGATCTGGTCGATTTACTGACCCTGGAACCAATCGAAGAAAACCTGTTCCGTGGGCGCAGCCAGGACCTGGGTTTTCGCCAGTTGTTCGGCGGTCAGGTGCTCGGCCAGTCACTGTCGGCGGCCAGTCAGACAGTCGAAGAAGCGCGCCATGTGCATTCGATGCACGGTTATTTCCTGCGTCCGGGCGATGCCGGGTTGCCAGTGGTGTATCAGGTTGACCGGGTTCGCGACGGCGGCAGTTTCAGCACGCGCCGGGTCACGGCGATCCAGAAAGGTCATCCGATTTTTACCTGCAGCGCCTCGTTCCAGTACGACGAAGAAGGCTTCCAGCACCAAACCGAAATGCCGGTTGTGGTCGGCCCGGAAAACCTGCCGTCGGAGCTGGAGCTGACCCAGCAGCGTGCACACTTGATCCCTGAAAAAATGCGCGAAAAACTGCTGTGCCCGAAACCGATCGAATTCCGCCCGGTGACCGAAAAAGATCCCTACAACCCGCTGCCGTCCGACCCGATCAAGTACGTATGGTTTCGCGCCGACGGTGCCTTGGCCGACTCGCCGGCATTGCACAAATATCTGCTGGCCTATGCGTCGGACTTCGGTCTGTTGGTCACCTCGATGCAGCCCCATGGCAAATCGGTCTGGCACAAAGACATGCAGGTCGCCAGCCTTGATCACGCGCTATGGTTCCACCAGGATCTGCGCGCCGATGACTGGTTGCTCTACGCGATGGACAGCCCGTGGGCCGGAAATTCCCGTGGCTTTAGCCGTGGCAGCGTGTTCAACCGCGCCGGGCAACTGGTGGCCTCGGTCACGCAGGAAGGCCTGATTCGTCATCGCAAGGATTGGGCATGAGCCTGGCCGAGGTGCGTCACTGGGTGTTCGACATGGACGGCACCCTGACAGTGGCCGTGCATGACTTCGCGGCGATTCGCGTGGCATTGGCGATCCCGGCCGAAGACGACATCCTGACGCACCTCGCGGCATTGCCGGCCGATGAAGCGGCGGCTAAACATGCGTGGCTGCTGGAGCACGAACGTGATCTGGCGCTGGGTTCGAAACCGGCCCCAGGTGCAGTGGAGCTGGTGCGTGAGTTGGCCGGGCGTGGCTATCGCTTGGGCATTCTGACGCGCAATGCCCGGGAGCTGGCGCACGTCACGCTGGAGGCCATCGGCCTGGCGGACTGCTTCGCGGTGGAAGACGTGCTGGGGCGTGATGAAGCGCCGCCTAAACCGCATCCCGGTGGTTTGCTGAAACTGGCCGAGGCCTGGAAGGTGCCGGCGAGCGAAATGGTAATGGTCGGTGATTACCGGTTTGATCTGGATTGCGGGCGGGCGGCGGGGGCGCGGACGGTGTTGGTGAATTTGCCGGATAACCCGTGGCCTGAGCTGGCTGATTGGCATGCGGCGGATTGTGTGGCGTTGCGGGAAATGCTGTTGGCTTGAGGGCCCCATCGCAAGCAGGCTCGCTCCTACAGGGGATCTCTATGGAATACAAAAACTGTGTCCGCTAGAGATCTACTGTAGGAGTGAGCCTGCTCGCGATAGCGCCAGATCAGGCACCACCCAACTCACTGCCCAAACAACGCCTTCTGCCCCTCGGGCGACGTAAACATCCCATCCCCGTTATGCCCAACCCCCGGCACGTCGACCAGTTGCTGGTTCACCCCGCGAGGGTTGCGACGCAGCAAGTAGTCGAAATAATAGTGCCCGCGAGTCAGGCGATTAGCGCCCTGGGCTTGCGCTTCGCAACCTTTATCCAGCGCCGGATGCTGCGGGTCGATGTCTTGCTGTCCGAGCAGATAAGTCACGTCACGCTTGACGTAATTGCCTTCAATCTGCGGCGCCGTTTGCCCACTGGCATAGAGGGGTAAATCCGTCAGGCCATACTTCCAGCGGTTAAAACCGGGGCATTTCGCGTGATCGAACGCCACGGGTCGCCGCTCATCGAAATACGCATACGAGGAAGGGTTGGCGACCACATAACGGACTTTCACACCGGACGCAGTGAGCGTCGGTTGGTCGTGAGCCAGCAATGCATAACGCTGAACCACTTGCGCACCACCGGAATGACCGGTAATGACGATTTGTTTCACGTCCGGAAACTGTTGACGGTCGCTGACTCTCGCGATGATCTGATCCAGTGCCCCATAGGAGCTCAACGCAAACGGGGCGGTGGATAAACCGCCCTCCATCCAGTCATTGCCCTGCCAGCGCAGGACGGTGTCCGCCACTGGATGCAGGGCTACATCGGTTTCGTTGAGAAATTGTGGGGCGATCACCAGCGTGGTTGCGCTTTGTCCTGCCAGTTCAGCCGCCTGCTCGGCGCTCTGGCGGTAGGTTTCAGAATTGCGCAGTCGGCCATGAATGATGATCAGCACACGTTCGATTTTCGCAGGCGCCGGGCCGATGCCTACCGCCATCTCGCCTTCTTTGAGTAACAGCCGGCCGGGGCTGAGTTCTTTGACCCCATGCTCGGCGGCTTGGGTACTTGCGCAGGTAAACAGTACAGCTAACAGCCACTTATTCATTTACAGGTTTTTCGCCGCAAAGGTATCGCACTGGCCCACCTGGCCTTGTGCAAATCCGGTTTTAAACCAGCGCACTCTTTGCGCTGACGTGCCATGGGTAAACGAGTCCGGTACCACGCGGCCCTGACCTTGCTGCTGCAAGCGGTCGTCGCCGATGGCGTTGGCTGCGTTCAAGGCTTCTTCGATATCGCCGGGTTCCAGCCAGTTCAGACGCTTTTGCGCATTGTTGGCCCAGACCCCGGCCAGGCAATCGGCCTGCAATTCCTGGCGCACGAGTAAACCGCCATCGCCTTCCATCTGCCGGCCTTGCTGGCGGGCGGTCTGAATTTTCGCTGAAACGCCGAGCAAGGTCTGAACGTGATGTCCGACTTCGTGAGCGATCACGTAAGCCTGAGCGAAGTCGCCGGCGGCCGCAAAGCGTTGTGACATGTCCTGGAAGAACGCCATGTCCAGGTAGACCTTCTGGTCGGCCGGGCAATAGAACGGACCGGTCGCTGATGTCGCCAGACCACAGGCGGAATTGACGCGATTGCTGAACAGCACGAGGGTCGGGTCTTTATATTGCCGGCCTGCCTGCTGGAAAATCTGACCCCAGGTGTCTTCGGTATCACCGAGGATCGAACGCACGAATTCGGCGCCTTCGTCGTTTGCGGGTGGCGCCTTGCGAGTTTGGTTGGTGGCCGGCGCCGATTGCTCGCTCATTTGCCCGGTGAGCTGTCCGAGGATCTGCAGCGGGTCCTGGCCGGTGATCCAGCCGATGCCGACAATCAGAATGATCGCGGTCAGGCTCAAGCCCTTGCCGCCACCGAAACGCATCCCGCCACCGCCGACATCATCACCACGGGCATCGACCACGTTGTCGCTGCGTCGGCCTTTTTTCCATAGCATGTGGGAATCCTCTGATTGTCCGTGGGGATGAGTGTTGCTGGTGTGCGGGAGCGACGCCAGTCCGGTCGTCCGGGTTTCTGCGTGTGCCAGCATGCACTGTAGCTTTGCGGCAGGGGGAACCTTGCAGACTGTAGGAACATGGATAGCCCATCGAATTCCGTCAGACGATGGGTTTTTCTCAAATGAGTGATGCCTGTGCTTGTCGACTGTTCAGTTCCAGATTTCGCGTTATATGGTTCATCTTCTAGAATCAGGCAAATTGAGTTTGGAATCTCCCATGGCCGGCAGTCAGATCGAACGTGTTTTCAGCGTGCTGGAAAGTCTTACCAGTGACCCTCGCGGCCTGCAGATGCAGACGCTGGCGGAACAGCTGGATATCCCTAAAAGCGCGACCCATCGCTTGCTCGCCGAGCTGATCCGCTTGGGTTATGTGCGGCAGAATCCGGAGAACCTGCGCTATCACCTGTCGACCAAACTGGTGGCGATGGGGTTTCGTTATCTGGCGGGCAGCGGCGCCGATATCGTACAGCCGGTGCTGGATCGCCTGGCTCAGGAGACCGGTGAACTGGTGCGCCTGGGCGTCATTGAGGGCGAGCGGCAGATCTGGATCGCCAAGTCTCAAGGTGCCCGGTCCGGCCTGCGATACGACCCGGACATGGGCCGCGATGCGCCGTTGTTCTATACCGCCTCGGGCCACGCGTGGCTGGCGTGCATGAGCGATGCCGAGGCGTTGTCGCTGGTAGAACGTCAGGGCGGTGAGCGGCCGAAGGACCTGGGGCCGAATGCGCCGCGTTCCAACATTGAATTGCTGGAACGTCTACGTCTGGCGCGCGATCAGGGCTATGCCTGGGTTGAAGAGAGCTCGGCGGTGGGCACCTCGGCGATTGCTGCCGTGGTGAGGTACCCGAGCGAGGGGCGGGTGATCGGGGTGTTGAGCATCGCCGGGCCCAGTGCGCGTATGCCGGGCGCTCGATTGCATGAGTTGGCACCGCTGTTGTTGACGTTTGCCGAAGAGTTGTCGGCGGCGAGCCTTGCTTCAGAGTTATTCAGTTAACTCGGGCACACCACCACTCCATTGTGGGAGCGAGCCTGCTCGCGATAGCGGACTTTCAAATAGCTGAAATGTTGAATGTGAATCTGTCATCGCGAGCAGGCTCGCTCCCACAGTTTGATCTCTGTTCATCTGAAAACTGTGCGTTGTTCGAACACTTTCGGCCTATGCTTGTATAGGAATCTGGAACCAGGTTCTAAATTATTGGAATTCGCCAGGCGCAAGGGAACCCATATGACCGTCAGCACCCCGCTCTCCGGCGTAAACCGCCCCTTCAAAGGGATTTTGCTGATCGTTCTTGCCACCTTCCTCTTTTCCAGCCATGACGCCTTGTCGAAATACCTCTTGGGCTTTTACCCGATGGTCATGGTCGTTTGGGCGCGTTATGTGGTTCACACCTTATTGATGGCCGGGATTTTTCTGCCGCAATCAGGGCTGGGCGTGCTGCGTACCAAGCGGCCTTTGCTGCAGACAATGAGAGCGTTGTGCCTGTTGGGCACCAGTCTGTTTTTCACCACTGGTTTGCAATACATCCCGTTGGCCGAAGCCACGGCGGTCAACTTTCTTGCGCCGGTGCTGGTCACCGCGTTATCGGTGCCGTTGCTGGGTGAGCACGTCACCCGTGGCCAATGGATCGCGGTGATTTGTGGATTTATCGGCGTATTGATCATCGTCCACCCAGGCGGTGATCTGTTCACGCCTGCGGTGCTGTTGCCGTTCTGCTCGGCGCTGTTTTTCTGCCTCTATCAATTGCTCACCCGCAAGCTCAGCAACATCGACAGCCCGACCACCAGTAACTTCTTCGCCGGCCTGTGCAACACCTTGGTGATGTGTGTGCTGGTGCCGTTCTTCTGGAAAATGCCAACCCTTGGGCATGGCTTGATGATGGTGGCGTTGGGTGCTTGCGGGATGACGGCTCACTTGTTTCTGACTCAGGCGTTCCGCTATGCCGCGCCCGCGCTGCTGGCGCCGTTCGGTTATTGCCAGATTGTGTTTGCCGGGTTGCTGGGCTGGCTGCTGTTTTCCCACACACCAACCCTGACCACCGTGGTCGGGATCGCGGTGATTTGCTGCAGCGGGTTGGCGGCAGCGTGGCAACAGAGTCGTCGGTAGGAGAAACAACAAGGCAGGCCTGGAATCAGGCCTGCCTGGGGAAGGGCAATTACTCGGTAACGGTAGGAATCTTGCGCGGTGCCATGAAGTACATCCAGGTCAGGGCGATGAAGTACATCGCCGGGATCAGGGTGAAGAGCACGGTGTAGTTGTTGTTGGTGACGGTCAGAATGTGGCCGACCAACTGCGTCATGAACATCCCGCCGATGGCTGCGCACATGCCGCCAAAACCAAATACCGTACTCATCATGTGTTTAGGCGTGTAGTCCATCACCAGGCTCCAGATGTTCGCGGTCCAGGCCTGGTGCGCGCCGATGGCCAGGGAAATGGCGGCCACCGCGACCCACAGACTGCTCGAACCGGCCGCCATGATCACGCCGATGATGCAGCAGGCGAACAGGAACATGGACATCAGCCGCGCCTTGATCGGGTTGACTCCGCGACCGATCAGGAACGAGGAGAGGATCCCGCCACCGACACTGCCGAAGTCTGCCGTCAGGTAGATGATGATCAGCGGAATACCCATCTGGGTCACGTTGATCCCCAAGTTGTATTGTTGATTGAGGAACGGCGGCAGCCAATACAGGTAGAACCAGAACACCGGCGCGGTCATCGCGTAAGCCAAGGCAAAGGCCCAGGTGCCACGCATGCGCAGGATTGTCGAAAACGATACGCGGGATTGTTCCGGTTCGACTTCGTTCTGGATGTAGTCCAGCTCTGATTGTTTAACGCTTGGATGATCTTCCGGGTTGAAGTACTTCAAGCCCCAGAACAGCAACCAGATACCGCCCAGCGCCGACATGCACAGGAACGCAGCCTGCCAGCCCCACACGTGGAGGATCAGCGGCAACAGCATCGGGGTGAACATTGCACCGACGTTGGTCCCGGCGTTGAAGATGCCGGTGGCCACGGCGCGCTCGCCGGCAGGGAACCACAGCCGCGTGGTTTTCACGCAGGCCGGGTAGTTGGCGGCTTCAGTCAGGCCGAGGATAAATCGGCAAACCATAAAGCCGACTGCCGAGGTGGCCAGGCCGTGAGCACCGGTGGCGATGCTCCAGAGCAGCACCGCGCAGAAGAACACGCGCTTGACGCCGACCCGGTCGATCAATCGGCCTTGCAGCACGAAACCGATGGCGTAGCCGACCTGGAACCAGAAGTTGATGTTGGCGTAGTCCATCGCCGTCCAGCTCATTTCCTTGGCGAGAATGGGCTGCATGACGCCGAGGGCGGCACGGTCGATGTAGTTCAGGGTCGTCGCAAAAAACACCAGCGCCAGCATGCCCCAACGGGTTTTGCCGACCGCCATGGCGCCACGGATCTTGTCGCCGATGCCGCCGATGCCGCCGATGGCAGGAGTCATGGAGGAGCGCTCCACGGGAGAACTTTGAGAAGGAGTCATGTAGTCCACCGATTGTTTTTATGTGGTGTTCTGGGGCTTTGGTAACCGAATCCGATGGTTTATGACCGGGCTCAATGTGGAGTTGATGTTGCGCAGTGGATAAAAAATCGTCAATTCGCCAACCGTCATTTTGTTCGATAATCGAACACAAAACTAACCAGATAGTACACTTTGAATTGCTGTGTGAGTTTACGCAGCCAATAATTCACTTCAAGAAAAACACAGTCCTGTAGGAGCACGGCTTGCCGGCGATGGCAGCCGCGAGATCGCCATCGCCGGCAAGCCGTACTCCTACATAAAGCAAGCGTGCAGCACCCTGACAAGACTGTCTCCACCACCGGGAGTCGAAATATGCAGCGTTCCATTGCCACCGTGTCCTTGAGCGGTACCCTGCCGGAAAAACTCGAAGCCATTGCCGCCGCCGGTTTTGACGGGGTGGAGATTTTCGAGAACGACCTTCTCTACTACGACGGTAGCCCACGGGAAATTAAACAGATGTGCGCCGATCTGGGGATCGCGATCACGCTGTTTCAACCGTTCCGGGATTTCGAAGGGTGCCGCCGTGACCGACTGCCGCGCAATCTGGAACGGGCCGAGCGCAAGTTCGACTTGATGCAGGAACTGGGCACAGACTTGGTGTTGGTGTGCAGCAACGCGTCCGCCGATTCCGTCGGGGATGAGCAAATCCTCGTCGACGACTTGCGCCTGCTGGCGGAGCACGCCGGCGCGCGCGGCCTGCGGATCGGTTACGAAGCACTGGCCTGGGGCCGGCATGTGAACACTTATCAACAGGTGTGGAACATCGTCCGCCAGGCCGATCACCCGAGTCTTGGCGTGTTGCTGGACAGCTTTCACACGCTGTCGCTCAAGGGCGATCCGAGCGCTATCGCAGAGATCCCCGGCGACAAGATTTTCTTCGTGCAAATGGCCGACGCGCCGATCCTGGCCATGGACGTGCTGGAGTGGAGCCGACATTTTCGCTGCTTCCCGGGCCAGGGCGAATTCGATTTGCCGGGGTTCCTCGCGCCGATCATCAAGAGTGGCTACACCGGGCCGCTGTCGCTGGAAGTCTTCAACGACGGCTTCCGCGCCGCGCCCCCTCGGGCCAATGCCGCTGACGGTTTGCGTTCGTTGCTGTACCTCGAAGAGAAAACCCGCCAGCGCCTGGCGCAGGACGCTCAACCGGCGACCAACCTCGACATCCTGTTCGAGACCCCGACGGCTAGCGAGTACAGCGGCATCGAGTTTCTCGAGTTTGCCGTGGACGAAAGCCTCGGTGCCAAGCTCTCCCATTGGCTGGAGCGGCTGGGTTTCGTCAAGGCCGGGCAGCATCGTTCCAAGAGCGTGAGCCTGCTGCGTCAGGGCGATATCAACCTCATCCTCAACTCTGAGCCTTACTCGTTCGCCCACAGTTTTTTCGAAGCGCACGGCCCATCGCTGTGCGCCACCGCTGTGCGGGTCAAAGACAGTGCGAGCGCGCTGGCCCGGGCCGTGGCTTACAAAGGTCAGCCATATCGCGGACTGGTCGGGCCCAATGAATTGGAGCTGGCCGCGGTGCGCGCACCGGATGGCAGCCTGATTTATCTGGTGGACCAGGAAGCCGACGTCTATGGCACCGACTTCAATCTATATCCTGCCGCCGTGGCCAATGGCGGCCTCAAGCGTATCGACCACATGGCCATGGCGTTGCCAGCCGACAGCCTCGACAGTTGGGTGCTGTTCTACAAGAGCCTGCTGGATTTCGAAGCCGACGACGAAGTGGTGCTGCCCGACCCGTATGGCCTGGTAAAAAGCCGTGCGCTGCGCAGCCGCGACAGTTCGATCCGCTTGCCGTTGAACATTTCCGAGAACCGCAACACCGCCATCTCACACGCGCTGTCGAGTTATCGCGGCTCCGGTGTGCATCACATCGCGTTTGATTGCGATGACATCTTTGCGCAAGTCAGCCGCGCGAAAGAGGCGGGCGTGCCGTTGCTGGACATCCCGCTCAATTACTACGATGACCTCGCCGCGCGGTTCGACTTCGATGACGAGTTCCTCAGCGAGCTGGCCTATTTCAACGTGCTGTACGACCGCGATGCGCAGGGCGGTGAACTGTTTCATGTGTACACCGAGCCATTCGAAGGGCGGTTCTTCTTTGAAATCATTCAACGCAAGAACGGCTATGCCGGCTATGGCGCAGCCAACGTCGCGGTTCGACTGGCGGCGATGGCCAAATCCCGCAGCGGTGCCCTCCGTCAGGCCAAGTTGTAGGAAAATCGTAAACACGGGTACAAACCGCTGCCGCACGACTTCCTTCACTGTGCGGCGCGGCCCATAATCGCCAGCCTGTGCAGTGATGGCCGTGAGCCCGCAATGACAATGACTTCAGAACGCTCCGCAGTGCCCGTCGAACCCATCGCCGAGCCTCGCAAAAGCCGCAAAAACAACCCGGAAAAGACCCGCGAGAACATCCTTCAAGAGGCGATTGTCGAGTTCGTCCAACAGGGGCTTTCCGGTGCTCGCGTCGATGCAATCGCCGAGCGCATCCACACCTCCAAACGCATGATCTATTACTACTTCGGCAGTAAAGAGCAGCTCTACGTTGAAGTGCTGGAAAAGCTCTACGGGGACATTCGCAGCACCGAAAACCGTTTGCTGCTGACCGAGCTGGAACCGGTCGAGGCGATTCGGCGCCTGGTGGAATTTACCTTCGATCACCATGATCGCAATGTCGATTTCGTGCGCATCGTCAGCATCGAAAACATTCACAACGCTGAATACGTGAAACGCTCCGATGCGATCAAGGCGATGAACAATACGATCCTCGATTCACTGGGCGAGATTTTGCGTCGTGGTGCCGAGGAGGGGCTGTTCCGCGCAGGGCTTGTGCCGCTGGATGTGCATCTGTTGATCAGTTCGTTCTGCTTCTATCGCGTATCGAACCGTCATACCTTCGGTGAGATTTTTCAGATCGACCTGCCGGACGAAACTATCAAGCAGCGTCATCGGGAGATGATTTGCGAGTCGGTGTTGCGCTACTTGCAGGCTTGAAATGAAGTGAGGGGATTGTCCCCTCACTGCATCCACTCAGCCATTCATGCTCTGAAAATGCGCCAGCATTCGCTGCGCATCCGGCACTACGCCGCTGAACAATTCAAACGCCTTCACCGCCTGAAACACCGCCATGTTGCCGCCGTCCAGCGTGCGGCAACCGAGCTTGCGGGCATTGCGCAGCAGTTCGGTTTCCAGCGGGAAGTAAACAATCTCCGCCACCCACAACTTAGTGCGAAGCAGCTCCACCGGCACCGGCATGCCCGGCAGTTTTTTCATGCCCATGGGCGTGGTGTTCACCAGCCCGTCCGCTTGGGCCATTGTGCTTGGCAGATCATGCCCGGCCACCGCCCGGCCAGCGCCAAAATGCTGATTGAGGTTGTCCGCCAGCGCCTGCGCGCGGTTGATCTCCACGTCGAAAATACTCAGCAGTTGTACGCCTTCGCTTAATAGCGCGTGGGCCACTGCCGCGCCTGCGCCTCCGGCACCCATTTGTACGACATGTTCACGGGCAGCGTCCTTCAAGCCACGGCGAAAACCTTCGGCAAAACCCAGGCAATCGGTGTTGTGACCGATGCGTTTGCCGTCTTTCAGCACCACGGTGTTCACCGCGCCGATTCCGCGCGCTTCCGGCGACAGTTCGTCGAGCAACGGGATGATCGCCTGCTTGCACGGGAAGGTGATGTTCAGGCCGGTGAAGTTCATCCGCTCGGCTGCCATCAGCAGGTCGGGCAAGGCACTGCTGTCGAGCTGCAACTGATCGAGGTCGATCAAGCGATAGAGGTAACGCATGCCCTGCGCTTCGCCTTCATGCTCGTGCAGCGCGGGTGTGCGGGAGGCTTGAATCCCGGCGCCGATCAGCCCGGCCAATATGGTGTTGTGCTGAGTCATTGCGTTCACCCTTTCAATTGCAGACTGAAATGTTCCAGTGCCAGGCGATAGCCGTGGCTGCCGAAACCGGCCAGCACGGCGGTGGCGATGGCCGAGACGAACGAGTGATGCCGGAAAGGCTCACGAGCGTGGACGTTCGACAGGTGGACTTCGATCACGGGCAGTTCGCTGGCGACGAGGGCATCGCGGATCGCAACCGAGGTGTGGGTCCACGCGGCCGGGTTGATCACAATCCCGGCGCAACGACCGCGAGCGGCGTGAATCCAGTCGAGCAACTCACCTTCGTGGTTGGTCTGGCGAAACTCCACGGCCAGGCCGAATTCTTCAGCGGCACGTCCGCACAGCGCAGAGATGTCTGCCAGGGTTTCGTGACCATAAGTCGCCGGTTCACGGGTGCCGAGCAGGTTCAGGTTCGGGCCGTTGAGCACCAGAACGATAGGGGGCATCGAGGGTCTCTCCACTTATTGTTTTTGGAAGCGGCTGTTGGTTCAACCTGTGGAGATAAATTGTACTAGCTAGTTAGTTCGGTCAATTAAAGAGACGTTTCAGCCGGGATTTGTGGGCGGTGATCGGACAGTTTCGAGGTTTATCGAGGCAGATGCTCAACCAGGAAGTCGATAAAGGCGCGCAACTTCAGGGGCACATGGCGGCTTTGCGGATACAGCAACGTGAACGGTCGCGAGCGTCCGCTGTAAGGCTTCAACACTTCCACCAGCGAGCCATCGGCCAGTTCGCTTTCGACGATAAACCGGTACGTCTGAAACAGTCCCGCCCCGTGTTTGGCCAGGGTTACGCCGCCGAGCACATCGTCAGAGCAACTGAGACTGCCCTCGGCGAGAATCTCCCGTGGTGCGCCGTTGTCATTGAACAACCAGGCAATCCGCCGACCGCTGCTGGGCAGTTCGTACTGAATGCATTCATGCTGCGCAAGGTCGTCCAGGGTTTGTGGGACGCCGGCACGTTTGAGGTATTCGGGGCTGGCAATCATCACCAGCGCGGCGTCCTCCAGATGTCGGGCAATCAGCCCGGAATCCGGAATCGCCCGAACGCGAATGGCCATGTCATAGCCTTCGCCAACGAAATCGATGTTGCGATTGCTGATGTGCGACTCGACCTTTACGTCGGGAAAGCGCGCCCGAAACGCCGGCAGCAACGGCAGAATCCGGTGGTGTGCATAAGTCGTGGGAATGCTGATCCGCAACGTGCCGGACGGTTGCTGCTGCTGGCCCATGACCTCGCGTTGGGCTTCGATCAGTTGCGCCAGCGCCTGGCGACATTCCTCGTAATACCGGCGACCACTGTCGGTCAACTTCACGCTACGGGTCGTGCGCGCGAACAGCCGCACGCCCAGGCGTTCTTCCATGCGCGATACCGAACGGCTGACGGCGGCCGGCGTCACGCCCGCCACCAGCGCGGCGGCAGTAAAGCTCCCGGCCTCGGCCGCCAGACAAAACAGTTCGATGCTGCCCAACTGAAGATCATCGAAGACTCGCTGCATGATTGATTACACCGGGGATCAAATGAGGGGCTGAATGGCGTCACTGTAGATGAAATTGCCGTGGCAGTGATTATCTGGAGCGGCGGCTTTTTTTGCGGGCATGGAGAAAGGATTGCTTACTATTTTGACGCAGTAGACGGCGAGTCAAAAAACGCTCAAGCGCTAGTCTGAAAATCAGATCGCACCAATTATCGGGTTCTTCAAGGAATGGAGAATCTTTGCACTCTATAACCTAACGGATGGGTTAGCATGAACGTATGTCGCTATAAGGGCTTTTCATTGGTCGTCATGCTGCGCGATGAACATTGTCCGCCTCATGTCCACGTCGATGCCCGAACGTGGAGTGCACGCTTCAAATTCAGTTTCTGGCACAACGGCGTGGAGCTCTGGGATGTCGTACCTCATTCGCAGCGACCCCCTTCAGCAGTGCTGGAGGGATTGCGTCAGGCGCTGCGGCAACCGGCGCATTTACGGCGAGCACGCGGCATCTGGTGGAGCAAATTGCGCACGGCCTGCCTCGACAATCAGTTGTGGGATTGGGAGGGCAATGAAGTGGTCGTGATGAAACGAATCGCCTGCACGACCTACCTGATTGGCTCGGCCTGTTACGAGCCCGAAACGAACAAGACGTTGTTGTCCCTGATGGGGGCTGCCGAGGGAGTGGAAATCGAATTATGAAAACGATACAGGCGAACATTCAGGCGGATCGCCCCGTCACCGAAGAAACACTGGATCAGGCCATTCAGCGAGGCGAGTTGAGCCGTCGTAGCGGTTTGAATGCGACAGCAGTGAATTGGTCAGGGCATTGCCTGGTCATCGGCTTTGAAGACGGCAGTGGCGTGCTGCTACCGGCGAAGAATTACCCGGAGTTTGATGGCTTTGACGATGGGGATTTCGCCGACTTGAAGGTTGGCTTTTCGGGAACCGCGCTCTGCCATGAAGGCCGTGATTTACAGGTGTCCATTGCTGGATTGATTTCAGCGAGCAAGCCACTGATGGACATGGCGTCTTCAGTCATCGCCGCGCGCAATGGTCGCCAGAGTAGTGTTGCCAAGGCCGAGGCTGCGCGGGCCAATGGCAAAAAGGGCGGGCGCCCGCGTAAGGTGGATTCGGCTCTTTGACTTGCCCACAAAAAAGCCGTCGTGATGACGGCTGATTTGTACCGGCAACTGCAATCAACGACGGGTCAACAACACCCCGGATTCCATGTGATGCGTCCACGGGAACTGGTCAAACATCGCGCACTGAGTGATGCGATGCGTGTTGTGCAACTGGGCGATGTTCGCCGCCAGCGTTTCCGGGTTGCAGGAGATATAGAGGATGTTGTCGAAGCGTCGGGTCAACTCGCAGGTGTCCGGGTCCATGCCGGCACGGGGCGGGTCGACGAACACGCTACCGAACTCGTAGCTCTTGAGGTCAATGCCGTGCAGGCGACGGAATGGGCGGACTTCGTTCAGCGCTTCGGTCAGCTCTTCAGCGGACAGGCGCACCAGCGTAACGTTATCCACCGCGTTTTCGTTGAGATTGCTCAGGGCTGCGTTGACTGAGGTCTTGCTGATTTCCGTGGCCAGCACTTTGCGTACACGGGTGGCGAGCGGAAGGGTGAAGTTGCCGTTGCCGCAGTACAACTCCAGCAAATCGTCGGTGCGATCACCGAGGGCGTCGTAAGCCCAGTTGAGCATCTTCTGGTTGACGGTGCCGTTGGGCTGGGTGAACGCGCCTTCTGGCTGGCGATAGCTGAAGGTGCGACCGCCGACGTCGAGCTTCTCCACCACATAATCGTGGCCGATCACTTCGCGTTTGCCCTTGGAGCGACCGATGATGCTGACGTTCAGGTCGGCGGCCAGTTTCGTGGCAGCTGCATGCCAGTGCTGGTCCAGCGGGCGGTGATAGCACAGGGTGATCATCGCATCGCCGGCCAGGGTGGTCAGGAACTCCACCTGAAACAGCTTGTGGCTCAGGGCCGCGCTGGCTTTCCATGCCGCTTTGAGCTGCGGCATCAACTGATTGATGCGCACGCTGGCGATTGGAAACTCTTCGATCAAGATCGGCGTACGTTTGTCTTCCTGGGAAAACATTGCGTAGTGCCGCTCGCTGGCTTCACGCCACAGACGGAACTCGGCGCGCAGGCGGAAGTTTTGCAGCGGTGAGTCGAAGACGGCCGGTTCAGGTGCATCGAACGGGGCCAGCAGGTCACGCAGGCGTGTGACCTTTTCTTCGAGCTGAACGGCGTAGGCCTGGGAATCAAAAGTCATGCGTTGAACCAACCCAACTTGATCACGAACAGAATCGACAGAATCACCAGCGCCGGGTTCAGCTCACGTCCGCGACCGGACATCAGCTTGATTGCGGTCCAGGAAATGAAACCGAAGGCGATGCCATTGGCGATGGAATAAGTGAACGGCATGGCCAGCGCGGTGATCACGACCGGTGCGGCGACGGTGATGTCGTCCCAGTCTATTTCGGCCAGGCCGGAGGTCATCAGTACGGCGACGAACAGCAGTGCCGGTGCCGTGGCGAACGCCGGAACGCTGGCGGCCAGTGGCGAGAAGAACAATGCCAGCAGGAACAGAATCGCAACCACAACGGCGGTCAGACCGGTGCGGCCACCGGCACTCACGCCGGCTGCGGATTCGATGTAGCTGGTGGTGGTCGAGGTGCCCAACAGCGAGCCGGCCATGGCCGCGGTACTGTCGGCGATCAGCGCGCGACCCATTTTCGGCATGTGGCCGTCCTTGCCCATCAGGCCGGCGCGCTTGGCGACGCCGATCAGGGTGCCGGAGTTGTCGAACAGATCGACAAACAGGAAGGCGAAAATCACGCTGACCAGACCGATGTCCAGTGCGCCTTTGATGTCCAGTTGCAGGAAGGTCGGGGCCAGGGAGGGCGGCATCGACATCACGCCGCCGAACGGGGTGAAGCCCATCGCAATCGAAACGATGGTCACCACCAGAATGCCGATCAGCACTGCGCCGCGTACGGCCAGGGCTTCGAGAGCAACGATCAGGGCAAAACCCAAGGTCGCGAGAATCGGGGCCGGTTGTTTCAGGTCACCGAGGCCGACCATGGTCGCCGGGTTGCTGACCACGATACCTGCGTTATGCAGGGCGATCAGCGCCAGGAACAGACCGATACCAGCGGCAATCGCCGAGCGCAGCGGCAGCGGGATGCTGTTGATGATCCATTCACGGATGCGGAAGATCGACAGCAGGAAGAAGCACACCGCCGAGATGAACACCGCCCCCAGCGCCACTTGCCAGGTGTGGCCCATGTGCAGAACCACGGTGTAGGTGAAGAAGGCGTTCAGACCCATGCCCGGTGCGAGTGCGATCGGGTAGTTGGCGATCAGGCCCATGGTTGTGGAGCCGATGGCCGCAGCCAGACAGGTGGCGACAAACACCGCGCCCTTGTCCATGCCGGTCTCGCCGAGGATGCTCGGGTTGACGAACAGAATGTAGGCCATGGCCAAGAAAGTCGTGACGCCCGCCAGAATCTCGGTCCGCACGTTGGTGTTGTGTGCCTTGAGTTGAAACAGCCTTTCCAGCATGTCTGCTCCCCGTGGCGCGCCCGGCGCCGTGAATGTATCGACCTCAACAGCAAAGCACAGACCGCTGAACGCGCCTGGGAAATTACTGTGGGCCGGAAAAAGCCGCGCATCATACCAGTCGCGTAGGGTTATGGCTGCTTATGGCTGCGATCGTCGTCGATGTTTTGCCGTCAAGTGAAGTGAGCCATACTGCGCGCTGGTTTTGGGGGTAGTTATGTATTGCATGAAAAAGCCTGTGATCGCCGTGATTGGCGTCGTGTTTGCCTTGTTGCTGGGGGCGCAAAACGCCTCGGCCGCGATGGCGCCACCCTTGAGCCAGTTGAAAGTGCTCAAGGTCGAATCGCCAGGTTGTGGCTTTGAAGGCATCGCCGAGGGGCAGGAACAGACGCGCTGCGACCACAGCGGCCCGAGTATCAAGGTCTATGTGTTGGAAGTCGGCTACGGACGTGAGGCGTTTGTCGCGCTGGACGGGTTTGAACTGAACGGCACCCGCACGCCGGTCTGTGCTTTTGATACCGGTAATCTGACCGAGTGCACCGTCGGGAGAAAAACCGTCGGCTATCTGTATGTCCTGGACCTGGCCGGCAAGCAGAACGGCGTCTTCACCTTCAGCAATACCTCGATCAACGCGCCGGGCAACACGATGTCGACGCAGCTTTACATCAAGTAACGGCTGCGCTCGAACAAGCGTCAGGAAAGCTGACTACGCTTTAAAGATCACCCTGTGGACTGCCCCCATGACCTTTAGAGCTTTGATTACCCTCGCCGAGGGCATTGATGACCTGCAAACAGTGACCCTGGTCGATGTACTGCGCCGCGCCAACGTTGAAGTGGTGGTGGCCAGCATCGAGGGTCGGCGCATGCTCACCTGCGCTCGTGGCACCCGACTGACGGCCGATGCCATGCTGGTGGATTTGCTGGCCCAGCCGTTCGACCTTATTGCCTTGCCCGGCGGTGCCGTTGGCGCGCAACACCTGGCGGCCCATCAACCCCTGCAACAACTTATGAAGGATCAAGCCGCCGCCGGACGCTTGTTCGCGGGCATCGCCGAAGCCCCGGCGGTCGCGCTGCAACAGTTCGGTGTGTTGCGTCAGCGGCGCATGACGTGCCTGCCCTCGGCCAGTCATCAGCTGTTGGGCTGCAACTTTGTCGACCAACCGGTGGTGGTTGACGGCAATTGCGTGACCGCCCAGGGCTCTGGGGCCGCCTTGGCATTTGCCCTGACGCTGGTGGAACAACTCTGCGGCAAAGCCACACGCGCGGCGGTGGCGGGGGAGTTGTTGGTTTAAGGGATGTCAGGCGTGGATGGTAATGGGCTTGATCGCCGGTTGCTCACGCTGTTCCGCTTGCCAGAGATCATAATCGGTCTGAACCCCTAGCCACATGCGGGCCTTGCCAATCCCTGCCCGCTCCAGGCGCACAGCCAGATCGGGGCTGATCGGCGCATGTCCATGCAATACCCGAGAAAGATGTGGTCGCGCAAAACCCAGATGGCGGGCCAGTTCAGTGACGCTGATGCCGAGTTCGGGCAAGACATCCATCAATAGTGTTTCGCCAGGGTGTGGCGGGTTGTGCATGGGCATTGCCTGCCTCCTGTCAGTGGTAGTCCAGATAGTCGACCAGTTCGATGTCTGAACCGATAAACCGATAAACCGATAAACCGATAAACCGATAAACAACTCGCCAGTTCCCTGAATCACTCAGTGACCAGAATTCGGCCAACTCCCCCCTGAGTGGATGCAGTCGCCATCCCGGAATATCGAGGTCGCCGGGTAGCGCTGCACGGTCCATGCACTGAAGCATCCGAGACAGACGCTTCGCATGGTCTGCGCGAATCCCGCGAGTCGAACCTGTTGCATAGAAGCCACGAAGGCCCTTGTGCTGAAAGGATTTGATCATGGGAGAAGTGTAAGGCGATACATTACACTGGAAGCGGTATCTATGTATTGCACCTTGTCGGCAAATTTATGCCAGCAACCTGCTTCAGACCTTCACTTCTTCCACCGGCACATGCATGCGGTCACGGTTGGCCAGGCTCGGGAACAGTTTCACCCAGACCCCGGTCACCACCAGGGTGCCGATCCCGCCCATGACCACCGCCGGTACGGTGCCGAACCAGTGGGCGGTCAGCCCGGATTCGAACTCGCCCAACTGGTTCGAAGCGCCGATGAACAGGCCGTTCACGGCGCTGACCCGGCCACGCATTTCGTCCGGGGTTTCCAGTTGCACGAACGAGGCGCGGATCACCATGCTGATCATGTCTGCCGCACCCAGCACTACCAGCACGGCAAGAGAGAACCAGAACGAGGTCGAGAGGCCGAAGGCAATGGTGGCCACGCCGAACACACCGACTGCCGTGAACATCACCCGTCCGACATTGCGCTCAACCGCAAATCGCGCCAGGAACAACGACATCAGTAACGCTCCGACTGCCGGCGCTGAACGCAGCAGGCCCAGACCCCACGGGCCGGTGAGCAGGATGTCCTTGGCAAACACCGGCAGCAGCGCCGTCGCGCCACCGAGCAAAACCGCAAACAGGTCCAGAGAGATCGCCCCGAGAATGTCCGGGCGACTGCGAATGAAGCGGATGCCCGCCAGCAGCGAATCCAGCGTCGCCTTGCCCTTGTTCAGCGGCGTTTGCCGGGCCGGCAAGTTAAGCATCAGCACGCAGGCAATGATGTAGAGGATTACGGTCGGGCCATACACCCAGACGCTGCCGAAGGCATAGAGCAAACCGCCGAGCGCCGGAGCGACGATGGTGGCTGATTGCTGCGCAGATTGTGCGGCGGCCACCGCGCGGGGAAACAGCGCACTGGGCACGATGCTCGGCAACAGGGCTTGAGTGGTGGGCATTTCGAAGGAGCGCGCGGCACCGAGCAGGAACGCGAGGATGAAGATCATTTCCCGGGTGACCTGATCGGTTGCACTGCCGATGGCCAGCGACAGGGCAATCAGCGCTTGCAGGGACTGGCAGATCGCCGCGACTTTGCGCCGGTCATAGCGGTCCGCGACGTGCCCGGTGTGGAGCATGAACAGCACGCGTGGCGCAAATTCCACCAACCCCACCAAACCCAAATCGAGCACGTTGCCGGTCAGCTGATACAGGTTCCAGCCAATGGCCACCGTGAGCATCTGGAAACCACTGGCGGTAAACACCCGGGCCAGCCAGAACGCGAGAAACGGACGGTGGTGACGTAACAGCAAGGGCTCTTGGTTGGGCATCTGCGGGGAAATCTGGGAGAGGGGAAGGGCGAGGTTATCACCAGCCTGTAACCAGAAGTTGCAGTTGCCGTAAATTTAGTTAGCTAGACACCGATCTCGAAATCGCCCAAATCCCCCTGTGGGAGCGAGCCTGCTCGCGAAGCGGTGTTTCAGGCAGCATGAGTATTGATTGATACGCCGCCATCGCGAGCAGGCTCGCTCCCACAGGGAAAGTATCGCGGCGCATGTCTGCGGCCATGAGGCAACTTGTCACGCGGCAAAAGACCACGCGGTTCATGGCCAGAAATGGGACTACTCTTTCAACGTTGATTGATCCAGATCAAAACCCCAAAAGGAATTGATCCGACGGCCATTTGGCCAGACTCCCTGCGTTGTGATGCTAATAAAAGCAGAACGAATTTGAATTCACCTCACTCCATACCCGTGGGGGCCGATGGGTGCAGGCTTCCAGCCAGCAGCCGTATTACCTGACAGAGGAAGACTTATGTTCGGTTTAGAGGCACTTGATCTCGCCCGAATTCAGTTCGCGTTTACCATCTCGTTTCATATCCTGTTCCCTGCCATCACCATTGGCCTGGCGAGTTACCTGGCGGTGCTCGAAGGTTTGTGGCTGAAAACCCATAACGATACTTACCGCGACCTGTATCACTTTTGGTCGAAGATCTTTGCCGTCAACTTCGGCATGGGCGTGGTCTCCGGGCTGGTGATGGCTTATCAGTTCGGCACCAACTGGAGCCGCTTTTCGGACTTCGCCGGTTCGGTGACCGGGCCATTGCTGACGTACGAGGTGCTGACAGCCTTCTTCCTCGAAGCCGGTTTCCTTGGCGTCATGCTGTTTGGCTGGAACAAGGTCGGGCGCAATTTGCACTTCTTCGCCACGGTCATGGTGGCCATCGGTACACTGATCTCGACCTTCTGGATTCTGGCCTCCAACAGCTGGATGCAAACGCCGCAGGGTTTTGAAATCGTTAATGGTCAGGTGATTCCCACCGACTGGCTGGCGGTGATCTTCAACCCTTCGTTTCCCTACCGCCTGATGCACATGGCGACGGCGGCGTTCGTGGCCACGGCGTTTTTCGTCGGCTCTTCGGCGGCCTGGCACTTGCTGCGCGGCAAGGACAACCCGGCCATCCGCACGATGCTGTCGATGGCCATGTGGATGGCCTTGATCGTGGCGCCGATTCAAGCGGTCATCGGTGACTTCCACGGGCTCAATACCCTCAAGCATCAGCCGGCGAAGATTGCGGCGATTGAAGGGCATTGGGAAAATCATGGCGATGAACCGACCCCGCTGATCCTGTTCGGCTGGCCGGACATGAAAGAAGAGAGAACCAAATTTGCCGTCGAGATTCCGTACCTGGGCAGCTTGATTCTCACTCACTCGCTGGACAAACAGGTGCCAGCGCTCAAGGAGTTCCCGCCTGAGGACCGGCCAAATTCGACCATTGTGTTCTGGTCGTTCCGGATCATGGTCGGCCTGGGCATGCTGATGATCTTCACCGGTTTGTGGAGCCTGTGGCTGCGCAAACGCGACAAGCTCTACACGTCGCGGCCGTTCCTTTACCTGGCGTTGTGGATGGGGCCGTCTGGCCTGATCGCGATCCTCGCGGGTTGGTTTACCACCGAAATCGGCCGTCAGCCGTGGGTAGTCTACGGTCTGATGCGTACGGCGGACGCGTCCTCCAACCATAGTTTCGTACAGATGAGCATCACGCTGATTTTGTTCGTTGTGGTGTATTTCGCGCTGTTCGGTGCCGGTCTGGGCTACATGATGCGCCTGGTGCGCAAAGGGCCGAAGATCGATGAAGGCAAGGAAACCAACGACGGTGGTCCTGGCCAGAAACGTACACCGGCTCGTCCGCTCTCTGCGGCTGACGATGATGGCGCCAGTGACCACAGCCCTAGCCTGACCAAGGAGATTTGAGTCATGGGTATTGATCTTCCGCTGATCTGGGCCGTGATCATCATCTTCGGCATCATGATGTACGTGGTCATGGACGGTTTCGACCTGGGGATCGGGATTCTCTTCCCGTTCATCCCCGGCAAGACCGACCGTGACGTGATGATGAACACCGTCGCCCCTGTGTGGGACGGTAACGAAACCTGGCTGGTACTGGGCGGCGCTGCGTTGTTCGGTGCCTTTCCGCTGGCCTATTCGGTGGTGCTCTCGGCGCTGTACCTGCCGCTGATCCTGATGCTGATCGGGCTGATCTTCCGTGGCGTGGCCTTCGAGTTTCGTTTCAAAGCCAGGGACGAAAAACGTCACCTTTGGGACAAGGCCTTTATCGGTGGCTCCGTCACCGCAACCTTCTTCCAGGGCGTGGCATTGGGGGCCTTCATTGATGGGTTGCCGGTGGTCAATCGCCAGTTTGCCGGTGGCTCACTGGACTGGCTGACACCGTTCACCCTGTTTTGCGGCTTGGCGTTGGTGGTGGCTTATGCGTTGCTCGGTTGCACGTGGCTGATCATGAAGACCGAAGGCAAGCTGCAAGAGCAAATGCACGATCTGGCCCGACCGCTGGCCTTCGTGGTGTTGGCGGTGATCGGCATCGTCAGCATCTGGACGCCATTGGCCCACGCCGAAATCGCCGCTCGCTGGTTCACGCTGCCCAATCTGTTTTGGTTCATGCCCGTGCCGATTCTCGTGCTGGTGACCATGTACGGCTTGATCCGCGCCGTCGCCCGCAATGCGCACTACACGCCGTTCCTGCTGACGCTGGTGCTGATCTTCCTCGGCTATAGCGGTTTGGGCATCAGCCTGTGGCCGAACATCGTGCCACCGTCCATCTCGATCTGGGACGCTGCTGCACCACCGCAAAGCCAGGGTTTCATGCTGGTGGGCACGTTGTTCATCATCCCGTTCATCCTGGGTTACACCTTCTGGAGCTACTACGTGTTCCGCGGCAAGGTGACCCACGAAGACGGTTATCACTAACACTGTGGGAGCGAGGCTGCTCGCGATGGCGCCCTCACCGGCGCCATCGATCTACTGAGGATCGATGCAATGACCGGCAAACATTCCCTGCACGACATTGAAGAGGCTGAAAAAAAACCGCTGTGGCAGCGGCTCGGCTGGCTGGCCTTGATCTGGGTCGGTAGCGTCGGCGCCCTGTTTATCGTGGCCAGTCTGATGCGCATGTTCATGAATGCGGCAGGCCTGAGCACACACTAAAGATCCCATCCCGTTGCCTTGGAGGCACGGATTTATAACCCTCCTGCATGGAGGGTTTTTTTCGGGCTTATTTGCGGGCTTTTAGAATCACGAATTTTGGCGTGGCGGCCACTTGCTCTACACCACGGAACAGTCGGGCAAGCTTGCTGTGGTAACCCAAGTGACGGTTGCCGACGATATACAGCGCACCGCCCACCACCAGCGCCTCTCGGGCCTGCTGGAACATGCGCCAGGCGAGAAAGTCGCCGACGACTTGTTGCTGATGGAACGGCGGATTGCACAACACCACGTCCAGGGATTGAGATTCCTGCCCCGCGAGGCCATCGCCGGCCCGCACAATGACTTCTCTGTCACCGAGTGCCGCGCGCCAGTTTTCGGCGGCCGATTGCACGGCCATGTACGACTCGTCCACCAGCGTGTACTGCGCCTGCGGGTTTTGCAGCGCACTGGCGATGGCCAGCACGCCATTACCGCAACCGAGGTCCGCGACTCGCGCAGTGCCGAGGTTCTTTGGCAGGTGTGGCAGAAAGGCCCGGGTGCCGATGTCCAGTCCTTCGCGGCAAAACACATTGGCGTGGTTCAGCAGTTCAATGGCCGGTTCATCGAGTTGATAGCGCGAGGGGTAGGGGGACACGACAGGGGCTTTTGCTTCAGGTGTGGCGATCAATAGCCGAGCCTTTTTCACCGCCAAAGAGGCTTGCACCGGGCCGATGTAGCGTTCAAGCAGATCCGCGGCAGCACGTGGCAGATGCTTGATCATCGCCGCAGCAATCACTTGCGCGCCCGGCGCCAACTGGCCTTGCAGGCGAATAAGCTGTTCTTCCAGCAACGCCAGGGTTTTTGGCACCCGGAGCAAAACCCGGTCAAACGGGCCGCTGAATGCTTCGCTTGCGGGCACGCTCGGCACCGCGTCAAACGCCTGGTTGTTACGGATCAGATTTTTCTCCAGTCCCTGAAACGCCAGAAACGAGTCGCCACTGCTGATCACCCGGACCTTGCCTGCGAGGCTGGCTGCCAACGCGCCAAAACTGTCGTTCAGCACCAGTACCCGAGTCTCTGTCGAGGGGTGTTGTTCGGCGAAATGGTTGAGCAGGTATTCGTCGGCCGCATCGAAAGCTTGCAGCGGTTCGTTCTGCTGTTCTGGCTGACGGATCAGATCGAGTTGGGCGAAGGGCGTTTCGAGCAGGGGCATGAGGCGGGGCTCTGGGTAGTCAACGGGTGTGGTGTCCCGCTGCCGGAGGCGTTGTAGCGGGCGGGGCCGTCCGAGTGCACTTCATCGTGAGGTTATAGACGACATCACTCAGGGGACCGCAAATGGTACGTTTTTTTCTGCTGGATTACTCGTAGGTTTTCCAGGCTTGGTGTGGATTCAGATGGCCCCCGTCCTCACAGCCTTTATCACCGCTGCAATCTTGTTGTTCACGCCAAATTTCTGGATTGCACTGTGCACGTGGAAATTGATGGTGCGTTCACTGATGCTGAGGATTCTGGAGCATTCATATGCCGTCTTGCCGTCGGCTGACAATTTCAAAATTTCGATTTCACGTGTCGACAAATGAGGTGTGCATGCGGTCGGCAGGCAATGACGCAGTTTTTGCGCCACGTGCCCATGCAACTGGTGGTTGATGAAAATGGCGTAGCCCAGATTTGCATAAAACTCAGAGGAAGTGATTGGGTTGTTGCTTCTGGCCAGGCTAAACATACTGCGAAGACCGCTGCCGTCATGAAACGATTGTGACCAGCCATATTGCAAGCCTAGTTTTTTTTGCGCTTGCCGAAGCAGAGGCGCCTTTGAGAAGACCCCATCCTCCCAAAGAATCGGCAGCTCTGATTGATTGCAATGAGCCAGTATTGGGTCTGTGTCACGGAAATGGTCATGTTCATATTTCGAATTCCAATCGAGCGGATAGTTGTTAAGACACACTTTGTCGCGATGATGCGCTTCGATGGGGGATGTAATTGAAAAAGCACAGAAAGTGAAGCCAAGACTCTGAGCGAGATTGAGCGAAATTTCATACGCAGATTTAATTTCCTTGGCGTCGGATATCTGTCTTAACTGTGATTCCTTCCACAATTCCATTGCAGCAGCTCCATGCAGATATCTTGGGGGTGCATATTGGATCCGCGATCCAGCACGTGCCGAGTGTAGGAGCAATCTCTGACATATGCTGCAATTATTTTGCTCTTGATGATTTCTGAAAGTGCATGTCTGGTTCTTAGAAATAAACAGCTAAGCAAAACTCAGTCACATGGCGTACATCATTCTATTTGTCGTTTTTTTGTAAGAGTTGGTGGATGTCGTTAGCAATACAAAGTCGGCTATATAACTAGCAGCGGGTCTCATTTCCAAAGACACTACAAATCACCAGTGTTTACATCGTCTGCTTTGCGCGACACTGGTGAGGTCAGTTCAATGGAGCGACCCATGACCGCCAGTGCCGATAAATTCACTCGCCAAACCTTGCTCGACGTCCAGCCGTTGACCCCGAACCTGTTTACCCTGCGGGCCACCAGGGATCCGGGTTTTCGTTTCAGGTCAGGGCAGTTCGCCCGGTTAGGCGTTACCAAGGCCGATGGCAGTACGGTTTGGCGTGCCTATTCAATGGTGTCGTCGCCCTTTGACGAATTTCTCGAGTTCTTCTCCATCGTGGTGCCAGGTGGGGAGTTCACCAGCGAGCTGAGTCGCCTGGAGGTCGGTGATACGTTGCTGGTCGACCGCCAGGCCTTTGGTTATTTGACCCTTGATCGTTTTGTTGATGGGCGTGATCTGTGGTTGTTATCCACAGGCACCGGCATTGCGCCGTTCCTGTCGATCCTGCAGGACTTCGAGGTCTGGGAGAAATTCGAACGCATCATCCTCGTCTACAGCGTACGCGAAGCCCGGGAACTGGCGTATCAGGCGCTGATCGCCGAGTTGGGGCAGCGCGATTATTTGGTCGAAAACGCCCATAAATTGCAGTTCATCGCCACTGTCACTCGCGAACAACATCCCGGCGCCCTGAGCGGGCGGATCACTACGCTGATCGAAAATGGCGAGCTGGAGCGGGCTGCAGGCGTGGCGCTGACACCCGAGCACTCGCGGGTCATGCTTTGCGGTAACCCGCAGATGATCGATGACACGCGCAAGCTGCTCAAACAGCATGACATGCACCTGAGCCTCAGCCGACGGCCAGGCCAAGTGGCTGTGGAAAACTTTTGGTAAAAAAACGGCGCCTCACGGGCGCCGTTTCTGCTTGTAACCAGTGTTCAGGGCCGATTGTTCTGGGCCTTGAGCAAATCACGGATCTCGCTCAACAACTCTTCTTCCTTGCTCGGGACCGGCGGCAGTGTTGGAGCCGCGGCTTCTTCGCGCTTCAGTTGGTTGATCGCTTTGATCCCCATGAAAATCGCGAGAGCGACAATGACGAAGTCAATCATGCTCTGGATGAATTTGCCGTAGGCCAGCACCACTGCCGGGGCATTGCCTTCGGCAGCCTTGAGCGTAATGGCCAGATCACTGAAGTCCACCCCGCCAATCAACAAGCCAATGGGCGGCATGACCACGTCGCCGACAAACGACGTAACGATCTTGCCGAAGGCTGCGCCGACGATGATACCGACCGCCATGTCGATCACATTACCTTTGACCGCGAAGGCCTTGAACTCACTTATCACGCCCATAGGTTATTTCCTTGTTACAGATGAGGTTGGTAAACGCAGTGTAAAGCAGCAAAACGGCTCTTGCTTGAAACACCTTATTACAGTGCGCGTGATTATCGACCCGTCTGCCGGCAATTAGTTTGCAAAGTGCCAGCAATCGCGCGCGAAATACGCGCTAACTGGCTGATCAGCAAAATAAATTTCTGAATCATCACGTTGCGTTATTTCTATTTAAGCTTTACCGCTTTGGCCTCTAGCCTCGGGTCAGCGCACTGGGAGTGCGCCTCGAAAACAGAGGAACCTGATATGACTTCAACCATTGGAATTGGGGCTTTTCCCCATCGGCGTACCCTTGGCGTTTTAACCGCCAGCCTGCTGTCCTTCTCCGTCCATGCTTCCAACCTGACCCGGGATAACGGCGCAGTCGTAGGTGACAACCAGAACTCACAAACCGCTGGCGCCACCGGCCCCGTGCTGTTGCAGGACGTGCAACTGATTCAGAAGCTGCAGCGCTTTGACCGTGAACGTATTCCTGAACGTGTGGTGCATGCTCGCGGCACCGGGGCCCATGGCACCTTCACCGTGACCAATGACCTCAGCGACCTGACCAAGGCGAAGGTATTCGCTGGCGGCCAGAGCACACCGGTGTTCGTGCGTTTCTCCGCCGTTGTTCATGGCAACCATTCGCCGGAAACCCTGCGCGACCCTCGCGGTTTCGCCACCAAGTTCTACACCGCCGACGGCAACTGGGACCTGGTGGGTAACAACTTCCCGACCTTCTTCATCCGTGACGCAATCAAGTTTCCGGACATGGTCCACGCGTTTAAACCAGATCCGCGCACCAACCTCGACGATGATTCGCGACGTTTCGACTTCTTCTCCCATGTCCCTGAAGCCACTCGCACCCTGACCGAGTTGTATTCCAACTCCGGTACTCCCGCCAGTTACCGGGAAATGGACGGAAACGGTGTACACGCCTACAAGTTAGTTAATGCCAAAGGTGATGTGCACTATGTGAAATTTCACTGGAAGAGTTTGCAGGGGATAAATAATCTCGATCCGAAGTCGGTCACAAAAGTTCAAGGTAAAGACTACAGTCATATGACCAGTGATTTGGTCGCTCATATTAACAAGGGTGACTTTCCGAAGTGGGACTTGTACGTTCAGGTTGTAAAATCTCAAGATTTGTACAAGTTTGATTTCGATCCATTGGACGCAACCAAGATCTGGCCCGGAGTTCCGGAACGAAAAGTTGGACAAATGGTTTTGAATCGTAATCCTGCAAATGTCTTCCAGGAAACCGAGCAAGTTGCCATGGCGCCAGCCAATCTTGTTCCCGGTATCGAGCCATCGGAAGATCGCTTATTGCAGGGGCGAGTGTTCTCCTACGCCGATACGCAACTCTATCGTCTGGGCGCCAATGCGCTGCAGTTGCCGATCAACGCGCCAAAAGTTGCCGTGAATAACGGTAATCAGGACGGCGCGATGAACATCGGCCACAGCAGCACGGGCGTTAATTATCAGCCGAGCCGTCTGATGCCCCGCGAAGAGCCGCAAGCCGCGCGTTACAGCCAATCGGCGCTGTCGGGCAGCACCCAGCAGGCGAAGATTCAGCGCGAGCAAAACTTCAAGCAGGCCGGTGATCTGTATCGCTCCTTCAGCAAAAAAGAGCGAAACGATCTGATCGAGAGTTTTGGCGGTTCGCTCGCGACAACCGATGACGAGAGCAAGCACATCATCCTGTCGTTCCTTTACAAAGCTGACCCGGAATACGGGGCAGGCGTGACCAAGGTGGCCAAGGGTGACCTGAGTCGGGTCAAGGTGCTGGCGGCCAACCTGGTCGACTGACCGTGTTTGCCTGAAAAGCGGGACCTCGGGTGAGGTCCCCTCGAGCCAAGGAGCTTGCGATGCGTAGTTATCTGTTTCTGTTACTGGCGTCGCTATCGACCAGCGCTTTTTCCACTACAACCGAAGACCCTGCGGAGCTGACGGCTCAACTGCAGGATTACTACTTCGACGCCGCTCGCCGCGGTGATGTGCCAATGCTCGATACATTCATTGAAGCCGGCTACTCGCTCGAGACCCGCGACAGCAAGGGTTACACCGCGCTGATTCTGGCGACCTATCACGGCCAGACCGCTGCAGTAGACCGCTTGCTCGCCGCCGGCGCGGATGCCTGTGCTCAGGATCAGAGAGGCAACACGGCATTGATGGGGGCGATTTTCAAAGGTGAAGTCCAGATCGCCCGCACCTTGTTGGCGGCCCATTGCAGTCCCGACCAGCGCAACGGCGCAGGGCAGACTGCCGCGATGTACGCCGGACTGTTCAAGCGTGCCGAGTTGCTCGACGCACTCAAGGCCAAAGGGGCGGACCTGGACGCCGAAGATCCATTGGGCAATAGCGCCGCGCGTCTGGCCAACGGTGAAATCCGCACCGCTGCGCCGCGCTGATCGGCGTCAGCTGAGCTATCATCGCGGTTTTTGCCGGGAGTTCAGATGGCCAAGGCCAAGCGCATGTACGGCTGCACCGAGTGTGGCTCAACCTTCCCAAAGTGGGCTGGCCAGTGCGGCGAGTGTGGGGCCTGGAACACGCTGACTGAAACCATGGTGGAAAGCGGTGGTGCCGCTGCCCCGAGCGGTCGCACCGGCTGGACCGGCCAACAGGCCCAGATCAAGACCCTGGCCGAAGTCAGCGTCGAAGAAATCCCGCGCTTTTCCACGGCCTCCAGCGAACTCGATCGGGTGCTGGGCGGTGGCTTGGTCGACGGTTCGGTGGTGCTGATCGGCGGCGATCCGGGCATCGGTAAGTCGACCATCCTGTTGCAAACCTTGTGCAACCTCGCCAAGAGCATGCCGGCGCTGTACGTCACCGGCGAAGAATCGCAGCAGCAAGTGGCCATGCGTGCCCGCCGGCTGGGTTTGCCGCAGGATCAATTGCGGGTGATGACCGAAACCTGCATCGAAACCATCATCGCCACGGCCCGGGTGGAAAAGCCCAAAGTCATGGTGATCGACTCGATCCAGACGATCTTCACCGAACAATTGCAATCGGCGCCGGGTGGTGTCTCTCAGGTTCGCGAGAGCGCGGCTTTGCTGGTGCGTTATGCCAAGCAGAGCGGCACCGCGATTTTCCTGGTGGGCCACGTGACTAAAGAAGGCGCACTGGCCGGTCCTCGCGTGCTGGAGCACATGGTCGACACCGTTCTGTATTTCGAAGGCGAATCCGATGGTCGTTTGCGTTTGCTGCGTGCGGTAAAAAACCGTTTCGGTGCGGTCAACGAATTGGGTGTGTTCGGTATGACGGACAAGGGCCTGAAAGAAGTCTCTAACCCTTCGGCGATCTTTCTCACCCGCGCTCAGGAAGAAGTCCCGGGCAGTGTGGTCATGGCGACGTGGGAAGGGACGCGGCCCATGCTGGTGGAAGTCCAGGCATTGGTGGACGACAGTCATTTGGCCAACCCGCGTCGGGTCACGCTGGGGCTGGATCAGAATCGTCTGGCGATGTTGTTGGCGGTCTTACACCGTCACGGCGGCATTCCGACCCACGATCAGGACGTGTTCCTCAACGTGGTCGGCGGTGTGAAGGTTTTGGAAACCGCTTCTGACCTGGCGTTGATGGCGGCGGTGATGTCCAGTTTGCGCAACCGACCATTGCCGCATGATCTGTTGGTGTTTGGCGAAGTCGGCTTGTCCGGCGAAGTACGCCCGGTGCCAAGCGGTCAGGAGCGCCTGAAAGAAGCCGCCAAGCACGGCTTCAAGCGCGCCATCGTGCCCAAGGGCAATGCACCGAAAGAGGCGCCACCGGGATTGCAGATTATTGCGGTCACGCGTTTGGAGCAGGCACTCGACGCATTGTTCGAGTAACCCACAAATCCCTGTGGGAGCGAGCCTGCTCGCGAAAGCGGTATGCCTGTCGACTTAAATGTTGAATGTCACACCGCATTCGCGAGCAGGCTGATCTGGCCTAATGAAATTGGACACATCAATAGGGCGCTATGATGGCGCCCAAATCTAAGGTGTGCATGATGATGCGAAAGTCCTATTCCAGCGAGTTCAAGCTCAATGCTTCA
>NZ_JAHBDK010000055.1 GCF_019956415.1 Pseudomonas sp. GL-B-19
ACCGATATGTGGCGCGCTACAACAATGTAAGGCGCCACAGCTACAACGGTTACCACTCGCCGGTAGCGGCAGAAAAGATGGCGGCGTGAGAACCGAAAACAATGTCCAAAATTACTGGACCAGATCAGCCTGCTCGCGATAGCGGTGTGTCAGACAAAAACTTCCCGACTGACACACCGCTATCGCGAGCAGGCTCACTCCTACAGGGGATCTCTGTCGGTCTTTCGGGCATTATTTGGCCGGCTCCAGCCCCATCGCAATCATCGGTTTGCTGCGCGCATAGCGGCTCAAGCGTTCCACCATGGCATAGGGCATCTGCGGATCGAAGGCAAAGCCGCGACGTTCATAAAAGCCACGCAAATCCGGATGGCAAAACAACCACACCGGAAGGTCGAGGTCATTGACCGCCGCGGCGATCAACGCGCCCGCAACCCCTTGTTCGCGACAGGCCGGATCGACAAACAGCCCCGTCAGCCAATGCCCGCCCGCCACTGGCCGCAAACACAGCGCCGCCACAATCTCATCGCGTCGCGCCACCCATAACCGAGCGTCGCGCACGGCCTTCATTGGCGATTGGTGAGCGCGATAAAATTTGTTCATCAGTGGCCATAACGGCTCGTCGAGCAAGGTGTACAGGGTGTCGGGCATGGGTCTTGACTGTCAGTGTGCAAAGCCTGCGATTATAAAAGAACACGCGCGCAGGGATAGGTGTATACCTGATCTCACATCCCGTATGAGTGGAGTACGCATCATGTCCAAAGGTATGGATTCGAAGAAAGCAGCGAAGAAAAAGCCGGCGAAAACCGCCATCGAAAAGCGCGCGGACAAGAAGGCCAAGAAGGTGGATGTGTTCGGTCATTGATCCCGCGCCAAGGGAGCCCGGCAATCGGGCTCCTGCTGCACGTCTAACGATATAAGCAAATCATCTGCAAGATTTTCTAGGGCTATTGCACAGAAGGGGACTGGTTCCCGATCTGAGCAACGCCATGCCCCATTACTTCGATAGCGCCCACCGAGAAGAAATCGAAACCCTGCGTCAACGCCTGACTGCCGGCACCGAATGGCCGACCTGGCTGTTGTTGATCAGCGTGTACGGCAGCTGGTTCAGCCTGGTCCTGACGAGTGACCGATTGGGGCTGTGGTGGAGCACTGTGTTACTGATTCCGCTGGTGGTGCTGTGGTTGTCGGTACAGCACGAATTGTTGCATGGTCACCCGACCCGCTGGACCTCGCTGAACAAAGTGCTCGGCTATGCACCGTTCGCTGTCTGGTATCCCTACACCCTGTATCGCGACAGCCATCTGCTGCATCACCGCGACGAAGACCTGACCCTTCCAGGTCTCGATCCTGAAAGCCGCTACCTGAGCGCCGAGCAGTGGCAGGGCAGTTCGCTGTTCGAGCAGGGCCTGCACTGGCTGAACAAAACCGTCCTCGGTCGTTTTGTTCTCGGCGCACCGCTGGGGTTGCTGGCGCTAGCCCGGGAAGAAGGGCTGCGATTGAAAGCCGGCCAGCGACAAGCCTGGCTGATGTGGCTGAGCCACGGCGCACTGACCTTGCTGATGCTGGCGTTCATCGCCCGCTACAGCGTGCTGCCGGTGTGGCATTACCTGTTGCTGATCAGCGTGCCGGCGCTGTCGATTGCGATGATTCGCTCCTATTACGAACATCGTCCTCACGCGCAATCCGAGCAGCGGACCGTGCTCAATGAAGCCGGATGGCCTTGGCGATGGTTGTTCCTGAACCTGAATTTTCACTTGGTGCATCATGACTTGCCAGGGCTGCCGTGGTACGACTTGCCGCGTGCTTATCGCGCACGTCGTGAGCAATGGATTGAGCGCAGTGGTGGGTTTCTGGTGCGGGGTTATGGTCAGTTGTGGCGCCAGAACGGGGTGAAAGCAATCGACAGCCCACAGCATCCGTTCCACTGATTTCCTATGATCAACCCCAACCCCCTGTAGGAGTGAGCCTGCTCGCGATAGCGGCCTGACATTCAACATTAGTGTCGACTGACCCACCCTCATCGCGAGCAGGCTCACTCCTACAGGGTTACTTGTTGTCTGGAAGATTTTGATGACACAACACATTGCCGAATTGCTGATGTACGTCGCCCCAGAGCCGATCCGCCAGGCCAACGAACGCTGGCTGACGCGCATTCTCGAACGTCTCGGTAGCGATCGTCTTGATGGCAAAGACCTGTCACTGATGGACCTCTGGCTCTCCCCGCATCTGCTGCTGACCCAAACCTGCGGCTACCCGCTGATGACGGCATTGCGCGGTCAGGTCCGGGTGGTCGGGCGGCCTCGTTATGAACTGCCGGACAGCAGCGGTGGCAGCCATTGCAGTCTACTGTTGAGTCGCGCCGATGATCATCGACGCACTTTGCCCGACTTTCGCGACAGCCGTGGCGAGATCAATAGCGAAGATTCCAACAGCGGCATGAACCTGCTGCGCCATCGACTGGCGCCGCTGCATCGCAACGGACAGTTCTTTGCCAGTGTCGCCATCAGCGGCAGTCACCGCGAAAGCCTGCGCTGGCTGCGTGAAGATCAAGCGGATCTGGCGGCCATCGACAGCGTGACCTTTGCTTATCTGGCGCAACATGCCCGCGAAGAAGTCGCCGGCCTGCACGTCGTCGCCCGCAGCGCGCTCAGTCCAACCTTGCCGTACATTTCGGCCGCCGGGACTTCCCGTGAACAGGCTGAGCACCTACGGCAGGTGATGAATCAGACCTTGAGCGAATTGCCCGACGTTGCTGAAATCCTCGGGCTAAAAGAAGTCCTGCCCGCCAGCGAAATCGACTATCAGGTCATCCTAGACTATCAGCATGAAGCGCAAACGCTGGGCTACGCATGCTTGCATTGAAATTTCCAAATAGAATATAAAAATGCTTTTTAAATATTATTAAAGAATAAGGCTCCTTGTTAGGATCACGCCACCGGATCACCGGACATTCAGCGACCCCTAACCCTTGGAGCCTCTATGTCCGGCACCGACCTATCCCATCGCAACCACGTGGGCGGATTGTTTCGCGCTCATTACCCCTGGCTGTGCGCACGCTTGCGCCGGCATTTGGGAGCCAGCGCCAGTGTCGAAGACATCGCTGTCGACACCTTTGTGCAATTACTCGAATCACCAAACCTGACACCCATTCGTGAGCCGCGTGCGTTGCTCACCACCATCGCCCGCCGACGGGTTTATGAGCTTTGGCGTCGCGGTAATCTGGAGCGCCAGCACCTCGAACAACTGCTAAAGGCAGGCCCTGCTGGCGGGCCATCGCCTGAAGATTTGTTTCGGTTAACGCAATCCCTGAACAATCTGGACCGCACCCTTGAGCGCTTGCCGAGCAAGGTCAGGGCTACCTTCCTGCTGTCGCGCGTCGACGGGCTGACCTATCCGCAAATCGCCGCCGAACTGGGCATCTCCCAGCGTTCGGTCAGCGCTTACATGACCCGCTCCCAGGCACTGTGCGTCCAGCACAGCGTCAACCAACCCTTGACCCGGAGGTCCGCATGAGATCAATCAAAACCCTGCTCGGCAGTTCGCTGCTGGCGCTGAGCCTGGTGGCCAGCCATGTTCCGGCGGCGGAAAAAACCGCACCTATCCACTTCGGCGACATCACCTGGGAGAGCGGTAGCCTGATCACAGAAATTCTGCGCCTGATAGTCGAGAAAGGTTACGGCTACCCGACCGACACGTTGCCAGGCAGCACCGTCAGCCTCGAAGCGGCGTTGGCCAAGAACGACATTCAGGTGATCGGCGAAGAGTGGGCCGGGCGCAGTCCGGCGTGGGTCAAGGCGTCTGCCGAGGGCAAGGTGTTTGGTTTGGGCGACACGGTCAAAGGCGCCACCGAAGGGTGGTGGGTGCCGGAATACGTGATCAAGGGCGACCCGGAACGTGGCATCAAACCGCTGGCCCCGGAGTTGAAGTCTGTCGCTGATCTGGCGAAGTACAAGGATGTGTTTCGCGACCCGGAAGACCCAAGTCGCGGCCGCTTCCTCAACAGCCCCACCGGCTGGACGTCGGAGATCGTCAACAGTCAGAAACTAAAGGCTTACGATCTGACCGCCAGCTACGTCAATTTCCGCACCGGCTCCGGCGCGGCACTGGATGCCGAGGTCGCTTCATCGATCCGCCGTGGCAAACCGGTGCTGTTCTACTACTGGTCGCCGACGCCGCTGCTGGGTCGTTTCAAACTGGTGAAACTTGAAGAGCCGCCGTTCGACGCTGAAGCCTGGAAAACCCTGGCCGATGCGAACAACCCGAACCCCAAGGGCTCGCGCTCGATGCCGGCCAGCCTGGCCATTGGCGTGTCGGCGCCATTCAAGGCGCAGTACCCGGACCTGGTGGCATTCTTTGAAAAAGTCGATTTACCGATCGATCTGCTGAACCAGACGCTGGGGCAGATGAGCGAAAAACGTCTGCAACCGCGTGAAGTGGCTCAGGTGTTTTTACGGGAGCAGCCGCAGGTGTGGAAGGCTTGGGTGCCGGGGGAGGTGGCTACCAAGGTGAGTGCGAGCTTGTAATTTGTCGGCGGCTGTTCCACCGCCGCGCAGTCATGCCAGGCCGTTACAGCCGTGCTTGAGGAAGCCCGGGCGTTGTGCCAGTCGTTGGAAATACTCGTCGATGGCGGGGAAGTCCGGCCGTTCCATCGGGGTCATCAGCCAGCGGTTGACGGACAGCCCGACGACAATGTCGGCCAGCGTAAAGTGAGGCCCGGCGACATAGGCTTTGGTGGTCGCGAGTTGATGTTCGAGGATGGCCATTTTCTGGTTCCAGCCGCGTATGCCGACAGCAATCCGATGCTCGTCCTGAAACTCCGGATCCTTGCGCACCAACGCAGTAAACGCATAACTCCAGGAGGGATTGAGCTCGGTGGCTTGCCAATCCATCCACTGTTCCACCCGTGCACGCGCTGCCGGTTCGTGCGGCAGCAGATCAGTGTTTTGGTGTTTGCCGGCCAGGTAGCGGCAGATGGTATTGGACTCCCACAACACACCGGCGTCATCGATGATCACCGGCACCTGCGCATTGGGGTTGAGCCTGAGAAACTCCGGCGCGTGGGTTGACGCATAACCGCTGCCCCAGTCCTCGCGTTCGTAGGGAACGTCCAGTTCCTCACAGGTCCACAGGACCTTTCTGACGTTGATGGACGACGCTTTGCCGAGAATTTTCAGTGCATGTGTCATTGAGTTATATCCATCCACCAAGCGATCAACAGGATGAGGAGCACTATGAAGGTTAGTTGAAAACCCAAGGCATGGGCGATGCGCCGCTTGATGGAAGGTGGTCTGACAGCCACATCATTCGTTTAATGACACACCGCTTTCGTCGGAACGCCGCCCGGAGCCGGCTCGCTCCCACAGTGGGTCAGGTGCTTTCCCGGATTTTCAGTTCAAACCCCATGTCCTGAACCGGTTTGGCCACCGCATTCCCCGCCAGCAGCGTCAACATCAACTCCGCCGAACGCCGGCCAATCGCCTCGCGCGGGGTGTTGATGCTGCTCAGGCGCGGCACCATGTGCGCCGAGGCGGGCAAGTCGTTGAAGCCGAGGATGGCGACTTGTTCGGGGATTTTGATCCCGCAGCGCATGGCTTCGAGCAGTGCGCCCTGGGCCAGGTCGTCGTTGCCGAAAAAGATCGCATCGACATCGGGGTGAGTGGCCAGCAGTTGTAGAAACAGTTCGCCGCCCAACCCCACGGAGGAGGCGCGCGGGGTCAGCACCTCAAGGTCCGGGTCATACAAACCGGCCTTTTGCAGGGCTTTGCGAAACCCTTCACCGCGCAGCAGGGTGCGCTGGTCCAGTTGCGCGCCGATGTAGGCCAGGCGCTTGCGACCGCGTGACAGTAAATGTTCAGCCGCTGTTTCGCCGGCGGCCAATTGCGAGAAGCCCACGCAATTCACGCCTGCCGCACTGTCCAGTTCCATCATGTAGACACACGGGATGTTGCTCGCCTCGATCATCCGCCGTGAGCTTTCCGTGCGGTCGAAACCGGTCAGCAGCAAACCGCGAGGCTGGTACGCCATGTAATTGCGCAATAGGTTTTCTTCTTCATCGCGCGAGTAGTGGAAGTTGCCGATCAGCACTTCGAAGCCCTTGGGGCGAAGCACCTGATGAATGGCTTCCAGCGTTTCGATGAACAACAAGTTGGACAGCGACGGCACCAGAACCACCACCGAATGGCTCTGCGCCGAGGCCAACGCGCGGGCGGCGGGGTTGACCACGTAGCTGAGTTCAAGCGCGGCTTTCTGGACTTTTTCCACCAGTTCCGTGGCCACGGTGCTGACACCGCGCAGGGCGCGAGAGGCGGTGATCGGGCTGACACCGGCCAGGCGTGCAACTTCGTTCAACGTAGGGCGGCCAGTGGTGCGTGTATTTTTATCGTTTTTAGGAGAGGTCATCGGGCTGCTTGCCAAACAAAATTCAAGGCACTAAGGTAGCGCTGTCCCGAAGCAGCTGCAAATGCGTAAGCGAGTTTTGCCTGAACCTTGCTTTTCGGCATTGGGAACGAACACGCTGCAACCCACAAAAATGACAAGAAGGCGTCGGCAACTTCTACTTTTGGTCTAGTGTCATAACTGGCAAAGGTAGCGCTGTCTGCGCGCTGAGGTGTTACATGAATCATCCCATCACCGCCCTGGTCATCATGGGCGTTGCCGGTTGCGGCAAGACATGCGTCAGCGAGGCCTTGTGCCAGCTCAGCGGCGCCACTGCCATTGAAGGCGATACTTTCCACCCTGCCGCCAATATCGAAAAGATGAGCGCGGGTATCCCCCTGAACGATCAAGACCGTGCCGGCTGGCTCGACAGCCTGTGCGACGAATTGCGCCGCGTCGACGCCATGGGCGAACGCCCGGTGCTGACGTGCTCGGCCCTCAAACACAGCTATCGCGAAGTGCTGCGCAGCGCCTTGCCGGGCCTGGGCTTCGTGTTCCTTGAACTGACCCCTGAAGTTGCCGCCGAGCGTGTGTCGCATCGACCGGGCCACTTCATGCCATCGACCCTGATCGACAGCCAGTTCGCCACGCTCGAATCCCCCGTTGGCGAGCCGTTGACCCTGGCTCTGGATGCATCGACCTTCAGCGTCGAGCAACTGGCATCGCAGGCGCATATCTGGTGGCAGGCTCACGGCCTGAAACGCGCCGTATGAGTTTTTCCGAAAAAGATAGCGCTGTCCTGAAGGCTTTCGAATTACCCGCTTTAATAACAACAACAACCAGGAGACACCCCTAATGTTTGGCATGTCCCACGAGACGTTCCTGCTGCTCGATGCAGTGGTCACGGTGATCGGGCTTATCGTCCTGATCACCAAGTTCAAGTTCCACCCGTTTATTGCCCTGATCATTGCTGCAGCCTTTCTCGGGCTGACCTCCGGCATGCCAGTCGGTACCATCATCAAGGCGTTCCAGGACGGCTTCGGCGGGGTGCTCGGTTTTGTCGGGATCATCTTGGCGCTGGGCACCATGCTCGGCAAAATGATGGCCGAGTCGGGTGGGGCGGATCAGATTGCCCAGACCCTGATTCGCGCGTTCGGCAAGGACAAAGTGCAGTGGGCGATGATGTTCGCGGCCTTCCTGGTCGGCATTCCGCTGTTCTTCGAAATCGGCTTCGTGCTGCTGATTCCGCTGGTGTTCATCGTGGCGCGCCGCACTGGTGTGTCGATCATCAAGATCGGTATCCCGCTGCTGGCCGGTTTGTCCGCCGTGCACGGTCTGGTTCCGCCGCACCCGGGTCCGTTGCTGGCCATCGGCGTGTTCGGTGCCGACATCGGTAAAACCATTCTCTACGGTCTGATCGTCGCACTGCCAACGGCTATCATTGCCGGCCCGATCTTCGGTACGTTCATTGCCAAGTACATTCCAGGTCACCCTAATCAGGAACTGGTGGATCAACTGGCGCACGAGCCTGAAACGCCACACCTGCCAAGCTTCAGTATCACGCTGATCACTGTGCTGCTGCCGGTGCTCCTGATGTTGCTCAAAACCTTTGCCGACGTGGTGTTGCCTGAAGGTAATTTCGCACGCTCCTTCATGGACCTGATCGGTCACCCGATCGCGGCGTTGCTGTTGGCGCTGCTGCTGTCGCTGTACACCTTCGGTCACCGTCAGGGCGTCGATTCGAAAACCATTCTGAAATGGCTCGATGCGAGCCTCGCGCCGACTGCCGCGATCATTCTGATCATCGGTGCCGGTGGTGGCTTCAAGCAGATGCTGGTGACTAGCGGTGTGGGTGACGTGATCGGCCACATGGCGGTGAACGCACAGATCTCGCCGATTCTGTTGGCGTGGCTGGTGGCAGCGGTGATTCGCGTGGCAACGGGTTCGGCCACTGTGGCGACCATTACCGGCGCGGGCATTGTGGTGCCGGTGGTGGGGATGATTCCGGGTGTTAACCGTGAGCTGCTGGTGTTGGCCACCGGCGCCGGTTCGTTGGTCCTGTCTCATGTCAACGACGCGGGTTTCTGGTTGGTGAAGCAGTACTTCAACATGACCGTGGCGGAAACCTTCAAGACCTGGACCGCGATGGAAACCATCCTGTCCGTGGTTGCGCTGGGCTTTATCCTGCTGTTGTCGATGTTCGTTTAAGCAATACCACCACACTGATCGTTCCCACGCTCTGCGTGGGAATGTATCCCGTGACGCTCCGCGTCACAGTGGACGCAGAGCGTCCATGGCGGCATTCCCACGCAGAGCGTGGGAACGATCAGGCACAAAAAAACCGCATTACTGCGGTTTTTTTTGTGACTGCTTAATGACTCAGGTGTTGGTCTTGGCGACTAACCCATCTGCCCTGAACATCCCGCGAATCCCGCGCACGGCCTGACGAATCCGGTCCTGGTTTTCGATCAGCGCGAAGCGCACATGATCATCCCCGTACTCACCGAAGCCCACGCCCGGCGAGACGCACACTTTGGCCTCGGCCAGCAGTTTCTTGGCGAATTCCAGCGAGCCCAGGTGCGCATAAGCCTCGGGAATCTTGGCCCAGACGTACATCGACGCTTTCGGATTCTCGACCATCCAGCCCAGTTCATGCAGGCCTTTGACCAGCACGTTGCGCCGCTGGCGATACTGTTCGGCGATGTCTTTGACGCATTGCTGATCGCCTTCCAGCGCCGCAATGGCCGCGACTTGCAGTGGGGTGAACGTGCCGTAGTCGTGGTAACTCTTGATCCGCGCCAGGGCGTTGACCAGTTCCGGGTTGCCGACCATGAAGCCGATCCGCCAGCCCGCCATGTTGTAGCTCTTGGACAGGGTGAAAAACTCCACCGCAATGTCCTTGGCGCCCGGCACCTGCATGATCGACGGGGCTTTCCAGCCGTCGTAGACAATGTCGGCGTAAGCCAGGTCGTGCACCACCAGCACGTCGTACTGCTTGGCGAGGGCGATCACGCGCTCGAAGAAATCCAGTTCCACGCATTGCGCGGTGGGGTTGGACGGGAAGCCGAGGATCATCATTTTCGGTTTCGGGATTGAGCCGCGAATTGCCCGTTCCAGTTCGGCGAAGAAATCCACCCCCGGAATCAGCGGTACCGAGCGCACCTGGGCGCCGGCAATCACGGCACCGTAGATGTGAATCGGATAACTCGGGTTCGGTACCAGCACGGTATCGCCCTGATCCAGGGTCGCCAGCATCAAATGCGCCAGGCCTTCCTTGGAGCCGATGGTGACAATGGCTTCGGTTTCCGGGTCGATGTCGACCTCGTAGCGATCTTTGTACCAATTGGAAATCGCCCGGCGCAGACGCGGAATGCCTTTGGAAGTCGAGTAGCCGTGAGTGTCTTCGCGCTGGGCGACCTGCACGAGTTTTTCGACAATGTGCGGCGGCGTCGGGCCGTCAGGGTTACCCATGCTCAAGTCGATGATGTCTTCGCCACGACGACGGGCGGCCATCTTCAGCTCGGCAGTGATGTTGAAAACGTAAGGGGGGAGTCGATCTATGCGCGCAAAGCGGCGCGGCGAACCTTGTTCGGCCATTGTTGCCTCGGATAACGTAAGCGCCCGGAACCGTCCGAGCGACGCTGGCCACTGCGGTGGCCTGTTGCGGAAGATAAGGGCAGTCGTGGCACACTGTCCAGCGAGTATGTAAACAAATTTTTCCGAAGGAAATCGGTTGATGGAATTTAGCAGCGGCTTCTTGCTGAGCCTTTCGTTGTGCCTGGATATCGGCGTGGCCAATATCGCGATGATCACCCTGGCCATGCAACGCGGCTATTTCCAAGGCTTTGCGTTGGGGTTGGGCACCTGTGTCGGCGACCTGATCTACGCGGTGCTGGCGCTGGCGGGCATGACCGTTTTGCTGCAATACGAAACCGTACGCTGGCTCCTGTGGATTGGCGGTTCAGCGTTACTGGTGTTTTTCGCGGCAAAGATGATCTATTCGGCGATTCACCACGAAGCGGTATTGGCGCAAGCCGACGAGGTGGGGCAGAATTCCCATCGCAAAGAATTTTTCCGCGGGATCTTCCTCGCCATATCCTCGCCCAGCGCCATTCTGTGGTTTGCGGCGGTGGGCGGTACGCTGATCGCCCGTTCCGGCGGCGGTGATGCCCTCAGTTCAGCGCTGTTTCTCGGCGGATTCCTCTGCGCCGGTTTGCTCTGGAGCGCGGGTTTGTGCTTTGCGGCGAGCCACGGCGGCAAGTTGCTGGGTGACAAACTGCTGCGTTATTCCTACATGGCATCGGCGGCGATCTTCTGCTATTTCGCGGTCTACGTGATCCTATCGGGTTACAACGAGTTTGTTGGCGCGGTGGCCGTCGAACAGTTGAACGCCCTATAACTGGGCGAATCGGGTTTGGCTTCTATACTCCCAGCCGAACCCATTTTTAAGCTCAGGAGATGAGTCATGGATGAGCAAACAGGCGCCGAAGTAACGGAACCACGCTTCGAACACGGACACTTCCTGCTGATCGCAGGGCTTGGTGGACAATTTACCCAACAGACCATCACAGGCATTCCCGCGCTCTGGGAAAAATTCAATCCGCACATTGGCAATGTTCCCGGGCAAAAAGGCGAGGTGACCTACGGCGTCTGCTGCAATTTCGACGGCAAGGGTGGCTTCGATTACATTGCCGGCGTCGAGATCAGCAAGCTCGACGATTTGCCCGACCAGTACCGCTGGGTAGAGGTTCAGCCTCAGTATTACGCGGTGTTCGAGCACAAGGGGCCGCTGGAGTCCTTGCCGCAGACCTTTCGCTACATCTTCGATACTTGGCTACCCAAGTCCGGTAAAGAGGCGGTGGACGCTCCGGAATTCGAACGTTACAGCGAAGATTTCAACCCGAAGCTCAACACCGGCAAGCTGGAAATCTGGGTGCCAATCAAAGGCTGAACACTTGCATCGAGAGACGGATCGGTGATTCGTCTCTCGATGTCGTGTGGAGGCTGATTTATGATCCTCGGCCTTTCCATCTGATTGCGACCTGCCATGAACACAGTCATCCGCCACGTCACGCCTGCTGATCTGGACCGTTGCTACGCCATCGAATCCGTTGCCTACGAAGGCGACGAAGCCGCCACCCGCGAAAAAATCGCCACCCGTATCGCCACGTGGCCCGAGGGCTTCATCGTGGCTGAAGTCGACGGCGTGGTCGCCGGTTTCATCAATTCCGGCGCGGCGTTTCAGGTGGAAATGTCGGACGAAGCATTCAAGGAGCTGATCGGCCACGACCCGGCCGGCCCGCATGTGGTGATCATGTCGGTGGTGGTGCACCCGGATTATCAAGGGCAGGGGCTGGCGAAGCGTTTGATGGGCGAGTTCATTGAGCGCATGCGTGCACTGGGCAAGGTCAGCATTCACCTGATGTGCAAGGAGCGGCATATTCCACTGTATGCCGGGTTTGGCTTTGCCTACATCAAACCGTCGGCCTCGGACCATGGCGGGATGGCGTGGCATGAGATGGTTCTCGATTTATAAATCCACCGAAAATCCCCTGTAGGAGTGAGCTTGCTCGCGAAGGCGGTGTATCAGTCAACTATGATGTCGACTGACACACCGCCTTCGCGAGCAAGCTCGCTCCTACATTGGTTTGGCGGTGGGTCAGTAGCTATCTCAGAAAACCAGCCCCATTCGCCGCTCATAACCAATCCGCCCCTTGTACGCTTCACCCCTGTCGACCCAGCCGAACTTTGTGTAAAGCGCGATAGCCGGCTCATTGTCCGCATCCACCGACAATTCCAGCCCCTTTATTTCCGGAAACGCCTGACGCGCGACCTCGGGTAGCGCTTGCAGGCAGGCTTTGCCATACCCTTTGCCTTGAGCGCGTTGGTCGACTTGTAGCGCATGCAGGGTGGCGCTGTGTTCATCGGCCCAGGCCGGCAGCACCGGCGGGCGCTTGAGCAGCAGGAAAGCCACGGGAACGTCCTCGACCAGCAGCGCAAATCCTTTGACACCGGGGCCGGGTTTGGACAACAGGGAGTGCAACGCTCCGTGAATGTCGCCGCTGAATTTTATTTGTTCTTTGTGAACTTCGATGGCCTCGACCTGCTGGCGCTGGCGCGCGTTCAGGCTTTCGTAAGGCACGAGTCGGGTTGTCACTGGAGTGTCCTTTTTCCAACACAAATGAGCCTCGAATTCTAGCGAGTTTGCGTCGATGGATTATTTTTATTTCAGTTGTCGATTTGGTTTTTTGCCGAACGACTAAGGGTGTCTTCACAACAAAAACCACGGAGAACCACCATGAGCGCTACACACGAAATCCAGACCCTGATCGACACCTATCGCCAGGCCGTCATCTCCAAGGATGTCGAAAGAATCATGGCCCTGTACGCCGAGGACATCGTCTCCTACGACGCGGTCAAGGCCTTGCAATTCCGGGGCAAGGCCGCCTACCGCGCGCATTGGCTGGAGTGCATGGAAATGTGCCAGGGCCCGCATAAGTTTGACTTCGACCATATGAACATCGTGGCGGACGAGCACATCGCCTTCGCCCATTGGCTGGCCCATTGCGTTGGCACCAACGACAAGGGCGAAACCCAGGCCTGCTGGATGCGCGTAACCGCCTGCTACCGCCGCGACGCCGGGCAATGGCGCATCGTCCATGAACACTGGTCGGCCCCGTTCGACATGGTCAGCGGTACCACGATCTTCAATCTGGAGCCCTGATCGTCGGGAATTTCGCCAACGCGTCAATCTGCAGCCATAGTTGATTCGTTCGATTCAGGAGAGCCACATGAAATACCTATGCCTGGTCTACAGCAACGAGCACACCTTGCACTCGCTGCCCGAGAGCCCGAACGACGCCGAGTGCATGGCCTACGCTGAGTCGATTCAGAGTGGTGGCCGCATGCTCGCGGCCGAGGCGCTGGAGTCGGTGCAGACCGCCACCACCGTGCGCATGCGTAACGGCAAGATGTCGATCACCGACGGCCCGTTTGCCGAAACCAAGGAGCAATTGGCCGGCTTCTACCTGATCGATGCCAGGGACCTCAATGAAGCGCTCCAGGTCGCCGGCAACATCCCGGCGGCCCGCGTCGGCTGTGTCGAGGTGCGTCCCGTTCGCCAGTTGAATGCTTGAATGACAACGACCAAAAAGGGGGCCTGCATGAGTCCGCAATCGGCTGAAAGAAAGACTGCCAAACTCCAGTTATCCATCAGTCGCTTGATCGAGGAAACACTGGTCACCGAAGGCATGCCGCACTGATGCCTGGCGCCTCGGTGCAGGCCCGGGTCGAGCAGGTTTACCGCGAAGACTCGCGGCGGATCCTCGCGACGCTGATTCGTTTGCTCGGCGATTTTGACCTCGCCGAAGAGGCCCTGCACGAGGCCTTTTTCGTTGCGGTGGAGCGTTGGCAGCGTGACGGCGTGCCGGATAATCCGCGCACCTGGCTGGTGTCCACCGGGCGCTTCAAGGCGATTGATGTGTTGCGCCGGCGCGCGCGATTTGCCGCGTCCCGGCCGCTGCTGATTGCGCAGGCCGAGGCGCTGGAACAGGTCGAATGGAGTGAAGAAGACGTGGAAGACGATCGCCTGCGCCTGATCTTCACCTGCTGTCACCCGGCACTTGCAGCGGACGCTCAAGTGCCACTGACCTTGCGCGAAGTCTGCGACCTGACCACTGAAGAAATCGCCCGGGCGTTTCTCTCGGCGCCCGCCACTATCGCTCAGCGCATCGTGCGGGCGAAGGCGAAAATTCGTGATGCGAAAATCCCTTATCAAGTGCCGACACTGGCGGAATTGCCCGAGCGCCTCGACAGCGTTTTGCGGGTGATTTACCTGGTGTTCAACGAAGGTTACTCGGCGTCCATCGGTGCTGAAGTGACGCGTGAAGATTTGACGCGCGAGGCGATTCGGCTCGGGCGATTGCTGATGGATTTATTGCCGGAATCGGAGGTGAAAGGGCTGCTGGCGTTGATGTTGCTGCATGAGTCTCGGCGCCGGGCGAGGACGTCGCTTGACGGTGAGTTGATTGTATTGGATGAGCAGGACCGTTCGTTGTGGGACGCCGGGATGATTGCCGAAGGGTGTGCGCTGGTGGAATCGGCGCTGACCACTGGACAGTTCGGGCCGTATGGCCTGCAAGCGGCGATTGCGGCCGTGCATGCCGAAGCGCCCTCGGCGGCGGAAACGGACTGGCAGCAGATCGTCGGTTTGTATGACGTGCTGCTGGCGGCAGTGCCTTCGCCGGTGATCGAGTTGAATCGCGCGGCGGCGATCTCCCGAAGGGATGGGCCGTTGACGGGGCTGACGTTGGTTGAGGCGATTTTGAATCGGGGCGAATTGCTGGAGTACCACTTGGCCCACTCGGCGCGGGCGGAGTTTTGTCGGCAGTTGGGACGGTGGGAAGAGGCGCGGGCGGCGTATGAGCGGGCGCTTGAGCTGACGCAGCAAGTGCCGGAGCGGCGGTTTCTCGAAGCACGGATCAAGGCTTTGGAGTGATGTGATCTGACTGGCCTCATCGCGAGCAGGCTCACTCCTACAGGGTTAGCGCCAATCCTGTAGGAGTGAGCCTGCCCGCGATAAGGGCCGAAGGACCTTCATTCCAGCATCTTGCTCAGCAGCCAACTCCCCGCCGGCCCCGGTGGATGCTGGCGCGACCACAGCGCATCGACAAACACCGGTTTCGGCCAGCCGCGCACCTGAAGTTCCTGCAACGAGCCCTTGCCAAACCGCTCCACCAGCCACCGTGGCAACGGCGCCCAGCCGAATCCTCCCTGGGCCATTTCCAGCAACATCAAATAGCTCGGCGCCGACCAGACGCGACCCTTTGCCCGGCTTTCATACGGATTGACGATGGTTGCCAGACGCAGTTCACGGTGCTGTTGCAGCACGTCCTGATCGATATGATCGAGTGTCGCCAATGGATGCGCAGGGGAGGCGAACAGCGCGATGTCCGTGCGTTCGTCGACGGTCGAACTGACCAGATCCGGCGGATAACTGTCCTGCATTTCAGCGAAGGCCACCTGCGCCCGACCCCGTTGCACCAGTGCAATCAAGTCATCGCATTCGGCAATCAGGCATTCGAGTTCCAGGTCCGGGTAGCGTTGCTCGAACGCACCGAGCGCGACTTCGAAGCGATCGGATTGATAGGTGTCGGAAATCGCCACGGTCAGTTTTGGCTCGACGCCTTGTGACAGCTGGCTGGCGGTGATTTCCAGCCGACTGGTGGCGGCCAGAATCTCCTCGGCCCGTTGCAGCATCACATGCCCGGCCGGGGTCAGGCTGGGTTTGCGGCTGCTGCGGTCGAACAGCACAAGGTTCAAATCGATTTCCAGACTGGCCACCGCCGCGCTGATGGTCGACTGGCTGCGCCCCAATTTGCGCGCCGCTGCGGAAAACGAGCCTTGGGTCGCCGCCTGGACAAAGGCCAGCAACACTTCGTGAGAGGCCATGAACTATCGCCTTGATCGATGGTTATTGGTTATGAAGTATCGGTGTGGCGAGGGATCATGGCAACCACAGTCACTCAGAGGAGTCTGGCCATGAGCGTCAAAAAATCCATCACTGAACGTATTTTCCAGGCCGTCGGTTTCGAACTGCTGGCCATCCTGATCTGTACCCCGTTGCTGGCCTGGATCATGGACAAACCGATGCTCGACATGGGCGTCGTCACCATGGCCATCGCGGCCCTGGCCCTGGCCTGGAACGTGGTTTTCAACGGCCTGTTCGACCGCGTGCTCAAGCGCTACGAGATGGCTCACACCGCGTGGGTTCGGGTTGTCCATGCGTTGTTGTTTGAGGGTGGTCTGGTGGCGGCCGGTGTGCCGCTGATTGCCTGGTGGCTGAAGATCGGCCTGTGGGAAGCGTTCCTGCTCGACATCGGTGTGCTGCTGTTTTTCCTGCCGTACACCTACCTCTACCACTGGGGATACGACGTGGTGCGGGAGCGGATGGTGACGCGCACTGTTTGCGAAGGATGAATGGTATGAGCGGGCTGATGATCAGCCCGCAGCTTTCAATTTCCGCTGTCGGGGCGATCAGAACAGTTGGGTGAATAACCAGTACAAGCTGCCCGACAACAGGATCGCCGCCGGCAAGGTCAGCACCCAGGCCATCAGCAAGTTACGGATGGTCGTCATCTGTAAACCGCCACCGTTGGCGACCATGGTCCCGGCCACACCCGACGACAACACGTGGGTGGTCGACACCGGCAGGCCGAACATATCCGCTGCGCCAATCGTCAACATGGCCACGGTTTCCGCCGAGGCCCCCTGAGCGTAGGTCAGGTGGGATTTGCCAATCTTCTCGCCGACCGTTACCACGATGCGCTTCCAGCCCACCATGGTGCCCAAGCCGAGCGCAATCGCCACGGCGATCTTGACCCACAGCGGAATAAACCGCGTGGAGTTATCGATCTGCTGTTTGAACAATTGCAGCTTGGCACTGGTGTCGGCGTCGAAGTTGCCGACCTTGTTCTTGTCCATCAGGCGAATGGTTTCGCTGGTCAGGTACATGTCGTTACGCACGTTACCCACGGCCTCGGCCGGTACTTGGGACAGCGAGCCGTAACCCTTGACCTGAGCGCCGATGCTACCGGTGAGGGCGGCGAGCGCCGGCACCAGTTGCGGCGTCGCTTCCTTGCTGCGCACGTAGTCAGACAGCACCGGACGCGGGTCGGCCGGGGCCAGTTGCGGCACAGCCTTGACCAGCGCTTGCTGGGTCACCTCGGCCACCGCCGCAAATTGCAGCGCCTGGTCGGCCGGCATGGCGCGGTTCAGCGCGTAGGCCATGGGCAGTGTGCCGACCAGAATCAACATGATCAGGCCCATGCCTTTCTGGCCATCGTTGGAGCCGTGGGCAAACGACACGCCGGTGCAGGTCACAATCAACATGCCGCGAATCCACCACGGTGGCGGGGTGTTACCTTCGGGGGCCTTGTACAGCGAGCGATTCTTGACGAATGCGCGCAGGGCCAGCAACAGCAAGGCGGCGAAACCAAAACCGACCAGCGGCGAGAGCAGCAACGCATAACCGATCTTGGTCGCCTGCGCCCAGTCCACACCGCTGGTGCCGTCACGGCCGTGCATCAGGGCATTGGCCACGCCGACGCCGATGATCGAGCCGATCAGCGTGTGCGAAGACGAGGCCGGCAAGCCCAGCCACCAAGTGCCGAGGTTCCACAGGATCGCGGCGATCAACAGGGCGAAAATCATGGCGAAACCGGCGGAGGAGCCGACTTGCAGAATCAGTTCCACCGGCAACAGGGCAATGATGCCGAACGCCACCGCGCCGCTGGACAGCAGCACGCCGAGGAAGTTGAAGAACCCGGACCAGGCCACCGCGAAATTCGGCGGCATCGAGTTGGTGTAGATCACCGTCGCCACGGCGTTGGCGGTGTCGTGGAAACCGTTGACGAACTCAAAGCCGAGGGCGATCAGCAGCGCCACGCCCAGCAGCAAATACGGGGTCCAGGTGGTTACCACGGTGCCGATTTCTTTCACGTCGCGCATCAGGCTATAAGCGGTGAACAGCAAGCCGATGGCCAGCACGCCGAAAAAAATCACCAGCGTGAACGCGCTGTGTTTTTTGTCGAACTGTGGCCTGGCGCTGCTGGCGGGTGCCTGAGCTTTGGCGGGGAAGGAAGCAGAAGCCATCACGAACAATCCTGAGGAGGGGGGGGAATGTCAGTGATGGTCGTTCCAATTTGTTACAGGGGGACTGCTCCAAGTCAGGGTTTTGGGTTTTTCGTTGTCCGCTGATCTTAACCCGGCATCCTTGGGTTGAAATAGGGAGCATCACCTAATGTGGGTGTGCTCAATAATCCTGGCGCTTACGAAAGGCCCAACGTCCCGCAATCACGGTAAACGTTGCGACCAGTGCCACCAGAATCCAGAACCCCTGCGGGTCACCCGACAGCGGCACCCCGCCGACATTCATGCCGAAGAAACCGGCAATGATGTTGATCGGCAGCGCCAACACCGTCACCACCGTCAGGGTGAACAAGGTGCGGTTGCTCTGCTCATTGAGGTTGGCGGCGATTTCTTCCTGCAACAGTTTGATCCGCTCACCCAGCGCCGTGAGGTCGTTGATGATCAACGCAAACTCCTCGGTGGACTTGCGCAGTTCCTTGACGTCCTCCTTTTGCAGCCATTGCGGCGGTCGATTGAGCAGGCGCAGCAACGAACCCGGCTCCAGCGCCAGCAGGCGTTGCAGACGCACCAGCACCCGACGGTTGGCGCCCAGTTCGGCACGGTTGGTCGACAGCCGCGACGATAGCAACTCATCTTCGATCTGATCGACACTCAGGCTGGTCCTGCGCACGATTTGCGTCAGCACTTCGCCCTGATCGCGCAGCAGATGCACGAGCAACTCCAGCGGCGAGCGAAAACATTCACCGGCCTTCACCGAAGAGCGCAGCTTGTCCACCGAGTGCAGCGGTTGCAGGCGCGCGCTGATGATCAGCCGACTGCGGGCGCACACCCACAGCGTCGAGACATCCGAGGAAATCATGCTGCTGAGGTTGAACACCACATCGTTGACCACCGCCAGCAAGGCCGAATCCACATGCTCGATGCGCGTCGATCGCGAGCCTTCGTGCAACGCTTCGAAAAACTCGTCCGGCAGCTCCAGATGACTTTTCATCCAGCGCTCACACGCGGCGTGGGCCAAGTTCAAATGCAGCCAGAGGAATTCGTCGCTGTCGTCGGGTTGTTGCAGGTATTGCAACGCCCTGGCGGAATCAATCTCCCGACCGCGTTCACCTGGGCGAAAAGCGAAACCGTACAGCAGGCCAAACAGGTCCGGGTCGCGATGGCTTTGGTCGATGCTGTGGTTCATGAGTGCTCGCAAGGGAGGCGCCTGTCGCGGGTTTTACAGGTTCACTTGAGCGGCATCATTGCAAGGATTTTTGACGGTTTTGTGACAGGTTGATGGCGGCGATACAGCGGCTCTACTGACGGCTGCGTGATCCGCTTGCTCGGGGCTGCCTGTCATGCCCAGAGAGATGCAAAAAAGCCGCACGATTGGTAAATCGTGCGGCTATTGAGGTGTGTATCAAGTGTCCAGTTTGTTGCTCAGGACTTTGCCTGTAGTGGCATCGAAGTCCACATCAAATTCTTTGCCGTCCGGGGTGCGCAGTTCCACCTCGTATTCATATCCATTGAAGTGGTTGTCCAGATCCGTGTCGGTGATGGTGGCCCCAGGATGCAGTTTCAGCGCTGTCTGGTTCATTTCTTCCAGTGGCTTGATCGTGCCGCTCTTGACCAGCTCAGGGATCTGATCGACGCGAACATCCGCCTGGGCCAGGCCGGCGGTGAGGGTCAGGGCAGCGGCGGTGAACAGGGCAGTCAGGGTTTTCATGAGGTTCTTTCCTTGGATTGATCTGTTTAATTGGGGCCAGATTAGCGGTGGCAACTTAATTCATCCTTAATTCCCGAAAGCCATCGCGGGCAAGCCCGCTCCTGTAGGAGCATGGCTTGCCCGCGATGGCCGCACCCCGGTCCCGAATCAGTACCCATTATTCTGCAGCAACTGCGCAACAGTCCCCGCTGCCGGCCGCTTATAAAACTTCAACAACTCACTGGCCCGATTGGTAAAAATCCCATCCACCCCAGCATCCATGACCCTCTGGTAATCCACCGCATCATCAATGGTGTACACATGCACCAACAAACCCTGATCGTGGGTGAATTGGTTCATCCACGGTTTCACCAGGTCCGAGTAGCTCTGATCGCCACCCTGGGTCAGCGCGGCGGAAGGGCCGGTGCCGATGGCGCCCTGGGCCTTGGCGTACTCGACCCATTGCTGGAATTCGGCTTTGTCTTTCGGCTCTTGTTTGGCGTAGTAGGTGGCTTTGTCCTTGTCGCCGGACTCGGCGAACGTCACCTTGGATTGCGGCTCAATGCTGCCTTCGCCGACCCACAACAGCAGGATCTTCGGCACTTTCGGCATTTCTTGTTGCAGTAGTTCGAGGCTGCTTTTTTCGAAGGTTTGCAGCACCACTTTGCCTTTGCCCTGACCAACCGCCAGATCACTCTTCGCCAGTTTCGAACCGGCCGGGCTCAGCCAGCCACGGTCCTGCAACTTGTCCTTGAGGTCGCGCTCGATGCCGGGGAATTGCTTCGGCTCCTTGGTCTCGATGTACAAGCCTGGCTTGTGCAGCGGGTTGCCTTGGGCAATGTCGATGATTTCGTCCAGGGTCAGGATTTTCAGACCCGCGTAGGAAGGGCGTGCGCGATCCGGGTAAGCCGTGTTGAACCAACTGCCGGCGTCGAGGGTTTTGAGCTCGGCGATTGTGAATTCGTTGGCCAGGCTGTCCTTGCGATCAGGGAACTTGCTGGCAACGTCGGTTGTGCGTTGCAGGTTGTTGTCGTGCAGGGCAAACAGCACGCCGTCCTTGCTGCGTTGCAAGTCCATCTCCAGATAATCGGCGCCAAGGTCGCGGGCCAGTTTGTAGGCGGCGGCGGTGGATTCCGGTGCATCGAAAGAGGCGCCGCGGTGGGCGATCACCGCCGGGTGCGGAATGCCCAAACGGCTGGCCAGAGCGTTCGGGGCCGGCTCGTTGGCGGCCTGTGCCTGGCCGAGGCCGAGCATCAGGCTCAGCAGCAGGGCGCTTTTGGTGAAGGTAACCGGCATGTCGAGATCCTTTCGCAGAGAGATTTTCAAAGACGTCTCTTTTAACAACTGAGCGCTACCAGCGCTATCGCCAGACCGACATAAACATGTTTAAAGCAGTTTTTTTCAGCGCAGATGTGCGCTGCTTTGCAGTACTCTTGGCCACGGCAGTTTCCCCGGAAGAGGGAAACCCGCGTCGTTTCCCTTGCGTGTAAACCATCGATCACCGGTCGTTAACGACCTTTTGTGAGGTTTATATGCGCATCACTTCCGAGCTCATCTGCCAGGCCGCCGACCAACTCAACGGCTTTGTCGGCCTCAACCGCAAGACCGGCCATTACATTGTGCGATTCAGCGAAGACTCGTTCGGCATGGACGTGGCCGATGACGGCATTATTCCGGTCAGTGAGTTTGTCTGGGCGCCGGGGCCGGAACAGGCCATGACGCTCAAGCGCGAGATGATTCAGTTGCTGTTGGATCAGAACATTGATGAGCGGATCAACATTACCGAGCCGTTGCGGGTGTATATGCAGCGGCGGGAAGTGCCGGAGATAGCGGCGGTCAGGAGTCTTGTGCGGGGTTGATGGATTTGGGGTGACTGTTGGGGCCGCCTTCGCTGGCAAGCCAGCTCCTACATTGGTTTTGTGTATGACGCAGAACCCATGTAGGAGCTGGCTTGCCAGCGAAGGCGGCCGAAAGGACACCGCAATTTTCACAGCTGAAACCGATAATCCCGCTCAACTCTGCAAACCCGCGTATGACACGCCGAATACCAGGTCGAGCGCCCACGCTCACGAATCTCACTGTGCTCGGGATGATGTTTCCACGCCAGAATCGCCGCTTCACTGGCCCAATACGAAACCGTAATCCCGAGCCCATCCTCACCCCGGGCCGACTCCACGCCCAAAAAGCCCGGCTGTTCACGGGCCAGTTCCACCATGCGCGTAGCGGCCTCGGCGTAACCCTGATCACCTTCAGTGCGCAAAGACGTAAAAATCACTGCGTAGTAAGGCGTCGTCGCGATCATGTTGTCTGCCTCACGCAAGCCTTGATGAAGGCGCGGACCAGCGGCGGCAGAATGCCTTTGAGCGCTACGCGTTCCGGCTGGAATAGCGTGGCGACGAAGAACGGATGACCTTTGAGCTCCACCGCCCGCAAATCCCCCTGCGAATCATGGCCAACGGCGCACAGCTGTTGGGTCAATAACTCACGTTTGAACGCGGGGTTCACACCGAAGCGGCAGCGATATCCTTCGCTTATTTCAGTCGTTTCGTACGCGTTGGCGATCAACGAGTCTTCTAGCAGGTGAATGCTGTCGACGGCTTCCACCAGCGAGCAGGCCAGCGGCGTCAGGAGCGCACGCGCGGCATCAGGATGTGTTTCGCCATGTTCGGCATCTTCCCAACCCAAAACATGTCGGGCGAACTCCAATACCGCATGTTGAAACCCGCCACAGGTGCCGAGGAACGGTCGCTGCTGCTCCCGGGCAAAACGGATCGCCCGCAACGCACCGTCCATGTCGCGGTAAGGGCTGGCGGGCACGCACCAGAAACCGTCGAAATCTTGCAGCGGTGTGTCGGCGTTGATGTGGTCGGTGGCCAACCAGTGGAATTGCACGTTCAGGTTCAGCTGTTCGGCGGCCATGCCGAGGGCGACGGGAATGGCTTGATGGGCGGTGACTTGAGGGTCGAAGTCACCGATCAGGGCGATGCGGATGGCGCTGGTTTCCATGAGTGATCTCGATTCTTGTTGATTCCTGGTACCCACTATAGATTGGCGTTCACGCAATCAATATTGGCGTTATCCCAAGTGATCAATGCAGTGACGCACTATCGGCTCGACTATCCCGACCTGGCCCTGATTCTCGCTTTGGTGCGCGGCGGCTCTCTGGCCCGGGCATCGAACTTGTTGAAAGTCGACGTTTCCACGGTGTTTCGCGCCGTCCGCCGGCTGGAAGCGGCACTGGGTCAGCAACTGTTCGAAAAGAGCCGCGCCGGGTACTTGCCGACCACGCTCGCGCAAAACCTGGCCGAGCAGGCCGAACGCGCGGAACAAGCACTGGACGCGGCGCGAATTGGTGTGGAGCAGGGCGGGGAAGTCATCAGCGGCACCGTGCGCCTGACTTGTACGGATTCAGTCCTGCAAGGTTTGCTGTTGCCGGCGCTGGCGCAGTTCATGCCGTCCTACCCGGCGCTGACGATCGAACTCAGCACCTCCAACGACTTCGCCAACCTCAGCCGCCGCGATGCCGACATCGCCTTGCGCCTGACGCGTACACCGCCAGAGCATTTGGTCGGACGACGCCTGGCGGATATTTCCTACCGGGTGTGTGCCAGCGCGGGGTATCTGAAGTCTGTCGACCCTGAAGACCTGGCTTCGCTGACCTGGATCGCCCCCGACGATTTTCTCCCCGACCATCCCACCGTAGCCTGGCGGCGTCAGCATTTGCCGGGCGTCACACCGGCCTATCGCTGCAACAGCATGCTGTCGGTGACCGAGCTGGTGCGAGCCGGGTTAGGAGTCGCGGCCTTGCCGGACTTTTTGATCGGCGACACGTTGCAGCCGCTGACCGGTCCGTTGCACGGTTACGACACCGCGCTCTGGTTGCTGACCCGCCCGGACTGCCGCGCGTTGCGCTCGGTGGTGACACTGTTTGATGAGTTGGGACGAGCATTGCGATTGCCCTGAGCGAGCGCTAAACCGTTGGTGGCGCTTTGCGCATGAAGTGCTGATGCATTTCCGAGGTCAGGTTTTCGATGCGTTCGGTGAGGGTCTTGGTCATCTCGGTGAGCCGGGTGTTCTGTTCGAGTAATTCCAGCAGTTGCGCGGTGTTTTTTGCGGCTTCGGCCTGACGTTCGCTGTTGGCCACGGCGATGGCCTCACGGTGCTGCGCATCGGCTTCCGACTGCGCTTTGTCGCGCGCCGCCTGACGGGTCTGGGCCAGCAGAATCAGCGGCGCGGCGTAAGCCGATTGCAGGCTGAACGCCAGGTTGAGCAGGATGAACGGGTAGACGTCGAAATGGGTCACGCCAAAGATATTGAGACACACCCACAACACCACGATCAGCGTCTGCGCACCGAGAAAGGTCGGCGTGCCAAAGAACCGCGCGAAGGCTTCGGCGCGCAGGGCAAATTTGTCGTTGCCGAAGGTGGGTGCCAGGTGGGCGTGAGGGCGGTGAAAGCGCAGGTGGTCGACGGGAGCGGTGGACGTGGTTTCGGTGGTCGGGGTGGTCATGATGCTCTCTGCATGGCGCTGGGACTGAGGCTCACTATAGCCCCAGCGCCAGTTTCATTCTGAAACACATTGCACTGACTTATTCAGAGCTGACCGATGAAGGGTAAGCGGCGGAAATTGTCACTTTTCGCAGACTTGATAACAGGCCAGGAACATATCCAGCGCCGACTCCACCACGGTGGTCTGCATCTCCGGTGACAGGCCCGGCAGCCCCATGGAAATCTGCGGCCAGAATGCAAAGGACTTGAGCATTCCCTGGACCTGTTGGGCGGCAAAGGCGGGATCGACCGGTTTCAATCGACCGTCCAACTGAGCCGCGCGGATCCATACGGTCAGGTCCTCTTCACGCTCGCCCATTCTGGCGACCATGTTCTGCGCGCGCTCGGGAGAATGGATGGTGGCGGCGATGGCCACCCGCGCCAGATCGAGAAAATTGTCATCGCCGAGCATCTGCAATTTCGCCTGAAACATCAGGCGCATCTGATCGCGCAGAGGCAGGTCAGGTCGGTAGGACGTTTCTTGTACTGCCGTCAGCCGTGTCCAAAGTTGATTGAGTATTTCGGCAAACAACTCTTCCTTGCTCGGGAAGTGGTTGTACACCGTGCGCTTCGACACGCCGGCGGTGGCCGCAATCTTGTCCATGCTGGTGATGTCGAAACCGTTGGCACGGAACTCGGCAATCGCCGCTTGAATAATGGCTTCGCGTTTTCGGTCGGTGAGGCGCTGTGGAGCTGTCATAAGTACGCTTCGGCAGGAGGCAGAGGAAAATTACACTCGGTAGTTTACTTGTGATCGGCTTTGATGCAACCTAGAAACTACACTGTGCAGTGTAATGTTATGTTAATCCTGCACAGCGAAAAATAGATCGTCCGGCTGATGCGTGCGTGCTTTGGCCATTTATCGTCCCACCGTGAAAAACCGCAAATTTGCGGTTTTTCTGGAGTCACTCAGTCATGGCCACTTCAACTTCCTCTACGGATAACACCCCTTTGCCTGAAGCTTCCCGTCAGGCAGAAGGGCACTTTCGAAACCATACCCCCGTGCAGCGCGAAGGCGTGCGCAAAATGTTGCGCATCATGTGGAACATGATCTTCCACAAACCACGCAACACCCGCCCGACCGCCCCGGTGCCGGTACAAACACTGACCCAGGCGGCATTGATCGCAGCGCCCAACCACAGCGTTTACCGCCTCGGCCATTCCACCTTACTGCTGAAACTGCGGGACAAATTCTGGATCACCGACCCGGTCTTCGCCGAGCGTGCCTCCCCGGTGCAATGGGCCGGCCCCAAGCGTTTCCACCAGCCGCCGATCAGCCTGGAAGAATTGCCGCCGATTGAAGCGGTGATCCTGTCCCATGATCACTACGACCACCTCGATTATCACGCGGTGCTCAAACTGGCAGACAAGGCCAAGTATTTCCTCACCCCGCTGGGTGTCGGCGACACACTGATCAAGTGGGGCGTCGATGCCAGCAAAGTGCGCCAACTCGATTGGTGGCAGGGCACTGATGTTGATGGCATCCAGTTCATCGCCACCCCGTCGCAACACTTTTCCGGCCGTGGTTTGTTCGACGGCAACAGCACGCTTTGGGCGTCCTGGGTGATGATCGACGGCGACACGCGGATCTTCTTCAGCGGCGACAGTGGCTACTTCGATGGCTTCAAACGCATCGGCGAACAGTACGGCCCCTTCGACCTGACGCTGATGGAAACCGGCGCCTACAACGTTGAGTGGCCCCACGTTCACATGCAGCCGGAGCAAACCCTGCAAGCGCACATCGACCTCAAGGGCCGTTGGTTATTGCCGATTCACAACGGCACCTTCGATTTGTCGATGCACGCCTGGTTCGAGCCCTTCGACCGCATTCTGGCGTTGGCCTGGGAACGCAATGTGTCGATCACCACACCGCAAATGGGTGAGGCGTTCAACGTGATGTACCCGCAACGCGGAAGAGCGTGGTGGCTAGGGATGGAAAGTGAAACCGATCAGGTCACAGCGCAGAACGCTTGATGTCTGATTGCCGGGCCGAAGGAAGCGGCCCGAGCTCTACATCCCGACTAGCTCCGCGTATCGAGCAGCAGACTCAGATATTCCGAGATCTTCGCCACGGTCAAATCGCGAAATTTTCCACGGAGCATTTCATTCAGCTCCTCCTCAGACAGCCCGAGCTTTTGCGCCGCCTCAGTCTTATCCAATCGACCGGTTTCAAGGAGTATCCCAATCTTCATCACGTACTCGGATTTGGCCCGCATTTCACCTGCATCGGGATATCCGAGCGCCTCATAAACGCAGTTGTCACTTCCATCGACATCAATCATCCGCTGACACCTCACTCCACCATCGCATAATCCGCCCGCCCAACCGGGTTCGGCGTCGACCCTTTCACATTCATCCCTCGACCCGGCGCAAACCCCGGGAAAAACACCAACCCCTGCGCCTCAAAGCAATAAGCCAACGCCAACCGGGTGACATCCAGCACATCGCGCTTAGCCTCGAATCGCTCGATGGCCTCTACCGAAACCCCGGATTCCCGAGCCAGCTCATCAACACTCCAGCCCAGCATCGCTCGAGCTTGGGCGCAGTGGGCCGGGGTGAATTGGAAGAGGGCGATACGTTCCAGGGTGATTTTCATCGCATGAGAGGCCATGGTGTTCTCCGGGCTCGAGAGTGCTGATTCAAAATGTACTGTGTTTTTGTACAGTTGTTTTGCGCCCGGATCAAACTCATTTTTTGATTTGTTCTATTTCGAGGCTTGCATCCAGACGGACGGTGGCTGCCCCAGTACGCGACGAAACATGGTCGAGAACGCCGCTGGGCTGACATAACCGAAATCCAGCGCGATGCGCGTTACCGCAGTCCCCGACGCCAACCGCGCCAGGGCCAGCACCACGCACGCTCGCTGCCGCCATTGGCTGAAACTCAGGTCGGTTTGTTGTCGAAACAATCGATTAAACGTTCGCAAGCTGATGTGCAATTGATCGGCCCAGTCCTGCGGCGGCTGGTGAGCATTCGGTTGCCGGAGAAACGCCTGACACAACCCCAGCAACCGCGTATCCACGGGCAGCGGAATGTGCAACGGCAGGTGAGTGCTGCGCGCCAGTTCGTGCAGCAGCAAATCGATCAGGGCACCGTCACGCCCGGCCTCGTCATACGCCAGCGGGATCTCCACCGCCTCCATCAACAAATGCCGCATCAACGGCGACACACTGATCACTTGGCAGCGATCCCCCAGATCAACCGCCGCCGGTTCGATATACACACTGCGCGTACTCACCCCGAGCATCAGCACCTCATGCGCCATGCCCGGCGGAATCCACACCGCCCGCTGTGGCGGCACCACCCAATTGCCGTCATGTGTGCTGACCTGCATCACCCCGGTGGCGCCATACAACAACTGCGCCCGCCGGTGTGTATGACGAGGCAACAAATGGCCGTGGGAATAATCCGTCCCGATCGCCACCACCGGGCGAGGCGTGTCATCCAGCAGATCAATCGAAACATTGCGCATATGGCGGCTTCCAGCAGTTGGCGTAAACGCGAACATTATTGGCTGAGTTGCTGAAGCAGGCCAAGACGCATCGCTCTATCGTCGACCGCTCCCAACCAACGGACGACGCGCAATGTTCTATCTCCTGCTGACACACTTCGGCTGCATGACCGGCATCACGGCAGTGCTGTTTGGCTTCGGCGGCGGCTTCGTCGTCGTGCCATTGCTCTACCGCATGCTCACCGCCAGCCATGGCGTCGATGACCCCATTGGCCAATCGGCGATGCACATTGCTGTGGCGACTTCGACCTGCGTGATGATCGTCAATGCAGTGATCGCCACCGGTAAACACCAGCGCGCCGGGAACCTCATTCGCCATTACCTGTGGCCGTTGGGCGGGTTTATCGGGGTGGGCGCTGTCGTCGGTGCCATGGCGGCGATGTGGGTGAGTGGCGAGGTGATTCGTTATGCGTTCATCGCGTACCTGGGCGTGACCATTGTGGATTGCCTGGTTAGACGCGGATTTCTTACACGCACCGATAACGCAATCCCACGGCGATTGGGGAGGGCGGAAGTGTCTGGCGGTGGCGTAGGAATTGGCGCTATCGCGACGTTTCTCGGCGTGGGCGGCAGCGTCATGACCGTGCCGCTGTTGCGGCGTTGCGGGTTGAGCATGAGTCAGGCGACGTCCATGGCCAATCCGTTGAGCTTGCCGGTCGCGGTGGCCGGGACGGTGACTTACGTGGCCATGGCGGGATTCAGCGAATTTGACTTGGGGGCGTGGTTTATCGGCTATGTGGATCTGCTGGCGTTTGCGGTTTTGACGATGGGATCGTTGCTGGGGATTCGATTGGCCACACCTTGGATCGGGCGGATTCCGGATCGATTACACGCTGGGATCTATATTGGATTGTTGGTTATCGTGATGCTGAGCCTATCGTTGCCGTAAGTTGTCGCACGGCATTGCTCAAAATCTAGTACAGGAGGGGGCCATGTCGATATCCGAAAGTGACTGGAAGAAATACAAAGAACTCTACGAACTGGCGCTGGATCGCTTCTGCCAAGGCGTTCTTGTTGATGCCCAGACTATCGCGCAAAACGATGCTCTATCAGCTCATGCGCGATATCTTACGCTCTACCGCCTCATGCGAAATCGGGACAAGGACCTAGCGATGGCATTCGACGGACTTCGACGCTCAGAAGCATCGTTATCTTTAAGGTTGATGATTGCGTATGACTTGCTCAGTGATGAGGAATTGTCGGGGCTGAGTGAGGAGTTCCGTGAAAGAGTTTCTGACGCCGTTCGCCAGCCTTATGAAATTGAATGGGTTAAGGACTGAAAGCATTTTTCTAGCATCTAAACAGAGAATCAGGATGTTGATCTTTAACTGCACCGAAGCGGCCAGCAACTTCTTCAGCCGTGTGCACAAGGGTAAGAAAATCACTCCGGTGGAAAAACCGCCATCACCGGTTATCGAGGATGATGAGGCAGTCGAGTTCACCGAACAGTGGCTGGTCCACGCCATCACCGTCCAACGCAAGCACGTGTTATTTGTCATCCATGTGCAAACCCGTTATTGCATGATTTTCGCGGACGCGAAAAAAGCGGATATCGAAGGTTTCGTTCAACGTTTTACCGAACGCTGGATAAACGGCTTGATCCGCCATGCAGGGCAGCACGACATCCTTCGCTGGATCGATGACGAGCCGATGATGGACCGTTTCCAGGAGAGTTGCCGCGAATACGTGTTTTACAAACGCGGTCATCGCGGAGCGCAAAAACACCTCAATGACATCGCCTGGGTATTTGAGGACTGTGCCGCCGAATGGGGCACTTTGCCCTCGGACGAGTTCTCGGCTGCGCGCTTCGATGGCGATATGAACGACACCCCGAGGAGTAGCAAAGGGCACAAGGACTATTACTACCCCGACGAGGAAATGATTGCTCACTGGTTGCGCCGTTATGGTGGCTTGGATGAGCCGGCAGTCGAGGCGGCCTGTGAGCGGCGCATGGAAGTGAAACGGGAGATATGGGCACTCGAAACGCAGCTTAATGCCGAAGCGCAATGAGCCGTCGCAGTAGCACCGTGGCCCGGTCTACTAACCCTGCAACCCCGGCGCTTCTCGAATAATGAAGTGATCCAGGTTCTCGATATTCGCACTGAACACCCCGAACGTCTGCTCGGGGTTTTTCTTGCTCGGCACCTGCTTCAACTCCGGCGTCACGCCATAAAAGAAGCAATACAAATTCTTCCCGCTCTCGATGGCGTGCTTGATCTCTTCCAGAAACGCTTTGCGCTTGCGGTAGTTGTCGATCAGTTTCTTGCTCAAGTAAACATTGACCGAATAAGGCTTCTTCTTCGCCTCATCCGCCTGCTTGAACCAGACCTTCTGTTCGAAATCGATGCGAAAGCTCTGGGTGTAATCCTTGATCTCCTTGATCTTGCCCCAGTAAATCAGCCCCTTGTTGTCTTGCAAGTACTCGATCTTCTTGAAGAACGACCCGTACGGCGCCGTGTGCTCACCAATCTTCAGCGGCATGCGCTTGAGCAGCTCCTTGTCCTCGAAGTTCGACACAAAACACTCCACAGGATGGGCGAAGACGCTGGTCTTGTCCGGCGCTGATTCTTGGCTCGTGTGCTCTGCCTGGCTGTCCGCCGGCGTTGTTTTTGGGACATCCTGCATTACATCCGCTGCGACCTCAGGGTTCGACGCCTTACGCACATACTGACGCCGAGTCAGCAACAACTCCGACGGGAAGTGCTCCTCGCGGCTGTCATCCGTTTCCGCACCATCCGCGTCCACACCGGACACCGACGCCTTGAGGCTGACATAAGGACAATCCGCCACATGCCGGGTGCTGGGCGTGTTCTTGAAGTGCGGGGTGCGGACGTAATTTACGTTTTTGGCGTTGAACGTCGTCAACACATTCGCCGCATCGAACGCTAAACGGCAGGCGTCGTTGGGGCACTGGAAGTGCTCTTTGGCGGAATCGAACGCCATGGTTTCGTCGAAATTCAAATCGCGTACGTCATAGATCGACAGCTTGTCGTCGAGGCTGAGGCAGTAGGCGAGGTCGAATTTCATGACGGGCTCGGGTCCTTGAGTGGGGAAGGGTATTAATAGCGGGAGGCGGGGCGGGTTGCACTGACTGTTTTCAACACACCGAAAAATCTGCGGCAACACACCAAACCTTGTAGGAGTGAGCCTGCTCGCGATTCCCAGCACCAACTCGGTCTAAATTCCTCGTGCTGACCCAGTGGCAACACAACTCACCGTGGCGAGGGAGCTTGCTCCCGCTGGGCTGCGCAGCAGCCCCAAAACAGGCAAACGCGGTCAGTCGGACAGATCGCAGAGGTGGTGACGAAAGATTTACTCCTCTTCTAGCCGTGCCACTTTCTTATAAAGCGAAGCAGTGAATTCCACCCTGTCGCTCGAGTGGTGACAACGTTGATGACAGTTTGGACACAGCGCCACAACATTGGACGGAAGATCCGAACCATCTTGCGACAGATGCTTTACGTGATGCACTTCAAGAAAGGGGTGACCATCCTTTTCAAACGGAGCGGGGTTGCCACAGCCTTCGCATTTGCCTTCAGCCTGCTGACGAACCCAAGCCCTCAACTCGGGATCACGAAAGTAAGACTTTCTGTTGGACTCAGTCTGTATGGGATTTTTTATCCCTTTGGGGACATAAAGAAATGGTTGCCGCTCAAGTTTGGCCGCTCGTTTCTCCAGTGTTGCTTCGTCCGCTGTCGGAACAAAATCCTCAGGTGTCAAAATGCTGGAAGCGTCGAGCGCCCTACGAATGCTACGTGCAACATTAGCGCCGACATTTTTGGCAGGTTTGTATCCTTCAATGCGATTTCGACTCAGTTCGACCAGAACGGTAGATATGTTCTGCATCCGAAATTCGACAGAGCCTTTAGTCCGACCGGCTAAGGGGCCCTCTCGCAGGATACGATTCTCCTCAGTCTTGACGAATTTTTGACCGGCCTGCTCGCGTGACAGCATATTGAGATAGGCGTCGACCGCAGCCTGAATCTCCGCATCACTCCAATCGCTGTTGCTTTTTTTCGTGTCCATACAATCGCCGAGGGTTGAAAACCCTCGGACGATACTGAGTGGCCATTACCGATGTCTACGAAAACTCCTACAAAAAATAGCGACGAATCTCGCAATCGATCCTACAAGCGAGTCAACTAACCCATCGAGTGATTCGACGACTGAAACACCTGCGCCACTCTTCGCCACCAAGGCTTAACCACTGTCGTCCGTCGTTGCGGCTGATCGTGCAGCAGGTAAGGCATGTCCCGGAGCCGAATCCAACCTTCATCCTGCCACTGCAGCAAACTCAACGACATTTCCGGCCAATCCAACAAACTCAGCATAGGGCGATCTGAATGTCCCGAATGTTCTGCGTCGCGCAAGGCCGGCACCACCTGATGAGTCAACCACTCACGCAACAATCGATTCCCCGGAACGTAGTGATACACCAGCAATGCATACACGCCGGATTCGCTGAGCATCAGTTGCTTGTCGGGTTGCCGGAAATACTCAATCCCCAAAACGCGACGCTGATCCTTGTCGAGTTTGTTGACCATGCGTTCGCTCAGATGGATACCCATCAAACGACCGATATCGCGGGCGCAAAACCAGGGCTGGTTTTCAAGAAGGAGGGCGTGGAGAGGGAGATTGTGACGAGAGAAAACTGTTACAGAAAAAGGATCGGACATAACCATGACCTCTACGTTTAGATTTTGGAGGGCCTGACCCCAACGTAGAGTGGACTTAAGAAATCCCAACGAGCAGTGCAATCACTCAGACGATCTATGAATCACCAAGGGTAATTCCGAGTCTATGTAATCGACCATGCTTTCTACGTTGGGTGTTTCTTAGGCACCTGCCGTAAAGATTAGAGGCACCGGTGGTGGGCTTCAATGCAGAAGCGGCTGTGATCTGGCCTAATGAAATTGGACACATCAATAGGGCGCTATGATGGCGCCCAAATCTAAGGTGTGCATGATGATGCGAAAGTCCTATTCCAGCGAGTTCAAGCTCAATGCTGCAAGCATGGTGCTTGATGAAGACCAGCCCATTCTTGAGGTCTGCGCCAACTTCGATATCGGCCCTACTGCGTTGCGCCGCTGGGTCGAGCAGGTCAGGAAAGAACGTGCAGGCTCGACGCTAGCGGG
>NZ_JAHBDK010000056.1 GCF_019956415.1 Pseudomonas sp. GL-B-19
CCCGCTAGCGTCGAGCCTGCACGTTCTTTCCTGACCTGCTCGACCCAGCGGCGCAACGCAGTAGGGCCGATATCGAAGTTGGCGCAGACCTCAAGAATGGGCTGGTCTTCATCAAGCACCATGCTTGCAGCATTGAGCTTGAACTCGCTGGAATAGGACTTTCGCATCATCATGCACACCTTAGATTTGGGCGCCATCATAGCGCCCTATTGATGTGTCCAATTTCATTAGGCCAGATCAGCCTGCTCGCGAAGAGGCCAGACCAAACACCACAAAACTCTACGGTCAGCCCTGCGGATCGACGTTATCCAGCATCCGGTTCACCGCCAGTTCACCCAGCATGACGGAGTGTTGAATGCCCAGCAGGGTGTGGCGCTGAGGGCCGTTCAGCTGCCCCGCGAAATCACTCAACATCACACTCGCTGACGCCAACGTCTCACAGGCGTTGACCAGCAGGGTTTCGTTATCGGTGTCTGGGCCGACGAAGTAGATGGTGCTGGGTTTGCGCGGAGTGTCTTTGGGAATGACCGGCTTGAGGTAATAATCGAGGGCGCGGTCGGCGGCATCGTTGAGCTTTTTGGAATCGGTGGATTCGTAGGGGGAAACGTCGTCGGTGTCAGTTTCTGGCGGGTTGGGTGTGATCTTGAACATAGTCAAACTCCTTGATTAATGGAGCTGTCACGGCTCGCTGCGAAACGAGGGGAGGTGGCAGCTGTACGCAGGTTCGCAGACCGGGAATCAAGGAACCCGGCAGATCCGAAGATCTCCCGCGCACAGCCGCCATAACGCAATGCAGTAGACGAAAAAAAGCGCCAACTGAAAGGAAACGGTGGCGCAATGCGCCTTGATTGATCCGAGCTGCGAAACCCGACCACTGATGGGCAGTGGCAGGGAAACGATAGAGGTCGAACCATAGGCGCACAAGCCGGCGGATTCTGGCGCAGTCGTAGGCAACGGCGCAAGGATGTGTAGCCTCAGTGAGTGTCTGGAGGTGTCTTTTAAACATCTCCATTCACCTCTGGGGTTTACTTAAATTATGTAGGTACAAGGAACCTGCCAGTCACGCCAAAAGACACCCACTGAACCGGATTTTGGAGAAACAATATAGAAATCCCCTTGATATGGGGCGGGCTGTGAAGTCCAGTAATGATTTACGTCAGGATGATGTTGGCCCGCACCAACGCCGCCTTCTGGCCACCCATACCCGGCCATCAGATTTCCCCATTCGCCAAACAAGGTTCCAACTGCCCGGATATATTGCGAGGGATTGCTTGCTGTGGCGGCAGTCATTTGAGCAATGTTAGGTAATCTTCCACCGCCAGAGGCATTGGCGTAATTATGGTAGCGATTCGCCGGTACGGAAAAGAACAGAGGCAGTGATTGCATGGTAAATGCGGTGGTTGCTCCACTGCTGTCTCTGACCGTAAAAGTTGTTCGATTTCTATCCCTGATAGTGACAACACCCGTATTGGGATCAATCGAGTTAACGGCAGAGGACGAGGAGAAGGTGTAAGGCGGGCTCCCCTTGTTCACGTTGATCGTGAATCGCGCTCCGTTAAAACCTGTTTGAGGGAATCCGGAACTGACGGCGAATACGTAAGGATTGGAGTGCGGCGATGCGGTCAGCCCGGATATTTCCAGCGGTAAATTCGCTTTGATCGTGTATGACTTCTTTGGACACGCCGTTGCGTGCTGATAGTTGGGGACTCCGTCCAAATTCAACCCGAGAAAAATCGTGAGATCAGTACCAGACCTAAGTGTTTTCAACCACGCAATCGGTGCAGGTCTGCTCAGGCCCGGTAACGTATCGTGAGGTTCGCCTTTACGATCTTCAAAGGACGTTGCCGCACCATTCGCAGCGAAACCTTCATACCGCAGCCAGACATTTTGCCCCGCCACCTGATGCGGCCATTCACTGACGCGTAACAGATCACTGGGTTGTAGTTGAGTCACATCCAATTCGTTCCCCGTTGCGCGGTCGATGGCTGGAGTCGGCAGGCTCGGGTGGCCATCCGGTATTTTGCCGACAGTGGCGATCAACACTGGTGACGGTGGTAGCGGTTTTCCATCACGAAACAGCAGATAACTGAGCTTGACCGTTTTGCCCATATTTGCCGCGATGAACGCCTTGTCCAGCGGGAAATTGGCGCGGCTGTTGGTATTCAGTGGTAGGGGAGTGAATGTTGGTGACCCCGCGCCGGGGGCACCTTCGACGATGAGCTGGACGGTGTCGCTCTTGAGATAGCCGAGTACCTCCACCTGACCGTTGGCGCCTGGCAGGTTGGCAGGGTCAAGCGGGTCGAGTTCACCATTGGTGGACTTCTGTAGGCGGGGAGCTTCCAGGTCCGGTTGCCCTTCGCCGATAACCCACGCCGTGGCCACTCTGGAGGTGCCGGCCGGCGTGCCATTTTTGAGCAACTGATAAGTCACAGCCACCGTGCTGCCGGCAACCACTTTGTCGTTGGCCACTGGCAGCACGCAAGGTTTCTTTTGCCCGAACTCATCGGTTTCGACATTGCCGGCTACTGTCACCACCACATCTGGCTGTCCGGTGATTTTTGCGGTGTAGGTCGCACTGATGGTGTCGCCTGGAGCGAAGCGTGGGTCGCTGGTCAATACGATCAGCAGTAGCGGATTATTGCCCAGTTTTTCCAGGTCGATAATGCCCGGATCGTCTGTCGGATCGTTCTGGATTTCGCGCAGGATGGGCGCTGGCAAGCGCGTGCCGGCCAGGTCCTCGTCCACGGTTTGCGACGCCGACCAGACTGCGTCAGTGTCCGGCGTATTGCCGAGCTGATCAGTGACGGTGTAGGAAAAGTCGAGCTTACCGCTCGGTCGTACGGCGCTATCCAGGTAGGCTCGGGTGACGGTAAAACACACGGTGATCGGGTTCGGCGAACCCGGATTCGGCGGCTGGGGCGCCTCATTCTGGTCGACCTTGTAGGTCATGATTTCGCCGTTGCATTTCAACGTGATCGTGTCGTAGGCCCGGCAATACGGGTAAGACACACACACCTGCGCACTGACAAAATCGGCGCCGACGCCGTTCTTGATCGCGTCGGGCAACAACAAGGCCAGCTCGGAATGCCCGTCGACCTCGGGTTTGATGTCTTTCAGGCCGGGGCGGATCTTGTTGTACAGCAGGGTCAACGGGTCGGAGGTGCCCCTGTTATCACTGCCTCGGGTGATCTCGTAAAAAAGCACATTGACCCGGTCCGGGTGCAGGCGGCCCTTGGGAATGCGCAGCGTCGTTTTGGCGTCCGGATCGACAATGATTTCACTGTCCAGGGACGTGGTTTCTCCCTGCAGTCTAAGCGTGATCACGTCGCCGCGATCCGCAGTCCCCGCCAAGGGCGGATCCACCTCGGCCGTCGCGCCCAGGCCATCGTTGACCAGATCATAAATCACCAATGAGACGCCGATCTGTGCGCCGACAATCGGTTGGGTAGCCCCCAGCACTCGGGGTGGATCCAGCGCCAGGACGGTGTTATCGGACGACGTGGCAACAGGCGGATGGTTGAATTCAGTGGTCATGCAAACGCTCCTGCATCGGACGTGGCTGGCCTGGTTGCGGCGCAACGGGTGGAGCGATCACACACGGATTGGCAGTGGGCCGGCTACTGTCAGATCTGACAGTAGCGATGAGTGGTCATGCGCTCCGAATAAATAAATGCGTCCCTTTTCTCGTCCATACGGCGACCATCATCAATGGCATGTTGAACGATCATTCGTTGAAGGTGGATACCGTGTGATCTGAAGTCTGAAACGACAAAACCCGCCATTCCAGGGTAAGGAAAGGCGGGTTTTTTGTTGTCTGTGAGATTGCTTTCGCGGGCAAGCCCGCTCCCACATCTGATCTTCAGTGAACACAAAATAGGTGAACGACACAAATCCCCTGTCGGAGCGGGCTTGCCCCGGGCGGCGTTCCGACGAAGAGGCCCGACCAACCACCACAAAATTCAGCAATCAACCCCTCGCCACAGATTCTTGCCTCGCCTTAGATCCGTGTTAGCCCTGCGGATCGACGTTATCCAGCATCCGGTTTACCGCCAGTTCACCCAGCATGACGGAGTGTTGAATGCCCAGCAGGGTGTGACGCTGTGAACCGTTCAGTTGCCCCGCGAAATCACTCAACATCACACTCGCTGACGCCAACGTCTCACAGGCGTTGACCAGCAGGGTTTCGTTATCGGTGTCGGGACCGACGAAGTAGATAGTGCTGGGTTTACGTGGCGTGTCTTTGGGAATGACCGGTTTGAGGTAGTAGTCGAGGGCGCGGTCGGCGGCGGTGTTGAGCTTTTTGGAATCAGTGGATTCGTAGGGGGAAACGTCGTCGGGGTCGGTTTCGGGCGGGTTGGGTGTGATTTTGAACATGGTGAAGCTCCTATACCTGATGGAGCCACCAGAACCTGTCGCTAAACAAGTAAGGGTGGCGGCTGTTCGCAGGTTAGCGAACCGAGAGGTATAAGACCCGGCAGACCCGAGGGTCTCCCGCGCACAGCCGCCATATCGAAACTGCAGATGTTCGCCCGCAGTAAGACTGAAGTGTTGCGCTTATACCTGGTCGGGTCGCTAAACCCGATCGCTGATTGGCAGCGATGCGGAAACGATAAAGATCAGGGTCAAAGCGCACAAGCCGGCGGATTCTGGCGCAGTCGTAGGCAGCGGCGCAAGGATGTGTAGCCTGCGTGAGTATCTGGAGGTGTCTTTTAAACACCGATGTTTATTGCGTCCTGCTACATCGGCTCCGGCGGCCCAATCAACCGCCCCATCACCCCAAAAACCCCCAACTCCCGAATCACCTCCAACTCCCCCTGCGTCTCCACCATCTCTGCAATCAACGGCAAATCAATACTGTTGGTCGCCCGGAAAATCGCATCGATGAACAGCCGTTTGTCAGGCTGCACATCAATGCTGCGGATGTACGCGCCATCGATTTTCAGATAGGCCAGTCCCAGCTGCGTCAAGTTGCCGATCTGGCTGAAGCTGCCGCCGAAATGCTGCAAACCGATGCGGTAACCCGTGTTGAGCAGGCTGTGGCTCAGCCGGTGCAGTTCTTCCGGGGGCGGCAGTTGGCGTTCGTCGATTTCCAGGGTCAGCAGCGGTGCCAGGTCCGGCAGTGAGTCGAGCAAGTCGATGATTTCTCGCAGCTGCGCCGGGTCGCGCAGGGTGCTGCCGGACAGGCTCAACGCCAGCGGCCAGCGGTTGACGACCAGGTAGTCGAGGGTCGCTTCGAGCATCGCCAGGTCGAACCGTGCTGACCAGCCGAGACGCTCGATCCATGGCAGGAAATGCCCGGCGGCAATGGCTTCACCGCTCGGGTCGAGCAGGCGCGCGAGGACTTTGTGGTGCAGCACTTGGCTAGTGTCGGCGCATTGCACGACGGGTTGGAAATACAGCTGCAGTTTGCCGTGGGTCAGGGCGTCGTCGATCCAGCTGCGCCAGTCATGTTGGGAGTGGTTGATTGCGGTGTCGGTATCGGCCAGATGTACCCACGGCCGCTCGGGGTGTTGCCGGGCTTGCGTCAGCGCCTGATCGAGGCGCAGCAATACGTCGCTGGCCGGTTCGCCGGGGTGGTAGGCGACGATGCCCAGGTGCGCCACCGGCATGCAATCGCTGGCAGCGGTCAGGCGCAGGTTTTCCAGGGTCGCACTGATTTCCGAGGCCAGGCGTTCGGCGTCGGCGCCGTCCAGGCCCGGTGTCAGCAGGCTGAATTCACCGCCGCGATTACGCGCCGCCAGCCAGGTACGACGTTCCGGCGGTTGTGTCAGGCGCTTGAGCAGTTCGCCGACAGCACTGATCAGCGCATCAGTGCGCTGGCCACCCAGACGCTGGTTGAGGCCGATCAGGTCGTTGATCCGCAGCATCAGCAAATGGCCGGTGCTGCTCTGTTCGCTGACCAGCAGGTGATCGGCCAGTTGTTCATCCAGCAAGCGCCGGTTGGCCAAACCCGTGAGGCTGTCCTGATAAGACTCGGCACGCAGTTTTTCGCTGCGCGTGGCTTCTTCGGCGAACAGAGTTTTGAGTTTTTCGACCATCTGGTTCATCGCCAGCACCACACGCCTCAATTCCGGTGTGCGCGGCAGCTTCGGCAGGCTCAAGAACTCGCGTTTGCTGATGGCTTCAGCCTGTTTGACCATCTTGTCGAGCGGACGCAATTGCCTGCGTAACAGCCAACCGCCGAATACGGCGCTGAGCAAGCCGCAGATCAGCAACCAAATCAGGCTGCCGAGGGTGCTGTCCCAGAGTTTGGCCAAAGCGAATTGCGGATTGCTCAACACTTCGACCCGCGCCACCTGGTCCCATCCGCGCATGATCAGCGCGTCACCACCTTCCGGGCGCAGGTTGACGAGCCTGACGAACCAGCGTGGAACGCCTTCGATTTTCGCGGGAGCACTGCGCTCCACCAACACCTGTTCATCGACAATGCTGACGACGCGAATGCTGCGGAAATAGCCACTGTCGTAAATCGAACTGACCATCAGCTCGATCATGGCCGGGTCGTCGATTTGTGCGGTCAGCGACAAACCGAGCGCGGTGGCGGCGTCCTGGGCGTGGGAGCGCAATTGGCCGAGCATTTGTTCGCGGGAGCTTTCCAGGCTGACAAAAAAGCTGCCGCTGAAAGCCACCAGCAGGAACAGGCAAATGGCGAGAAACAACTGTTTGCGCAGTGACATAAAACGCTCCTTGCGGTGGCGACTAGCCTTCGCCCACGGCGAACCCTTCGGCTTGCATCTTTTTCAACACGTCTTGCCAGCGCGACAGTTTTTTACTGTCGCTGCTGCGTTTACCGCCATTGGCGCCGGGCAAGTACAGGCCTTCGGCGTTGAAGGCGTAAACCGGTAATAGGTCTTTGCGCTGGGACGCGGGGCGGATTTCGTTGATCAGGTTATCCAGCACCAACGGTTCGGCCGTGGGGCTGCTGTAGAAGGTCAGCACCATGTGCGCCTGGTTTTGGGCCAGGGCCTTGACGTAGGTGATGCGCAGTTTCTCGCTGGGAATCCCGAGATAGCGCAGGCTGAAATACTTCGCCAGCGCGTAGTCTTCACAGTCGCCGGCGCCCTTGATCAGCGATTCTTCTGGCGTGGCCCAGTAATCGGTCTGACGCCAGATGTGCGTGTCGTCCTGAAAACTCAGCTGCTGATTGAAAAAGCGATTGACCGCATTCAGTTGCTCGCGCTCGGGCTGCTTGAGTTCGCTTTTGAGCATTTGACTCCAGGCCTCGATTCTTCCCTGGGCGGGGTCGAGGGGGCCGTAGCGCTTTTCGGCGGTTTGCAGGATTTGCGCAAAGTCCCAGTCGGCCAGGACACTGCCCAGCCCCGTCAGCAGGAAGCCGGCCAGCAGCAACCATCCGCCGAGCCGAAGTCGGAGCGTTGACCATCCTGGACTACGCGGACGACGGGACATGTGGCAACTCGCGTGAAGATGCCTGAAGTCTAGGCGGTGTTTTCAGCGAGGACGGACAAATTACCGGATGGATACACGGACCTGTAGCAGCTGGCGAAGCCTGCGTTCGACTGCGTAGCAGTCGTAAACCCTGAATCCCGGATTCAACTGAACGACCGCATTGCCTGATTTCACGACTGCTGCGCAGCCGGACGCAGGCTTCGCCAGCTGCTACGGGGATCGGGGTATTCAGGATTTGTGCAGGGTTTTTTGCTTGAGGATATAGAACGTGACGAGCACGGCGCTGGTCAGCATGAACCCGCGCGCCCACGGCAGGGGCACCAGGTAGCAGGAGAACAGGATGCTCGCCCACATCACCCCGATGGCGTAGACCTTGCCCTTGAGCGGGATGCCGTTGCCGTCGAGGTAGTCGCGAATCCACGGGCCCAGCCGTGGATGCCCCACCAGCCACTGATAGAAACGCGGCGAACTGCGGGCAAAGCACGCAGCGGCCAGCAACAGGAAAGGCGTGGTGGGCAATACCGGTAGAAAAATCCCGATCACCCCTAGCGCTACGCTCAGCCAGCCGATGGCCAGCAGCACGTAGCGCAACATCAGGGGGCGGTTGCCTATGGGGTTGTCCATAGGCAAAACCTTAGTGGTGGCGTGGCTTGAGGATCGCCGGTTTTTCGTCTGGCGCCTGGCACAGCAGGTACAGCGCGGTCAGGGCTTCCGGGATCTGCACGATCATGTCGTCCATCAGGTTGGCGTCTTTGGCGATGTCTTCGAACTCAGGCTGTTCGTCGAACAGGCCCGAACCGACCATGATCGGCAGCAGCATTTCGCTGACTTCGTCTTCGGCGGTTTCGAACCAGGCTGCTTCGCGCAGGAACACACCTTCCATGAAACCGATGCACCAGCCGCGTAGGTCGGAATCGTCCGGCTCTTCGCCCAGGTCCAGGTCGCAGGGCAGCTCGAACTCTTCGTCTGACGCCAGTTGGCGGGCGATGTGAGCCTTGAGGGCCAGCAGGGTGGATTCGATGGCTTCACGCTCGGTGTCGTCGGCGTAGTGCGGCTCTTCGGCGAAGAGGGCATCGATCCATTCACGGTCAGGTACCGTTTCGGAACAGATTGACAGCGCGGTGAGGTAGCCGTGGGCGGCCACGTAGTCCAGCGCCTCGTCATGCAGTTCGTCGGCGTCGAGGAAGACTTGCAAACGGGTTAGTTGCTCAGCGAAGGACATTAAAGGGCTACCTTGGGGAATGTTCGATGCGGGAATTCTAGGCCTTCTTGAGCGCTCAGGCCAGCCGCATGGCATTTTTGCCCTGTCGCAGGAATGAACAACACCGCATTCCCTGTGGGAGCGAGCCTGCTCGCGAATGCGGTGGGTCAGTCAACATTGCAGTTGAATGTGGCGCCGCCTTCGCGAGCAGGCTCGCTCCCACAGGTTCTGCGCTGTATTGGTTTTGATGTGTCTTATCAGCGGTGCCCTGTGCAAGGGAGGGCTCGGGTATACTCGCGCGTTTTGTGATGCCCTGCTGGCGTCGCGGCTGAAATGTGCAGTGTCATGCAATGCGCACTTACGATTTGTCAGTGCAGCTTGCGTGGTTCTGAACCAGCCTTGCAGGGATGTTTTTGTGATTTTTGGAGTTTTTATGCTCGAACAGGCTCAACGCGTCCTCAAGGACATCTTCGGCTACGACAGTTTTCGTGGCCGTCAGGGTGCAATCATTGAGCGCGTGGCCAGTGGCGGCGACGCCCTGGTGCTGATGCCTACCGGTGGTGGCAAATCCTTGTGCTTCCAGGTGCCGGCGCTGCTGCGTGAAGGCCTGGCGGTGGTGGTGTCGCCGCTGATCGCGCTGATGGACGACCAGGTCGCCACCCTCGAAGAGCTGGGCGTCGCTGCCGCTGCATTGAACTCCACGCTGAGCGCCGAACAACAGCGTGACCTGGCGGCCCGCATCAAACGCGGCGAAGTGAAAATGCTCTATCTGGCGCCCGAGCGTCTGGTCCAGCCGCGCATGCTGGCCTTCCTGCAAAGCCTTGAAATCGCTTTGTTCGCCATCGACGAAGCGCACTGCGTGTCCCAATGGGGTCACGATTTCCGTCGCGAATACCTGCAGCTGGGGCAATTGGCCGAGTTATTCCCTAACGTCCCGCGAATCGCCCTGACGGCTACAGCCGACAAGCGCACCCGCGAAGAAATCGTCGATCGCCTGCATCTACAGGACGCCGAACGCTTTCTGTCGAGCTTCGATCGCCCGAACATTTTTTATCGCATCGTGCCCAAGGAGCAGCCGCGCAAGCAATTGCTGGCGTTCCTGGCCGAGCGGCGCAGCGATGCCGGCATCGTTTACTGCCTGTCGCGCAAGAAAGTCGACGAAGTCGCTGTATTCCTCAGCGAACAAGGCTTCCCGGCGCTGCCGTATCACGCTGGTTTGCCCAACGAAACCCGAGCCCACCACCAGAAGCGTTTCCTCAACGAGGAAGGCCTGATCATGGTCGCCACCGTGGCCTTCGGCATGGGCATCGACAAGCCCAACGTGCGATTTGTCGCGCACCTCGATTTGCCGAAATCCCTAGAGGCTTACTACCAGGAAACCGGTCGCGGTGGTCGTGACGGTCTGCCGGCCGATGCCTGGATGGCCTACGGCCTGCAAGACGTGGTGATGCTCAAGCAAATGTTGCAGAACTCCGAAGGCGACGAGCGCCACAAGCGTCTGGAGCAGCACAAGCTCGATGCCATGCTCTCGCTCTGCGAAGAAACCCGTTGCCGTCGCCAAACGCTGCTGGCCTACTTCGACGAAGACATGCCCGAGCCGTGCGGCCATTGTGACAACTGTGTCGACGGCGTGCAGACCTGGGACGCCACCGAGCCGGCCCGTCAGGCGCTTTCGGCGATTTACCGCACAGGCCAGCGTTATGGCGTCGGGCATTTGGTGGATGTGCTACTGGGCAAGGACAACGAAAAGGTCCGCAGCTTTGGTCATCAACATCTGTCAGTGTTTGGTGTCGGCAAAGCGATGGGCGAGAGTGAATGGCGCTCGCTGTTCCGGCAATTGGTTGCCCGTGGACTGGCCGACATCGACCTCGAAGGCTACGGCGGTTTGCGCCTGAGCGACACTTGCCGGCCGCTGCTCAAGGGCGAAGTGACCCTGGAACTGCGCCGCGACCTCAAGCCGCAAACCACCGCCAAAAGCAGCAAGAGCCAGGCGAGCCAACTGGTGCGTGGCGAAGAGCGCGAGCAGTGGGAGGCGCTACGTGCCTTGCGGCGCAAACTGGCCGAAGAACATGGCGTGCCGCCGTATGTCATCTTCCCCGACTCGACACTGCTGGAAATGCTCCGCAGCCAGCCGACTTCGTTGTCGGAAATGGCCACCGTCAGCGGCGTCGGCGCCCGCAAGCTCGAGCGTTACGGCGAGGCCTTCCTCGAAGTGCTTGGCGGTCAGGTCGAGGCACCGAAAGTCGTGGCCGACGTGCGCCACGAACTGATCACCCTGGCCCGTGCTGGCATGACGCCGCTGCAAATCGCCGGTCAACTGCAATGTTCGGAAAAGAACGTCTACACCATGCTCGCCGAAGCGATTGGCAAGCAGCAGCTGTCGCTGGAGCAGGCGCTGGATTTGCCGGAAGAATTGATGGGCGAAGTCCAGGATGCGTTCCTCGACGGCGAAGGTGAGTTGCCAGCGGTTTCGGAGATTGCGGCGTTGTTTGCCGGCAGAGTGCCGGAAGGCGTTTTGTATTGTGTGCGTGCCGCCCTGCAATCCGAGTTTGAGGTTTAAGCCGTCTTGTAGGTTGATGTAACGATTCACTACAGACCGAGCCTTGCCTCAAGCCAGCGGTCATGCTTAGCTGACTAATAATTAGGTTTTACTTATTTCAGTCTAATCATGAGTGTTTTATGCCGTTAACCGATCAACACCGCTTTGGCATGCAACTGGCCCAGATGTCGCGTGGCTGGCGTGCCGAGCTGGACCGTCGTCTCGCTGGCCTGGGACTGTCCCAGGCGCGCTGGCTGGTGCTGCTGCACCTGGCCCGTTTTGAAGAAGCTCCCACCCAGCGTGAGCTGGCGCAAAGCGTTGGTGTCGAGGGGCCAACCCTGGCCCGTTTGCTCGACAGCCTGGAAACCCAGGGTCTGGTCCAGCGCCAAGCTGTGCTGGAAGACCGCCGGGCAAAAAAAATTGTCCTCTGCACGCCGGCCCGTCCCCTGATCGAACAAATTGAAACCATTGCCACGCAACTGCGCCGCGAGCTCTTCGCAGGCGTCGATGAAGCGGATCTACAGGTCTGTATGCGGGTTCACGGGCACATTCTGGCCAACCTGGAAAAATCTTGAGGCATAACCACTCGCCGGACTTTTGAGATACCCCGTTGGGCAGACTATAAAGAACTACCTGGCAATATCGTGTTCGTAACGGATGTGCGAACACGCACAGGTTGGTTCTGTATTTAAGGGATGCTCATGTTCGAGAGTTGGCGATTGGTTTTGCAGTGCGGTGCCAGGTTGCTTTTGCTCGGTGGCGCTATCACCTACTCGGCATTGGCGCCTGCGTTGGGATTGGGCGACATCACACTGCACTCTGCGCTGAATCAGCCGCTGCGTGCCGACATCGCCCTGGTGGATGTCGGTGGCCTGGAGGAGGGCGAGTTGTCCGTCAGCCTGGCGACAGCGGATGAATTCAGCCGCGCCGGCGTCGAGCGGGTGTTGTTCCTCAATAATCTGAAGTTCACACCCATCCTGCGCGGCAACCGAAGTGTGATTCGGGTGACCTCCAGCAAAATGGTCAAGGAACCTTATCTGGATTTCGTGGTACAGCTCAATCAGCCCAACGGGCGTTTGCTACGCGAATACACTGTACTGATTGATCCACCGGACGCGGAGGCGGTCGATCCCGTCGCTGATGAGCCAGTCGCCGAGCCTTTGTCTTCCGCATTTCCAGCCGTCCAGCCTGCCAATGCGTCATCAAACCCCATCAAGAAAGCCGCCTCAACGCCGGTCGCGGTTCAACCTGTCGCCGCCCCTGTGAGCGATCCCGTAGTTGTCGAACAATTGGCCGCCAGCGTGCTGCAAAACCAGCAACTGCAAAAAACCGTCGATGAATTGAATGCGAAGCTTACGGCTCAAGACGAGCAGATCGCCGGTCAGAAAAAGCAGATGACCGAACTGCAAACCCGATTGGCTGAGCTCAAGCCAGCGGCCACCGAGACCGCTGCGCCCGTCGCTGTCGTTGTCGAGGAGCCGCAAGCCAGCAACGGGTGGTTGATCATCGGGCTGCTGGCGCTGCTGGCTTTGGCACTGTTGGGGTTAATCCTTCGTCGTCATCGACGCCAGCAGGCTCTTGCATTGCCCGAGGCTTCTCCCGATTTACCATCACCGCCGGAGCCGATGCTCGAAGCAACCTTTGCAGCACAGGAAAACAGCCGGCGAGACGCCGGGTTTGACCCGCAAAAACTTCAGGATATCCGCGCCAGCTCCCCGAAACTGAACAGTGCGGCACCTTTGGTTGTCGTGCCAGTGAACGCAATGTCTAACGACGAGTTCCAGTTGAACCTGGATGATGTGTCGATGGATTCAAGTTGGGATCTGGTCAGCCCTTTCGACAGTTCGCCGCCACTGGTTGACGGCTTCCTCGACGAATTCAGCAATGCCGGCCAATCATTGGAACTTGAACCGCTTAGCTTGAAACCGAAGGAGTCATCATGACCGCGCACAAACCGGAAATCGTCATCACCTACTGCACGCAATGCCAATGGCTGTTGCGTGCCGCCTGGTTGGCCCAGGAACTGCTCAGCACCTTCGGTGACGACTTGGGCAAAGTGTCGCTGGTGCCCGGCACGGGTGGGGTGTTCCATATTTTTTGTGACGACGTGCAGCTCTGGGAGCGTAAGGCCGATGGCGGTTTCCCGGAAGCCAAGGTGCTCAAGCAGCGGGTCCGCGATCAGATCGATCCGGACCGCGACCTGGGCCACAACGATCGCACTCAGTGAGACGCCGCTTCAGCCGCCACGGTCTTTTTACTTGAACCACCCGACAGCCTGCTGGAGACCACGATCGCGACGATGATCAGCGCGCCGCCGATCAGCATCCGCAGCGTCGGGTTTTCATCGAACAACAACCAGGCCACGGTGATTCCGTAAACCGGTTCCAGGGCGAACACGACTGCAGCGGTGCGTGCCTTGATCACCGCCAGACTGGCGACGAAAAGACTGTGTGCGACGCCGGTGCAGAACACGCCGAGCAGACCGATCCACAGCCAGTCGATGCCGCGCACTTCGCTCAATTGGGGAGCCGCCACGGGCAGCAGGCACAACGCGACCACCACGTTTTGACACAGCGCGGCCTGCACCGGCGGGATTCGTCCGGAGCTGGCCCGGTTGGTCAGCGACAGCAGGGCAAACAATAACCCGGAGCCGACGGCCCAGAGCAGGCCCGTGGTTGCGCCGCTCGCCAGATCGAAGTCAGGTGTGACCAGCACCAGCCCGACGCTCACCAACACGACCAGCAGGATTTCATTGGCGCGAATCCGCTCGCGGAAAATCAGCCCTTCGAGGATCACGGTAAACGCCGGGAAGCTGGCAAAGCCCAGGGTCGCAATCGCCACTCCCGCCACTTTCACCGCAATAAAGAAACTCACCCAGTGCCCGGCCAGCAGCAAACCGCCGAGCAGCAGACGGCGCCAGTCCACGGTTTCAAGCGTGCGCCAACGGGTGTTACTGGCGAAGCGTGCAAAAACCGCCAATGCCAGGACCGCAAATGCGGCACGGCCGAAGACGATGACAGCGGGGGACGCGGCGGCGAGTTTGCCAAACACACCGGTCAGGCCAAACATCAATGCACCGATATGCAGGGCGCCAAGGGCGGTACGGGGAGTCATTGCAATCCTTGATAAACGAGTAAACCAAACCGACAGAATTCGCGGACCTGTAGCAGCTGGCGAAGCCCTGTGGGAGCGAGACCGGCTTGCCGGCGATAGCGGCCTATCAGGTTACGTAAATGTCGACTGACAGTCCGTCATCGCGAGCAGGCTCGCTCCCACAGCGCTTCGCCAGCTGCTACATTTAATCGCGCGATGCTCGGCTGTGTCTGTCGTCAGACTCGCATCATTTGTCGCCAGCCTCGCGCCGCAGTTTGCCTGGGGAGGCGCGAAACTCGCGCAGCACGGCAGCGGCGAAGGCACTCTGAGAGCTGTAACCGACCCGACTGGCAATCTCGCCGATGGGCAACGGCGTTTCCCGCAGCAATCCCACCGCGATATGCAGTCGCCGACTGCGGATGTAATCCATCGGTGTCTGCCCGCACTCTGCGACAAATCGTGCGTGCAACCGGGCGCTGGACAACCCGGCCACGCGGGCCAGATCCGCCACTTGCAGTGGGTAGGCCGCGTATTGGTCGATGTGCGCATTCAAAGCCGCATACGGCAGGCGTCGCCCCCCGACGCTGGCCGGTTTCGCATTGTTGAGGCTGGCCAATAACAGCACCGCACCCTGTTGCGCGATCAACGGATCGTTAACCTGACTGCCCGCCAGCCAACTGACCAATTGGCTTTGCCCGGCATCCAGTGACAAACGCCCGGCGTTGTCGAGCAGGCGGCGACTGGCCTCGGCATGCTCGCCAAGCGACTGTGAAACCCATTGATCGCTCGGCACATCGAGCACCAGGCAACGGCTGCCATTGCTGCTGCCGCAGGCATGATGGAAACCGGACGGCACCACCACAAAGCTCTGCTGCACCACCTGACTGCCACGCCCGTCGACTTCGAAATCCAGCGCACCCGATAAGCCAAACACCAGTTGGGCGTGGTCGTGGCTGTGGACGATCAGGTCGTCGGTGTACTGGCGTAGTGTGAGGATCGGTCTCATCACCGCTCTCCTGGGCAAGATGGGGCCAGTCTACACCGGCCCATGGTTGTCACAGGAATGACTCAACACTGTCATGGTCAATTAACCCGACCGGCGCACGCTTGGAAAAACCATCGCAGAGGGTTGCCCATGACCAGCGCCGAGCTCGCCAAACCCAGTCGTAAGCAACGTGTGCGGACTTTGTGGATTTCTGATGTGCACTTGGGCACACGGGACTGCCAGGCCGAGCACCTGTCGCAGTTTCTCAAGGGCTACCACGCGGACAAGATTTACCTGGTCGGCGACATCATCGATGGCTGGAAGCTGCGCGGTGGCATGTACTGGCCTCAGGCGCACACCAACGTGATCCGTCGTTTGCTGACCATGAGCAAGCGCGGCACTGAAGTCATCTACGTGACCGGCAATCACGACGAATTCCTGCGGCGTTATTCCAGGCTGATTCTGGGCAACATCCAATTGGTGGACGAGGCCGTGCACGTAACCGCCGATGGTCGTCATCTGCTGGTGATCCACGGCGATCAGTTCGATGTCATCACCCGGTATCACCGCTGGCTGGCCTTTCTGGGGGACTCGGCCTACGAATTCACCCTGACCCTCAACCGCTGGCTCAACCACTGGCGTGCGCGTTATGGCTACGGCTATTGGTCGTTGTCGGCGTACCTCAAGCACAAGGTAAAAACCGCGGTCAGTTTCATCAGCGATTTCGAGGAAGCCATCGCTCATGAATGTGTGAAACGCGAGTTGCATGGCGTGGTGTGCGGGCACATTCACCATGCCGAGATTCGCAAGGTCGGCGAGGTGGATTACCTCAATTGCGGGGATTGGGTGGAGTCGTGTACGGCGCTGATCGAGCATTGGGACGGGACGATCGAGTTGTATCGCCTGGCGGATGCGCAGGCGCGGGAGGCGGAGTTGAGGGCGATTAAGGTTGTCGAGCCGGCTTGAAATTGCGGTGACTGGGCTGGCCCCTTCGCGAGCAGGCTCACTCCTACAATTAGATCTCCAGTGAACACACATTTTGTGACTACCCGAGATCAACTGTAGGAGTGAGCCTGCTCGCGATGGACCGCGCAGCGGTCCCCTGAGGTCTATCAGGTGGGCGAATGCTCTTCCATCGCCGCCTTGTATATCGAGTTTTTGGGCTGCGCAAACAACCGTTCCAGCATCGGTTCAAAGAAGCTCAGAGGCAGGTTTTCATACGCCGGGTCAAACGCCGCCGCATCGTACTTGGCACAAAACTCGATAGTCGCCTGATACTGCGGATGCTCGCTGAACTGCTCGCGCAGATGCCGATCCATGCCCAAATAATGGAAGAAGTAATAGCCCTGGAAAATCCCGTGTTTTTCCACCATCCAAAGATTTTCAGCGCTGACAAATGGCTTGAGAATCGCCGCCGCAATGTCTGGATGGTTGTAGGAACCCAGCGTATCGCCGATGTCATGCAGTAGCGCGCAGACCACATATTCCTCGTCACGGCCATCGCGCCAGGCACGACTGGCGGTTTGCAGGGAGTGGGTGAGACGGTCGACCGGGAAGCCACCAAAATCGCCCTCCAGCAACTTCAGGTGCGACACAATCCGTGCCGGCAATTGTTTCGCATAGGCACTGAAGTCTGCGGCGATGATCGCCCAGTCTTCCTGTGTCCCATCCTTCATGTGGGTGAAACGGGCGTTGGCATTCATCGGCTATTCTCTTCTTGTTCACGGTGCTTAAAACGGCACGCGGCCCAGAATCATGTCGCGGTACATGACAAAGTCGCCGAGCAGGCTATAAAGAGGATGTTGGAAGGTGGCAGGTCGATTCTTCTCAAAGAAGAAATGCCCGACCCAGGCGAAGCTGTAACCCGCCAGCGGAAGGGCCCATAACATCAGCCATGCGCCTTTGCCGATGCTCAGAGCGAGAATGAAAATGACCAGCGTGGTGCCGATAAAGTGCAGTCGTCGGCAAGTGCTGTCGCTGTGTTCGCTGAGGTAATACGGGTAGAACTCAGCGAAGCTGTTGAAACGTTTGATGTTTTCCACGACTGCGATCTCTGTGGTTATTGTTCTGATTGCAAGTTGTGCTGCGGGTAGCTTATTTGAGTCTAGAGTGATCAATGGCATCAGCCAGTGACAATGGGCGCCACTTTAGTATCCTTCGAAAACCAGCCGCGTCAGACGGCTCACTGAACAGTAAGTAAACGCCATGAGCGAACGAACGACTTCTTCAAGCTGGGCGATGGGGATTGTCAAAGCACTGGAGATGGACGGCCTGGATTGCCGGGTTCTGTTCCAGCAGCTAGGGCTCGACTACGCATCACTGGATGATCCGGATGCGCGTTTCCCGCAAGACTCCATGACGCGACTGTGGCAGCGCGCGGTTGAGCTGTCCGGTAACCCGGCAATAGGACTGAATATGGGCAAGGTGGTGCGACCGGCTTCCTTCCATGTCGCGGGTTACGCGTTAATGTCCAGCCAGACCCTGGCCGAAGGCTTTCAGCGACTGGTGCGCTATCAGCGGATCATTGCCGAAAGTGCCGACCTGAGTTTCCACCTGCTGGACGAGGGCTATGCGCTGATTCTGACGGTTCACGGCGATCATCTGCCGCCGACCCGGCAAAGCGCTGAAGCTTCAATGGCCTGTGCGCTGGCGTTATGCGGCTGGTTGACCGGGCGTACCTTGCAACCGCGCAAGGTGTTGGTGCAGGGCGATGAGCCCGCTGACCTTGAGCCCTATAAACAAGCCTTTCATGCGCCGTTGGTGTTCAACGCACCTTACGACGCATTGATCTTCGAACGTGCCGACATGGAAGCGCCACTGCCCACTGCCAACGAGGCGATGGCGCTGTTGCATGACCGGTTTGCCGGCGAGTACCTGGCGCGGTTCTCCGAAACCCGCGTGACGCACAAGGCGCGTCAGGTGGTGTGCCGTCTGCTGCCACAGGGCGAACCTAAACGCGAAACGGTGGCGCAGACGCTGCACCTGTCGCAACGCACCTTGCAACGACGCTTGCAGGAAGAGGGCACCAGTTTTCAGACATTGCTCGATGACACTCGGCGCGAATTGGCCGAGCAATACCTGGCCCAGCCCACCATGACCCTGCTGGAAATTGCCTACCTGCTGGGATTCGCCGACCCGAGCAATTTCTTCCGCGCGTTCCGCCGCTGGTTTGACGCCACCCCCGGCGAGTACCGGGCGCACATGACCGGAGCGGCGGCGCAGGTCAGTGTCGCCAGAAAGCAGGAATGCACAGAACAAACACCGTAATGATCTCCAGTCGGCCGAGCAGCATGCCGAACGACAGAATCCACTTGGCGGCGTCCGGCAACGACGAAAAGTTACCTGACGGCCCGATGGTCGCACCCAACCCCGGCCCGACGCCGGACACGGTGCTGGCCGCACCGGTCAGGGCGGTCATCCAGTCCACGCCGAGCAGCGACAGCAGCAGCGCGATGACGCAGATGGTGATGGCGAAGAAGAACGAAAAGGTCAGGATCGAACGCACGATTTCTTCGTCGAGACGGTGACCGTTGTACTTCTGCTTGATCACCGCTCGCGGGTGAATCAATTGGTTAAGGTTGGCCTTGAGCAGGATGTAGGCGACCTGAAAGCGGAAAATCTTGATCCCGCCAGCTGTCGAGCCGGAGCAACCGCCGACAAAGCCCAGGTAAAAGAACAGCATCAGCGAGAAATTGCCCCACAGGCTGTAGTCCCCCAACGCGAAACCGGTGGTCGTGACCACCGATGTCACGTTAAACGCCACATGCCGCAAGGCTTCGAGCCAATGCAGTTGGGTGGTCCACCAGTACCAGGTGCCGAGCACCAGCCAGGTCACCAGCAACATGCCGAGCAACCCCTGAACCTGCTGATCCTTGATCAATGCCCGACGATTGCCGCGCAAGGTTGCTACGTACAGGGTGAAGGGCAGGCTGCCGAGAATCATGATGACAATCGCCACCCAGTGCACCGCCGGTTGCGTCCATTTGGCCAGCGACTGGTCCGACGTGGAAAAGCCGCCAGTGGAGATCGCTGACATCGCGTGGTTGATTGCATCAAACAGGCTCATCCCGGCCCACCAGAGCGCCAGGCTACCGACAATGGTGATGCCGACGTAGGCCGCCACGATCAGACGCGCCACCATGTGCGAACGGGGCATGACTTTTTCAGAGCGGTCCGACGACTCGGTCTGAAACAGGCGCATGCCACCAATACGCAGCAGCGGCAGAATCGCTACCGCCATGCCGATAAAGCCGATGCCGCCGAGCCAGTGCAACAGCGAACGCCATATCAAAATGCCGGGGGACATGGTGTCCAGGCCGCTGAGTACCGTCGAACCGGTGGCGGTAATGCCGGACATGCTTTCAAAGATCGAGTCAGTGAAACTGACGTGCTGAGCCAGCAAAAACGGCAGAGCGGCGAAGATGCACACCACCAGCCAACTGCTGACGGTCAACAGGTACATGTCCCGTGGGCGCAGGTGTATGTGTTCGGGACGACCAGGGATGATCAGCGCCAGGCCTGCGACAAAGGTAATCATGCTCGACCACAGGAACGATGGTAGCTCGTGGGTGCGGTCGAAAATCACCAGGGTCGCCATGGGCACGATCATGGCGATCGCCAGCGTGATCAGGAAGATGCCGATGATAAAACCGATAATCCGTAAGGTCGGCAACGCCATGAAGTCCGCTCGGGCTATTGTGGGAGGGGCGCCATTCTACCTGTGGGGCAGGGCATGTAAACCGACGCCGCTTGCGCACTTGCAGATAGAATAGCCAAACATTTTTTCAGGAGGTGGCCGATGCAGGCTCTCGACGCTTTGCTCAACCGTGTTTCCGTTCCACGACTCATCGATCCGGCACCGACTGCAGCGCAGCGCGAAGTCCTGTTTTGCGCGGCCATGCGCGCCCCGGACCACGGCCATTTGCAGCCTTGGCGCTTTCTGACGGTCGAGGGCGTGGCGCGCGAGCAAATGGGCGAGTTGCTGGCCGAAGCGGCGAGGCTGCAAGACAGCGAGGTGTCGGAAGCGGCGCTGGACAAGGCGCGCAACGGCCCACTGCGTGCGCCATTGGTGGTGGTGGTGATTGCGCGGGTGCAGGATCACGTCAAATACCCGAAATCCGAACAACGGCTGGCAGCGGGCTGCGCGGCTCATGGAATTTTGCTGGCGGCGTATGCGCAAGGGATTGGCGCGGTGTGGCGCACCGGTGACTTGGCGTATTCGGCGCATGTGGCCAAAGGGCTGGGTTTGGCTGAAGGGGAAGAGGTGATTGCGTTCCTTTACCTCGGCACGCCGCAGAAAGAACCGCGCGTGGCCGAGAAAGTCGACCTCGCCGAATTCGTCGGCGCCTGGCCCGCTAAATCCTGAAGATCAAAAGAATCGCAGCCTCGTTTCACTCGACAGCTGCTACAGAGATATGTGTACATCTGTAGGAGCTGTCGAGTGAAACGAGGCTGCGATCTTTAAGCATCACCATTGCATTTATGGCTGGACGACGGCCCCCGGCACCAGCGGCAATTCCAGGCTGGCCACAAACCCGCCCTGCGGATGATTGGCCAGCACCAGACTCCCGCCATGTCGTTCCGCTGCGCGGCGCGCAATCGCCAGGCCCAAACCGTGCCCGGCCGCCGTTTGCCCAGGTGCTCGATAAAAGGGCTCACCCAACTGGTGCAAATGCTCAGCATCTACGCCCGGCCCATGGTCACGCACGCTGACCACAATACGCTCACCCTGACGCACGGCCTGCATTTCGATCGACTGCCCGACCGGGTTAAAGCGCTGAGCGTTGCGCAGCAGATTGTCGACGGCACGCTCGATCATCGTCGGCCAGCCTTTGAGGTTCAATTGCGGCTCTGCCTCAAGGCGCACGTTTTGCTCCGGCGAACCCAGTTGCGCCTCCTTTTGCAGCGTGTTGAGCAACGCATTCAGGTCGACCTCTTCGGCGCTGGCGTTATCGGCATCGACCCGCGCCAGCACCAGGATCTCACTGATCAACGCTTCCAGCCGGTCGCATTCGCGGGTCAGGCGCGGCCAGAGTTTTTCACGTTCTTCAGGGTTGGCTCGTTCCGCTAATGCCAGAGCGATGCGCAGGCGGGCGAGCGGGGAGCGTAGTTCATGCGACACATCGCGAAGCAATTGCCGCTGACTGCCGATCAGGCTTTGCAGGCGCGAGCCCATGCGATTGAAGTCGTTGGCCAGCACGCCGAATTCATCGCGTCGGTTGGCCAGTTTCACCAGGCTGTTTTGCTGATAAGTGGTTTGTCCCAGGTCATGCACTGCGCCACGCAAACGGCTGAGCGGGCGGGTGATCGACAGTGTGACGAACAGGCTGAACAAGGTCAGCACCACCAAGGCAATGCCCAGCGCACTCAATGGCCACAGCAGGCTTTCGCGGTGCCATGAATCCAGTTCAGGGTGAGGGATGCGGTAGATCAGAAGGTAGGTGTCGCCGGTTTTTTCGCTGGTGTACTCCGCCGTCAAACGACGCCATGGCAGACGCCGGTCATCGTTGTTCTGCCTAGCTTCAAACGCCGCCGCGCGACGAGGGAAGGTGCCTCGCACCACCGGGTCGCCGCTCTCGTTCAACACCTGAACGTCAATGTGATATTGACGTTTGCGCTGTTCCAGAATGTCCTGAGCGGCTTCTTCACCCTGGGATTCGTAGGTTTGTGTCCACTGTTCGGCCAGTGTATTGAGGCCCGGATGGCGGCTGAGAATCCACGCGTCCTGATTGAGCATGTGCCCCAGCAGCATGGACAGCCCTGCCACGAGAGCGATGGCCAGCCAGAAGCTGGCCAAAATACGCCAGAACAATGAACGCACAGAAAGTCCTCACACAAACACAAATCCCTGTGGGAGCGAGCCTGCTCGCGATAGCGTGAGCACATTCAGCATCAACGTGACTGAAAGACCGCTATCGCGAGCAGGCTCGCTCCCACATTAGATTGGGTGGTATCAGACCCAACGGGGTTGAGCCGTCGGGTCCGGGTTAGCGCATTATTGCGCTTTTTGCGGTTGTTGCGCTTTCCAGGCCTTGAACTCAGCCCATTCGGCGCGACGCTCAGCCTGTTTTTTCTGGATCTCGTCGAATTGCTTCTGTTGGTCCGGTTTCAGCAGGGCACGCACCTCGGCCTCGGCTTTTTTGTGGTTGGCCGCCATTTCGTCTTTCATGGCTTTCTGGTCGGCAGGCGAGAGTTTTTCCAGGTACTTGTCGACCAGTTGCTTACGCTCGTGCATCTGTTCGCTCATGATCTTGCGGATCTGCTCGCGCTGTTCGCGGCTCAGGTCCAGCTGGCTGTACGGGCCTTTACCGTGCATGCCGTGCATCTGACCGCCGTGGTACGAGCCGTCCATCGGGCCGCTGCCTTCAGGCATGGCCATGGCAACGGTCGGCAGGGTGGCGGCGAACATCAGAGCGATAAGAGTCTTGCGCATGGTGAATCTCCTTGTCTCGTTCCCGGTACGTTCCGGATGAGTACAGATTACGCAGGTCAAGGTCAGCGGCGGTCAGCGAAGCGTAAAGCTTGGGTAAAGACGATTTCGTACCAACCTGACACTTCCACCACCTTTTGAATACGCACGCCCCCTGTAGCAGCTGTCGAGCCTCAGCGAGGCTGCGTCCGGCGGCGCAGCCGTCGTAAACACGGATAACGCGGTTTTCCTGAAAATCCGCAGCGTCTGATTTCACGACTGCTTCGCAGCCGAACGCAGCCTCGCTGGGGCTCGACAGCTGCTACAGGGAGTTGCGTTCAGGGCGTCGCGTTCTGCTTAGAGGCTGTAGTAGTAGCCACGGCTACGCAGGGCAACGATGCGCGGGCGGCCGTCGGGGTGCGGGCCGATCTTTTTGCGCAGGTTGCTGACGTGCATGTCCAGGCTGCGGTCGTACAGGGTCAGTTTGCGGCCGAGGGCGATCTGCGCCAGTTCCTGTTTGTCCAGAGGCTCGCCGGGTTGCTTGAGCAGGGCTTCAAGCAAACGGCTTTCGGAGACGGTGAGGGTGAACTCCTGTTCATTGATGCTGACCACGCCGCGCACCGGGCTGAAACACAAGTCGCCCAGTTCCATCTGGCTGGACACCGCCGCCGGATGGCTGCGGCGCAACACCGCGCGCAAACGGGCTGTCAGTTCCCGTGGGTCGCAGGGTTTGGCTAGGTAATCATCGGCGCCAAGTTCCAGGCCGAGGATGCGGTCCAGTGGCTCGCCGCGCGCCGACAGCATCAGCACCGGCAAGTCCGGGTGATCGCTGCGCAATTGCTTGAGCAGTTCCAGGCCGCTGCCGTCCGGCAGCATCACGTCCAGCACCACGGCGGCCGGGGAGGTTTCGGCCAGCGCGCGGCGGGCACTCTGGCCATCGTGGCAAGCCCGGACCTGAAAGCCTTCCTGGCTCAACCAACTGCTCAGGAGCTCGCACAGCTCCTGGTCATCATCAATTAGTAACAGCTCGCTCATGAATCACTCAATTTAGCCATTGCCGACGTTTTCTGGTGGCGCCACTGGCGAAGATACCGCACAGCAGGGCCGATAGCGCAACTCCTGCTCCAATGACAAACCACTGCTGCTGATCGGTCAGTAGGCGCGGCAGTGGGCTGCTGGCCTGCGTTTCCTTGAGTTGCAGCTTGAGGCGCTGGTTCTCTTGGCGCAACCGGCCCAGTTGAGCGCCTTCGCGTTCGCTATCGGTATTTTGCAATTGTTTGTTCAGTTCTTCTCGTTGCTGTTCGCTTACCTTCAAGCGCTGCTGCAACTCGGCAATCTGGCTGCCGGCGCTCAGCGACAGTGGCGTCGAATTACCGCCCTCGGCGCTTTCTTCACCGTGAGCCGGGGCCACCATCGACAACGTCACCAACAACAGACACAACGGACCCTTGCGCATCGCGACTCCTGATTCCAATCGAGTGATTGGGCAGGTTGTCGGCAGGCAAACGAGAATAATGAGCGATTGAGAGCGCGATGAACCGACAAGGTTCACCGCGCGGGGGCATTTGTGGGGGGAAAGTTACGGCAGGACTTGCTTGAACGGCTTGACTGAAACGTTGGCGTAGACGCCTGCGGCGATATACGGATCAGCGTCGGCCCAGGCTTGTGCGGCGCTCAGGGAATCGAATTCGGCGACGATCAGGCTGCCGGTGAAACCCGCAGCGCCCGGATCATTGCTGTCGACTGCCGGGTGTGGACCGGCCAAAACGATGCGGCCTTCGCCCTTGAGCACTTGCAGGCGCTCAAGGTGGGCAGGGCGCGCGGCCAGTCGGGCTTCCAGGGAGTTGGCGACGTCTGTGGCAATGATTGCGTAAAGCATGTCAGTCCTCGGTTTTTGGCGTGGTGATATCGGCGTCGTGCAGGTGGCGGGACAGGTAAATGCCCTGGCCAACCAGGAACAGCAGTGTCATGCCCAGGCTGCCGAAGACTTTGAAGTCGACCCAGTATTCTTGGTAGGTGAACGCGACGAACAGGTTGGCGGCACCGCAAAACAGGAAGAACGCGATCCAGGCGATGTTCAGGCGCGTCCAGACCGGCTCCGGCAGGGTCAGCGCGTGGCCCATGATGCGTTTGATCAACAGGCTGTCACCGACGAAATGGCTGCCAATGAACGCCAGGGCAAACAACCAGTTCACCACCGGCGCTTTCCACTTCAGGAAGGTTTCGCTGTGGAACGCCAGGGTCAGGCTACCGAAGACCAGACAGGCGATGAGGGTCAGCCACTGGCTTTTCTCAAGCTTGCGCTGCTTGATGAACAGCGTGCCGTAAACCACCAGGGAGCTGATGATCAGCATCGCGGTGGCGCTGTAAATTCCGCCTACAGTCAACTCATGACCGCCGATGTCGACGACCCTTGGGTCAAGTTTGAAAACGATGAAAAACAGCAGAAGCGGGATGAAATCGATGAATTGTTTCACAGTGGCAGCCAGAAGCAGGATGTGGCGGCATAATAACAAACATATGGGCGCGCGATAGCGCCAGCTGATTTGAGGTAACAAAGTCCTGTGAATGTTGATTTGCACTGCCATAGCACGGCCTCCGATGGCGCCCTGGCGCCTGCGGTACTGGTTGCGCGTGCGTTCGAGAAAGGCGTGCGAGTCCTGGCCTTGACCGATCACGACACTCTTGAGGGCCTCGACGAGGCCCGCACAGCCGCGACCGCGCTGGGGATGCAATTGGTCAATGGCGTCGAATTGTCCTGCACCTGGGGCGGCGCGACCATTCATGTATTGGGTTACGGGTTTGATGTATCGGCGCCGCCGTTGGTCGAGGCGATTGCCAAACTGCACGATGGCCGTTGGCTACGATCCGAAGAAATAAGTCGCAAGCTGGCATTGAAGGGCATGCCGGGAGCGCTGGACGGCGCCCGGGCCATACAGCAGGAACTGGGCGACAGCGGCAACGCGCCGGCCCGCCCGCACTTTGCCGACTGGATGGTGCGTGAAGGGTATGTAAAGGACCGCGCCGAGGCGTTCCGCAAATGGCTGGGCGCCGGCAAGCTGGGCGACGTCAAGCAACACTGGCCCACCCTGGAGGAGACCGTCGAAACCCTGCGCGCCGCAAAGGCCTGGGTCAGCCTGGCGCATCCCTGGCACTACGATTTCACTCGCAGCAAGCGTCGTCGGCTGATTTCTGACTATATTCAAGCCGGGGGCCACGCGATTGAAGTGGTCAATGGCCATCAGCCCGCCGAACAAGTGGGCAGCCTGGCGATTCTTGCTCGTGAGTTCGGTCTGCTGGTCAGTGCCGGCAGTGATTTTCATGGACCTGGAGGCTGGTCCGAGATCGGCGAATACCGCCCGCTCCCGGAGGATCTGCCACCACTGTGGTGTCGATTCAAACATGACCCAATTATTGCCGCCGTCTGAACAGGTAGAGAATGTGAGTCAATTTTTCCAGATTCATCCGGAAAACCCACAAGCGCGCCTGATCAAACAGGCTGTCGAGATCATTCGAAAAGGCGGGGTGGTGGTTTACCCCACAGACTCGTCCTATGCCATTGGTTGCCAGATCGGCGACAAGAATGCCGTGGAACGCGTGCGCCGTTTGCGCGGGCTGGATGACAAACACAACTTTACGCTGATTTGCAGTGACCTGTCGCAACTGGGGTTGTTTGCCAAAATCGATACCGGCACGTTCCGCTTGCTCAAGGCGCACTTGCCGGGGCCGTACACGTTTATTCTCAACGCCACCCGCGAAGTCCCGCGCCTGTTGCTGCACCCGAAAAAGCGCACCATCGGCCTGCGAGTGCCTAGCCATCCGATTGCCCTGGCGCTGCTGGAAGAACTGGGTGAGCCGCTGATGAGCGTGACCCTGATCATGCCCGGCGACACCGACCCGCTGACGGACCCGCACGAAATGCGTCAATTGCTTGAGCATCAGGTCGACCTGATCATTGACGGCGGTTACGGCGGGATCAAGGCGTCCACTGTGATCAGTCTCGCCGACGGTGAGCCGGAAGTGATCCGTGTCGGTTGCGGCGACCCTGCGCCGTTCATGGCCGAGGCGTAGATGTCTGCAGTAGAACCCGTTGTCGACAGTCAAGCCGGAGCCCAGCAAGAGCTGCCCTTCGCGATGGTGTATGGCCAGGCGGTTTTGGAAATGCCGCTGGACCTGTACATCCCGCCGGATGCACTGGAGGTGTTTCTCGAAGCCTTCGAAGGCCCGCTCGACCTGTTGCTGTACCTGATCCGCAAACAGAACATCAACATCCTCGACATCCCGGTAGCGGAAATCACCCGCCAGTACATGGGGTATGTCGAGTTGATGCAGTCGGTGCGCCTGGAGCTGGCGGCCGAGTACCTGGTGATGGCCGCGATGCTGGCCGAGATCAAATCGCGGATGCTGTTGCCGCGTGCCGAAACCATTGAAGACGAAGAAGACGACCCGCGCGCCGAGCTGATCCGCCGCTTGCAGGAGTACGAGCGCTTCAAGGCGGCCGCCGAAGGTATCGACGGCCTGAGCCGCGTCGGTCGTGACGTGGTGGTGCCCAAGCTTGATGCCCCGGAAGCCCGGGCGCGCAAACTGTTGCCGGACGTACGTCTGTCGGAGTTGCTGTTGTCCATGGCCGAGGTCCTGCGCCGTGGCGACATGTTCGAAAGCCACCAGGTCAGTCGCGAGGCGCTGTCTACCCGTGAACGCATGAGCGATGTGCTGGAACGGCTCAAGGGTGGCGGTTTCGTGCCCTTTGTCGAGCTGTTCACCGCTGAAGAAGGACGACTCGGGGTGGTGGTGACCTTTATGGCGATCCTCGAACTGGTCAAGGAATCCTTGGTCGAGCTGGTGCAGAATGAGCCGTTCGCAGCGATCCACGTGCGGGCCCGAGCCGAATAACGAGTTGAATCATGAACCTGACTGAACCCCGCGAGCTGGCGCCACTGCTTGAAGCCTTTCTGTTGGCCTCGGGAAAACCGCAATCGCTTGAACGCCTGTTCGAGCTGTTCGAAGAAGGCGAGCGGCCGGAGCCGGCGGTCTTCAAGAAAGCGCTGACGATATTGGCCAAGTCCTGCGATGGCCGCGCCTTCGAGCTGAAGGAAGTGGCTTCGGGCTACCGCCTGCAAATCCGTGAAAAGTTTTCGCCGTGGGTCGGGCGTTTGTGGGAAGAGCGGCCGCAGCGTTATTCCCGCGCCATGCTCGAAACCATTGCGCTGATCGCCTATCGCCAGCCGATCACCCGGGGCGAGATCGAAGACGTGCGGGGCGTGGCGGTCAACAGTCAGATCGTCAAGACGCTGATGGAGCGTGAGTGGATCCGCATCGTTGGCCACCGCGATGTGCCCGGCAAACCGGCGATGTTCGCGACCACCAAGGCGTTTCTCGATCACTTCAACCTGAAAAACCTCGACGATCTGCCGCCGCTGGCCGAACTGCGCGAGCTGGAGCCGGACCCGGTGCTCGATTTTGACGACGCCCCCGTGCCTGCCAGCCTGCAGGCATTGGCGGACGCCAGCGCCGAGCCGGAAGAGCCGAAGGAAGAAACCAGTTTCCACACGTTGTTGCTGGAGCTGGACACCATGGAAGAGGGGCTCAAGACTGATTTCGATGATTTGTTGCGCGATGGCGAAGTGACCGCGGTTGAGCCGGAAATCGACACTGAACTTCAGACAGAGCCCGAAGCCACAGTCGAAGAGGAGCAGGAGCCAGAGCTTGAAGACGACGTGCTGGGCGTCGCCGAAGCTCGCGAAAAACTCCTGGCTGCCGTCGCAGCCCTCGAACAACCGAAACCCGAGCCCGAGCCCGAGTTGAGCGACGAAGAAGCCGAAGCCCGGGCGCTCGCCGAAGCGATCGAGGCCGAACGCCGCGAGTTCGACGACTGATCCCATTTTTGTGAACACTGATATCCCCTGTGGGAGCGAGCCTGCTCGCGATAACGGTGTGTCAGGCAATAGTGATGTCGACTGGTACTCCCTCATCGCGAGCAGGCTCGCTCCCACAGTGGGTATTGTGTTGTTTGGGCGCCACCGGTCGGCGGAAAAGCAGGTAACTCTGCGTTCATCAGCTAGTCTCTGATGCGAAATCGCGCACATGAGCGTATGATTCGCGACCCTTTGGCGATCCCTTCGCCCAAGCGAACAGTTTTACATCGCTTCAGGCAAAAGCCTGAACAGACCACACCGGGAGGTGCCCAGATGAGTATCAACGACCAGAAAGACGACCAGGAAATCGGCCCAGCAGGCGAAAAACTGCAGAAAGTCCTCGCCCGTATTGGCGTCGGCTCGCGCCGTGACGTAGAAGCCTGGATCAGCCACGGCCGCATCAAGGTCAACGGCAAAGACGCCACGCTCGGTCAGCGTGTCGACATGCATGACGCCATCACCATTGATGGCAAGGTGATCAAGCGCGAAGAAGCCGCCGAGTCGGTACGCCGCGTGATCATGTACAACAAGCCCGACGGTGAAATCTGCACCCGTGTCGACCCGGAAGGCCGTCCGACCGTGTTCGACAAGATGCCGCGCCCGAAAGAAGGTCGCTGGATCAACATCGGCCGTCTGGACATCAACACTACCGGTCTGCTGATGTTCACCACCGACGGTGAGTTGGCCAACCGCCTGATGCACCCTTCCTACGAAATGGACCGTGAATACGCGGTACGTGTGCGTGGTGAAGTCGATGATGAAATGATCGAGCGTCTGAAAGCAGGCGTCGTCCTCGAAGATGGCCCGGCCAAGTTCACCGACATCAAGCAGGCGCCAGGCGGTGAAGGTTTCAACCACTGGTATCACTGCGTGGTGATGGAAGGTCGTAACCGCGAAGTTCGTCGCCTGTGGGAATCCCAGGGCCTGGTGGTCAGCCGTCTGAAGCGCGTGCGTTTCGGTCCGGTGTTCCTCAACTCCGACCTGCCGATGGGCCGCTGGCGCGAAATGAGCCAGTACGAAGTCGACATTCTGAGTGCCGAGGTTGGCCTGACGCCGGTCGCGATGCCGCAGATGAACGCCAAGAGCAAAGACAAGCTCGATCGTATGCAGCGTAAATCGTCGCGTCCGATGGGCAAGACCGAGCGCGTGCGCACGTTGCGTCCAGCGGCCGGTGCACAGCCGACTGTTGCTCCGCGTGATTCCCGTGAACCGCATATCGAAGGCGAGCGTCCAGCCCGTAAACCAGCAGCACCTCGTGCTGATGGCGAGCGCGGTCCACGCACGCCACGTCCGGCCAACGGTCGCACCGAGCGCGGCGAAGGCCGTGGTGCGCCAAGCGGCGGTCGCAGCGATCGCGGTGCTCCAGCGGGTCGTGGTGAGTCGGGTCGCGGTACGCCAGTGGCAGACCGTCCTTCCGACACCAAGCGCCCGGCCAAGCCAGCGCCGAAGAAACGCCCAGGCATCGTCCTGGTCGACAAGGACGCGCCATCGGGCAAGCGTCGCGGCGCGCCAGCCGGTTCGGGCCAGCGTCCGGGCTTTGGTCGTCGCAAGCCTGAGTAATCGGTAAGCGTCACATAAAAAACGCCATCCCTCGGGGTGGCGTTTTTTTTGTCTGGCTTTAAGTGTTGTGGTGAATGGTCGGGCGTCATCGCGAGCAGGCTCGCTCCCACAGTTGATCGCATTCCAATGTGGGAGCGAGCCTGCTCGCGAAGGCGCCAGTAGTGACACCGTCGTCAATGTGCAGTCGTCTGACTGACGAATCCGATCAGGAAAATATTCGTTACGGCATGTAAAGAAATCCTGACGAAATATCGCCTGAAACGCCTTGGGTTGACGTTCACGGAAGGGGTGTAAGGAAATCCTGCCGAAATCAATCTCCTCAACAATCTCCCAAGGCTCTGGCCCGCTTGTTTCGGCGGCGCCGTAAGGGTCAGATGCGCCACATGCCTGTCGTGCAGGTGCATAACAAGAAGGAGGCGCAATGTACGCCGTGACTCATCTCCATCTCCTATCGAGGGGCGATTTCTCGATTGCTCCCGTCACTGACCTGCAAAGGTCTGACTCAATTTTTGCAGCCACCCGAGATGCTCGGGGTGGACACAGGCAATCCCGGCAAACGACACGCTGATCAGGCGGGTCTGGTAGCAGGGGGTTACAGGTGTACAATGCGCCGCGTTTTAACTGTGACCTCCTGTGCATCAGCGCAAACCTCAAGGCTATCCGCCTTGTTCACTCCGCCACGCCACGAGTGTGTCGGGTTCGATTTCGTCACAGATAAAAACAAACAGGTGACGCATGACCGTTGTAAATACGCAGAACGTGAGACCCTTTTCATGAGTGGACAAACCTCGCAGTCAGGCGAGCTCAAACGCGGCCTGAAAAATCGCCACATTCAATTGATTGCCCTCGGTGGCGCGATCGGTACCGGCTTGTTCCTCGGCTCGGCCGGGGTGCTGAAATCCGCCGGCCCGTCGATGATCCTCGGCTACGCCATCTGCGGCTTCATTGCGTTCATGATCATGCGCCAGCTCGGCGAAATGATCGTTGAAGAGCCCGTTGCCGGTTCCTTCAGTCACTTCGCGCACAAATACTGGGGCGGTTTTGCCGGCTTCCTGTCGGGCTGGAACTGCTGGATCCTGTACATCCTGGTGGGCATGTCGGAGCTGACCGCTGTCGGCAAATACATCCACTACTGGGCGCCGGACATCCCGACCTGGGTCTCGGCAGCCGGGTTCTTCGTCCTGATCAATCTGATCAACTTGGCCAACGTCAAAGTCTTTGGCGAGGCCGAGTTCTGGTTCGCGATCATCAAGGTCGTTGCCATCGTGGGCATGATTGCCCTGGGCAGCTACCTGCTGGTCAGCGGCAATGGTGGCCCGCAAGCGGCGGTCAGCAACCTGTGGTCCCACGGTGGTTTCTTCCCGAATGGCGTCAGCGGTCTGGTGATGGCCATGGCGATCATCATGTTCTCCTTCGGTGGCCTGGAAATGCTCGGTTTCACCGCTGCTGAAGCCGACAAGCCGAAAACCGTGATCCCGAAAGCCATCAACCAAGTGATCTACCGGATCCTGATTTTCTACATCGGCGCGCTGGTCATTCTGCTGTCGCTGACGCCATGGGACAGCCTGCTGGCGACCTTGAACGCGTCGGGTGATTCCTACAGCGGTAGCCCGTTCGTGCAAGTGTTCTCGATGCTCGGCAGCAACACCGCCGCGCACATCCTCAACTTCGTGGTGTTGACCGCGGCGTTGTCGGTGTACAACAGCGGCACCTACTGCAACAGCCGTATGCTGTTGGGCATGGCCGAGCAGGGCGATGCGCCGAAGGCCTTGTCGAAAATCGACAAGCGCGGCGTACCGGTGCGTTCGATCCTCGCCTCGGCGGCGGTGACGCTGATCGCGGTGCTGTTGAACTACCTGATCCCGCAAAACGCGCTGGAACTGTTGATGTCGCTGGTGGTTGCGACCCTGGTCATCAACTGGGCGATGATCAGCTTCTCGCACTTCAAGTTCCGTCAGCACATGAACAAGACCAAACAAACACCGCTGTTCAAGGCCCTGTGGTACCCGTACGGGAACTACGTCTGCCTGGCGTTCGTGGTGTTCATCCTGGGCGTGATGCTGCTGATTCCGGGTATCCAGATCTCGGTGTACGCGATTCCGGTGTGGGTCGTGTTCATGTGGGTCTGCTACGGCATCAAAAACAAACGCAGCGCCCAGCACGCATTGCACGCAGCAGGCTCCAGCGCAAAGTAAGCGCAGAGCGCAGAAACAACAAATCCGGCCAATGTCAGACTGTGTGAAAACACACTGATGGTGGTTCCAGCAAACGCCCCGACTTGTTCGGGGCGTTTGCTTTTGTGCTCACAGCAGACGAAAAAAGGCTTTTCAGCCCATCAGCGCCATCATCTGACGCAC
>NZ_JAHBDK010000057.1 GCF_019956415.1 Pseudomonas sp. GL-B-19
ACCGATATGTGGCGCGCTACAACAATGTAAGGCGCCACAGCTACAACGGTTACCACTCGCCGGTAGCGGCAGAAAAGATGGCGGCGTGAGAACCGAAAACAATGTCCAAAATTACTGGACCAGATCAGGCTCACTCCTACAGGGTTTTGTACTACGGTTTGAGCAACTGGCTGAACGCCTCCAGTTCGCTTTTCTCCAGATCGGACACCAGCACAAACCGCATGTGATTCGCTTGCCAGGACACCACGTTAAAGCCACGAATCGTCTGGCTCTGTTGCGGCTTATCCGCCTCCGGCGTGGGCAGGATAAACACGTTGATAATGTGCTTGGCCCGCCCATAACTGAGGGCCGCCGTGGCCTGATGCTGCAGATAATCCAACCGTCCACCCAACAGCACAAACCCTTGTGCCGAGTAATCGATTACCGGTGGCGCGAAGTCGAGTTTGCCAGTGAACCAAGGCTTCACGGTATGGCGGTCGGAAGACACCACATCATTCAAATGCTCACCCATCAACGAGCGGACATGACTGGAGACGGCCTCGTCCATCAACGGTTGCTCGCTGGCCGGCGTGGCCACATAAAGCACCACCGCCAAGCCTAGCGCTGCCGCAGAAAAGGCCGGTGCGAACCATGTTCGCCAGAGCTCGAAAATATTTGGGCGCGGGGCAGCAGCGGCGAACACACTGGCCGTCAACGACGCCGGGGCCGTGTAATACGGCGCCTGGCGTTTCACGCCGAGCATCAGCAGCCTCGCCTGATCGTGCAACCGCGCGCATTCGGCGCACCCGGCCAAATGCCCGGCCACCGTTGCCGTCGTCGGCGGGTCAAGTTCCTTGTCCAGATAGCCATGCATCAACGTCTGGCAAACCGTGCAGTCGAGTTCATTCATGATCGTACAACTTCAGTAGTTCGAGCTTGAGCATGGCGCGCGCCCGGGCCAGTCTCGACATGACGGTGCCGATGGGAATGTCGACCACCAGGGCAATGTCCTTGTAGGGCAGGTCTTCGAGTTCTTTCAGAACAATCACCTCACGAAACGCCGGTGGCAGGGCGCACAGGGCTTGCTGGATAAGCGCCGAATTTTCCATATGGATGGCCAGTAGTTCCGGGGTCTGGCTGTGGCTCAGCATGGCGTCGTCTTCGCAAAGTTCGTCGCCGATAGCGACCCAGTGGTGTCCGGCCGAGGCCTTGAGCCACGTGTAGCTTTCGTTGCGTACGATAGTTAGAAACCAGGCCTTGGCGTTGCCGTCGGCGAAGCGGTGTAAGAAACGGAAGGCGCGCAGGGCGCTTTCCTGGACGACATCGCGCGCGGCGCTGTCGTTGCCCGTGAGCCAGCGCGCGAGGTTGTAGGCCGCGTCCAGATGGGGCGCAAACAGTTCCTCAAATCGCTTCATAGTGGTTCCCGCACTGTCCCACCCCTATAACCGCGCTGCTCCGCATTTTATTCCCGGAAAAAACAACTTTTCCAACGCACGACGCAATTCCCTGTAGCAGCTGCCGAGGCACGAGGCTGCGTTGGGCTGCGTAGCGGCCCACGAAGGACGGTCCTGCGGACACGCAACGCAGCCTCGTGCCTCGACAGCTGCTACAGACGTTCAATGTCGTGGAATAAAACTCCGTCCTGATTGGTTGTACCTCGTGTCAGCACCATTACTGTAGTTCGCCAGCGAGGGAAAACCGATGGACATTCAATCAAGGCACCCGCTTCGCACCGACGGCCCGCTCAACCCCGACCGCCGGACACTGTTGAAATGCTCGGCGTGGGCCGGGGCGGGGGTCATCTGGGCCCTGAGCGGCGGCATTCCCCGGGCCTTTGCCCTGGATGCGGCGGGCAACGTCTCCGACCCCAAGGCACTGGCCAGCACCTTCCACTTCGTGCAGATCAGCGACTCGCACATCGGCTTCAACAAGGAGGCCAACCCGGAACCTGTGAAGACGTTGCAGATGGCCATCGACAAGGTCATCGCGCTGCCAAAACGGCCGTCGCTGATCCTGCATACCGGCGATATCACCCACCTGTCCAAACCCGAAGAGTTTGACACGGCCGCGCAACTGCTCAAGGGCCTGCCGTCCACGGTGCACTACGTCCCGGGGGAGCATGACACCCTCGACGAGAGCGGCGGCAAGCTCTACCTGGAGCGTTACGGCAAAGGCACCAAAGGCAATGGCTGGTACAGCTTCGATGACCACGGCGTGCATTTTGTTGCACTGGTGAATGTCTTCAATTTCCAGGCGGGCCACGAAGCGACCCTGGGTGCCGATCAACTGGCCTGGCTGGCCGATGATTTGCGCGCCGTGACCAGCAGCACGCCAATCGTGGTGTTTACCCATATTCCGTTGTGGACGGTTTATCAGCCGTGGGGCTGGGGCACTGAGGATGGCGATCAGGCGATTGCCATGCTGCGCAAGTACGGTTCGGTGACGGTGTTGAACGGGCATATCCACCAGGTCATCCAGAAAGTCGAAGGCAACATCACCTTCCACACCGCCCGTGGCACCGCTTATCCACAACCTGCACCAGGTGCGGCACCGACACCCGGGCCGATGACGGTGGCGGCTGATCAATTGCGCAATTATTTGGGGATCACCGATGTGCGAGCGACGCAGGGCGATCATCCGCTGGCGCTGATCGACTCGACACTGGTTTAGGGGGAGGGCACTCGGATGAAAAAGCGACTGTTGGCCGTGGCCTGCCTGCTGCTGTCGATGCCGGTGTGGGCTCAGGAGGTGAAAATCGATATCAGGGAGTTCATGTTCGGGCCCAAGGATTTGAATGTGGCCGTGGGTACCAAAGTGACATGGGTGAACGATGACCAGATTCCGCACACGGTGGCGGAAACCCACAAGGTATTTCGCTCTGGGGCGCTGGATACCAATGACAGCTTTTCCTGGGTGTTCAACACACCGGGGGAATTCGAGTATTTTTGTGCGCTGCATCCACAGATGATCGGGAAGATTGTGGTCAGCCAGTAATGCCGCAAGCACCTGCGACCAATCCACCTGAAGAAACCCGCCCCCCTGTAGGAGCATGGCTTGCCCGCGATGGCGGTGTGTCAGATGACTGCGATGTCGACTGACACACCGCCATCGCGGGCAAGCCATGCTCCTACAGGGGGCGTGTGGTTATTTGGGGGCGCTGAGGTTCAACGTCGGCGTCTCGTCAAAGAAGTTCCACGGCTTCAACAGCACATGCACCCATTCGGTCGGCATGATCGGCCATTCCTCGGCCCGCGCGATGTGCGTGGTGCCGGTGGTCAGCCAGACCACGTCGTCAGAGTTTTCAATCGGCTGGTTATCCGCGGTGAACTGCCCAAGCCCCGAGTCTTTGTCCGAACGGTTCGGGTATTTGCCTTCCGGGTACTTTTCCTCCGGGTTATAGCGCGTTACCCACAGTTGCTTGTCCATGAAGCTGAGGCGGTGATAGAGCCATTCATCCTTGCCGAAGTTCGCGCCCTTGGCCACCGGATGCGTGCCGCCGGCATACGGAATCAGTTGATAGGAAACCGGGTTGCCGACTTTGTTTTCCTTGCTGAAGTTGGTCATCAGGCGAACAGTCGAAGGGTCGAACTTCTGTGCGCCTTGCTGTTCGGTGCTGACCACGTTGTGCTCGGTCTGCATCGTGCTGGTGCGCGGGCCGCCACGGTCATTTGGCAGCACCACCGGGTTCACTTCAACCAGCGAGTTGGTTTCACCGTCGACGTCCATGTCCAGGCGGAAGTTGTAGATGTGCTGGTGCGTGGTGCCGACGATGTTGTGGTCCAGCAAGGTGCCGTAGCGCGTGTCTTCCTTGGCCGTGGCTTCGTGCATGGTTTTCGACTGCACGCCTTTGACCGCTTCGATACCGGTGGCGCCGGCATCGATGCCGATGGTGCCGTTTTGCTGGAAGACCCAATCGACGATGTAATCGTAGTTGCCGACGGTGCTGATCCACCGCACCACCAGCTCACGCCGCTCGGTGCTGAGGTTGGGCTGGCCCATTTCCTGGTGTTTGTATTCCGGGCCGGCGTAGCGTTCGAACACCGCCATCGCACGAGGAATCGAAGTCGGCGCGCCGGTGTAGTCGGCAATCGTGGCGTCGAGCAGCACGGCGTTTTCCGGAGCGTCTTTGCCGCGTGCAATTGGCGAGGTCAGGGTACCCATGCCGTACTCGCCTGAGTCCAGGTAAGCCTTGAAGTACCAGCCGGCGTCAGGGTCGCCGTAAGGCACGATCATCCCGCCCAGCGAGCCTTCGTACATGATTTTGCGTTTCTTGCCCTTATCGTCATACGTGACGGTGGACAGGATCGGGCCGACCCGCGAATCGAGGCGAACATGGAAGTCCCAGTTCTGCCAGTGAATACTGTTGCCGGTGATGGTGTAGTTTTTCCCCTCCGGCTCAATGATTTCCAGCGGCTTGACCTGCACGCCCTTGCGGCCACGGCCGTCATACGGCGTCGGTTTCATCGGCACCGGGATCAAGGCTTCGTCTTCGATCTTGATCAGTTTCTTTTGCTCAAGGTCGACAATCGCCACCAGGCCCTCGATCGGGTGCGCCCAGTAATTGCCGTCACCGGTATTGAGGTAGCTGACGATTTTCAGCAGCCGTTTGTCCTGCTCCAGTCCGTCCTTGCCGTCGAAGTAGCCGACGGTCAGCGGCGTGGCCACGACTTTTTTCACATCGGTGATGCCGCGCTTGGCCAAGGCCTGCGCGTACTCGGGGCTGGTTTCCACAGCCGATTGCACAGTGGCGAAATCGTCCAGCAGGACCATCCCGTGCGCACCTTCGATAGGCTTCCAGGACTTGAGCGCCTTGGCGTCGAGGTCGACCAGAGCTTCGATCACGTGCTTGCCATCCAGCACCACGATGTTGGCCTGGCGCGGCTGTGTGACGTTCTGACCGGTCAAGGCGAAATTCCAGACCTGATCCTTGGGCGGCGCATTGACCGAGACTTCGGTGAAACGAAAACCGGGTTGGTAGTGCTCGGACTGCTTGACGATATCCACCGCCGCCTTGATTTCGTCCGCGCTCAACGGGTTGAGCGGGTTAGGCCGGGTTTCGACGACAAAGGTTTTGTCCAGGCCGGACTGGAACACCTGATTGATGAAGTCCTTCGGCATGTAGGCGGTTTTGTGTTTGAACACCACCGGGACCGCCAGCTTCATGGGCTTGCCATTGAGCATGGCGACTTTGCTGTCCGGTTTGACCTTGAGGTAAACCCCGTCCTTGGCAATGACGAACAGGTTGGCGTAACTGTCCCATTTGACCGTGGCCCCGAATTCCTCAAGGGTCGACTGCAAAGGCACCATTTCGGCGGCCCCGCCATGGGCCTGTGCGGTGGACATCCAGCCCGGCAAACCGAAGGTGCCCAGGGTGATGGCCAGCGCGAGTCGGGCGAGCGGTTTTCTTTTTAACGAGGCAATGGACGTGAACATTTCTGAGTTCCTTGGGAAACCGGTGACAGCACACCACACTGTGCTACAGCCAATGAAAGGCTTCTTGTGAATTCCTGCCAGATTCCTGTTGCTGCGTGCCTAAATGATCGTTGCCCAAGGTTAATCCACAAATAAACAACTTGGCGTCGACCGGCTTTCACCTCGCCTGATCTGTCGCATAATGAACCCGCTGGTTTTGACTTTTGTAGTTAACGTAATCGAGTGGGTCGGACATTGATCGAACGACGGCAATTCAGCGGAGGGATGAAGGGTAAAAACCTCCGCTATCTAAACGAGCCTGCTGACAAGCCTGCGCCGGTAACGCGGACGGGTTTTTTGCTGCTCGAACACTTCTCGCTGCCTGCGTTCACGCAAGCACTGGACACGATTGTCACCGCGAATCTGCTGCGCCCCGGCTTGTTCGCTTCCCGAACGTTTGGCTTGAACGATGGCGAGGTTATCAGTGACCTGGGCCTGGTGATCCGGCCGGACGCACGCTTCGATGCGTCAGCGATTCAGCAACTGGACCTGTTGGTCGTGTGTGGCGGCTACCGCACAGAACTGAAGGCCGCCGATGAGTTCATCCACCTGTTGAGAACGGCGGCAGAGCGGGGCGTCACCCTGGCCGGGCTGTGGAATGGCGCGTGGTTCCTCGGCAGCGCTGGCTTGCTCGATGGCTATCGATGCGCCATTCACCCGGAGCATCGGCCCGCACTGGCAGAGATTTCCAAAGCAGCGCATGTCACCAGCGAGCCCTATGTGATTGACCGCGACCGGCTCACGGCGTCCAGTCCTGCGGGGGCCTTCCATATGGCGCTGGACTGGATCAAAGGGCTGCACGATAAAGCTCTCGTCGAGGGAATCGAGGACATTCTGGCGTTTGAAGAGTCTCGCTACCGGCGCATCAAACCGGCGGAAAACATCTGTGTGAGTGCGCCGTTGCGCGAGGTGGTCAAGCTGATGGACGCCAACCTCGAAGAACCGCTGGAGCTGGAGCAGCTGGCGGTCTACGCCGGCCGTTCACGTCGACAACTTGAACGCCTGTTCAAGGAACAACTGGGCACCACGCCGCAACGCTATTACCTGGAACTGCGCATCACCGAAGCGCGTCGACTCCTGCAGCACACCGAGCTGTCTCAAGTGGACGTGCTGGTGGCCTGCGGTTTTGTATCGCCGAGCCATTTCAGCAAATGCTATAGCTCGTATTTCGGCTACCGGCCGTCCAAGGAAACCCGGCTCGTCAAATAAAACAGCCATGCCCTCTCCCACGGCAGGAGAGGGCGGCTGCCCACCTCAGGTGTGATGAATCTCCCGGTCCTTGGTTTCCGGCAGGAAGAATGTGCCCAGAATCGCCGTCATCACCGCGATCACGATCGGGTACCACAGCCCGTAATAAATATCCCCCGTGGCCGCGACCATGGCGAAGGCCACCGTCGGCAGAAACCCTCCGAACCAGCCATTGCCGATGTGATACGGCAGCGACATCGAGGTGTAGCGGATGCGCGCCGGAAACAGTTCCACCAGCCACGCGGCAATAGGCCCGTAGACCATGGTCACGTAGATCACGAGGATGGTCAGCAGTAGCAACACCATCGGGTAGTTGGTCTTCGCCGGGTCGGCCTTCTCGGGGTAGCCGGCTTCCTTGAGGGCAGTGCCGAGGGTGGCGATGAAGGCGTCGTTGCTGGTTTTGAATTCAGCGGCCGGCAGGCTGGTGCCCTCGAAGCTCTGGATCACCTTGTCGCCGATGCGAACTTGCGCGACGGTGCCCGGTTCGGCCTTCTCGTTTTTGTAGGGGATCGCTTTCTTCGCCAGCACGCTCTTGGCGAGGTCACAGGAACTGGTGAATCTGGCCTTGCCCACCGGGTCGAACTGGAACGAGCACTGGCCGGGATCGGCGATCACCGTGACCGGGTTCTTCTCCTGTGCCACGAACACGTCGGGGTTACCGTACTGGGTCAACGCATGGAAGATCGGGAAGTAGGTCAGCGCTGCGAGGATGCAGCCGGCCATGATAATGCCCTTGCGGCCGATGCGGTCGGACAGGCTGCCGAAAATGACGAAGAACGGCGTGCCAATCAGCAGCGAACCGGCAATCAACAGGTTGGCGGTTTGCGGGTCGATCTTGAGTGTTTGCAACAGAAAAAACAGCGCATAGAACTGCCCGGTGTACCAGACCACCGCCTGGCCGGCCGTACCGCCGAGCAAGGCCATGATCACGATTTTCAGGTTGCCCCAGCGGGCGAAGGATTCCGTCAGTGGCGCCTTGGAGGCTTTGCCTTCCTCCTTCATTTTCTTGAACACCGGCGACTCGCTGAGCTGCAGGCGGATGTACACCGAGACGATCAGCAGCAGGATCGATAGCAGGAACGGAATCCGCCAGCCCCACGCCTCGAACGCTTCCGTGCCGAGCAAGGTGCGGCAGGCGAGGATCACCAGCAGCGACAAAAACAGCCCGAGGGTCGCGGTGGTCTGGATCCACGAGGTGAAGTAACCGCGCTTGCCTGGCGGTGCATGTTCGGCCACGTACGTCGCCGCGCCGCCGTATTCACCACCCAGCGCCAGGCCTTGCAGCATGCGCAGGCTGATCAGGATGACCGGCGCCGCCACGCCGATCGTGGCATAGCCCGGTAGAAAACCGACGATGGCGGTGGAGATACCCATGATGACAATGGTGATGAGGAAGGTGTGCTTGCGCCCGATCATGTCACCCAACCGGCCAAACACGATGGCGCCGAAAGGCCGTACGGCAAAGCCTGCGGCGAAGGCGAGCAGGGCGAAGATGAACGCCGTGGTCTCGTTGACGCCCGCGAAGAAGTGCTTGGCGATGATGGCGGCGAGGGAACCGTAAAGGTAGAAGTCGTACCATTCGAATACGGTGCCCAGGGACGAGGCGAAAATAACCTTGCGCTCTTCCTTGGTTATCCCGCGGTTGGGTGTGCTACCCGTGGTTGTGGTGTCGATTACGGCCATGAGTGATCTCCGTTTTGCTCTTGTTATAGGCCGGAGTACCTCTCATCAGTTGCCGCACCCAGGCCCTGGGGCTGATGTCATCGGATTGCAAATTGCACGAATCAGGGAAGCAGCTGACGGCCTCGCAGGTGTGCCGGGATAGTTGAAGCATAATCACCTTCGCGCAGATATCCACTCGCCATCACGCTTCAATCTCAAGTCGATGAAACGCCGCGGGTGGCCGACAAACAAGTGCCCCGCAGAAAACCGAAAACGTTCGGATTTTGCGTGTTCAGTGGCGAGCCTTAAAAAACGCAGAAGCTGGCATAAACCATCATCATCACAGTAGCGACACCAAACGCGCCCAATGCCTTTGCCATGTCATGGTGTTCAGGCACATGCTCGGCCATTGGCTGCCATGGAGGAATCGAGGACGCTGAACTTTTGCTGTGGTATTGGCGGTGGACCCTGTAGGTGTATCGCAAGCCAATCAGCAGAAACAGCGCGACCAGACCGAGTACGGCCATGCAAGTAATGGCGGGTTTAGCCTCGGCCCGGGTTTCGTGAGCACAGGCCGCGCTATTGAGTTCCAGAATGCTGATTTGTCCATAACCCATCTGGGGCTGCGGGGTAACCGTGCGGATCGCTGCCTGTTGTTGCAGGTCCAGCACCTGATACTTCCAGAGCGTTGTCGAGCCTTCCCGGCAGTAGGTGAACGTGATGGGGTCCGGGGCATCAATAATGCAACCATCGTTGATGTTGAGTTTTTTCAGCGTTTGATCCGCTGCTCTTGTGAAATCCAGGTCGAAGACCGGAATAATCCCGGTGGCTGAAGCTGCCATCGAAAACAGCACGCTGCCCGCGACGATGATTATCGAAGCTTTCAAGGTTATGTTTCCTTGTTTTTAATCAGCGTATAGAAACGCACGCGGAGCGTGGCTCCCCCTGTTTCGATGAGTCTAGAAGACCGGTAGGCGCCTGAAGCCTCTCAGGAAAAATAGCGTAGATAATGGCAGGAATGACACTCGTTTACAGTCAGGTACCCTTGCGGCGCCTGGCCGAATCAGTCACTCATGCCGTCTTCAATCGCGATTCCTTGTGCACGCATTGCCTTGATCAACTCTGCCCGAGTACCCGGTAAATTGAGCATAGTCACGTGACGCAATTCAGCCACCTCTTCAGCGCTGTAAGGCTGATACTCGGCAGGCGTGCTTTTACCGGCCAGGCCGCCGTCGCGCATCAACCAGTTAAGCAGGTCAGCCAACTGCGCGTTGTTCAGCGCCGATTGCGACATGCCGGGTACACGCACCAGAAATTCGCGGCCGCCGGGGACCTTGAGGAAGTTGCCGACAAACCCTGTGAGCCGAGGCGTGTCATTGGCTGCCGAGCCCATGCCGTTGCCCAAATGGCAGCCGGCGCATTGCAGCTGGTAGTTCACGCCAACGCTGTAACCGGCCTGGGCGATGGGTTTTTGCAGTTCTTCATTGCCCGGCGCATGCCGCTGCGCCGGGTCGGGAATGGCCCGGGCATAGGCGAGCGGGGCGGCAACGACGCAAACCAGACCGAGAAATAGCAACCTACGCATGACAAGCACCTCTACGGTAAAACACACTTTTCGAAACCACCGCCGAAACCTGTGTAGGAGTGAGCCTGCTCGCGATAGCGGTGTATCAGGCAACACAACTGTCGACTGACACTCCGCTATCGCGAGCAGGCTCACTCCTACAGGTTTCGCCAATAGTCATAGAGATTATTGGGGCACAAAAAAATCCGCCGATTGCGTGAGCAACCGGCGGCAATGCGCGTTAAACGGCGACGCCACGGATGATCGAAACGGTGCAGTGATAGATGTGCGATTTAGCGGCCAGGCACCAGTTCACATCGTTGTTGTTGAACGGGCGATAAGCCGGTTCTTCACTGTCGTTACGGGTGCAGGCGCACTGGGCGCAGCTCTGCTTACCGCAGCAGTCGTTATAGGAAATGATGTAGTCCTTGCCATCGGCCGGGTTGCGGCAGGTGCCGATCCAGGTGACTTGCGAGGCTTCGGTGCCCGGTGGGCAGGACGTCACGGAACCACCGCAGCAGCTGCACAGAAAACCGTCGATGGAGCAATAACGCCAGTAGTCGCAGCTGTTCGGATCACCCGGGTCACCGGCTTTTGGGTTGTCGGCAGCCAGGGCTTTGCTGGTGCGGTCCAGTGGCAACAGCAGCGGCAGTGCGGCACCGGCGACCATCAAGGAACCCATGCGCGACAGCAGTTTGCGGCGTGAGGTGGTGTCGGCCACTCGACGGGTCGAGCGCTCGAACAAAATATCCAGCAGTTTCATAAAAATCTCCCTGCCTCAATCAATGGCTATGGCCGTGGCTGTGGTCGTGTGCATGCGGCTGGCTGTTGAGGTATTCCTGCAGCGTGGCGCTTTTCAGGTGTTCGACTTCGAACAGGCTGTCCAGGTGCTCGCGGGAATTGACCAGGCCTTTGGCGCGCAGGGTGCCGGTTTTGTCGATCAGCGCGGCGTAAGGCAGCTTGCCGATCTGATAGGTCATGCCGACTTCCGGCCCGACCACGTAGGTCGCGTCTTCCAGTTTGTGTTCGCGGATCAGCGCTCGTTGGGCGTCCATGTCGCCGTCGCTGATGAACACCACGTCCAGACGATCCGCCTGTTCCTTGGCGATGGATTTGATCGCCGGCAACAGCGATTTGCAGATCGGGCAAGTCGGCGAGAGGAAGAACAGCAGCTGGTTCTTTTCCCCGGCATAACCGAAGTTCACCGGACGGCCCTTACGGTCGGACGCGGTGACTTGCGGTGCGGCTTCGTTGACCGCCACGCCTTTGTCCATCATCAGCGCCCCGGCCGGAGCCAGGCGGCCGTGCAAGACACCAATCTGACGCACCAGGCCCATGACGGCAAACGCCACGGCCGCGAGCAGAACCCAGAGCAAAACGTTGGAAACAATTAAGCCTTCCATTGATCACCTACCAATCAGTTTGAGCAGAAGAGGGGAGTTCGCCAGCAAGCCATCGGCTGCGGCGTACAGAAGCAGCGCTACGGCGCTGGCGGCAACGGTGACGAAGCCATCAAAAAAACCCAGGTCGCGGGCCATCGGCAGCACGCTGGCCAACAGCGCCACGCCCACTAGCACGCTGTTGCGCAGCAACAGGATCGGGCGCAACGGTTGCGCCTGGTCCGGGCCGGCACAGCCGCAGTCGATGTCGCGGCGACCGCGCCACAGGTTGATGCCAATGGCGGCGGCGTACAGCGCGATCAGGCTGGCGGCCGTCAACGCTGCCCAATACCGGCTGACCGGCACCAGCAGCGCGAACGCGATCACCAGCTCTACCACTGGAGTCACGCGAGCGACCGGGCGCACCAACGCATCGGGCAACAGTTGGTAGTCCGCCAATTGCCTGGCAAAATGTGCCGGCGCGCGCACCTTGTGCGTCGCGGCACTGGCCAGCAACACCGCAATGGTGAGGGCGCTGGCAATGATGAAGATCGGATCTAGTTGCATGGCCGAACCTCGTTTAGTAGCTCATGACCTGAGTCGCGGTTTTGGCGACTTTTGGCATGCTGCCGGTGAGCTTGTTGGTCTTGAGATCGAAAATCTGCAAGCCGCCTTCGACGTCGGCGCCCAGCAACAGCGGCTTGTCGTCGCCCGTCGCTTGCAGGCTCCACACCGGCGCCGGCGCTTCCAGTGTCGCCACTTTTTTGTGGGTCTTGAGGTCATACGCCCAAATCAGCGGGCTCGGGTCTTCCCACTTCAACGGTTCATGCCCGTCGTGCATCAGCACGTACAAGCGATCGAGCTTCGGCGCCACGGCCATCAGCTGCCAGCCACCCGGCGCCCAGCCGGCTTTCTTTTCTTCATCGGTGGTCAACGACCACGACGGCAGGATCTTCGGCGCGTCGCCAGAAAAATCCACCGGGCGAACGGTGCCGGTGGTGGTGGTGAAGTAGTACGTATCGCCAACGTTCACCGCGCGCTCAACGAGCTTTTCGGCGTTCGGGTCGAAGAACGGCGTGCGGCTGCGCGCGGCTTCCTGGCCCTGATCGTTCAGCGTGATCACCTGCAAGCTGCCATCGCCACACAGCGAGGCGAAGCGGCGGTTGCCGATCGGGTAGTTGAGCACGCAACCCGGAATCGCCAGTTCGGCGGCGACGGACTTGGCTTGCGTGTCGACCACGGTCACCGAGGTCGATGGCGTGAAGTTGTAGACGTAGACGAAACGGTCATCGCCACTGGTATTCAAGCCGTAGCGTTGGGTCAGCGACTCGGCGCGCTTGGGTGGAATGACTACTTCCCAGGCCGGCGCCAGAGTAGAGGTGTCCCACGCGGTCAGCACATCGGTAACCGTGCCGCGAGTGCCGCGCGAGTAGAAAATGTCGGCGCTGTAGAGGGTCTTTTTATCGCGGCTGAGCGTTGATGGTGCGGCAAAACCGGTCGGTACCATGCCGAGGATGCGTTTTTTGTCGGGGTCGACCACGGTGACGCGGCCCGCCACGAAGCTTTCGAATTCGACGTCGACGATAAACGCCCGGTGGACTTCCGGCGGAAAGGCCAAAACGGTCTGGCCGATGGTGTCAGCCGGCAGGTCCGCACGGGCGCTGGTCAAGCCGAGTACAAGCAGGCTCAGACCTAGCGCTGACTGTACGTTGATCCTGTTGGTTCGCATTAGGGGAACTCCCTGAATTGTTATTCACGCAGATCGCGGGTGCTTGGGCAGATTCTTACAATTCGATTCTGCCTCGCCGGGAAACGCCGAGAATTGCTGTGGCTGCCAAGTGTTTGTGTGTCTGTGCCAGTCGTGGGGAACACGCCAAAAGCGATTCAAATGACTTGGGCGAACGCGCTTCTGTAGCAGCTGCCGAAGGCTGCGTCCGGCTGCGAAGCAGTCGTAAACCCTGCATACGCGGGCTTCCTGACACACCGAGAACTCTGGTTTTACGACTGCTGCGCAGCCGGACGCAGCCTTCGGCAGCTGCTACATGTCAGTAGGTGACTGTCAGGCAGGATTTTCGGGGGGAAGGGAGAAGCTGAACACAGCACCACAAGGTTCCAGGTTTTGCACCCAGATATCCCCGCGATGGCGGCCGATGATGTTTTTGCACAGCGTCAGGCCAATGCCGTTGCCGCTGACCTTGGAGGAGAAAAATTTAACGATCAACCGTTGACGAAGGAGCAAGCTCCACCGCCAACGTGTCGCGCGGATTACCTTGGTGGAACGAAGTTATCCAGCATTCGATTCACCGCCAGCTCCCCCAGCATGATGACCTGCTGCAGCGCCAGCACGGTACTGCGATGGGTGCCCTCTACCAACGCCGCCACGTTGCTGGCCATGACACTGGCCGACGCCAGGTTTTCACATGTTTGGACCAGCAAGGTTTCATGGTCGACGTCTGGAGCAATCATATAAATGGTGCTGGGTTTACGAGGGGTGTTGTTCATGAGCGCCGCCGGGTTGAGATAGAAATTGAGCGCGCGCTCGGCGGCGTCGTGGAGTTTTTTTGAATCGATGGATTCGTATGGGGAGGCCGGATCAGCGTCTGGCGATTCGGCGTCTGGTGGATTGGGCGTTACCTTAAACATTGATGAAACTCCATATGGGATTATCGGAGCCATCACCCTCGCTACCAAACGAAAGGTGGTGGCCATACGAAGGTTGGTAGACCGGCCCACATGGAAAATCCGGCGCGCCCGAGGACGCCCTGCGCATGGCCACCATAAAAACGAATGCCGAAAAAGCATCTGTAAAAGGTGACGCTATGCGTCATGTGGAATACGGGCTACCAAACCCGATCGCTGTTATTCAGCGACACGGAAACGATAAAACCCGGACCATCGACGCACAAGCCGGCGGATTCTGGCTTAGCCGTAGGCAACGGCGCAAGGTTTTGTAGCCTTCGGGACGTAACACTGAGTGTCTTTAAACACGCACCGTTAAACTCGTGAAAGCTTTCAAAAAATCGAGGAAACGTCCGACATTATTCATTGTGTGTTGCGGCGCGGCCGTACCCGCGGCCCGCTTGAAACCCTTTGATGACTGAGTGGGGCTTCTTTTAATGCATGAGGTGCAAGGTTATTGCAGATGGTGTCCCAACTTTTGCCAGCCTATCCCCCTCACCACAGGTTTTGTGTCGTCCAAAGGATCGGGGGAACTTCGAGTGTCAGACGGGTTTTGCGAGGGGCAGGGAGAAGGTAAAAACAGCACCACACGGTTCCAGGTTCTGCGCCCAGATATCCCCGCGATGGCGGCCGATGATGTTTTTGCACAGTGCCAGGCCAATGCCGTTGCCGCTGACCTTGGAGGAGAAAAAACCGTCGAACAGTTTGTCCTGCTCCAGTGCCTGAATCCCGCGACCGCGATCTTCAACCCGCACCAAAGCAACCTGATCACCACGGCTCGCGTGAATACGCAGAACGCGTCGATCCAGCGGCAAATCACACATCTCTTCGATGGCATTAAAGGCCAGGTTGAGGATGACTTGGCCGATCAACACTTTCTCGCAACTGATCAGCAGCGGTTCAGGGCTGGTGACGATTTCGACTTTTATAAGGCTCGGATCGGCACGCAGGCTGATGAAATATCGGGTTTCGCGCAGTAGCTCATTGAGATCGATCAGCTCTTCGGATTGCTCCAGCTTGACCACGTACTCACGCACGCTTTTGATGATCACTGACGCGTGCTCGATTTGCCGCACCGCGTTCTGCAAACCCCAGACCACGCCTTGATCGTTGCCTTGATCCTTGCCCAGGCGAATCACCGCGCCTTCGATGAAATTACGCGTGGCGGCCAGCGGCTGACTCAGTTCATGGGCAATCGCCACGGCCATTTCGCCCATGGCGTTGTAGCGCGCCAGGTATTCCAGTTTTTGTTCGCTGACCCGTCGCGCTTCTTCGGCGCGCACTTGTTCGGTGACATCGCGAAACAGCAGCAAGTAGCCGACCAGGTCGTCTTCAATTTCGATGTAGCGGCACGTCGCGTGGTGCCAACGCCATTCACCGTCGCGCCGTTGCAGGTGGTAGTGAACGCTGAACGGCGCGTGTTCCGGCTGCTCGCAGGACAACTGTTGCAGCAGGCGCTGGCGTGAAGTTTCGTCGCACCAGTCGAGGAAGTTTTCGCCAATCAGCGGCTGATCTTCGCTATTGAGCAATTGCGCGGCGGATTCGCTGATAAAGCGGATATCGCCTTGTGGTCCGAGCACTGCAACGCCTTCGGCCAGGTCCTGCATAAAGGCTTTGAGGCGGCTTTCGAAACGCTTGAGGTCGCGCTTGACCTTGTCTTCCTTGGAGATGTCGCGGAACTGCACCATCAACACATCGCGACCGTCCAGGTGCACCAGCGTCGCCACCGCTTCCGAAAGGATTTCCACGCCTTGCTTGGAGCGATAACACCACTCTATGGCGCGCTGACCGGTGCGCGCCGCGCCTTCCAGCCAACGCAGACCGACCGAGCGCCGGTACTGCGGCGCATTGCGGGTCATGTCCGGGGCTTTGAGCGGCGTCAGTTCTTCCAGGGTAAAGCCCAGCGCCGTCAGGGCGGCGGCGTTGGCCCACAGAATCTCCTTGCTTTGGGCGTCGTGAAGAATGATGCACAACGGCATGGCTTCGATCAGGGCGTAGAAGTCGTTCGGTTTTGGCAGATACATCGCGCAGCCCTTGGCGGCAGAGGGGTCGACTACAGATGAAGTCGAAGTATGGCGTTTTATACCGGCTTGCGCCCGGTGATGCGCTCAGAGGTAACCGGGGGCGGGCTAGGGGTTTTCTTTAGTCGGGGGGCTACACGCCCCAATAGTGGCGAGCGGATGCGGTTTTTACACTGAACCCATCAACGGTCGCCACGCCCCGAGGCAGGCTCCGTCTAATAACAAGTCAACGGAGATCAAGCCCATGCTGCGTTCAGCTACCGCGCAGAAAGACCCTCTGCCAGGCGTCGACGACACCAGCGTCCACCGTCAGGAATTTCAGCGGATGCTGGATGAAGTGCGCCAACGTCGCGATGAATTCGACGCCGGTTCCCACGTACCACGGGACATGATCGAACGCTTCAAACAGGTGGGCATCTACCGCGCCGCCACGCCGAAATGCTTCGGCGGTGATGCGCTGGCGCCAGCGCTTTTCTTGCAGATGATCGAACGCATCTCCGAAGCCGACGGTTCCGCCGGTTGGGTTGCGAGCTTCGGCAGCGCCGGCGTTTATCTCGCTGCATTGCCGCCAGAAACCCTGGCTGAAATCTACGCCGCCAGCCCGGATCTGGTGTTTGCCGGCGGCCTGTTCCCGTTGCAACCTGCTGAAGCAGTCGATGGCGGCTGGCAGGTCAACGGCACCTGGAAATTCGCCAGCGGTTGCAAAGGCGCGGACCTGCTGGGTGTCGGCATCGGCGCGGCCGGCGGCAAGCCGCGCACTGCTGTGTTCCGCGCGAATCAGGTCGACATTATTGAAAACTGGGACGTGGTCGGCCTCAAAGGCACTGGCAGCCACGACCTGCGCGTCACCGACAAACACGTCGAAGATCGCTGGACCTTCATCCGTGGCGGTGCCGCGACCATCGACGAGCCGCTGTTCCGCTACCCGTCGATTGCCTACGCCGCGCAAGTGCTGGCCGTGGTCAACCTCGGTCTGGCCCGCGCTGCGCTTGATGAAGTCAGTCGCATGGCCGCCGGCAGCGGCATCACCGGCGCACCGAAAATGGCCGACCGCGCTTATGTGCGTATCGAAATCGCCAAGGCCGAAGCGCAACTGGCCGCCGCCCGCGGGTTCTTCTACAACGCGACCGAGCAGGTGTGGAACTCGATTCTTACTGGCAACCCGGTCACGCCTGAACAAACCAGCCTGTTGCGCCTGTCCGCGATTCACGTGTCCCAGGCCGGTGCGGCCGTGGTGCAGAGCGCTTACAGCCTCGCCGGCACCACCGCGATTTACCTGCGCCATCCGCTGCAGCGTTACCTGCGCGATTCGTTGGTGGTCACCCAGCACGCATTCCTCAGTGAAGGCCTGTACGACGGCGCCGGTTCGGTGTTCCTCGGCGTACCGCCATTCCCTGGCTACATCTGAACCCACTATTTCAAGGATCAAACCCCATGACCCAGACCACTCAAGAACCACTGCGTGTCGTCTTCTGCATCGGCATCACCCAGAACTTTTTCGACCTGCCGACCGGCGAAGGCCTGAGCGTGTGGAAAGGCTTCAGCCAGATGATGGGCTCGCTGGGCGCCATGCCCGGTATCACCGTGCTCGGCGCAATGGACGATGACCGCTTGATGGTCGGCCCGTCCACCACTTCGCCGTGGACCGTCTACATCATGGCCGACGTTGACTGCCACCAATCGGTGATCGATGCCTGCAACCTGTTCCGCACCACGCCGGTCAACGAATACAGCCTGTGGCGCTACGCCAAGGTCGAAGCGCGCATCGGTCGCCCGCTGACCATTCCTGACGCAGCCAAGGTTTAAACCATGAACGAGGCCTTGCTGCAGCGTCTTGCAACGCTGGAAGGGGAGAGCCAGGTGCGCCGCTTGATGGCGCGCTACATGGACCTGTGCGATGTGCCGAGGGCGCCGACCTATGTTCGCGAATTGGCTGAACTGTTCTGCGTCGATGCGATCTGGGAGGGCGTCGGCACTCAGACTGCGCAGACCTTCGGCCAGCACCATGGGCGTGATGCCGTGGCGGCGTTCGTCGGCGGCTATTTGCCGCCCTCGGATCACTTTCGTCTGAACCTGCATTACCTCACCAGCGAGTCGATTGTGGTCGACGGCAGCAAGGCCCAAGGGCAGTGGATCATGCAGCAGATTTCCACCTACGCCGATGGCCACAGCGAATTGTTTGGCACACGCCTGAACATCGATTTCCGCTGTGTCGACGGCGTCTGGCTGATCGCGCATTTGCGTACGCAACGCTTGTTCAACACGGGGTTGGGCGCATGAGCACGTTTATCAGCGAATTCTTGATCGGTGGCAGCGGCAAACGGGTCGCGATCAAAGACTCCATCGACATTGCCGGGCATGCGACCCGTTCGGGCAGCCGTGCGTTTGCCGATGCCGCGCCGGCTGCCCGCAATGCCGACGTCGTCGATGCGATCCTCGACGCGGGCTGGCAGATCGTTGGCAAAACCAACATGCACGAACTGGCGTTTGGCGTCACCGGCATCAACGACTGGACCGGCACACCGATCAACCCGCAAGCGCCGGATCGCGTTCCGGGTGGTTCCTCCAGCGGTTCGGCCGCAGCGGTCGCGGCCGGTTTGGCGGACATCGCCATCGGCACCGACACCGGCGGCTCGGTGCGGGTGCCGGCGGCGTGCTGCGGCATTGCCGGGTTGAAACCGACTTACGGCCGCGTCAGCCGGGTCGGCGCGCATCCGGCGGAGTCCAGCCTCGATTGCGTCGGGCCGTTCGCTGCCGACATGGCGGACCTGATCGCCGCGATGCAAGTGATTTGCCCTGGTTTTCAGGTTCAAGGTTTGCCGTCGAGCAATGCCTCTGTCGGCTTCCTCGAAGTCGACTGCGATCCGCATTTGCAAGCGAGCCTCGGCGCTGCCGCCGACCGCGCCGGCTGGCGCCGTAGCAATCTGCACCTGAGCGAATTCGAAGCGGCGTTCGCTGCCGGTTTGACCGTGATCAATTTTGAAAACTGGGCCGCGTACGGCCACCTCACCGGCAAAGGCTTGATCGGTGCGGATGTCGAGCAACGCCTGCTGGCCGCCAGCCGCACCAGCGCCGCGGACCTAGCGCAAGCGGAAAAAGTCCGTGCGCGTTTCAGTCAGCAAGTGGACGCCGCGCTCGAACAGTTCGCAGTGCTGCTGTTGCCGACGATGCCGAGCCTGCCGCCAACGCTGGTCGAAGCCCGCAGCGCGAGCAAAGCCGTGGCCGGCATGACCCCGCTGGTCCGGCCTTTCAACCTCAGCGGCCATCCGGCACTGACGGTGCCGGTGGAACTGGATTGCGGCGGGCTGAAGGTCGGCCTGCAGATTGTCGGCCGTAAAGATCAGGACGAATTGGTCTGCGCCTTTGGTGCGCAGCTGCAACAGAGCATGGCCGGTGAACGGTCTGGCTCTAAATCGAAATCATAAGAACACGCCATGAGGAGAACCGCATGAGCACTCATGAATACCGGCTGATCGCATCATCGAAAAGCCCCGACGAACTGGTCAGTCACGACCGCGTTGACGTCTCGCTGTACAACGATCCTGCGTTGTTCGAATCCGAGCTGGACAAGATTTTCTACCGCACCTGGGTGTGGGTTGCCCACGAAAGCGAAGTGCGCAATTGCGGCGACTTCAAAACCGCCACCATCGGCCGTCGCCCGGTGATCGTTGTTCGCGACAAGAAGAACAACATCAACGTCCTGGAAAACCGCTGCCGCCACCGTGGCGCCACCGTGTGCGAGAAGCACAAAGGCAACGCCACCGGTTTCACCTGCCCGTACCACAGCTGGTCGTATGGCCTGGACGGCAAACTGCGTGCGCTGCCGTACCCGGACGGTTACGAAGGCATTCTGGAAAAGTCCGAACTGCCGCTCACCAGCCTGCGTGTGGAAAGCTACGCCGGCATGGTCTTCGCCAGCTACAACGACGAGATTGAACCGCTGGAAGATTTCCTCGGTGGCGCCAAGCACTGGATGGACCTGTTCATGAAACAGGGCGCCGGCTACCCGATCAAGACCCAGGGCGAACACAAGTTCAGCTTCAAGGGCAACTGGAAGATCCAGCTGGAAAACACCACCGACGGTTATCACTTCCCGATCGTGCACAAGTCGTTCATGTCGTCGGTGGATGAAGAAACCTCGGAAATGCTCTCGTTCATGACCGACGAACAAGCGGTTACCCACTCGCTGGGCAACGGCCACAGCGTGATGGTGATGGTGCCGGAACACGTTGACCTTGATCACGACGACGGCACCGAACAGTTGCAGGAGCGCTTCGCCCACGTCACCGAAGAACTGTCGAAAACCCTGCCGACGGATCAAGTGCGCCGCATCGTGCGTTCGCTGCACGGCGCCGGTTTTAACCTGAATCTGTTCCCGAACGTGGCGATGTCGATGTCGTTCTTCCGCGTGCTACGCCCGGTCTCGGTCACCGAAACCGAGATCCGCCACGTCGCCCTCGGCATGGACGGCGGCCCGGAAATCGCCAACCGCGAACGCATGCGCATTCACGAACACTTCCAGGGCCCGTTCGGTTTCGGCAGCCCGGATGATGCCGAGGCCTGGGACCGTGTGCAGCGCGGCTCGTACGCCGGCGTCGATGCACCAATCCTGGTCAACCGCGGCCTCAATCGCGAAATCACCGCCGAGAACGGCGACAAGGTGTCCCACGCCACCGACGAAGGCGGCATGCGCGGTGCTTATGACATGTGGAAAAGGATGATGAGCCAATGAACAATCACGACACCCTGAATGGTTTTTCCGGCCCGCTGGCCCAGGCCATCGAATTCATCTGGCGCGAAGCCGAACTGCTCGACCACAAGAACTACGCCGAATGGGCGACTTTGTGGAGCGACAGCGGCAAGTACATCGTGCCGATCGATCCGGACACCGAAGACTTTGAAGCCACGCTCAACTACGCCTACGACGATGCGCGTATGCGTGACTTGCGCATCGAGCGCCTGACCGCCGGCTATTCGCCGTCGGCGGTGGACGCGGCAAAAACCATCCGCACGGTCTCGCGTTTCCGTCTGGTGGAAGCCGCCGGCGACCTCGTTGAAGTCAATTCCGCGCAGATGCTGTACGCCTACAAACGCGGCGTGCACACGCCGTTCGTGGCTGACCTCAACCACCGCATTCGCTTCGTCGACGGTGTGGCAAAGCTGGAACGCAAAGTCGTGCGCCTGATTAACTCAACCGACAGCCTGAGCGCGCTCGGCTTCCTGCTGTGAGGGCCAACACCATGAATCGAGTAGCCCTGGTGACCGGCGCTTCGCGCGGTCTCGGCAAATGCATCGCCCGTCGCTTGCACGCGGCGGGCTATCGCGTGGCCCTGGCCGATGTGCGCCTCGATGGCGTGCAACAGTTGGCAGCGGAACTCGATGGCAACGGCGCGACTGCCGTCGCCATCGAACTGGATGTGCGTAACAAGGCCGATTTTGTCCGTGCCCGCGACCTGCTCGCCGAGCGTTGGGGCGGTACTGACATTTTGGTGAACAACGCCGGTCAATCGAAAGTGGCCGCGCTGATGGACATCACCCCGGAAGAATTCGACGAGTCGATGGCGATAAACCTGCGCGGCACGTTCGTGGCCTGCCAGGTGTTCGGCGCGCACTTTGCCGAGCGCGGTTTTGGTCGCATCGTCAACATCGCCTCGCTCGCCGGCCAGAACGGCGGCACTGCCACTGGCGCGCATTACGCGGCGGCCAAGGGCGGCGTGGCGACGCTGACCAAGGTCTTCGCCCGTGAACTGGCGCCACAAGGTGTGACGGTCAACAGCATCTCGCCGGGTCCGCTGGACTTGCCGATCGTGCGCGAAACCGTGGCCCCGGAGCGACTGGAGCAGATTCTCAAGATGATCCCGGCCGGCACCCTCGGCGCCCCGGAGTACATCGCCGACAGCGTATTGCTGCTGATTGCCGAACACGCTGCTTCGGTAACTGGTGCGTGCTGGGACATCAACGGCGGCTTGTTCATGCGCTGAAAAAAGCGTTCAACGCAGCTCGTGTAGCAGCTGTCGAGCAGCGCGAGGCAGCGTTCGGCTGCAAAGCAGTGGTGAAATCAGGCGATGCGGTGTTTCAGGAAGATCGTGTGTTCAGGTTTTACGACTGCTGCGCAGCCGAACGCAGCCTCGCAGGCTCGACAGCTGCTACGAGCGAACGCAGCCTCGCGGTGCTCGACTTGTTCGTGCGCTGAAAAAAAGCGTTCAACGCAGCTTAGGTAGCAGCTGGCGAAGCCTGCGTTCGGCTGCGAAGCAGTCGTGAAATCAGGCGATGTGGTGTTTCAGGAAGATCGTGAGTTCAGGTTCGAAGCCGAACGCAGCCTCGCGGTGCTCGACAGCTGCTACAGGCTGCTTATTAAACAAAATCAACCGTATTTCAGGTGATGCAATGATGAAGGTGAGGATCGAAAGGATCGTCGACGAAGCGCTGGATATCCGTTCCTTTCGCCTCGTGCGCAGTGACGGTCAGCCGCTCGACAGTTATGAACCGGGGGCGCATGTCGACCTGACCGGGCCGACCGGGGTGACCCGCCAGTATTCGCTGTGCAGTCCACCGCAGGATCGCCGCGCCTATCTGGTGGCGGTGAAGAAAGAAGCGCAGTCGCGCGGTGGCTCGCTGGCGCTGCACGAGCAGGTGGAAGAGGGCATGGAGCTGGAAATGGGGGCTCCGCGCAACCTGTTCCGCCTCGACCCGACCGCCACCGAACATGTGCTGTTCGCCGCCGGCATTGGCGTCACGCCGCTACTGAGCATGGCCTATCGACTGGCGGAAAGTGGCCAACCGTATCGCCTGCACTACTTTGCCCGTTCGCCGGAGTACGCGGCCTTTTCCGAGCTGTTGGCCACAACCTTTGCCGATCATGTGCAGTTCCATTACGGCGTCGAGCCCGGTGACATGGATGCGGCATTGACCCAAAGCCTGAACCAGGCCGGCAGCGCTGCCCACGTCTACACCTGCGGCCCCGCGCCGTTTATGAACAAAGTGGTGGAAGTGGCCGCCCGCAGCCGTAGTGAAGATGCGATTCACCTGGAGCATTTCCAGGCCGATCCCGCCGCGAATGCCGGCCCTAGCGGTGGTTTTGAAGTGCAACTGTCCAGCTCCGGTGTGGTGCTTCAGGTGCCTGCCAATACCAGCCTGGTCGACGTGCTGCAGGCCCACGGCTGCGACATCGACACCGAGTGCCGCGAAGGTATCTGCGGCACCTGCATCGTCGAGGTGCTAGACGGGGTTCCGGAACACCGCGACAACTGTTTGTCGAGCAAAGAGAAGGCCGGCAACAAGCAAATTTGCGCCTGCGTTTCGCGAGCGCTTTCCGCTCGTCTGGTATTGGACCTTTAACCGGCAAAACCCCTGGAAACATTGCGTGGGAGTCGATTAAATCGGCGCCCCACGACCGTCTAAGGAGGCGACGGTCACGTACCCGGAATTAATCGAACTGCTCGGCGAAGCGGTCGAAAAATAACAATAAAACTGATGTGAGGCCCTGCGGTCATGAGTACTACTTCGGCGGTGCGCAACGATGCATTCGAAAGTTGGTTAAGCCAGGTCAATCAGGCCTGTGGGCGTTTCGACGCCCGCGCACTGGACGCGAATTTTTACGGTGAACTGACAGAATTTCGCAACGGCGCGATCAACCTCAGTGTGGTCGACATGGCCCATGTGCATCTGTATCGCACCAGCAAAGACGTCAGCACCAGCAGCGACGGCCACTACTACGCAGTGTTCCAACTGCGCGGCAGTTCGCAACTTGAACAGGGCGACAACCGCGCCCTGTTGGGCTGTGGCGACATCGCCCTGATCGACGCCTGCCGTCCCAGCGACATGACCTATAACGAAGATTCCCGGCAGCTGTCGCTGATCCTGCCGCGTCAGGTGGTGGAGCGCGGTTCGCATTTCAACGCCGTCAACTGCGCCACGCGCATTTCGGCCAGCACACCGCTGGCCGCGCTGGCCAACCGCATGGTGCTGGAGACCCAGCGCCAGGAAGGGCTGGAGATGCAGGAAAGCGAAGCCGTACTCGACGCATTGGTCAGTCTGTTGTTGCCGGGGATCAGCGCGCGTGACGCTAGCGTGGATGCCCATGAGCGGCAATTTCGCAAAACCATCGCCTACATCGACGAGCACATCAGCGCCGAAGAACTGTGCCCCGAGCTGATTGCCCGGGAAGTGGGAATGTCGGTGCGCGGTCTGTACCGGATGTTTTCCAAGCGCGGCCTGGTGGTGGCGCAATACATCAAGCATCGTCGCCTGGATTTCTGCGCCGAAAACCTGCGCCGCTCCGATGTCGAGCAGAAGCTCTCGGCGCTGTGCTACGCCTGGGGGTTCTCGGATTCCAGCTATTTTTCCTCGGCGTTCAAATCACGCTTCGGCGTCTCGCCGGGCGAATACCGCAAGCGCTACAGCCACTGACCGCGTGTGGGAGCGAGCCTGCTCGCGATGAGGCCCTCAATACCGCCGAAGAATAGACTCAGTGCCTTGCAGGCTCATCCACCGGTAAATGCAACACCTCGCGCACAAGCATGGCAATGCTGCTCACGCCCATCTTTTCCTTGATCTTGGTCCGGTGCACATCAACGGTTTTCACGCTGATGTTCAGCTCGCGGGCGATGACCTTGCTGGCCTTGCCATCGATCACCAGCATCAACACTTCCCGTTCCCGGCTGGTCAGCAGCGCGAGCTTGCCTTGCAGGTTCTGACGTTGCTGCTGATCGGCCTGGGCATGCACGGCGGTCTTCAGCGCCGCCTGAATGCGGTCGATCATTTGCTGCGGGTTGTAGGGCTTCTCGACGAAATCCAGTGCACCGTTCTTCATCGCCGTGACCGACATCGGAATGTCGCCATGGGCAGAGACAAAAATCGTCGGCAGGGTGCTGCCGCGCTGGTTGAGGATTTCCTGCAACTGAAAGCCGCTGGTTTCCGGCATGCGCACATCCAGCACCAGACACGCCGGTTGCTTGGGATCGTACTGGCTCAGGAACTCTTCAGCGCCGGCAAAGCATTGCGCCTGCACACTGACCGACTCCAGAAGCCAGGCGAGCGAGGTTCGCAGGTCTTTGTCGTCATCAACGATATAAACAATCGGTTTGCGGGTTTCCATCAGGGACTGCCACGAGAAATTCTATTTATTGTTATCGCACGCGTGCACGTTGCGGCGGACTTGCGCCTATGTTGGCGCCTCAAAGCAGGATACCCACTGCGAAGCGCCCTGACGATAAAGAAACCACCTAGTCGACTAGCGGAAAGCCCACCTCATCATGGGGATCGTCAGAATGGTTGCGGGCAGCGCCGGGCCTTAGTCTTGTTCCATAACCAAGGGCCGCACAACGACGGTCCTCCTGAAGGAAGGGGCACCGACATGGCCGACCTGAGCCAGCAGCAAATCGACTTTCGCAACGCCATGGCGCAGCTGCCTGCTGCGGTGAACATCATCACCACCAACGGCCCCGGCGGACAATGCGGCATCACCGCCAGCGCCGTGTGCTCGGTCACCGACTCACCGCCCACCGTGCTGGTCTGTGTGAACCGCAACAGCGCGACCCACGATGTGTTCCGCACCAACGGCCATCTGTGCGTCAACGTGCTGTGCGGCGAACAGGAAGACCTGGCCCGCCACTTCGCCGGCATGACCAAAGTGTCGATGGCCGAACGTTTTGCCTGGGACCTATGGGACGAAGGCGACACCGGCGTGCCGTTGCTGCGCGATGCACTGGTGCAGCTGGAAGGGCGGATTACCGAGTGCAAGGAAGTCGGATCGCATTCGGTGATGTTTGTTGAGTTGTCGAATGTCGGTGTGCGCGGGGAGAGGGATAGCCTGGTGTACTTCAACCGGTTGTTTCATCGGCTTGAGCATGCAGGGGCGCATTGCTGAGTTGATCGTTCCCACGCTCCGCGTGGGAATGCAGCCAGGGACGCTCTGCGTCCCCAAAAGCGGACTCAGAGCGTCCGGTGAGGCATTCCCACGCAGAGCGTGGGAATGATCTGGGGTGGTTACTGTTGCAGATATTCCCTGGCTAAATGGCAAGCCCGCTCAATCAACATCGGCGCCATTTCAATCGCGGTCGGCGTGCCTTTGCGGGTATGAATCCAGCCCAGGTACGTGGTGCCACGCAGCATCAGAAACAGCGCCAGCGTTGCACGATCAGCCTCAGTCAGCGGTTTAACCGCGTCGTAACCGGCCAACAATGCGACTTTGATCTGCTCATACCGCGGATCATCCAGGCAGAAATACAACGCCGTCGCCAGCTCGAACATGTGCCAGCCAAAACCGGCATCGTCAAAGTCGATCAGCCTCAACTGTGGTCCTTCAATCAGAAGATTCTCCGGTACCAGGTCCGCGTGAATCATGCCGAAGTTGTCAAGGCGCCGACCGTAACGACGCAGATCGCCCCGCGCTTGGCGACGTGCCTGTTGCAATAGCTCACGCTGCTCGTTGGTGAGCTGCTCCAACTCCCAGAACCGCCCCCAGAACGGATTGGCGCCGATCAAACCGTCCTCATCCCAGGCATGCCGCACAAACTCGTCCGGCTGCTGCCAATCCGCCGCGTGCAAGTGAATGCGTGCGGCAATCGCCCCCGCTTCGGCAAACAGAAAATCGATTTCAGTATCCGCCTGCACCCCGGCTTCAGAGGTGCCCGCCGTTGCGCCCGGCAGCCAGGCGAGCATGTCGACATGGCGCGGTTCGCCGATGTCGGCATGCAGCACTTCGACCAGATGCTGTTCGTTGCTCGCCCGGATAATCTGCGGCACGGTGATGCCGGCCGTGGCCAGCGCCTCCATCCATTGCAGCTCGGAACGTAGCGCCGCTTCGCAGTGATAGCCGTTGCGGTGGATGCGCAGGGCGACGCGCTGGCCGTCCTCGCGCCGGGCGGAGAACACTGCGTTCTCGCGGAATTTCACCAGTTCGATCTCGCCAAACTCGCCGTCCCAGTGTTGCAGGGCATGGCGGGCGAGGTCGTGCAGTTTGGCGACTTGCTGGTCGTGACTCAGGGTATGGAATTCAGTCATGACTAAGCCTCATAGGGCGCTCAGGGCGCGGTCCAGCGTGTCAACGAAGAGGTCGGCGTGGTCGCGGTTGAACACCAGCGGCGGCCGCAGTTTGAGAATGTTGTCGCCCGCGCCGATCTTGCTGATCAGCACGCCGTTGTCGCGCATATCGTTCACCACCTTGCGTGCTTCGGCCCCGGCAGGTTCCTTGCTCGCGTGATCGCGCACCAATTCCATGGCGAAGAACAGCCCTTTACCGCGCACATCGCCAATGATCGAGTGTTTGCCGGCGAGTATTTGCAAACGCTGCTGCACATACGCGCCGACGGATTGTGCGTTGTGCAACAGCTGTTGCTCTTCAATCACATCCAGCACCGCCATGCCGACCGCTGCCGCCACCGGCGAGCCGCCGAAGGTGTTGAAGTACATGGCGCTGCGCCCAAAGGCCTCGACCAATACTTTGCTGGTGATCAGCCCGGCCAGTGGATAGCCGTTGCCCATCGGTTTGCCGAGGGTGACGATGTCTGGCACCACGGCGTGGGCTTGATGGCCCCACAGGTGATCGCCGGTACGGCCGAATCCGGATTGCACTTCGTCTGCGATGAACAAACCGCCCGCAGCACGAATCAGTTCGGCCGCTTTGTTGACGAAACTGGCCGGCACCCGTGGCAAGCCTTCGTTGGCAAACAAGGTGTCGATCAGCAAGGCTGCCGGGCGTATGCCTTGAGCTTGCATCGAGGCGATGGCCGCTTTGATGTTGGCGGCATATTCTTCCGCCAGTTGCGCCTCAGTGGTGCCAGCGGGCGCGTGATACAGGCAAGGAATCGGCACCGCACGGGCGTGCGCGGCGAACGGTTCCGGCGACGGCAATGCGGTGGTGACTTCGGCCAGCGACGCCGAGTTACCGTGGTAGTTGTAATCGCTGACGATGATGCCGGTGCCGCCGCTGGCAAACCGCGCCAGGCGCAGCGCCAGTTCGTTGGCTTCGCTGCCGGTGCAGGTGAACATCGCGGTGTCGAGGGGCTTGGCAAACGTAGCGGTCAGGCGTTCGGCGTAACGCACCACTTGCTCATCGAGGTAGCGGGTGTGGATGTTCAGCGTCATTGCCTGGCGGTGCATCGCTTCCACCACATGCGGGTTGCAATGGCCGACGCAGGGCACGTTGTTGTAGACGTCGAGGTAGCGTTGGCCGTCGACGTCGTACAGCCAGACGCCTTCACCGCGCACCAGGTGCAACGGCTTGTCGTAGAACAACGGTGAAGCGCTGCCGAGGACGCGATGGCGGCGTTGCAGGAGCGTGTCTTCAGGCATGGTCTGGAACCTCAAGGTTGGCGCTGCGGGCACGCAGCAGGAAGTTGAAAATGCACAGCACTAAGGTCACCGCCAGGGCGATCAGCATCATCATGTCGAGTTGGAAACAGGCGGCGATCACCACCAGCGTCAAGGCCAGGCCCAGCCAGGCAACCACGGTGCCGCCGGCCAGACGGAACGGGCGCGGCAGATCAGGCTGGCTGCGTTTGATGCGCAGGTACGCGCCGAAAATGAACAGGTAGCAGACGTTGAGCAGCAGCACGACCGCGAGCATCACCGTGGCCGGATCGACGGCGGACATCGGCAGGCCGATCACACCGATCAGCAGCAGGGCCGGGAATGGCGTGCCGCGCTTGCCGGTCTTGCCCAACCATTGCGGGAACAAGCCGTCGCGGGCCATGGCGAACAACTGGCGAGAAGCGGCGTAAATCAGCGAGAAGAAGGTGGCGATCAGCCCGAACACCGCGCCGCAGCCAACCACCTTGGCCAGCCACGAAGCGTCGCCGTAGACGTTGGTGCTGGTCATCGCGGCGTACAGCGGATCCCCCGCCGAACCGACCAACTCGACACCACCCGCGCCCGGTGCGCAGACCAACACCACCAGCGCCGTCACCAGCAAGGTGCCGATGGCGGCGAGGATTCCCCGTGGCATGGTGCGGCCGGGGTTATTTGCTTCTTCCGCTGCTGAACCGGTTTGTTCCACGGTGATGAACAGCCAAATGGCAAAGGGCACACAGGCAAAAATCCCGCCGAGACTGACCGCCGGCCCGGCATATGCCGCCGGCATCTTCAACAGGTTCGCCAGTTCGACATGCGGCGCCATGGCCACGCCAAAGGTCAGCAGCGCCACGACGGCGATGGCGCCCGCGATCATGGTCAGGCCCATGGCCTCACCGACACCACGAAGGTGGATGCCGATAATCACCGCGAACAAGGCGATTTTCACCGGCCAACCGCCGAGGCCGAAAATCGATTCGGTGTAGGCGCAAATAAACGTCGCCGCCGCGCCAGTGCCGATGGTCAGCGCCAACGCACAGGCGACGCCGACCAGGTAACCCACAAACGGCCCGAACGCGCTTTGTGCATAGACGAAAACGCCACCAGCACTCGGCAATGCCGTCGACAGTTCGGCGACACACAACGCCAGCCCGCCACATAGCAACGCCATCAACACCGTGGCGATCAGCATGTTCATCCAACCGCCGGCCATCAGCCCGAAATTCCAGCCGGAGAACTGCCCGGCCACCACCAACGCAATTCCGAGGCCGGCAATCTTTGGCCAGCCCAACGCACTTTTCTTGAGCACAGAAGTCTCCTGCGACCCTAAGGTCGATTTATTGTTTTTGGGGGGTAGAAAAGGGGATCGGTTTTGATACTACGCGGGGGTGGGGG
>NZ_JAHBDK010000058.1 GCF_019956415.1 Pseudomonas sp. GL-B-19
TGTATGGATGGGGCGGGGAGTAAAGCGATAGGCCGTTCCTGTTTTTGGTGACCAGATGCCGTGGTGGGGAAGGGCGGGTTTTACTTTTTTGTGCAAACCGCATATGAGGTTTTGTAGACAAATCAAGTGACAGCTCAGGGCGGGAGCTGCCTAACCCGAACAGAGCGCTTCTGGTCGATTGCTTCCTGATATGAAGGACAGAAATCGGCCAAAAGTTGCCTCTCAGCTGGGCTGTGAATCCTGTGTGGAGCAACCTTCTGGTTTGAGCGTCTCGCGTAGTTCCGCCCATCTCAACAGTGCATCTAGTGCCGGACACAGCGCCTGGCCCCACTCTGTCATGCGATATTCCACTTTAGGTGGTACTTGCGGATAGGCGGTGCGATGCACGATGCCATCCGCTTCCAACTGGCGTAACTGCTGGGCGAGCATCTTCTGGGATATCTCGGGGATCAGCTTTTCGAGCTCGGAAAAACGTTGCACCTGGCCTCCGAAGAGGTGGAACAGGATCACCAACTTCCAGCGTCCTTCGAGTTGCCTGAGCACTGCTTCTACGCTGCAGGCCGCGGTCGACGGTGTATAAATCTCTCTCATATTTACCTAACTTACTTTTTCGTGCGTTCTTGCCATTTGGTAACCCTATAGCGAGTATGTGGGTGAAGCAATCCTCACATCAGCGAGGTAATGCGCCATGAAAATCGAATTGCCTGAACCGCTCGCCAGCTACCTTGCCGCCGAAAAAAATACCGACATCGAGATATTAGAGCGCTGCTTTAGCAAGGACGCCACCGTGCGCGACGAAGGCCAGACGTACAATGGGCTGGAGGCCATCAAAGCCTGGAAGCAAGCTTCGCAGGCCAAGTATCAATACAGCATCGAGCCATTGAGTAGCTCGCAGAAAGGACAGATCGTGACCCTGCTTGCCCGGCTTACCGGGAACTTCCCTGGTAGCCCGATCGAGCTCACCTACACTGTTGAACTTGCCGACGACAAGATCGTATCCCTGGAGATTCGCTGACGAGCATGGCACTGGGACTTGAAGGCCACCGGGCGTTGGTCACCGGCGGGACCAAGGGTATTGGTGAAGCCGTTGTCTTTCGCTTGCGCGAGGCTGGTGTAAAAGTCCTGACTGCTGCGCGTTCACGTCCCGAGCACATTCCCGAGGACATCTTCGTCGCGGCGGACATCAGCACCACCGAGGGTTGTGCCAGCGTCGTTGATGCCGTCCATGATCGTCTCGGCGGGCTCGATATCATCGTTCATGTCGCTGGCGGATCATCGGCTCCCGCCGGTGGCTATGCGATGCTCGACGATCAGGAATGGCAACGGGCTCTGGAACTGAACCTGCTCCCGGCAGTTCGCCTCGACCGAGCACTACTGCCCATGCTGCTCAAGCAGGGTTCGGGTGTCATCATCCATGTCACTTCTATCCAGAGCCAGCTGCCGCTACCTGAATCTACACTTGCATACGCTGCCGCCAAGGCCGCGCTTTCGAACTACAGCAAGGGTCTTTCCAAAGAGGTCAGTCCCAAGGGTGTTCGCGTAGTCAGGGTTTCACCGGGATGGGTGGAGACCAAGGCCTCAGTCGCCTTTGTGGAGGAAATCGCGAGGCAGAACGACACAGATTATGAGGGTGGCCGCCAAATAGTGATGGGCTCACTGGGAGGCATCCCGATCGGACGCCCCGCTAGACCAAGCGAAGTCGCCGATCTCATCGCATTCCTCGTCTCGCCGCTTGCGAGCGTCATCACTGGCACTGAATATGTGATTGATGGTGGAACGGTTCCCACAATGTGACGCATTCCTACATCAGCATGAAGAGTGGCTGTGAGCGTGCCCCGTACTAGCTTATTGCCGCCCTGATGAGTGAAAGGCGCTTGAAAATGAAAAAATAAGTCAGTCTACTATTGCCTGAGCGTCCGCAATGGGTCGGATAGCGACCATCAGCCATTGTGACTGATCCACCCTTGTTCTCGAAGCCAAATGGTCTGTAACGGCGGCGAGTGAATGTTACGGAACTGAATCTGATCTGTATCTCGTATTCATCGTGGCGATAAGACGTACAAATAACGGGCACGATTTTAACTGCGCACGGGATGTTGGCTTATTGTGATCTACACTCCTTGGGCGCTTGAGTTGGCGCCTCGCTATAGGATTTACTTAGTCGCTAAGTGAAGAGACCGACCTGAATTTCAGTTGGGTCGCAGTCTGGGTGGGGGCATGCCAGTCGATCAGCAAAAACCCTTGTTTGGCAATCGTGTATCAGGCGAGTTCGACAACGCCTGGATTGAAGCCCTGATCCCCAACATGACTTGGCACTACTGAAAAAAGTCGGGAGGGTTTCAGGCATTCAAATTATTTCACCGTGGCCATGAACGCTCACGGTGCCAGCTTGCTCAAAACTAACGAGGTGGAAATGAACAGGAAGTCTAACCCGTGCTGGACAATGGCTGCGGCACTCGTCGTAGTGGGTTCAACGCTTTTTGCGGGGTGTGCGAGCAAGAACGATCCGATCACGCAGGCAGACAAGACGGATGTGACCAAGGGCGTACCCGCGCCGAGTCTCGAGCAGACTAAGGCAATCGCCGAGGAAGGCTTTATTTACGGCTTACCGCTGGTCATGAACTACGCCGTGATGAACGAATATGCTGTGGACAAGGGCGGCCCGCAATACAAGGCGCCGTTCAACCAGATCAAGAACGAGCCTCGCGTCTTCACCTACCAAGACACGGCCATCATCACTCCGAACAGCGACACCCCGTACTCGTTTGTCTGGCTGGACCTGCGCGCGGAGCCGATGGTGATCTCGGTGCCGGCAGTGGACAAGCGGCGTTACTACTCGGTGCAGATGATCGACGGCAACACTTACAACTACGGTTACATCGGCAGCCGTGCCACCGGCAACGAAGCGGGCGACTACATGGTGGTCGGTCCCGATTGGAAAGGCGCGCCCCCTCCCGGTATCAAAAAAGTCTTCACCTCGACCACTCCCTTCGCCGTGAGCGCCATTCGGACTCAGCTCTACAATGCCAAGGACATGCCGAATGTCGAGAAGGTGCAAGCGGGCTACAAGGTCCAGCCGCTGTCCACCTTCCTCCATCAACCCGCGCCGCCCACTGCGCCGAAGATTGATTTCGTGCCGGCTACGACGGAAGGCATCAAGGCCAACTTCTTCGAGTACCTGTCGGCCGCGATGGAGTATGTGCCGCCATCGGCTGACGACCAGGAGATCCGGGCCAAGCTGGCGAGCATTGGGGTGGGACCCGGTCGCACCTTCGAATTTAAGGACCTCTCGCTCGAGCACAAGGCCGTGGTCCTGCTCGGGATGAAGGCCGGTGACGAGAAGGTCGACAAGTTCCTCGCGAGCGGGACGAAGATAATCAACGGCTGGAGCGTAGGCGCGTACTTCGGCGACCAAACGTTCTACAAGGCCGACTGGCTGAAACGTGCTGGTGCCGCGAAAGGCGGCCTCTACGGCAACGACGCCGTCGAGGCGATGTATCCCAACACGCGCACCGACGGCACCGGCCAGACGCTGGATACCAGCAAGCGCAAGTACACGCTGACTTTCCCGGCCGGCAAACTGCCGCCAGTCAATGCCTTCTGGTCGGTGACCATGTACGACGGCAAGAGCCAGCTGCTGATCAAGAATCCGCTCAACCGTTACCTGATCAATTCGCCGATGCTGTCGGCGATGAAGAAAAACACGGATGGTTCACTGACGCTGTACATCCAGAAAGACTCCCCCGGCAAGGCTAAGGAGGCAAACTGGTTGCCCGCGCCTGACGACACGGTCTTTCTGGTAATGCGCCTCTACTGGCCGAAGACCGCACCGCCTTCGATTCTTCCCGCTGGCGACGGCAGCTGGCAGCCACCGGCGCTGGTGGTCTCGAAGTAGTGCGACTCTTGTGAGCCATTGCCGACACTCGCCGTAGGTCGGTGTCGGCCTGTGCTGCCTTTTTGCCAATAGCTGCCGATCATGAAGGGCTGCTATTGGCCGATTCTGTTGAAAAAGTTGAAAGGAAAGGGGACGGATTTATTTTCCAGAAAAATAAATCTGTCCCCTTTTTTGCTCTTTTTTGCTCACCCTGAACAGGCAGGTCATCGATGTATCAGAACTTAGCGCTGCTTGCCGCCTTCCTCCTTATCTACAGCATATTTGCGGGGCGCTTCGAGTCACGCCTGCTCAATGGCCCGCTTATGTTCATGCTTGCCGGTCTGATTCTCGGCCCGGCATTTCTGGGCATTCTGCAACCCCGGATTGACAGGGATGGCCTCAGGTTCTTGGCTGAGCTGACGCTGGCGATTGTTCTGTTCAGCGATGCGGCCAACGCCAACCTGAAGGTCCTGCGGGCCAATGAAGGACTTCCGCTGCGCTTGCTGATGATAGGGCTACCACTGACCATAGCGGGTGGTTGGCTAGTCGGCGTCTGGCTGTTCCCACAGGTCCCACCGTTGGAATTGGCAATACTGGCAACCCTTCTGGCTCCCACTGATGCTGCGCTCGGTAAAGCTGTTGTGAGCAATCCCAAGGTTCCCGCGTCCGTACGTGAAGGGTTAAACGTAGAGAGCGGGTTGAATGATGGAATCTGCGTTCCAGTGTTGCTTATGTTTTTGGCATTGCTGGTCGAACAGCAGACACAGTCCCCTATCTCACTGGCAATAGAGTTGGTTATCGAGGAACTGGGCATCGGTGCACTCATCGGTATTACCCTTACTCTCATCGCCTGGTGGTTGCAGCGCTACTCTGGAAATCACCATTGGCAAACGCCCATGTGGTCACAGTTGACCCTGCCCGGGCTCGCCACTCTGTGCTTTGCCACAGCGCAAACACTAGGTGGTAGCGGGTTTATCGCCGCGTTCGTCGGTGGGTTGCTCGCTAGTTTTCTATTTACCGAGCAAAAGCACCAGATGCTCAAGGCCAGCGAAGAGTTCGCCAGCCTGTTATCGGTCATTACCTGGGGCGTATTTGGCGCACTGGTGATCCCTTGGGCCTGGAGCAGTCTCACCCTGAACATCTGGCTTTACTCGGTGCTCAGCCTGACCGTGATTCGCATACTGCCCGTGCTGATCAGTCTGGTGGGAACCCGTTTCGATTTCGAAACCCGCCTCTTCATCGGTTGGTTCGGCCCGCGAGGTCTGGCCAGCATTGTCTTCGCCGTCATGATATTGCCCTACCCTCTACAAGCAAGTCGTACCTTGGTGGCTACTGCTGTCTGTACCGTTTTACTCAGCGTGCTATTACATGGTCTGAGTGCCAATCCATGGGTTGCACGGCTGGCCAGTCGTGATCATTGATGTTTGTCAGAAACACCACAGTTTTTGCGGGTGTTAGCGTTGTGACGTGATGATGACTACAAACGAACGGCTGATCAGCCGTCATCTACACAGGATGGACTATCTATATTGGGTCGTTTTCAGCCGGTCGCGACAGGCTGCAATCGGCCGATTCTGTTGAAAAAGTCGGCCATGGTTTGCGCATCAGAAAAGTACGCGTCCGAGATTGAAATCTTTAATTTTGGCAGAGGCTTCCGGAGTCGGATTTCACGTAGCAGCGTGCAGAAAAGGCGTTTTCACCAGTCAATGATCAGGCAGTTTGGGCAGACCGACTTTTTCAACAGAATCGGTCGATAGCTACCGGTGAGCGTGGAAGTTCGGTTGAGCCATTCTCCGCCCAGCGTATTGATCGAGCGCGGAACCTGATTGCTTTCGTAGGACGGATAACGCGCCAGCGTTATCCGCCGTGGAGGGGCCGGCGTATTACCTATTCCGGGTTATGCGCCCTACGGTACTAGCGATGGTTGCGATAGCGTTCGGTCAAGGACTGCACGAGGGTGACGTAGGATTGCGTCTCGGCATAGGGAGGCACCCCGTTGTACTCGACCACGGACGCTTCGCCGGCGTTGTAACCTGCCAACGCCAGCACCTGGTTGCCGTTGAAGCGCTTGAGCAGCCAGGCCAGGTAGCGCACGCCGCCACGAATGTTCTGTCGTGCGTCGAACGGATCGTCCACGGCGAAGCGCTCGGCGGTGGCGGGCATCAACTGCATCAGCCCCTGGGCGCCGGCTTCGGAAATGGCGTTGGGGCGAAACGCCGATTCGGCATGTATCACTGCGCGGACCAGCGCCCTGTCGACACCATAATGACCCGAAGCGGCTTCGATCTCCCGCCGATAGGAATGGGTGTCCAGGCTCAGTGAGGCGACCTTGAAATCCTTCGGCGCCATGCACAGATAGCAGCCCTTGATGTAATAGAGCTCAAGGACATCGACCCGTGCGGAGATCCCGACGGGGCGCCGGCTCACATATTGACGAATACCCTTGTGGATGAAGGTGAACACCCGAATCCGCACCGCGCCTGAGTCGTCGTCCCGCACAACCCGTGGCAGGGCCATTGCCTTGGCGCCGACACCGGCGCCCGCCATGCCATTCAGGCGAGTGCAGCGGGCGCTGGCGATGGCTTGGCTGGTGTAGCTGATGGCTCCGTCCCTGGCTTGGCACTTGAACATGGCGCTGGCGCACAGTGGCGCGACCAGCAAGGCCAGCTCGATGCAGCCAAGAAGGCTCTTTCGAGCCCATCGCCATGCTCTGGAACTCATCACATCGCTCCGCGTCGCAGGCGCCGATCAGGCCTGGGGTGCCTGGCCCGGGCGCCGCCTTTGGAGGGCCTATTCTGGGTGACCCGCCTTTTGTTCTGATAGTTATACCCCTTGTAACCGGCCTTGGAATTTGCGTTGACGTACGGGCTACGCACTGACCGAAACACGGCTGCTTCCTGCGAAGACCCAGCGGTTCATCGAGTTCATACGCGACCATCTCAACAGTGCTTAATGCCTGACGGCTGGATAGGGGGCATCCCGACGCAAACGAATGTCTCCTTCTGACCGATTCTGTTGAAAAAGTCGGCCATGGTTTACGCATCAGAAAAGTACGCGTCCGAGATTGAAATCTTTACTTTTGGCAGAGGCTTCCGGACTTGGATTTCACGTTGCAGCGTGCAGAAAAGGCGTTTTCACCAGTCAATGATCAGGCAGTTTGGGCAGACCGACTTTTTCAACAGAATCGGCCGATAGCCGACTGATTCAAGAGACCACGTTGCCACCACAATTGCGACGGTCACCCCTATAAATTCGACAGAGGCTTCTTGGATGCTTCCAGCTTTCACCACCTGTAGGAAGCACGTGTCAGCCTATTCAACAGATCTTGAAGGCGCGCGTTTAAACACCCTCAAGGTTACGTCCTGAAAGCTACAAAACCTTGTGCCATTGCCTACGGCTACGCCAGAATCCGCCGGCTTGTGCGCTTTTGGGCCACTCGGTAACTTGATTCGTGTCACTGCCCATCAGTGATCGGGTTTAGCAGCCCGTCGTGACGAAGCGCATCTGCATCCAGACAGTCAGGTCATTTCATGCCTGCACTTCATGGTAGCTGTGCGCAGGGCGCCCTCGGGCGCGCCGGATTCGTCTCCGCCGGTCTGCTAACCTGCACACAGCTGCCACCCTCCGTTTAGCAGCGATTCGGTGACGGCTCCATATTGTTGGAGACTTTAATATGTTCAAGGTCACACCCAATCCACCAGACACCGATCCAGTGTCCCCGTACGAACCCGATTCAAAAAAGCTCAACGAGGCCGCCGAACGGGCCCTCAACTTCCACTTCCCCTCGAATGCCGACATTAAAGCCACCAAGCGAACGCGCAGTACTCTGTTTTCCGTGGACCCAGAGGCCACTGCCGAAACCCTGGCGGTTTTTTTGGTCGAGACGCTGGCGTCGGTCGATGTGATGGTTCATCAGTTGGTGGATCATTTGGAAGGTGAGTCACGCTATGCCTTGCTGGGCATTTCCAACAGCATCATGGTGGCGGAGATCACGGCGAACCGGGTGCTGGATAAAGTTGAGCCGTCCGTGTAGCCGCTGTTCTGTGGTGGGGGAGCAAGCTCCCTCATCAGTTGAGCCATTTCTGCGTTAACGCAATTTCTGTAGCAGCTGGCGGAGCCTGCGTCCGGCTGCGTAGCAGTCGTAAAGCCTGAGTTTGCGGTCTTCCTGACGCACCGCATCGTCTGATGACACGACTGCTACGCAGCCGGACGCAGGCTTCGCCAGCTGCTACGGATTGTGCTCGGAGCGCGAGGGTGGCACCGGTCTTTGAAATACAAAACATCTGATGCGGTGGCTCGCACTAACTTGACCGCGAGTTTCATTGCCGAAGCACCTTTTCCATGGATTTGCCTTTGGCGAGTTCATCCACAAGTTTGTCCAACTGGCGGATTCGTTTCATCAGCGGATCTTCAACATCCTCCACACGGATACCGCAGACCACACCTTTGATGAGGTTGCTGTTTGGATGCATCTCTGGCGCCTGAGCAAAGAAGGCTTCGAAGTCGACCTTCAGCGTGAGCTGATGCAATAGCCCCGCCTGGTCGTAGCCCGTGAGCCAGCAAATGACGCGGTCTACTTCCTCTTGTGTACGCCCCTTGCGCTTGGCTTTCGCTACGTACATTGGATAAACCGCCGCAAAGGGTGTCGAGAAGATTCGATGTCCGGACATCTGCGTTTCTCCTGGTGCGGCTCGGTTTGATCTAGCCTTGAGTTAAGTCACGCGGGAGAAAAACACCATGCCCCTCGCTCTCAGAAATCTGTCGGCCCTTACTTTGAGTGTCTTTTTTTGCATGGCAGCGTGCGGTCAAGGGGAAGCAGACATCAATCACCCACCGGCAATACTCCCGTTGGAATCTGAGGCGGTGCCAAAGCTCATCGCCTATCCACCGCTGGCCGAGCCGCTCGCCCGTGGTGTTGTCATTATCCAGTATCGAACAGAGCACGCCAGGATCATGCCGGTATTTGGCAAGACGGCTGCTGATGTATCACCACGCCTCGGTCACCTTCACGTGACCGTCGACAACAGGGAAGGGACATGGGCGCACACCAGTGAAGACCCGATTATCTTGGTTGGACTCAAACCCGGCACGCATAAGGTTCTTCTTGAAGTGGCCGACCCGACTCACAAAATTCTCACCAGTACGATAGTGAATTTTATCGTTCCGGAGAAGAAACCAACGGACGCCCCCCACATTGACGATAGTCACGCAGTAAAACCATGACTGTTGAGTGTTCATGGCTAACTGCTGTGGTGTGAGTAGCCCCAGATTTCTTAGACACATCTGACTGACTGCTCTTGGCTGTGGATTCAACCGGCCCGATGCGCTTGGCTATCGGTTCAGGAGAGGTGCCAGCAATGCACACATGCCGCGCCAGTGCGAACCCTCCCAGTAAATCCGTTGGCAGGCGTCGCAGCGCAGAAAGCGCGAATAGAGGGCGCCAATGCGTGGCGGCACCTGGGGCCGAGCCAGTTCCGGGCTGATCTCGTGCAGCGGCAGGTTGCAATGAAGGCACAGGCTGAATGGCCGCGCGCTGCGCGCCAGGTCGAGGCGCTCATACAATTCGCGCAGCTGCAGCGACGGTTTCAGGGCATGCACGTAACAGCCGTGGCTGATGATCCGCCGCTTGAGCAGTTCGCGGTCACGGGTTAGCACGATGCGTCCTTGCTGCGCAGCGATCTCGGCGATCTCGCTATCCTCGAAGCCATTGTCGTAGAGGGTATCGAAGCCGCTCATGCGCAGCAGGCTGGCCAGCCCGCCAAGGTGCGCATCCGCGACGAAGCGCAGCACCCGCAAAGGTTGCATACGAACCTTCAGCAGCGGGCTGATGTCCAGCGCTTCGAACTTGGGATACACCGCCAGCCGGTCACTGTCGAAGATCACCCGCTCGAAGCCCACCGACTCGCCGTTGAGCAGCACCAGTTCGACCTCGGTGTGCGGTATCCCGAGCGCTTCGATCATGTGCTTGACCGTCGCCCCTTGCGCGCACTTGCAGGTGAAGGACTGCCGCCGCCGTTCGGCCGGCAGGAAATCGTTGAGCTCCTCGTAGAAGCGAAAGGTTGCACTGGTCATGTTGAACAGTATAGGCAGGGCTGCAAGTTGAGCGCCTAAAATGGGGATTGAGTGGGAAGGTGGTCTGTCGCTTCCTGCGATTATCTCGGGGCGCTTGGTTCGGGACTACGCTAAAGCCATGCGGGTCGTCGATCAATGGTGACCCACTGTCCGCGCTGTGTCCGTCCTTGGAGCGCCCAATGCCGCCCATCACCACGCGCCTGGTGGCGCTGTTTGTTCTTTGCCTGACCTTTGAAGTGCCAGCCCAGACCGACGCCTGCCCAGCTGGCGAGACACGAGTATGCCTGGACAGCTGCATCTGCCTCCCAGCCGGGGGACAGCTTGAGGGTGTCTACCAGCTCGCGGCACCTGCCCTGGCGCTGTGGTTGACCCAAGCCCGCGCTGAAGCAGCCAACGCCGGCATCCAACCCATTCCACCGCACATCCGGGAGCAACTGCTGCGCTGGTACGACCCCAGCGTCCTCGATACCGCGCGCTACAAAGTCAGCGACAACGGCCAATTCAGCGCCGCCACTGCCATGCTGCAAAACCCCGATATCGGCGCCGTGACGCTGATCGACATCATCCTCTTCCGGGATGCTCAATCCGCAGAAGAGAACGTCATGCTCTGGGCTCACGAATTAAAGCATGTGCAGCAGTATCAGGAATGGGGGGTAGAAGGATTTGCCCGGCGCTATACACAAGATTTCAATGCTGTGGAGGCGCCGGCTTATGCCATACAGGCTGAGGTCAGACGGGTGGTGCGGGAGTGACTGACTGTAAAAAAGGTGACGGAAAAATAGATCCCCTTTTTTCCCATATTCCCAGAGGAGGGTGAAAAACGGAAAGTTCTGTAACGGTCAACTGTGGATGAACGTCCAGAGATCGGTATTCAGTTTGTCGATAGCGGCTTTAAAGTCCTTGGTGGTGATTGACTGCTTGTCGTTCTCTAGCTGGGTGCCAAATATCTTGCGCACCACTTTGACTACGGTCTGATTGGTTCTAGCGTCAATGAACTCGGCTTCGATGAACAGATTAGTGTCTTGATCCCGGTGACCGGTGGCTGCCTGTGTCGCTCCGACAACGGCCGCGATCGGCATAATTTCATACCACTTCATGCCTTCGTTCGAAGCGCTGACGCCAGTGATTGCCGCACGCAGGATCAGAGTGTGTGACCCGGCCGGTGCAGCGGCCGCGCTAGACGCCCTCCGGTATTTTTGGCCCAGCACGCTTTTGGCCTTCCTGGACATGTAGTACTGCAAGTCGGCCAGAGTCTGCTGATTGACCTGCTCATTGGGTTTCGGCGCGGGGTAAAACTCCAGCGTTCTGAACGCGATGGTGTCATAAGCATTCGGGTTCCACGACGGGCTCACCCAGCGCATTGCCTTCTCACCCGTGGCGGTGGTCACTTCTTCCAGATTGTTGTAGTTGGACAAGAAACCGGAGTACTGCTCGCGCTCAGTGACTTGGGAGGTGCAACCGCCGAGTACCAGGCTGGCCAGTGCGACGCCGACAAACAACTTATGGGCCAAGGTCATAGTGGCTTCACTCCACGATTAAGTCGGGTTCCGTCAACAGAAAATCAGAAACGCCAAGTCATGTTTCCAGTCACGGCTTGAATCCAGGCGTTGTCGAACTGACTGCAGAGTTGATTGCCCGTTGTGGGCTTGGTCTGCTCCACCGGCATGTCGCCGAGCCAAACCATAGCCCAACTGACGTTGATGTCGGTGTCCTTACCCAGAGCATAGGTGGCTCCTGTGGCGATGCGCCAGGTTTGGCCGATGCTGCCTGTTACGAAGGACAGCATTCGACTGTGGATTCAGCACTTGGTGCTAGACTTTCCGGTTGATCAGCCGTGAGAGCCCGGTATGAACGATGAAAAAAACGACGCGATTCAAAGGGCAAAACCTGACAGCGGAACTCGTCGCTTGTGTTGAGCGGTTTGAGCCCGATCCTGGACCCGAACCGGGCACGACCGAACACACCAAAGCAGAGTTTGACGCGATGGTGGAGGCGCTTTTACGTGAATACAAACCGGAAGATCTTTGGGTCTTTGCTTATGGCTCACTGATATGGAATCCGGAGTTTGAATTTTTGGAGAGCCGCGGCGCCACCGCCTATGGGTGGCATCGGTCGTTCTGCCTGAAACTTACTCGCTGGCGCGGCACCCGCGAGTTGCCAGCCCTAATGTTGGCCCTCGACCGCGGCGGAAGCTGCAACGGGTTGGCATACCGGCTTCCAGCGCAAGATCACTTCAAACAACTGGGACTGTTAATGTTCCGGGAAATTGACGCAAACCCACCAACCAATGTTCCGCGCTGGATTTCGGTTAAAACCGAGACTGGGATATTGCGTGCATTAGCCTTTGTCGCAGCTCGCGACGGAATGGCCTATGCAGGCAAGTTGCCAATGGAAAAGGTTGCACATGTGTTGGCTCGCGCAGCCGGGCACTGGGGCTCGGCAGCCCAATATCTATTCCGGACCGTGACAATGCTGAAAGAGCATGGCATTCGTGACCGTAATATGTGGCGCATACAAAGCCTGGTCGCACAGGAAATCGAAGAGTTATTGGGAAAGAAAGGGGACGAATTTATTTTTCCGTCAGCTTTTGGAAAATAAATCCGTCCACTTTTTTTCTTTTTTACCTTACGTCTCTCTCCACGGATCGGCGAGAACGGCTGCGCGAAGACGAGGGTTAGCGCAACGCGCTGGCTCTTCTTTCTACAATCCTGAAACTCAAGCGTACGGATGTTCCCTGTTGTTCATGGTGGGTCAGACGGGCTTCTCCACCAAAACTTTCCATGATCTGCTTCACCATAATCAGCCCTATGCCTAGCCTGCCTTGCTTAGTGGTGTAGAAGGTTTTGAACGCCATCATTTCTTGTTGCCGTGACGTTCCATTCCCGGTGTCACCAATGATGAGATGCAGCCATTGATGGGTTTCATCCACATAAGCCTGGATGGATAATTTTCCCCCGCCCTGCATTGCCTCTATTGCATTGGCAATGACGCTATTGAGAATTTGAGAAAGCAAAAGTGGATTACTGATGATCCGGAGGGCGGGCTCATTCTTGAACTCGACCTGGATTCTTGACTGAGCCAATTGCGCGCTGAAGCCGGCCAGAGTGGCGTGTACCACAATCATCGGTTCCACCAGTTCTGCCTCTCCACGGATCGGTCGCAAGCACAGCAGCAATTCGTGCACCCACTGCGACATCCGATCCACTTGGTTGACTATATCGTCGATATTCTTCTTGGAGGGTTGGCCGTCCATTTCACTCGCCAACTCTGCGCTGGAGCGGATGCAGGCAAGTGGATTGCGCAGACTATGAGCGACCGCCGTGGACATTTCGACCAAGCCCACGTAGGTCTTGTTGGCGACGAGTTGGGCTTCCTGTGACGCCAGCTGAATCGAGGCCCGTCGAACAATCCAATACAGCCCGACGTAAAGGAGCAGACCGCCGGCCGCCGTAGACAGCCAGATTATCCAGTGGCCACGATTGAGCCGTTCGATTAGATCGACCGGTTCCTTGTAAATTTCCACCACTGCCAGAGTATTCCCCAGATCATCTACCAAGGGGATGTAGCTCTCGATGAAGAACATTTTGGGAGCGAGCAAAAATTGTTGTTCGGGACGGCGTTCATCAGCGTTGCTGTATTTGGTGGAAATTCGGCCTTTCGAGTTGAATGCCGCTTCAAGTGGTTCGTCGTTCAGAATTGTTTGTCCGATAAGCTGCGGATTGGTCGACCACATCACTGTCCGAAGAGGGGAGTAGATGCTAATCAGGAGTGAGTCCGGGAGGTACGAAAGGTGGTCGAGGAACTCGGAGCGGGCACGGTGCCTGTTCAGCGACATTTCTTCCGACAGCACCCCATTTTGGGTGGCCGCCAAAACGTCGCCCATCCGCATCCCGGCCAACTCGTGGTGACGTATCTCACCCTGAGCGATGGTCTGGATAAATTGCGCTGACAACAGTGCGTCGCGCTCCAGGCTTTCGATGACCAGGAAACGGGTCGACACTGACCCCAGCCCGATGGCTATCGCGCTGATCAGGATGAAGCTGATGATCGAAAACCATCGCAGGAGGTTGGGTGGTTTTGTCGGCGAAATTGAGTCGGCCGCTCCCCGATCAAGGCGTCTGAAAAAAGCTGAATTTGGCTGCATGGGGAGTGTCCTTATTCATGCTGCACGTCCGGTTGTAGCAGCTTGAACAACTCAATGAGTTCTGGATGAATACCCAGCATTCTCTGTGCCAAAAACCTCAGACGTACATAACGTAGGGTAAGGCAGGCAGTAATCGTTCTGTTTAGTGCCTGAGACGGAACAAATGGTGGTTTCCAGGCATTCGTCAGCGCGAAAGAAAACGCATTCCTGGGGAAATAGAACCAACTCTGGGGACAATCCCCCTGCGAAGGGTGATGTCAGGGGCGTCTATAGAAACCAGTTAGCTGTTTTGGGGTGAGAGCGACGCTGGTCAGTGCCAGCGTATGGCCGATTGCTGCGTGTTACGAAGGACTTCCTCTCGATGCACACCCCGTTCCGCTTCTGAGTCGACTAAGGGAAAACTTTAGCCGGGTTGAAGATTTCCCCCCTGCGGATGCTGTTCATCTCAATACCGACGCGGCGTCTACTCACTTACCTTGCTTAGCCAAGAGGCGTGTCGTCGTAGCGGCCTGTTCCATTGAGCTCGCCTGGCGTTTTGCCCCATAACAATAAGAGGCCTGACAATGTTCAAACCCAACGTCCAATACATCTCCCATGCAATTCGCCTGAGTGTGGCTGGTATCTGCCACGCAACTTCCCAGTCGCCAACCTGTGCACCCTCGAGCGACGCACTGCGCGCGTGAACGTTTGCTCTGATGAGCACCCTGGCGGATTTAATAAGGCTCGGTGTTCGGCTGCCGCCGTTTTAGTTCTTGGTTTGATTCTGCTCCTATAAATACAGTGCTCAAGCACATACAGATGTGGAGATGTTAGATGTATGAGGTAAAGCAATCTCGCCGTGGGCTTGGTATTGCCAGCGTGGTGGGGATGATTTGTTCGCCTTTGACAGCCTATGCCGGTGTTGTTGATGACAGTCACTTCAAAGTGGATACACGTAACTTCTACCTGCACCGCAATTACACCAATACCAATGCGCCTGTGTCTGAAGTGCATAGTTGGTCTCAGGGTTTCGATGCGCAGTTCACCTCCGGTTACACCGATACGGCCCTGGCAATCGGCCTGGATGTGGATGCGCAATACGCCGTGCGCCTGGATTCCTCGGGTAACGACGGTTCGCTGCCGTTCAGCGTAAGCGAACAGCAGACGGCCCCTGAATACAGTCGCGCCGGTGCGACCTTCAAGACGCGCTACAGCAAGACCGAGTTGAAGGTCGGTGATCTTCGCCCGCAATTACCGGTGGCGTTCGATGACACCAGTCGGCAGTTGGACACCATTTACCAGGGGGCCGTGGTCGAGTCCAAGGAAGTCGATGGGTTGACGTTGACCGGCGGCCGTTTCTGGTCTGCCGTTACACGGGAATCTTCTGACCACGCAAAACTGTACAAATTTGGCACCCCCGCCAATCTCGACAGTGACGGCCTGGACTTTGGCGGGGCAACTTACGACATTACCAAGAACCTACAAGTCAGTTACTTCTATGGCGTCTTGCAGGATATTTATCAGCAGCACTATTTTGGCCTGATGCATATGGCTGATCTGGGCAATGGCTACAAACTTAAAACCGACTTGCGCTACTTCAATAACAATGAAGCTGGCAGTGCTTTGGACGGTGAGATTGACAACCGTGCCTACGGCGCATTGTTCAGCTTGCTCAAGGGTGCACACATGTTTGGCCTCAGTTACCAGCGCATGCTCGGTGACAGCGTGTTCCCAACTATGAATGGTTTTATCCCACAACCCTACCTGGTGCATTGGGGGTCGGTGGGATTTATCCGTCCCGATGAAAAGTCCTGGGGCGCGCGCTATAGCTATGACTTTGCCGGGATGGGCATGCCGGGGCTGAAGTTCTTCACCCGTTACTACAAGGGAACCAACTGGGACCGCGGCGGCAACCTGAGCGACAACCAGGAAAGCGAACGCTATCTGGGGCTCAACTACGTGGTGCAAAGCGGGGCGCTGCAAGGCCTGGGGCTGGACCTGCGCAACATCGACGTAAAACAGAAGTACGGCTACGACTACAACGAGTTCCGTTTCGCCACGACTTACACCTGGAAGTTCTGGTAAGCGCTGTTGCAGGGCGCGACTGCGCCTTGCCTAAAACGCGCTGAGCCGATTACCCTCCCGGCGCCACGGAGCCAGGCGGGTGTTTTACCCCATAACAATAAGAGGCCTGACCATGTTCGAACCCATCGTTTTTTACATCTCCCAGGCAATCCGCCTGCCGGTGGCAGGCATCTGCCCCGCAAATACCCAGTCGGTGTCCTGCGCACCGTCACCCGGCGCGCTGCGCGCTTGAGCGGATTCCAAGAGGAGCAAACATTAGTGAATATCCAAGTCGATGATGCGGTACTGCAGAAGAAGAAAACGTACATTTACGAGTGGTATGTGGTGGCTCTGTGCATGCTTGCCTACATATTTTCATTTGTGGATCGGCAGATCCTGGCGCTGATGATCGAGCCGATCAAAGCCGACTTGCAGATCAGTGATACCCAGTTCAGCTTGTTGCACGGGCTGGCCTTTTCGTTGTTCTACGCGTTCATGGGCATGCCCATCGCCTATCTGGCCGACCGCTTCTCCCGTCCGAAGATCATCGCCGTCGGTGTGGTGTTCTGGAGCCTGGCGACTGCCGCCTGTGGCCTGAGCAAGAACTTCCTGCAAATGTTCCTCGCCCGCATCGGTGTCGGCGTCGGCGAAGCGGCCCTGTCGCCGTCGGCCTACTCGATGTTCAGCGATATGTTCCCCAAGGAGAAGCTCGGCCGCGCAGTGGGTATCTACTCGATCGGCTCGTTCGTCGGTGGCGGTCTGGCCTTTCTGGTCGGTGGCTATGTGATCGCGATGCTCAAGGACATGAACACCATCGAGGTCGCCTTTCTCGGCGCAATGAAGGCCTGGCAGCTGGCGTTCTTCATTGTCGGCCTGCCCGGCATCCTGGTTGGCCTGTTGATCTGGCTCACCGTACGCAATCCGGCGCGTAAAGGCCTGCAGGTCGATGCGCAGGGGCGGGCCAAGAAGGTCGCGCTGAGCGATGGCTTTCGCTTCCTCGGCCGCCACCGTGCCACCTTCGCCTGCCACTACCTGGGCTTTTCGTTTTACGCCATGGTCCTTTTCTGCATGATGAGCTGGAGCCCGGCGCTGTATATCCGCAAGTTCGGCCTGTCGCCGATGGAGGCGGGCTACATGCTCGGCACCGTGCTGTTGCTGGCCAACACCGCTGGGGTGTTATTTGGTGGATGGCTCACCGACTATTTGGCCAAGAAAGGTCATCAGGACGCCGCCATGCGCACTGGAGTCATCGGTGCCCTCGGCATGGCGGTGCCGGCCGTGCTGTTCCCCCAAGCCGATCAACTGTGGCTGTCGGTGACCCTGCTGGTACCGGCGATGTTCTTCGCCTCGTTCCCGATGCCGGCGTCCACGGCGGCAATGCAGATCCTCGCGCCGAATCAGGTGCGCGCGCAGGTCTCGGCAGTGTTTCTGCTGATCAGCAATCTGCTGGGGTTGGGCCTGGGGACCACGCTGGTGGCGCTGTTGACCGACCGTTACTTCGGTTCGCCGGCGGCGGTGGGCTCGTCGATGTCGCTGGTGATCGCCGGCGCGTCGGCGTTGACAGTGCTTCTTTTATGGCGTGGTTGCCGTCATTTCCGCGAAAGCTATGCTCGGGAGTACCCGACCCAGGCTTGACATAAATAGTCCATGATCGGCACCTTGGCCTCGCTCCGTTTGAACGGAGCGGGGCCAATTTGCTCCAGTTCGGGAGAGCCACTGATGTTGAATTACGTACACCTGCTGGAACGGCACAGCCTGCTCAGCTCGGCCGATTACCGCGAGATCAAGGACAAGGTCAGCCATTACTTGTGCCCGCACAGCTTCAACGTACTGCGTGACGAGCCCATTTATACCCGGCTCAACGGCGTATTCTTCGGCGCTTCGGCGCTGCTCGACTTGCGCTATGGCGCGCCAGTGGAGATCAACATCGGCGATATAGCCGATCAATACCTGTTTCGCATTACCTTGCAGGGGCAGTGCGAGGTGGCCCACGGGCGGCGTAGCGCGGCGATGCAGTCGGGCTACCTGAGCATTTCCTCGCCGTTCGCGACAAGCCGCATCATTACCGATGGCCAATGCCGCAACCTGATCCTGCGCGTCGACCGTGATGCCCTGGAGACGCAACTCCAACACCTGCTCGGCCGCGGCCTGCGGCAGTCGGTGATCTTCGATGTCAGCGTCGACCATCTGGGTGCCGGCGTCGTCAGTCTCTATCACACCCTGGACTACATCTGTCGGCTTTACGGCAGCGGCGTGGACGGTTCGCGTATCGCCAGCGGCCTGTCCGAATACCTGATGCAACTGCTGCTCACACAGTTGCCGCATAACTACTCCGCGGATCTTTTGATCGATTCGCGCGCGCCGCTGCCGCACCACGTGAAGAAGGCCCGTGACTACATCGAGGAGCACCTCGACGAACCGATCAGTCTGGCGACCCTGAGCGAGCTGTGTGGCGTGTCGGTCCGCACCTTGCAAAACGGCTTCAAGCAGTTTCTCCAGCAGGCACCGGTCGAGTACATCCGTGACCGTCGTCTGGCGGTGATCCACGAGTCGCTGAAGCAGGGCAGGGACGGCGAAACCGTCACCGATATCCTGTTGCGTCACGGCATCAACAGCTTCGGGCATTTCTCCAGCGCCTATCGGCAACGCTATGGCTGCTTGCCGTCGGACACTCTACGGCGGCAAGCGCATTAATACTTCTGCGTAATCCGTCAGTCGGCTGCGCAATCGGATAAGTGTGTGACGGCATGGATCGATAGCATCGAGACTCTTACAAAAAAGGAGCATCTCCATGAATATTACCGTGCTGGGTGGCGGTCACGGCTGCTACGCCGCTGCTGTCGAAATGGCTGAAAAGGGGCATACGACCCGCCTGTGGCGTCGCGACTCCGCCGCGCTCAAGGAGCTGCTGGACATCGGCAGCCTGACGATCAAGGACTACCAGGGCACTCGCCAGTTGTCCGTCGGCAAACCGGGCGACAAGCTGTCGCTGACCGACAACCTTGCCGAAGCCCTGAGCGACGCGCAACTGGTCATCATTCCGCTGCCGTCGACCTCCCACGAAGACCTGGCCAAACACGTCGCACCGCACCTGCACGACGGTCAAGTCTTGTTCTTGCCGCCGGGCACCTTTGGCAGCTACGTGTTCGCCAAGGCCATGGCTGATGCGGGCAACCAGAGCAAGGTCGCCTTCGCAGAAACCGGCACGCTGCCGTACCTGGTGCGCAAGCACGGTGCCAGCGACCTGGTGATCAGTTGCTACGCCACCCGCCTGCCGACCGGCGTGTTCCCGAGCAACCTGTCCGAGCACGCCTTCGCTGTGCTGCGCGAGGCCTACCCGAGCGTCGAGCCGATTGAAGACGCCCTGAGCGGTGCGTTGATGAACGCAGGTCCCATCATCCACCCGCCGCTGATCATGATGAATGCCGGGCCGCTGGAGCATTTCGAGGCGTGGGACATTCACAACGAGGGCACCCAGCCGTCGATCCGCCGCGTGACCAACCAGCTCGACGCCGAGCGCATGGCCGTGCGCGAAGCACTGACTTACGGCGCGCCGCATTTCCCGCTGGCCGACCACTACAACAGCACCGAAGGCGAGGAGTGGATGTACGGTCGCGGTGCCCATGGCAAGCTGACCGATAGCGGTGACTGGCGCGAAGACATCGACCTGCAGAAGCATCGGTACATGCTGGAAGACACTCGCCTGGGCCTGTCCTTCCTGGTTTCCGTCGGCCGCTGGGCCGGTGTGCCGACCCCTGTAGCGCAGGGCCTGCTGAGCATTGCTTCGGTCGTCGCTGCACGTGACCTCTACGCCGAAGGCCGCACCCTGGAAAACCTCGGTCTGGCCAACCTGAGCCGGGCGCAGATGACCGAGCTACTGACCAAGGGCTACAACTGATGAACGCTGCGCTGCCTCAAGTCAGCGTGGTCGGTGCCGGCCGGATGGGCGAGGGCATTGTCCTGGCGTTCATCCATGCGGGCCTGCCGGTAAACCTGATCGACATCAAGGACCGCGACGAAGACGAGCGACGGGTCTACTTCGAGCGAGTGCGGAGTAACATCCGCAGCGAGCTACAAATGCTGGTACACCTCGGCGTGCTCCAGGTGGAACAGGCGGACATCGCCCTATCCCGGGTGACGGTGCAATCCAAATCCCAGGCCGCGACGACGTTGCACCAGTGCGACCTGGTGTTCGAAGCGGTGCCGGAAGTCATCGCGGTCAAGCAGGAGACCTTCGCCTGGGTCAGCGAGCATGTCGCGCCGTCGACGATCATTGCGTCGACCACGTCGACCTTTCTGGTCACCGAGCTGAGCGAAATGGTCAGTGAGCCGAAGCGCTTCGTGAACGCGCACTGGCTGAATCCGGCGTACCTGATGCCGCTCGTGGAAGTCAGCCGCAGCGAAGCGACCTGCCCGCAGGTGGTCGAGCGGCTGTTGCAACTGCTCAAGCGCATCGGCAAGGTGCCCGTGGTGTGCAATCCGGTGGCCGGTTACATAGTCCCGCGCATCCAGGCACTGGCGATGAACGAAGCCGCACGGATGGTGGAGGAGGGCGTGGCCAGCGCAGAAGATATTGACACCGCGGTGCGCGTCGGCTTTGGCCTGCGTTTCTCGGTGCTGGGCTTGCTCGAGTTCATAGACTGGGGTGGCGGCGACATCCTCTACTACGCCTCGCGCTACCTCAGTGGAGCGCTGGACCCGCGTTTCCAGTCGCCGCAGGTGATTGCCGACAACATGCAAAACGGCCGCAATGGCTTGCGAGACGGACAGGGTTTCTACGATTACCGCGACATGGACGTGGAAAGCTACAAGCAGCAACGTCTTGGCGACTTTGTCCGCAAGCTGGAGTTGTCGGGGCTGACGCCAGCTTTCGATGGCGCCTTGAGGCAGGCCTGAGCATCAGGGCCCGGATGTCGGGCCCTGATCGTCGAGCTGCATAATCTGTAAAGCCGCTAACGCTTTATCCAGATTGTGCGCTAGCTCAGGCTTGCGCCGCGCTCATCCCGCCAGTGGCCGTGGATTTTTTGCGCACGGCTTGATAGAGCAGGCTGGACACCATGAATCCCACAACGGCCAGTATGCTCATCAGGCTGAAGACATAGTTGTAACCCTGTTGGCCAGGGAAGTGGTCGAGGATCGCGCCATAGATGACGTAGGCAAACATGCCGGGTGCATAACCGATCAGGCAACCGATGCCGAAGGCCGAGCCGGTGATGTGCTGGGGAATGCCGACTTCACCCATGGGGGCCCAGAACACGCCGCGCATGGAGAACACGATCAGGGCGAAGGACAGGGTGGCGGCCATGCCCGCATAGATGAAGCCGGGGCTTTTCGGAATCAGCATGATCACGCCCATCAGCGGTAACAGCGCCAGGAATGCCCACTTCAGGTAGCGGCTGGTGCTCTTGAACTGCTTGTCGGCAATGAAACCGCCGGCAGGCCCGCCGAGGATCTTCAGGAAGTACTGGTTGATGATGCCGTAGGCGCCCACCAACGCCACGGGCAACCCGTACATTTCCTTGAGGTAGGGAATGAAATAGGTCAGGCCGCAGTAGACGATGTAGACCATGAACACGTTGAGGCTGACCAGCCAGATTCCCGGAACCTTGATCGCTTCCATCAAGTTCGCCAGACCATTCTTCGGCTTGGCCGCCGACTGCGCGTTGCCGCCCTTGAGCAGGAACCAGGTCAGGGTGCCAGCCAGAATGTCGATGACCGAGTAGAACAGGATCGCCGACTTCAGGCCGGTTTCGCCCGAACCCATGGCGACGAACACGCCCAGGGCGGAAAAGGCCACCAGTGTATCCACCACGCCACGCCCGCCTTCGAGCAGGCCGAACAACCGGCCTTGCTCCTGATCGTCACCCAGGTTGCGGATGGCTTTGAGCAGTGATGGCCAGAACAGGCAGTCGGCACAAATCGCCAACAGACTGAACACGATCAGCAAATTGCTGAAGGGCGGAAAGGTCGCCAGGTACAACCCCAGGCTTCCGGTCCCGATCAGGCCGAGGGGGATCAGTTTGCGCGTGTCATAGCGATCGGCGAGCAGGCCGCCAAGCACAAACAGCGCAGTAGCGATGATCGCGTTGGCACTCAGCAGCATACCGATTTCAGTGTGGCTCAAACCCATGAATTCCTGCATGGGTACATAGAAGGCGTCCTTGAGGTTCGCCAGCTTGTAGATGGTGCCGCCACCGAGGATGAGGATCAGGAATCTGAGCCATTTGGCCTTGTTTTGAATTGTCATTATTGTTCTCCGGGCGTAATCGGGTCGTCAGGATCAGGCGTTGGAAGGGCTGGCCAGGGTCAGTTCGGCCAAGGTGCGAAACTCGGCCAGCAGGCTGCGGACATAGGCGACCTGGTTGTTCGCCCAGCGGTGTTCATCGGCCAGCATTTGCTCAAGCGAGTAGCCGTTCGGAAGCGGCGTTTCGCTCATCTCCCGGTAAGCAATGAAGGGATCGGCCGCCTCAAGGCTTTGGCGGAAGGCCGGGGCCACGTAGTGATTTTCCTGCTCGAGAATGAATGCAATCACCTGCGGGGTTGCTTCGCCCAGCATCAACAGCTCGAACAGCATGCGGGCGCTGGGCAGATCGTCCTCGTCGCTGCCCTGCAATACGCCGTAATGGCCGAAGCCGTTTTGCTCGGGGACGATGCGCACACCTTTCATGTGCGTCTGACGGATGTGCGGCGCCAGGTTGCGCAGGGCCTGCAGGGGCTGTTCGCAGGCATTGATCATGTTGCCGAAGTCGAACAGGGCATGCAGACGAGGGTGGTCGAGGCGGTTGAGCAGTTGCGCGATCTCGCCGCTCTTGAGTTCTTCATGCTGCTCGAAGTCGAAGTACAGGTCGTGCTCGTCGGCCTGTTGGGCGAGGTAGTGCAGGTCGGTCTCGATCACGTCCATGACCCGCGACAGCGTGCCCTCGTAACGTGAGTAAACACGGATGTTGCGCACCCCCAGAGTCCTGGCGATGGCGATTACCTGATCGACATCCTTTTTCAGCGTACTGCTGATTTCCAGGTGCACATCCAGCCCCAGCGCTTTGGCCTTGGCGGCAAACGCCTGGAGCTGCGCGGGTGACATTTGGCTCAGGCTGTTTTCCTCGCCGTCGAGCAAATGCAGGCTCAGGCCTTGCAGCTCGTGGCGATAGGCGAAGTCCAGCAGGTCGGCAGGGGTGACACGACCGTGGGTGAGGTTGGTCAGTAGCGGGTAGGCGTGGGCAAACAGGCGCAATTGCCCGAGACGCTCAAGCAACCGCCGGGCCAGTGCGTCCGTCAGCACGGGAACAGCCCCGTCTTCGACCACCTTATGGCTCAGCAAGGCGTTGAATCGTTCCTGGATCTTATTGTTCATTAGAGTCGTTCCTGGTTCAGACACCGGGTCTACCGGCGCAGCCTTTATCGCGCCAGTCAGGAACTCTCGATAGATCCACTATCAGTTATTTGATAAGACCACTTGCCTCGCATCCAGTGGTCGGCGGCAGATAACCCAATGTGCGCAAGGCCAGGGCCAGCGCCTCGACCCGTTCCCGGGCCTGGTTTTCCGGCGTGCCGGCAAAGCCGATCAACAGGGCCGGCGGCAGGGCATGCTTGATGCGGTAGTCGCTCAAGGCGTAAGTGTGGATGTTGTGCCGGGCCAATTGCCGGGCAATGTCAGTGTCACTGAGTTCGGGGGGCAGCCAGGCGATCAGGTGCATGCCAGCATCCGCCGGGGTGATCCTGAAGAAGCTGCCAACCTGCTTTTCAAGCTGTTCGATCAATGCCTGCTGGCGCGCCTTGTACAGCGCACGCATGCGGCGGATGTGCCCCAGAAAGTGACCTTCGCCCATGAAGTCCGCCGTTGTCGCCTGAAGCAGTGTGGGCGGACTGCGATCCATGACCGCGCGCAGGGTACAGAAGGGTTCGACCAGAGCCTGCGGCAGAATCACGTAACCCAGTCTCAGTGACGGAAACAGAACCTTGCTGAACGTTCCGACGTAGATCACCCGGGCCATCTGGTCCATGGCATACAGCGCCGGGAGGAGGCGGCCACTGTAGCGAAACTCACTGTCGCAATCGTCCTCGATGATCCAGCTCTGATGCTGCGCAGCCCAGTCGATAAGTGCCTGGCGCCGCGCATAACTCAGGGTGACACCCAAAGGATGCTGGCGCGAAGGCGTGCAAAACACCAGGCGGGCATCAGGGCACTCGGTCAGGCCTTGCTGGACATCGATCCCCTGTTCATCGATACGCAACGCAACCACCTGAGCCCCCTGGGCCTGCAAAGCAATGCGCGCGGCGATGTGCCCCGGGTCCTCCATCCAGACGCTGTCCTGTGGATTGAGCAGTAGCATGCCCAGCAGGTTGAACGCTTGCTGCGCGCCGGAAACAATCACCACTTGCCCGGCATTGCAGTCGATGCCACGTGCATCGAAAACGTATTCGGCAATCGCCGTGCGAAACGCCTGCAAGCCTTGCAACTCGCCATAACCCAGAATGGCCTTGGTTGGCTTGAGCAAATGACGGTTCATCAGGCGCCGCCAGATCGCCTGCGGGAAGGCGTCATAAGTGCTGTGGCTGGGCAGAAAGGAAGTCGGGGTCGCGGGGTCCCAGTCGGCATAGGACACCCCGCGAAAATGATCGCTGCGCAGCGACAACATCGACTGGCTCAGGTCGGACAGGCGCGGTGGCTGGCGCGGTTGCTCGTCTTCGATACCCCGGCTTTCCCACTCAGTGCCGACATACGTACCGGCGCCGGTGCGCGAGGCCAGGAAACCTTCGGCAATCAGCTGATCGAACGCATTGAGAATGGTGATCCGCGACAACCCCAACTCGTTACTCAAGGTCCGGGTCGACGGCAGGCGCACGCCCCCCTGGATTCTGCCGTTGAGTATCTGTTTGCGAATCTGCAGATACAGTTGACGGTACAGGGGAATGGCACTGGCACGGTCCAGCTCGATAGCCGACAGCAGCAAACCTGCGGGGGATTTCATGACATGCTCGTCTGGGGGAGATGGGGTTTGACCTGGGAACTGTCAGGCGATGGAGAGGGAAGGGTATCGAGTGGTACTCGATAAGTCATCTGTCTGGGGTTGAGGTTAATTCAGGACAGGTTTCAGACGTTGCAGGCAAGCTGTCGAGAAATGCGGCAATCTGCCGGGTACCACGCAAATGCACCGTAGGAATTTGCGAGCCTATGGCCAAGCGCACCGCCTCGATGCCTGGACGGTAGCCACGATCGAAATTCCACACGAAATTCAGAAAGGTCAGGAACGCCCGGTCGAGCTTCTCTGTACAGCCTGCTGCAAGGTCAGGGCGAGGGCGGTTCGTTACGCTGCGAATGATCACCCGAGTGAAACAGGTGAGCCGCGGCGTATCGAGCCAGATGATCAAGTCGGCACGGGGCAGGCGAAGATCGAATGTACGTCGGGCATAGTTGCCTTCACAGATCCACGCAGCCGGTGCGATCGCTTCACTGACCCGTGTGCGGAACTGCTCAGCGTCGGGTTCGACCCAGTCGGGCTCCCAGAACAGTGTGTCCAGGTGCACCACGGGCAAGGCAAGGCGGATGCCGAGGGCGCGGGCGAGGGTAGATTTGCCGCTACCGGCATTGCCCAGAATTACAATCCGTTGCATGGTCGGACTTCCTGTCGCGAAAAAAGCCGGCGATTGTGCAGGTTTTGGGGCGCCAGTTAAAGGCTGATGGGGGGCTAGCGCACCACAGGAATGATTTTTTTGTTGCCTGCTGCGCTATATGCAGATGAGAGCAAGATACTGCCCCCTCTTTGTCACATTGAACGTTTGCTTCTGGCCGTTTGCTACCTGTAGTGAGGGGCTGCAATCTACCCATACCGGCCCGTCATAACCGCTGCCGACTTCACTTTGGTGCCACCTTGAATTTCGAGCTCGTTTTTTGATGGGGAAGTATCAAACACGAACGTATACCGCTCTGATAATCGCGTCCATTGTGTATCGGCCTAGATCCGGTTACTGGTACGCCTTGTCCCGGTCACAGAGCACTTTCATAGCGCATAGCGCTTGTGCCAGCCCAAATCGGGGCATTGGTCATTATTGTTTTCAAAAACCGACATGTAGGTGTCGGTTACAAATAAGTTGTCGTTTATAGACATCTCTCGCGTATGTGCTACGAATGTGCACAACGTTGATGAGCGCAGGCTCAAACTCAAGCGTTTTCCTTATGGCTCCCGCCCTGCAAACCCTCAGCTTAGAGACATTGAGTGATGTCGTTTTTGGATCCACTAAAACTTATGTAATTGGGTATGACCTTTGCAGATTGAATAGGAACAAACCCACCAACTTTTGGATGGGAGAATAAAAAGAGCCTCTGCCTGAGGCCATTCACACGCTTTGTGTGAGGAGATACCGCGATGACGTCGTTCAACTCCGGGGCCCAACCCCAGAACCGTGCGCCTCAATCCATCGGCTTTCTGCTGCTGGACAATTTCACGCTGATTTCTCTGGCGTCCGCTGTAGAACCGCTACGGATGGCCAACCAGTTGTCCGGTCGCGAGCTGTATCGCTGGACCACTCTCACCGTCGATGGCAGCCAGGTCTGGGCCAGTGATGGCCTGCAAATCACCCCTGACGCTTCCATGCACAAAGCACCGCCAATGGACACGATCATCGTTTGCGGTGGCGTCGGCATTCAGCGCACCGTTACCCGTGAACACGTATCCTGGCTGCAAAGCCAGGCCCGCAAGGCCTGCCGACTCGGTGCGGTCTGCACCGGTAGTTGGGCTCTGGCTTGCGCCGGACTGCTCGATGGTTTCGATTGCAGCGTGCACTGGGAATGCCTGGCCTCGATGCAGGAAGCCTTCCCGCGTGTGGTCATGAGCACGCGCTTGTTCACCCTGGACCGTAACCGTTTCACCAGTTCCGGCGGCACCGCGCCACTGGACATGATGCTGCACCTGATCAGTCGTGATCACGGCCGTGAACTGTCCGCCGCAATCTCGGAAATGTTTGTCTACGAGCGCATCCGCAACGAACAGGATCACCAGCGCGTGCCGCTCAAGCACATGCTTGGTACCAATCAACCGAAGTTGCAGGAAATCGTCGCACTGATGGAAGCCAACCTCGAAGAGCCGATCGACCTCGACGAACTGGCGGTGTACGTCGCTGTTTCGCGTCGACAGCTGGAGCGGCTGTTCCAGAAGTACCTGCACTGCTCGCCGTCGCGTTACTACCTGAAACTGCGTCTGGTCCGTGCGCGACAGTTGCTCAAGCAAACGCCGATGTCGATCATCGAAGTGGCTTCGATCTGTGGCTTCGTGTCCACGCCGCACTTCTCCAAGTGCTACCGCGAATACTTCGGCATTCCGCCGCGTGACGAGCGCGTCGGTTCCAATACCACGCAGCAGGTGGCGATGATACCGCTGCCGCAAGCATTGGTGCTCTCGCCGTTGGCCGGTTCGATGTCGGCTTTGAGCCAGGCACGTAACGAGTCAACCTTTGCCAGCGTTCGTCTATAAATCTTCACCCCTATCCTGCGAAAGCGTAACGTTCGCAGGATAGGGGAATGCGCTTCATTTTAGTGTTGTGCTGAGGCAGGACTTACTCGACGGCTTTGACCATGTCTTCGATGACTTTCTTGGCGTCGCCGAACACCATCATGGTCTTGTCCAGGTAAAACAGTTCGTTGTCCAGGCCGGCATAGCCGCTGGCCATCGAACGCTTGTTGACGATGATGGTCTTGGCCTTGAACGCTTCCAGAATCGGCATGCCGGCAATCGGCGATTTCGGATCGTTCTTCGCCGCCGGGTTGACCACGTCGTTGGCGCCCAGCACCAGCACCACGTCGGCCTGGCCGAACTCGGAGTTGATGTCTTCCATCTCGAACACCTGGTCGTAAGGCACTTCGGCCTCGGCGAGCAAGACGTTCATGTGGCCCGGCATCCGACCGGCAACCGGGTGGATCGCGTACTTCACGGTCACGCCGCGATGGGTCAGCTTCTCGGTCAGCTCTTTCAGCGCGTGCTGCGCCCGTGCTACCGCCAGGCCGTAGCCAGGAACGATGATCACGGTGTCGGCGTTGGTCAGCAGGAACGTTGCGTCGTCAGCCGAACCGGATTTCACCGGGCGGGCTTCTTTCGAGCCAGCAGGGCCTGCCGCATCTGCGGTGTTGCCGAAACCACCGAGCAGTACGTTGAAGAACGAACGGTTCATCGCCTTACACATGATGTACGAGAGGATCGCACCGGACGAACCCACCAGGGAGCCCGCAATGATCAGCATCGAGTTGTTCAGCGAGAAACCGATACCGGCCGCTGCCCAGCCGGAGTAGCTGTTGAGCATCGACA
>NZ_JAHBDK010000059.1 GCF_019956415.1 Pseudomonas sp. GL-B-19
GCCATGCGCGACTTGTTGAGCCAGTGAGGCTCACGGGAGATGGTCGGATTGGCCATGGACTAAACAACAACCTCGATTCAAAAATGGGTCATATATAGCGAAGCAGCGGGGCCCGAATTACCCCCTACGGCCCACCCCCTCGGGAGGACCCGTTGAATTCGCGCAAGGGCAAACAAGTCAAGCATTCCTGACCAGAAAGCGGCCTTTTTTACCCACTATCACGGCTTGGCGGTAGCCATCGCATCGGCAAATGCACCGAGGAACTCGGCGCTGTAGTTGGCCTTGACGATGTTGTTCGCGATCTTGAAGAACGGGAAGATCGTGCGGTACATCGGCGCGCTTCGGCTGAAGACAAACATCGGCCTGATCGCATCACCGAACGCCGTCTCTTTGCGCTCCCACACACCGGCCGTTCCCCCGACAATGCCGGAGAAATAGCTCTTGGCATTGCCCTTGCGCTGACTTCGCTTGCTGGTCGAGGCATTGGCTTGATAGCCACGCGAGGTTTCAGCAGCACCCAGGCCCGACAAGATCCGGGTCATCGTCCCTCGGGCAACGTTGCCATGCTTGTCGAGCACGTTGGGGTTGGGGATCGCGAACTGGCTGGACTTCATAAAGCCGCGTGCGATCAAGGCTTTTTCAAAGCGTTTATGCGGTCGAGGTCCGCCCCTGACAGTCTGCTGAAGGTAAGTATCAGCGGGAATGCCCGAGGTCCAAGAGTCCTTGAAATAGACTTCGGCCGGCTTGCTCTTGGTGGCGATTTTGACGAACAGGCTGTTCATCGTAGTCCGAGTTGGCCGATCCAGACGCTGCGCCATGACGGCCAGTTCGCCCTTCTTGACCCGCTGGGCCAAGCGGGTCGCGGTCAGGGCAAGCACATGCGGAATGTGCTTTTTCTCCAGCTCTAGCAGCGCCTCGGACACGGGCAGCAAGTCGGGTGTGATTTTGATTTTGACCATTTAGTTTTCCGCGATAGCCGAGCCGTAGCTGTCTGGCGGCTCGTTGAGCGAGTCATAGCAGGCCATCACTGCTTTACCTTGCCTCGCTATGAATTACGGGAGTTGATACCAGCTTTCCTGGCCAGAAACTGGGTGTACAAACCGCCGGTTACATCAGCACCGATGACCGCGATTACGATGCCCAGGCCGGCGGCAAGATAAAAGTTGCTCCACAGCGCCATCGCGAGCAGCAGCGTGGCCATACCCAACAGGCCAGACGCAAGAAAACGCAGCGCTACACGCTGGAGGATCTGCCGAAGACCAAGGTCAGTACCTGAGGCTCTCAACATCTCCCCAGACAAACCGGCCATGCTCAACAATACCAACAGCCAAAGGGGCACATCGGCGAGAGCCTGATGCTCTGTGTTCATCTGTAGTCCTCGAATAGGTCCGGCCTCCATGTCACTGTCATCCGCTCGGAGCAAAGAGCCAGGCATAGGGCCGAAAACGAAAAAGCCCCGCTCGATGGCAGGGCTTATAAAAGGGCACAAAAAACCCGACTCAATGGTCGGGCTCTTGAAAGGCGTTTCGCTGCGTTCACAGCAACACACGCTGCTATAAAAGCAGGTCTATTCCGCGCGGAAAAGGTTTTTCCGCAGCATATGCGAAATTGCACCCAACTTGACCACACGTTTGCATTCGACCTAACCATCAGACGCATGGAATTTGCCCATCATGCTTTAACCATGATGGACAGAAAACAACGCACGTTAGTCCTGCGCGACAGGCGGCAATCGGCCAAAAGCTGACCGTCGCATCGGGCAGAGCACGACCTCTAGCTGCCTGATGCAATGTGCAGGAGTCGACCAGTAGCAGCCAATCAGATGTGTGCCAAAAATCGGTTGCGATACACCTAGCGATTGGTTAGGGGGCGGGGGAATCCGCCCTTGCAAACGAAGCAGACTTAAACGTCTAGTTAGAAGACATTTTTTATGAGCCAGTCCGCGCCATCAATTAGCTCCTGTACTTGCTCTTTTGTGGGCTCTTCATCTTTTTTGTGAGAGCAAATATTACGAATATCTGCAAGATAAGTGATTTTTCTCCAAGTTGGAGTGTCAATCACTGCAGCATTTTTTAGGGGGTCGTTTAGGTCTGAAATTGTGGGGCTTTTCTTAGCGATTTTTATCTCATGGTTTTGCGCTACCTTTTGCAGGTGTCCCTCGATAACCACCCCCATTAGCGCGCCTGCTGCCCTGGGGCTAATTTTGATAAGCTGTTTGGCTACGACGATTTCACTATCTTGGATTTCTGCATACAGCTCGTCTTCAATATTCCCTAACAAAGACTCGGCACGATCAATAATGGACTTGAATATAGTCAATTGATTAATGAAGGCCGTAACAACCTGCGCTGCACTGTTGAATTCCGGGTAGTTGAACTTGCTGGGGGCTACGCCTTTGAAGTAGTCTTGAATAGCGTAGGTTCCGTACCCGAGGGTTTTTCTCTTTGGATCAATCTCATAATAACCGCGAAACTCAATGAGTCGATCTGAGGCTAAATGTTGAACGGCCCGAAGAGCCTTTGTGTACCAAGATTGATATTTATACTGGAAGGAATCTTTATTGCCTTCATGGAATTCTTTGCATGCCTCGACGCCCGAGTTGTAAAGATCGGCTAGCTCTTTCTTAATTAGTTTTTTTCGTGACATGATAATTATCTTTTAAAAATTAATGTAGGCCAAATGATAGCACAGTTGCTCAGATAGAATTATGGATGCCGTTACTTCCAGCTCGCAATATCTCTGTCTAGGCCGGAGCTTGAGTTACTCTGAATTTGTAGACACTCGGTGACCGCTTTTGGCCGTCTACTGCCGATCATGACTAGGAAGCGCGCTGGTCAAATCCGGTGTAAATGACTGGTCAGGTCGAATGCAAACAATTGGGCAGGTCTGTGCAATCGCCAATCCAGCCCCACCCCCAGCCAGCGGCGAGATGAACTAGTATCTCTGCAACATCACTCAAGGACGATAGCCATGTCAGATAGCCCAGAAGCAAGATCGCAACGGCGGACGCACTGACATTGCTCCTGCACAACCAGCATGCCCTAGCTGCCGCCATAGAAGAAGTTACCAAGTGGCTTTCAGAGAATGGAGCAGGGAATGTCGCCACTAACGTAACGGTAGCCATTGAAACGTGCTAAAGCCGTCACAGATGCCATCATGCGACTACGCCAGTCCTAGGCATCATCAAACGTCCCATTTTTTAAGCGAGTCCCCAGCACGCGCTTTCACACCACACAACCACTACTGAGCTATTGCGTTATGCTGCCGGCACAAGCCCGTTGCGCTGCCTAAAAAGTGGCTCAAGCCGACCCCTTAATCAAACGTTATACCCCTAGGAAAAGTGCCAAATGAAAATCTTCGCACCATGCATGGAATGCCAAAAAGAGCTAGGACACCCGTCATTTGAGCCGATATTTGCAGATTATTACGAAGAAGCTGTGGCTTATATAGAGTGCTCCAGAGGGCATAAATCTGCAGTCTTACTGCAAAGCCAAAAATTCGAAATTCTACTTGAGTCAGCTGCAAACGCACTTCTTGAGGGCTACACGATCGAGGCAGCGTCAAGCCTCTCGGCAGCCTATGAAAGATTCATTGAGTTCGCCATCAATGTCTTTTGCAAAAAGAACTCAATTACCAAGCAAGCCCTTGAAGAAACATTTAAGCAAGTTTCCAAGCAGTCAGAGCGCCAAGTTGGAGGCTTCCTTTTTCTTCACCTCATAACTTTTGGAAGCAGCTACACACTTAGCAAAAAAATCCCAGAACTAAGAAATAAAGTAATCCATCAAGGCTATATACCCACACCACAAGAAGCAATAGACTTTGGAGAGCTAATATACCAAGAAATATATTCAATAACTCAGCTATTAAAAACCAGCATGCAGAGTGAAATGCGCCAGGTCGTCATGGACGACCTGCAATCAAAGAGCGAAAAAATTCCACCAGAAACACCCCGAGCAACTTCCACTGGCGCAATGTTCTTTTCCTTATCAATGGCAGAGCAGAAGAAAGACTTTCATACAGCCCTTGCTTCGTACAAGGAAGCTAAGGAAGTAATTTTTGGTTCAGTTCCTTACATGAAGCGCCTCAACAAAGCAGTTTCTCTATATGCAAAACTGCATGATGAGGTATAACAAAACGCTCAAGTCGCTAAATTCGTTCGCTGTGGCCGGCAAAAGCCGGCCCTTAGCTTAATCATTATGAGCGTCTGCAAAGGTCGATTGCTGCCTTTCGCGACAGACAGCAATCGGCTAATAGATTAAGCAGCTTGCCGCATTGCATCGACAGCACAATCGATCCACGCGATGCCAGCTCTCGCCAATTCCCGCGCCTTCCCTTCACTTATGCCGTAGTGCTTACCAACCCGAACCATGGGCCATTTAGCACCGTAGTAAAGCCAAATAATATCGCCCATTTGTCGATCACGGTGTGAGAGCCGCGCAACTGCGCTATCAATAGCTCCAGCCCATTCATCAGTAATGCAATAGCTTTTGCTCGCCGACACTTGCGGCATTGCCTGGCGCATTAGCGCCAAAGTCGGGGAGATGTAGATGGGGACGCCAGCCCCATCCATCCGCCACCAGCCCCACTGCTCCAGCAGGTATTCGGTATCGCCCAAAGGTCGGCCTGCCGGCTTTCGAATCATCATGTTCTCAATCCCCTGTGTAATTCGTTCCGCCGGCACCGCGACGGTTGTTCTGTTGGTAGTACGCGGCCGGGCCAGATATCGACGAGCCCTGCTGGAGCACTTCGATTTCGCGCTGCGCCTGCTGCAATTTGAAGCTCAGCTGGGTAACTAATTCGTCGGAAGAAAGCACCAACCTACTACCCAGAACAACCCAACCTGAGCCGTTGCAAGCAATACAAATCCGCTCATAACACACACCTTCTACTACCGCTTTGCCCTTGCAGATCGAGCAAGGCTCCAGCTCGATTCGCTCCCTCTTAATGCCAAGCCCCTGCCCTTTCTGCATGTTTAAATCCTCTTGTAAGATTAATTTCTGTTTTCGGCTTCAGGCCAACCAGCCCGAGGGGTCCAGGGCAACCGGCTTGCTCGCGCGTCTTGCTCCTGTCTTGTCCTGCAATACGTCAAAACCCTGTGCGTCGAGCCAGCCGTGCCACCGTTCTAAGGCGTTGCGCTTTACCACCTCCCCCATCGCCTGAAAGTACGTGCGCTCCAACTCGGACAGGGCGTGGTTGAGAAGCAGCTTGCCCACCAACGAATCGACACCGAGATTGGCCCAGATGGAGGGCGCCAGTTTGCGTAGGTCATGACTGGTCCACTCGCCCGACCCAAACCTGGCAAAAATGCCGAAGGCCTGGCTGCGTGACATCGGTAGACCTGCACGTGACGTCGCCGGAAATAGGTATGCCCCGTCGTAACCTTGAGCTAGTTGCCGCTCTCGATAGCGCTCCAGAAAGGCCACGGCTTGCGCGGTCAACGGCAACAGGTGATCACGCTTGGACTTCGTATCATCGGCCGGGATGAACCACTCCCCCGCGTCCAGGTGAATGTTTTTCCACTTGGCCAAACGGGTTTCGGTGATCCGCGTGGCGTGGGTCAGCATCAACACCAGCAGTGCCACAGCAGCCGGATCTGTGGCGAACGCTTCGCTCCATTCGGCCAGCAGATCCACCACGGCGACGTGTCGCAAGCGCGCGCCCTTAGGCTTGATTTTGGCCTTGGTGAAGTGACTGAACGACACCCCGAGCAGGGGGTTCACGGTGGTTTTTTTCAGCGTCAAGGCTGCGCCGAATACCACCTTCAGCACGTCCAACACCGATTTGACGTAGGACAGGCTGTACTCGGCTTGCATGTGCCAGACCAAGTGTCGGTCCAACGTATCGGCATTGAGTTTGCACAAGGGTAAGTCACCCAATGCGGGTAACAACTGGCAGCGGATCGCCGACAACGACGATCCCCGGCGGCTTTTAGACAAACTGTTATCGGTGTTCAGGCGAGCGGCGTACCACTCCAGTACCTGCCCGACCCGCTCCCAGCCATCCACCGTGGCTGCTGCCGTCGGATCAGCCAATAACCGGGCCTGAACTACAGGCAAGCTGTCGAGCATGACCCGTGTCGGCACATCGGGCCAGTTGGCAGCCTTTTTCCATTTGGCGCCCTTGTCGAACCGCACTAGGTGCCAGCTACCTTTGCTGCGGTCATGGCGATAACGAAAGCGCAGCGGGTGCCGCGGGTCCTTCAGCTCGGTAATAATCGGATCATTGGCATGCTGTTTGATGACGGCATCGGACAGTTTGACAGTCAGGGTTTTCAACGGAGCTGTCATTGCTCATCACCCTCGCTGAACCGATCGATCATCAGAAGCCCTCCTTTCCGCGTTGAGATTCCCACTCGAATGCCACGCCAATGCAGCCGTTTTCGCGGATGCGGTCGACACAGCGCGCACCAATGGCGTCGTTCAACTCGGAGGGAGAAAGGTTGCTGACGATGATCGTCGGACGGCATTGCTCATAACGACCGTTGATGATGCTGAACAGGGTGGCCAGCTCGAACTCGCTCTGCTTGGTGGCGCCGACTTCATCGAGCACCAGCAAGTCTGCGCCGATCACCTCACGCAAGATGTGCGCCTCGGACTCGCCTGAGCGATCATTGAACGTCGCCCGGATCTCGCTGATGAGCGTGCCCACCGTGCGATAGATCGCCTTGACCATGCATTCATTGATCAGGTGACTGGCCGAGGCAATGGCCAGGTGGGTCTTGCCGGTGCCGACCTTCCCCAGCAGCAACATGCAGCGACCTTCCCGGCGGTGTTTCGAAAAGTTCTCGACGTAGTCGGTGCATGCATCCAGGGCAATCTGTTGCGCCGGGTTCGATACGACGAAATCGGCGAATGTCTTTTCCGAGAAACGCCTTGGAATCCGGGCGCTGGACTGTTGAACAATCCGAAACTGATAACGCTTGCGTTCAAGTTCTTGCATGTCACGTTTGTTGCTCGAGCAGATCGGACAGCCGGACAGGCTGCCGCCTTTGAGGATTACCGCCGAGTAAGCGCCATGATCCAGGCAACTCGCTGGCTGACGGCCAATGACGCGAAATTTGCGGTCTATCGAAGCGCTGAGGTTAGAGACGGAAGGTGCCATTGGCGTTCTCCTTGGTGCCAGCCTTGTAATCGCGAGTGTCGAAGCCGGAGTGGCGGCTGACCGGAAGTGGATGTGCGGGGCTGACTGCTTTGTCGGGGAAGATCCCCGTCCATCCGTTGCTGATCGAAAGGATCAGCACGGAATCGGGGGCTGGGTGTGTCGCCAAGGCCTTGGCCTGTTGTTCGCAGCTTTTGGCGGTGAGGGGTTTGTGGATTTCCTTGCGGTGCTGGCACCAGTCGGCCCAAACCTCGTTGCTGACGTTTTCCGGTTTAGCCAGCAACGGATCAAACTTTGGCGATTTGCCTGGCGCGTCAGCGCCCTGCTTCTCCTGATTACTGGTTACCTGATTGGTACCCTGATTACTGGTACCCTGATTTGTCGGAGATTTTTCCGACCCTTCTCGGATTTTTTTCCGACCCTGTTCGGAAATTTTTCCGACCTTGCTCGGAGATTTTTCCGAGGTAGATCGGATTTTTTTCCGACCTTGGCTCACATCAGAGGTCGGATATTTTTCCGACCCGTCGAGCTTGCGATTCCACTCTTTGGCCTTCTCGGTCAAACGAAACAACGAGACGTTTGCAGTGCTGGATAACTCCACCAGACCCGCCCTTTCCAGACCTTTGAGAAGCCGATACGCAGTATCAGGTTTGTCGGTGAGCAGGGGTAATTCCTCAATGATCTTTGCCTTGGTCAAGACAAAGAAAATCCCGTTATCAGTTTTGATCGGTTTGGCCCAGCTAGGACATTCGTAGACGAATGAAAACAACTGCGCCTGCTGGGAGTTCAACCCCCACTCCAGCGCTTTCACTTGGTTGATTGTGATGGTGAACTGCATATCAACCCTTCCCGCTTGCCCGTAGGGTTTGGCATTTCGATTTGTGCAGCTCGATGACAGCGCCTACCTCTTCATGGCTGGCTGCAATGAACTCAGCGAGCAGTGCGCGAATTTTCTTGGCTTCGGAAGCATCAATCCGACCGTCGTCCAGTGCAGCGGCCATGAACCGATCCAGTTCACCGCGCTTGGCCGAGGCATTCAGTGAGCGCTGGTACAGGTCGATGTTGTCCAGTTCACCGGACTCAGGAAGACGCACAAAGACACCGCCGTACATGGCGCAGATGTAGTCCGGCAGGCGTGTGGTGCCCTGCTCGCTTTCGAGGACGTAAACCTCTTCATCGCTAAGAGGAACAACACCGCCGCTCTCATAAACCTGATTCTTAAAACGCTTCAGTTCGAGACTGAGGCGAGCTGAAGCGCATGCCTGGCCGCCTGGGTATTTCTTTGCGACCTCGACCACCACTGCGCGACGGGTCTCTAGTACTGGTGATTTCATTTTCTAGTTTTCTCTCGGCGCCATTGCGCTAAAAATGGCTACAGCTAATCGCTGTGATGTCTGTTAGGTACTCAACTCGGCCCAAGGAAATGACGGACAAAGAGTTTCTTTTTTGAATACACCACCGGTTAAGGCTTCAGCTCGTTTGGCAACCACCGGAGACATCCCGTGCTTTTCACGAACCCAACCGGAAACGGTGCTTTGATCAACCCTGAGCTTCTCTGCGGTGGCCTCTTGTGTCCCGAAGAAGGCAACGAGGTCTTTAAAGATGGTCTTCATACTGCCTCTAATTATGTGAATGCCCATATCGTAAATCATGGGCATACCACTTTGCAACGATATGGGTTCGCCAGTAATAATCGGAAGATGGAATATAAAGAACGAATCAAGGCCGCTCGACGGCACGCCGGATTTACCCAGGCCCAGCTAGCGAAGCTTGTAGGCATCGATCAGGCGTCTATTTCTGACCTTGAACGAGGGAGATCACAGCGCTCCTCCTATAACGCCTCCATTGCGAAGGCGTGCGGAGTTTCGGCTATATGGATTGAGAGTGGGTCTGGCCCGATGGTTTCAGAAACGACCGAACAGTCCAACGTAAAAGATGTGGTTCAGCCTCAGTTGCTTTATCGATATCCAGTGATCAGCTGGGTTTCAGCCGGGTCTTGGGAGGAAGCGGTGCAGCCATATCCGGACGGTTTTTCTGACAGATATGAAGTTTCTGACTACGACTCCAAAGGACCTGCCTTTTGGCTTGAGGTGAAAGGCGACTCAATGACCGCCCCCGCCGGCGTCAGCGTTCCTGAAGGAATGATGATCCTGGTAGACACCGAGGCAGATGTGAAACCTGGCAAGCTGGTTATTGCCAAATTGCCTGCGAGTAATGAGGCGACATTCAAGAAGCTGGTAGAAGATGGCGGCATACGTTATTTGAAGCCGCTGAACCCGGCTTACAAAATGGTCGAGTGTGATGAAAACTGCCGCATCATTGGAGTAGCAGTGCGTATGACCGGAAAGCTTTAGTGCGCTGCTCACTGCTATTCATCTGATGAAAAAGCCCGCTAAACGGGCTTTTTTTTCGACTTCAACTCGAAAGAGTACAATCGTGCTCTTTCCGGATTGCTGCCTTTTCATGAACTAAATACTGTCCATCCATATAGAAAAACAAAGGAAGGACAGGAATGAATAATGGCGCTACCGGTAACACCCAAACGCTTAACACATACGAACAAGTCGGCCGCCGCATTCAACGCCTGGTGTCCGATCCAAACGTGCAAAAGGTACAGACAATCAAAATTGCCAGACGCGATGACGAATCTCCCGCGGCATGGGAACGAGTCATCCAAGAACTCGATGAGACAGATGGAATCACTGTCGAGCGCTTAGAAGATGACAGCGTGAGGATTGGCTGGCAGAAATACGTCGACCTGTAAAAGGAGCCCGCGATTTGCGGGCTTTTTTACGCCTGCAAGAAATTTTATGGGCGTACCCATTGACTCTTATTATGTGCACACCTATATTTTGCCCATGCCAGCACATAACCGGCCCAGCAGCGAAAGCCGCGCCGCTCTTTAACAATCAGCGCAACAAAAAACAGACCGCATTGCCTCTACCGGCGACCGGCAAGCAGACAGACCCAAAAGCCTGCCCACGACAAGAACAACCTTGTCGACTGATCAACGGTGAAACGCCAGAACTTTGTGAATGACCCTGCAAGCAATGCGCCCCGCCACGCCAGCGGAAATAGGACGAACTGCATCACTGCACGTCAGCCTGACGATAACTGCCCGAGCACTTGGTACTCCCCAGCACCAGGCCGCATCGGTGAGCCCTGAAGCACAACGATCGTTGGATGGTTCGCGAGCCATCGCTTCAGGGTTCACCGATGCGGATGAGCACACACCGCGAAAGCGGCCCCCTGTATCAACCCACAGAGCCGATCTGTGAGGCCAGTGTTGTAGCACTGGCCAGATGATTTCTCGACCAGCCTTGCCGGGTATCGGCAGCAAGGAACGGCGGCCAGTGTCTCACCACTGGTTTACTTCACCTGCTTGCAGTGAGCCATAAGCAAGCCGATTTGCCGCCGTAAGCGGCTTCCACTTCAAATTTACCAACACCACCCGCATGCACTCCCTTCCGCGCCCAACGGCAACAAGCGGGCGGCCCGAGTGTTGACGAAAAACCGCTACCTACACCGAGGAATGCACCATGCATCCAATGATCCAACAGCGCCGGGACGTTCTCGGCGTGCTGATGATTCGCTCCGCCGCTGCACGTGGAGAGTTCACCCGCCTCGTCAACCTGGTGATGCCCGGGAAGTCTGTGCGCTTCCAGGTGCGGACCGTACGCAAGGCCTACCACATCGTCGATCTGGTCACCGGCAAAACGAAGGCGTTCCGCTGGACGTACGCCGCGGCGGTGGACATGGCCAAGCAGTTCGAAGCGCAGGCCGCCCGTCTGCCCGGAGGTGCGCAGTGATCGGCGTACCAATGCCCAATCCGCGAGACTCGGTCATCGCGAACTTGAACCAGCAAATGGATAAGTTCTTCGGGGCCGGCCGCACCGTGCAGGAAGTAGCGCAGGGAGTCAGCGGCACAAAGGACGGCACATTCGGTACCGCCCACACCAACAAGCTGCGCGCCGAGCGGGACAAGATCGCGCCCAGACTAAAGGAACTGGCCGAAACCGGCACGCCTGTTGCCCAAGCCGCGAAAGAGTGCGACATGGAAGCCAAACGCGCCCGGCTCATCGCTCGTGAGAACAACTTCAGGTTCACATCGTGAAGCGCCTCAGTCGCCCGGGCATGACCCGGCATAGGAAGCTCCATGCCTACAGAAAACAAACTCGATCTAAAGCGCCAGCGCTGTGAACAGGTAGACATCAAGGTGAAGTCATGAGCGCCCTCGCAAATCAGCAGGTCTTCCAGGTACCCGAGCTCGACAAAGTAACTGAAAAACAAATGGCCGAGCGTTTGGGTACCACAACCAAAGCCCTGCAAACGCGACGAAGCCGAAACCAGATTCCTGAGGGGGTTTGGAACAAATTCGGCCACAACATTACGTATAGCATTAGGAGATACGACGAATGGCTCGAAAGCCTTTGGGTTTGCCCGCCGGGTTGGAAATCAGGGGCGATACCATCCGAATCCGTTTTAGTTGGGACGGTAAGCGTCGATCAGAAACACTCGCGCTGCCCACAACGAAGACGGGCATCAAGGCTGCCACCAGTCTTAGAGATCAAGTAATCAGCCTGATCAAGCATGGCTTGCTCGACGAAGCAAAATACGCTGAATTGTTCCCCGGTTCGGTTCTGTCTGGGGGCACGGAAGTGTTATTCGGGGAGTATGCCCAGGCATGGCTGAGCGCAAGAGAGATCGAGGAAGGCACGCACCTGAATTACAAAAGCGCGCTGAACTTGTACTGGATGCCTCACCTTGCGCTGACACGCATGAGCGCGATCAGCACGATGACGCTTCGCAAAATCATTGGGGAAATCGAGTGGTCATCACCAGGCGTGAAGCGCAATGCCATGGTTCGGCTTAGCACTATTCTGGATGACGCTGTACGGGAGGAACTCATCGGGAAGAATCCCGCAGAGCTATTGGACGCGCCGAAGCGCAAGAGAAATGAGCCAGACCCATTCAGTCTGGATGAGGCCAACAAGATAATCGCAGAGCTTTACAGCATCGAGCACTGGCCGAGCACGATCTATGCGGCATTTTTCGAGTTCGCTTTTTTCACCGGAATGCGCCCGCAGGAAATTATTGCGCTGCGCTGGGATGAGGTCGACAAGGAAAAACGCCAGGTGCATGTCTGCCGGGCGATAGCTCAGGGTGTCATCAAGGAGCGCACCAAGACGAAGAAAAACCGCCATGTGCTGCTCAATGATCGCGCACTGCACGCCCTGCAGTTCGCCGAGCAATATGCGAAACGCCGGAAAGCCGGAAGCGGTTCGGTCAAGGACTTCCCCTACGTTTTCCCGCCTTCAAAGATGAGCGACCACATCCGGCAGACCTCAGACCTGCACAAGCAGTGGGGGCCCGCGTTGATGAAGCTGACGGTCCGTTATCGGCCGCCGTACAACTGCCGTCATACTTATGCGACAATATGCATAATGTCTGGCATGAATCCCGCCTTTATTGCCCAACAGCTCGGACACAGCGTCCAGATGCTGCTCTCGACTTATGCGCGCTGGTTGAACTCTAGCGGAGACTGGGGCGAGATGGAAAAGCTAAAAAATGCCCCAGAATTGGCCCAACCGCCAAATGCGCGGCTCGCAACCCATTGATAGGTAAAGTAATTGATCTCCACAGCTAACATCACGATGCAGTTCGGCGCCAAGCCGCTATTCGAAAACGTTTCGGTCAAATTCGGCGCGGGCAACCGCTACGGCCTGATCGGCGCCAACGGTTGCGGCAAGTCGACTTTCATGAAAATCCTCGGTGGCGACCTTGAGCCTTCCGGTGGCCAGGTCATGCTCGAGCCGAACGTGCGTCTGGGTAAATTGCGCCAGGACCAGTTCGCTTACGAAGAATTCACCGTGATCGACACCGTGATCATGGGTCACGAAGAGCTGTGGAAGGTCAAGGCCGAGCGCGACCGTATCTACTCGCTGCCGGAAATGACTGAAGAAGACGGCATGGCCGTGGCCGAGCTGGAAACCGAATTCGCCGAAATGGACGGCTACACCGCCGAATCCCGTGCCGGTGAATTGCTGCTGGGTCTGGGTATCGGCATCGAGCAACACTTTGGCCCGATGAGCGAAGTGTCTCCAGGCTGGAAACTGCGCGTATTGCTGGCGCAGGCGCTGTTCTCCGATCCTGAAGTACTGTTGCTCGACGAACCGACCAACCACCTGGACATCAACACCATCCGCTGGCTGGAAAACGTGCTGACCCAGCGCTCCAGCCTGATGATCATCATCTCTCACGACCGTCACTTCCTGAACAGCGTGTGCACCCACATGGCTGACCTGGATTACGGCGAGCTGCGTCTGTTCCCGGGCAACTACGACGAGTACATGACCGTGGCGACCCAGTCCCGCGAGCAACTGCTGTCGGACAACGCCAAGAAGAAAGCGCAGATTTCGGAACTGCAATCGTTCGTCAGCCGCTTCTCGGCCAACGCCTCGAAAGCCAAGCAGGCCACCTCCCGTGCCAAGGCGATCGACAAGATCCAGCTGGCCGAGGTCAAGCCTTCGAGCCGTGTGAGCCCGTTCATCCGTTTCGAACAAACCAAGAAGCTGCACCGTCAGGCGGTCATCGTCGAACGCATGGCCAAAGGCTTCGACGGCAAGACGCTGTTCAAGGACTTCAGCTTCCAGGTTGAAGCTGGCGAGCGCGTTGCGATCATCGGTCCGAACGGTATCGGTAAAACCACCCTGCTGCGCACCCTGGTCAACGAACTGACCCCGGATGCCGGTACTGTGAAGTGGACCGACGCCGCGGAACTGGGTTACTACGCCCAGGACCACGCACACGACTTCGAAGACGACTGCAACCTGTTCGACTGGATGGGCCAGTGGACTCAAGGCGGCGAGCAACTGGTTCGTGGCACTCTCGGTCGCATGCTGTTCTCCAACGACGAGATCCTCAAGTCGGTCAAGGTCATCTCCGGTGGTGAGCAAGGTCGCATGCTGTTCGGCAAGCTGATCCTGCAAAAGCCGAACGTGTTGATCATGGACGAACCGACCAACCACTTGGACATGGAATCCATCGAGGCGCTGAACCTGGCGCTGGAGAACTACCCGGGCACGCTGATCTTCGTCAGCCACGACCGTGAGTTTGTATCGTCGCTGGCAACCCGCATTATCGAGCTCAGCCCTAGCGGCGTGATCGACTTCAGCGGCACCTATGATGATTACCTGCGTAGCCAGGGCGTTGTGTTCTAAGCGTTCGCAATAAATGAAAAGCCCTGTCCTCGTGACGGGGCTTTTTGCATTTCAGGGCTGAATATTTTTCGGTGCAGAGGACCTCTTCGCGGGCAAGTCGGATCGCCGCATCGCTCGCTCCTACAGGATTTGCGTCGTGCGCAATTGTTGTGGACGACTTTGATCCCGTAGGAGCGAGGCTTGCCCGCGAAGGGGCCTTCAGACACCACGAATATAGTTAGCCTGCTTTCTTTTATTTCACACCCAAGCCATGATGCAGCTCTCCCACCGCCGCCCGCGAACGAGCCCACATGTCTGCGCAGCAACAGTCCCCGCAAAGCTCCCTGGCGATCACCCTGCAGATCGTCTCCATCGTTTTTTATACTTTTATTGCCTTCCTCTGCATCGGTATGCCGATTGCGGTGTTGCCGGGGTATGTCCATGAGCAACTGGGTTTCAGCGCGATCATCGCGGGGCTGACCATTGGCTCGCAATACTTGGCCACCCTGCTCAGCCGGCCCATGGCCGGGCGCATGTCGGACAGCATCGGCACTAAGCGGGCGATTATTTACGGGTTGACGGGGATTGTGTTGAGCGGCGTGTTGACGTTGCTTTCGACGTTGTTGCAAAGCTTGCCGCTGCTCAGTCTGTTGATCCTGATCGCCGGTCGCTTGTTACTTGGGATCGCCCAAGGACTGATCGGCGTCGGCACCATCAGTTGGTGCATGGGCCAGGTCGGGGCTCAACACACGGCCCGTTCAATCTCCTGGAACGGCATTGCGTCTTACGGCGCCATCGCTATTGGCGCACCGCTGGGCGTGGTGATGGTCGCCGAGTATGGGTTCGCCAGTTTGGGGATCGCACTGTCGCTTTTAGCCCTTGCCGCGCTGCTGCTGATCCGCAACAAACCTTCAGTGCCGGTGGTTCGCGGCGAGCGGCTGCCATTTTGGGCAGTGTTCGGGCGCATTGCACCGTTCGGGGCGAGCCTGAGCCTGGCCTCCATCGGTTACGGCACGCTGACCACCTTTATTACCCTGTATTACGTCAGCCGTGGCTGGGCCGGCGCCGCGTATTGCCTGACGGTATTCGGCGTCTGCTTTATTTTGGCGCGACTGCTATTCATCTCCAGTATCAGCCGTTTCGGCGGATTCACCTCGGCGATTGCCTGCATGAGCATTGAAACCGTGGGCCTGGGGCTCCTGTGGCTGGCCCCTTCGACTGGATATGCGTTGATCGGCGCAGGCCTGACCGGTTTTGGCTTGTCGCTCGTCTATCCGGCGCTGGGTGTTGAAGCGATCAAACAGGTGCCCAATTCCAGTCGCGGCGCAGGTTTGAGTGCCTATGCGGTATTTTTTGATCTGGCACTGGCAATCGCCGGGCCGTTGATGGGCGCGGTGGCGTTAAACCTGGGGTATACGTGGATTTTCTTTAGTGCGGCGTTGTTGTCGGTGACTGGCCTTGGCTTGACCTTGCTACTGAAACACCGCGCGATGGCCTAACCAACACAATCCTGTAGGAGCCGAGCTTGCTCGCGATGGCGGCGTCACATTCAACAAATGCGTCGCCAGACAGGCCGCCATCGCGAGCAAGCTCGGCTCCTACTGATCGGCGGTTTGCAGGCCCGCCCGGGTTGCGATGCCCAGCGAGCGAGTGAAGAAACGCCCGGCCTCGGAAATCATGTCGCGATGAATGCCTTCACGGTCGACACCATCGGCGTCGGTACACAGTGCCGGCATGGCGATGATCTGTTCTTCGTTGCACGGCGCCATGAACACGAAATGCCCCGCGCCAGCCAGCAATTTGAAATCCGGTGCGATCGGCAGTTTGCGCGCAAGCGCCGCAGCGTTTTTATCGAACGCCACCAGTTTGTCGCCATCGCCACTGTAAAGCAGTACCGGCACATGCACGTCCGCCAGCGTTTGACGGCCGAACTTCAAACTCAACGGCGCCATCAACAGCAAGGCATGCACGCGCGGGTCGGCCACGGGTTGCAGGTCATCGCGGTCGACGATCAGTTCGCCTTGGGTGTTGCAAGCATCGTGGTCGTCCGGACGCTCGTGGCAATAGCGGCGCAGGCGATCCAGGTCCGGCGTGGCACCTGAAAGAATCAACGCCGTCTCACCGCCCGCCGAATAGCCAATCACCCCGACCTGATTGGCATTGACGAACGGCGCGAGCATGCGATCGCCCAAGGTGGCGGTAATGGCTTCGGAAATCTGGATGGGCCGGCCGTAAAGGTTACTCAACGTACCGAGGCGACTGTGGTCTTTGGAGTTGTCGCCGGGATGGATCACCGCGACCACCACAAAGCCTTTGCGCGCCAGCGAGGTGGCAAGGTAATGCAGGGCCAGCGGGGTTCCGGTGTTGCCATGGGACAGCATCAGCATCGGGAAGCGCCCGATAGCCACAGGGATGTCTTCCCCGGCTTCGACCGTGTAGCCCTCGATATTACTGGTGTGTTCTCTGGCGCTGGAGGGATAGAACGCGATGGCGTGCATCGGTTGCAAATCGAGGGGGTCGAGAAAACTCATCTCATGGAAGCCGACGCTCCAGTGAGGATGCGGCGCAGGCGCGGCGTGAACTGAATTCAGGCTGCTGAGCAGGCAAAACAGTAACGCTGCACAAAGACGCACCATAAGGATGCCCCACCATTTGTTACTTGACCGCAAAGCCCGTTCTCCTCGGTTTATCGAGGCAGCGGCCTTGTACCAGCAATTTGCGGCCACCAAGGTCGTTGCAGAACGGGGACGTTAACCCCGTGCTGCATAACCTGGGCCACAACCTGTAACAGCCAGAAACAAAAAACTCCGCACCTGGCACTTGCGTGATCAGAATACAGAGTTTTTTGAGGTGTTGCCTGAGCAGTTAGACGTCTTTTACGCAAGCCTTACGCAGCGGCGAACAATTGCTCGCTGATTTGCGCTTGAGCGTCGCTCATGGCTTTAGTACGCACTTCGTCACCGTAGGCCAGGCCGTGGGCACGGACAAACTCGATGTCGGTGATGCCGATGAAGCCGAACAGCACTTTCAAGTACTCTTCGTGAGCCACGCCCGTGGCCTGACCGGCATGCAAGCCACCGGAAGTCGAAACGATCACGACTTTCTTGCCACCGCACAGGCCTTCAGGGCCGGCTTCGGTGTAACGGAAGGTCTGTCCGGCAACGGCGATGCGATCGATCCAGGCCTTGAGTTGGGTCGGGATGGTGAAGTTGTACATCGGTGCGGCAATCACGACAGCATCGGCGGCGAGGAATTCGGCCAGGGTGGTGGCGCTCAGTTCGGCTTCGTGCTGTTGGGCGGCGTTGCGCAGTTCGGCGGTAGTACCGGCGGCGACCAGCGTTGTGGCGGAGAAATGGCTGATGGCATCGGCGGCCAGATCGCGGTAAGTGACCACGGCGTTCGGCTCTGCGGTTTGCCAGGCTTTAACGACTTCGCTGCTCAGCAGACGGGAAGCCGAGTTGTCACCAAGAATGCTCGAATCGATATGCAACAGTTTCATGTGGGATCTCCAGGTGAGGACCGCCACGGGGCGATCTGATGGAAAGAATCCTACAGACGAAACCAATAACTGATTAGACCGCAACAATGCGATAGTTCGTCCCACTGATAGAACAATTGGACTGCCGTCATGCAAGACCTCAACGATCTCTACTATTTTGCCAAGGTGGTTGAAGCCGGCGGCTTCGCGGCCGCCGGGCGTTTGCTCGGGATACCCAAATCGCGCCTTTCACGGCGCATTGCCGAACTGGAAGAACGCCTTGGCGCGCGTCTGCTGCAACGCACCACCCGCCAACTCAAGCTGACGGCCGTGGGCGAGCGCTACCTGCGGCACTGTCAGGCAATGCTGCTGGAAGCCGAAATGGCCGATGAAGCGGTGGCCAGCATGTCCAGCGAACCGCGCGGGCGACTGCGGGTGTCCTGCCCCGTCGGCCTGGCGCATGAGAGATTGCCGACGGTCATCGCACGGTTTCTTGAAAAATACCCCCAGGTACAGCTGGAAGTCATGTTGGTCAATCGCCGGGTCGACCTGGTGACTGAAGGCGTCGACGTCGCCTTGCGCGTGCGTGAGTTGGGCGACGAAGATCCGTTATTGGTCACTCGACGCTTGCGCCAGGCGCAAATGGTCATGGTCGCCACCCCCGAATTTTTGCACGGACAGGAAGTCAACCAACCCGAAGACCTGAAGAACCTTCCTATACTCGGCGCCCTCGAAGCCGACCGCATGGTGCATATCCGCCTGCTGGATCAAAAGGGCAAAAGTCTTGAGCTGAGCCTGGAAGCGCGGCTGGGCATCGACGACTTCATCGTGCGCAAGGCCTGCACCCTCGCCGGTCAGGGCTTTACCTTGCTGCCTATGATGTATTGCGAGCAGGAGCTGGAATCGGGCTCGCTGGTACAACTGCTACCCGAATGGTCATTGCCGGGCGGCTGGCTGCAAGCGGTATACCCTCATCGGCGCGGGGTGATGCCCGCGGTTCGTGCCTGGCTCGACCACTTGATCGAATCATTCAACGCCTGTGGGGACCGACTGATATGAAGGCAGCACGTATGAGCGAAGAGGACGTCGCACAGTTCTGTCTCGCGCTGCCGGGTGCGCGGGAGGACTATAAGTGGGGCGGTGTGCGGGTGTTTTCGATTGCCGGGAACAAGATGTTCGCGTTGCAGAACCTGCGCGGCGACTCCCTGGCCTTCAAAGTCGACAAGGACCTGTTTCTGGGGCATTGCGACCGGCCGGGCATCCACCCGGCCCCCTATTTGGCGAGAGCCCAGTGGATCATCATGCAAACGCCCTACCCGCTGGGTGCCGAAGAGCTGCAAGGCTTGTTGCAACGTTCCCACCAACTGGTGGTGAGCAAGTTGCCCAAGCGCACCCAGGTGGGATTGCTGCTTTAAAGCAATGCCAGCAGGTTCGCACCGAGGAACAACTGGTCGATCCAGAACACCTCGTGCAGCAACACAATCAGCCAGAACAGCAGCTGATAGGAGACTTTGCGGGTCTTGTGTCGAAACACCTGCTGGGCCAGCAAGGCACCGGGCCAGCCACCCGCCAGTTCAACCGCGTGCAAGACGTTTTCCGGCGTGCGCCAGCTGTCAGCGCGGGCCTTGCGCTTGTCGCTCCAGTACAGGAAAAACGCCAGCACACTGACGATTCCGTACGCCGCCAGCGGAATCAACGACATCCCGCGCAGCCAGAGCGACACCGAACCAAACATCGGCAGCGCGCAAAGCACTGCAAAAACCAGCAGTTTCAGCCGTAGATTCTGAATGTTCTCTCCCCCGGACCTGCGTCCGGGGTTGCGGCGCGTGCCGGCATCACTCATGGCTTGACCGCAGACCAGTCGACCCAGCCAAACTGCCAGGTCGCCAAAATCACCAGGCCGAACACGATTCGATACCAGGCAAACGCCGCGTAGCTGTGGCTGGCGATGAACTTGAGCAAGCCACGGACCGCGATCATGGCGAAGATGAACGCCGTCACGAAACCAATCGCGAACACCGGAAAATCCGCTGGCACGAACAAGTGACGGTATTTGAAACCCGAATACACCGCCGCAGCAACCATGGTCGGCATCGCCAGGAAGAACGAGAATTCGGTAGCAGTCTTGCGCGACAGGCCGAACAGCAACCCGCCAATGATGGTCGATCCGGAACGCGAAGTACCCGGAATCATGGCCAGGCACTGGGCGAAACCGACTTTCAGCGCATCTTGCCACGTAATCTCGTCGACGGTTTCCGCATGCACCTCATGTTGGCGTTTCTCGGCCCACAACATAATGATCCCGCCCACCACCAGCGCCGTGGCGACGGTAATCGGGTTGAACAGGTAATGGTGAATCAAGTCGGAGAAAATCACCCCCAGTACCACGGCCGGCATGAAAGCAATCAACAGGTTGGCAGTGAAACGTCGAGCGCTCGGTTGCGTCGGCAAACCGGTGACCACATCGAGAATCTTGCGGCGGAACTCCCACACCACCGCCAGGATCGCACCCAACTGGATAATGATGTTGAACGCGATAGCGCGTTCACCACCGAAATCGAGCAAGTCGGCCACGATGATTTGGTGCCCGGTACTGGAAATGGGCAGAAACTCCGTCAGCCCTTCCACTACGCCAAGTATCAATGCCTGAAAGGCAGTCCACAGATCCATCAATCCCCCAAAAAGCGATGCCCCCAGGCATGCCCCGTTAGTTTTTTTAAACGTTCATCGCGCTGAGCGTAGCTGAAGTTCCGCGCGCACAGGATCCAGACGGAACCGTAAAAATTCCGTGAAAATCCAACCCGGATTCAGGTTTTTCCGCGCGGGGCCGAAATCCTATCAGACAAGCCTTTATAACGCTGCCGCGGAATAGGACTTGGGTTGCATATGCCCGCCCGGCAACGCGTGGCTGGATGCTGGCAATCGTTTATGACAAGAAAAAAATATTGGAGTGACGGCGTTTTGAACAGCTTGCGCAGTGTGTCGATCAGCCGACGCTTGTGGCTCATCTTGATCGTGTCGGTGGTGATGTTGATGCTCAAGCAATTGCGCGTGTAACACGCCCTCTGTAGCAGCTGCCGAGCAGCGCGAGGCTGCGTCCGGCTGCGCAGCAGTCGAAAACCTGAGTACGCGAAGCTCCTGAACCACCATACAACCTGATTTCACGACGACTTCGTCGCCGAACGCAGCCTCGCGCTGCTCGTCAGCTTCTACAAGCGGGATGCAGCTTCGTTGCTACAGGTTCTACTTGGTGGCAGCTGCCGGTACAATCCGCCCCCCTATTTCGCTTTCCCAAGGAACCTCCATGTCCGGGCTTGAACTGTTTGCCGCCGCCCTCGGTGTGATCGCCGTCTGGTTGACGGTCAAACAGAACCCCTGGTGCTGGCCGATCGGTCTGGTCATGGTGCTGCTTTATAGCTGGATCTTTTTTGAGGTGAAGCTGTATTCGGACATGCTCCTGCAAGTGGTCTACGCGGCGCTGCAACTCTACGGCTGGCGGCAATGGACACGTGCAGGCGAGGCGAAGACCGGTCGGCAGGTCAGCCGGCTCGACGCAAAGGCAGTGGCCCTGAGCCTTGCGGTCGGCGCGCTGGGCAGTGTGCTGTTGGGCGCCGCCATGGCGCACTGGACCGATGCCGCCCAGCCATGGCTCGACGCCGCACTGACCGGGTTCAGCCTGGTCGCGCAGATGTGGATGGCGCAAAAGCGCGTGCAATGCTGGCCACTGTGGATCGCCGTTGATGTGATTTTCGTCGGGCTGTTCATCTATAAAGGCATGTACCTCACGTCTGCCCTCTATGCACTGTTCCTGTTGCTGGCGGTGCAAGGCTGGCGTGAATGGCGTGCCGACCCGGCATTACGCGCATGAAGGTATTGGTGCTCACGGGGCCGGAATCCAGTGGCAAGAGCTGGCTTTCGGGCGAGATTCACGCCAATTTTGGCGGCATATTGATCAATGAGTACGTTCGGCATTTCATCGACAGCGAAGCTCGCAATACCTGCTACGACGATATTACGTCGATAGCACATGGCCAGTTGGCTTGGGAAGATGAAGCACGAGCCAAACAGCCGTCACTGCTGATCCTCGATACGCATCTCTTAAGCAATATCCTTTGGAGTCGCACGTTGTTTGATGATTGCCCGACATGGATCGAGCAAGCATTGCTGGAACGGCACTACGACCTGCATTTGCTGCTGAGCCCTGAAACCGTGGCTTGGCATGACGACGGGCAGCGTTGCCAACCGCAACTGGCAGAACGCCAGGCGTTTTTCCAGGCAAGCCGCCAATGGCTTGACCTGCACCGCCAGCCTTGTCAGGTACTGCAAGGTGATTGGCAGCAGCGCAAGGACGCGGCATTCGAGGCTGTGACACGCTTGCTCAAGGTGTAATAGGGGTGTGCCCCACCGAAAATGTCCATTCCTGGAACATCCAGCCCTGCGCAAACCCGCGAGCTAAAGCGGTTTTAGCACTTTGGCAAGAAAATGTTAAATCACTGATACAACCTGCCTTCAACGACTTCTGGCCATCGGCGTCACCGACGATGCGCCAGACTTTTCCTTCAGTCTGAAATTCCCATACTACTTCTAATTGGCCCCCACAAAAAAACCGCTTTTCCGCGGTTTTTTTGTTGATGGCGTGTTCAAAGCTTTTACTTTCAGCTTGCAGCTAAAAACTTGCACCTCAACGTATATGATGCTTGTGCAACAAACGGTAAAAAGTAGGCCTGGATATCCCCAGCACCTTGGCGGCGACGCTCAAATTATCGCTGTGGCGGTTAAGTACATCACACAAGGCCTGGCGCTCCGCCCGGTCCTTGTAGTTCTCCAACGTACCCATCGGCGTGGCAGTGGTGTGCTGACTGATCAACCCCAAGTCTCGCGCCTCGATCTGCCGGCCTTCGGCCAACACCAGCCCGCGTCGTACCCGGTTGGCCAACTCGCGCACATTGCCCGGCCAGTCATGCTTGCCCATGGCAATCAGCGCGTCTTCGCTGAAACTGCGAGGACGGCGGCCGGTTTCATGGCTGTAGAAGTGGGAAAAGTGGTTGGCCAGCATCAACAGGTCGGCATGGCGCTCACGCAGTGGAGCGGTGTCGACTTGCAGTACGTTCAGGCGGTAATACAAATCTTCGCGAAAGCGTTTCTTTTCGATCATGGCCTCAAGGTCTACGTGAGTCGCCGCCAACACCCGCACATCCACCGGTATCGGCTCACCGCCACCCACACGCTCGATGTGTTTCTCCTGTAGGAAGCGCAGCAGATGGGCTTGCAGCTCCAAGGGTAAGTCACCGATCTCGTCGAGAAACAGTGTGCCGCCATTGGCCGCTTCGATCCGTCCGACCTTGCGTTGATGGGCGCCAGTAAAGGCCCCCTTCTCATGGCCAAACAGCTCGGACTGGATCAGGTGTTCGGGAATCGCACCGCAATTGATCGCCACAAAAGGTTTGCTGTGGCGCAGGGACTGGCGGTGCAGGGTGCGGGCCACCAATCCCTTACCGGTACCGCTTTCACCACGAATCAATACCGGAGACTCGGTGGGCGCCAGCTTGTTCAGCAATTTGCGCAGTTCACAAATCGACTTGCTGTCGCCAAGTAGCTCGTGTTCATTCTGATTGATGTGAATCGCACCCTGCCCGCGCAGGCGCGCCATGCCGAACGCCCGCCCCAGCGTGACTTGAACCCGGGCGACGTCAAACGGCAAGGTATGGAAGTCGAAAAACCATTCGCAAACGAAATCCCCGACATTCTGCAAGCGCAGCACTTCCTGATTGAGTACAGCGATCCACTCGGTGCCACTGCGACTGATCAGCTCTTTGACAGGGTCGGGGTGTGCCAGATGAAAGGGTTGTAAACGCAACAGGCCAACGTCGCAGATTCGATCGACGGCGCTCTCCAGGGAACAGCTATCAACATCCCACCCCACAGAGCGCAAACCCGGGAATAGACGATGGCAGTCGTCACAGGGGTCTACTACTAATAGACGTCGTAGCGCGGGCGCTTCGATCATGGACTGTTCCTTGACGCCAAATTATAGGAAATATTCGCAAAAACAGTCATTTACCGGACCTGGCTGTAACATTAGCAAGAAACTGACAGACCCTTGTATCGATTGACTATAGGGGCGCTACTTAATTAGTTATAAGAATTTTTCTTGTGAGTTACCTGACGAGTCGTATCTTTCGTTCAGCTTTCAAAAGATGCCCGGCATTGAGTATTTGAAGGAAAGTTGAAATTTCTTTTGATTGCGTGTGACCTGACCCACTGTTGGGGGCATCAGTACAAGTAACCAGCCGAACGGTAAGCCCAACCGACGGCACATCACTTGATTGGGCATACAGAGATAAGACCCCATGACCGCCTCGCTCCGTATCAACGAAGCTCTTTTGATTGCCAAGCGCGCGTTTAAACCCTTCAAATACATCGCCTGGGCTCAACAAGACGGCAATGGCGAGCTCTGCATCACCGTCATAGACCGCACCAATACCCATATCGGTCACGCCCAAATCCCCAGCAGCGCCTATTCCGACCCAGTACAACTCGAACTCCTGCTGCAGCAGGCCCGTGCCGAGTTGAGCCAGGAAGGTTATAAACTGCAATCGTGGTCCATGCCGCATTAAGGGGTTTGCGGATTACTTCAACGTAGTCCGCCCCTTCGCCTTCTATCCAGTTGGCTGTTTTCAACAGTAACAGCGCACCCAAACTCCAACTTCGCCGTATCGAATTACTTGGCAGGCTTGTCAGTGGTTCGAAAAGACACTGTTCTGGCACACAGTGACCCTCCGCTTGTTAGTTATGACAGTTGTGTGATTGTTGATTCAGGGATTGAATGTTTAGCAGGCAGTTGCCCGCCCGTCCCTTGGGTTTCGGTCAGCTCGCAAGGAGATGCGCGCATGCCACACCAGACGGCTTTTGCCCTACCTGCATCGCGGCACACAGCTGGCGACCTGGATCACAGTTTCGCCTGCAGTGGCAAAACCCACGTGTATTTCGCCGATAGCATTTCAAGCATCGCTAAAAGCGTGGAGATGGACGCCAATGGTCGCGTGCTGGTCGCGGCGACCGTCGGCATGCCGAATGGCAGCTGCTTTGGCCTCGCTCGATTACTGGAAGACGGCTCGGCGGACCTCGCATTTGGCACTAACGGAAGCGTTATCGGGCAGTTCCAGCGCGGTCACGAGGCAATGGCGGGCAAAGTCCACGTCCTCACCAACGGGCATATTCTGGTGGCCGGCCTGCACTATGAAAACGCTCACCGAACGCTGCCGGCATTGGCGCTGTTCGATTCGCAAGGTCACCCCGTCGAACACTTCGCGGACAACGGGCTCTGTGTCGTACGCCTGCCGGGTAACCTGTCCCTGGGCATGCGCGATCTCTGGCTTCCCCCTGGCGTCCCTGGGGCCGAAGCCTGCGACGTACAGGTCCAGACTGACGGCAAAATCCTGCTGCTGGCCAACCACCATTTCGAACTGGCCGATCATGTCGGCCTGCTGATCCGCCTCACCCGCCAAGGCGAGTTGGACACGTCCTTCAACGGCCGCGGCTTCGTGGTTGTCAGGCATTTACTGATGAACTCCTGGCTCAGCAGCCTGATGGTGCAACGCGATGGTCGGATCATGGTAGGTGGATCAGTCAATTTCCCCGAAGAAGGCTTGCTGGCCCGCTACCTCCCCGACGGCCGTCTGGATGAGTCCTTCGCTGTGGATGGTTTTATGACGTTCAGGGCTGCGGAGCACGGCGCTCAGGTCAGCCAGATCATCGAGCAGGACAATGGCGACTTGCAATGTCTTGGCAGCAGTCGCGACCCGATGCAATGCCTTGCCTTGAAAATACACAGCAATGGTCGCCCAGACGTTCATTGCAACGGCGGCCAGCCTCAGTTACTGAAAATTGGCCGCAGCGGCTGCCAGTGGACTGCCGCCCGGCGCCAGTCAGATGGTCGTGTGTTGGCGGTTGGCGCCACCCTCGGCGGGATCGAAGCCGATTTCCTGTTAGCCCGCTATTTACCCGGCGGGCAGCTCGACCCCGGCTTTGCCGAAGGCACCTGCTGGGTTCGCACACGTCTTGGCCGCCACCTGGACACCGCGACGTCGGTGGCCATTCAGGCTGACGGAAGAATTGTCGTGGGCGGTTATTCACTGGATGACAACTACAAGGCCGTTGTAGTGCGCTATCTCGGCTAGGCTGAACCGCTTTTCCGCGCTTGATATTCCGATCTTGTTACGGCAAGTTGCGCGCTTCTTAAAACAAGGAGCAGCCGATGTCCGGTTCAATGGCCCAGGCGTTCGCGCACAACTTTCTCGGCCACTCACCTCGCTGGTATAAGGCGAGCATTCTCGGTTTCCTCATTCTCAACGCACTGGTGCTGTGGACGGTCGGTCCGGTCGCAGCCGGTTGGTTGCTGGTGCTGGAATTCATTTTCACCCTGGCCATGGCGCTCAAGTGCTATCCGCTGATGCCTGGCGGTCTGCTGCTGATCGAAGCACTGCTGCTGCAAATGACCACGCCGCAGGCGCTGTATGACGAACTGCTGCACAACTTTCCGGTCATCCTGCTGCTGATGTTCATGGTGGCCGGCATCTACTTCATGAAAGATCTGTTGCTGTTCCTGTTTTCGCGCTTGCTACTGGGTGTTCGTTCCAAGGCGCTGCTGGCGTTGATGTTCTGCTTCCTCTCGGCATTCCTGTCGGCCTTCCTGGATGCCTTGACCGTAACTGCGGTGATTATCAGTGCGGCCGTAGGTTTTTATTCGGTCTATCACCGCGTCGCCTCGGGTAATGATCCACGCCAGGACAGCGCGTACAGCGATGACCGCAATTTGCCCACCCTTCACCATGAAGACCTCGAACAGTTCCGCGCCTTCTTGCGTAGCCTGTTGATGCACGGTGCCGTAGGCACGGCATTAGGCGGGGTGTGCACGCTGGTGGGTGAGCCGCAGAACCTGCTGATCGGCCATGAGATGGGCTGGCATTTCGCCGAATTCTTTTTGAAGGTTGCCCCGGTTTCGCTGCCGGTGCTGGTCGCCGGCCTGGTGACCTGCGTGCTGCTGGAGAAACTGCGATGGTTCGGTTACGGCACCCTGCTGCCGGACAATGTCCGCGCGGTGCTGGCCAACTATGCCGCCGAGGATAACGCCGAGCGCACCGCACGCCAGCGCGCTGCCTTGTTGGTGCAAGGCGCCGCGGCGTTGATCCTGATTGCAGGGTTGGCGTTTCACATCGCGGAAGTCGGCCTGATCGGGTTGATGGTAATCGTGTTGATTACTGCGTTCACCGGCATCACCGACGAGCACCGTATCGGCAATGCCTTCAAGGACGCTATGCCATTCACCGCGTTACTGGTGGTGTTTTTTGCGGTGGTGGCAGTGATTCACGACCAGCAATTGTTCACTCCGCTGATCCAGTGGGTATTGACGCTGCCGGCCAATCAGCAACCTGGCATGCTGTTCATTGCCAACGGCTTGCTGTCCGCCATCAGCGACAATGTGTTTGTGGCGACCATTTACATCACTGAAGTGAAACAGGCGTTTATCACCGGCCATATGAGCCGCGAACACTTCGAGACGCTGGCCATTGCGATCAACACCGGGACAAACCTGCCAAGCGTGGCGACGCCTAATGGCCAAGCGGCGTTTCTGTTTCTGCTGACCTCGGCGATTGCGCCGCTGATTCGCCTGTCATACGGGAAGATGGTGTGGATGGCGTTGCCATACACCGTGGTGATGGGTGTTCTCGGGTGGTATGCCGTTAGTTTCTGGCTGTAACACAGACTAACAACTGTAGGAGTGAGCCTGCTCCGGGCGGCGTTCCGACGATAGCGGTCTGACATTCAACGATGATGTTGACTGGTATGGCCTCATCGCGAGCAGGCTCACTCCTATGTATGGACTCGCCCCCACTGTCTACCTGCTTTTCAAACACTGCTACCCGGTTGCATCTATGTATAAGGCCTATTCGAGGAAGCCATCTTTGGCTTCTGGCCAACATTGGTTGAGCTCACG
>NZ_JAHBDK010000060.1 GCF_019956415.1 Pseudomonas sp. GL-B-19
GTTTTCGGTCTTCCTGAAACACCGCATCGTCTGATTTCACGACTGCTACGCAGCCGGACGCAGGCTTCGCCAGCTGCTACAAAAATTGCGTTACCGCAGAAATTGCTTAACTGATCGGCATTAGGGCAAGTCCGGCTCCTACAAAAACCAAGGCAAACCGGTTATGGGTGTTTGATGCCCTTGAGCTTCATCGAGCCGATCAGCAACTCATCACCTTTGAGCTCGGCCAGCCCGGCAGTGGAGACTTTTTCCGGCGGATGCCCGGCGCCATGTTGCAGATAGCTCAGCAAGTTTCCCACCAGCGGGTTGTGACTGACCAACAGGACATTACTCACTGATACGAGCTGTTCGGCCACCTTGTCCGGATCGGTTCCCGGGGTCAGCCACTCGACCGTGCGGATCTCCGGCTCGAAACCGAGGGCTTCACGCACCAACTGCGCGGTTTGCTGCGCACGCAGGTAAGGGCTGGCGTAAATCGCGGTAATCGGCTGACCGATCAAATGCGCTGCGCTGTTCAACACTTCCTTGCGACCGTGATCGGTCAGTGCCCGTTCCGAATCGGGACGCGAGCCATACGGTTCAGCTTCACCATGACGCAATACCCAGAGTTTCATAGCTTGGGTTCCTCATCTCGGGCCGGATGCGGTGCGGGCGCCACGACGTGCGGCGCTTCACCTTCCGGTGTACGCGGCGTCGGCCAATCGGCGAACGGCCAAGGCTTTTGGTCGCTGTGGAACGTGCCGAACCGGCCGATCTGAGCCAAAAACTGGCTCAGGCTGTCGCCGAAGTTCATCAGGCTGGCGCTCGGTGCGCCATAAAACAAACGATAGATCAGTTGAACCAGCACCACCGCCCCAAGGATGAACTGCGCTACTTGCCAGACCAACAGGAAGACGATCATCCACAGCACCCGCAGCAGAATGGATTCGTACCTGGTTTCTAATTTCGGATCGTTCATGTCGCGCTCCCCTGCTTTTTTGCAAAGCGTGCTTATTAGTTGAAACCGCTGGTTGAAATAAAATCGACGTCGGTTTTCGGTTCGCCGCGCATCAACAATTCAATCACTTGATTAAGCGTGCGCCCCTCAAACAGGATTGCATGCAGCCCGGCGACCAGCGGCATATAGACGCCAACCTCCTGAGCCTTGGCCTTGAGCACTTTCAGCGTGTTCACGCCTTCAGCCACTTCACCCAGACGCGTGACCGCGTCCTCCAGACTCAAGCCCTGACCCAGGGCAAACCCCACCTGGTAGTTACGGCTTTTTGGTGACGAGCAGGTGACGATCAAATCGCCCACACCGGCAAGACCGAGAAAGGTCATCGGGTTGGCGCCCTGATTCACCGCAAAACGGGTCATTTCCGCCAGTGCCCGGGTGATCAGCATGCTCTTGGTGTTTTCGCCCATGCCCAGTGCCACGGCCATGCCGGCAATGATTGCGTAAACGTTTTTCAGCGCCCCGCCCAATTCGACGCCAAACCGGTCGGCACTGGCGTACACGCGAAAGGTCCGGCCATGCAGCGCTTCCTGAACCCGTTGGCACAGCTCTTCGTCTTCACTGGCGACCACGGTGGCGGTCAGCGCGTGCTCGGCGATCTCACGGGCCAGGTTCGGTCCGGACAGCACGCCGATGCGCGCTTTCGGGGCGATCTCCTCGAGGATCTCGCTCATCAACTTGAACGTGTGGGCTTCGATGCCTTTGGTCAGGCTGACCAGCAGTTTGCCGCTCAACAGTTCGGTGTGCGGGACCAATACCGAGCGCAATGCACTGGAGGGCAGCGCGACGAAACACAGGTCGCAGGCTGCCAGCGTGGCTTGCAGGTCGGTCACCGGTTCTACTGCCGGAAGAATCTTGATGCCTTTGAGGTAACGCGGGTTCTCGCGATTGACCCGAATGGCCTCGGCCTGTTCGGGGTCACGCATCCACTGTCGGACCTGATGCCCGTTCTCGGCCAGCAAATTAGCCACGGCGGTACCAAAACTTCCGCCTCCCAGGACCGCAATTGGGCGCTGTTCAGTCATATGCAATCCGTTAATCCATACCAGTGGTGATGTTGGCATTATACGGAGCGGCCCCGTGGCGGCCAGCCCCCGCTTCATTTACCAACACTTGTAGGAAGAAGACCAATGAATCCTGGGAAAATGCCGGCATCGTGAATGGAAAAGTCAACGGGCTCGGTTAACATGCGCGCCAACTCATCACGATCAAGGGTATGACGTGTCGTTTGGTTCTCCTTCACCCCGCTCGCCGCTGGTGATGGCGCTGATCTTCAGCCCGTCCTTGCTGGCCGACGACTTGTTTCTCGACAATGAATCGCGCGCCACATCAGCAAACTGTGTGGCGACATCGATCAGAGGCCCCTGGAATCGTGCTATGACATGGAAGTGCAAGACACCCTCAGCCTGTCCGACAGTCTGCGACTGGTCAGCGGCATGAACTATCGTTACGACCGGGCAGCTTCCGAGACCGGTTTCAACGGCACGCTCGACGACACCCCCTGTACTCGGAGACGATCCGTTCGCCAGACATGTTCGAGAACAACGTCAACTGGAGTTACCGGGTGACCCATTTGCAGCCCACGGCTTACGGCCAGACCAGCGCCCATTACTACCTCAAGACCCGTGGTCCGGTTGATCTCGACAACGAACGCATGCGCTCGCGAGAACCGGGCTGCAACGGCTACTTCGCCGGCTTGGGCAAGGCCAATCTGGAACTGGCCAGCATCCTTCAACAACGCCTGGATAACCAACCCACCACGTTCGTCGACAACAACTACGACGAGCGTCGGGTGCTTTACTTCAGCGCGGAGCTGATGTTTTAAATGGGGCATCGCCTGTCATGGAAATCGCCGCCACGGGGCCGCCTGCTGGCCAAGTTGTGCCTGGCGGCTGGCTGTTTGCTCGGCGCCCTGCCGACACAGGCCGCCGACATCCTGTTGACCGGCGCCGAAGACAATCCCGGCGTGCAATCCTTCGTCCGCGCGCTGAGCGACATGCGCCCTGCCGACAGTGTGCGTTTCCAGCCACTGGCGAGCCTTCCATCACCTGGTAAACTGCCCGCCGCCGCCCGCCTGATCCTGCTTGATCTGCCGAGCCTCGACTGGCGCCAGCAAGAGGCTCAGGGCCCGGCGACGTTGGTGCTGCGCATCAGCCGCCTGCAAGCCCAGCAACGTTTCGGCGTTGACGTTCCACCCCACCTCAGTCTGCTCTGGAGCGATGCGCCGCTGGATCGGCAATTGCGCCTGACCCGACTCATCTTGCCGCAGGCGCAGCGCATCGGTGTGCTGTACGACAATCACAGCGAATTCCTGTTGAAAGAATTGCGCCGGGCCGCCCTTGGACTGGAGCTTGAAGTGGTCGCCGAGCGCTGGAATAACATCCATGACAGCCGCCCCTTGCAGACCTTGCTGAATAACTGTGACGTGCTGCTGGGCCTCGACGATCCCGACCTCTACAACCCGAAAACCGCAAAAAACCTGCTGTTGAGCAGCTATTCCCGGCAATTGGCATTGATCGGCCCCAACGCCGCTTTCGTCAAGGCGGGCAGCCTGGCCAGCACTTACAGCGATCAGAGCGACTGGCTGCAGATGCTCGACGAATTGCTCGATCTACCTGCGGCGAGTTGGCCGCGGTCGCTATATCCGCAACACTTCAAAGTATCAAGTAATCCGCAGGTGGCTCGTTCATTAGGTATCGAACCGATCAATGAAGCAGCTATTGCCACCCAATTGGCTGAAGGAAAAAGCCTGCCATGACCCTCCGACGCCCCTGGGACATCAGCACTCGCACCCAGATGATCAGCCTTGGCCCTGCCCTGCTGCTGACGTTGTTGCTGATCAGCTTCTTCACCTTCGTGCGGATCCAGGACCTGCGTCAGGAGCTCAACCACACCGGGCAATTGATCGCCAACCAATTGGCACCCGCCGCCGAATACGGGGTGATTTCGGGTAACAACGAGGTGCTTGAAAGTTTGCTTAAGGCGACACTCGCCACGCCGAACGTGCGCTTTCTGGAGGTCCAGGACAACGCCAACCGGATTTTGGTGTACGTCGAGCACCCGTCGGAAACCTACAGGCGCTCACAACAGGTTGAAGTGTTCCAGGCACCGGTGCGGCTGCAACGGATAGCGCTCAACAATGATTTCTTCCAGGGCCCCAAAGCCGCCAGCATTGGCCCCACCGAGGACTATCTGGGTCGGGTGATCGTCGGTCTTTCAAATGATGCGTTCAGCCAGCGTCAGCAGGAAATCCTGTTCAAAGCCGCCATCCTTGCGCTGTTCGCCCTGCTGTTTACCTTTTTGGTGGCCCGGCGTCTGGCGGGCAGCCTGTCGCAACCGATCCGCGATATTGGCAACGCAGTGAAGGCGATCCAGCACGGCGATTACAAAACACCCTTGCCGATTGTCGACGACACCGAGCTGGGTGCGCTGTCGCAGCACATCAACAACCTCGCCGCCGGCCTCGAACAAGCCAGTCGCGAACAGCATCAGGCGATGGCGCAATTGATCCAGACGCGCGAGGAGGCGGAAAAGGCCAACAATGCCAAGTCTGACTTCCTGGCGATGATGAGCCATGAACTGCGTACACCGATGAATGGCGTGCTCGGTATGCTGCAATTGCTGGAAACCACCGACATGACCGAGGAGCAGATTGAATACGCGGCGCTGGCCTCGGAGTCCACCGAACACCTGCTCAAGGTCATCAACGATATTCTCGACTTCTCGCGTATAGAGCGTTCGGAGCTGGAACTGGAACACATCCCGTTCAACCTGGCGGACCTGATCAGCAGTTGCGCCCAATCGTTCCAGCACAGCGCGTTACAGCGCGAGCTTGATCTGCAGTTGCTGATCCCCGAGGACATGCGCGCCCTTCAGGTTCAGGGCGATCCGACACGGATCCGGCAGATTCTGGTCAACCTGGTCGGCAATGCATTGAAGTTCACCGAGCAGGGCCGCGTCAGCATTGAACCGCAGTGGCAATCGCTGGATCACGAACTGCTGTGGTTTACCTGCACCGTGCGCGACAGCGGCATCGGCATTTCGGCTGAAAGCCTGGAGTTGATGTTCAATGCCTTCCAGCAGGCCGACAGCTCCATTTCACGGCGCTACGGTGGCACCGGTCTGGGCCTGCCGATTGCCCGCACGCTGGCGGAACGCATGGGCGGCACCTTACGTGCGCAGAGCGAGGAAGGCCAAGGTTCGGTGTTTACCCTGGAAATTCCGCTGGCGCTCTATAAGCAGTCGCTGCCGGTACTGACACCCCGGACACAAACCGGCAACGATGATGGCGCAGGTCGCAATGTGCTGCTGGTCGAGGACAACCCGGTCAATCAGACCGTCATCGAAGCAATGTTACGCAGCTTGGGTTTTACTGTCAGCGTCGCGACCGATGGCGCACAAGCCGTGCGCAGTGCCGAGAGCCTGATTTTTGAAGCGATTCTGATGGACTGCCGGCTGCCGATCGTCGACGGCTACGAGGCGACCCGACAGATTCGCCAGTTGCCCGGCTGCGCGAACTTGCCGATCATCGCTTTGACCGCCAATGCGTTACAGGGCGACCGCGAAGCCTGTTTGTCGGTGGGCATGAACGATTATCTGGCCAAGCCCTTCAAACGTACTGATTTGCAGCAAATTCTGCAGCGCTGGGTGCAGTAGTACAGGCCTTTCGAGCATCTGCGACTGGCGTGAAAGGCGAAAGTGCGGCAGTCTTAGGCACCCGAACAGGCCCGAAAAGGGGCTTGAATAATAATTTCAGTGCACAAGTGTACATTCATGTCCTTGGTGCTGTGACTTTCACCACAACGCAATAGTCTATGAGTAGGCTGCTGACTCGAGGCATGAACGCTTCGATCGGCCGGGAGATTTGCCCCACCCTGCCGCATGGGACTATTGAGGAGCTCGCATGACCCAACAAAACGCCTTTACTCGGGAAGACCTGCTGCGCTGCAGTCGCGGTGAGCTGTTCGGCCCAGGTAACGCACAACTGCCCGCCCCGAACATGCTGATGGTGGATCGCATCACCCATATCAGTGCCGAGGGTGGCAAGTACGGCAAAGGTGAATTGGTCGCCGAGCTGGATATCACTCCGGACCTGTGGTTTTTCGCCTGCCACTTCGAAGGTGATCCGGTGATGCCAGGCTGCCTGGGTCTTGATGCCATGTGGCAACTGGTCGGTTTCTTCCTTGGCTGGCAAGGTCTGCCGGGCCGTGGCCGTGCGCTGGGTTCGGGCGAAGTGAAATTCTTCGGCCAGGTCCTGCCGACCGCCCAGAAAGTCACCTATAACATTCAGATCAAGCGTGTGTTGAAAGGCAAACTGAACCTGGCCATTGCCGACGGTTCGGTCAGCGTCGACGGCCGCGAGATCTACACCGCCGAAGGCCTTCGGGTCGGCGTTTTCACCTCCACTGACAACTTCTAAGGGTTATCCGCATGCGCCGCGTCGTTATCACTGGTCTGGGCATCGTTTCGTGCCTGGGCAATGACAAAGAGACCGTCTCCGCTAACCTGCGTGCAAGCCGCCCTGGCATCCGGTTCAACCCGGAATATGCCGAAATGGGTCTGCGTAGCCAGGTTTCCGGCTCCATTGACCTTCCCCTCGAAGAGCTGATCGATCGCAAGATCTTTCGCTTCGTCGGCCACGCGGCGGCTTACGCCTACCTGGCCATGAAAGACGCCATCGCTGACTCCGGCCTGAGCGATGAGCAAGTCTCCAACCCGCGTACCGGTCTGATTGCCGGTTCAGGTGGCGCCTCCACGCTGAACCAGATGGAAGCGCTGGACATCCTGCGCGAGAAAGGCGTGAAGCGCGTTGGCCCATACCGTGTCACGCGGACCATGAGCAGCACCGTTTCCGCTTGCCTGGCCACCCCGTTCAAGATCAAGGGCCTGAACTACTCCATCGCTTCTGCCTGCGCTACCAGTGCTCACTGCATCGGTACTGCCATGGAACAGATCCAGATGGGCAAGCAGGACATCGTGTTCGCCGGCGGCGGTGAAGAAGAGCATTGGAGCCAGTCGTTCCTGTTCGACGCCATGGGTGCACTGTCCAGCCAGTACAACGAAACCCCGGAAAAAGCTTCCCGTGCCTACGATGCCAAGCGTGACGGTTTCGTCATTGCCGGCGGTGGCGGCATGGTCGTGGTCGAAGAGCTGGAACACGCTCTGGCGCGCGGCGCGAAGATCTACGCGGAAATCGTTGGCTACGGCGCGACCTCCGACGGCTACGACATGGTCGCCCCAAGCGGCGAAGGCGCTATCCGCTGCATGCAGATGGCAATGTCCACCGTTGACGCTCCGATCGACTACCTGAACACCCACGGCACCTCGACTCCGGTCGGCGACGTCATGGAAATGAAAGGTGTGCGCGAATTGTTCGGTGACAAGGCTCCGGCCATCAGCTCCACCAAGAGCCTGTCGGGTCACTCCCTGGGCGCCGCCGGCGTTCACGAAGCGATCTACTGCATGCTGATGATGGAAGGCAACTTCATGGCGGGTTCCGCCAACATCGACGAACTGGACCCGGAAGTGGCAGACATGCCGATCCTGACCAAGACTCGCGAAAACGCCACCATCGACACCGTGATGAGCAACAGCTTCGGTTTCGGTGGCACCAACGCCACGCTGGTACTGAAGCGCTGGGCAGGTAAGTAATACCTCGCCGTTTCGCTGCACAAAAAAAACGCCCCGACTGGTTCGGGGCGTTTTTTTTGTGCCTTTACAATGTAGGAGCCGAGCTTGCTCGCGATGAGGCCATCACATTCACCATCATCATTGACTGTGAAGCCGCCATCGTCGGATCGCCGCCCGGAGCAAGCTCGGCTCCTACAGATTTCAGTGGTTTTCTTCCTGTCGAACATGAAGCTTTTGTCATAAAAACCAACGCCCTGCGAGCGAATGTCGCGTGTTACGCGGGCTGCAGGACTGTTGCAGAATCGGCAATTGTTCGTTACCAATCCCGAGCGTTTACTTAGCAAGCTAACAAAACATACAACAAAGACCTGCACACGCCTTGGTGCAGGTAATTGAGATTGGAGCTAGCAGATGACTGTAAAAGTAACTGAACGCGACGATTCACATAAATCCCATGAGGGTGTAGCCGCCGGTATCCGCATTTGGGATGTCCACCAACAAGACCTGCTGGTGGGGATGTTCCACTCCGAAACCGACGCCCACAACTACAAAGCCGAACTGGAAACCCTGGAGCAGAAAAGAGCGTCGCTCTGCGCCTGAGCAACACAGCATTGAAAACGACAAACCCCGCCATGAGCGGGGTTTGTCGTTGTTGCAGCCTTTAACGGTTTACCACATCAGATCATCCGGAATCTGATAAGCCGCGTACGGATCGTCCTCGGTTGCCACTTCTTCAGTCTTCACGTTCATCTGCACGATACGCTGTGGATCGCGCTCCTGGATCTTCAGCGCCGCTTCACGCGGGATCACTTCGTAGCCGCCGGCGTGATGCACGATCGCCAGGAAGCCATTGCTGAGCTGGTTGCGCATCAGCGTGTTGACGCAGAGGCGCTTGACCTTCTTGTCGTCAACGAAGTTGTAGTAATCCTCGGTGGTCAGCTTCGGCAGGCGCGAGACTTCGATCAATTGCTTGACCTGAGCGGCGCGGGCCTTGGCCTCGACCTTTTCCTGCTGCTGACGGTTCAACTCCTGGTCGCGCTTGACCTTCTCGGCCATGGCTTCCTGGGCTGCACGCTGCTGCGAGTCATCCAGTTCAATCTGACCCTTGTGGGCCAGGCGCTGCTGTTTCTGCTTCTCTTTGCCGACCTGTTTGGCCTGCTTCTGGTTGACCAGCCCTGCTTTGAGCAACTGGTCGCGAAGGGAAATGCTCATTTTGCTTGTTTCTCACTTAGGCAACTGCTCAACCGCAGCTGGTCAAATTCTTTTCCTGACGTTTGGCTTCGCCCCACAAGGCGTCCAACTCTTCGAGGGTGCAATCTTCTATGGGACGGTGGGTGTCGCGCAATGCCTGTTCGATAAAACGGAAGCGTCTTTCGAATTTGCTATTGGCCCCACGCAGCGCGGTTTCCGGATCAACCTTGAGATGACGCGCCAGATTGACCACCGAAAACAGCAGGTCACCGACCTCGTCGGCAATCGCTGCCGAGTCATTGTCGGCCATGGCTTCGAGCACTTCATCGAGCTCTTCGCGAACCTTGTCCAGCACCGGCAAAGCGTCCGACCAGTCGAAACCGACCTGCCCGGCGCGCTTTTGCAGTTTCGCCGAACGGGACAAGGCAGGCAGAGCAGCCGGTACATCGTCGAGCAACGACAACTGCAACGGTGCCGCTGACTTCTCGGCGCGCTCCTCGGCCTTGATCTCTTCCCAACGCTGCTTGACCTGCTCTTCACTCAGGCGCGGGATGTCCATGGGCGCATACAGATCACCGGTCGGAAACACGTGAGGATGCCGACGGATCAACTTGCGGGTGATGCTGTCGACCACACCGTCGAATTCGAAGCGCCCTTCTTCCCGCGCCAGTTGGCTGTAATAAACCACCTGGAACAGCAAATCGCCCAACTCCCCCTGCAAGTGATCGAAGTCACCGCGCTCGATGGCGTCAGCGACTTCGTAGGCTTCCTCAAGGGTGTGCGGGACGATGGTGGCATACGTTTGCTTGATGTCCCATGGGCAACCGAACTGCGGGTCGCGCAGCCGGTTCATCAAGTGCAGCAGGTCTTCAATTGAATACATCTATCAATCTCTACACGATCCTTGTAGGAGCTGGCTTGCCAGCGAAGATGTCACCTCGGTGTTCCTGAAAGACCGAGGTGCCTGCATCGCTGGCAAGCCAGGCTCCCACAAAAGCACAGCCTGCAATAAGGTGACCCGTCAAGGCGTCCGGTTACGACGTGTTTCGATGATGTTCGGCAACTGGGAAATCCGCCCCAGCAACCGCCCCAACGCATCCAGCCCCGGAATCTCGATGGTCAGGGACATCAACGCCGTGTTGTCCTCTTTGTTCGAGCGGGTGTTGACCGCCAGCACGTTGATCCGCTCATTGAGCAGCACCTGCGACACGTCACGCAGCAAACCGGAGCGGTCGTAGGCGCGGATGATGATGTCCACCGGGTAGGTGAGCACCGGCACCGGGCCCCAGCTGACCTGGATGATCCGCTCTGGCTCGCGACCGCCCAGTTGCAGCACCGAGGCGCAGTCCTGGCGGTGAATGCTTACGCCACGGCCCTGGGTGATGTAACCGACTATTGCATCGCCCGGCAACGGTTGGCAGCAGCCGGCCATTTGCGTCATCAGGTTGCCGACGCCCTGGATCTGGATGTCGCCGCGCTTGCCCGGTTTGTAGCCGGTGGCTTTGCGTGGGATCAGCTCCAGCTGTTCGTTGCCGCGTTCCGGTTCGACCAGTTGCTGAGCCAGGTTCACCAGTTGTGCCAGGCGCAAATCTCCGGCACCCAACGCCGCGAACATGTCCTCGGACGTCTTCATGTTGGCCTTGTCGGCCAGCTTGTCGAAGTCCACTGCCGGCAGGCCGAGGCGATTGAGTTCGCGCTCAAGCAGGGTCTTGCCGGCCGCGACGTTCTGATCGCGCGCCTGCAATTTGAACCAGTGGACAATCTTCGCCCGCGCCCGCGAGGTGGTGATGTAACCGAGGTTCGGGTTCAGCCAGTCGCGGCTCGGGGTGCCGTGCTTGCTGGTGATGATCTCGACCTGTTCACCGGTTTGCAGGCTGTAGTTGAGCGGCACAATACGCCCGTTGATCTTCGCGCCACGGCAGTTGTGACCGATTTCGGTATGCACGCGGTAAGCAAAGTCCAGCGGCGTCGCGCCTTTGGGCAAGTCGATGGCGTGACCGTCCGGGGTGAAGATGTAGACCCGGTCCGGCTCGATATCGACCCGCAGCTGTTCCGCCAGGCCGCCGATATCGCCCAGCTCTTCGTGCCACTCGAGGACCTGACGCAGCCAGGAGATTTTCTCTTCGTAGTGGTTGGAGCCGGATTTGACGTCGGTGCCTTTGTAGCGCCAGTGCGCGCACACGCCCAGCTCGGCTTCCTCGTGCATGGCGTGTGTGCGGATCTGCACTTCCAGCACCTTGCCTTCAGGACCAATCACCGCCGTGTGCAACGAGCGGTAGCCGTTCTCTTTCGGGTTGGCGATGTAGTCGTCGAATTCTTTCGGGATGTGCCGCCACAAGGTGTGGACGATGCCGAGCGCGGTGTAGCAATCGCGCATCTCCGGCACCAGCACGCGAACGGCGCGCACGTCATAGATCTGGCTGAACTCCAGACCCTTGCGCTGCATTTTGCGCCAGATCGAATAGATGTGTTTGGCCCGGCCACTGATGTCGGCATCGACGCCGGTGGCGTGCAATTCGTTCTTCAGCTGGCTCATCACGTCGGCGATGAAACGCTCGCGATCCAGACGCCGTTCATGCAGCAACTTGGCGATCTGCTTGTACTGGTCAGGCTCAAGGTAACGGAAGGACAAGTCCTCCAATTCCCACTTGATGTGACCGATACCGAGACGGTGCGCGAGTGGCGCGTAGATGTCGAAGACTTCACGGGCGACGCGATTGCGTTTCTCGTCGTCGGCGGTTTTCACCGCTCGAATCGCGCAGGTGCGTTCAGCCAGTTTGATCAGCGCGACGCGAACGTCGTCGACCATGGCGACCAGCATTTTGCGCAGGTTTTCGACCTGGCCCTGAGTGCCCAGCACCAGGGATTTACGCGGGCTCAGACTGTCGCTGATCGCCGCCATGCGCTGCACGCCGTCGATGAGCTTGGCCACCAACGGACCGAAGCGCTGGCTGACGGCAGGCAACAGGATCTGGCCTTCGCGCACGCCACGGTACAAGATCGCGGCAACCAGTGAATCCTGATCGAGTTTGAGGTCGGCCAGAATCTCGGCGATCTCAAGGCCCGTGCGGAAACTCGAGGTCCCTTCGGACCAGAGATTCTTCGCCGCATTGGCCTGTTGTTCAGATATACGAGCGAACTCGCACGCTTCCTTCAAGGCTTCGCGATCCAGTGCCGGATCGACACTGACCGCATGATCGAGCCAAGCCTCGAGATTGATACTGCCGTCTGTATTGATCGGCTGGTGTGCTCTCACCTGTACCATCTTGCTTACCTTCCCTATGACGCAGATTCAATGCGTCAAATCGCTGACCTTCGTTGCCCGATTGCCCTCACGGGGCTCATGCGAGAGCTGCACGGGCGGGCCAGTCGGACCAGACGAGCAGTCCTAGCTCGCTTCAAATAACGCCATGGCCTCGACATGTGCCGTTTGAGGAAACATATCGAGAATCCCGGCACGTTTTAACCGGTAGCCCTGCTTGATCAACTCAACTGTATCGCGCGCCAACGTTGCCGGATTGCACGACACATACACCAACCGTTTGGCGCCCAGGGACGCCAGCTTGCGCACCACCTCGAAAGCACCGTCACGCGGTGGGTCCAAGAGTACCGCACAAAAGCCTTCGCGCGCCCATTCGGCATCAGTCAAAGGCTGGGATAAATCGGCCTGAAAAAATTGCGCGTTATGCAGATTATTGCTAGCCGCGTTGACGGCGGCGCGCTCGACCATGGCCTGCACACCTTCCACCGCCACCACTTCACGAACGGCCTTGGCCAGCGGCAGCGCAAAGTTGCCCAAACCACAAAACAAATCCAGCACCCGCTCATCCGCCTGAGGTTTGAGCCAGTCCAGCGCCTGGGCGACCATGGCTTCGTTGACCCCTGCATTGACCTGAATAAAATCCCCGGGCCGGTAGGCCAGGTCCAGGTCCCAACGCTCCAGGCGATAACCCAGCGACTGGCCGGCTTCGACCGGTTGCGGGTCACCCTCTCCGTGCAGCCACAATTGGGCTTCATGGAAAGCGCAGAATTCCTTGAGGATCGTCATGTCGGCTTCAGACAATGGCGCCATGTGCCGCAGCAACACGGCCAACGACGAACCGCTGAACAATTCCACATGCCCCAGCGCCTGAGGTTTGCTCAAGCGACGCAGCATCTCCGGCAAGCGGGTCATGATCGGCTGCAAGGGCTGTACCAGCACCGTGCATTCGTTGATCGCGACGATGTCCTGACTGCCCGCGGCACGGAATCCGACTTCGAGTTTTTTCGCCTTCATGTCCCAGCGCACCGCTACCCGGGCGCGACGGCGGTAACCGAATTCCGGACCACTCAACGGCGCTGCCCACTCTTGCGGTTCGACACCGGCGACCTTCGACAGTTGTTCGGCGAGCATGCGCTGTTTCAGGGCAAGTTGTTCGGTATGGGGCAGATGCTGCACGCTGCAGCCACCACAGCGACCGGCATGCGGACACGGTGCCGGACGACGCAATTCACTGGCCTGGAACACGCGCTCGGTACGCGCCTCGACCACTTTGCCATGGGCACCCAACACCCGCGCTTCGACTTCTTCACCGGCCAAGGCGCCGATGACGAACCAGGTGCGACCTTCGAAAAAGGCGATACCGCGACCGTCATTGGCCAGGCGCTCGATACTCAAGCGCTGCTTTTTGCCGGTCGGGATTTGTGGGGCCTTGCTGCCGCCCGTGGGTTGGAAGCGCAGACCTCTCTCGTGCTTGGCCATCAGTTAGGCGCGTCGAAGATGCCGGTCGACAAGTAACGGTCGCCACGGTCACAGATGATCGCGACGATCACCGCGTTTTCAACTTCCTTCGACAGGCGCAGCATCGCTGCCACCGCACCGCCCGAGGACACGCCACAGAAGATGCCTTCTTCGCGGGCCAGACGACGGGTCACGTCTTCGGCTTCGCTTTGCGCCATGTCGACGATCCGGTCCACACGCTCGGCCTGGTAGATCTTCGGCAGGTATTCCTGCGGCCAGCGACGGATACCCGGAATCGCCGAGCCTTCCATCGGTTGCAGACCGATGATCTGCACGCTCTCGTTCTGCTCTTTCAAGTAGCGCGAGACGCCCATGATGGTACCGGTGGTACCCATGGAGCTGACGAAATGGGTGATGGTGCCTTCGGTCTGACGCCAGATTTCCGGGCCGGTGGTGGTGTAGTGCGCTTGCGGGTTATCACCGTTGGCGAACTGGTCCAGCACCTTGCCACGGCCTTCGGCTTCCATTCGCTGGGCGAGGTCGCGGGCGCCTTCCATGCCTTCTTCCTGGGTGACCAGGATCAACTCGGCGCCATAAGCTGTCATGGCAGCTTTACGCTCGGCGCTGGAGTTGTCCGGCATGATCAGGATCATCTTGTAACCCTTGATCGCGGCCGCCATCGCCAAAGCAATCCCGGTGTTACCGGACGTTGCTTCGATCAGCGTATCGCCGGCGTGGATCTGCCCGCGCAACTCGGCGCGAGTGATCATCGACAGCGCCGGCCGGTCCTTGACCGAACCCGCCGGGTTATTCCCTTCGAGCTTGAGCAAAAGGGTATTGCTGGTGGCGCCGGGCAGGCGCTGCAAACGAACCAGCGGAGTGTTGCCGACGCAATCGGCGATGGTTGGGTACTGCAAGGTCATGGCGTATTCGCAATCCAGACTGCGGGGGCGACTATCATACCGACAAACGTTCGCAGGCCATATCACGCAAAGTGTGGTGCTTATGGCTTATGGGAATAAGCAACCTGAGCGGGTTCAGGATTCCTCTGCTTGCGCGACATTTAAAGCATAGAACTCATGTAATTTGGCCTGCAACAGCTGCTTATCCGGTAGCTGGACTTGATACTCAGCAATCAGCGCCGGCGAAAGGCTGCGGTTGAGGGCATATTCGACCACCTCGTCATCTTTACTGGCACAGAGCAATACACCGATGGAGGGGTTTTCGTGGGATTTGCGCTCATCGCGGTCAAGCGCTTCCAGATAGAAGTCCAGCTTACCCAAATACTCCGGCTCAAATCGACCCACTTTTAGCTCTATGGCCACCAGACAATTGAGACCACGGTGGTAGAACAACAAATCCAGAGCGAAATCACGACTGCCAACTTGCAGCGGGTATTCAGAGCCGACAAAGCAGAAATCGCGGCCGAGCTCGCTCAGAAAATCCTTGAGGCGTACCAGTAACCGTTTATGCAGATCAGTTTCGGCATGGCCACCCGGCAGGCCGAGAAACTCGAGCATGTAGGCGTCGCGGAATATCTCAAGCGCTGCCGGGTGAGTTTGTCTAAGCACCGAAGAGGTTTTTGCCGGTTGGGTCACGCTTCGCTCGAACAGTGCGGTCTTGAACTGACGCTCCAACTCCCGCGTCGACCACTTTTCCTGGACCGCCAGACGCAAATAGAACTCACGCTCTTGGGGGAGTTTGCTCTGACTCAGAATGAGCAGGTTATGGGTCCAGGGTAATTGTGTCAGCAGTGCTGACACTTTTTGATCTCCCCGGTAAGCCTCGTAGAATTGGCGCATACGGAACAGATTACGCCGGGTAAAACCGCGCAACCCAAGTTGAGTCGTGGCCAGATGCTCAGCCAACTGCCTGACCACCGAATCGCCCCATTCGGCTTTTTCCAGCTTGCGACTGATGTAAGCACCCACCTGCCAATACAACTCAATCAGCTGGGTATTCACCGTCTGCATGGCCTGCTGTTTGGCACTTTGAATCAGCGCAAGCACTTCATTGAAACGGTCGTCGGTTGCATTGTCGGGGACGCTGGATGCATTCATGCCGGACTCCTGAGGACGAGGAAAAACGCGAGTCTATTCCGTCGTGTCAGGCATAAGGTGTCAGCAATACCCTTTAGGAAAGGTCGTACATAAGAACGGGAACGCTCCGGCAAAATCAAAACTTGGGTGGCTGGGAGGGCCTCATCGCGAGCAGGCTCGCTTGTATGTTTAGACTTGAAGGGGTGGGTGGAATCACGCCATTTGTGGGCGACTCATCTCCACTGTGGGAGCGAGCCTGCTCGCGATGGCGTCATCACTGACGCCATCATTTTCAGCCAGCAACCGCATATTCAGCCGCAACCCCGTCCCAGTGTTCTGAGCCCAAAGCTGTCCTCCCTGCCGCCGCACCGCATTCCTCGCAATGCTCAACCCCAACCCAAACCCGCCATCCCCGGGACGCGAGCCATCGAGTCGAATGAACGGACTGAAGATCCGTTCAAGATCGGCCTCAGCCACCCCGCCGCCCTCATCCTTCAGCCACAAATGCCAGAAGTCGCCATCGTGCCGCCCACCGAGACTCACCACGCCGCCCTTCGGCGAATGACGAATGGCGTTGCGCAGAATGTTTTCCAGCGCCTGCGCCAGGGTGTTGAGATTGCCGCGAACCCAACACGATGAATCCACCGTGCAGTGCAATTGACTGCCCGGCCAACCACTTTCATAGCAAGCATTTTCCGTGAGCATTTCCCACAGTGCCTGAATCTGGATCGCTTCATCGGGCAACGGTGAACGCTCGGTGTCGAGCCAGGCCAGTTGTAGCGTGTCTTCCACCAGACGCTGCATGCCATCGACCTCCCGACCGATACGCTCGCGCAACGCTGACAGTTCCTGCTCGCTTTCGCTGGCCACCCGCAAGCGGCTCAGCGGTGTACGCAATTCGTGTGACAGGTCACGCAGTAATTGTTGCTGCAAGGCCACGGTGCTTTGCAGGCGCTCGGACATGTGATCGAAGGCCCTGCCCAACTCACCGAGCTCATCCGAACGATTGGTGGTGCTGCTCGACAAGCGCACGTTCAACTGATCCGCGCGCCAGGCGTTGGCCTGTTCGCGCAGACTGTTCAACGGCACGACCAGCAGTCGATACAGACCGACGCATAACAACAGCGTGAACAATCCCGGAATGATGCCGTTGGTGATCACCCGCCAGAAAAGCCGGTATTGCCCCGGAACAAAGCGTTGGGGCAGCTCGATCACCAGGCTGCCGGCCGCCGGGTCGTTTGGAAAGGGGATTCTCAACCATGGCAAGCCTCTGGTGTGGCGACTCGTTGGCCAATCAAGTCCGCGCAAAAAGGTCAGGCGCTGAACTTCTTTTTCCGTCAGCGGATAGCTGCTCAACGACTGCAAGTCAGCGCCGATGACACCGACCCACGATGTCTCGCGCTTGCCGATAGCCTGCAGCCAGACATCGACGCCTGCACTCTGGCGTTGATTCCAGGCTTGCTCGGCTTCGGCAGCGTAGCGGGTCAGCGTGAGCCTGGCCTCTTCGGACAAGAACAGGTTTTTCTGTTCCATGTACCGGCCCCAGGACCAACTCAGCCAGATCATCAGCAGACAAAACGCTACCAGCAAACAGGCGAGTTTCCAGAACAGCGAGTGCCGGCCTGGCAGGTCAGACCATTTCATCGGCCGCACTCAATACGTAACCCTTGCCCCAGACCGTGCGCACTTCCCGCTCGGTATAACCGATGCCTTTGAGTTTGCGGCGGATCTGACTGATGTGCATATCGAGACTGCGGTCATGGGCGGCGTAACCACGTTGCAGCACGTGCTGATAAAGGAAGGCTTTGCTCAACACCTCATCGTCATTGCGATTGAGTGTTTCCAGCAATCGATACTCGCTGCGGGTCAGGCCGGCGGCGTGTTCGCCATAGAAAACCTCACACAGTTCATCGTCGAAATGCAGACTGTCCGCCTCACTGGCCAGCAGTGCCGGCTCTGGCCTCCGGTCGAGCGCCACCCGACGCAGGATCGCTTCGATGCGTACGCGCAATTCGGCCATGCTGAACGGTTTTGGCAAGTAATCATCGGCCCCCAGGCGAAAGCCGCTGATGCGATCCTCTTCGGCGCCCAGTGCGGACATCAGCACCACTGGGGTGGAATGGCTCTGGCGCAACTGCGTCAACACATTGAGGCCGTCCAGGCCCGGTAACAGAATATCCATCAACACTACATCGAAGGCTTGCTGACGCGCGATGGCCAGGCCTTCCTGGCCGTTCTGACACCAGGTCACCTGAAAACCACAACGTCCCAAATGTTCGTGCACATACGCACCGAGCACGAGGTCGTCTTCGATGGAAAGGATTCGGGGATGGCCAATAGAGATGGGAGTCATGAGTATCTGCAAATAATTCTCAGTTGACTGATTATTCAAGATTGCCTGCCGATGGGCAACCCAAGGTTTGCCCAAGACGCAAAAGCAGCACGGCGTCCGACGAATGACGACATCAATTTTACGAAGATTGCCTGCCTGCAACTCGCTACACTGCCCGGGTGGCGCGTACCGGACGTACACGCAGGTCAATCAATCGCTGGATGCAGGAGAAATGCGTGCTCAAGAAACTGGGAATTGAAGGCCGCGTGCTGTTGCTGACCTTGTTGCCGACGACTCTGATGGCATTGGTCCTGGGCGGCTATTTCACCTGGATGCAGCAATCCGACCTGCAATCCCAGCTATTGCAGCGCGGCGAGATGATTGCCGAACAGCTTGCGCCCCTGGTGGCCCCGGCCATGGGTCGCAAGGACAATGACCTGCTGGAGCGTATCGCCACCCAGTCGCTGGAAACAGCGGACGTGCGCGCAGTGACCCTCCTCGCCCCCGACCGCACGCTGCTGGCCCACGCCGGCCCGACCATGCTCAATCAGGCACCGGTGGGCAACGGCTCGCAGATGCTGCGCCGCAGCGGCAACGATGCGACGCGTTATCTGCTGCCGGTGTTTGGCAAACACCGCAACCTGGCCGGCGACTTGATTCCCGATGAAGCCAACCGCCTGCTCGGCTGGGTCGAAATCGAACTGTCCCACAGCGGCATGTTGCTGCGCGGTTACCGCAGCCTGTTTGCCAGCCTGCTGATGATCGCCGCCGGTCTGGCCGGCGCGGCGCTGCTGGCACTGCGGATGGGGCGGACCATCAACCGACCGATCAGCCAGATCAAACTGGCGGTAGCGCAACTCAAGGACGGTCATCTGGAAACCCGCTTGCCACCCCTCGGCAGTCAGGAACTGGATGACCTGGCGTCCGGCATCAACCGCATGGCCGGCACCCTGCAAAATGCGCGGGAAGAATTGCAGCACAGCGTCGACCAAGCCACTGAAGACGTGCGCCAGAATCTTGAAACCATCGAGATCCAGAACATCGAGCTGGACCTGGCGCGCAAGGAAGCCCTGGAAGCGAGCCGGATCAAATCCGAGTTCCTGGCCAACATGAGCCATGAAATCCGCACGCCGCTCAACGGCATTCTCGGCTTCACGCACCTGCTGCAAAAAAGCGAACTGACGCCGCGCCAGCTCGACTACCTGGACACCATCGAGAAATCCGCCGACAGCCTGTTGGGGATCATCAACGAAATCCTCGACTTCTCGAAAATCGAGGCCGGCAAACTGGTGCTCGACAATATTCCGTTCAACCTGCGCGACCTGCTGCAGGACACGCTGACCATCCTCGCTCCGGCGGCCCACGCCAAACAGCTGGAACTGGTGAGTCTGGTGTATCGCGACACGCCCTTATCGCTGGTGGGCGACCCGTTGCGGCTCAAGCAGATCCTCACCAACCTGGTCAGCAACGCGATCAAGTTCACCCGTGAAGGCACCATCGTTGCCCGCGCCATGCTTGAAGAAGAGCATGAAGACAGCGTGCAACTGCGCATCAGCATTCAGGACACCGGCATCGGCCTGTCGAACCAGGACGTGCGCGCGCTGTTCCAGGCCTTCAGCCAGGCCGATAACTCGTTGTCCCGGCAACCCGGCGGCACGGGGCTGGGGTTGGTGATTTCCAAACGACTGATTGAGCAGATGGGCGGCGAAATTGGCGTCGATAGTACACCGGGCGAAGGTTCGGAGTTCTGGATCAGCTTGAGTCTGCCCAAGACCCGCGATGACGCCGAAGACCTGCCAGGCCCTCCCCTGCTCGGGCGCCGCGTGGCGGTGCTGGAAAACCATGAGCTGGCGCGGCAAGCGTTGCAGCATCAACTGGAAGACTGCGGCCTGAGCGTAACGCCGTTCAATACCCTGGAGAGCCTGACCAATGGCGTGACCGGCGCGCATCAGACCGATCAGGCCATCGATCTGGCGGTGCTTGGCATCACCAGCAACGACATGCCGCCGGAGCGTCTCAACCAGCACATCTGGGACCTCGAACACCTGGGTTGCAAAGTCCTGGTGCTGTGTCCAACCACCGAGCAGACACTGTTCCATCTCTCGGTGCCTAACCCGCACAGTCAGCTTCAGGCCAAACCGGCCTGCACCCGCAAACTGCGTAGGGCCTTATCCGACTTGGTCAACCCGCGCCAGCAACGCAGCGAACCCGGCGAACCGCTGTCCAGCCGTGCGCCGAAGGTGCTTTGCGTCGATGACAACCCGGCCAACCTGTTGCTGGTACAAACCCTGCTCGAAGACATGGGCGCCAAGGTGCTGGCCGTGGAAAGTGGTTACGCGGCGGTCAAGGCAGTGCACAACGAAACCTTCGATCTGGTGTTGATGGACGTACAAATGCCCGGCATGGATGGGCGTCAAAGTACCGAAGCGATTCGTCAGTGGGAAAGTGAACGGCATTGCACACCATTGCCGATCGTGGCTCTCACTGCCCACGCCATGGCCAATGAAAAACGTGCGCTGCTGCAAAGCGGCATGGACGATTACCTGACCAAACCCATCAGTGAGCGGCAATTGGCGCAGGTGGTGTTGAAGTGGACAGGCCTGGCCCTGCGCAATCATGGACCGGAACGTTCCAGCGACAGCCACGGCGGCGGGCATGATTTGCAGGTGCTCGACCCCGAAGAAGGTTTGCGTCTGGCCGCTGGCAAAGCGGATCTGGCTGCGGACATGCTGGCGATGTTGCTGGCCTCGCTTGAGGCCGACCGCGAGGCCATTCGCACGGCCCGGGAAAGCAACGACTGGAATGCATTGATCGAGCGCGTCCATCGCTTGCACGGGGCAACCCGTTATTGCGGCGTCCCGCAACTGCGCGCCGCCTGTCAGCGCAGTGAAACGCTGCTCAAGCAACAGGATCCGAAAGCGCCCGGCGCACTGGAAGAGCTCGAACGGGCGATCAATCGCCTGGCCGCTCATGCCCGTATCAACGCTTGATGCAGCGCAACCGCGCCGATCACCATAAGCGCTAAGCTGGCCCTTGTAGCAGCTGGCGAAGCCTGCGTCCGGCGGCGCAGCCGTCGTGAAATCAGACATTGCGGTCTTTCAGGTAAACCACGTTTTCCTGATTTACGACGGCTGCGCCGCCGGACGCAGGCTTCGCCAGCTGCTACATAAAGCCTTGACCGAGTTATCCAGGAGGACTCATGCGCACGATTCTTTTCAGCAGCCAGATCTACGACCGCGACAGTTTTCTGAGCGCCGACCTGCCCGCCGGTATCGAGCTGCACTTTCAGTCCGCGCGGCTGAGCCTCGATACCGTGGCGCTGGCGCAATCTCACGAGGTGGTCTGCGCCTTTATCAATGACGACCTCAGCGCCCCGGTGCTGGAACGTCTGGCGGCTGGGGGCACACGCCTGATCGCCCTGCGCTCGGCCGGTTACAACCACGTTGATCTGGCGGCGGCGAAATTGCTGGGATTGTCGATCGTGCGCGTCCCGGCCTACTCGCCACACGCCGTGGCTGAACATGCGGTGGCGCTGATCCTGGCACTCAACCGCCGCTTGCACCGTGCCTATAACCGCACCCGCGAAGGCGACTTCAGCCTGCACGGGCTGACCGGCTTCGACTTGGTGGGCAAGACCGTCGGCGTGGTCGGCACCGGGCAGATCGGCGCAACGTTTGCCAAGATCATGAACGGCTTCGGCTGCCAGCTACTGGCCTACGATCCATTCCCCAACCCGCAAGTCGAAGCCCTTGGCGCCCGCTACTTGAGCCTGCCGGAACTGCTCGCCGAGTCGCAGATCATCAGCCTGCATTGCCCGCTCAACGAGCAGAGCAAACACCTGATCAACCGCAATTCACTGGTGCACATGCAACCCGGCGCGATGTTGATCAACACCGGGCGTGGCGGTCTGGTGGACACGCCGGCGCTGATCGACGCATTAAAGGACGGCCAATTGGGCTATCTGGGGCTCGATGTGTACGAAGAAGAGGCACAGCTGTTTTTCGAAGACCGGTCCGACCTGCCGCTGCAAGACGATGTGCTGGCGCGGCTGCTGACGTTCCCGAATGTGATCATCACCGCGCACCAGGCCTTCCTGACCCGCGAAGCGCTGGGCGCGATTGCCGCGACGACCTTGCAAAACATCGTGGCCTGGGCCGCCGGTACGCCGCAGAATCAGGTCGAGGGCTGATTGACTCAGGCTTTGGAAGGTCGTTTGAACCTGATCGAAGGTCATCCACCCGCGCCATGCTGCACGCAGGCCCGTGATAGCATACCGCGCATATTTGGAGGACCCATGGTCGAACACGATTTCCGCTACACCCTGATGAACCCGCAACACACCCTCACCGAATGCCGCGCCCTTGTGCCGGGGCGTTATCAAGTCACCGGCAACGGCGGCTCGATCCGGATTGGCGACGTGCTGGTAGTGACCCTTAAAGGCAGCAAGGACTTGTCCATGCGCCTGACCGTCGAAACGGTTCGCCACTTGATCAACCCGCCAGGCCAATGGGTCGCAGTGAGCAGTGGCCCGGTGTTCGGCGAACTGGCGATCCACACCTGGGAAGTCAATTGCGACAGCTGTGCCAAAGCGCTGAGCTTTGAGTTCGCGGTCGACGCCAAGCTCGGCAACAAGGCTGAAAAGCCCGCTGCCACGGCGCGGATTACCGAGTTGGGCTGGACCTCGGTTGGCGAGAAACACCTGTGCCCGAAATGCCAGGAGCCTGCGTGATGAAACGCCTCGCTCTGGCCGCCATGGTCGGTGCCAGCCTGCTGGGCTGCGCCGCCGAGCCGGTGCAACTCGAAAAAAATCGTAGCTACATTCTGGAATGGATCGGCGAAAATCCATTGATGGACTACAGCCACTTGACCATCACCCTCGGTGAAGACGGTCGGGCCTATGGCAATGGCGGCTGCAACCATTGGTTCGCGCCGTATACCCTGGAAGGCGACAAGTTGAGCTTCGGCAAGATCGGCAGCACCCGCAAGCTCTGTGCGCCAGCGCTCATGGAGCAGGAAAAGCGCTTCTTGCAGGCGCTGGAAGGCGTACAGCGCTGGGACGTTTCGCCGATTGAGCAGATGCGCTTCTGGCCGGCGCAAGGCAAGCCATTGCGATGGTGGCTTGAAGAGGGTTGATCCTTCTACCCGATCGTTCCCCACGCTCTGCGTGGGAATGCATCAAGTGACGCTCTGCGTCACAGGGACGCGGAGCGTCCCTGGCGGCGTTCCCACGCAGAGCGTGGGAACGATCATAACGGTCATCTCAGTTGACTGCCTGCAACGCCTCAAGCTTCGCCATCACCCCCGCCGCCGTCTGCTCGCCCATCAGCTGTTCGCGCACCTTGCCCTTGTTATCGATGATGTACGTCACCGGCAGGGCCTCATTGCGCGGCAGTTCAAAAAGATCGGCCGGGTCTGAAGCCAGTACCGTGAACTTGATCCCCAGTTTTTCACTGGCGCTTTTCAGTTCTTCACCCTGCACATTGTCGAAGTTGACCCCGAACACGCCAATCTTCTTGTCTTTCAATTGATCAGCCAACGCATTCAACTGCGGAATCTCGGTCCGGCATGGGCCACACCATTCGGCCCAGTAATTGAGCACCACCCATTGTTTGTCCAGCCGTTCGGACGCAACTTTCTGGCCGTTCTGGTCGACGCCATAGTCATTGCCGCAGCCCCCCAGCATCAACGCCCCGAAAATCGCCAATGCCGCTGCCAGTCGCCTTGTCATGTCGTGTTCCTTGTTCAAAATTGAATGCGCCTGCGACCCATCGCCTCGCAAGGTTCAGGATTACGCGCTGCACAGTTAGAATAGCTGCCACTTTACGCAAGAAGCGACCCGCCCATGACCGATCTGACGCTTTATCACAACCCGCGCTGCTCGAAATCCCGCGGTGCGCTCGAACTGCTCGAAGCCCGCGGCCTGACTCCGACTGTCGTGCGCTACCTCGAAACCCCGCTGGACGCCGTGCAAATCCAGAGCTTGCTGACCAAGCTTGGCCTCAGCGCCCGGCAACTGCTGCGCACTGGCGAGGACGAATACAAAACCCTCAACCTGGCCGACAGCAGCCTGAGCGAAGCGCAATTGATCGCGGCCATCGCTGCTCACCCGAAACTCATGGAGCGACCGATTCTCGAAGTCGGCGACAAAGCCGTCATCGGCCGTCCGCCAGAGAGCGTGCTGGAGTTGCTGCCGTGAGCGCACCGTACATTCTGGTTCTGTATTACAGCCGCAGTGGCTCGACCAATGAAATGGCCCGACAGATTGCCCGTGGCGTCGAGCAGTCCGGGATGGAAGCGCGCCTGCGCACCGTGCCGGCGATCTCCACCGAATGTGAAGCCGTGGCGCCTGACATTCCGGACGCCGGCGCGCTGTACGCCAGCCTCGATGACCTGAAGAACTGCGCGGGCCTGGCCTTGGGCAGCCCGACCCGATTCGGCAACATGGCGGCGCCGCTCAAATACTTTCTGGACGGCACCAGCAACCTCTGGCTGACCGGCGCGCTGGTGGGCAAGCCGGCCGGCGTGTTCACCTCCACCGCGAGCCTGCACGGCGGTCAGGAAACCACGCTGCTGTCGATGATGCTGCCGCTGCTGCACCACGGCATGCTGATCACCGGTCTGCCTTACAGCGAATCCGCCTTGCTGGAAACCCGTGGTGGCGGCACGCCGTATGGCGCCAGCCATCACGCCGGGGCCGATGGCAAAAGCGGCTTGAATGAACATGAAGTGGCGCTGTGCCGGGCCTTGGGCCTGCGGTTGGCGAAGACTGCGCAAAAGCTGGGGAACTGACGTGGCCAAGAAGCCGAAGATTCTGCCCTCCATTGAATGGCTCGAACCACGGGTGCGGGCGATGCGCGTCGTCAGCCTACTGTGCTTTTTCGGTCTGGTTGGGCTGTTGTGCGCCTACTACCTGGTGTTTGCCGACCTGCATGGCGCGCGGCCGTGGGTGATTTTGCTGATCGAACTGGTGCCGCTGCTGTTGCTCGCACCGGGGATGATTATCGGCAGCGCCCGTGGGCATTCGTGGATGTGTTTTGTGGTGAACCTGTATTTCATCAAGGGCGCACTCGCGGCGTATGACCCGAACCGGCAGCTGTTTGGGTTGCTGGAGATGGGCGCGAGCCTGGCGGTATTCTGCTCGGCGCTGTTGTATGTGCGGTGGCGGTTTCAGCTCAATCGCAAGCTCGCCGGTGAAGGCGAGATTTCCGTCGCCTGACAGACCGCATCGCTGGCAAGCCAGCTCCTACAGGGGATGTGTGGACGACACAAATCCGCTGTAGGAGCTGGCTTGCCAGCGATGCGGGCGACTCGGTCTCAATGATTCACTGTGTAAGCCAACATCATAGAAATCTGGCTCATCGGCCGCCCGCCACTCTGTTCATGCCACTGGTTGAACACATCCTGCACCAAGGCAAGATCCCGCAAACTGCTCGGCACCTTGTCGACGATCTTCTGTGCATTCAACGCCGCGACCACATCGTAGCTCGGCACAAAGGTGTCCTTGCCGACCATGCGCAAGAAACGTGGCGCCGACAACCCGCCCAATTGATGGCCGCGCTTTTTCAGGTATGTCCACAACCCGACGATATCCGTTACCGGCCAATCAGCGATCAACGCGCCAAAGCTGCCGTGCTCATGCGCCACGTCCAGAATGAACTGTGCATTACGCGGCACGCTCTTGAGCTTGCCCAAGTGACGGATGATTCGCGCGTCCTGCATCAGGCGCTCGAGGTGTTCGGCGCTCATCAGCACGACTTTTTCAGGGTCGAATTTGAAGAACACTTCTTCGAAGGCCGGCCACTTGGCATCCACCAGGCTGTGCTTGAGCCCGGCACGGAACACGCGCAGCGCCATGGTCGAGAGGTAGCGGTCGTCGCTGATCTTGCGCAATTGCGCCGGGGTTTTCGGAACGGGCAGATGGGCTTCCAGTTCAGCTGCTGAACCAAAGCGGTTCAGACAGTATTCGTTCAGCCACTTGTAATCGCGCATGCCCTCTCCTGATGAGTAAATGAATAGACCACTGTGGGAGCCAGCCTGCTGGCGATAGCGACGGGTCAGTCAACAATGATGTGTCTGACCCACCGCCATCGCCAGCAGGCTGGCTCCCACAGTGATTGTGTTTAGAGGTTGACCACGTTAACGAAGCGCGAAGCCGCCGTTTCGTCGATTTTCAGGCTGGTGAAGTCAAACAGGTTGCGGTCCGCCAATTGCGACGGGATCACGTTCTGCAAGCTGCGGAAAATGCTTTCGGTACGGCCCGGGGTCTTGCGCTCCCAGTCTTGCAGCATGTCCTTGACCACCTGACGTTGCAGGTTTTCCTGAGAACCGCAGAGGTTGCACGGGATGATCGGGAATTGCTTGAAGTCCGAGTAAGCCTGAATGTCTTTTTCGTTGCAGTAGGCCAGCGGACGGATGACGACGTTGCGGCCATCGTCGGCGCGCAATTTTGGCGGCATGGCCTTGAGCGAGCCGTTGAAGAACATGTTCAGGAAGAACGTCTCGACGATGTCGTCACGGTGATGACCGAGGGCCATTTTGGTCGCACCGATTTCATCGGCAAAGGTGTACAGCGTGCCGCGACGCAGACGCGAGCATAGCGAGCAGGTGGTCTTTCCCTCAGGAATAAGTTCTTTGACCACCGAGTAGGTGTCTTTCTCGACGATGTGGTACTCGATGCCCAGCTCTTTGAGATAGGCCGGTAGCACATGCTCCGGGAAACCTGGCTGCTTCTGGTCCATGTTCACGGCCACAATCTCGAACTTGATCGGTGCGACCTTCTGCAAGTGCATCAGCACGTCGAGCATGGTGTAACTGTCCTTGCCACCGGACAGGCAGACCATGACCTTGTCGCCGTCTTCAATCATGTTGAAATCGGCAACCGCCTCACCGGCCTGACGGCGAAGGCGCTTTTGCAGTTTGTTCTGGTTGACCGTAAGAGTGCCCATGTCGCGAAATCCGTGAGGTGTGACGAAAGGCCGGCATTTTACGCAAAAACCCGCCTTCGGCGAAGTACCCACCATCCCCTGTGGGAGCGAGCCTGCTCGCGATTGCGCAGTGTCAGTCAAGTTCATTAAAACCTGTCACACCGCAATCGCGAGCAGGCTGATCTGGCCTAATGAAATTGGACACCTCAATAGGGCGCTATGATGGCGCCCAAATCTAAGGTGTGCATGATGATGCGAAAGTCCTATTCCAGCGAGTTCAAGCTCAATGCTGCAAGCATGGTGCTTGATGAAGACCAGCCCATTCTTGAGGTCTGCGCCAACTTCGATATCGGCCCTACTGCGTTGCGCCGCTGGGTCGAGCAGGTCAGGAAAGAACGTGCAGGCTCGACGCTAGCGGG
>NZ_JAHBDK010000061.1 GCF_019956415.1 Pseudomonas sp. GL-B-19
ACCGATATGTGGCGCGCTACAACAATGTAAGGCGCCACAGCTACAACGGTTACCACTCGCCGGTAGCGGCAGAAAAGATGGCGGCGTGAGAACCGAAAACAATGTCCAAAATTACTGGACCAGATCAAGCTCGCTCCCACAGGTTTTGCGCAGTTCCCGGGTTTATTGGCCCGGAATGTCCTTGCGCAGTTTCACCGGATCTTGCTGTTTTTTCTTTTTCGCGATGGCGGTGCGCATCCTGATGTTGATTGCTTCAACCGCCAGCGAGAACGCCATGGCGAAGTAGACGTAGCCTTTTGGCACGTGCACGTCCAGGGATTCGGCAATCAGCACGGTACCGACGATCAACAGGAACGACAGCGCCAGCATCTTCAGCGACGGGTGCTTGTCGATGAACTCGCTGATGGTGCCGGACGCCCACATCATCACCAGTACGGCCACGACGATCGCGGCGACCATGACTGGAACGTGGGAGACCATGCCGACCGCGGTGATGACCGAGTCCAGCGAGAACACGATGTCGATGATCGCGATCTGGACGATGGTGTAGAGGAAGTTGCCGCCCTTGCCCGAAGGCTCGTCGCTGGTTTCGTCTTCACCTTCCAGCGCGTGGTACATCTCTTGCGAGCTCTTCCACAGCAGGAACAGGCCACCGAAGAACAGGATCAGGTCTCGCCCGGAAATTCCCTGGTCAAACACCACGAACAAGTCCGCCGTGAGGCGCATGACCCAAGTGATAGAGAGCAGCAACAGGATCCGCGTGATCATGGCCAGCGCCAGACCGAAAATCCGGGTGCGCGCCTGCATGTGCTTGGGCATGCGGCTGACCAGGATCGAAATCATGATGATGTTATCGATGCCCAGAACGATTTCCAGGGCGGTCAGGGTAAAGAAGGCAACCCAGATTTCAGGGTTGGTCAGCCATTCCATGTGTATTCCTTTGAGCGATTGTTAAACCACGAAAGGCCCGGACTTCAAACAGCGAAGAGCGGACCCGTCATGGTGAGTCTTTGGTTATAGAGTGCTGAACAGCGGAAAAATCCCCATCAGCAATGCTGCAACCAGTATGCACAGGCACACCAGCACTGCCCACTTCAGGGTAAAGCGCTGATGGTCACCGAATTCAATACCGGCCAGCGCCACCAACAAGTAGGTCGATGGTACCAGCGGGCTCAACAAGTGGACGGGCTGACCGACGATCGAGGCACGTGCCATTTCAACTGCGGTTATACCGTAATGACTGGCGGCTTCGGCAAGAACTGGTAACACGCCGTAATAAAATGCGTCGTTCGACATGAAAAACGTAAACGGCATGCTCACCAGTGCGGTGATCACCGCCAGGTACGGGCCGAGGAAATCCGGGATGACCGCCAACAGGCTTTTCGACATCGCGTCGACCATGCCGGTGCCGGTCAGGATACCGGTGAAAATACCGGCAGCAAAGATCAGGCCGACCACCGACAGAACGCTACCGGCGTGGGCCGCAACGCGGTCCTTCTGCTGTTGCAGGCAAGGATAGTTGACGATCATCGCGATGCTGAACGCCACCATGAACAGCACCGGCAGCGGCAACAGGCCGGCGACCAGCGTGCACATCAGGGCCAGGGTCAGGAAGCCGTTGAACCAGATCAGCTTCGGACGACGCGCGTCAGGGAACTGCGAAACGCTGATTTCACTGTGGTCGATTTCATCGCCGATCAGGTGCAACTCACCCAGACGAGCACGCTCGCGTTTACCGTAGAAGTAGGCAATCGCCAGGATCGCCAACACACCGGCCAGCATCGCTGGAATCATCGGTACGAAAATATCGGACGGGTCCACATGAAGTGCGCTGGCCGCGCGAGCGGTCGGGCCACCCCATGGGGTCATGTTCATCACGCCACCGGCGAGGATGATCAGGCCGGCCATGATCCGCGGGCTCATGCCGATGCGGCTGTAGAGCGGCAGCATGGCGGCCACGCAGATCATATAAGTGGTCGCGCCGTCCCCATCAAGGGAAACGACGAGCGCCAGTACGGCGGTGCCGACCGAAACTTTCAACGGGTCGCCCTTGACCAGTTTGAGGATCTTGCGCACGGCCGGGTCGAACAGGCCGGAGTCGATCATCAGGGCGAAGTAGAGGATGGCGAACATCAGCATCACGCCGGTCGGCGCGAGCTTGGTGATGCCTTCGAGCATCATTGGGCCGATTTTCGGCGCAAAACCGCCGAACAGGGCAAAGAGGATCGGGATGATGATCAAGGCGATCAGCGCGGACAGGCGCTTGGTCATGATCAGGAACATGAACGTGATGACCATGGCAAAGCCAAGGAAAGTCAGCATGGGAGTACTCCAGGCGTAGCGCGGCTAGGGGAAATGGGCGAACCGGGTAAGGTCAGCGCAGAACGGGAAGCGCGAGGCAAACGGGCGGAGTGTCAGCGAAGCGGCGGGTAGCAGAGGACATCAGGATCACCATTGTTGTTGTTAAATGGGCCATGCGAGCGATAAAACGCTGGCACTGGCCAACCGGTCTGTTGCCGGCAGTGGGGCGATCCTAATCGGGGAAGCTTTCAGCCAGCTTTCGGTGGTGAAAGCATTGCGCGGATGTGCAACCGGTCGTCGGACGAGTTATGGAGATGGACCGAGTTGCGGCCATCGCGAGCAGGCTCGCTCCCACAATAGGTCTGTGGCCACTTAGAACCCACTGTGGGAGCGAGCCTGCTCGCGAAGGCGTCGGTAAATACACCTCAGGAGGAAACATCATGGTCGACATTCATACTGGCGGCTGCCACTGCGGACATCTGCGCTATCAATTCAGCGGGCCGTTGCAAGACATTGCACACTGTCATTGCTCGATCTGCCGGCGGGTCAGCGGCGGCATTGTGACCACTTGGATCACGGTGCCCGCGTCAGCCTTTCAATGGGTGAAAGGCACACCTGCGCAGTACGAATCTTCTTCAACTGGCGTGCGCTATTTCTGCTCGAACTGTGGGGCGCAACTGGCGTTTATGACCCATCTCAGCCCTGAGAGCATCGACGTGACCATCGCCACCCTCGACCACCCTGAACTGGCGCCAGCCGAGCGGCATATCTGGACCGACAGCCGTTTGCCCTGGCTGCACCTGGACGAGCATTTACCCGGCGAAGCTGAAGAAACGATCTGATCAGAAAATAGACAGATCCAGTGGCCGGATCGCGCCCATCCAGATCGCGTGCTCGGTGTGGTCGAGCAAGTCATCGCCCGTGTCCGGGTGCAGGAACACCACCAACCCCTTACGGTTGAGCGCCAGCCACGGCAGCACTTCACCAATGAGTTCGGCTCCGAACGCCAGCTGGCAGCTCCAATCCGGGTGCGGGCCGACCGGACGCTCGTGTACACGGCCCATCTTCAGCGGGAACAACTGCGTCGCCTGCTCGCACAAGGCCCGTGCCTGGTCGATCGTGCTGGCATCGAAATAAACGTGGGCGTGATAGCCCTTGATCCGTTGCATCTGAAACCCTCAAATACTGTTCGAACCCTCGACGATCCCCGCAGCTCACACGTCATATACTCAAGGGAGGAGGAGTCTCAGCCATGAAAAACGCGGAAACCCCGGTGGTCAAAATAGTGCTTTATGGTGCCATGAGTAGCCTGGGCAGTGCGCTGATTGTGCAAATGCTGCACCGCCAACATGAAGTGATCGCCATTCTGGATGACCTGACAGCACTGGCGCCGCGCCCGGGCCTTCGAACTAAAACCGGCGACCTGTTCGAGGCACAACGCGTTAAACAAAGTGTGGCGGGCTGCTCGGCTGTCATCTGCCTGTTAGACGCACCCGGGTTGCCTTTCAACAGCGAACACGTGGAAAAAACCATCGTGGTGGGCCCGGTCGAGCAGGTGCTGGCCGTGGATGCACTGATCGACGGCATGCAAGCCGCCGGGGTGCACCGACTGTTTCTGGTGGGCGATTTTGAAGTGCTGGATGATTCAGAGACAGAGGATCAGCTTCAACTCCACGCCGCCGAAGAAATCCGCGAGTCGCTACAAGACAGTGCCTTGAAGTGGACCCTGGTGAATGCGCCACGCGGGGTACCCGGGTTGAGCATCGAACATTTCAGCCATGTTTCCAGCCACCTGGAGCCGGGGCTGGCCGAACCGCTGGAACGTCTGAACCGGGTAGCGGTGGGCATCGCCGATGAGCTGCGGCTGAACCTGCACATCGGCGAACACGTTAACTTCGTCGCCACCGACCCTAAATAGCGATAGAAGGCAGCGCCAGGCCATTCAGCGATTGCGCGCTGCTGGCTTGCTCGGCCATCAACCAGTCCACAAACTGTTGAATCAACACCCCACGTCGTTTGCGCGGGGGCAAGACCACGTAATAACCAAGCCTGGACATCGCTGACTCAGCGATAGGTCGACACAACAAGCCCTGCGCCAGCAAGTTATCCACAAGGTGCCGCCAGCCAATCGCGACACCTTGGCCGCCAATCGCCGCTTGAATCAGCAGCGTGTAATTGTCGAAGCGCAGTTGCCCCGGCGCCGGTGCCGACGTTATCCCCAATTCGCGAAACACGCCGCTCCAGTCAAACCAGTTGCTGCTGTGTTCGCCACGCAGGTGTAGCAATGGAAACTCCAGCAGCGACTGAGCCGGCAAGGGCAGGGGACGATCCTTGAGCAACAACGGGCTGCACACCGGGAATACCTCTTCGCTGAACAGCCAATGGCTTTCACCCTGTTTGAAGCGTCCCTCGCCGAACAACACCGCCACATCGATATCGGTGCGCAACATGTTGTGACTGCGCTCGCTGGTGACCAGGCTTACATCGACGTGAGGATTAGCCGCATGAAAGCGGTGCAAACGGGGCATCAGCCAATACGCTGCGAAGGCAAAATCGGTGGCCACCTGCAACACTTCATGTTGCTGCTGTGCACTGATCGCGCTCAATCCTGCGTCGATATTCTGTAAACCGAGCTGAACCTGCTCGAAAAGAATAGTCCCGGCTTCTGTCAATTCAATGCCCCGGTAGATGCGGTCAAACAGCCGCGCCCCGAGTTGCTCTTCTAACCGTTTGATCTGCTGACTGACTGCCGGCTGCGTGGTGCCAAGCTCCACCGCTGCAGCGGTGAAGCTGCGATGACGGGCCGCCGCTTCAAAAGCACGAAGCAGGTCCAAGGACAAATCACCAAGGGTGTCATACATAAGCTGGGCTAATCCTAGTTATTGCCCGGCATGGGCTTTACCGCAAAGAGCTTGGGTAACATGCTCGATCGCAGCACTTTCGCATAAATATTCACTATGGAATGCCGCGATCACATGAAGCGCAAGAACATTCTTTTCATCATGGCCGATCAAATGGCCGCGCCAATGTTGCCGTTCTACGGTCCTTCGCCAATCAAACTAGCGAATCTCAGCCGCCTCGCCGCCGAAGGCGTGGTGTTCGACGCCGCGTATTGCAACAGCCCCTTGTGCGCGCCGTCGCGATTTACCTTGGTCAGCGGTCAGTTGCCGAGCAAGATCGGCGCCTATGACAACGCGGCTGATTTCCCCGCCGATGTACCGACTTATGCCCACTACTTGCGTCGCCTCGGTTACCGCACCGCGCTGTCGGGCAAGATGCACTTTTGTGGCCCGGACCAGCTCCATGGCTACGAAGAACGCCTGACCAGCGACATCTACCCGGCGGATTACGGTTGGGCGGTGAATTGGGACGAGCCAGATGTACGTCCAACCTGGTATCACAACATGTCATCGGTGCTGCAAGCCGGACCATGCGTGCGCACCAATCAGCTGGATTTCGACGAAGAGGTGGTGTTCAAGGCCCAGCAATATTTGTTTGATCACATTCGCGAAGACGGCGACCAGCCGTTTTGCCTGACCGTTTCGATGACGCACCCACACGATCCGTACACGATTCCCAAGGCGTTTTGGGATATGTACGACGATGCCGACATCCCGCTCCCCAAAACCCCGGCACAATCCGAACTCGATCCGCATTCCCAGCGTTTGCTCAAGGTTTATGACCTGTGGGACAAGCCGCTGCCTGTGGATAAGATTCGTGACGCGCGCCGCGCCTACTTCGGCGCATGCAGCTATATCGACAGCAACGTCGGCAAACTCCTGCAAACCCTCGAAGAAACCGGGCTGATCGACGACACCATCATTGTGTTCTCCGGCGACCACGGCGACATGCTCGGCGAGCGTGGGCTCTGGTACAAAATGCACTGGTACGAAATGGCCGCCCGCGTGCCCCTGTTAATCAGTGCGCCGGGGCAGTTCGGGGCAGGGCGAGTCAGCGCCGCCGTCTCCACCGCCGACCTGCTGCCTACCTTCGTGGAACTGGCCGGCGGCTCGCTGGAACCGGGCTTGCCGCTGGACGGTCGCTCGCTGGTTTCGCACCTGCAAGGGCAGGGCGGTCACGACGAAGTGTTCGGCGAATACATGGCCGAAGGCACTATCAGTCCATTGATGATGATCCGTCGCGGAGCTTACAAATTCATCTACAGCGAAGACGACCCGTGCCTGCTCTTCGACGTACACAACGACCCGCGCGAACGGGAAGAACTCAGCCAATCGCCGCAACATCTTCAGCTTTTCGAAGAATTTCTAGCCGAGGCACGCGCCAAATGGAACATCCCGGCGATTCACCAGCAGGTGCTCGCCAGCCAGCGTCGTCGGCGCTTTGTTGCGCACGCACTGACCATCGGCAAGCTGAAGAGCTGGGATCACCAGCCGCTGGTGGACGCCAGTCAGCAGTACATGCGCAACCACATCGACCTCGATGATCTGGAGCGCAAAGCACGTTATCCACAACCCTGCCAAAACCAATAATGTTAAGGGGAAGTCCATGAAAAGGTTATCCACAGTACTGACGGTCGGGCTTCTGGCTCTGGGCAGCGCATCGGCCTATGCCGATCAAAGCTGCGAGACGGTGAAAATGGCCGATCCTGGCTGGAGCGACATCGCCGCGACCAACGCCATCACCGGGTTTCTGCTGGATGGCATGGGCTACAGGGCCAAGGTCGACACCCTCGCGGTGCCGATCACCTTTGGCGGCCTGAAGGATGGCCAGGTCGATGTGTTCCTGGGTAACTGGATGCCGGCGCAGCAGGGCTTCTACGATAAGTTCGTGGCCACGGGCGATGTCACGCAACTGGCGAAGAACCTTGATGGCACCGAGTTCACGCTCGCGGTTCCGGACTACGTCTGGGACGCGGGTGTGCATGACTTTGCCGACCTGAACAAGTACGCCGACAAATTCGACAAGAAGATCTACGGCATTGGCTCCGGCGCGCCAGCGAACATCTCGCTGCAGGAAATCATCAAGAAGAATGATTTCGACATGGGCCAGTGGAAACTCGTCGAGTCCAGCGAGCAGGCAATGCTGGCCGAAGTGTCTCGCGCAGTGAAAAAACAGAAATTCGTGACCTTTCTCGGCTGGACCCCGCATCCGATGAACGTGCAGCTGAAAATGCATTATTTGAAAGGCGGCGAGAAATATTTCGGTGATACCGGCAGCGTGCATACCTTGACCCGCAAGGGGTACGCCGAAGCCTGTCCGAACGTTGGCAAGCTGTTGACCAACCTGAGTTTCACCCAGGACATGGAGAACAGCATCATGGCCGAGGTGGTGAATAAGAAAGTCAGCAATGCGGACGCGGCCAAGGCGTGGATCAAGGCCAATCCGGCGGTGCTGGATAAGTGGCTGGATGGCGTGAAAACCGCAGATGGCAAAGACGCGTTGCCGGCGGTGAAAGCCAGGTTGTAAGGCATGATCGTTCCCACGCTCTGCGTGGGAATGCATCCCGTGACGCTCCGCGTCACATCTGTAGCGGACGCAGAGCGTCCATGGCGGCATTCCCACGCAGAGCGTGGGAACGATCGAACAGGCGGTTGTCCTGATACTCTTGCGCAAAACCCCACCCGAGAGGACCCATGGCCTTCCCCAGCCGCCATTCACTCTTCCCCTTCCTCAGTTGGTTGCCCCGGCAAACCCGCGCCAGCGTCGGGCGTGACCTGATCGTCGGCCTCAGTGGGGCAATTCTTGCGTTGCCGCAATCCATTGCCTACGCGCTGATCGCGGGGCTCCCTCCGGAATATGGTTTGTACGCCGCGATCATCCCCGTGTTGATTGCTTGTCTCTGGGGTTCGTCGTGGCACTTGATCTGCGGGCCTACGGCGGCGATTTCTATCGTCTTGTATGCCAGCGTCAGTCCTCTGGCCGTTCCCGCGTCAGAGGACTACGTGACCCTGATCCTGCTTCTGACGTTGCTCGCCGGTATTTTCCAGTGGTTGCTCGGTTTGCTGCGCTTCGGCGCCCTGGTGAATTTCGTCTCGCATTCAGTGGTGCTGGGTTTCACCTTGGGCGCGGCGGTGGTGATCGTCATCGGTCAATTGCCGAACCTGCTGGGGCTGGATTTGCCCAGCCAGGCCACGGCGCTGGACAGCTTCTTGGTGCTGTTCAAGCATCTCGGCGCTTTCGATAAACCGTCACTGGCGCTGGGCCTGGCGACGGTCGTTGTCGGCGCGGTCCTGAAGTTGTTGCTGCCTCGCTGGCCGACACTGCTGATTACGCTGATTCTGGGCGGGTTGCTGGTGTGGTTCTGGCCATCGATGTTCGGCCATGTGAAGTTGGTCAGCGCGTTTGTCGGACGCTTGCCGCCCTTCAGTCCGTTGCCGCTGGACCTGGACCTGATCCTGCGTTTGCTGCCGAGCGCGGTGGCCGTGGGAATGTTGGGGCTGGTGACCAGCCTGTCAATTGCCCGCTCCCTGTCGGCGCGCTCGCAGCAGTTGATCGACGCCAACCAGGAAGTCCGCGCCCAGGGTTTATCGAACATGGTCGGGGCGTTCTTTTCCGGCTCGCTGTCGGCCGGTTCCTTCACTCGTTCGGGCCTGAGCTACGAAGCGGGCGCCTGTTCACCGATGGCCGGCGTTTTTTCAGCCGTGTGGGTGTCGCTGTTTGCCATCTTCGGCGCAAAGTTAATCGCCCACATCCCCATCCCGGCCATGGCCGGCAGCATTCTGTTAATCGCGTGGGGACTGGTGGACCATCGCGGTATTCGCGCCTTGTTGCGGGTCAGCCGCGCCGAGTTCCTGGTCATGGCGCTGACCTGTGTCGCCACGCTGCTGCTGGAGTTGCAGACGGCGATCTACGCCGGGGTGCTGGCATCCTTGTTCTTCTACCTCAAACGCACTTCGCAACCACGGGTTCAACACTCTCGCGAAGGGGATGAAGACATTCTGCGGGTAGGCGGGTCGATCTTTTTCGGCGCCAGCCACTACCTGCAAGTGCGCCTGCAACGCCTGCACGGCGCGCGCGTGGTGATCGAGGCGCAGCAGATCAACTTCATCGACTATTCAGGGGTGGAAATGCTGCACCAGGAAGCGCGACGGCTGTTGAAGCAGGATCGCAGCCTGACGTTGCGGCGCGCGCGGCCGCAGGTGGTGGAGGAGTTGAGGAAGCTGGAAGGGGCGGAGAAATGCCCGATCCGCTTTGAGGACTGAACACACGCCCTGTAGGAGCATGGCTTGCCCGCGATTGAGGCGCCGCGGCGTATCAGGCACACCGCGTAATCGTTCATCGCGGGCAAGTCGGGTCGCCGCACCGCTTGCTCCTACAGTGCCAATTGGCGGCGCAGTTCGGCCAGTACCGGCGCCGTGTCCGGGCGCACGCCGCGCCACAGGAAAAAGGCTTCCGCCGCTTGTTCCGCGAGCATGCCCAAACCATCCATCGCTACCGCAGCGCCATTTTCCGTGGCCCAACGGCAGAACGAAGTCGGCTCCTTGCCATACATCATGTCGTAGCAAACGGTTTTACCCGGCTCGATCAAGCTGCCGGCAATTGGCGGTACATCGCCCGACAGGCTCGCCGACGTCGCGTTGATGATCAAGTCCACCGACTCCTTCAACCAATCGAAACCGCTGGCCGACACCGGCCCCAAGTCCGCGAACAATTTCGCCAGCAGCTCGGCTTTCTCAACCGTGCGGTTGGCGATGATCACCGAGGCCGGTTGCTCGGCCAACAGCGGCTCCAGCGCACCGCGCACCGCGCCCCCAGCGCCAAGCAGCAGGATGCGTTTGCCCTTGAGGCTGAAACCGGCGTTGACCGTAAGGTCCCGCACCAGCCCGGCACCGTCGGTGTTGTCACCCAGCAACGTGCCATCGGCGAGCTTGCTCAAGGTGTTCACCGCGCCGGCCCGCTGCGCGCGCTCCGTCAGGCTGTCGGCCAGGCGGAAAGCGTCTTCCTTGAATGGCACCGTCACATTCGCTCCGCGACCTTCGCGGAAAAAAGCCCGGGCAAAGTCGGAAAAATCGTCGAGTGGCGCCAGCGAGGTGCTGTAGTCCAACTGCTGAGCGGTTTGTTCGGCGAACAAACGGTGGATCAGCGGCGACTTGCTGTGGCCAATCGGGTTACCGAATACGACGTAACGGTCCATCAGAACTCCTCGTTCAGGCCTCGGCCAACCAATCGCGGTCTTGCAGGAAGTACTCGGTCAAGCGCGCTTCTTCGCTGCCCGGTTCGGCTTTCCAGTCATAGCCCCAGCGCACTTGCGGCGGCAACGACATCAGGATCGACTCGGTGCGCCCACCCGATTGCAGGCCGAACAGCGTGCCTCGGTCGTAGACCAGGTTGAACTCCACGTAGCGGCCGCGACGGAATTCCTGGAACTCACGCTGCTTGGCGGTGAACGCATCATTTTTGCGGCGTTGCACAATCGGCAGATACGCGTCGATGAACGCATCGCCGATGGCGCGCATGAACGCGAAGCTGGTGTCAAAGTCCCACTCGTTCAAGTCATCGAAGAACAGACCTCCGATGCCGCGCGGCTCGTGGCGATGCTTGATGTGGAAGTAGCTGTCGCACCAGGCTTTGTAGCGCGAATAGACGTCCGGACCGAACGGCGCACAGGCCTGCTCGGCGACGCGGTGCCAGTGCACGCAGTCTTCTTCATTTCCGTAGTAAGGCGTCAGGTCGAAGCCGCCGCCGAACCACCAGACCGGTTCCTCACCCTCTTTTTCAGCAATGAAAAAGCGCACGTTGGCGTGGGAGGTCGGCACATGCGGGTTGTGCGGGTGAATGACCAATGACACGCCCAAGGCTTCGAAGCCACGGCCGGCCAATTCCGGGCGATGAGCGCTGGCGGACGGTGGGAGGCCGCTGCCAAAGACGTGGGAAAAGTTGACGCCGCCCTTTTCGATCACTGAGCCGTTTTCGATCACGCGGGTGCGACCGCCACCGCCGGCAGCCCGGGTCCAGGCGTCTTCGACGAAGGGTGTGCCGCCGTCTTCGGCTTCCAGCGCAGCACAAATACGGTCTTGCAGGTCAAGCAGATAGGCTTTTACGGCCTCGGTGCGGGTCGTCATGTCATCACCTTGAATCGGGCAAAGCTACGCGGCGCTCCATCGGAGCGGAGGACCGACGCAAATGGGCGCGTAGCATAACATCGCCGATGGGCCTGCCGCAGTTGACGAAGATCAAGCTTGGGAGTTCGATAGGGAGCTTCGTGCTACACCTCCCGTAGCCAAGACCCAAGGAGTAGGCAGATGGCTAAGCGTATCCAGTTCCGCGCCCATGGCGGTCCCGAAGTACTCGAGTACGTCGATTACCAACCCGCCGAGCCCGGCCCGCAGCAGGTCCGCGTCACCAACAAGGCCATCGGCCTGAATTTCATCGATACCTATTACCGCAGCGGTCTGTATGCACCACCCGCTTTGCCATCGGGTGTGGGTTCGGAAGGCGCAGGCGTGGTCGAAGCGGTGGGAAGCGAGGTCACGCGCTTCAAGGTCGGTGATCGCGTTGCGTATGGCAGCGGGCCGTTGGGCGCCTACAGTGACGTTCACGTATTGCCCGAGGCCAATCTGGTGCTGCTGCCGGATGCGATCAGCTTCGAAACGGCTGCCGGGGTCATGCTCAAGGGCCTGACCGTGCAGTACCTGCTGCGTCAGACTTATGAGCTCAAGGGTGGCGAAACCATCCTGTTCCACGCCGCTGCCGGCGGTGTCGGTTCGCTGGCCTGCCAATGGGCCAAGGCCTTGGGCGTAAAGTTGATCGGTACGGTCAGCTCGCCCGAGAAAGCCGCGCTGGCCAAGGCCAACGGCGCTTGGGCGACCATCGACTACAGCCATGAAAACGTCGCTCAACGTGTGCTGGAATTGACGGACGGGAAGAAAGTGTCGGTGGTGTATGACGGCGTCGGTAAAGACACCTGGCTGACGTCGCTGGACAGCGTGTCCCCACGCGGTTTGGTGGTGAGTTTTGGCAACGCGTCGGGTGCAGTGGACGGGGTCAATCTGGGGATATTGGCGGCGAAGGGTTCGCTGTACGTGACCCGGCCGACGCTGGCGACTTACGCCAACAATGCCGAGAATCTGCAGCGGATGGCGGATGAGCTGTTTGAGATGATTATCAGCGGGAAGCTGAACGTGGATATCAGTCACACGTATTCGTTGGCTGATGCGGCGAAGGCGCAGACCGAGTTGTCGGCACGGCGCACGACGGGTTCGACAGTTTTGTTGCCTTGACGGGCGCCATCGCGAGCAGGCTCGCTCCCACATCTATGGTTATGTGTCGATCACAAAAACCCTGTGGGAGCGAGCCTGCTCGCGATTGGCAGCGCTGCGGTCTTAATCGGGGCGCACGACGTGGCCGGTCGCCAGATCCCGAATGACGCTCGGGTTCTTGCGCCCACCGAGATTCCCGCCCAACACAAAATCCACCTGTCCACGGAAATACTGCTCCACGCGAATCCGCGTGCGCGCCGCCGGCCGTCCCTGCGGGTTGGCCGAGGTCGACACCAGCGGCCCGACCGCTGCGCACAAATCCCGCACCAGCGGGTGATCGCTGACCCTGAGCGCCACCGTTTCATGCACACCGGTGATCCACTGCGGCAACAGATTCTGATGCGGCACCAGCCAGGTGTTCGGCCCCGGCCAAGTGCTGGCCATGCGGTCCATCCACAGCTCCGGGAAGTCTTCGAAGAGAAAATCGAATTGCCGGATGTTGTCGGCAACCAGAATCAGGCCCTTCTCCACCGACCGGCCCTTGATCATCAGCAGGCGATACACCGCCTCTTCGTCCCACGGGTCGCAACCCAGCCCCCAGACCGCTTCGGTTGGATAGGCAATCACCGCCCCTGCGCGAACGGCTTGCGCGGCTTGTTGCACTCGCCAACTGTTGACCATGAAAAACTCTCCGGAATAAGGCTCTGCGCAGTTTACCGATCTTCCTTATAAAACCTAGCTCACCCTCGCAAACCAGCGCCCGCTTTCGCACACGGCGCGGCCCTCCATTTCCAGCTCCGTCAACGCGGCCAGCACTTTGGGCAAGGTCCAGCCGCTGGTGACGGACAGCGCTTCACTGGTGTGCGGGGCCGCGTGCAACAGCATAAGCAACGGATGGGTCACCGAGGGAGTCTCGGTGGACAACGGCAACTGTTGCCAGCCGCGTAAGGCTTCAAGGATATGTTCGATGGTTTCCACCAGCATCGCGCCGTCACGGATCAGTTGATGACAACCCTTGGCGCCAGGATGATGAATCGACCCAGGAATCGCATACACCTCGCGACCTTGCTCCGCCGCCAGCCTCGCGGTGATCAACGAACCACTCGCCACACTGGCCTCGACCACCAGCACGCCAAGGGACAAACCGCTGATGATCCGGTTACGCCGGGGGAAGTTGCTGGCAGTAGGGCCGGCGTCCAGCGGGAACTCCGAAAGCACCGCACTCCCAGACGCGATCATGGCATCGGCCAGTCGCCGATTGCGTTGTGGATAAAACTTTTCAAGTCCCGTGCCAAGTACGCCCACCGTTCGCCCGCCGACGTCCAAAGCGGCTTGATGCGCGGCAGCATCAATGCCCAGCGCCAGACCGCTGGTGATGACGAAACCGGCACCGGCCAGGCTGCGGGAAAACGCGGCGGCAGTGTCCATGCCCGGACGCGAGGCGCGTCGGCTACCGACCATCGCCAGCTGCGGTTTTTCCAGAATCCCCGGATCACCCGCCACGAACAACAGCGGCGGCGCGTCGCTGATTTCCGCCAGCAGCGCCGGGTACTCAGGCTGGTCCCACATCAGTAAATGCTGGCCCGGACGCTCTAGCCAGGCCAATGCGTGGCTGGCGCCATCGCGCACTTCATTGGTGCGCCGAGCCTCGGCACACGTCAGTGGCAATCCTAGTGAACGCCAGGCGATGGCCGGCGCGCTGATGGCTTTGGATGCCGAGCCGAAGGCCTCAAGTAATTTTTTGAATCGCGCCGGGCCGAGTTCCGGCAAACGGTGCAAACGTAAACGAGCTTCCAGTTCCGCAGGGGAAACCGGTGTAACGGCAGGCAGTGACATGGATCATCCTTGATCGTTATGAGCCCCGTCGAAACGGGAATAAGCTGTGGATAACTCTGTTGGTAACTTGTGGAGCCGCTTACGGATTTCGCACTTTGTCCATGACGGCCAGCGAGCGCGAAGCGTTGAGGACCAGACCGTAGCTGAGCTTGTCGTAGGTGCGGAAAACCATGAGCAATCCGGCCCGCTCATCGGGAATTTTCAGTGGCTGGCCGGTGATCCGGTCACGCACGGTTTCGCCGGTTTTCATCACCACCAGTACGTTGCCTTCGGCCAAGCCATCACGTTGCCCCTTGTTCAGCGTGACCACATCCAGCGCGCCAATCTGCGTCACGCCACGCGGTACATCGATGATCAACCCGTTAACCGGTGTTTTCGGCGCACTGGGCATGAAGGTCGAGTTGATCGGCCGTTCCTCACCACTGAACAAACGGTCGCCGAGACGCACTTCCTGCGTCGTGCGCTGCAAGGCGAGGGTCGCGACATCACCTTCAGTGGCGACAATTTCGCCACCACCGATGTCATCGGCGTTGATCCCCAAAAACTCTTGGGTCTCGGGGTCGGTGTAGACCTTGCCCTGACGGAAGATCCCGTAAGCCGGCTGATCGGGATCGAAATGGCCGCGCGCGAAGATGCGGTCTCCGGTGCCGCTCAGCACACGTTCGGCATCGCCGGCCACGACATAGGGCGCCTTGTCGAAATCCTCGACCTTGTCGACGATGCGGTTGCTCAGCAAGAAACTGTTGATAGAACGCAGCGGAATGCTCGGAATGGCCTCGGCCACCGGCGAGCTGCGCACCCGTGGCGAGAGCTTGATGGTGCCGCGCGAGGCGCCGCGATTGAGGGTCAGGCGCGGCTGACCGTTGACGTAAATCAGCGACAGCGAGTCGCCGGGGTAGATGAGATCAGGGCTTTCGATGTGCGGATTGGCTTGCCAGAGTTCGGGCCATTGCCACGGCTGGCGCAGGTATTTACCGGAAATGTCCCAGAGTGTGTCCCCCGCAACCACTGTGTATTGCTGTGGAAAACCTTCCTTGAGTTGCACTTGCCCGTGCGCCAGACCGGCCGAAGCCAGAAGGAGCAAGGCGAGTAGTGATTTCCTCATGCGGTGAATCCCTTTATTATGTACGTTCGCGTGAAACGCTAGAGCCCTCAGTGGCTCGCTCCCGGCTTGCTTATGAAGAGAAGGGAGCTACGTTTTACAACGGTAGCCTGCCTCTTCGGACTCGCCAGGCCACCGACCCGACCTTACTTCACACGTGCAGTCATCAAGCTTATGGCCATTTTAAACATCCTCGAATTCCCCGACTCGCGCCTGCGCACTATCGCCAAACCTGTGGCCGTAGTGGACGACGAAGTGCGTCAGTTGGTCGATGACATGTTTGAAACAATGTATGAAGCGCCAGGCATCGGCCTCGCCGCAACCCAGGTCAACGTGCACAAACGCATCGTAGTGATGGACCTCTCCGAAGACCGCTCCGAACCACGGGTGTTCATCAACCCCGAGTTCGAAACCCTGACCGACGAGATGGAGCAGTATCAGGAAGGCTGTCTCTCGGTGCCGGGCTTCTACGAAAACGTCGATCGCCCGCAGAAGGTCAAGGTCAAGGCCCTGGACCGCGACGGCCAGCCTTACGAACTGATCGCCGAAGGCCTGCTCGCCGTGTGCATCCAGCATGAATGCGACCACCTGAACGGCAAATTGTTCGTTGACTACCTGTCCAGTCTCAAACGCGACCGAATCAAGAAGAAACTGGAAAAGCTCCATCGCCAGAACGCTTGATGCCCTCCTTTCAAAGGCTTGCCGCGGCAAGCCTTTTTCTTTTGTGAGACCTTCTACATGACTGAGCCACTGCGCATCGTCTTTGCCGGGACCCCGGAATTCGCCGCCGAACACCTCAAGGCCCTGCTCGACAGCCCTTACGAGATCGTCGCGGTTTACACCCAGCCGGACCGTCCGGCGGGCCGTGGGCAAAAGCTGATGCCGAGCCCGGTCAAGCAACTCGCATTGGAAAACAACATCCCGGTGTTGCAGCCGCCGACACTGCGCAACGAAGACGCTCAGGCTGAACTGGCCGCGCTCAAGCCAGACTTGTTGGTGGTGGTCGCCTACGGCCTGATCCTGCCGCAAGTTGTGCTGGATATTCCGCGCCTGGGTTGCATCAACAGCCACGCGTCCCTGCTGCCACGCTGGCGCGGGGCGGCGCCGATCCAGCGCGCTGTCGAAGCGGGCGACAGTGAAAGCGGCGTGACCGTAATGCGTATGGAGCTGGGCCTGGACACCGGGCCGATGCTGCTCAAAGTCACCACGCCGATCAGCGCTGAAGACACCGGCGGCAGCCTCCACGATCGTCTGGCCGAACTGGGTCCACCGGCGGTGATTCAGGCGATTGCCGGCCTCGCTGCCGGCACGCTGAAAGGCGAAGTGCAGGACGACAGCCTCGCCACTTATGCTCATAAATTGAACAAGGACGAAGCGCGCATCGACTGGACCCGTCCGGCCATAGAGCTTGAACGTCTGGTTCGCGCCTTCAACCCATGGCCGATTACCCACAGCACACTGAACGGCGAAGCGCTGAAAGTACTCGCCGCGAGCCTCGTTGAAGGCAAGGGCGCGCCTGGCGAAATCCTTAGCGCCAGCAAGGACGGTTTGATCGTCGCTTGCGGTGAGCAGGCCTTGTGCCTGGCCCGTCTGCAATTGCCCGGTGGCAAGGCGCTGAACTTCAGCGACTTGTTCAACAGCCGTCGTGAGAAATTCGCCGTCGGCACTGTGCTCGGTCAAGCGGCGGACGCTCAATGAACCCGCGTCTGGCCGCCGCCAAGGCACTCGCCGCTGTTCTTAATGGAAAAGCCTCGCTCAACAGTTCCCTGCCGCCCCAAATGGACAAGGTTGAAGACCGCGATCGCGGCTTCACTCAGGACCTGGCGTTCGGCACCGCGCGCTGGCAGCCACGTTTGTCGGCGCTGGCGGCGAAACTGCTGCAAAAGCCCTTCAAGGCAGCGGATGCCGATGTCGAGGCGCTGCTGCTGGTCGGCCTCTATCAACTGCTCTACACCCGTGTTCCGGCCCATGCCGCCATCGGCGAAACCGTTGGTTGTGCCGACAAGCTGAAAAAGCCTTGGGCCAAAGCCTTGCTCAACGCCGTGTTGCGCCGCGCCCAGCGTGAAAGCGAAGCGCTGCTGGCCGAATTGGAACACGATCCGGTGGTGCGTACCGCCCACCCGCGCTGGCTGCAAAAATCACTGAAAGCGTTCTGGCCCGAGCAATGGGAAGCCATTTGCGCGGCGAACAACGCGCATCCGCCGATGATTCTGCGGGTCAACCGTCGCCACCACACTCGCGACGCCTACCTTGGCTTACTGACCGAAGCCGGGATCGCCGCGACGCCGTGCGTTTACAGTCAGGACGGCATCATCCTTGAGGCCGCCGCCGACGTGCGCAGCCTGCCGGGCTTTGCCGAAGGCTGGATCAGCGTGCAGGATGAGGCGGCGCAACTGGCTGCCGACCTGCTCGACCTGGCGCCGGGCCAACGGGTGCTCGATGCCTGCTGCGCACCGGGCGGCAAAACCTGCCACATCCTTGAAGCCGAGCCAAAACTGGCCGGTGTCGTGGCGGTGGACCTTGAAGCCAAGCGTCTGGTGCGGGTGCGAGAAAATCTCGAACGCCTGAAATTGAGCGCCGAACTGATCGCCGCCGACGGGCGTGACACTGCCGTCTGGTGGGACGGCAAACCGTTCCAGCGCATCCTGCTGGACGCGCCGTGCTCGGCCACCGGCGTCATCCGTCGCCACCCGGACATCAAACTGACGCGCCAGCCCGACGACATCGCCGCGCTCGCAGTGCTTCAGGGCGAATTGCTCGATGCTATGTGGATAACCCTGGAGGTTGGCGGGATTCTGCTCTACGCCACGTGTTCCACATTGCCGACTGAAAACACCGAAGTCATTGAAGCGTTCCTCGCCCGTACGCCGGGTGCGCGTGAACTGGACCTCGCCACGGCGGCCGGCATCAAGCAACCTCACGGTCGCCAGTTATTGGCCCAGGAAGGCGGCCACGACGGGTTCTACTACGCCAAGCTGATCAAGATTGCCGCAGCGCGCGGTTAACGGATTGAATGGAGTGACTGGATGAAAATCATCATCCTCGGTGCGGGGCAGGTCGGCGGTTCGCTGGCAGAACATTTGGCCAGCGAAGCCAATGACATTACGGTGGTCGACACCGACGGCGAACGCCTGCGTGACCTCGGCGATCGGCTGGACATCCGCACCGTTCAGGGCCGCGGCTCACTGCCGACGGTGCTGCGCCAGGCCGGTGCGGACGATGCCGACATGCTGGTGGCCGTGACCAACAGCGACGAAACCAACATGGTGGCCTGTCAGGTCGCACACACGCTGTTCCATACGCCCACCAAAATCGCTCGCGTGCGCGAAGCTTCTTATCTCACGCGCTCCGAATTGTTCGATAACGACGCGATCCCGGTCGATGTGCTGATCAGTCCGGAACAAGTGGTGACTAACTACATCAAGCGCCTGATCGAGCATCCGGGCGCCTTGCAGGTGATCGACTTCGCCGAAGGCAAAGCGCAGTTGGTCGCAGTGAAGGCGTACTACGGCGGGCCGCTGGTGGGTCAGCAACTGCGACAGTTGCGCGAACACATGCCGAATGTCGAAACCCGCGTCGCCGCGATTTTCCGCCGTGACCGGCCGATCCTGCCGCAGGGTGACACCGTCATCGAGGCGGACGACGAAGTGTTTTTCATCGCCGCCAAGGCCAATATTCGCGCCGTGATGAGCGAAATGCGCCGGCTGGATGAAACCTACAAACGCATCGTCATCGCCGGGGGCGGGCAGATCGGTGAGCGTCTGGCCGAGGCCATCGAAAACCGCTACCAGGTGAAGATCATCGAGATGAACCCGGCTCGCTGCCGCCATCTCTCGGACACCCTCGACAGCACCGTGGTGTTACAAGGCAGTGCCTCCGACCGCGACCTGCTGATGGAAGAGAACATCGCCGACGCGGATATCTTCCTGGCCCTGACCAACGATGACGAAGCCAACATCATGTCTTCGCTACTGGCCAAGCGCCTGGGCGCGAAGAAGGTGATGACGATCATCAACAACCCGGCGTACGTTGATTTGATTCAGGGCGGCGACATCGATATCGCCATCAGCCCGCAACTGGCGACCATCGGCACCTTACTGGCCCACGTGCGCCGTGGCGATATCGTCAGCGTGCACTCATTGCGCCGGGGAGCTGCGGAGGCTATTGAGGCTATTGCCCATGGCGATGCGAAGTCGAGCAAGGTGATTGGCAAGGCCATCGAGAACATCGGTTTACCGCCGGGTACGACGATTGGCGCGATTATTCGTGATGAAGAAGTGATCATTGCCCATGACGACACCGTGATCGAAGCGGGCGACCATGTGATTTTGTTCCTTGTGGATAAAAAGCATATTCGGGATGTGGAGAAGTTGTTTCATGTGGGGTTGAGCTTCTTCTGATCCTTTAGACCGCCTTCGCTGGCAAGCCAGCTCCTACAGAGAATCGCGCATAACCTGTAGGAGCCGGCTTGCCGGCGAAGACGATTTTGCAAACGACACCCATTCGGAAATATCGCCATGATCGAATCCCTGGAAAAAATGCTCGCCAAGGGTGTGGATAACTCATTGCTGCGCTTCGGCCTGGGCAAGGGTTATCTGGATCTGGGGGAAAACGCCAAGGCTGTGGAGCATTTCCAACGCTGCGTGGAATTTGATCCGAAGTATTCGGCGGCGTGGAAACTACTGGGCAAGGCCCATCTGGCGCTGGCGGACTTTGCGGCCGCGCGGCAGGCCTGGGAACAAGGTCTGGAAGCCGCCCGTGCCCATGGCGACAAGCAGGCAGAGAAGGAGATGACGGTGTTTCTGAAGAAACTTGAGCGAAACGCGCACTGATCAGAGATAACGCAGGCCTATCCCTTCGCCATCCACCTGAATCACTTCCATGCGCACACGCGGCGCACCTGTGGGTAAGTCCTGCACCTGCCCGTAAACCACCGCGCCTTTAGGCAACGACGACAAGCCCGGATGCTTGACGTAGACGCCCGTGGTTGAAAGGTTGCGTGTCTGGCCCAGGCATTCGCCGAAGCTTTCATGACTGATTTTGATGCGAAACGATTTGCGGTGTTCGGACATCTGCTGCGCCCTTTAATGAACAGCTGTGGATAACCCTGGCCCCAAGATTATCCACAGATCATGCCAATAGACTCAATACCAGCGTTCTTCACCCGGCGGACGCTTCTTGAAGCGCTTCATGCTCCACATGTACTGGCTTGGATAAGCCCGTACATAACGCTCGACCACTTGGCTCATGGCCGCGCAGGACGTCTCGGTATCGGTGCTGTACATGGCCTCTGGCGCCGCTTCCAGGATGACTTTGTAACCCGAACCGTCCGGCAACCGCAGCGCATGCAGGAACACGCCGACCGCTTTGCCGCCCGCGAGCATGTTCGGCACGAATTTGCTGGTCAGCGCCTGGGTGGCGAAGAAGGGCACGAAGATCCCGGCAGATTCGGCCGGTTCCGGGTCAGCCGGAATGCCCACTGCACCACCTTTGCGCACTTCCTTGATCACGCTGAGGATGCCTTCCTTGGTGGAAGCAGCCACCCGGTTGCCCAATTGCACCCGCTGTTTGCGCAGCAATTCATCCACAGCCTTCAACTTCGGTGGCCGATAGAAAATGATCGGTTTGCACTGGTTGCAGTAGAAGTGGTTCAACACTTCCCAGTTGCCCAGGTGGCTGGTGATGCCAACGACACCTTTGCCGGAGGCGAGGGCGTCCTTCAACACGTCAAGGCCTTCGACTTCGCGCACCAGATCAATGGAACGCTGGGCCGGCCAGATCCAGGCGCAGGCGCTTTCGGTCAGGGATTTACCGATGTCCTTCAGGCTCTGGCCGACCAGACGCTCACGCTCGGCCGGGTCCATGTCCGGGAAACACTTGGCCAGATTGATCCGCACCACGTCGCGGGAACGGTTGGGGGTTTTCCACATGGCCCAGCCAATCGCCGAGCCCACCGCTTGCACTGCCCGCCACGGAAGCAGGGCAAACAGCCGCAGAGCGCCTACCAGCAAGGCGCCTTTAAACTTATCCACAGGTCACTCCTGATTTTGTGCTGTGCGCGAGGCGGCTATTCTAACCGCCGTTCGCCAGGGTCGCGTAGCGATCGCAATCGCGGGTGTGGTCCATGACCATGCCCGAGGCCTGCATCAGCGCATAACAAATCGTCGGTCCGACGAACGTAAAGCCGGCCTTTTTCAGGCTTTTGCTCATCTCCACCGCCACCGGCGTGACCGCCGGCACTTCGGTGCGATCCTTGAAATGATTGATCACAGGCGTACCGCCGACGAAGGACCAGAGAAACTCCACCGGGTCCTCCAGCGCCAGCCAGGCCTGGGCATTGCGCCGGGCGGCGTTGAGTTTGAGGCGGTTGCGGATGATGCCTGGATCGAGCATCAATTCATCGATTTCCGCGTCGCTCATCTGCGCCACGCGCTGTACGTCGAAGCCGAACAACACCTCGCGATAACGCTCACGTTTACGCAAGACTGTGATCCATGAGAGGCCGGCCTGGAACCCTTCGAGCAAAAGCAACTCGAACAAACCCTGCGCATCGCGTAGCGGCGTGCCCCACTCCTGGTCGTGATAAGCCATGTACAGCGGATCTTCGGAACACCAAAAGCAGCGTGGCATAAGGCTCCAGGGGGCGTGCGCAGCAATGAATCGGGTATACTCCCGCTCTTTAAATCGCAGCCCAAGAAACAGGTGAATTTCGTGAGCCAGCCTACGCCAGCCGTGCGTACCTTCCAAGACTTGATCCTCGCCCTCCAGCAATACTGGGCCGAGCAAGGTTGTGTGGTACTTCAGCCCTACGATATGGAAGTAGGCGCCGGCACTTTCCACACTGCTACATTCCTGCGCGCCATTGGCCCGGAAACCTGGAACGCCGCTTATGTGCAGCCCAGTCGTCGCCCGACTGACGGCCGCTACGGCGAAAACCCGAACCGTCTGCAGCACTACTACCAGTTCCAGGTAGTGCTGAAGCCGAACCCGGACAACTTCCAGGAACTGTACCTGGGCTCCCTCAAGCACGTCGGCCTGGACCCGTTGGTCCACGACATTCGCTTTGTCGAAGACAACTGGGAATCGCCAACCCTCGGCGCCTGGGGTCTGGGCTGGGAAGTCTGGCTCAACGGCATGGAAGTGACGCAATTCACGTACTTCCAGCAAGCGGGCGGCATCGAATGCTACCCGGTGACCGGCGAGATCACTTACGGTCTGGAACGTCTGGCCATGTACCTGCAAGGCGTGGACTCGGTCTACGACCTGGTCTGGGCTGACGGTCCGTTCGGCAAAGTGACCTATGGCGACGTGTTCCACCAAAACGAAGTGGAGCAGTCGACCTACAACTTCGAGCACGCCAACGTCGAGAAGCTGTTCGAACTGTTCGATTTCTACGAAAGCGAAGCCAAGCGCCTGATCGAACTCGACCAGCCGCTGCCGTTGCCGAGCTACGAAATGGTGTTGAAGGCTTCCCATACTTTCAACCTGCTGGATGCGCGCCGGGCGATCTCGGTGACCGCGCGTCAGCAATATATTCTGCGTGTGCGCACCCTGGCGCGTTCCGTTGCGCAAGCCTACCTGCTGGCTCGCGCCAAGCTGGGCTTCCCGATGGCGACCCCGGACCTGCGTGATGAAGTACTGGCCAAGCTGGAGGCTGCACAATGAGTGCTCTGGATTTTCTGGTTGAACTGGGCACTGAAGAACTGCCACCCAAAGCCCTGAACACCCTGGCCGAGGCGTTCCTCGCCGGTATCGACAAGGGCCTGCAAGCTGCCGGCCTGAACTACGAGACCAAAACCGTTTACGCCGCGCCACGTCGCCTGGCGGTGCTGATCACGTCGCTGGCCACCCAGCAACCGGATCGCAGCATTAACCTCGATGGTCCGCCACGTCAGGCTGCGTTCGATGCTGAAGGCAACCCGACCCAAGCGGCACTGGGTTTTGCCAAGAAGTGCGGCGTCGAGCTGAGCGAAATCGATCAGAGCGGCCCGAAACTGCGTTACAGCCAACGTATCGCTGGCAAGCCGACCTCGAGCCTGCTGCCGACCATCGTCGAGGATTCGCTGAACGACCTGCCGATCCCGAAACGCATGCGTTGGGGCGCTCGCAAAGAAGAATTCGTTCGCCCGACCCAATGGCTGGTGATGCTGCTCGGTGACCAGGTCATCGACTGCACCATCCTTGCCCAGAAGGCTGGCCGTGATTCCCGTGGTCACCGCTTCCACCACCCGGAAAACGTGCGCATCACCTCGCCGGCCAATTATCTGGCCGACTTGCGGGCCGCTTATGTGTTGGCCGATGCCAACGAGCGTCGCGACATCATCAGCAAGCGCACCGAAGAACTGGCCACCCGTCAGGAAGGCACGGCGATTGTTCCGCCGGCGCTGCTCGACGAAGTGACCGCGCTGGTTGAATGGCCAGTGCCGCTGGTGTGCTCGTTCGAAGAACGCTTCCTCGACGTGCCGCAAGAAGCGCTGATCACCACCATGCAGGACAACCAGAAGTACTTCTGCCTGCTGGATGCCGACGGCAAGTTGCTGCCACGTTTCATTACTGTGGCCAACATCGAAAGCAAAGACCCGCAGCAGATCATCGCCGGTAACGAGAAAGTGGTCCGCCCACGTCTTACCGACGCCGAGTTCTTCTTCAAGCAAGACAAGAAGCAGAAACTCGAAGACTTCAACCTGCGCCTGCAAAACGTGGTGTTCCAGGAAAAACTCGGCAGCGTCTACGACAAGGCCGAGCGCGTTTCCAAACTCGCGGCGTTCATCGCGCAACGCATTGGCGGCAACGCTGCATGGGCTTCCCGTGCCGGCCTGCTGTCCAAGTGCGACCTGTCGACCGAGATGGTCGGTGAGTTCCCGGAGATGCAAGGCGTCGCCGGTTACTACTACGCCCTCAATGATGGCGAGCCGGAAGAAGTCGCTCTGGCGCTGAACGAGCAGTACATGCCGCGCGGTGCGGGCGCTGAACTGCCAACCACCCTGACCGGTGCGGCCGTGGCCATCGCCGACAAGCTCGATACATTGGTGGGCATTTTCGGTATCGGCATGCTGCCAACCGGCAGCAAAGACCCGTATGCCCTGCGCCGTGCAGCACTGGGTGTGTTGCGCATCCTGATCGACAAGAAACTTGAACTCGACCTGAACGACGCCGTGGCCTTCGCCGTGGATGCATTCGGTGCCAAGGTCAAGGCTGCCGGCCTGAACGACGCCGTGCTGGAGTTCATCTTCGACCGTCTGCGTGCCCGTTACGAAGACGAAGGCGTCGACGTGGCAACGTACCTGTCGGTTCGTGCCCTGAAGCCGGGTTCGGCGCTGGACTTCGACCAGCGTGTTCAAGCAGTAGAAGCCTTCCGCAAATTGCCGGAAGCCGCTGCCCTGGCCGCCGTGAACAAGCGCGTATCGAACTTGCTGAGCAAGGTCGAAGGCTCCGTTCCGACAGTGGTTGAAGCCAAGTACTTCGACAATGCCAACGAGTTCTCCCTGTACTCGGCGATCCAGCAGGCTGACCAGGCCGTCCAGCCAATGGCTGCTGCGCGTCAGTACAGCGAATCGCTGGCCCGTCTGGCCGCCTTGCGCGAGCCGGTGGATGCATTCTTCGAAGCAGTGATGGTCAACGCGGAAGATGCCAAGGTTCGCGCCAACCGTTATGCCTTGCTGGCGCGTCTGCGTGGGCTGTTCCTCGGCGTCGCTGATATTTCGCTGCTGAGCTAAGGGGCTGCTGTTGAAACTGCTGATTCTCGATCGCGACGGGGTAATCAATTACGACTCCGACGCTTACATCAAGTCGGTGGAGGAGTGGATTCCACTCCCCGGTTCGATCGAAGCCATCGCGCAGTTGAGCAAGGCCGGCTGGACGGTAGCGGTCGCTACCAACCAGTCGGGCATCGCTCGCGGCTATTACGACATCGCCACCCTGGACGCCATGCACGAGCGCTTGCGCTCGCTGGTGGCGGAGCAGGGCGGTGAAGTCGGGCTGATCGTCTATTGCCCACATGGGCCGGACGAAGGCTGCGATTGCCGCAAGCCGAAACCCGGGATGTTGAAAACCATCGCCGAGCATTACAACGTGTCGCTGACCCATCTTTGGTTCGTTGGCGACAGCCTTGGTGACCTGGAAGCCGCCAAAGCCGTCGATTCACAGCCAGTTTTGGTAAAGACCGGGAAAGGCGAAAAGACGTTGGGCAAGTCCCTACCGGTAGGCACCTTGATTTTTGACGATCTGGCGGCGATTGCCGCAGAACTTATCCACAATTAAAGTGCTTCGATTGTTCCGATTAAGGACTGATCGGGAGTGCGCTTATAGACGGGCAGAGCCCGCACGGTAAACGTCACCATGTCGATACTGCAGGCCATCAGAACCTTCCTCTTTTACCTTCTGCTGGGCACCAGCTCATTGCTCTGGTGCAGCCTGAGCTTTTTTATCGCGCCGTTTCTGCCGTTCAAGGCGCGTTATCGTTTCATCAACGTGTACTGGTGCCGCTGCGCCTTGTGGCTGAGCAAAGTGTTCCTGGGCATCAGCTACGAAGTGAAGGGTGCCGAGAACGTGCCTGATCAGCCCTGTGTGATTCAGTCGAACCACCAGAGCACGTGGGAGACGTTCTTTCTCTCCGCTTACTTCGAGCCGTTGAGCCAGGTGCTCAAGCGTTCATTACTGTATGTACCGTTCTTCGGCTGGGCCATGGCCATGCTACGACCGATCGCCATCGACCGCGACAATCCCAAAGCCGCGCTCAAGCATGTGGCGAAGAAGGGCGATGAACTGCTGAAGGATGGCGTCTGGGTGCTGATCTTTCCTGAGGGGACTCGCGTTCCTTTTGGCACTATCGGCAAGTTCTCACGCGGTGGCACCGCGTTGGCCGTCAACGCCGCGCTTCCGGTACTGCCGATTGCGCACAATGCCGGCAAGTTCTGGCCAAAAACCGGTTGGGCGAAGAAGCAGGGTGTTATCACCGTGATCATCGGCGCACCGATGTACGCAGAGGGTAGCGGGCCTCGCGCCATTGCCGATCTGAACGACCGGGTGCAAGCCTGGAACGAGCAGATGCAACGGGAAATGGGTTCGCTGCCGGCCGCCCCGGCGGCACCGACCGCCAGTGATCAAGTGGCTGTCTGAGATTCTGTGGATAACCTGTGTACCGTTTTCTCGAAAATCAGCGTTTTTGTTTTGTAAGATAATGATTTATATACATATTTCTTAAACACATAAAACGCCGAAAATGGTGCATAAGTTTTTTCGGGGCGCAAAAAAACCGGCTGATATCAGACTGTGTGAAAACCTAGCAATCTGCCTGGCGATCAAAGAAAATGCTCCGCATCGAAAGATACGGAGCATTTTTCGTTATGGCCTACATCCAGGGACAGTCCCGTACCCAGACCAGTTTGTTCCC
>NZ_JAHBDK010000062.1 GCF_019956415.1 Pseudomonas sp. GL-B-19
GTAGGAGCCCGGCTTGCCGGCGATGGCGTACTCAAGCCTGCCATCGCCGGCAAGCCGGGCTCCTACAGATCTGTTCGGCATCCCGCCAAACGATCAGAACAGGTACGATACCCACCTGATTTTCCAGTCTTGCTATCGGAGTTGCCCATGAGCGCCGTCAATCGCGTAGCGGTGGAAGCCGTCCTTCGCCAATACACCGACCCTTACCTGAACCAGGATCCGGTCAGCGCCGGATGCGTGCGCGATATCCAGATCCAGGGTGATCGCGTTAACGTCCAGCTGGAGTTGGGTTATGCCGCCGGCCTGTTCAAAAGCGGCTGGTCACAAATGCTGCAAATGGCCATTGAAGGCCTGGACGGCGTGACGACCGCGCGCGTCGAGATCACCAGCGTGATTGCCGCGCACAAGGCTCAGGCGCAGATTCCGGGGCTGGCGAACGTGAAAAACGTGGTGGCCGTGGCGTCTGGCAAGGGCGGCGTGGGTAAATCCACCACCGCCGCGAACCTGGCGCTGGCGCTGGCCCGTGAAGGTGCCAAGGTCGGCATTCTCGACGCGGACATCTACGGTCCGAGCCAGGGCATCATGTTCGGCATCCCGGAAGGTACCCGACCAAAGGTCAAGGATCAGAAGTGGTTCGTGCCGATCGAGTCCCATGGCGTTGAAGTGATGTCGATGGCATTCCTGACCGACGACAACACACCAATGGTCTGGCGTGGGCCGATGGTGTCCGGTGCGCTGCTGCAACTAGTCACCCAAACCGCGTGGGGCGACCTCGATTACCTGGTCATCGACATGCCGCCAGGCACCGGTGACATTCAGCTGACCCTGGCACAGAAAGTCCCGGTGGCCGGTGCAGTGATCGTCACCACCCCGCAAGATCTGGCATTGCTGGACGCGCGCAAGGGCGTGGAGATGTTCCGCAAGGTCAACATCCCGGTGCTGGGCGTGGTGGAAAACATGGCCGTGCACATCTGCTCCAACTGCGGGCATGCCGAGCATCTGTTCGGTGAAGGCGGTGGGGTGAAACTGGCCAACCAGTATGGCGTCGAACTGCTGGCCTCGTTGCCACTGTCGATGGTCATCCGCGAGCAGGCCGACGGCGGCAAGCCAACGGTGATCGCCGAGCCGGACAGCCAGATCGCGATGGTTTACCAGGAACTGGCCCGTCACGTCGGCGCGCGGATCGTGTTGCAGGAAGCAGTGTCGCCGGCGATGCCGAACATCACCATCAGCGACGATTAATGGCCTGAAACACAATCAACTGTGGGAGCTAGCCTGCTAGCGATAGCGGATTCACAGTCAACAAGTATGTTGGCTGAACCACCGCAATCGCTAGCAGGCTAGCTCCCACATTGATATATGGGGGCTTTAGATGCGCAACCCGCCATCCATTTCGAGGATCCGGCCGGTGTAGTAGTCGTTCTCGAAAATGTACGCCGCCGAATGGGCGATCTCTTCCGGTTTACCCATGCGCTTGAGCGGAATACCGGCCGTCATTTTGTCCAGCGCTTCCGGCTTCATCCCCAGCGTCATTTCGGTTTCGATAAAGCCCGGTGCAATGCCCGCCACGCGGATGCCGTAGCGCGCCAGCTCCTTGGCCCAGGTCACGGTGGCCGCCGCCACGCCAGCCTTGGCAGCCGAGTAGTTGGTCTGACCGACGTTGCCCGCGCGGGAGATCGAGGAGATATTGATGATCGCGCCGCTGTTGTTCAGCTCGACCATTTTGGCCGCAACTTCACGGGTGCACAGGAACACGCCGGTCAGGTTGACGTCGATGACTGCCTGCCATTGGGCCAGGCTCATCTTGGTCATTTCGCCGTCCTTGACCTTCAGCAATAGACCGTCGCGCAGGATCCCGGCGTTGTTGATCAGGCCGTGGATCGCGCCGAAATCTTCGGCGACCTGGGCGACCATGTGGGTCACTTGCTCTTCATTGGCGACGTTGCACAGGTAGCTGCGTGCCTCGGCACCTTTGGCCTTGCAGGCCGCGACGGTGTCGTCGAGCTTTTCCTGGTTCAGGTCCACCAGGGCCAGTTTCGCGCCTTTGGCGGCGAAATACTCAGCCATGGAACGACCTAAACCCTGGCAACCGCCAGTGATAATGATTACTTTGTCAGTGAGTTGCATTCGCATGCCCCAATAGCAGGTCAGAGTGGTTTCCTTGGAGAGGGCCTCTCGATCTGCGCCGGATGTGGCCTGGCTGCACATGAGAACTGCCCGAATGGCGCGCTGAATACGTATCCCCAGCCGCCTGTCCGTTTTTTCGACGGATTCTATTTAAGGAGTCATAAATTGAGCGTAGAAGCGGCCAAGAATGCCCGAAAATTGCTTCTCAAGGAATACCGGGGGGTGCTGTCGACCCATTCCAAGTCGATGCCGGGTTACCCGTTTGGCTCTGTGGTTCCTTACTGTCTGGACGAACAGGGCCGGCCGCTGATCCTTATCAGCCGCATCGCCCAGCACACGCATAACCTGCAGAAAGATCCGAAATGCTCTCTGTTTGTGGGCGAACGCGAGGCCGACGACGTACAAGCCGTTGGTCGCCTGACCTACCTCGCCGAAGCCGAAAAGCTCGAGGACGAGGCCGCCGTTGAAGCGGCGGCCCAACGTTACTACCGCTATTTCCCTGATTCGCAGAGCTACCACAAGGCCCACGATTTCGATTTTTGGGTGCTCAAACCCGTACGTCACCGCTATATCGGCGGCTTCGGCGCGATTCATTGGGTCGATCATCTGACATTGGCTAACCCGTTTGCCGGCAAGGCTGAAGTGAGCATGGTCGAGCACATGAATGCCGATCACGCCAAAGCCATCGCTCACTACGTCGAACTGGCAGGCCTGCCGAAAACCGAACCGGCGCAACTGGCCGGCATCGACGCCGAAGGCATGCATTTGCGTATTGGTCAGGCGCTATACTGGTTGCCGTTTCAAGCGCCTTGTAATACGCCGACACAAGTCCGGGAAGCCTTGGTTTTCCTGGCCCACGCCGAACATTGGCCCAGAAATGAAGTCGCCGACGCTTGAATTCACGAATCGGCGACGTCATCTAGGGAACACTGGCAAGGCATTCTTGCGTTGAGGAACCATTTGATGCGCCCTTTTTTGTTGCTCTTTGTACTGTTCCCGGTGTTGGAACTGTTCGTATTTGTCAAAGTCAGTGGGTCAATCGGGTTTTTCCCGGCCCTGCTACTGATCATTCTCGGCTCGATGCTCGGCGTGTTCGTGCTGCGTATCGCCGGTCTGGCTACTGCGCTGCGTGCCCGTGAAAGCCTGAGTCGCGGCGAGCTGCCGGCCCAGACCATGCTGGAAGGCCTGATGCTGGCCTTGGCTGGTGGTCTATTGATCCTGCCGGGCTTCGTCAGTGATGTGCTGGGCCTGATCATGCTGTTGCCGATCTCGCGTCGACTGCTGGCCAATAAAATGCGCCAGCGTGCCGAAGAGGCCGCGATCCGTCAGCGTGCATTCGCCGATGACCTTCAGCCGCGTGGCGGCCCTGTTACGCGCGAGTCGCTGGGCCGTGAGCCCAATGTGATCGAAGGCGAGTTCGAGCACCGCGACTCCAAGTAAATCGTTTCACCTGCACGGCACCTTCGGGTGCCGTGTTCGTTTTCGGGTCATCGATGTAAAAAATTTCGATCTCCGCCCTTGTAATAAGCTTGTGCGCCCTTATGTAACGGTCACCGCAAGGTTTCTGGCAAACCTGCCAGACAGACTTCCGCGGTTCGTTTGACGAACCGCACCCGGCACCGCCGGATTTGTTAAACCCGCCGGGAATACACCGGCCGATGAAAACCACAATTAGGAGAGATCGACAATGAAGCTTCGTCCTCTGCATGACCGCGTCGTCATCCGTCGCAGCGAAGAAGAAAAGAAAACCGCTGGCGGTATCGTCCTGCCAGGTTCGGCTGCTGAAAAAGCCAACAGCGGTGAAATTCTGGCAGTCGGCACTGGCCGCGTGCTGGACAACGGTGAAGTGCGTGCACTGGCCGTTAAAGTGGGCGACAAGGTTGTGTTCGGTCCTTACTCCGGCAGCAACACCGTGAAAGTTGATGGCGAAGACCTGCTGGTAATGGCTGAGAACGAGATTCTCGCTGTTATCGAAGGCTGATTACCCGCTCATTTTCCCGCTACTACAAAGTATTTAAGGAATATCGATCATGGCTGCTAAAGAAGTTAAATTCGGCGATTCCGCCCGCAAGAAAATGCTCGCCGGTGTCAACGTCCTGGCTGACGCAGTAAAAGCGACCCTGGGCCCTAAAGGCCGTAACGTGATCATCGAGAAGAGCTTCGGCGCTCCGACCATCACCAAGGACGGCGTGTCCGTTGCCAAAGAAATCGAGCTGAAAGATCGCTTCGAAAACATGGGCGCGCAGCTGGTCAAAGACGTTGCCTCCCGTGCCAACGATGACGCAGGCGACGGCACCACCACCGCTACCGTTCTGGCTCAATCGATCGTCAACGAAGGCCTGAAAGCCGTCGCTGCCGGCATGAACCCGATGGACCTGAAACGCGGCATCGACAAAGCTACCATCGCTATCGTCAAAGAGCTCAAAGCCCTGTCCAAGCCTTGCGCTGACACCAAGGCCATCGCTCAGGTCGGCACCATCTCGGCCAACTCCGACAACTCCATCGGCGACATCATTGCCGAAGCCATGGAAAAAGTCGGTAAAGAAGGCGTGATCACCGTTGAAGAAGGCTCGGGCCTGGAAAACGAACTGTCGGTTGTTGAAGGCATGCAGTTCGACCGTGGCTACCTGTCCCCGTACTTCGTCAACAAGCCAGAGACCATGACTGCCGAGCTGGACGGTCCGCTGATCCTGCTGGTCGACAAAAAGATCTCGAACATCCGCGAAATGCTGCCAGTCCTGGAAGCCGTTGCCAAAGCCGGCCGTCCACTGCTGATCGTGGCCGAAGACGTTGAAGGCGAAGCCCTGGCGACTCTGGTTGTGAACAACATGCGTGGCATCGTTAAAGTCGCAGCCGTCAAGGCTCCAGGCTTCGGCGACCGTCGCAAGGCCATGCTGCAGGACATCGCTGTCCTGACTGGCGGTACCGTAATCTCCGAAGAGATCGGTCTGAGCCTGGAAAGCACTACCCTGGAACACCTGGGTAATGCCAAGCGCGTCATCCTGTCGAAAGAAAACACCACCGTGATCGACGGCGCCGGCGTTGAAGCTGATATCCAGGCTCGCGTTCTGCAAATCCGTCAGCAAGTGGCTGACACTTCGTCCGACTACGACCGTGAAAAACTGCAAGAGCGTCTGGCCAAGCTGTCCGGCGGCGTTGCAGTGATCAAGGTTGGCGCAGGTTCCGAAGTTGAAATGAAAGAGAAGAAAGCCCGCGTTGAAGACGCCCTGCACGCTACCCGTGCAGCCGTTGAAGAAGGCGTGGTACCTGGCGGCGGCGTGGCACTGGTTCGCGCTCTGCAGGCTATCTCCGAGCTGAAAGGCGACAACGATGACCAGAACGTAGGCATCCAGTTGCTGCGTCGCGCTGTTGAAGCGCCACTGCGCCAGATCGTTGCCAACTCCGGCGACGAGCCAAGCGTTGTAGTCGACAAGGTCAAGCAGGGTTCGGGTAACTACGGTTACAACGCTGCCACCGGCGAATACGGCGACATGATCGAAATGGGTATCCTGGACCCGGCTAAAGTGACTCGTTCGGCTCTGCAAGCGGCTTCGTCGATTGCCAGCCTGATGATCACCACCGAAGCCATGATCGCCGAGATCAAGGAAGACGGTCCAGCTGGCGGCATGCCAGACATGGGCGGTATGGGCGGCATGGGCGGCATGATGTAAGCCAGCCTTACCCCTGTATTAAAAAACCCCGCCTGCGAAAGCAGGCGGGGTTTTTTATTGCCCAAAATCTGAAGATGCACCGCACCCTGTGGGAGCCGGCGGTGCGACGATTCGACTTGCCCGCGATGGCGTCAGTCCAGGCGCTGACTGCTTCAGGGCCTGGCTCAGACCATGAAGCGACTCTGGACCCTGTAGGAGTGAGCCTGCTAGCGATTGCGGTCTGCCATTCAACAGGATGTCGGCTGACAAGACGCAATCGCGAGCAGGCTCACTCCTACAGTTTTGATCTGTGTTTCAGGCGTTGACTGCTTTCGCATTGGCCAAGGATTCGACCTTGGAAGCCGGTCGGTAAAGAACGTAGTAATACGACCCCAGACAAATCAGCCAGCAGAAAACTGCTGTCCATACGTTGTGCGAAAAGAAGTGCGCGCCCTGCATCATCCGGCCAATGGAGAACACCGAGCCCAGGGCTAGGGCGAAGACAAACGCCGCGCGAGCCATGCGCGGGCGGCGGTCACGCAACACAAAGAACAGCGCAAACAGCGTGAAGCCGGTGGCAGCATGACCGCCAGGCCAGCAACGGCCAGGTTTATCCGTGTGCGGACGAGGGCTCAATAATTCGCTGTAGGTTTCGTGGCCGCCGAATTGCTCAAGGCTCCACGGACATTGCACCGCCGTCACCGCTTTCATGGGGGTGACAAAGGAGGTCGCCAGTCCCAGAGACAGCACCAGGCAGCCCAGCTCCCGTTTGAACGGCTTGAGCCTGATCATGAAAAACGAGCCGATGAAGCCGAGGACGGCCAAAACCGAGAACGCGATGACCACTTGCTTGGCGCGGTCATGCAGGATGTCTTCCAGGAAGTAACTGTGACGCCCGATGAAATCTCCTGCCACTGGATCGTAGAACAGCTTGGCAAGGTCCATGTCCAGGGATGTCAGTTCGAGCAGCACCAGAATGATCGCCGCGACGGCGGGGACACCCAGGCACACCCAGAAATTGAGTGGGCGAGAGGCAGGACGGACAACGGTTGAAGACATGGTGAATCCTGAACAAAGGAACAAGCCCCAGGGCATCAGCCTGGGGCGATTCGGTTAACGGTTGCTGACTTGGCCGGCACCCTCCTTGGACGCTTTCCAGCCAAGCAGCTGTTGCTTGAAGCCATAACTGGCCGTTTGGTAATAAGTGATCGCACGGGTGATCAATGGATCGTTGGCAGTGGCACTGGACTCGCGACTGTCTGTCAGCGCTTCATCATGACGACGCAACCCTTGGCGCGGGCTAAGGATCGCCAGATCCTTGCCATCAAACAATCCCAGGTGTTGATAATTGCCAACCACCACTCGCGGTGGCAGCGGATTGTCCTGCAACAGGTTGCGACCAAAGAACGTCGATTCATAATCCAGATTCAGCAAGCCCAATAAAGTGGGTGCGAGGTCGATCTGGCTGGCCAGTTGTGCGGTCTCGCGAGCTTCGATCAATTTTGGTGCATAAATGAACAGCGGAATCTGATAGTTACTGATCGGCAAGTCTTCTTTACCGGCACTGCCCGCGGTGTGGTCGGCGACGAAGACGAAGATTGTATTGTCAAACCACGGCTTTTTGCGCGCCTGATCAAGGAACTGACCAATGGCATAGTCGGTGTACTTCACCGCACCGTCACGGCCATCACCGGATTTGATGTCAATCCGATTCTCCGGATAGGTGTAAGGGCGGTGGTTGGACGTGGTCATCAGTTGCAGCAGAAACGGCTGTTGCTTCGCATAGTCGGCGTCAGCCAGTTTCAGCGTCTGCGTATACAGATCTTCGTCGGCCATGCCCCATGCATTCTTGAAGTGAATCTCGGCTTCTTCGACGCTGCTCTGGTCGACTACGCGGTAACCATTGCCGCTGAAAAACGCGTTCATGTTGTCGAAGTAACCGCGCCCACCGTAAACGAACACGCTGTCGTAACCCACCGCGTTGAGTTGTTGGCCGAGACTGGCAAAACCGCTCTCACGCCCTACGCGCTTGACGATTGAGCGTCCCGGTGTCGGCGGGATGGCCAGGGTGATGGCTTCCAGGCCGCGGTCAGTACGGGTGCCCGTGGCGTAGAAGTTGTTGAAGTACAGGCTCTGTTTGCGCAGGGCATCGAGGTTGGGTGTCAGGTCGCGCTGGTTGCCATTGCTGCCCATGTATTTGGCACTAAAGCTTTCGATGGTCACCAATATGATATTGGGTTTGCGCAGGGTACCGGGGTTATCGATTTCCCGACGAATGTCTTGCGGGTCCGTGCCGATGAAGCGCGCATTCGGTTCGCTTAGCTCAGCCCGAATCTGCTGTGCGACAACGTCCCCCGGCAGGGTGCTGTAAAACTGCGGGTAATCCAGTTCGTTGTTACGGAACGCTGCAAAAAACTGGTACGGACCGTTGCTTGCCAGCTCGTTTTGGTAGGCGTTGCCGCCTTGTGCACGAGGCGAGTCCTGGCTGAGCAATTGCAGGCTCAACCCAGCAACGATCAATAACCCCAAGGCATTCAGCAGGCGCCCGCGCAAGGGTGGCAACGGGGCGTTCATGGCTGCATTGAAAGGTTTGCGTAAAACGAAGCTCAAGCCGAACGCCAGGACCGCGAGCAGGCTCAGCAGCTTGCCGATCGGATAGGACTCGAGCAGGTTGTTCAGCACTTCGTCGGAATACACCAGGTAGTCGACGGCGATGAAATTGAAGCGCACACCAAATTCATCCCAGAACAGCCACTCGGCCACCGCGGTGAAGAGCATGGCGAACAGGCTGACCGTCAGCAGGCCCTGAAGAAACCAGTGGTGACCGCGCCGACGCCACAAGGCCGGTGGGCACAGCAGCAAGTAGAGGCCCATTGGCAGTGCCGCATAGGCAATAAAGCCCAGGTCGTAAATCAAGCCGATGCCGAACACTGACAGGAAGCCGCTGCCGGCCTCGTCCAGATGAGTGAGCAGCAGAACCGTTCGGGTCAGAAAGAAGATGGCCAGCCAGGCGCCGGTGACCAGCAGGAGAAAGCGCATGGGGGCCGTCTTGAAGAAGTCCATGTTGTATATATTCCTTATTATCAGTTACGCGGGAGCTTCACCCGACCGCTGTAGTCAGGGTGTGAACCCATAGTGAAAAACCTGTTAACTCTATCATTTGGTTGAGCGAATTGATTCCTCCTGTCCGCAACCCTAGCCCTGAGCCACACTTGGCCTTAAGCTGCGCGGGCCAAGACGGCCGTTACTGTGTAAGGAGGAGTGCCCATGCGAATTTTATTGGTTGAAGACAACCGCGATATCCTGGCCAACCTGGCTGATTATCTGGGCCTCAAAGGCTACACCGTGGATTGCGCACAAGACGGTCTGTCTGGCCTGCACCTGGCGGCCACCGAGCATTACGACTTGATCGTACTCGATATCATGCTGCCTGGCATCGACGGTTACACCCTGTGCAAACGCCTGCGCGAAGATGCCCGCCGCGATACGCCGGTCATCATGCTCACCGCCCGCGACCAACTGGATGACCGGCTGCAAGGCTTCAAGTCCGGCGCTGATGATTACCTGATCAAACCGTTTGCCCTGTCTGAACTGGCAGCACGGATCGAGGCGGTGATGCGCCGCACTCAAGGTGGCGGTCGTCGTACGTTACAAGTCGGCGATCTGGCCTATGACCTCGATACCCTGGAGGTGACCCGCGGCGGCCGACTGCTGAAGCTCAACCCGGTGGGCTTGAAATTGCTGGCCGTGCTGATGCAGAAAAGCCCGCACGTGCTGCGTCGCGAAATACTCGAAGAGGCGCTGTGGGGCGACGACTGCCCGGACAGTGACAGCCTGCGTAGCCACGTCCATCAACTGCGTCAGGTCATCGACAAGCCGTTCGCCAAGCCATTGCTGCAAACCGTTCACGGTGTAGGTTATCGCCTGGCCGAGGGGCGTGATGGAGTTTAAGCAGAGCCTTGCTCAACGGATCATCATCGCCTTTGCGGTGATGAGCGCATTGGTGGCTGGCGCCTTTGCCATGGGCATTGTGGCGACCGTGCATGTGGTGGAAGAAAAACTGATTTCGTCCGGTCTGGGCGGCGATTTACAGCGTCTTTTGTTGATGGACAGCATGTCGGACTGGAACCATCGTCCCGAGCCGGACCAGCTGTTCTACTTCAGTGGTGGGGCAGGTGATTTCGAACTGCCCAAGGATTTGCGCAACCTGGAATCAGGTTTTCACGAGGTTTTTCGCGATCAGCTGTCGTATCACGCCATGGTCGAAATCGTCGACGGCCGGCGTTACGTCTTGCTTCAGGACCAAAGCGATTTCGAAGAGCGTGAGCGGGTGCTGTTTGCCGTGGTGTTAACGGGCTTTGTGCTGAGCCTGGCGCTGGCGGTATTTCTCGGTTGGGTCCTGGCGCGCAAAGTCATGGCGCCGGTGGTCCGTCTGGCACGCCAGGTGCGTCATCGCGATCAGTTGTTAGGGCTGGCGCCGCCCCTGGCGCCCGATTATGCCGCCGACGAAGTGGGCGAGCTGGCTGTTGCCTTCGACGCCACCCTTGGGCGCTTGCGCCAGGCGTTGAACCGCGAACGGTTGTTTACCAGTGACGTCAGCCACGAACTGCGTACGCCATTGATGGTGCTGGCGAGTTCCTGTGAGCTGCTGTTGGAAAATCCCGGTCTCGATCAGCGCGGCCGTGCCCAGGTCGAGCGCATTGCCCGGGCCTGCGAAGAAATGCGAGAGCTGGTACAAACCTTCCTGATGCTGGCCCGCGCACAGCGTGAAGACGCCAGCATGTCGCCGCAGCAGAACCTGAGCCAGGTCGCCGACGGGTTGCTCAATCTGTGGCGAGAACCCATCGAAACCAAGGGGCTGACGCTGATTTTCGAGCCGGGCCCCCCTCCAGTCTCCAGTTACAACGCAACGCTCTTGCACGCGGTAATGGGCAACTTGTTGCGCAACGCACTGCATTACACCGAACGCGGGTTCATTCGCCTGACCCTCACGGCCACGGGTTTTTTTGTCGAGGACAGTGGTGTGGGCATTCCAGAGGACAAGCGCGAAGCGATGTTCGAGCCTTTTGTGCGGGGTTCCGAAAAACGCGGCGAGGGCCTTGGTCTGGGGTTGTCACTGGTGCAGCGGATCTGTGAGAACCAGGGCTGGAGTGTCAGCCTGACGACAATGGAGCCCAATGGTTGTCGTTTTCAGGTCGAGTTACAGGCGTTGAATGTCAGTTGATTGAATGGTCACGGTGGGATGCCATGAGCTATCGTTAGCTTTCTGTAAAATCTTGAATTGGTTCAAGGTTTTACTCGACGAAATTTTCACAAATGCATGACCTGACGCTGACACCAAACTACATAAGGTTGATTTCATCAGCATTTCAGGTGAGCTTGATGGACGGTCCGATCAAACTTGATTTTTCCGAAAAATACGACGATCAACACGCTCAACGCTACCTGCGCAAGCATCAGGATGGACTCGGTCGCAAGTTGTCCCACTGGCGTGAAGTACAGCTGGCGCGCAAGGCGCTAAAACTGGTCGGCGAACCTGGGCTGGTGCTCGATTTGCCATGCGGTGCCGGACGTTTCTGGCCAATGCTGGCGGAAAAAGCCAATCGTGCGATCATCGGTGCCGACAACTCTGAGTCGATGGTGAAGATTGCCATGCAGGCGCAACCCGCTGACGTGGTCAAACGGGTACAACCCTTGCACACTTCTGCCTTCGAAATCGCCCTGCCTAATAACGCCGTCGACAGCATTTTCTGCATGCGTTTGCTGCATCACATCGGTGAAGCCGAGCATCGACTGGCGATTCTGCGCGAATTCGAGCGTGTCTCCCGTGATAGCGTGATCATTTCGTTATGGGTGGACGGTAATTTCAAGGCTTGGAAACGCAAGCGTTCAGAAGCGCGACGTGGGCAGGAGGGTTACCAAAACCGCTTTGTGTTACCGGCCGCAACGGTGGAAAAGGAGTTTGAGCAGGTGGGTTTCCGTATCCAGGAAAAACTGGACTTTATACCGCTCTACGCTATGTGGCGCATTTACGTATTACGCAAGAGGTAACAGGATGGCAGTGCAATCTGCAGCAGAAAAGGAGGTCGCTCCCCAGGACCGCTTCGACTATTTCTGGAATAAGCACGGTGAATGGGTAGAAGAACCCAATGTTCGCCGCGGCGGGGAAAGTGGCGTGCAGCGCGTCATGGGTAGCGATGGACAACTGCTCTATGCCAAGCGTCAGACCGGCCATATCTATCGCAGCTGGTTGCACCCGTTTGGTCGACCGACCGTGTTGCGTGAGCAAGATGCTTACCTGGGCCTGCGCATGCTCGACGTGGGTGTTCCTGACATCGTTTTCTGCGGCGCACAGCGCGACCCGGTGCATAAATGGCGCGCATTGCTGGTGACCAAGTCGCTGGATGGCTTCGAGGAAGTCGAACACTGGTACGCCGGTGGTGGTCTCGAGCGTCATGGCGAAGCGGTGAATGATCGTGTGTTGAAGGAGCTGGCCGAGAACCTTGCCCGCATGCACAAGGGCCGTTGGCAGCACAGCTGCCTCTACACCAAGCATATATTTGTGCGGGTCACGGGTGAAGGTGAGACGGCGAAAGTCGAAATTGCCTTGATCGATCTGGAGAAGTGCCGACAGCGTATGACCGCTTCTCAGGCGGCAACCCATGATATGAAACAACTGCGTCGCCACTCGTCGTTCAGCCCTGCGGATTGGAAAAAACTCGTCTACTTTTACAAGACGGCGTTTGGCAGCGCTATCAAAGGTTTATAGCGATGAAACTCGAAATTGCACGAGGTTTGTTTCTGATAGGAGCCTTGGCAGTTGCTTCATTGGCGGTGGCTGCCTGGGAGCAGCCTCGCACGCAGGTCCTCAGTTCAGTGAGCGGCGATGCTCACTGTCCAATACCGCGCGCAATCAAAGCCTCCACGGCTGCGCAACCCGACCACGATTTGTTGTTGCTTATGTTTGGGCTTGTACAGGGAATGAGGCCGCAAAGTTGACCAGATTGAAGCCAAAATAAAGGCCTCGCAATTGCGAGGCCTTTTTTTTATTCCTGACGCATAACCCCCTGTAGGAGCGAGCTTGCTCGCGAAGGCGGTGTGTCAGTTGACATCATTGCTGGCAGACACACCGCCTTCGCGAGCAAGCTCGCTCCTACAGGGGGTTATGCGTGTTCTTTGGGGTCGGGTTTCGCCAGCAGCGTGTAGATGCACGGCAACACGAACAGGGTAAACAACGTCCCGATCGACATCCCCGTAGCGATCACCGTACCGATATCAAACCGGCTCACCGCACCCGCGCCCGTGGCAATGATCAAGGGCACCATGCCGAACACCATCGCTGCCGTGGTCATCAAGACAGGGCGAAGCCGAATGGCCGCCGCTTCCTCCACGGCTTCGCGAGCCGTCAGGCCTTTTTCCTTGCGGAGCACGTTGGCAAACTCGACGATCAGAATCCCGTGCTTGCTGATCAGCCCGATCAGCGTCACCAGCCCGACCTGGGTGTAGATATTCATACTCGACCAGCCGAGGAACAACGGGATCAACGCACCGCAAATCGACAGCGGTACGGTCACCAGAATCACCAGCGGGTCGCGAAAGCTTTCAAATTGCGCGGCCAGTACCAGGAAGATGATCGCCAGTGCCAGGGCAAAGGTTACCCACAGCGCGCTGCCTTCCTGAACGTATTGCCGCGACGAGCCGGCATAGTCGATGGCGAAGCCCTCCGGGGCTTCTTCCCGGGCGATCTGCCGCACGACATCGATGGCTTCCCCCATGCTGACCAGCGGCACCCCGGCAAGGATGGCCGAGTTGAGTTGCTGGAACTGGTTCAACTGCCGCGGCCGCGCACGGTCGGTCACGGTGATCAGGGTCGACAGGGCCAACAGTTCACCCTTGGTGTTCTTCACGTAGTAATTGTTGAGCCAGTCCGGGTTATCCCGGAACGGGCGTTCAACCTGCGCAATGACCTTGTAACTGCGACCCTCGATGGTGAACCGGTTGATTTCCGCCTCACCCAGCAATGTCGCCAGTGTTCCCCCCAGGTCTTGCATGGACACGCCCATCTGCGCGGCTTTGGCGCGGTCGATATCGACCACCACTTCAGGCTTGTCGAAGGCCAGGTCGACGTGAACGAAGGCGAACTTGCCGGACTCCATTGCGCGCTTTTTCACCCGGTCCATCACTTGCAGCAGCAACTCGTAATCCTTGGCCGTATTGATGACGAACTGAAACGGCAGCCCTTGGCCGGTGCCGGGCAGGGAGGGCAGGTTGAAACCGAAAATCTGCAAGCCCGGGATGCTTTCCAGTTTCGCCTGGACGTCGGGGCGTATCTGCATTTGAGTGCGATCGCGCTGGTTCCACGGCTTGAGCAAGAAGCCGCCGATCCCCGATTGCACGCCGTCGAAACCGTTGATCTGGAACGAAGAGTAGTACTCGGGAAACGCCTTGAAGATCGTGACGAACTCGTCGGTGTAGGTGTTCAGGTAATCGAGGTTGGTCGGTTGCGGTGCGTTGGCTATCATGAAAATGATGCCCTGATCTTCATCCGGCGCCAGTTCCGATTTGGTGAACTTGAGCAGCACCGGAATCAGGCACAGCACAATGACCGCGAACACCAGCACCACCGGCCGGGTGTTAAGGGTGCCGTGAAGCATGTGTTGATAACGGCGCTTCAGGCCCTCGAAAATCAGATCCAGGCGATGAGCCAGGCCGCTGGGGTTTTCATCGTGACGCAGCAGCAACGCACACATCATCGGTGACAAGGTCAGAGCAATGATTCCGGAGATCACCACCGCCCCGGCCAGCGTCAGGGCAAACTCCTTGAATAACGCGCCCGTCAGACCCGTCAGGAAGCCTATCGGCGCGTAGACCGCCGCCAGGGTGATGGTCATGGACACCACCGGCATGGCGATTTCCCGGGCGCCTTCGATGGCCGCATCAACCGGTGTCTTGCCTTCTTCGATGTGCCGGTGAATGTTTTCCACCACCACGATGGCGTCGTCCACTACCAGGCCGATGGCCAACACCATCGCCAGCAGCGTCAGCAGGTTGATCGAGTACCCCATCATCTGCATGAAGAACATCACGCCGATCATCGACAACGGGATCGTGACCACCGGGATCAGCACCGAGCGAAAGGCGCCGAGGAACAGGAACACCACCACAATCACGATCAGCACAGCCTCGAACAGGGTTTTCACCACTTCGTCGATCGAGGCCTGGATGAACAGCGTGGCGTCGTAGGCAATTTCACCTTTGAGGTTGGGCGGCAACTGGGCGTCCAGCTCCGGCATGATCTTGCGCACTTCCTTGATCACGTCCAGCGGGTTGGCGCCGGGCGTGGCCTTGATGCCGATGTACACCGAGGGCGTGCCGCCGAAGGAGCTGATGGTGTCGTAGTTTTCCGCGCCCATTTCAACCCGCGCCACATCACGCAACAGCACCCGACTGTCGCCATCGATCTTCAGTGGAATCGCCGCAAAGGCCTCGGCGGATTTGAGCTCGGTGTTGGCGTTGATGCTGGTCACCACGTATTCGCCTTTCACCTCGCCGGCGGCGGAAAGGAAGTTGTATTGACGAACCGCGTTGGTCACGTCGCTGGCGCTCAAGCCGAAACCGGCGAGCTTCACCGGGTCCAGCCACAGGCGCATGGCAAACACCTGATTGCCGAGAATCTCGGCTTCGGCCATGCCCGGCAAGGTCGCCAGTTTTGGCTGAATGACCCGCGACAGGTAATCGGTGATCTGTGGGTTGCTCAACTCCTTGCTGAAGTAACTGATGTACATCAGCGCCGAAGCGTCTGCCGATTCCTTGCTCAGTACCGGGTCTTCGGCGTCTTGGGGCAGTTGGTTCTTCACCTCGTTGGCTTTGGCCAGCAGTTCGGTGAACAAACGGTCAGTGTTGGCGCCAATACGCGCGTAGATCGAGATCACCGAAAAGTTCTGGCGACTGACCGAGGTCATGTAGTCGATACCCTCGGCGCTGGCCAGACTCTGTTGCATTGGTTGGGTGATGTAACCCTGAATGGTTTCGGCGTTGGCCCCGGGGTACGCGGTCGTCACCGTGATCAGGGCGTTTTCCATGACCGGGTACTGGCGCAGCGGCAGTTTGCCCCAGGCCTGAAAGCCCAGCAGCACTATCAACAGGCTGACCACGGTCGCGAGGACCGGGCGGCGGATAAACGGGTCGGTAAAAGCCATGGGGATTCCTTGATCAGTCCGCGCGCGGCTGACTGTTCTTCTCGGCTAGGGTCTTGTCGTCGCTGATAGTGATACGCGCACCGTTGTCCAGTTTGATCTGGCCGGCTGTGACCACTTTTTCGCCGTCCTGCACACCTTTGGTAATGATCACCATGCCCTCACGACGCTCACCGGTTTCAATGAAACGCCGTTCGGCGACCAGGATCGGCTCGCCCTTGTCGTTCTTTTCGACGCTACCGTCTTCGGCTTTTTTCTGCGCGACCACGTAAAGCGAATTGCCGTAGAGGGTGTAGGTAATCGTGCTTTCCGGCACGACGACGCGCGGCTGCGGGTTGGGCAACATCACTTGCAGGCTGGCGAACATGCCGGGCAACAGTTTGCCGTCGGGGTTGGCCAGGGTGGCGCGGACCTGCATGTTGCGCGTACTGCTCTCGAGTTTCGGGTTGATTGCGCTGATGGTGCCGGGGAAGGTTTGGGACGGATAGGCAGCGGCAATGATTTCAACCGGCTGGCCAATCGCGATTTTCGGCACCGACTGTTCAGGTACGAAAAAGTCGACATACAGGCTACTGATGTCTTGCAGGGTGGCGATCATGGTGCCGCTGGCCACATAGTCGCCGACGTCGACCTGGCGAATGCCGATGGTCCCGCTGAACGGCGCCAGGATGCTTTTCTTGCCAAGCGCAGCCCTGAGCTGATTGACCGAAGCCTTGGATCTTTTCAGTACGGCCGAGAGTCGGTCGAACTCGCCTTTGGAAATGGCTTGGCTGCCCACCAGTTGGCTGCCACGGGTGTAATCCAGCTGGGCCAGTCCGAGGTCAGCCAGAGCGGTTTCCAGCAAGGCGCTTTCCACGGCGCTGTCGAGTTTGACCACAGGCTGTCCGGCCTTGACCGTCTGCCCTGACTGGAACTGCACATCCGTAACGGTGCCGTCGGTCTCCAGGCTCAGATCCACTCCTTGCAATGCCTTGAGCGTGCCGACGGTAGGCAGGCGGGTTTGCCACGGACGTTCGGTAGCTGTGGCCACCGCGACACTGATCGGTGGTCTTGGCGCAGAGTGGCCTTGAATCATCGTGTAGATGGAGAAGGCTTTATAACCGGCCAGGACCAGCACGATCAGCAGAACAACACCCAACATGATCAGCATGCGGCGACGCAGCATATGTCCAGTTCCTTGGATAAATCAGGTGAGACAGAGAGGCACATTACCCCGAGTGCGCGGGTGATTCCAACTGACACATTTCACATGGCGCGCAAAACCCGTAGGAGCTGAGCTTGCTCGCGAAGACGGTGTGTCAGCCGACGGATATACCGACTGATACACCGCTATCGTCGGAACGCCGCCCGGAGCAAGCTCGGCTCCTACAAGGTAGGGTGAGGTTAGATGAGATGCAGGTGGTTGTCCCAAAGCCCCGCCGGCAGCTCAAGGGGGGTTGCAACAAGGTTGGTCTGGCGGCAATCGTAGTAGCGGCAGCGGCCCTGTCCCGAGGTCACGACAAAACCATCGGCCACGGCGCCGACCCCGGCGCAATCGGGAAGCGGCGCATCCAGGCGCACTTCGCCGCTGTCCAGGTCCCAGATGAAAAAGCGGTTACCCCGGGGCGCGGTCAACGCCACCAGGCGCAGATCGCTGTGCACTGCAACACTGGCGGTGTAATGCCCCATCGCCTGCAACTGATGCTCGGGCACCGGAAAGGCCACGAACGGCTGGCCGGGACGCTTGATTGCCAGCAGTTCTGATGACTCGTGGGACGGCCCCATGAATTGCTGACCGGCAACGATGGTGCCGTCGCTGGCGATCCCCAGATGCCGCACGCTGTTCATCTGCTGGGCGAGTGTTTCCTTGCTCAGCAACGTGCCGTCGCGCTGCATCAGCACCAGGCTTGGCTCCATGGCGTTGAGGTTCATGTCGACCCGGCTTTCGGCCTCAGTGCGAATGCCGCCGTTGGCCACGACCAGGGTTTCACCATCGGGCATCCACGACACCTGATGCGGGCCGAGGCCATGGGTGGAAATCTCGCCGCTGTGTACCAGTCGCTCACCCTCGAACTTATACACACCCAGCAGGCCGCGACCCGGATCGGACGTGTCATTCTCGGTGGCGTACAACCAGTCGCCGCTTTTGTGAATCACAGCGTGACCGTAGAAATGCCGGTTCGGCTGCGAGGTCACGGTTTGCAGCAACGTGCCATCACGCAGGTCGATCAAGTAACTTTCGGTACCCGGACGACGGGCTACGAACAACGCAATCGACAGCGTCGGGTGGTTGATGATGTCGTGGCAGCGCTGACCGACCTGGGTGGCGAACACCCGGGTGCCGTCCAGCCGATAGCCGGCGGCGTAATGCTTGCCGTCGGTATCGTCCCGCGCCGACAGCAGCAACGGGCTTTTGTCCTTTTGCTTGAACAGCGTCCAGCCGCCCAGTGTCACTGCTCCCAGCAGCAAGCTACCTAAAGTCAGAGCCTGACGTCGCAGCATGGCACTCGTCCTCATCAGTCACCGTCGTTGGCGTTGAAGCCCAGTTGAATGCCCAGCGCCTTGGCCAGTTCGCCTTCGTGCAAGCGGTGAACAGCGTTGAGGCTGTCGTAGAGATCGTTCAGTTGCTGGCGACCGGCATCGTCGTTGAGCATTTCGGTGAGCGAACGCTGATTGCTGGCGAACAGTTTCAGCGACGCGGCATAAGCGGTATCGATCTTGTCGGCTAACGGTTTCTGCTCGCTCGGCAACAGACCGCGCAGGCCTTTGTTGTCGACGCCTTCCCACACGGTTTTGGCGGCGGCGAGGCTGGCTTCCAGGCCGGTCAGGGACGACTGGCTGCGCCATGCATCGGCCTGGAACGGTTGCGGCACACCCTTTGTCTGACGGCCCATCGGCGTGCCGAGTTTTTTCTTCAGGCTGTCGAGGGCGGTGACCTGCACGCGCAGCAGATCGGCGATGGCTTCGTGGGAGTCGGCGTAGCGCTGGTTCGGGAACTTGCTCATTTGCGCGAGCATGCCGTCGGTGTTGTTCCAGCTCTGCAGAATCTCTTCGGCCAGTTGTTTCTGACGCTCGCCAATCGCCTTCAGCAGTGGGCAGTATTTGGCTTTTTGTGCGTCATTGGCCACGTCCGGCTTGCTGTCGAACAGGATGTATTCATAGGCCGAGAGGCCCTGAACCACAACGCTGGACTTGGCCAGGGCGGTGGCATCGATCTGCGGCTGCGCAGTCACCAGTTGCTCGACCTGACGGCCGACCAGGTTTTTCTTGTCCGGCCAGAACTGCACCTGCCACGAACGGTTGCCCTCGGCCAGCGGCCCGATCAGCAGTGGTTGCAGCTCGGCCCAGGCTTTCTGCGCGTGCAGGAAGTCGGCGCGGGCGGTGTCGAGGTTTTCCTTGCCTTCGCAGTAGGCGAGGGCGCTGACAGCCAATTGGCGGTCGGCTTCAACCCAGCGGGTGTAGGTCGGCAAGATCACCGATTTGGCGATGGCGGCCGACGTCACGGCTTGCGGGTCCTGCGGTGAACAGGCGCCCAGTGCGAGTGCTGCAAGGCTGGTGAACAACAATTTGGGACGGAACATGTCGGGCTCCCGATTCTTTATAAGTGTTTAAAGTGAGTTCAAAAACGCCAGCAACGCAGCGCGCTGCTCGGCATTGAAAGACAAAACCTGTTGCTGCGCAGCCTGAGCTTCGCCGCCATGCCAGAGCACGGCTTCGAGCAGATTGCGCGCGCGGCCATCATGCAAAAACTGGGTGTGGCCACTGACCGCTTGCGTCAGGCCGATGCCCCACAACGGCGGGGTGCGCCAGTCGCGGCCACTGGCATGGAATTCTGTGCGGTTGTCGGCCAAGCCGTCGCCCATGTCATGCAGCAGCAGATCGCTGTACGGGCGAATCACTTGATTGGCCAGTTCAGGTTCGGCGGCGTTGGCGGCGGTGGTGTATTTCGGCGTGTGGCAGGACTGACATCCCGCCTGGAAAAACAGAGTCTTGCCGGCCAGCACTTGCGGCGTACTGACATCGCGGCGGGCCGGTACGGCAAGGTTACGGCTGTAGAACAACACCAGACGCAGGATGTTGTCGCTGACTTCTGGTTCACCGTCGGGGCCGGTGCCATTCGGCGCCTGTTTGCAGGCAGTTTGCGCGTCTGTGCAATCGTCGACGGGCTTCAGGCTGGTGGTCAGGCCCATGTCGCCGGAAAACGCATGTACATTCTGTTGATTGAGGTTCGGTTGCCCGGCTTTCCAGCCAAATCGTCCGAGGACGGTCTTCTGCTGCACGTCATCCCAGACCCGGTTCGGGCGTCCGGCGATGCCGTTTTTATCCTTCGCCTGCGCCTCGGCATTAGCCAGGATCGCCTCGTCAGGTATGGCTTCGAGTAAACCCAGGCCAATCATTGGCGGGGCGACGCGCGCCGAAAAACGGGTATCGGGGTGCATCGGGCCGTAGCCCAGTTGGGTGATGTTCAGGCTCGGCTTGCGCAGTTCGACTTCAGTACCGTCCTTGAATCGCACTGGAACGGGCGTGTAATCGACGCGCACTTTGCCTTCCGGGGTTACGCCGGGTACGGCCATGTCCTGGAATTGGCCGCCGTAGACAGGCTCAGGCACCACGCCGAGCTGCTCGATGACGTTGGCATAGGCCGGTGCATCGGGGATCGACAGGCGCACCAGCATCGACACGGCATTCGCTGCGTCAGGTGTCGGCGGATGGCCACGACCGTCCTTGATGTGGCAGCCCTGACAGGCGTTGGTGTTGAACAGCGGGCCGAGGCCGTCGCGGGCGGTGGTGGTCGACGGGGCGATCACCCAGGGGTTGCGGAAGAAACTGTTGCCGACGCTGAAGTCCACGCGCCGTGACGGCGGCAGGTTGGCGGAGGGCAGGGAAAACGAGTTCTGATCAGTCTTGCGCACAGTCGCGCTGCCACCGGACCGGGCTTCACCGGGTTCGGCCTTGGTAAAACGCGGGGAGTCATCGCATGCACTCAGGCACAGGGCCAGCAACAGTGCGGACAAGCGAAGAGGCAGCGGGGGCATCAGACATCCTGCAAGACGAGCAAAACAAGGGCGCAAAGTCTAACAGGGCAGGGGAGTTTGAATAAGAGGAATTATCGTTTACTTGATGTGACGCAAGGATTATTTGGTAAACACCATCCCCTGTAGGAGTGAGCCTGCTCGCGATGGCGGTGTGTCAGTCGCCAGCGATTTCGACTGACACACCGCCATCGCGAGCAGGCTCACTCCTACAATGGATCGGTGGTTGGCAGGCATGAAAAAGGCGACCCTGAGGTCGCCTTCTTGTTCAGCCAGCGTTGATCAGAATTCGTGATCAGCGTTGTCCGGGTTCAGGTCGCTGATGCCCAGTTTGCCAGCGGCGGCTTCAATCGAACCGGTCTGCTTGACCAGGGAAGCGATCGCGTCACGGACGATCTGGTTGCCAGCGGTGTTGCCGGCAGCGATCAGCTGGTCGTAGTGCTCACCCTTGTTGGCGTGATCGACGATGACCTGCATCTTGGCTTCGGTTGCAGCCAGGTCGGCTTTCAGCGCGGTGTCGGCAGCCGGGTCGGCCTTGGCCACCAGGGACGACAGGCTGGCACCGGTCATTTTGGTGCCGTCGACGCGGGTGTACTCACCCAGGTACACGTTACGAATGCCTTTGGCATCGTAGAACTGCGAGTTATGGGTGTTGTCGCTGAAGCAGTCGTGTTCGTCTTCCGGGGAATTGGCTTCCAGGGAAACCTTCATGCGCTCGCCCGCCAGTTCGCCCAGGGACAGGCTGCCCATGCCGAACAGCATTTTGCGCAGGCCCGAATCAACCGGTTCGGCTTCCAGGGTGGCGCGGTAGTTGTCGGCCACGTTTGGCTTCCAGTTACCGACCATTTCTTCCAGGTCGTTGACCAGCAGTTGGGTCACGGCCTTCAGGTAAGCGCGGCGACGATCGTTGTGACCGCCGGTTGCGCCTTTGCCTTCCAGGTAGTCGGAGGCTGGACGGTTGCCGGCGCCAGGGCCGGTGCCGTTCAGGTCCTGGCCCCACAGCAGGAATTCGATGGCGTGGTAGCCGGTGGCGACGTTGGCCTCGGAACCGCCCAGCTCGTTCAGGCTGGCGAGTTTTGCCGGGGTGATGTCTTTCACGTCGATCTTGTCTTCGCCTACCTGAACCTGGGTGTTGGCGATGATGTTGGCGGTGGCGCCCGGGTTACCCAGTGCGTGTTCGTAGGATTTGTCGACGTAGTCGATCAGGCCTTCGTCCAGTGGCCAGGCGTTAACCTGACCTTCCCAATCGTCGATGATGGTGTTGCCGAAGCGGAACACTTCGCTCTGCAGGTAAGGAACGCGGGCAGCAATCCAGGCAGACTTGGCGGTTTTCAGGGTGTCGGCGTTCGGCTTGGCGAGGAAGGCGTCGACGGCGGTTTGCAGGGTCTTCGCGGTGGATTCGGCATCGCTGTAAACGGCGAAGACGATGTCGGCGTAATTCGCGATAACGGCTTTGGCGGCGGCTTCATCGACTTTACTGGCAGCGGCAGGGGCGACAGCAGGTGCTGGTGCAGCAGCGGCAGTGCTGGCGGCCGGAGCAGGTGCTGGCGCGGCGGCGGTCTTGTCTTTGCCTTCGCCGCAACCGGCGAGGGAAATAGCGATGGCCAACAGACTGGCGGTAGCCAGAGGCATACGAATCATGGCGAACATCCTGCTTCAAGAGGGGTGGACTGGCGCTTCACGCGCGCAAAACTGCGACATAATGCAAATCTTTCGCATTATGTGTAAAGAGTGCAGGTGGAAATATTTCTTATTCACGCGGACGTTGTGTCGTGAATCAAAAGATCGCAGCCTCGTTTCACTCGACAGCTGCTACAGACACACGCGGTCCTGTAGCAGCTGTCGAGTGAAACGAGGCCGCGATGTCCGGAGACCTACAAAATAGCCGCGTTATTGCGCTGGGCCTGTTTCAGGTAGGCACTCAATTCCCGTGCCGGCAACGGTTTGCTATAGAGGTAGCCCTGACCTTCGTGGCAGCCTTCGGAGATGATGTAGGCCTCTTGCTCGGCGGTCTCCACGCCTTCGGCAATCACTTGCATGCCCAGGCTCTTGCCCAGTTGGATGATCGCTCGAACGATGGTTGCGTCGTCGTCGTCATCGAGCAGGTCTTGTACGAAGCTCTTGTCGATCTTGATCTTGTCCAGCGGCAGGCTTTTCAGATAGCTCAGTGACGAATAGCCGGTGCCGAAGTCATCGATGGCGATCAACGCGCCGGAGCGACGCAGGCTCAGCAGGTGCTGGGCGGCTGTGCTGATGTCTTCCATCAGGCCGGTTTCGGTCACTTCCAGTTCCAGGCTGCGCGGTGGCAAGCGGTACATTTGCAGCAGGTTATTCACCACTCGCGGCAGCTCGGCATGGTGCAGCTGTACGGTGGACAGGTTCACCGCCATGCGCAGGTCGGGGAAGCCCTGATCGTGCCAGTCGCGCAATTGCTTGCAGGCCTGATCCAGCACCCATTCGCCGATGGCAATGATGGTGCCGTTCTGCTCGGCCAGCGGAATGAACAGATCGGGAGGCACCATGCCATGTTCGGGATGCTGCCAGCGAATCAACGCTTCGACGCCCACCACCCGGTGATCGCGGTAGCTGATTTGGGGTTGGTAAACGAGGTAGAACTGATCGCGGGCCAGCGCATCGCGCAGGTCCTTCTCCAGTTCGCGACGACGGCGCATCTCGGTGTCGACGCTGGCGATGTAGAACTGATAACGGTTGCGCGAGCGGGTTTTGGCCAAGGTCATGGTCTGCTCGGCTTTTTGCAGCAGCTTTTCGGTGCTGTCACCGTCCTCGGGGAACAAGGTGATGCCGATGGTCGCACGCAGTCGGATTTCCTGATGATCGAGGGCAAACACCGCTTCCAGATCATCGAGAATGCTTTGCGCCAGTTCGGCCGCTTCGTAAGGTTGTTCGATATCGGCCTGGACCAGGGCGAACTGGTCACCACCCAGACGGGCGAGGGCGCCGAGGCGGCCACTGTGAGCCCGCAAGCGATCGGCCAAGGCCAGCAGAAGTTGGTCGCCGGCCTGGTAGCTGAATTGTTCGTTGATGCCTTTGAAGTCGTCCAGACCGACCACCAATACCGCGACCCTCCGTTGCAATTTGCCGGCATCGATCAGGATCTTGTCCAGTTGTTGCTGCAATTGCTGGCGGTTCGGCAAGCCGGTAAGGAAGTCGTACTGGGCCATGCGCAACAGGCTGTTTTCCGCTTCGTGGCGCAGGTGGGTGTTGCGTTCGATGGATTCGAGCAACTGGTTGGCGGTGTTGATCCAGATCCCCAGTTCGTTCTTTTCGTGACCCTTGAGCTGCGGAATTTTGTGTTCGCTGGGGCGATCAGGATTGATTTCGGTCAGGTGCTGGATAATCCGCGACAACGGTTTGGTCAGCAGCCAGTGATACACCAGGTACAGCACCAGGCTCATGGCCATGGCGCGTAATACGCCGGAGATGAAGATGATGACCGAGCTGACGATGAACCCTTGCCCGTAGGTGGCGGTGTCGAGGGTGATGCTCAGGTCGCCGTAATATTCACTGTAAGGGCCGCGACCGACCAGTTGGGTGGTGAAGGTGCGTTCCTTGCCAAGGATCAGGTCGGTCAGCCAGCGGCTGTCTGAATGCTGCAATTCGCGGGTTTTTTGCGCGAGCATGGCTTCGTTGGGATGGCCGATGGAGGCCTGGCGCACGGCATCGTCCTGGAACAGGCCTTCGATCACTTGCATGCCCATTTCCCGGTCAAGGCTGTAGACGGCCTGGGTCGAGGGGTCGCGGAACATGTCGAGGATACGTTCGGCATCGTTGGCTACGGCCTGGCGCGTCTTATAGGCGTCGAAAACGATTTGCGCACAGCTCAAGACCACGCCGACGATCAATGCCGACAGGAGGACGACCCGGAGCAACTTCACCGACAAGCTGTTCTTGAGTTCCAGCTTCAAAGGGTTATTCCTTGTTCCGTGCGGGTAGCATCAAGTTGCCATGAGTATTGGCAATCCCGTGATGGCAGTCAAAGGGACAATCCATTACAGGGGTTTTTGCCTGTGGGCTTGGCCGATATGCTGTTGTCTGGGGTATTTGTCCTATTAGTACTGTGTCGGTAGTTGGGTCCTTCAACTTGAGGGGATTGGGATAATTTTTCCTTCTCGGTTGATGGTAGTCGGCTATGGCGGTGCGGCAAGGGGGTTAAGGCTGGTTTCATCGTCGGAAATTGACCCGTTTTTTACTGATGTACGCGTTCTAACTGTAGGAGCTGGCTTGCCAGCGAAGGCGGCCTGAAAGCCGACCATGATTTTGAATGGTGTACATATCCATTCCTGCGGTAACGGCCGCTAATGGTTTCGCTCTTACAGCGAGTCCCTTTTGTCAAACGCCACAAAAGGAACCAAAAAGGCTCGCCCCGAGCGTCCGGCCCCTCGCCTGGGCTCGGCGTTCCTTCGTTCCGGTATCCATCCGGGGACACTGCCCTCCGGTCGGCTTCGCTTCGACCTACATGCAGCGTGTTCGACTGCGTCGAACGGCGCTGCGCGCCACTCCCCGGATGCACACCTCCACTCAGCCTCCCGAAGGGGCGGGCAGATCAAGATCAAAAGCTGAAGGCGAGCTAACGCTCGGCCTGATGATTGGTGAGGAGCAAGGGCTGTACGCCGATCTATTGTGGGAACTGCCTTGCCTGGAAGGCGGCCTGACAGCCGACCAATCTCCAGCAGATGTACACCATCCCCCTGTAGGAGCTGGCTTGCCAGCGAAGGCGGCCTGACAGCCGACCAACCTCATTCTGCCGCCCCCCGACTGATCGTTCCCATGCTCCTCCGTAGGAATGCCGCCAGGGACGCTCCGCGTTCCATTTTTGAGTGTTGAAAGATGTGTAAGAAACACAGAGCTTTCCCACGCATTTTTCAGGTTGCCGGGTAGGAAGCAGTGTCTCTAACCTCTGGCTGTCGCTGAAACCTCAGCGACCGGGTGTGAGAGCCCGGGAACAGATATGTATGAATCTAGCGCCAGTATCACCATAATTGCCGCCAGCTATTTGCTGCCTGCAATGCTCTATGGCGGCTGTGTGCGGGCGGACTTCGGTCCGGCCGGTTCTCTGTTCCCGGTTTTCTCACCCTGCACATAGCTGCCACCACTTTCCATGTGAGAAATGGCAAGTGATGGCTTCAAAAATGAACAGGTAAATTCAGATGAACAAAGTAGTCCCCGATCCACCCTTCAACACCACACCCCCTGACGCCGAAGACACCCGGTCCGAAGCGCTCCTGCGAGACCGCGAAGCCATAAAACGCGCCCTCGACTACTACCTCGATCCCCCGTCGCAATACACCGAAAAACCCCGCCGCCCCAGCACGATGTACATGATCGCTCCCAACATGGACACCGAAAGTCTCCTGGCCCAAGCCTGCGAGTCATTGGCCTCCGCCAGTGTCATGACCAGCGATTTCGCCGCAAACCTGATCGGCCCGCAGCGTAATACGGTGTTGGCGATTCAGCAGATCATCATGCTGGCTGAGTTGGCGGTGAATCGAGCCTTGGATAACGTCGATCCGCAGGGCTGATCCAAGACCGCGTTATCGTTCATCGTCGGAACGCCGCCCGGAGCCGGCTCACTCCCACAGGATGCAATGTCGTTCACGAATTCGATATACGACACAAATCAACTGTAATTGGATGGACTCGCCCACGCCGAGGCGTCAATGCGCCACGGTGGCAGTCTAAGAAGCCAACGGCAGCGAGGGCGAGTCCATGAAAAAGAATACGACGCTTAAACAGTCCCTGTCTTCAACCGATGTGTCGGCCTGTACGA